>NZ_JCAUAO010000006.1:0-386289 GCF_059691995.1 Paenibacillus sp. J22P169 | reverse complement strand
TTCTCTCATGCGAGAAAACCAGTTATCCGGTCTTAGCTATCGTTTCCGATAGTTATCCCAGTCTTAAAGGCAGGTTACCTACGTGTTACTCACCCGTCCGCCGCTAGCTTATCCCGAAGGATAAACCCGCTCGACTTGCATGTATTAGGCACGCCGCCAGCGTTCGTCCTGAGCCAGGATCAAACTCTCCATAATAGTTTGGACAATTGCTCGTCCGTATATCTGAAAGCTTAATTGCTCATTTTCGTTGCTAGCGAGATTTTGCAATCTCTTTTTTGAACGATTTCTCGTTCGTGCTTACTCACTCGTTGTTCAGTTTTCAAAGATCAATTATTTCCTTTTTAATCCTTCGCCCCTCAAAGGCGACTTGATTAATATACCACATCGGCCTACTCAATTGCAAGAACTTTTTTTTTAATTTCTTTCGTTCTTTTGTTCGACCGCCGAAGCGACAAGGAGTAATATAACAAATCCCCTAAAGGATTGCAAGCTTTATTTACATATTAATTTGAAAGGGATTTTTAATAAAAAAACCTTACTCTACACGAGTAAGGTTTTCAATCTTATTTCATATATGACCAATCACATCTTGAATAAATAGATTTCTTTCAACAGTTAAGTTAACGATTGTACCATTTACATTAACCCATGGTCTTGTAGGATGCGAGCGATCAGAGAATACGATCTCACCAACACGATTGTCACTCAGCTTCACGAGGGTTCCGTTACTGATTTGCGTGGATTTGTTCATAAAGACTTGGACGAGTGTAGGATCTACTTTACCGAAGGATTCGGTCAACAACTGCTCTAATACAACGTATGGTGATAAAGCAGATTTGTAGTAGCGCTCATTCGTCATCGCATTATAGATATCAGCAATGGCTACGATTTTGGCATAGATATGAATCTTATCGGACTTCACGCCTAACGGATAGCCTGACCCATCCTCCCTTTCATGGTGCTGAAGGGCTGTTAGTTTTACGCCTTCGTTGATACCAGACATATTCTTAAGAATCTGATAGCCAATCAACGTATGTTGCTTGATTTCATCCATTTCAGCTGCGGTTAAAGCATTCTTCTTTTCCAGAAGAGTGCGATCTGCCTTGCTAGTGCCAATATCGTGCAGCAAACCTGCCAATGCGATTTGAACTAAATCCTTCTGCGGAAGACCAGCCCATCTGGCTAGTGAATAGGAGGTTAAACTCACTAATATACTTTTATGATAAATATACTCATGAAGATTTCGATTTTTTGGAGTGAAGGTGAGCACCTTATAGGCATCAATGTGACGAATAAGCGATTCGAGACCTGTTCGAATTTCTAAAATTGGGAGCTGTTGTCCACCATTAGCTAGTAGAAAGACTCTCTTGAGCAGTTTCACCATATTATGATATTCCAAATAAAACGGATGAACTGCCTCTACTTCTTTCACCTTGGCATCTTCGGCCACTTGCTCCACTTCGTTGCCGTTCTTCAATTCAATATAAACAGAAGGAATGAGAAATGCTTTCAGAATTTCAAGTTCTCTTTCCTGAATGACTTTTCCTTTTTGAAAAAGCGTATTACCCATTTTGGTTATTACGTTATCGCCTAATCTTTCACCATATTTTAATTGCGAAACGGCTACTGTCGGCACGGTCATTCACTCACCTTACTATTTCGTATACTCCATATTGTAAAGTAAAAGGGATGGGTTTGTAAGCCCCCATCCCTACATTTTATTCCTCTGACTGTGTTGCTTCTGCTGACTCTTCCCAGTCGCCGTCTTCCTCAGACTCGTTCTGTTCTTCATTCTTCTGAACGCGAGCCAACGTTCCTACTTCATCATCTTCACGTATGTTAATCAGACGAACACCTTGTGTATTACGTCCCATGACAGAAATGCCGTCCATGCTTGTACGAATGACTGTACCCGATGCAGAAATAATCATCAGATCTTCATCCTCTTGCACCACTTTGAGACCGACAATCGGACCATTTTTCTCCGTGACATTCAAAGTTTTGATACCTTTACCGCCACGTGATTGAATCCGATACTCGGAGACAGGCGTCCGCTTACCGAAGCCTTTGGACGTTACGATTAGTACACTATTATCTTCATGGACAACGTCCATATCAATGACAGCATCCTCATCATCCAAATGAATGCCTTTTACTCCCGTAGCCGATCTGCCCATTGAACGCACATCGCTCTCTGGGAAGTGAATGGACATCCCTAGCTTGGTTCCCATAATAATGCCCTGGTTACCGTCCGTTAGCTTAACCCCAATCAGATCATCATCTTCTCGTAAATTGATGGCGATTAACCCACCCTTACGAATGTTTGAATAATCATCAATCGGCGTTTTCTTCACAACCCCTTGTTTCGTTGCAAAGAAAAGATACTGCTCTGTTTCAAAGCTTTCCACTGGAATTACCGCATTAACGGTTTCCCCTTGTTCGATTTGAATCAGATTAATAATTGGCGTTCCACGAGCTGTACGACTCAAATCTGGAATCTCGTAAGCTTTCAAACGATAGACTTTACCCTTATTCGTAAAGAACATCAAATAATGATGTGTATTCGTAACGAACAAATGTTCGACGAAGTCATTATCTTTTGTATCCATACCGACTACACCACGTCCTCCACGCTTTTGGTTCCGATACGTCGTAACCGGTAGGCGCTTAATGTAGCCTGTGTGTGTAATCGTAATGACGACATCTTCACGTGGGATTAGGTCTTCATCTTCGATACTTTCTTCACCAACTGTAATTTCAGAACGTCGGTCATCACCGAACTTTTCTTTAATTTCATTTAGTTCTTCACTAATGATTGCAAGAATAAGCTGCTCATCAGCGAGAATAGCTTTAAGTTCAGCAATTCTCTTCATCAGTTCCGCATACTCTGCTTCAATCTTCTCACGTTCCAAGCCAGTTAAACGCTGTAGACGCATATCGAGAATGGCTTGCGCTTGATCCAGGCTCAGACTAAACGTTGTCATGAGTCCTTCTCTAGCTTCATCCGTTGTTCGAGATGAACGAATTAATGCGATTACTTGATCCAGATGATCAAGTGCGATACGCAAACCTTCTAAGATGTGCGCTCTAGCTTCCGCTTTGCGTAAATCATATTCGGTTCTACGACGAATAACTTCTTGTTGATGCTTAAGATAATAATGCAGCATCTCACGAAGATTCAAAACTTTTGGTTCCCCGTTGACGAGAGCGAGCATAATAATACCAAAATTCGATTGCATTGCCGTCTGTTTGAACAGGTTGTTCAGAACAACGTTAGGGTTCACGTCGCGTCGCAGCTCGATCACAACTCGCATCCCGTTACGGTCAGACTCATCTCGAAGATCCGTGATGCCATCAATCTTCTTCTCACGCACAAGTTCAGCGATTTTCTCTACTAATCTTGCTTTATTCACTTGATAAGGCAGTTCATTCACAATGATTCTAGCCTTATTATTATTCTCTTCAATGACCGTTCTAGCTCTCATCGTAACGGAGCCTCTACCTGTGGTGTAGGCTTGTCTGATGCCTTCGCGTCCAAGAATAAATCCGGCTGTAGGGAAGTCAGGCCCTTTGATCGCTTGCATTAATTCCATTGGCGTGACATCTGGATTCTCGATCATCATCTGAATCCCCTCAATAACCTCTCTTAGGTTATGTGGGGGGATATTCGTTGCCATACCTACGGCAATCCCTGAGCTTCCGTTAACGAGTAAGTTCGGGAAACGAGAAGGGAGAACGACAGGTTCGTTTTCTTCGCCATCGTAGTTTGGTTTATAATCGATTGTCTCTCTGTTAATGTCACGAAGAAGCTCCATAGCTATCTTCGATAAACGAGCCTCGGTATAACGCATAGCTGCCGCCATATCACCATCGATCGATCCGAAGTTCCCATGCCCATCAACAAGCATATAACGCAGGGAGAAATCTTGTGCCATCCGAACCATAGTTTCGTAAACAGCGGTGTCACCATGTGGATGATACTTACCGATTACTTCACCAACGATTCTCGCTGATTTCTTATGTGGCTTATCTGGAGACATGCCCAGTTCAGACATCGCAAACAAGATACGACGATGAACCGGCTTCAGACCGTCTCTAACATCTGGCAGTGCGCGACTGACAATGATACTCATCGCATAGTCTAAGAAGGATGTACGCATTTCGGTCGAAATGTCAATTTCTTTGACTTGCGAATGTAATTCTTCGCTCATGAATGTTCCTCCTGAAAGCTTACATCGTTTGCAACGTCTCTGATGACGTTAGATATCTAAATTTTTCACGTATTTCGCATGTTCCTCGATGAAATCACGTCTAGGCTCTACATTATCACCCATTAATGAATCAAAGAGTGTGTCCGCTTCTATAGCATCTTCGATCGTCACTTGCAGGAGTGTACGGCTTTCCGGATCCATCGTTGTTTCCCAAAGTTGCCCCGGATTCATCTCACCAAGTCCTTTATAACGTTGGACATTGACTTTCACGCCTTCACCAAATTCTTGCATAATGACTTCACGTTGCTTCTCGTTATACGCATAGCGAACGGTTTTATTACGCTCAAGCTTAAAGAGTGGCGGTTGTGCAATATACACATAACCAGTCTCAATTAATTTTTTCATGTATCGGTAGAAGAAGGTTAGCAGCAAGGTACGAATATGCGCTCCATCCACATCGGCATCTGTCATGATAATGATTTTGTGGTAACGTGCCTTGGCGATATCGAAATCATCGCTAATTCCTGTACCAAAGGCTGTAATCATCGCACGAATCTCAGTGTTGGATAAAATACGATCTAAGCGCGCTTTTTCTACATTCAAAATTTTACCGCGCAGAGGCAGGATCGCTTGGAAGTGACGGTCACGTCCTTGCTTAGCTGAACCACCTGCGGAGTCACCTTCTACAATGTAAATCTCACTGATCGAAGCGTCTTTGGAAGAACAGTCTGCTAGTTTACCTGGCAGGGCGCTGACTTCAAGCGCACTCTTACGACGAGTCAGTTCTCTAGCTTTACGTGCAGCTTCTCTTGCTCTAGCAGCTTGAATCCCTTTTTCAAGGATTTTGCGAGCTACAGCTGGATTCTCTTCAAGGAACATTTGTAGTTTTTCTGCGAAAAGCGATTCCACAATACCACGAACTTCGCTGTTACCAAGCTTTGTCTTGGTTTGACCTTCGAACTGTGGCTCTGGAATTTTCACGGAAATAATCGCAGCAAGACCCTCACGCACGTCATCCCCAGAAAGATTCGAGTCGCTTTCTTTGATCGAATTATTTTTACGGGCGTAGTCATTCAATATCCGCGTCAGTGCGCTTTTGAAGCCTGATTCATGCGTTCCGCCCTCATGCGTATTGATGTTATTGGCAAAAGAGTAAATGTTCTCGGTATAGCTATCGTTATACTGGAGAGCAATCTCGATCGAAATGTTATCCTTAGCACCTTCTACATAGATCGGGACTTCATTGACTACTTCACGGTTGCGATTCAAATGCTGCACAAAGGACACAATACCGCCCTCGTACATATGTGTTGCTACCGTATCCGTGCGCTCATCAATCAAGTTAATTTCGATGCCTTTATTCAAGAAAGCGAGCTCTCGAATTCTGGATTGCAGTGTATCGAAATCGTACTCCGTCGTTTCTTTAAAAATTTCCGGATCCGGTTGGAAGGTAACTAGCGTACCTGTTTCTTCTGTTTCACCGATGACCTTTACGTCATACTGAGGCACACCGCGGCGATATTCTTGCTGATGGATCTGGCCCTCACGCTTAACTTGAACCGTTAACTGCTCCGACAGCGCATTAACAACAGAAATACCTACACCATGCAGGCCACCTGATACTTTATAACCGGAATCATCCCCACCAAATTTACCCCCAGCATGCAGGACCGTAAGTACGACCTCCAGCGTTGGTCTTTTCAGCTTTGCATTTTCTCCGACTGGAATCCCGCGTCCGTTATCAATAACAGAAACGCTATTATTTTTATGAACGATTACATCAATTTTTGTACAAAATCCGGCCAAAGCTTCATCGATACTATTGTCCACGGCTTCCCAAACGAGATGGTGCAGTCCTCGGGCACTAGTTGAACCAATATACATACCCGGTCTTTTGCGAACGGCTTCTAAACCTTCCAGAACCTGAATCTGACTGTCATCGTACGCATTTTGATTCACAGACATGCTACTCTTCACCTGCTTTTTTATATTAAAAGAAGTTAATTCGTCAATAACTGATTGGCTCTTTTCTTGAGCGTTGTTGAGGAAATGGGGGAATAGTACACTTTACTTTTTGTTACGACTAGTGATTTGCAATCTTCCTCACCAATTTGCTCGGTTCTTTTATCTTTTAATGCTTGTTGGATGAACTGCTTTGAAATCTTGGATGACTTCTCAATCGAAATATCAAATATAGCAATTAATTCAGACGCTCTAATGATTTTCTCTCCACCCAAATGAATAAACATGCTTCTCAGCTCCTGCCGCTTACATTTCCTTTCAAAACATGAAACACGGAAGCATGATCCAGTTGGTCCAAATGAACACTCTCTAGACCTGTTGTCGTAATAAATGTTTGGACTTTCTGCTGAAACGTGCGAATTAACTGTGTCTGTCTATATTCATCCAACTCTGACAGGACATCATCTAGCAAAAGCAGAGGATATTCGCCCACTTCCTCATGAATGAGCTCAATTTCTGCTAGCTTGAGTGATAGCGCGGTTGTACGCTGCTGACCTTGGGAGCCGTACGTTTGGACTTCTTTGTCGTTTATGTAAAAGAGAAGATCGTCACGATGAGGGCCAACTAAAGTAACGCCTCTTCGGAATTCCTGATCTTTCACCAAAGATAACTTTATCATAAATTGGTTTAATAAAACAGATTCATCTTCAAATGGCTCCATGTCAAACGAAGGGGAGTAACGAATAACTAATGATTCACTATCGTTCGTTATCCCTCTGTGGATGTTCTCCGCCCACTTTTGAAGCTTCTTTATAAAGTTTTGACGCTTTTTCATAATTTTAACACCATACTGTGCTAATTGTTCATTCCAGATGTCCAGCATGGCGTCAGGCGAGCTTTTACCGGGGTAATTTTGCTTTAAATAATTATTCCGCTGCACCAAGATTTTCTGATACTGAGATAAGTCATGAATATAAGATGGCTGTACTTGACCTATCTCCATATCCAGAAAACGACGCCTGATGCCAGGTGTTCCTTTGACGATCTCTAAATCTTCTGGCGCAAACATGACAACGTTCAGTGCACCAATAAAATTACTGAGCTTTTTTTGCTCAAGACCATTAATCTTCGCTTTTTTCCCCTTGGATGAAATTGAGAGGTCCAGCTTACAGTTGCCGTACAATTTCTGAATCTCTGCATGCAGCAGCGTTTGCTCACCATTCCAGCCAATTAATTCTTTATCTTGGTGGGTACGATGAGATTTGGTCATGGCCATCACATAAATAGATTCCAGCAAATTGGTTTTCCCTTGTGCATTAGGACCTACGAAAATATTCACGTTATTCGAAGTTGTTAGTTCTACTTGATCGTAATTTCTATAATGACTGAGTACGAGTTTGTTCAGAAACATGGCCGATCATCCTCCTGGTTAATCCGATCAGGAGCTTATGACCTCGAATTGTCCAAAACCCTCCACCTTGACTATATCCTGCGGCACAAGTTTCCGACCTCTGCGATTTTCAGCTTGCCCGTTTACTTCAATTTTGGTTTCCACAACGAAAAATTTAGCTTGTCCACCTGTGGATATACAGTCCGATAATTTCAGAAACTGCCCAAGTGTAATGTATGCAGTGTTGATAACTATTTGTTTCATACGAGCGCTCCTTAATTCGTTGTTCGATATGGCAGAATTAACTGCAAGATATTCGTGGAATCTTGCGGTTTCATAATGATCGGCTGCATAGCTCCCGTAAATCCAATTTGGATAAATTCGGAGTCGAGTACCTTAAGCGCATCCAACATATATTTAGAGTTAAACGAAATTTTAAGTAAATCACCAACAATATGCTGCAGGGCAATTTGTTCCGTAACTTTACCTAGCTCTGAAGAGCTGGAAGAGATTTCGATCGTTTTGTCTTCGAGCATCATCATTTTTACAATATTCGTTTTGTCTTCCTTGGAGAGAAGGTAGGCACGGTCGATTGCTTCTGCCAATTCCTTGGTTGGAACAACCATTTCTGTTTGAAAGGATTGTGGAATTAGTTTGGATGTATCCGGATAGGTGCCATCCAAAATACGCGAATAAAATAAAATGGATTGAATTTTGAATAAAACTTGGTTGTCCGCAATAACTATATCTATAAGGGTGTTTTGATCAGGCAAAATTTTGCTTAACTCATTCAGGGTCCGGCCTGAAATAACGATATTGGGCAGGTTTTGCGCTTGCTCATTATCAACAGTTACTTCTCTACTTGCCAAGCGATGACGATCGCAAGCAATAAATTTCAACTTATCTCCGGTAATGTTCCAAAGGACGCCTGTAAGAATAGGTGTTGATTCATTGGTGGATACCGCATATGACGTTTGTTTAATCATCGTTTTAAGTAAATCACTTGGTAAACGAAGCATTTTGCTTTCTTCGATTTCAGGAAGCAGCGGATACTCATCTGGATCTAAGCCCATGATTTGAATTTCGGAAGAACCTGAACGAATAATGGTTTGGAAGTTGGCTTTTACTTCAATTTCAATCAGTTGAGCAGGCAGCTTACGGATGATTTCAACGAAAAATTTAGCGGGAAGCACGACACTCCCAGCTTGGATTAGTTCGATAATTTTAATTGTGCTGTTTTCACTGGCTGTAAAGCTTTGAATGGAGATGTCGGTATCACTAGCAGTTAGTGTTACACCGCTTAAGGTTGCATCTATTTTGATCCCTGTAAGAATGGGTATCGTTGTTCGAGAGGATATGGCTTTGGAAACGTGACCAATGGATTCAATTAAATGGTCTTTTAGGATAGTTAATTTCATGACTTCACTCCTGCAGTTCTTTTTTTACGGTGCGTTAGCATAATCATTATATAATAACATTCTTTATTAGTAATAGCAGTAGGGGCTCTGGATATGTGGATATGTGGATGAACCTGAGATAGAGCAAGCCTATCCACATGTGAATAGATTGTGCATAGGCTTATGAAAAATGTGATGTTATTAAGAGGGGTTTTTGATGCGTTCCGTTAGGTTATGAACAATCTTATATAATTCTTGATCGACTTTCAGCTGCTGTACGATTTTCTCATGAGCATGTATAACGGTCGTATGATCGCGACCCCCAAAATTATCTCCTATTTTCGGCAATGAGAAGTCTGTGAGCTCCCGTGATAAGTACATCGCTACTTGCCTTGGGAAAGCCACGGCCTTTGTTCGTTTACGCGCTTTGAAATCCTCGAGCTTTAACCCATAGAATTCTCCAACTCGCGCTTGAATATCCTGTATCGTAATGACCCTTGGACGGTTGGACGGGATGATATCTTTCAATGCTTCGGCTGTCAGATGAACGGTAATATCTTGATTAATAAGGGAAGAGTAGGCAACTACACGTATTAATGCGCCCTCCAGCTCTCGAATGTTCGTATCGATTTGGTTAGCGATATAGATCATAGCTTCATTCGGAATCTCGAGATTTTCGGCTTTTGCCTTTTTGCGCAAAATGGCAATACGTGTTTCTAAATCTGGTGGCTGAATATCCGTAATAAGTCCCCATTCAAAACGTGAACGCAATCGATCCTCTAAGGTTGGAATCTCTTTGGGCGGACGGTCACTTGAGATAATAATTTGCTTACCTTCTTCATGAAGTGCATTAAATGTATGGAAAAACTCCTCTTGCGTTCCCTCTTTCCCAGCAAGGAATTGAATATCATCGATAAGCAGCACATCAATTGTTCGATACTTATTGCGAAAGCCTTCCCCGCGGTTGTCACGGACGGCATTGATGAATTCATTGGTAAACTTTTCGGATGATATATATAGAACCCGAGAACCTGGGTTATGTTCGAGTACATAATGTCCGATCGCATGCATGAGATGAGTCTTACCTAATCCAACCCCTCCATATAAAAAGAGTGGATTATACGCTTTGGCCGGCGCTTCAGCTACTGCAAGGGAAGCCGCGTGAGCAAAACGATTGCCAGATCCGATAACGAAGGTATCAAAGGTGTACCTAGCGTTCATCATACTTGTAAAGTTTTCTTCACCAGCAACAATTGCTGGACCTTTAGGAGGAATGACAACAGGTTGAATAGACGTCGTCGATTGTGACTTTTGCTCTTCAGTCTCGATGACGAATTTAACGGATACATGCTTGCCCGTATAATCGTAGATCGTACCTTCGATTAGCTTCGTGTACCTACTTTCTAGCCACTCCTGCGCAAAATTATTTGGCGCGCAGATAATAACAGTGGAATCGTTGAATACAGTAGCCTTAGTCGATTTGAGCCAGGTGTCAAAGCTCGGTTTGCTGAGCTTCGTTTGAATAATCGTTAAAATTTGTTGCCAAAGGTCCGTAGAATGGCCTTCCACAGTACTTCACTCCTTTTGAATCAAACATGTGGCATAGGCCAGGTGAAACTTGGTTATGATTTATGAGATAAAACGTGAAAACGAACAACTCACGTTGGAATCGTAAAGAAAAGGTAGTTAGCATTTAGTGTGCCCAAATATCTACGAAAAGAATCTTATGTCTGGTGGGGTCAAAAAAGGATGACTTTTGTCGGTTTTATCCACATTATTAAGGATCCGCAGAAATGACTTATTCTTGTAGAGGGAAGTTTGTGCACATTGTTATCCACAGGATGTTGATAACTTGGAGGATTAGTGGCGTATATCCACAGCAGAAACATTACTATCTTAACAAAAGATACCTTGTTAATCAACGGATTGTTTCGCATTATCCACAATAACAACAAGTTGTGGGTAGAAATTGTTCACAACACAAGATATTGTTGATATTCTGTTGATTTTCGACAAAGTTTGTTCTTTCTCGTCAAAAGTTTATACACAGCTTATTCTTTTGACCGCCGACGAGACAATCTGTCATCCAAATACTGCACACTTGGGTAGGTTGACTTTCTTCTGTGAAAATGATTTAATGAGTAGTAGAAATTTTGTAGGATGGATATCCTCAGCCAGGTAGGGAGGTGCTATAGATGGGTCCAACATTTAACCCGAATACGAGAAAGCGTAAGAAGAACCATGGTTTCCGTAAAAGAATGAGCACGAAGAACGGTCGTAAAGTTCTACAAGCTCGTCGTCTTAAAGGAAGAAAAGTTCTAAGCGCGTAAGAAAAGGCTCCGAAAGGGGCTTTTTTTTTTGCATTTTGCTGCACGGTTTACATTGAACTGGTTTTGTTAAAACTAGATTAGATATGCGGTATTTTGTTCAATTAATGAATGTGATCTGTCTGGAGTGTACACGGCTGTGGAGAAACAATATCGGTTAGCAAAAAGAGAAGACTTTAGTAAGGTGTATCGCTATGGGAAATCTATGGCCAATCAGCAATTCGTTCTTTATTATTTGCCGCAGCCCAAAGCAGAGGCGTTTCGTTTCGGGGTTTCGGTTTCTAAAAAG
This sequence comes from Paenibacillus sp. J22P169, assembly GCF_059691995.1. Lineage (NCBI taxonomy): Bacteria > Bacillati > Bacillota > Bacilli > Caryophanales > Paenibacillaceae > Paenibacillus > Paenibacillus sp. J22P169. The sequence goes on along the minus strand of NZ_JCAUAO010000006.1, from coordinate 374,713 downwards.
ATTGGAAATGCGGTTGTACGTAATCGTTTGAGACGAATGATGAAAGAAGTAATTCGTCTGAAAAAGGAAAATATGACACCTCAATATGACTACATTTTATTGGCTAGAAAACCTGTCGTTGATATGGCTTATGCAGACATGGAGAAAAGTATCTGGCATGTCATTCGTAAAGCTTCTTTATATAAAAAAAATGACGCCATAAAAAAGTAACGCAATATTTCCTTGCGGGCTGAAGTTGTGTTATAGTTTATCTTGGAAAAGACATTTAGGAGGATCTCATTTTGACTCGTCGAATTTATATGCTAGTAGCACTGTCTTCGGTGATTTTGCTTTTGTCCGGATGTAGCCCCTCAGGTGCAGCATCAGCGCCAATCGACCCGAACACGGCTAATTTTTTCACTAAGTACTTTACGTACCCGCTTTCACAAACGCTTGATTGGTTCGCTGATCATTTATGGGGTCAATATGGATTGTCCATCTTGGTTGTAACGATTATTATCCGATTGATTATTTTGCCGCTTACGCTTAAGCAATACAAAAGCTCCAAACGGATGCAGGATCTGCAGCCTGAAATGAAGAAGCTTAAAGAGAAATATAAAGATGATGCGAAAAAGCAACAAGAAGAAACAATGAAATTGTTTCAGCAAAATGGTGTCAATCCACTAGCAGGTTGTTTCCCTATCATCGTTCAAATGCCGATTCTTATCGCCTTGTATCAAGCGATTATGCGAAATCAAGAAATTCATGAACACACTTTCCTATGGTTGAATCTTGGTAAGCCGGATCACCTGTATATACTGCCATTGATTGCCGCGGCTACTACGTTCGTTCAACAAATGTTTATGTCTTCCCAAATGAATCAACAAATGAAAAGCTTAATGTACATTTTCCCGGTTATGATTTTCGTCATGTCCATGAATTTTGCATCTGCACTTCCGCTGTACTGGATTTACGGTAACATTTTCACAATCGTTCAGTCTTATTTCATCTATGGTGCTCCTGGTTCACAAAAAAAGCCTGGATCTCAAAATAATAAGGGTGGCCTGTCTAAATGAAGAAAATCGTGGTGACTGGAAAGACAATTGAACTAGCAGTTAAATCTGGTCTAGATCAATGGCAAGTTTCGGAGGATCGTGTACATATTCATATTTTGGAACAGCCCTCGCGAGGGTTGTTCGGGTTTATTGGATCCAGAGTTGCGAAGGTTGAGCTCGAATTGATACCCGATCCACTTGAGGAAGCGATAGCTTTCTTACAAGATATGTTCGAAGCGATGCAAATTTCCATCACCATAGATACTCATAAAGATCGTGAAGGCTATATCTTAAACATGAGTGGTTCGGAATTAGGGATTCTCATTGGCAAAAGAGGACAAACGCTCGATGCCCTTCAGTATTTAGTCAATATTGTTGGAAACCGGTATGCGAATTCTCATTTCCGCATTATCTTAGATGCGGAGAATTTTCGTGATCGCCGGAAGAAAACGTTGGAAGAGCTAGCTCTAAGATTGGCTAACCGCGTCATAAAGTCTAAAAAAGAAGTAATTCTGGAGCCTATGAATTCGCAAGAGCGTAAGATCATTCATGCTGAATTGCAGGGCCATCCCGTAATCAAAACTTACAGTAAAGGCGAAGAACCGAATCGTCGGGTTGTCATCGCTGTTAAATAACACAGATCGCAATGACTTGGTTCATATGTCATTGCTTTTTCTTTAAGATGAGGTAAATTCGAGGTGCAAATACTATGTTAAATGATACGATTGCTGCTATTTCTACACCGCTTGGAGAGGGTGGGATAGCGGTTATTCGTGTGAGCGGCGAGGATTCTGTCACATACGTTGAACGTATTTTCCGCTCAAAAACGAAATTATCTGTTGCTGATACGCATACGGTACATTATGGATTCATTATAGAACCTGCTTCTGCCGAAAAGGTAGAGGAGGTTCTAGTTACTTTAATGAAAGCTCCGCGTTCTTTTACGATGGAGGATGTCGTTGAAATTAGCTGCCACGGTGGGATTGTGTCGGTTAAGAAAGTGCTTGATTTACTGCTGTTTCAAGGGGTTCGTTTGGCAGAGCCAGGTGAATTTACGAAGCGTGCTTTCTTAAATGGTCGTATTGATTTAACGCAAGCTGAAGCAGTCATTGACCTAATTCGGGCTAAGTCAGATCGAGCTTTCAAGGTTGCATTGAAGCAAGTGGAAGGTAATTTATCTAAGCAAATCAAGCATTTACGGTATGTTCTGGTTGAGTTGATGGCACATGTTGAGGTTAATATTGATTATCCGGAACATGATGTAGAGGAAATGACGAATACTTTCATCAAGACAAAGTGTGATACGGTCATGTTTGATATTGATCGTTTATTGGTGACCGCGGAACAAGGTAAAATTTTGCGTGAAGGCATTGAGACGGCCATTGTCGGCAAACCTAATGTTGGGAAGTCTTCCTTGTTGAATGAATTAGCGCAAGAGAATAGAGCCATTGTTACTGATATTCCAGGAACTACTCGGGATGTTATTGAAGAATTCGTTAATATTGGTGGTATTCCGTTGAAGCTGCTGGATACAGCGGGGATTCGCGAAACATCAGATATTGTCGAACAAATTGGTGTGGAACGTTCGAAAACGGCTTTAGCAGAAGCTGATCTCATTTTACTGGTGTTGAATAGTAATGATGAGCTTCAATTAGATGAGATTGCGTTGATGAAGCAATTAGCTGATAAACAAACGATCGTTATATTAAATAAGATTGATTTGGATCGCAAGTTAGATGTGGATCAGGTTCTCAGTTATTTCCCACAAGAGCGTATTGTGGAGCTATCTCTGATTGAGAATAAAGGTATTGAGGATTTGGAAAAAGCAATCGCGGCGATTTTCTTCGAAGGCAAGCTTGAATCGAGCGATCTAACCTATGTGAGTAATGTTCGTCATATTTCACTTTTGAAACAGGCGAAGCGTTCCCTACAGGATGCGTTGGATGCGAACGAACAATATGTACCGATTGATATGATTCAAATTGATATCCGAGCTGCTTGGGAGCAGTTAGGCGAAATTATTGGTGATTCGGTAGGAGAGTCCCTGATAGATCAAATTTTTACACAATTCTGCTTAGGAAAATGAAAATCGACAGCATTTGCGTTTTCATAAAAGAGGGAGGGACGTTTCTATGGGATATCACGCAGGGGATTATGACGTTATTGTTATCGGTGCCGGTCATGCTGGTTGTGAAGCAGCGTTAGCTTCAGCTCGCATGGGTTGCAACACATTGCTATTAACGATCAATTTAGACATGGTCGCTTTCATGCCTTGTAACCCATCCATCGGTGGTCCGGCTAAAGGACATGTTGTTCGTGAGATCGATGCACTTGGTGGTGAGATGGGTCGCAATATTGATAAAACTTACATTCAACTTCGTATGTTGAATACAGGCAAGGGGCCAGCTGTTCATGCACTACGCGCTCAAGCCGATAAGTTTTCATATCAGCACAAAATGAAAGAAACAATTGAAGCTACGCCAAACTTAACATTACGTCAAGGAATGGCTGAAGAGCTAATTGTTGAGAATGGTGTTTGTAAAGGTCTTATCACCAAGACGGGTGCCGAATATTACGCAAAATCTGTCGTTTTGACGACGGGTACGTATTTACGCGGTAAAGTTATTATGGGCGAACTGATGTACGAGAGTGGTCCCAATAATCAGCAGCCATCTGTTAAATTATCCGAGTCCTTGCGCAAGCTAGGCTTCGATCTTGTTCGTTTCAAAACAGGGACGCCTCCGCGCGTTCATAAAGATACGATTGATTTTAGCAAAACAGAAATTCAACCAGGTGACGAGCAACCGAAGTTCTTCTCATTTGAGACCAAAACCGGTTCGAATCATAATGAGCAGCTTCCTTGCTGGTTAACTTACACATCTGCGGCAACGCATCAAATTATTAATGATAATTTGCATCGTGCTCCGATGTTCTCCGGCGCTATTGAGGGGACGGGGCCTAGATACTGTCCTTCTATTGAAGATAAGATTGTTCGTTTCAGCGATAAGCCGAAGCATCAAATCTTCTTAGAGCCAGAAGGCCACAGCACGTCAGAATATTATGTGCAAGGTCTTTCTACAAGTATGCCTGAAGATGTACAGCTAGGCATTTTGCGTTCCATTCCTGGATTAGAAAAGGTTGAAATGATGCGTACTGGCTACGCGATCGAGTATGATGCAGTTGTGCCTACACAATTGAAGCCTTCATTAGAGACGAAGTTGGTTAGCGGCTTATTTACGGCTGGTCAAATTAACGGAACGTCTGGTTATGAGGAAGCAGCAGGACAAGGCGTTATGGCTGGTATCAATGCAGCTCGTAAAGTGCAAGACAAAGAAGCGATTGTACTGGATCGCTCGGAAGGTTATATCGGTGTTCTGATTGATGATCTCGTTACAAAAGGAACGACTGAACCTTATCGTTTGCTTACTTCACGTGCGGAATATCGTTTATTGTTACGCCATGACAATGCAGATCTACGATTGACGCCGATTGGTCATGAGATTGGTTTGATTTCCGAAGAGCGTTATGCAAAGTTTTTGAATAAAAAATCACTGGTTGAACAAGAAATTGAGCGTTTATCTGAAGTAAAAGTGAAACCAGAGCCACACGTACAGGAATTGCTTCGCAGCCTGGAAAGTGTGGAATTGACGAACTCGGTGCCAGCGATTTCATTGTTACGCCGTCCGGAGATCGAATATAAGCATATTGAACAAATGACGTTGTCTCCTTTTGACTTAGATGAAGATATGAAGGAGCAAGTGGGTATTCAAGTGAAATATGCGGGTTATATTGAAAAGCAAAGCAATCAAGTTGATCGTCTACGTAAAATGGAAAAGAAAAAGATTCCGGATGATATTGAGTACAGCGAGATTCATGGAATTGCTACGGAAGCTAAGCAGAAGCTAGCGAAAATTCGCCCAATTTCTATTGGTCAGGCATCGCGGATTAGCGGCGTTACGCCATCGGATATTTCGATCTTGCTCGTATATCTAGAACATTACAATAGAGTCATAGCGGCTAGAGGTTAAGATTATGGATGCTATACAACAACAATTCACAGAGTTATTAGCAAAAGAACATATTACTCTCTCTACACATCAGCTAGAGCTGTTCGAACTGTATTATAAGACACTCGTGGAGTGGAACGAAAAAATGAATCTAACAGGTATCACGGAGAGAGATCAAGTTTATCTCAAACATTTCTATGATTCTCTTTCTGTGGCTTTTAATTATGATATGGGGCAGGTTAAGTCACTTGCTGATATCGGTTCAGGCGCTGGGTTTCCAAGCATACCGCTTAAGATTGCATTTCCTCATCTTCAAGTTACAATTGTTGATTCTTTGAATAAACGTATTTTGTTTTTAAAAGAAATCGTTGCTCAACTGGGTCTATCGAACATGGATTGTGTGCATGGTAGGGCAGAGGATGTTGCACGATTACCTCGGTACCGTGACCAGTTTGATCTCGTTACGGCAAGAGCGGTTGCGAAGATGCAGGTGTTAAATGAGTTTTGTCTTCCATTTGCGAAAAGTGGAGGGACTTTCATTGCGATGAAAGGTTCTGAGATAGATGAGGAGATTAAAGACTCTTCCTTTAGCTTGGTAGAGTTACGTGGCAAAGTGACGAAGGTTAATCGGATGATATTGCCTATTGAAGAATCTGTGCGACACTTTGTTGAAATTCGGAAGACGGCTGCGACACCAGCGAAGTATCCTCGAAAAGCAGGGATTCCGCTAAAGGAGCCGCTCTCCAAATAAAGAAATGTTTCACGTGAAACATTTGCTAGCTATCCTATTAAATAGAAGGATTATTGCCTTCAATGGAGAATACCTATATAAGGTGAAAGCCCGTCTGTTACTGGCTTCGCCTTAGATTTTATTTGTGATGTTTTAGTTGGATATTCGCAATTAATAGATTAAATTTACTAGATTCAGACAGCATGAAAGACATCGTCTCGGAATGGCGAATAGATCGTTTCACCTTGTACAGGACGGACAGGTCCTTAATCTATGACTGTACTGATCGCTTAAACTACGGGAAGAGTTGGTGGTAAGTTTTCCTATGAAAGAACAAATATCGAAGCTATTTGGCCTTGCAGATCGTTCGACGACGGATGAGGTCAAAAACATACCCGTAAATAGTATTATTCCTAGTCCCTATCAGCCAAGAACATTATTCGATGATGATCGTATTGATGAACTATGTCAAACCATTCGTACACATGGTATTATTCAGCCCATTGTTGTCCGAGTCAAAAATAATACATTTGAATTGATTGCTGGCGAACGACGTTTGCGTGCTGTTAAAAAGCTAGGCATGGATACAATTCCAGCGATTGTTCGCGAATTTAATGATTCACAAGCGGCATCAATTGCGCTTATTGAAAATCTGCAGCGCGAAGGACTTACTGCGATTGAAGAGGCTGCAGCCTACCATCAATTGATCGAGATGCATGATCTCACACAGGAGAGTCTCGCACAGCGCCTTGGCAAAAGCCAATCTACGATTGCGAATAAGATTCGACTCTTACAGTTAAGCGAGCCGGTTAAGATGGCTTTGATGGAACGTAAGATTACTGAGCGTCACGCACGAGCTCTATTAGCCTTAGATCAAGAAGAGCATCAGGTTAAATTGTTAGAAGAAATTATCACAAAAGAATTAAACGTTAAACAAACAGAAATCAAAATCAGTTTCTTGAAGGAAGCGGCAAAAATTAAGAAGTCACGTCGTGTATCTTTTACGAAAGATGTTCGGCTTGCTCTGAATACCATTCGACAGTCGGTTGAAATGGTTTCAAGTTCGGGATTACATATTAATACTTCGGAACAAGATCATGAAGATCATTATGAAATTATAATTAAGATTCCTAAGCGATAATTTAGGCATTCCTGCTACCTAAAACGGCGCAAGCCGTTTTTTTTGCATCTAATGGCACGAATCTATCAAATATTCATAAGGTAACTGATTGATAGATATGGTAAGATAGTACTACTGCTTGTTAAATAGCATTATGGAACATAAGCGATAGAGGTGAAATGGTTTTGTCTAAAATTATTGCAATAACGAATCAGAAGGGTGGCGTCGGCAAGACGACGACTTCTGTGAATCTAGGCGCTTCATTAGCTTCGCTTGGTAAACGCGTTCTTTTGGTCGATATTGACCCACAAGGGAACACAACAAGTGGTATTGGTGTGAATAAAGCTGATGTAACAAATTGCATTTATGATGTATTGATTAATGATGTACATCCGAAGGATGCAACAGTGGAAACAAATGTACCGAATCTTAAAATCGTTCCGGCAACAATTCAATTAGCTGGAGCAGAGATTGAATTGGTTCCAACCATTTCAAGAGAAGTTCGATTAAAGAAGTCCCTTCATCTTGTTAAACACTTATATGATTATATTTTGATAGATTGCCCTCCATCACTGGGTCTTTTAACGATTAATTCTTTAACTGCCGCTGATTCAGTGATCATCCCTATTCAATGTGAATACTACGCATTAGAAGGTTTAAGCCAACTTCTAAACACCGTTAGATTGGTACAGAAGCACTTAAATACAGGTCTTCAAATCGAGGGCGTATTATTGACGATGTTTGATGCAAGGACGAACTTAGGTATCCAAGTTATTGAAGAGGTTAAAAAGTACTTTCAAACAAAGGTATATCAAACGATCATCCCACGTAATGTACGCTTGAGTGAAGCGCCGAGTCATGGGCAATCCATTATTACGTACGATCCTAGATCAAAGGGCGCGGAAGTTTATTTAGAACTTGCTAAGGAAGTGATCTCAGTATGACCAAAGGCCTCTCTAAAGGTTTAGGTAAAGGATTAGACGCATTAATTACTTCCTTGCATATTGATGAGAGCGATAAAGTCATTCAAATTCCACTGGCCCAATTAAGAGCCAATCCGTATCAGCCAAGAAAGCACTTCAATGAAGATAGTATCAGGGAACTTTCGGAATCGATCAAGGAACATGGCGTCATTCAGCCTATCATTGTTCGGAAGGTTCTTAAAGGCTACGAGATCATAGCGGGTGAACGTCGTTTCCGTGCCTCGCAAGTTGCAGGGACACCAACCATTCCAGCTGTTGAAAGAATTCTATCTGATCAGCAAGTGATGGAAATCGCGTTGATTGAGAACGTCCAACGTGAGGATCTCAATGCACTAGAGATAGCATTTGCTTACCAAGGTATCATCGATCAGTTTTCATTGACGCAAGAAGAGCTTTCCGCAAAGGTTGGGAAAAGCAGATCGCACATTGCTAACTTCCTTCGATTACTTTCTCTCCCGGAAGCCATCAAACAATATGTTTCACGTGGAACATTATCTATGGGACATGCGAGAGCTATTGTCGGTGTGAAAGACGATAAGATTAAGAAAGAACTTGCAGAGTCAACGATCTCTAAACAATGGAGTGTTAGAGAGCTTGAAGAGGCAATTAAGATGCTAGAAGAACCACCTGGCCCTGAAAAGGAAAAGGCAAAACAAAAAGAAAAAAATAGAGATCCGTATATTAATCAAGCAGAAGAGCAATTGCGAGACATTTATAGGACATCCGTGAAAATTAAAAGTCAGCAGGATAAAGGAAAGATCGAGCTGCTCTATTACTCAAAAGACGATCTCAATCGACTGCTAGAATTGTTGCAAGGTAAAATCTCTTAAAAATTGCTAGCATACCTATGTTTTTCTTTCGAGCAGAAGGAACAAACTAAGGTATGCTATATTTTTGACCATACATAAATGGATATGTAGTTAAAGAACTCATACTGTACTTTCTATTGGCAATTAGCGATAATACCTTCTTCCGAAAGTAGTCACTCTTTTTTTAGTAGCTGCAAGGTAGAGATTTCTCAAAAGGGGCTGGAAACATGAAGGGCGTTATGTATTTCGACCAAGCAGCATCCTCGTGGCCAAAGCCGTCAACGGTGATGGATGCGATGATGCAGTGCATGCAAGAGTATGCAGCCAATCCAGGCAGAGGCAGCCATCAGATGGCAGTAAAGGCAAGTCGTACGTTATTCGAGACAAGAAAGAATCTAGCAAAGCTATTCGGTGTTAGAAACCCAAACGACATTTCGTTTGCTTTAAATACGACACATGCACTAAATCAGGCGATCAAAGGATTCGTGAAACCTGGTGATCATGTGATTTGTACCAACGTTGAACACAATTCGGTAAGAAGACCGCTTGAATATCTGAAGGCATCATCTGGGGTCGAACTTACCTACTTGCAACACGATGAGCAAGGAAATATGCGATTGAATGATTTGAAAGAAGCGCTTCGTCCGAATACGACACTCGTAGTGGTGAATCACAGCTCCAACTTACTAGGCACAATTATGCCAATTGGCGAGATTGGCGAGATATGCAGGAGTCATGGTGCGAAGCTGCTTGTAGACGCGGCTCAGAGCGCCGGTGTACTGCCCATTCATGTTGTAGATATGAATATCGACATGCTTGCCTTCCCAGGCCACAAGGGGCTCCTAGGGCCTCAAGGAACGGGTGGGTTATACATCCACCCAGACATTGATCTGGAACCGTTGCTGCACGGGGGAACGGGTAGTCAATCCGAAGCGATCCATCAGCCCACTGTGCGTCCAGATCGCTATGAAGCAGGGACACAGAACACGGTTGGCATCGCGGGATTGAATGAAGGTGTGAAGTTCGTCCTTACCGAAACAGTGGACAAGATACATGCGAAAGAATGGACGCATACGCAACAATTAATGGAAGGCTTACTGGGAATTGAAGGAGTGACGATTCTAGGTCCAAAGCTTGGACAAAATAAAACAGGAATCGTTTCCTTTAACATTCAAGATGTGGATTCATCGGAAGTGGCTTTCATTCTCGATCAGTCATTTCAAATTGCCGTACGAGCAGGCTATCATTGTACGCCGCTTGCGCATGAAATTGCTGGGACGTTGGCAAAGGGAGCTGTGCGAGCGAGCATCGGTTATTTTACAACAGATGAAGAAGTAGCAGCGCTTATTGAGGCTGTAAAAGAGATTCAAACGCAATATGCGAAGTAGAAAGAGGGATTGGGCATGGGGGAACTGTTTGGCTTGAATGCAGAGTATGTGATATTAGTTTGTTTCACATGCATTCTGGCGTTATTTATTACAATCATTATTATTTCAATTCGTCTATCATCTTTGCGGAAAAAATATGTGCAAATGATGAATGGCTCTAGTGCTGAGAATATGGAGCAGTTACTCATTGATATGCAGAACGCATTGAACGAGCAAAAGGCCGAATCCGTTAAGGCTTCGACCCAAATTTCTAGTATTGGTCAATCTATGATGAAGATGACATCCAGCGTAAAAATACGTCGTTACAATGCTTTCAATGAAGGTGGTAGTGATCTTAGTTTCTCATTGGCCATGCTGAACGATGAACAGGATGGAGTGATACTTACAGGAATACATAGTAGAGAGCAAATGTATGTATATGCGAAGCCGATCACAAAGGGGCAGTCCAGTTACACATTAAGTCCGGAAGAGAAAGAAACACTTATTCAAACTTTAAAGCAGTCGTAGCGCTTGGGGCAAATGATTGGGTCCGTCTGATCGCAGCGTAGAGGGCATCGCCAATGACAGTGGCCATATTCATTACGAGGCTAAGCCTCGTATTTTGCAAAACGAAGTATTCCATGAATCCGCCTACGTTCACGATCCCAGTGACATGAATATCACCAACTGGAGGCAGATCTTTATTCACACCAGCACCTGGCTTAAGCGGTCCATATGCAACCTGAATGCAGCCGACGCTAGCAACTTGCCCTAAACAAGCATCAACAGCAACGATGAAAGGGTTCTGAAATTGCTTGTGAATGTTATCGACGGTCTCGGCTAAATTCATGGCATGGACAGGCTCATCTAACGTGCCAAATAAATGAAGATTGCGGAGAGTGGTCGTGCGATTTAAATGGGAGCCAACCAGAGGTCCTAGGGCATCACCCGTAGAGCGATCCGTTCCTACGCAGATGACAACGATAGGTTGATAGGTTGGTAGTTTACTGAAAATCGACTGCAAATGCTTTGCGAGAAGATAAGGTGTATTTGAATCGGTATGTTGAATTTTCAAAGGCTCTTGCGGTGGGGTTTTATCGCCGTCGAATCCAAAATGGAATTTCATGATATCCCTCCAAGGTAGTAAATCTTTTTTACTAGTATATGGAGAGAGAGGGACATTTATACGTAGAGAGGAGAGCTTTCTCTGGAATTTTCTATCATGTTGCTAGCTTTTGATTCTACTCAACAAGCACTAAGAGCAGAGATGCTGCTAGAGTACGCGGATATTGAGATAGATATTAGGCCCACGCCTAAAGAGATTACAGCGGGATGCGCGCTATCTATTGAATTTCCAGGAGGCGATCTTGTGCAAGTTCAAGAGATTATAGAGAGCGAGAACGTCGAGATTAGGGGAATCTATTTTAAAAAAGAAGATGGATATGGTACCATAGTAGAAAAATAAGGAGGCATACTAGTGTCTTTTGAAATACAATTTTTCGAAGATTTGATGCATTGGATTCGGGAGCATATCAGTAAACCTGAAATCATTGCCTCGGTATTCTGGATTATTATAAAAATAGCTCTTATATATCTGATTGCTAGAGTTATCATTAAAATTGCTGACAAAACGATTGCTCACATGGTGATAGCCAGAGAGAAGTCACCGCTGAACATTGATAGACGAAGATCGAATACCATTTCTATTCTCATACATAATCTTATCGCATATACAGTAAATCTAGTCGCTATCATGTTGATACTCGGTCAAGTAGGCTTGAATTTGGGCCCTTTACTCGCGGGTGCAGGTGTTCTCGGATTGGCGATAGGTTTCGGAGCACAGAGTTTGGTGAAGGATGTCATTACAGGGTTCTTTATCATTTTCGAGGATCAGTTCGGAGTTGGTGATGTCATTCAAATTGATCAGTTCAAAGGGACCGTAGAGGAAATTGGCATTCGTGTGACGCGAATCAAAAGCTGGACCGGTGAGGTTCACATCATCCCTAACGGAAACATAAAGCAAGTGACGAACTTTTCGACTTACAATTCGATTGCTGTAGTAGATGTATCGATAGCTTATGATGCTGACATTGATCGTGCGATGGAACTGTTACGTGAAGTTGTCGGTGAAGTCAATGAGCGTACAGAGAATATCGTCAAAGTGCCCGAGGTTCTTGGCGTACAAATGATCGGAAACTCCGAGTTGAAGATACGGGTCATTGCAGAGTGTAAGCCTAACACCCAAGGGGAAGTAGGGCGAATTCTGAATGCAGAAATTAAAAAGCACTTAGATGCCAACGGTATCGAAATCCCATATCCGAAGGTCGTAACCTACGTTAAACAGGAAAAGGTGGAGGGGAACTAAGATGGAGAAGAAGGAATACCAACTTGGCGATGTTGTTCAGATGAAGAAGCCCCATCCATGCGGTACGAACGAAATGGAAATTATTCGAATGGGGATGGATATTCGGATTAAGTGTGTAGGCTGTAAGCACAGCGTCCTAGTACCAAGAACGAAGTTCGAAAGCAAGCTCAAAAAAATATTGCGCAGCAATGCGGTGACAGACGAAGAGCCGAGCTAAACTTTTCATAAAAAATAGTAAAACACTTGCGAGAGACAGACTTTTTTGATACAATAAGTCCTGTTCTCATTTTCTTGGAAAGGTACCCAAGTGGTCCAAGGGGGCTGACTCGAAATCAGTTAGGCGTCGCGAGGCGTGCGTGGGTTCGACTCCCACTCTTTCCGTACTAGAACACACAAGATGAAAGCCGTTTATATCCTTCGAGGGTATAGGCGGCTTTTTTTATTGTCCTGTTTAGATATCGTGATAATGGTTTATATGAAGATAAGGGATAAATAGTAAGGTTCCGAAGCAACCTAACAGTTAGGTTATGGAAAATAGCTTGTAGGAGGACGTAATAAATGAAAAGATGGATGATAGCTCTTGCAGTGTTTGCTGTGATGGCCTCAGGATGCACTAAGAAGGATGATACGACGACTGTTAGTCCAACAGCAGGTGTGACGGTGCAGCCCTCTCCTGGGGCTTCTGCGACGCCTAGTGGGACGAATGCCGGTGGGGCTGTGACAGCAACACCTACGCCTAAGGCGACTGCGGGTGGTGGAGCAGGGGAGACAACCTCGACGATAACCAAAGAACAAGCAGAGAAAATCACACTGACGAGTACCTACGATGATTTGGTTAAGCAAACGGGATCGAAAGGGAAGCTAGTGAAAGAGGAGAATGGCAAACGCACGTATGAATTCGCCATCACCAATCAGGCAGGGTATTATGCTGAATTCGTCTATTCTGCCGATGGGAAGATTTCTGAGAAGCGTGTTTACCAGAAGTAGGGATTTGAGGTAGATGGGTTATTATATAAGGAAATAAATATAGATGAACCCCCCTCATACAAGCTTGAGGGGGGTTCGTTCATCCAATAGTAAGAAGTTACATCCGTTTGCCGCCTTTTTTATGCCATTTCCGATTATGATTGCTCGTTGCTGGGAACGTGTCGCCTTTCCTCAAGGTAACCGTCTTGGGATTGTTAATCCCCATATGGAAGGCATTCTCACCGATTTCCATATATTCGCCATCGTTAGGAACATGATCGCCTTCATTAAAATGTGTCCATTCACCCACGATTGAATCACCTCTTCATCAGAATAACAATCATAGTTATGATTGCCGCAAAAGGGCAGAAGCATGTAGCTCATTACTTACCAGCTTCCACCTGTGCGAAGCGTGGGATAAAAACTTGTAATTTGCCGCACGATTTGCTATAGTATTCAGGTGCGAGTTTTGAAAAGAATCCTCGCTCCTTGCTCCATCGCTTGCCTAGCAAGTTTGAATAGGAGCCGCTTAGTCCAAAAGGAGGTGAAATACATGCGCAAATATGAATTGATGTACATCATTCGTACTGACGTTGAGCAAGAAGTTGTTCAATCTACGGTAGAAAAATTTCAAGGCATCATCACGAACGGTGGGGGAGAAATCTCCAAACATGACCTGATGGGTAAACGCCGTCTTGCGTATGAGATCAAGAAGTTCCGTGACGGGCACTACGTGCTTGTACACTTCAACGCAGAACCTGCTGTTGTAACTGAACTTGATCGCGTACTTAAGATTTCGGACGAAGTTATTCGTCACTTAATCGTAAACGACGTAGCTTAATCAATGCCAGTATTTTCGTCAGGAGGGTTATTCCATGTTGAACCGTGTCATTCTTATCGGTCGATTGACCAGAGATCCAGAACTTCGTTATACACCAGCTGGGGTAGCAGTTACCCAATTCACACTTGCTGTAGACCGTCCTTTCACGAGCGGTGGCTCGAAAGAACGTGAAGCCGACTTTATCAATATCGTCACGTGGAGGCAGCTTGCCGAAACATGCGCGAACTACTTGCGTAAAGGTCGTTTAACAGCAGTTGAAGGACGCATTCAAGTGCGTAACTACGACAACAATGAAGGAAAGCGTGTTTACGTGACCGAAATTATTGCCGACAATGTACGTTTCCTTGAATCTAGCGGCGGCGGAAATCGCGAAGAGGGCGGATCATCTAATGCGAACGCAGGCTATAGCGGCGGCGGAAGCAGCAATCGTGGCGGTGGATCGCGCGAGCAGCAGGATCCTTTCATAGATGACGGAAAACCGATCGATATTTCCGATGATGATTTGCCATTTTAAACGTAGAAAGGACTGAAGAGACACAATGGCTTTCCAAAAAAGAGACAACAATGGTGATGATCGTGCTGATCGCAAATTTGCTCCTCGTGGCAAAGGCGGTAAAGGCAAACGCCGTAAAGTTTGTTACTTCACAGTAAACAAAATCAAGCATATTGATTATAAAGATATCGAGACTCTTAAAAAGTTCATCAGTGAGCGCGGGAAGATTCTTCCTAGACGTGTAACTGGTACTTCCGCTAAGTACCAACGTGCTTTGACGATTGCGATCAAACGCTCCCGTACAATCGCGTTGCTTCCTTACACAACGGAATAGGTTTTATCAAAAAGGCAGCTGGTCAAACGGCTGTCTTTTTTGTATGCACGGAAAGAGATTGAATACTCATGTAGAGGTTTTCTTTTCTAGTGCCTATTTGTGGTATAATTAATCAATATCGTTTCTGCTGAGATGAGGAGTGATGACGGTTGCTGAATAGGGAAAAAGAAGTAGACCTAGCCAGACGGGCCAAAGTCATTGAGTGGCTCAAAACAGAAGTCGTAGATCATGTAGCTCACCTGCTCAAAGGCATGTGGGAAGGCAGTCATGCAAAGATGATTGATGGATTGGCCAGTTTGATTTCGAGTGGCTATATTTTGGGCCGAAGACTGGGGATTTCTTATCGCAGTTTGGACGAAGCTATTGTTGAGAAAATGAAGAAGCACCGCCAAGAGGGCCATCAACTTGAGGACTGGTACGGCGACATTTCATCGCTCGAAGAACATTTACGTAAGAGGTGAGCCCGGTTGGGGAATCGAAGTTGGCAAAGTGTCATCTGGAGCGTAGTCATGATTATTTCATTGCTATCGTTGATGACGCCATTTATTATTTTTACATGTAGTTTTCTATTGGTTCCAGTTCTTATGTTATACGTCAAAACAAGTACAAAACGTTTCGTCGTAAGTTATGTTCTCAGCCTGCTCGTTGTATACATACTTACACAGTGGTTAGGTCTCTATTTGATAACCATTGCGTTGTTCATTTTACCACCTGTGTTAGTGATGGGGAATTTGTACAAACGCAAAGCAGCAGCAAGATCTGTATTAACTGCGGGTATCGTAACAATCTTGGCGGAGTCGTTATTAAGCCTACTGCTAGGCTTTGCATTAGGTCTTGATCCGGTTGCTAAATTCAAGCAATTCATGATAGATAGTATTGCAACCATGCCGCAAAGCATTCAGGATATTTTGCCGAAGGATCAAGACTGGTATGTTGGGTTCATTGTTCAAGTCATTCCGCTGTATTTAATTTTTGTGGCGTTGTTCATTACTTTTGTGACACATGGCGTAACGCGGTGGTTCTTGAACAAAACAGGTGAAGGTATCCCAGGCTTGCGCCCAATGAGAGAGTGGAAGCTGCAAAGATCTCTGGTCTGGATTTATTTAGTGGCATTTGTTTTAGATTTATTCACAAAGCCCGATTCAAGCTCACTCATTTCCACGTTGCTGATGAATGCCATGCCGTTGTTGATGCTCGCATTCGCCGTACAAGCAATAGGCTTTCTGTTTTTTGTGGCACATGCGAATAAATGGAAACCCATCTTGCCAATCGTGGCGATCATCATCCTCGTCTTCATGCCGCCACTATTTATTGTTTACAGCTTATTAGGGGTATTTGATGTTGCGTTTCCAATCCGTGAACGGTTCAAGAAAAATTTATAGGATTAGGAGCTAGTTCGAATGCCGAAGTTCCTTTTGAAACGGTGGCACGGTCAACATATTGTGTGGATGTTCGTTCTACTCATCGCCTTGACAGCCATTATCTATATGTTCAAATGGTGGCTGGGCCTAACAGCTTTCTTACTCAGTGGAGTGATGGCGTATTTTACGCTGCAAGCGGAGACAGCTTTTCGTCGAGAATTGAATACGTACGTCGGAACGATTACCCATCGGGTGAAAAAAGCCGGCAATGAAGTCATGAGCGGGCTGCCCATCGGCATTATTTTATATAATGAAGAGAAACGCATTGAGTGGCACAATCCATTTGTAGCGAAAATGCTAGGGCAAGACTCGGTGATTGGTGAGTCACTCTATGATTATTTCCCTGATCTCAAAAATAAGAAAGACAAAAGCGATAAAATGGAGCTAAAGGTTGGTCAATTTATTTATCAAGTGTTGACCAAACCGGAGGAGAGACTCCTGTATCTACGTGAAATTACGGAGCAAGCGATACTGACGAAGAAGTACGAGGATAGCAAAACGGCGATTGGTATCGTGATGATGGATAATTTGGATGAGGCGACTCAGGGACTTGATGATCAAGCACGCAGTATTATGCTAGCCAAAGTTACTGGTGAGATTACCGAGTGGGCTCAGAAGAACCAACTGTATTTACGTCGGACATCGTCAGATCGCTTCCTAATCCTGATGGATCAGAAGGCATTGCGTCAGTTAGAACAAACACGGTTTGAACTGTTAGATGATGTTCGTGATCTGACGATTGAGAATAAGCTGCCTTTAACCCTTAGTATCGGGATCGCATCGGGGGCTGAACTACTAACTGAGCTTGGTCAAATGGCACAAATGGGACTAGACATGTCACTCGGCCGCGGTGGTGATCAAGTGACGGTGAAGGTCGGGCAGCGTCTGTCCTTCTATGGCGGGAGAACGAATGCGGTCGAGAAACGCACGAGGGTAAGAGCCCGCGTGATCTCGCATGCACTGCGCGATTTAATGAAGGATAGTGATAAGGTCATTATCATGGGGCATCGGTTTCCAGATATGGACTCCATCGGTGCGGCGATTGGTGTGCTCAAAGCGGTACAGGTCGTCGGCAAAGAAGGCTACATCGTGCTGGAGGGTGTGAATCCTTCCATTCAGAAAGTAATGGAGACGATTTCGGCCGATGAGCGGCTGCACCGTTGGTTCATTACACCAGAGCAGGGCATGCAGATTACGACACAGCGCTCGCTTGCGGTTGTTGTCGATACGCACAAGGCATCGATGGTCGCTGAGCCTAAGCTGCTACAGCTGACACACAGGGTCGTAGTGGTCGATCATCACCGCAGGAGTGAGGAGTTCATCCATGATGCTACGCTCGTCTATATGGAGCCGTACGCGTCCTCTACGTGTGAGCTGGTGACCGAGCTGCTGCAGTATATCAACGAGAAGCTGTCGATGGAAGTGCTAGAGGCTACGGTGCTCCTAGCGGGTATTGTGGTGGATACGAAGAGCTTCAGTCTACGAACAGGGGCCAGAACCTTTGAAGCAGCGTCCTACTTGCGACGGAATGGGGCAGACTCTGCGCTCATTCAGAAGCTGCTGAAGGAAGATCTGGATTCTTATATTGAACGATCCGAGATTATTAAGCACACAGAAACGATCTATGATCATGTCGCTTTGGCAGTTGCTGAGCCACAACGTAAATATTCTCAGTTGATGATTGCTCAAGTTGCTGATACATTGTTAAATATGACGAATATTATGGCTTCCTTCGTAATTGCCGAACGACCGGACGGATTAATTGGCATTAGTGCGAGATCGCTGGGTCAAATAAACGTTCAAGTGGTTATGGAGCGTCTAGGCGGCGGCGGGCATCTCACCAATGCGGCTACACAAACCGATGGTACATTAGAGGAAGCAACGAATCGATTAAAACAAGTACTAGCCGATATGCAGGAAGAGGAGGGACTTTTCGAATGAAAGTAATTTTACTCAAAGACGTAAAAGGCCAAGGTAAGAAGGGCGAAGTGAAAGAAGTATCCGAGGGATATGCGCAAAATTTCCTGATCGCACAAGGACTTGCTGCTCCAGCTACACAGGGCACGGTAAAAGTGCTGGATAATCAAAAGAAAGCGGAGCAACGTCGCAAAGATCAAGAGAAAGCGGATGCGCAGGCACTAGGCGAGAAGCTTAGCGAAATGACTGTTCAAATTAAAGCGAAGTCTGGCGAGGGTGGACGTTTGTTCGGAGCGATTCCTAGCAAGCAAATCGCAGAAGTGCTGGAGAAGCAATATAAGATCGTGATTGATAAGCGTAAAATCGTGCTAGAAGAGCCGATTCGTACATTAGGCGTAACGAAGGTTCCAGTTAAGCTGCATGCAGAAGTAACGGCGAGCTTAAACGTTCAAGTAACGGAAGAGAAGTAAGCTTCAGCGACGTACGACGTAGGACATGAAGATTCCAATAGCCTGTAGTAGTGAACAAGAGTCCCATTCTGGGGCTCTTGTCTCTTGTAGACATAAAACTAGTAAACTATTAAATTGTGAAAATGAAAGGCGGGCACAGTAGCATGAGCAACGGAGATAATATGTTTATGGATCGTGTTCCGCCTCAAAATATAGAAGCTGAGCAAGCCGTCCTAGGTGCGATTCTGATTAATGGCGATGCCTTGATCACCGCGATGGAGCGGATTTCTAGTGATGATTTCTATCGCGGATCCCATCAGCGCATCTTTGAGGCGATCGTAGAGCTTGCCGAAGATCAAGAGCCTGTCGATCTTATTACACTAACAGCGCTTCTCCAAAACAAGCAGCAGCTTGAGGAGATCGGCGGTGTGACGTATTTATCGGAGCTGGCGAATGCAGTACCAACTGCCGCCAACATCGACTACTACGCGGCGATTGTCGAGGAGAAGTCGATGCTTCGCCGTTTGATCCGGACAGCGACCCAAATCGTTACCAATGGCTATGCCAATGAGGATGATGTCGGGGCGATGCTCAGTGAGGCGGAGGCGAAGATCCTCGAGATCTCGCAGCGCCGGAGCTCCAGCGGCTTCGTCGTGATCCGCGACGTGCTGATGGAAGTGTTCGAGAAGGTCGAGAACCTCTACTCGAACAAGGGTGGGTCAACGGGAATCCCGTCAGGATTCATTGACCTGGACAAGATGACGTCTGGCTTCCAGCGTTCAGACTTAGTCATTCTGGCCGCCCGACCTTCTGTTGGTAAAACCGCGTTCGCTCTGAACGTGGCGCAGAATGTCGGCGTACGGGCCAAAGAGACCGTCGCGATCTTCTCGCTCGAGATGGGTGCCGCGCAGCTCGTACAACGTATGATCTGCGCCGAGGCCAACGTCGATGCGAACCGCATGCGGACGGGTTATCTCGAAGGCGACGACTGGGAGAAGCTGACGATGGCGATCGGTGCCTTGTCAGAGGCAAACATCTACATCGACGATACCCCGACGATTACGGTCGCGGATATCCGGGCGAAGTGCCGTCGTTTACAGCAGGAGAAGGGGCTCGGCATGATCCTCATCGACTACTTGCAGCTGATTGCTGGCCGTGGTGGTAAAGGCGGCGACAACCGTCAGCAGGAGGTCTCTGAGATCTCCCGTACGCTGAAGCAAATTGCCCGTGAGCTGAATGTACCAGTCATCGCGCTCTCGCAGCTGAGCCGGGGCGTTGAGCAGCGGCAGGACAAGCGACCGATGATGTCTGACCTTCGGGAATCCGGTTCCATTGAGCAAGATGCCGACATCGTAGCGTTTCTATACCGGGACGATTACTACGATAAGGAATCCGAGAAGAAAAACATTATCGAGATTATTATAGCCAAACAGCGGAATGGTCCCGTAGGAACCGTCGAGCTGGCCTTCCTAAAACAATTCAATAAGTTCGTAAATATGGATCGCAGTCATCAAGAAGCAGCAGCCGCGCAGTATTGACGGCTGCTTTTTCTTTGTCGAGTAGGGCATATCCCACGTCCATTCTGCATTTTATCGTAATAAATAGACATAAAAAACGCCCTTTCGAGGAATCTTATGGGGAAGAGAATCAAGGAGGAATGGGCAAAGCCAGAGGTTTTTCTTCTTTTAGCGGCAGCAATGAAAAAGTTTGCGTAATTTCCGAACAATTATACAGACACCCCTATAATCGTTCGTTTTTCATTGACTTTGGCATGGGGGACTGCTAAACTAAAGACGGTGAAAAAACCTTGATCGACAAGCCGGCTTGGGGCAGGTAACTCGAAATAAGGTCGTTTTTTCATGCCGAAGGGTGGGTTTCCTTCCTGCAGATCACTGCCGAAAGAGATTCCTTTGCGGTGAGTAAGTGAGAGTTAGCTCTCTTATCTGTTGCCGCGTGTAGCAGTGAATAGAGGTAGTTGCATCACCAGAATCGCCAGAGGGAAAGTGCAATGGACGCTGAACGCTTTAGCGCTTTAATGAAGTCCAACTTTCCTCTGTGGTCTTACAGCCATAACGGCTCATTATGGGTGACTTGTCACCGTACGGAGGTAAGTGCATATGTCAACGGTTGTTGTTGTCGGTACGCAATGGGGAGATGAAGGGAAAGGTAAAATCACGGATTTCTTAGCGGAATCTGCTGAGGTTGTTGCGCGTTATCAAGGTGGTAACAATGCAGGCCATACGATCATTATTAGCGGTAAGAAATATAAGCTGACGATGATTCCTTCCGGTATTTTTTACAGAGATAAAGCTTGTGTGATCGGGAATGGGATGGTTATTAATCCGGCTGCACTCATTGAAGAAATTAATTACATTCATGATAATGGTTTTACAACAACGAACCTGAATATTAGTGATCGCGCGCATGTTATTATGCCGTATCATTTGTTGCTTGACGGACTGGAAGAAGATCGTAAGGGTGATAGCAAAATCGGTACGACCCGCAAAGGGATCGGCCCTTGTTATATGGATAAAGCAGCACGTAACGGTATTCGTATCGCGGATTTGATGGATGCGGAAGAGTTCGAATTGAAGCTTCGTCGTATCGTTGCTGAGAAAAACGTTTTGATCGAGCAAGTCTACGGTTCAACAGGTCTTGATGTAGAGCCAATCCTTAAAGAGTACCTAGCGTACGCTGAAATCATTCGTCCTTACGTGAAGGATACATCTGTTATCCTGAATGAATATATCGACCAAGGTCGCAGAGTGTTGTTCGAAGGCGCGCAAGGCGTTATGTTGGATATCGACCAAGGGACATATCCGTATGTGACTTCCTCAAACCCAACAGCTGGAGGTGTTTGTATCGGTTCAGGTGTAGGTCCAACGAAGATTCACAACATCATCGGTGTGGCTAAAGCTTATACAACACGTGTCGGCGACGGCCCTTTCCCAACGGAATTGGATAATGAAATCGGCGCTTGGATTCGTGAAAAAGGCTTCGAGTACGGTACGGTAACGGGTCGTCCTCGTCGTGTTGGCTGGTTCGACAGTGTTGTTGTGCGTCACGCAAGACGCGTGAGCGGCATCACGGGCTTGTCTTTGAACTCTATCGACGTTCTGACAGGTCTAGAGACGGTCAAAATTTGCACAGGCTACATGTACCGCGGTGAGTTGATTGAGCACTATCCAGCGAGCTTGAAAGCTATCTCCGAGTGCGAAGCGGTATACGAAGAGCTTCCAGGCTGGACAGAAGATGTCTCTGAAGCTCGTACGCTGAGCGATCTACCTGAGAATGCAAGACACTATGTAGAGCGTGTATCCCAGCTAACTGGTATCCCAATCGCAATCTTCTCCGTAGGTCGTAACCGTGAGCAAACAAATTTGGTTCGTCCTATCTACGCTTAAATCATAGATAACCTAAATAATCCTCTAGGCTGTTCTGCAGCTTAGGGGATTTTTCTTTTTGCTTATAGGGATATAATGGCAGGGTTTTCGTCCATACTGGGAGTAGAGGCATATCTATGAGTGAGCAATGTTAGGAGTGATACAAAGCATATGAAACTATTAACTTGGTTAAGTAAAATCGTCATAAGTACCGTCCTTATTACATCAATTACGATGTTTACAACGTGGTATGTGGTAAACATGTACGTGGAGGATATATTTCGACAGTATCAGCTACCAGCGATGGGTAAAAAGATTCAATTTGGTGAATTTGCGTCAAGATTGGCGGAAGAGCTGAATATAGTTAAGGGGAAAGACGGGGGGAAGAAGGCTGCACTTGGGGATATCCCTGCAACGACGCCTTCGCCAACTCCTAGTCCCAACCCGTCAGGGGCGTTTCCAAGCCCGAGTTCAAGTCCAAATCCGAATGATCAACAACCTGTAGGCGGTATTAGTTCGTCAAGCGGTGTAGACACGTCGACAACGAATCAAGACGATGCGATAGCCGTGATGGGAAGCGCTCGAACGGAGGAGAGCGAGAAGAAGGAGCTTGTCATGTCCACGGAGGATTTCGCGAAGAAGAAAGAAGCCCTCTCAAGTGATGATAAGATGAAAATATTTTCACTTGTTGTCGCTAAGCTGCCGCAGAATGAGGTGCAGACACTCTCTGGGATCCTGGAGGATGGGATTACAACGCAAGAGCTAGAGGAAGTAAACGCGACGCTTAAGAAATATTTGAGTGACAAAGAGCTGTCACAGTTAACAGACATTTTAAATAAATACTAGGTGAATGGGGAGTTGCTGACCTAAGGATCTTCATCCGTAGCTTCCCTTCTAAGTTTCTTGCCTTTTCGTCAATTCTTGTAAAATAGAGGCAATGAAGTTGGGATTTCGAACAAAAAAATAGACTTTTAAGCGACTTCTTTTGGTTGTGGACACGAATCTATCACATGGTGAACGAGTATTTTGTTGAAATAGGCACAGAAAGTGTGTTAAATTTAACAAAAGAAAGACAACATAATGGATATTATGTCTAATCAAGGTTTATTTATGTATCTTTGGAGCACTCCAAGGATGCAAAACCGTTCAAAGGGAGAAGATCATGACAGGTTTCAGGGGAATGCGTTTTGTCATGGATCTCATGAAGAGATTCACGCCTAAGCGAGAAAGCTTGACCGGAAATGAATCATTATCAGACAAGCAACTAGAAGAAGTAACGACATCCACGACACTAACGGTAATCAAACGACATAAATGGTCTCTTGCAATAGGCGTAGGTGCCATCGTACTTACGGGAGCGATTACGTTTGCCGGACATCAATATGTAGAAGCGGGCATGGATAATGTGTATCATGTGATGCTGAACAACAAAGAAATAGGTATCGTAAGCGATAAGAAGATAATTGATGATTATAAGACGAACAAACCGTTAGATGTACAGAAGAATTTTCCAGATGTTCATGTGGTGCTCAAAACAGACGGAATCACCTACACGTCTGAAAGGGCTTACAACATGAAAACGGACGATTCTACTGTTATTTCCACATTGGATCAAATGCTGATACCGCAACCTGTGGGTGTAGCAATGAAAGTAGATGGCAAGACGATAGCGATTGTGAAGGATAAGGCAACAGCCGATCAAATTCTAAATCAAGTCAGCGAACCATTTACACCCAAAGGGAAAAACAATGAAAAAGTAGCTGCCTTATCTACCGGTCTAGGTGAGGACATTTCTACAGCGCCATCCGAGCTTGAAAAGGTGGAATTCGTTCAAAAGGTCGATACAGAGGAAGTTCCCGTCGCTCCGACAGAGCTAGCGAAGCCTGATGATGTGGTGAAAACCCTACAAACAGGCGATGTTGCACCAGCGAAGTACACGGTTGTTGAAGGTGATTGTGTTTCGTGTATTGCGAAGAAATTAGGCATTACGAAGCAATTTATTTATGATAATAATCCAGGCATTCAAGATGATAAGCTGAAGATCGGCAATCAATTGGACGTAACGGTGCTCAAGCCAACGCTTTCTGTGAAAACAACGGAGAAGATCGTGAAGAATCAAGAGATTCAGTACGATACCGAGTACGTGAAGGACGATTCGATGCGTTTAGGCGTCGTCCAACCGATTTCAGCAGGAAAGAACGGGCTTAAGAAAGTAACGATTCAAGTGACGAAAGTCGATGGTTTATTGACCGAAGAGCAAGTCGTCAATGAAGAAATTATTGATCAACCCGTCACCGCCAAGGTGAAAAAAGGAACGAAAGTCATTAAAGGTGAAGGAACTGGGAAGTTCGCTTGGCCTGTCATTTCACCTAGTATCTCTAGTACATTCGGTTATCGTTGGGGCAAGCTACATAAAGGCATCGACATCACAGGTAACAGAAATATTATGGCAGCAGATAATGGCAAGGTCGTTGAAACGGGCTACAAGTCAGATTACGGCAATTATATTATTATTAATCATTTGAATGGCTATGAGACGTTATACGGACATCTAAGTCAAATCACTACGAAGTCAGGCACGATCGTCGAAAAAGGCGATAAAATCGGAATTATGGGGAGCACAGGCGACTCGACAGGCGTGCATTTGCATTTTGAAGTGCACAAAAGTGGAAGCTTGGAAAATCCTTTGAAATATTTAAATCGTTAGATAAAGATAGAGGCAAGGTCGAACCGGACAACTCGGGGGCCTTGTCTCTTTTTAGTTAAATGTATGTTAAAATGAAGAAGAGTATGTAGGAAATAACTGGCTGATTATTGGATCTAACTCTGGCAGCTGCGCGCCATTAGGCGTGGCATGTCAGTTACTTTATAGTAGGCGGTGGTCGTATGTTTGGGAAAATTCTCGTGGTGGATGACGAACAACCAATTGCAGATATTTTGAAATTCAACCTGGAGAAAGAAGGCTATCAGGTCATCTGTGCGTACGATGGTGGAAGCGCTGTAGAGCTTGCGTTTTCGGAAAAGCCAGATCTGATTCTCCTTGATCTCATGCTGCCAGTGAAGGATGGCATGGATGTATGCCGTGAGGTGCGTTCTAAGCTCAATACACCGATTATTATGCTGACGGCGAAGGATACGGAGCTAGACAAGGTATTGGGCTTAGAGATGGGCGCAGACGACTATGTGACGAAGCCATTTGGCACGAGAGAGCTGCTGGCCCGTGTGAAGGCGCATCTGCGCAGACAGACGAAGGTGCAATCGACAACGAATGAGCCGGAGGCACAGCGGAACGGGATGCGCATTCATGCGTTATTCATCGATAACGACATGTACATGGTCTACAAGGACGGGACGCCCCTTGATCTGACGCATCGGGAGTTCGAGCTTATTCAATATTTGGCCAAAAACTCAGGCAAAGTAATGACCCGTGAGCACCTGCTGCAAGCGGTGTGGGGTTTTGAATATTTCGGCGACGTACGGACTGTCGATGTGACGATTCGTCGTCTGCGCGAGAAGCTGGAGACGGATCCTAGCCGTCCGGAATACATTATGACGCGCAGGGGTCTCGGGTATTTGATGCGCAGTCCGAAAGCCGGAGGCTTCTAAACATGAAGGGCATCCGCTTCTTTCAATCGATTCAAGCGAAGCTAATTATTATTTATGTTCTGCTGATTCTGATCGCGATGCAGCTGATTGGCGTGTATTTCTATAAGACGGTAGAGACATATTTTAAAAATGATTTCCTAGCATCCCGCAATAGTCAGGTTACGCTGCTTGCTGGCTTCGTTGAATCGTATTTGACGGGGGATCAGGAGAGCAAGAATGCGACGGAAGGTAAGAAAACATATGCGGATTTAAATGAATTCGTTAGTAATCTTTTCTCTATTAATAATGCAGAAATTCAAATCATCGATGCGAATGGGAACGTGATCAGTACGTCGGTTGCGAGCCATTTGAAGCAGAAGAATACACAGCCGGAAGTTATTCGGGCGTTGCAAGGCATTAAGGATAATCAGCGGATTTTCACGGATGAGGATGGGTATCGGAAGGTCATTATTGCTAAGCCGGTCGGCAGCGGGGTACGTGTCCTAGGGGCCGTGTACATCATCGCCTCCATGGAAGATGTGTACAAGACGATCCGCTCCATTAACCGGATCCTCATTTCGGCGACGTTAATTGCCCTGGGGTTGACTGCTTTATTGGGTGTCCTGTTAACGAGCACGATTACGAACCCCATCAAAGAGATTACGAAGCAGGCAACCGCTGTTGCCGAAGGGAATTTCGATCAACAGGTCGTCATTCAAGGGACCGATGAGATCGGTCAGCTCGGGCAGACCTTTAATTTTATGATGAATCGACTCAAAGAGGCGCTGTCGCTCAATGAAGAAGAGAAAGAGAAGCTCGCTTCGATTCTTACGAATATGAATGACGGTGTCATCGCAACAGATGATCGAGGACAAGTGATCGTATTGAATCGTCGGGCAAAGCAGATCCTGCAAGTGGAT
Source organism: Paenibacillus sp. J22P169 (assembly GCF_059691995.1). Taxonomy (NCBI): domain Bacteria; kingdom Bacillati; phylum Bacillota; class Bacilli; order Caryophanales; family Paenibacillaceae; genus Paenibacillus; species Paenibacillus sp. J22P169. The sequence continues at coordinate 347,989 of NZ_JCAUAO010000006.1, read as the reverse complement.
GAGGAAACGACGCTTGGTTTGGATATTTCCGAGGTCATCGGCATTCCAATAGATACGATCCGGGGTTTAGTTACAGGGCAAGTGAATACGACGCTGCTGGATATTCAGCTGCCTGACGATGAGGATGAGCAGTTGTCCGTACGTATTACGTTTACGCCTATTCACAAGCGTGGTGAGGGCCAGCATGGGATCATTGCAGTGCTGCAGGACGTAACGGATCAAGAGAAGCTGGAGCAAGCCAGACGAGAGTTCGTAGCGAACGTCTCCCATGAGCTGCGCACCCCGCTGACGACGATCAAGAGCTATCTCGAAGCGCTGGATGATGGAGCGATCGAGGAGCCGCAGCTCGCCTCTCGCTTCATCAGCGTGACGCGCAGTGAAACGGAGCGGATGATCCGCTTGGTGACGGATCTCCTGCATCTATCGCGACTGGATTCGAAGCAGTCCATGATGAGCAAGTCCCCAACACTCGTCAGCGAGATGCTGGAGGAGGTTGCGGACAGGTTTTCTTTCCAGTTGCAGCAACGGAAAATTCAAATAATGTTACACGTGGAACATGGCGTAACAAGTCTCTTGCTTGATCGCGATAAAATCGATCAGGTTCTCGATAATTTAGTGTCTAATGCGATTAAGTATACCGGTGATGAAGGTACGATTCGGTTGGAAGCGCGAAAGATTGACAAAGAGATGTTGGAAATATCCGTGCAAGATAACGGAATGGGGATTCCGAAGAAGGATCTTTCCCGTATTTTTGATCGCTTCTATCGGGTAGATAAAGCGCGCTCTCGCAACATGGGAGGCACAGGCTTAGGTCTGTCCATTGCCCGGGAAATAGTGAAAGCGCACGGTGGAACTATAGCATTAGAGTCCGAATTGGGCCAAGGAACACGCGTCCTATTTACATTGCCGATTGGGCAGGAAGAGGAGGGTGAAGTATGATTGAGAGCTTGAAATCGATCTTTCTTGTTCTGCTAATTGGGACAAGCTTGTATCAGAGCTTTATCCTTGCTTCCTACAGCCCTCCGAAGATTGAACCTATTCAACAAAGTAATTATGTACAGACTGAGACGCTCGGGAAGCAGTCGGAACTGGCGGATATGCTATTTCCAGATCAGCTTATCATTCACCTGGGTAATCAGCAGCATTCCGTGCTATATCCGAACAACTATTACTACACCAGATTGCTGGATAATATTAAGCAACGGAGCTTCAAAGGCTTCCGCAAGACGTCGATGTACCTTGTCAATGTGAACTGGGAAGATGTTCGAACAAAGCAACTTGGCGTGGAGATTCGATTCCGTGAGGGAATTCCATTCACGATCCTGCAGCAGCTGTTCCGAATTGAAGGCGAAATCCCGGTTGAAAATGATAAGATTACGAAAATATGGATTTACTCCAAGGGGACGAATGATGAGGTCCGAGCGTTCTTTTTCACGGATTCGCCTGGCGTTGGCTATGAGGTCATCGGGGCGGATTTCACGAGCAAGGACGTTGAGAATTTCGTAGCCTATGGCGAACCAACTAACTTGTATAAGACAACTAATAGCGGAGATTATTACTTGCCGTTGAAATCGCTGCATCTGCCCAGCTATACGTTCACGTATACGCAGCTTACAGCGGATCAGCTGAAGCAGAGCTTGTTCGTGGACCCAGGCATTACTCGCTATTTGAAAGAGCGTGATGGTTCGGAGATTTACACCGACAGCAAGCGCGGCTTCCAGCTGAATCGAGATCAACGGTGGGTTACGTATTTCGATCCAGTAGCACCAGCGGCGAGTAAAACTGAGGTGTTGGAAGATTTGATGGCAGGTATTAAATTTATCAATCAGCATATTGGTTGGGATGGGAGATATATGGTTGCCCATACCCCGGAAAAACAGTTGGACAACCAGACCTTCATGTTCCGTCAGTACTATGAGTCACTTCCGATTATAACCGCACAGCCTGAGGGCTTTGGCACGATGAAAATGGAAGTGCAAAAAGGGGTTATCTCCGGATTCGAGCGATCCATGGTGATTCCCGATCTGAAGTCGGGGCAGCGCCGCGAGAACGAGTTGATGTCGGGTGAGGCTGTAGAGCAACGATTACAGTACTATCAACGCCGATCCAGCATCGTTTCTATTTTCCCAGCGTATCGTCCGGTTATCTCAGATAAGACATTAACATTAACGAGTGCGTGGGCACTGGAGCTGCGTGATGGTACGTATGATTTTATTGAATAGACAGAATCACAGGGGTGGGTTGGTGAGATTATGAATTGGAGTAGGGCCAAGACGATTTTGATTGCTTCTTTTTTACTATTGAATATGATTCTCGGCTTCCAGCTGTGGTCCACCAATCGCTCCAATATGACGGGAACTTCCTTGGATCCATCCAGTACTGTAGAAGATTTGAATCGTGCACTCCGCAATAAAAATATTCGTCTGACAGACGAACTGCCTACAGATTCACCAAAGCTAAAGGTCATTACAGTGAAATATGATGATAGCATCAAGCTGGGCGAGGTGAAAACGCTCAAAACGCCAATTTACATGAGCACACTGCTTGGCAAAGGGGCGAGTAAAGAAGTTCAGTCGCTGTCGGAGATTCCAAACTTCGGCATGTATCAACTCGATTCGGTCATGAGTCAAAATGGTATTTATGTGTTCTCCCAATTGTATGGGAAGATTCCACTCTTTGATGTGACAGTCGAACTGAAAGAGAAAAATGGAGAAATTACCAGTTACCGTCAAGCTTTCGTTGAAGTAGAATCAGAAGTAGAACAGAATGAGCAGAAGTTGATTTCGGCTCAATTAGCGGTCCGCAGCTTAGTGGACAATTACTTAAGCGATGGCTCCATTATTACTGAGGTTCGCTTAGGGTATCATGGACAACCTTATAATTCGCAAACACAGCCGATGTTTCCGCAATGGCGGATTACGATCGATAACGGATATGTGTATTATGTGCAAGCGTTCAATGGTGCGGTGGAGTCACTGCAAAAAGGGTCTGAGCCTGTACCATTTGAATCAGATGGCGGAGCAGTACCAGCTTCTCCAGCTCCGGGCGATAAGAGTACGCCTAAGAAGTAGCAATGAATAACCAACTGGCACATAGGTAGGCATAGAGGAGTAGGGAAGATGGGAATTCGATTTACGGTATTATCAAGTGGCTCTACGGGGAATGCAACGGTCGTCGATAACGGTGAGGTTAAGCTGCTGATCGATGTTGGCTTCAGTGCGAAGAAGATGGAGCTGTTAATGAAAGAGCGGGAGTTAGCGGCGAGCAGCATTGATGGCATTCTCGTTACACACGAACATTCGGATCATATCAAGGGACTAGGTGCGTTCGCTCGAAAGTATGATGTGCCGATTTATGCGAATGAGAAGACGTGGGTGGAGCTAGATCGCCAGATTGGCGTCATCGCAGAAGGCAACAAGCGAGTGATGGACACGGGTGGCGTAGAGGAGTTTGGAACGCTAAAAGTGGAATCCTTCGGGATTTCGCATGATGCAGCGGAGCCGGTGGGTTACGTTTTTTATGAAGGGGAACAGAAGTTAAGTGTTGTGACGGATCTTGGGTATATGAGCGAAAAGGTGAAGGAAAAGATCTCGGATTCAGATGCTCTGGTTCTGGAAACAAATCATGATGTGGACATGCTGCGGGTGGGGCATTACCCGTGGAGCATTAAGCGCCGAATTCTCGGCGATAAGGGACATTTATCCAACGAAGCCGCAGGTGAAGCGCTCTGTGATATCATGACGAATAAGACGAAATCTGTCTATATGGCGCACCTTAGCCGTGATCATAACTTAATGGATTTGGCCAGGCTAACCGTGAATAACATAGTACAAGAGCGAGCGCCCGAGGCGAAACAGCTGCGGCTGATGGATACGTATTTTGACCGTTCTACGAGATGGGATGTATTGGATTCGGAGTAAGTGCAGCGTCGAGTTCCTGTGACTTGAGCTGGATTTCCTGCGCGGTAATGATACCTTTATCAATCAAGACCTGAATGAGAGATGAGAGGACGAGGGACTGGTGATAGTGGCTTTCCTTGAGGTCAGCGAGTTTACCGATCATATTAATTTCTTCAAAATGGGAAGGAATACGGTTCATTGTGGCATTCTCCTTTAAATAAGGTCTAGTAAAGTTTATTATCCACATTAGAAAGTATAAGTTTTCGGTTCACGAAAATATCTTTCTGATTGGCGATAAAAACAACATTTAAAACGCGGTCGCTCATCCTCGAAGTACTTGGATAAAAGTTTTTCTCACACTCTAGTAATTCGGTAAGAGATTTGGTTTACTATTATTGTAGGCAAGAAGCGAGCGAAACATTCCTATTATTTGCAAAAAAGCAATCGCAGGATGATGACTTGAATGTAAAGGCCATCCATGGATTGAAATAAAGCAAGGCGAGTGAGCTTCAAACCCCGTCAGCGAGGAGGGACCCGAAATGAGTTTGTTTGATGATGATTTTTATTCGACCAAAAGGTCCAGAAGGCGCGAGCCAGTCTGGCGTCCCAAAGGGACAGGGAATTTCACGAGTTTCAGTAGCTTTGCTGGTCGAAGACGGTATGTTGCCCTCATCGCAGGGTTCATCGGGGCTTTAGGCATGCTCATCGTGGTAGGGATCGTTCACGCTATTGGAGGAAGTGACTCGACAGGGAACGCACTTGCGATTCCTGTGGTAGCCAAGGCGGATGTACATCCGATGAATAGCAATGACTCGGTTGTAGCGGCAACGGACAAAATAAAACCAGCCGTGGTCAGTGTCATCTCCTCGAAGAAGGACGACGCGGGGCAAGAAACGGGCATAGGCATCGGATCTGGTGTTATGTTTGCGCGGAATGGTGATAAAGTTCGCATTGTAACGAATAGTCATGTCGTGGAGAACGGGAACCAGTTCGAAATCGTGAACTTCGAAGGCGAGCATCGTAAAGCGACGTTGGTAGGTCGGGATCGGATTACCGATCTGGCCGTGCTGGAGGCCGATGGCAAAGACATTAAAGTACTTGCTGAGTTTGGAGACTCTGACACGCTGCGGGCTGGTGAGATGGCGATTGCCGTGGGCAATCCGCTAGGTCTAGGTTTCTCGCCAACAGTGACGCAAGGCATCGTTTCCTCGCCAAAGCGGACAATACCTGTCTCGCTTTCACGTGAAGGCACTGATTATGACTGGGAAATGGACGTCATCCAGACGGATGCCGCGATTAACCAAGGCAACAGTGGGGGGCCGCTGGTTAATATCGAGGGCAAAGTGATCGGTATTAACTCGATGAAGATATCCGATACGGGTGTGGAAGGATTAGGTTTTGCGATTCCAATTAATAGTGTCAAACCGATTATTGATAGTCTCATCAAGGACCACAAGGTGAAACGGCCATTGATTGGAGTTTCGACGCAGGAGCTGCAAGCTTTTAAGGGGACGGATGTATTAAAGCTGCCTGCAGATGTCAAAACTGGAGTTATCGTCTTCGATGTTTCAGGACCTGCAAAGGACGCGGGATTGAAGCCGCAGGATGTTATTGTGCAGTTGGATGATCGCAAGATTGATAGCACGATTTCGCTGCGGAAGTATCTCTACAACGAGAAGAAGATCGGCGATAAAATCAACGTGGTGTATTATCGCGGCGGTAAGAAGCTGACGACGGTGCTAACGTTGATTGAGGCGACGGATAAGTAGTTAAAAGAAGAGATTAAGTCAAGATTGACAGAGCAGATCAGATCAAGTGAAAGAAAAGAAATCTACAGAACCGTTGCGGATGAGAGGTACTAAACATGCATGTCGTTTGTAAAGATCATGTGGAAATAGCCATAGATGAATTTGTTGATGAGTACGAGGAAGCTCCAGACGTGGTGGATTTGCATAAAACCCACTTCGCCCACTGGGCACCGCCTGAGCACTGCGAGCATTGCCAGTCATTATCACGTTTTCTAATCGTATGAGGGAGGCCTTAGGGCCTCTTTTTTCTTTGTTTTGATAGGGAACTGTATAGGGCAAGAGGATCCATGTAGAAGAGAACGAGTGACGTTGGTACACTCCTCCAGCGAATGGTATGATGAACTTAACGATTGAGAGAAGAAAAGGGGCACGTTATGCACATACAGATACTGACCGTAGGTAAATTAAAAGAGCGCTATCTCGTGGACGGGATCGCGGAGTACGTGAAGCGTCTTGGCCCGTATGCCAAGATGCAAATGATAGAGGTGCCGGATGAGAAGGCACCCGAGAACATGAGCCCTGCTGAGGAGCAGCAGGTGCGGGTGAAAGAGGGCGAGCGGCTGCTAGCCAAGCTCGGCGCGGATGTGTACGTCGTGGCGCTTGCCATCGACGGCGAGATGTGGACGAGCGAGCAGCTGGCTAGCTCGCTCGATAAGTTGGCCACCTATGGGCGGAGCCAGGTGGCCTTCGTTATAGGGGGCTCGCTCGGGCTGTCGAGCGAGCTGCTGCGCCGTGCGGATATGCGGCTGAGCTTTGGCCGCATGACGCTGCCGCACCAGCTGATGCGGCTGGTGCTGGTGGAGCAGATTTATCGCGCGATGCGGATAAATCGGGGGGAACCGTATCATAAGTAACGGCAAGTTTTACATTTACAACCGGCAGAGATCAGAGTCGAATTCATTCCGGCGCTTTTATGAGGATAGTTGAGGAAGTAACATGGAAATTTGACCCCATTGTAGTTGGTTGTAAACAGTGTTACTCTTACAACGGTAAACTCAAAATCTATAATTTGCAATACATCTAACAATAGTCACTATTTTAGTTATAAAGAAAGGTAATACTATGATAAAAGTTGATAACTTATCCTTCTCATTTCCGCAAAAAGAACTATATACAAACATTTCATTTACGCTTGAAGAGGCGCAACATTGCGCTTTTATAGGAACAAGTGGCAGTGGGAAAAGTACATTGATAGATATACTGATGGATCCAGAAAGATATTTGTTCGAGGGCAAGTTAGAAATAGACCCGACTTGCAATATTAGGCATGTAAGTCAATTCCCACAATTCGACAAAACGAAAGAAACAACAGTTTTTGAATATATAGGGGAAGAATTTATTAAGATACAAAATGAAATAACAGCTATATGTACTGAAATGGAAACATCATCGGATATGGATGCGTTATTAGAAAAGTATCAATTAGCTTTAGACACATTTGATTCAATCGGTGGGGCTGATTTTGAAAGCAAAATTAATAAGAAACTAAATCTAGCAAACTTTATGAAGCTAAAAGATCTTAGGGTATCCGACCTGAGTGGTGGGGAATTCAAACTTATTCAAGTGATGAAGGAAATGCTTAGTAGTCCTGACTTAATGATTATGGACGAACCCGATGTATTTTTAGACTTTGAAAATCTAAATGCACTTAAAAATCTGATTAATTCTCACAAAGGAATGCTGCTAGTTGTTACGCACAACCGATATCTATTGAATCATTGTTTCAACAAAATTCTACACCTTGAAAACATGGAGATCCAAGAGTTTGATGGGCGATATATTGAATACAACTTCTCATTACTTCAGACAAAAATTGAGTTGCAAGAAATCGCAGTCGCTGAACAAGAAGAAATTGAGAGATATGATAGCATTATTGATAATCTTAGAGCTATCGCAACGTATAATTCAGAAGCATCTAGAGGGAGAGCATTAAAAGCTAGAGTTAGGTTTCAAGAAAGATTGGAAGCGCGTAGAATTAAAGCGCCATTTGTTGATATTAAGCAACCGAATATTAGTTTTGGTATTGAAAATGAGATTGAAGACACCATTGTTGTAAATGTCAATAACTATAGTGTTACGTTTGATGAGTTGCTTTTAGACAATGTTAACTTTGAGATAAAATCTACGGATAAAGTAGCCATTATTGGTCCAAACGGTACCGGGAAAACGACTTTACTCCGAGATATCTTTAAAAATAATCATGCTTCTATTGAAATAAATGCTGATGTTAAAGTGGCTTATTTATCTCAGATTCAAGGCGAAGTGCTAAAGGATTCTAATACAATTCTAGAAGAATTCATCGATGCTGGGTTTAAAACGTATGATGAGGTTAGATCGTATATTTCAAACTATGGCTTTGAAGGAGAAATCGTTAATCAAAAGATAGAATCTTTATCTGGTGGAGAAAAAAACATGCTTCAATTGGCTAAAGTTTCTGCCAGTAAAGCAAACGTGTTGCTTCTTGATGAACCGACAAGCCATTTAGACACCTACACACAAATAGCACTGGAGAAAGCCATTGAAGACTATAAAGGTGCGATTCTCATGATTTCTCATGATTTCTATTCTGTTGTAAATGGTATGGATTATGTTTTAATCATTGATGATAAGACGATTAGAAAAATGAGTATGCGAAAATTTAGACAGATGATTTATGCTAGTCATTTTGATAGAGACTATTTAGAAACTGAACAAAATAAAAAAGCGCTTGAAATGAAAATAGAATTGGCATTGAAAGATACTAATTTTGAACTTGCAAAAGTATTGGTTGATGAGCTAGAAGGGCTGATTAAGTTGCTTTAAATTACGCGATGGACGCTTGGCGTTTGGCGTTTGGCGTTTGTAAATCATAATTACTGCGGATACAATTTACAAGAAGTCTGAATGAACTCCCACAGCTGCGTTGCGGAGATTCAATCAGACTTTTTTCTATAAAATCAATTAAAGGTTTGACTAGAGTGTCCATGCTTCGCATTTTTATCGATTATGACGAATTGTTTGGCTGGATTAAGATTTCATCAGCATCGTAAAACGAAGCCATATTGAACATAGGTTTTTCTCGCTAAGATAAAGATAACAGGGTGAAGGAAGGGAAGTGGAACGGCTGACAAACGTGTTAAGAATACCGGCATAACTAGCGCAAGTGCAAACCAAGCAAGTGATTTGCCAATAGGAGAGGAGACGATTGACAATGAATAACGCTTTTTCAATTCGTATGTCCAAGCTTGCGGTTTCTTTGATGACAGCTTTCCTACTTTCGGCCTGTTTCAATTTTTCTTCAGCCGTACATGCAACCTCCACCTACGACACGGCAGTACTGGTTGACAATCCCGTTGGTTATTGGCCTTTATCCTCCGCGGTAACGACCGATCAATCCGGTAACGGTATGAACGGCACCTTCACTGGTAGCCCGTCCGACACGACGATGCCCAATGGGGATGCAGCTCCGGTATTCAACGGAACGAATCAATATTTTACAATTCCAGATAACGATTATCTGGAGGTTACACACACAGGGATCTTGACCGTCGAAGCTTGGATGCGGCCGGATACTTTGCAATTTACGAATTATGAGAGCAGCGGCTATGTGCATTGGATGGGCAAAGGGACTTCCGGACAGCATTCTTGGGTGGCAAGAATGTATAATCAGACAAATAGCGAAAGCCGTCCAAACCGTATCAGTGGATATTCGTTTAATTTAAGCGGTGGCTTAGGTGCAGGTTCCTATTTCCAGGATACGGTGACCGCGGGCCAATGGATTCACTACATCTTGGTTATTAATACCGTAAATACGAACTCCACATACACAACAGGCTATACCAAAGTGTTCAAGAACGGTGTCCTGCGTGACCAAGACAAACTATCCGATTACAGCATCGTACCCGGAAATGGCACGGCTCCGATGCGGATTGCCACGCGAGATCTCGCATCGTACTTCCAAGGCGCAATAGGCAAAGTTGCCGTGTACGATTATGAGCTGACGCCTACGCAGCTGGCTGCGCATTACAACGCGATGACCAATTAATCAATAGCTGCGTACAAGGCAGCTCAGAAAGTAAAAAGGACGATCCTCCGAAGCAGTTCGGTCAGGATCGTCCTTTTTTTAGTTGAAGCGGGCTCGTCTGAACTCGCTCGGCGTAATGCCCGTATGCTTTTTAAACATGCGGTTGAAGGAGGCGATCGTGTAATAGCCTACAAGCGTAGAGACGTCCTGAATTTTTAAATCCGTCTTCTCCAGCAGTTCCATCGCTTTATTCATGCGCACCGTATTCACATAATCGCTAAAATTGGTATCTGTTTTTTCTTTGAAATAGGTTGATAAGTAAGCGCCTGTAATGTTCAATTTATCGGCCAGCAAGTCCAGTGACAAATCGCTGCCGAAATGCTCATTGACATAGTTCGTTACAAAACTTGTGATGTGGTCGGTCGCTTCTTTCTTCTGACGAATATCGGAGGCGGACTGTGTCAGGATTTCCTTGAAGAACTGCTGAAATTGTTCAAGTGTGCGGCAATTCTTGAGAATATCCGCCGGGCTCCTCTTATCATCCAGCAAGGAGATCGGATTATGGCTGGAATAGAGCGTTTTAATAATCAAGTTGACAATTTCTTTCGCAAGGTCATGGATTTGCGCGTAGGAAGCGCCTCGTTTGACTGCGAGCTCTAACGTTTTCGAAACGATAGGAATTGTGATTGCCGGGTTACCGGAAGTCAAATTCGCCGTAAATTCTTTCATATTAGCCGTTGTGAACCAGAGATCCGGAGGTAGAGTTTCCTTTTCCCGAATGATTTGGACACCTTCCCCAAGCTTTCGTTGTTTGGCTAACAGCAGCGTGTTTTCAAAAGCTTCGTTGAAAATAAACGCATTGTCATGGACAGGACTCACGGCAATGGTGACGGAACAATAGGAAGCATCCAGCTCAAATATTTTTTTAATATCGATCAATAGATTGTCTAATACGGAAAGCTCGGAATCGTTAGTAAAAATAATCGTCAGAATTTGATCCTTCTCAATTTGGAATGTCAAGGCATCTTTATAGGCCTGAATAAATTGCGATTGAACGAATTCCTTGATGTAATACGAAGCACGATTAGGATCCATGTCCATGGCGGCTAACTGGCTGTCGATATACATGAGCTGGTATAGAACGATGACATAGGGTTTATCGGAGTCAATGGATATTTTCGCGTCCTCAATATCGGTATGAATCATTTTCACCTTATTTAAGTAGGCGTAATGCTTGAGCAAGGAATTTTTACTTAGTAAGTCCCGGTTAATCGTTTCGTTGGTCAGAAATAAATCATGGAGCTTCTGGCTAATGACATTGAACTCGCGAATCGGACTTACAAAGGGAGCACTTTGGTGACGATCCATCTGTTGAATGGAACTGATGATGGTGGTTAGCGGGTTGTTAAACCGTTTGGCAAAGAGAATTGAAATGCCGACTCCGATGATAATGGAAAGGAATATCAGTCCAACCATAAACACATTCAGCTTGAAGAATTGTTCGGAAATCGTAGCGAAAGGCACGATCAGCACATAGGTGTTCCCGGTCACTGCCCCTTGCTTGTAAAAATAATAATTGGTGCCTTCCAAATAATAACCGGAACTGCCGGTATGCGGCTTCAAATGCAGTGAATCCTTTCGACTGGTTACGGAGTACGTTGTGCCCCCAGCGTCATCCAGAATGTAGAAGTCGGAATCTGCTTGAAAATGGCTGAAGGCCTCAAACATTTGATCGCTGTCTAGCATGGCTATGATGGATAAGCCGTCCGTAGCGGCGCTTTTGAAAAGAACGGGATTAAACTTCCCAAAGCTTCTAGTAGAGAAGCTTGTACTTTCTTGAAATTCCGCAGAAGGGTACACCCGGAAGGAGAGCGAAGATTTTCCGGTTTCCGTTGACCAGAACTGCTCTGGATAAGTGGGGGACGTATAAAATTTGCTGAACATCATTTGCGCATCTCGGGATCCATCTTTATCGATAACAAAGTCACGGTTCGGAAAGTAATAGATGATGTTATATAAATAAAGCTGATTGTTCGCTAACACATTTTGAAGCTCGCGTTGAACCTGACTTGAAATATAAAAATCGAGCTTCTGCGGATTATTTTTGAGCGCTTCGGTATGGGTGTTGAAGTATAGGCTGACCAGCAGGCTTTTGATTAAGGAAATGTTTTTTTCATAGCTGGCTACAGTCGTCTCGAGATTTAGACTACTGTTCTTAATAATTTCTTCGCGAATGCTGCTTCGAAAGAATGTAAAGGAGGCTACATTAAAGGATACGAGCAGCAAAATGATGATAATGAAACTGATCAATAGTCGGTAGAACAAGGAACTGCTGTATCTTTTTCTAGGGACATAGGGGGTTTGCATTGTCGTCTCCTTCCGCTAGCCAGTAGTATGTGGAAATTATAGCATGGTGAAATTCATGGTGTAAGAAAATATTTACAATTCCTTATATGAATTTTTACGATTCTTATTATTATTCTCGATTTTGAGAAATTTGCGAATGAGTTGATGAGGAAGTGGATAGTCGGAATGGCACTTTTCCGATACGATGGGCTTGTCGATACAGAGCCTCAATAACCAAAGGGGGCAACCCACATTGAGAAAAAGGAGAGATGACTATTGCGTATGAACCCATCGGCCGCCACGACAAAGACATCTGTTTCGCAAGCGAATCTCCGGTCGAAAAGAAGTACCTATCTGAAGCAGTGGAAACGAGGGAAATACTTATTTCTTCTCTTTCTGCCGACCTTGCTGTTTTATTTACTTTTCAAGTACGTTCCTATGTTCGGGTTGGTCATATCTTTTAAAAATTACAATTTGTTTAAGGGTGTCTGGGCAAGTGAATGGGTCGGATTCAAGTATTATAAGCTGTTTTGGGAGAATCCCGATTTCTTTAAGCTTATCTACAACACGTTTATGCTCGGGATCTACAGGTTGATCTTCGGTTTTCTCGCACCGATTCTGCTGGCGCTGCTCCTGAATGAAGCGAGGCACGCGTTTTTCAAACGATTTGTACAAACGGTCAGTTATTTGCCCCATTTTATATCCAATGTTGTGGCGGCGAGCATGGTGCTCATGTTTCTTTCGCCATCCAGTGGTATCGTCAACCACCTGATTCAAGTCTTCGGCTTTGAGCCGATTAACTTTATGGTGATGCCCGGAATGTTCCGCTCGGTCTATGTGATTTCGGAAATCTGGCAGCATGTGGGCTGGGAGACAATCATTTATCTGGCTGCCTTGACATCGATTGATCCACAGCTGTATGAGGCGGCGGAAATGGATGGCGCGAGCAGATGGAGGAAAATAGCGAATGTCACGCTCCCGGGCATTGCACCGGCTATCGTCATCGTCTTTATTCTGAATGTTGGGCACGTCCTAGATATCGGTTTCGAAAAAGTGTTTCTGCTCTATAATCCCGCCATCTATGAAACGGCAGATATTATTAGCACATATGTCTATCGCACAGGGATCGGTCAGGGCAATTACAGCTATGCGACGGCCATTGATTTGTTTACAGGGATCGTCAGTTTAGTGTTCATATACTCCGCCAACTGGATCAGCCGTAAAGCTGGCGAGACCAGCTTGTGGTAGAAAGGAGGTACGCTTTATGAAAACGAAATTTGGTGTGGCTGACCTACTAATTATCCTTGTGCTGCTTGGGGTCGTTGCAGCAACGCTGTACCCCTTTGTTTATATGATGGCCGTCTCGTTCAGCGATAGTACGCACATTTTAAAAGGCGAGGTTACGCTTTGGCCAAAAGGATTCAACGTGGAGATGTATAAAATTGTCTTACACGATCCGCGTATTTCCTCCGCCTATATTAATACCATTCAATATGTACTAGTCGGCACCTTGGTCTCGCTAATTATGACAGCCATGGGTGCGTTCGCGATCTCTAAAAAGGAGTTGCCGCATCACAAGCTGTTTACACTGCTCATTGTGTTTACAATGTTTTTCAGCGGTGGTATGATTCCGACCTTCCTGGTTGTCAAAAGTTACGGATTGGTAGATAGCCTATGGTCCATGGTGCTGCCTACGGCCGTCAGTACGTGGAATCTCATTGTGATGCGAACTTTTTTCTCCGCAATGCCCAAAGAGCTGGAGGAATCGGGTAAAATTGACGGATTGACCGATCTCGGAATTTTCTTTCGGCTCGTGCTGCCGCTCTCAAAAGCGGTGCTTGCCACCATCGGACTTTTCTATGCCGTTGGAATCTGGAATAACTTTTATTCCGCATTACTCTACCTGCGCAACCAGGATATGTTCCCACTGCAAGTTGTTCTACGCAATATCGTCTTGCAGGGGCAGATTAACTCAGCTAACGTGTCCAGCGTAGGCGGCGATAATTTGGTCGTTGATGATGCATTAAAATTTACAACGATCCTTGTTTCCACCGTACCGATCCTCCTTGTGTATCCGTTTCTGCAAAAATACTTCGTCAAGGGGGTGATGATCGGTTCGGTGAAAGGTTAGTTCATGTTCAGTAATAAAAAGGCTGTGGGTCTAAAAAACAAATGAAAAGGGAGATGGGTTCTATGAATAAAACAGTAAAAGGGTTGTCAATGTGTTTAGTTTTGGGACTATCTATGACGGCAATCGCAGGTTGTTCGACGAGTACGAACGAGACATCGACGGCAGCGCCTTCTGCCAGTGCAGGGACAACAGCTTCAGCTCCTGCGCAAGTAGTCAAACAAACCTTTAACGTGCTCAATTATTCGAATCCAAGCTGGCCTTACAATAAAGATAATATTTCCTGGAAATTAATCGAAGAAAAAACAGGCGTCTCCCTGAATGTGCAGCTGCCGTCTGGGAAGCTGGAAGACGCGCTAAGCGTTACAATTGCCTCGGGCAATTTGCCGGATATGATGATGACGCAGGACAAAAAGCTAGCAGATAAGTACGGACAGCAAGGTGCGCTGGTTAATATTTTGGATTATGTTAACGAGATGCCGAACTTGAAAAAATGGATGGAAAAGTATCCGGTTGATACGCAAAACACGATTTCATCGGATGGCAAAATGTATATGTTCCCAAATGCGGGAATCGGGGAAACGAATCGCATGATTTGGATGTATCGTGACGATGTATTTAAGAAGCTGGGGCTTTCCGAGCCAAAAACGTGGGATGAATTGTATGCAGCGCTTAAGAAAATAAAAGAAGCTTATCCAAAGAGCTATCCGCTTTCATTTCGGAACGGTTTGCAGCGTCTCTTGAATTTTGCTCCAGCCTTTGGCACCGGTTCTGATGTGTACTATGATTTTGATAAAAAAGAATGGCGCTATGGTCCGCTGGAAGACAACTACAAGCAAATGATTGTGTATTTAAATAAATTTTATAAAGAAGGCCTCATTCCTCCTGATTTCTTGTCTGCAGATACGAAGCTATGGCAGGACTTGATGTCTACAGAGCGAGCGTTTGTCACAGTCGATTACATCGGACGGATTGATTTCTTCAACTCGGCATTGCGCAAGGATAAAGCGGACTTTAATCTGGCTTTCATGGGAGCGCCGACCGGATTTGCAGGTGCGCCTGCCAAGAATGCGTACACACAATATTTGGACGAAGGTTTCATGATCGCGACATCTTCGAAAAAAATCAAAGAGATTCTGAAGTTCATGGATTTCTTCTACAGTGAGGAAGGTAAAACACTGGCCAGCTGGGGGAAAGAAGGCGTCACTTATAAAACGGAAAATGGCAAGAAGCAGTTCATTGAGAAATTTGCGGATGTAGCGGACATGAGAAAGAAAACCGGTATTTCTACGGACGGCACCTATGCGTGGTTCGATTATGATGCTCATCTTTCCCTCTCATCGCCTGAGCTGCAGAAGGCTTATCAGGAAGCGCCGAAATATGATAGTCAGCAGCAGCCTCGTCCCGCGTTCACAAGCGCTGAGATGGAAACCCTCTCTCTGAGCGGGGATACGATTATGAAGAAGCGCGATGAGAATATTTCCAAGTTCATCGTTGGTGAACGCAGTCTGGAAGATTGGCCGAAATATGTGAGCGACATGAAAGCATTAGGCGTAGATAAAATTGTGGACATTTACAAAAAAGCGTATGATCGGGCTTTGAAAAAATAAAGTAGTAGGATCGCAATTTACTCTGTTCCGGCTCTTTATTGACGTTGGCCGAGGATGCGCGGCGTGTACCTAAACAAGGCAGGATCAGGGAATGTCCCTTATCCTGCCTTCTTGCGTATATATGTTTTTCTAATGCACTAAATTATTATCCAAATCACAGGAATTACAGAAAACCTTGAATAACGGACATAATAAACGCAGCTTTAAGCTGATTTTGTTGGGGATTGGTCAGGTGATAAAGGAGCAGGAGAAGTAGCGTTAAACAAATAAGGACAAGGCAGATTGGAGAGATAGTAATGGGAAATACGGATAAGTTCGAAATGATAGCTAATATATATGACACTTCTGAAAGAATTCAAATTGCAAAGGTATCATCGGATGCCATTCGTGAATATTTAGTTGACGCTAAAAGTAAGAATGCTATTGATTTTGGGTGTGGAACTGGTCTTGTCGGAATGAACTTGTTAAACGAATTTAATTCTATGCTTTTTCTGGATACTTCAGAAAACATGATTAATCAAATAAAGCAAAAAATTTCTGATTTTAATATTCAAAATGTAGATACCTTATGCTTTGATTTTGAAAAGGAAGATTTATCGGATTTACATACTGACTATATTTTTATGGCACAGGTTCTACTCCATATTCACGATGTTGAATTCGTTTTATCAAGATTATTTGATGTCCTAAATGAAGGAGGACATTTACTAATCGTAGATTTTGATAAAAACGAAAAAGTTGTTTCAGATATCGTTCATAACGGATTTAATCAAGTGAAGCTAACTGACATCATGACTAAGATAGGGTACAGGCATATTCAATCCAAAACTTTTTATCATGGAAGTAAAATATTTATGGGACAGGATGCATCCATGTTTATTCTTGAATCTCAAAAGTAAACTAAACGTTTATATTCAGTTCATATGTCGCCATTATGATGTGCTTACAGTATACAGAGGCGCTGAAGATACCCATTACCTATTAGGCCAAAGGGCTTTAAAGCGCCTTAATCCAAATAAGGACAGGTGATGTTTCATATGAACGATGCATCTTCGAATCTATATAATCAAAAGCGGATTGCCATTATTGGAGGAGGACCAGGGGGACTTGCGCTTGGCTCAATTTTGCAAAGACACGGTATACAGTTTGTCATTTATGAGCGAGAACTTTATAATGCAAACACCGAACGTGGCGGAACTCTCGATATCCACGCGGAATCGGGTCAAAAGGCGCTTGAGGCGGCCGGATTATTAGAAAAGTTTAAAGAGATCGCCCGACCTCAGGATCAAGACTTTCATGTACTCGATAAAAACGGTAACGTCTATATCGACGAAATTGCCCGAGAGGGCGACTGGGACCGTCCAGAGATTGATAGAGGAGAGCTTTGCGATCTACTATTAGAAGCGGTGGATACCAATTACATAAAATACGGCCATAAGCTGGAGCGGGCAGAAAAGCGTGAAGATGGTAAAATCGCACTCTATTTTGAGAACGGACCTACGGATATCGTCGATTTGCTGATTGGAGCGGACGGAGCCTTTTCCCGAGTAAGAAATCTAATGTTGTCAGATACTTCCGTTGAATACAGTGGAGTGACCATGGTGGAACTTAATATTCTCGATGCGGCTAATAAGCATCCAGAGCTTGCCGCATTCAACAGGAAGGGCAAGACATTCGTTATGGGGGATCGCAATGTGATCATTGGACAGCTTAATGGCGATGGCCGGATCAAAGTATATCTCAGCCTTAAAGTTGAGAGTGACTGGATCGAACAAAGCGGTATTCCGTTTGATCAGCCAATTAAGGCCAAAGAATGTCTGCTGGAGTTGTTCGAGGATTGGGACGAGATGGCTAAACAGTATGTCCACTGTTCAGAAGATCGTGTGACGCCGCGGCGAATTTACATGCTACCTGTGGGATTTCGTTGGAATCGTCATTCCAACGTAACGCTGATTGGGGACGCTGCTCATCTCATGTCGCCTTTCGCCGGCGAGGGAGTCAATCTGGCGTTGCTCGATGCGGAGCGATTAGCGTCAGCAATCATTCGACATGAAGACCTCGGCCGAGCTATCAAGGAATATGAAGAATTCATGTATGCTTTCACAGCTGAAAAGGCGATGGAGACGGATAAGAATCTGAATTTGATGTTCTCAGACGACGCTGCCGAAAAGCTTAGTCAGTGGATGAATCAAGCCTTTGATGAAGCGGAACGTTTATATTAAATCATTTTTGGTATAATATTTGGTAGAGAAGGAATATTAAATTTCTGTTTTTAGAAAATTGAGAGAGAAAACGAGGGATGGAAATGTCGTATATCGTTGATTTTAAAAATGTGTCTACGGTTGGATTGGAGTCTTCACCTGTAGTAGAAGCGCTAGCAGGTTTACGTGCGAATGAAGCCCGTTATTTTATGAACAAATACAAGCATGAATTTACGGTTGTACCAGCTAGCGAAAGTCAAGAGAGCCTTGATTATGTGAACCGAATTTTGCAAGAGCGTAATATTGAGTTTGCGGCCAAACCTTTAGAAACGTCGCGTTTCCAAGTGGAAAATATTCAATTTACCTACGTTTTTTATGAAGATGGTCTTAGCGTCAATGTCATGTATACGGTTGATGACCCTAAGAAGCGGGCCGTTGGATTTAAGCTTTCTGAGGGGATGGAGATTCCGAAGGAGTTAGAAGAGAAGTTTAAGTTTGCTAGGCAGAAGTCTAAACTAGCTGGAACCATTCGGGGCTCGTTTTTTGTAATTAAAGGACAATATTAAATTAAGTATGAAGTCGGACCGATATGGATGCGAGGAATTTTAGGTACAGGCTGGTGAGGCCTACTTAAAGAAATCCATAACAAAGAGATCGTCAATAGCTGACGGTCTCTTTTCTTTTACAGCTCATATTAGCAGAAAAAGCAAAGAAAAATATCCCTATGCCGAGTGGCATGAGGGACAATTGGCATAGATAATGCTTGGACCGCAGAAGCAGAATTATGGAAATAATAGGATATTTGACTCATATACACTTCACACCAACAGATGATTCTGACCTATTTTACAGTAGGGCAAAAACGAAGATCATTTTTTAAGAGAACGCTTACTAGAGTTACTTTTAACAATAAACAAATAAATATGGGTCAAGTGTCACGCTTTTGAGTTAAGGTCTTGTTCACATATGACTGTAACGAGCAGAGAATATTCCCCTAGGTCTTTTGAAACTGGCTAAACACTAAACAACTGGCTAAGATTGGAAACTATAATCATATTACAAAATACGAGGAGAATCGACATGGTCATTACGCAACAATCCGTATGGGGGAAACTGAGGTTTGCTACCCGCCCATTTAAGCTGGCAGTTTTGCTTGGATTCATGGTATTAGGACTGGCTTGTACATTTGGCTTCTCAGGTAAAGCTTCTGCTCATGGCTACATGGAATCGCCAGCTAGCCGGTCGCTGCTGTGCCAACAAGGGTTAAACAAGGCTTGTGGCGCTATTCAGTACGAACCGCAGAGTGTGGAAGGCAAAGGGGGATTCCCAGCATCAGGACCGGCAGACGGTCAGATTGCGGGAGCAGGCAAATACTTTGAATTGGATGCCCAAACGGCCGACCGTTGGAAGAAGATTGATATGAAGGGTGGCGAGAATTCGTTCACCTGGAAGTTCACAGCGAATCACTTGACGAAGGAATGGAAGTATTACATAACGAAAGTCGGCTGGGACCCTAATAAACCGCTTACCCGCGATCAACTAGAATCAAAGCCTTTCTGTACGGTTGATGGCGGCAATATGAAACCCGATATGACAGTAACTCATAAATGTAATGTGCCGACAGACCGAACTGGTTATTATATCATTCTAGGGGTTTGGGAGATTGGTGACACTGGCAATGCCTTTTATCAGGCAATTGACGTGAATTTGACACAAAACGGCGGCATGACGACACCAGATCCAGAACCACCATTTGTGTTGCCGAACTTTCCAGCAAGTGCTTGGTGCTCTACACATACGGAGAGCAGCATAACGATGCAATGGACGGCATCGACTGCCTCGGCAGGGATTAAACAATATGAAGTTAGTCGAAACGGAAATGTAATCGGCACAACGACGCAAACGGAATATACCGACAACGGTTTGTCGGCCAACACCACATTTACGTATACGTTGGTAGCAGTGGATAATAAGGGCAATCGTTCGGGGGCTAGTACGCCAGTATCGGCAAGCACACTGCCCGCGGTAACACCTGCGCCAGACACGCAGGCGCCAACGCGACCGACGGGATTAACCGCCAGTAACGTGACAGAATCGGCTGCTACGCTAAATTGGGCGGCTGCAAATGACAATATCGGAGTGACGAAATACGAGGTGTATCGAGACGGCAAGCTAATCAGCACAACGGCCTCAAGGGCTTATTCCGACAGCGGTCTGAACGCCTCAACGGCATACTCGTATACGGTTACTGCCCTGGATGCGGCCAATAACCGCTCCACAGCAAGCGCTGCGCTGACAGTTACGACGAAGTCGGCGGTGGTTACGCCTGCACCGGGAACGACTGCGGCTTGGGATAACGCCAAGATCTACTTGGCTGGTGACAAAGTCACTTTTAACGGTGTTGAGTATACAGCCAGCTGGTGGACAAAGGGCGAACAGCCAGATACTTCAGACGTCTGGAAGGCTGTTGCCAATAACACCATTCCGACTTGGAGCAATGTGAAGGCCTACAATGGCGGCGATAAAGTCGTGTATGCAGGGCATACCTATCAGGCAAAATGGTGGACCAAAGGAGAGATCCCAGGCAAGGCTGGGGTGTGGATACTTATCAACTAATGGCAGTAAGAAAACCTCTATCCACATGTGGATAGGGGTTTTTCTATCGATATAAGCCTGTTGATAATTATTGCGCCTTCCAATCGCCCTACATGAAGTAAATGTAACCTCGGATTAAAACCGACAGATCGCAACAATTGCAGCTAACGCAAAGAAGACAATGTTCACGCCGATTTCTCGATATTCCTTACGTGAAACATGGAATAGGGCACCGAGGAGAACGATTGCGGCAAGTCCAGTTGCAGCAATTGGTGTCAAGATAGGTGCGATATTCGTCACATGAGGAAGAATGAGTCCAAGGGCTCCAATCAATTCTATTAAACCGATAAAAACGACGAATGCTTTTGACACGTCTTTTACCCATCCCCAAGACGCTTTGGCTTTTTCATATTGAAACGCCTTCAACCAGCCAGAATAGACAAAACCTATTGCTGCAAGCCCTTGAATGATCCATAGCGTGATATTCATGATATGTTTCAACCTCCTGACTATTTATTGGCCATCTACTAATGGTATAGTAGACCCTAGGAATCGATTCAAGCAAGTAGGCACTTTATCTAAACTGAGTAACGAAAAAGTTACCTAACAAAGCAAAGTGAAGTGAAGTGGGGGAGTTCAATGAAAGAGTATTGTAAATTTGAATCAGCGCTGAGTATTTTAGTGGGAAAATGGAAGCCTGTCATTTTGCTTCAGCTTATTTCAAACGGCACAATGAGATTCAGCGAGCTTCAAAAAGCGATACCGGATATAAACAAGAAGATGCTTACCCAACAATTAAGAGAACTTGCGTATAACGATATCGTACATCGTGAGGTGTACAACCAAATCCCTCCGAAAGTCGAATATTCGATTTCGGAATACGGCAAAGGTTTAAGTGCTGTGTTACAGCCATTAAACGATTGGGGAGCCGCTCATATTGCGCATATGGATGCGTTATACGGCGTAGATCGCTCATCCACGAAGGACTGATTACGATGACATTACAGCAATTAAAATATATATTAACGATCGTGAATTGTGGTTCCATAAGTGAGGCTGCTAAGCAGCTTTTCATATCACAACCAAGTCTGTCTAGTGCGGTGAAAGAAATAGAGCAGGAAATTGGCGTTGATATTTTTCTGCGTTCATCTAAAGGGATTTCGCTCTCGAATGAAGGGGCTGAATTCCTTTCTTATGCTCGGCAAGTCGTAGAGCAAGCAGAGCTTCTTGAGCAAAGGTATATGAATAAAAAACCTTCTAAAAAACTATGCTCGATCTCCACACAGCATTATGCTTTTTCGGTTCAAGCGTTCGTCAATCTATTGAAAGACTTGAACACGAATGAGTATGAATGTACGTTGCGTGAAACGAGGACGCACGAAATTATTGAAGATGTGCGCAATATGCGCAGCGAGCTTGGCATTCTCTATCTCAATGATTTCAACCAGAAGGTTATCCAGAAAATGCTGAAAGAAAACGATCTTCAATTCCACCCTCTTTTTGTAGCGGAGCCTCATGTCTTTATTAGCTCGGAGCATCCGCTTGCTGCGAAGTCGATACTGGAGATCAAAGATTTAGATGAATTCCCGTGTCTTGCTTTTGAGCAAGGAGAGTACAATTCCTTCTACTTTTCAGAGGAAATCTTAAGCACCAGAACGCACAAGAAGAAAATATTAGTCAGTGATCGCGCGACTTTATTCAATCTCCTCATTGGGTTGAATGGTTATACAATCAGCTCGGGTGTACTTAATTCGGACTTGAATGGCGAGCAGATTAAGTCGGTGCGCTTGCGTACAGATGAGAATATGCGGATTGGATACATCACGAATAAAAAAGTCAATTTGAGCCTGCTTGCCGCCGACTATGTTCGAAAGCTGAAAAGTGTGATTTCGGACTTCGGCTATACGATTATAAACCAAGAGGATGAACTCGTCTGAGTTCATCCTCTTGTATCACGCTGTTATAGCGTTGCTCTCACTTCTTTAGCTGCTTGAACTAATTGTCTTAAACTAGCCCAAGTCTCCTTTTCGCCGCGCGTTTTAAGTCCGCAATCGGGATTAACCCATAACTTAGCGATATCGATTTTCTCTAACATACGATACAATCCCAGCTTGATTTCATCTACACTTGGAATACGCGGGGAATGAATATCGTACACCCCTGGACCAACCTCTGTTTGGAAACCGCATTGATTAATCACATCTATAATCGCAAGGTCTGATCGGGATGCTTCAAACGTAATGACATCGGCATCCATGGCATCAATATCGCGAATAATATCGCTGAACTGGCTATAACACATGTGTGTATGAATTTGGGTTTCGGCCTGGACACCGCTATGCACCAATCGGAAAGCAGGTATTGCCCAGCTCAGATATTCACTCTGCCAATCTGATTTCCTTAATGGCAGCTTTTCTCTTAAGGCAGCCTCATCAATTTGAATAATTTCAATTTGATTCGCTTCTAGATCCAATACTTCGTCCCGAATCGCCAGAGCAATCTGGAAGGCACTATCCTTCAGGCTGATATCTTCACGGGGGAAGGACCAGTTTAGAATCGTTACGGGGCCTGTTAACATCCCTTTAAGCGGTTTGCTCGTCAAGCTTTTGGCATAAGCCGAATATTCGACGGTCATTGGTTTGGAGCGGGAAATGTCTCCCCATACAATCGGGGGCTTAACGCATCTTGTTCCATAGGACTGTACCCACGCTTTTTCGGTGAACATAAATCCATCCAAGCATTCGCCAAAATATTCAACCATATCATTGCGTTCGAATTCACCATGAACAAGAACATCAAGGCCAATTTCTTCTTGAAGTTCAATGCATGCTGCAATTTTTTCAAAGTTAAACTGCTTGTATTGCTCCTCGGTAATGTCACCATTCTTAAAGGCAAAGCGATTCGCTCGAACCTCGGCAGTCTGTGGGAAGGATCCTATGGTTGTAGTCGGCAGCTGCGGCAATTTGAATTTGGATTTCTGAATGGATTCTCGTTCACCGAAGGCTGGCAGCCTTGTAAAGTCAGCCTCCGTCAAGGCCGCGGCCTTCGCCTGTACAGCCTCGTTATTCGTAAAGCGGGTGCTGTTGAACAACTCCTCATTTTGCAAATACAGCACAGTAGAATAAGGATCTGCCTGAGCTCCAATCGCTTTGAGTTGTGCGAACTCTTGCAGCTTTTCCTCTGCGAATGCCAAATAGCGTTTAGAATCATCCGATAATTTCTTTTCATGCTGTAAGGTGTAAGGCACATGTAGAAGCGAGCAGGAGGAGCTAAGCACGATGTGCTTCACATGTGTACCTAATTCATGAATAAGCCCAAGCGTGCGTTTATATTGGTTTTTCCATATGTTTTTACCGTTCACTAGGCCTGCAAACAGTACTTTATCGTCTGAAAACCCATGTTGCTGCACAAGCGCTAGAGATTGTTTACCTTCTAAGAAATCAATACCAATCCCGTCGAACGGGAGTGTTTGAAGCGTTGGGTAACAGTCGCGAATGTCTCCGAAGTAAGTTTGAACGAGAACCTTTACATCCCCTTTGGAGGATAGAATGTGAGCATATAGTTCCGAGAACAGCGCGATATCCTCTTGTGATAAATCGGTTACCAATCCAGGTTCGTCCAGTTGGACCCACGCTGCGCCTAGATCATTCAATTGTCCCAGTATAGCGGCATACGCTTCTGCAGCTTCACGGACAAAGTCATTGGCTTGTTTGACACCCGTGTATTTTGCAAGCTTAAGTAAGGTAAAAGGGCCAATTAGAACGGGCTTCGTCACAACATTATGCTGTTTAGCCTCTAAGAATTCATCGAACAGCTTCGTTCCTGCTAATCGAATGGTTGTAGAATCATTGATTTCAGGAACCATATAGTGATAGTTTGTATTAAACCATTTTTTCATCGCTAATGCTTTAACATCGCCTTGCTCGCCTTGATAACCTCTAGCCATTGCAAAATACGTTTCTAAGGGGCTGAGACCTAGCGCTTGATAGCGCTCTGGTATGATATTTAATAAGCAAGCCGTATCGAGTAAACCGTCATAGAATGAAAAGTCATTCGATGGAATAAAATCGATGCCGTTCTCTTGTTGGATCTTCCAATGTGCTGCTCGGAGGTTGGCTCCTGTTTGGTGCAGTTCATCAATTGAAGTCTCGCCTTTAAAATATTTCTCGGATGCGAATTTAAGCTCCCGTAAAGTCCCAACTCTCGGATAGCCTATAATGGATGTTTTCAATGTTAACAGCTCCCTACGCTTCATTTTGATCTAAGTATAGGGCGAAAGGTTAGCCATAGAGAAATACATAAATACTATCCCGGGGTATAGTTTTTTTATATGGGAAACTAGATAGATGATAGATTCGTAGTTATTAATTAAGAGTCTTTATTAGAAAAAAACAATGCATAGATTTAACACTATGCTAACATGGGAATAATAGGTTTATAAGAATAGAAAGGATGTACATATGCAAATAAATCAATTGATTTCGAACAATATTAATCGATTAGACGCCATTCTGCCTGTAGATAAATCTTTAGGAATTGCTGGTTTATCAGGATCCGGTAAAACAACGTTTTGTCAGACGATTGGTGAAGAATCCAAGAAACGTCTCGTTTCTTTATTGCCAAAGGCGGAGTATCAGTATTTATTTCCTGATATTATGGAAACCAATTTCAGCGCCATCAAGATGGAAGAAATGCCTTTAGTCCTTTTTCTCGGAAAATCATCCATTTCATCTAATCCCCGTTCAACCATTGGGACACATACTGGCGTATTTAAAGAGATTCGCGATCGTCTTGCTGGACAGTTTGATCTCTCTCCTGAAGTTTTTTCCTTTAATAATCCGTTAGGCTGGTGTCCCGATTGTAAAGGGCGCAGCACGACCCAAAATGTCGAATGTCCTAAGTGCGAGGGTAGGCGCTACAATCAAGAAGTTGAGCAATATAAAATGGAATTATTGAATAAACCGCATAGTATTTCTGATATTAATAACTTAAGCATTGAAACGATTCTTTCGCTATCTGAGGAATTACAGATCAGTGAGGGGAAGCAGCATATTCTTCAAAATATCATCAACATGAACATTGGGTACTTAACCTTAAATCGGATTATGGGTACATTGTCAGGTGGAGAGATAACACGACTTTACTTGGCAGAATTCATGGCAACAAGCGAAAATACGGTGATTATTATTGATGAAATCTCTGTGGGTCTCGATCATCAAACGCTATTGAAAATTTTAGAGCAGATTAAACAATTAGGGGATAAGAATCAGATTTGGCTTATTGATCATTCAGACACGGTGCTAGATACGACAGATGAGCAATTGTTCTTTGGACCTGGCAGTGGTAAATACGGCGGGAAAATTGTTGAGGAATCACCACGGCCCAAACCAATTATTCAGGAACGCAATCAGGCTGTGCCAACCGAATACTACCAATTTAAAGATCTATACTGTCGTAATATTCAAATGGCTGACATTCAGATTCCCAAAAATAGACTTGTAACCTTCACAGGGGAGTCGGGATGCGGTAAATCGACTCTTGTTAATGAGTGTATCGTCAAAGATTTTCAGAAGCGGTATCCGAAAGATAAGCTGGTCGTGGTGGGGCAAGATCGCAACCAATCGATTTCCAGTCGCTCAACAGTTGCAACGTTTCTTGATATTAAAAAGAAACTCACGAAATATAGTGAGGATATTGATGATATTTTTCAGCGCTCGATTGAAGATATTATTGAAGAACTGCCCAATGAGGACATTGCCCATAAGCGCTTGAGCTTATTGATCAAACTTGGACTTGGTTATTTGACGTTGGAAAGAAAAACACAGTCCTTATCGACGGGTGAATTTCAATGTGTCCATTTAGTTTCTGAGCTGTTTGCCAACTCCAAAAACCCACATATGCTGTTTATTTTTGACGAGCCTTCGAAAGGGTTATCACAAAATATTTTGAACCAATTTATTGATAGTGTTAGGGACATTCTGGAAGATGAATCCGTCTCCATCCTGATGATCGAACATAATGCCTATATGCTAGAAAGCTCTGATTTTATCGTTGATTTTGGTAAAAGACAGTCTGAACCAGTGAGTCATCTGGATGTTGTCAGTCATAATGACTATTATCGTCAAAACAACGGGGAAGAGAGCAAAGTTCCATTTCATATTCCTTCCACTCTTAAGCCGCAAAAAGGCATTCATTATTTACAAGAAAATCAATTGGACTATTTTAAAAAGGCAGAAAACGTCTACAAGGGCGGTATTCTAAAAAGTTTATCGTCCATGGCCCGACTCATCTATGGTGAATATGAATCCGAGAAAATTGCACCTGTTATCGCGATTGATCTTGAACGACATCTATATAGTCAATATAGCTTCCTCTATGAAATCGGTGGACTGATCAACCAAATTGTGGCTGCTCATCCGACTAATAAAGATACAAGTAGCTTTGATTTTTATTATCAAGATAATCATTGTCCAAGTTGTTCGGGTCGTCGTGTCATTGAACGATTTGATATGGGTGTTCTCATCCAAGATAAAACAGTACCCTTCTGGGATGGCATGTTACTGCCAGAAGTCATGGATGTCTTGAAATATTATCAACACGCCAAATTGCACTTCTTATTTGAAGAGATTAAGAACGAACTTGGTCACGATATGAATAAAAGCTTTAATGAGATGACGGAAGACGAAAAGCATACTTTCTTATATGGTTATTGGGAAAAGTCATTTTATGATAAAGCAGGTAAGGCCTCGAGGTCATGGGAAGGCTTTAATCTCATCCTTGGACGTTATATGGTTATTTCCAAGAACCTTCCTCTTAAAGAGCAAATGAAAGCCTCCAGAGAGATGATTAGCTGCCCAGTATGTGAAGGAACTGTGTTAAACCATCATAAAAAGTTGAAATTTGGTGGCACAGATATTCGTGAGATTATTCAGCAACCGATAGATCAAGTCATCACAACCGTAGGGAAGTTACCAGAACTAGAAAAACTAAAGTCCATTGTTGGCGGTGATCTAGCACTTTCTGAGGACGTATCTTTACTTCCTAGGGAAACGCAAGTTGCGTTGAAAATGCTTGAATTGGAACTAGCAAGCTTTGTGGGCTATGAAGTGGTTTTACAAAATGCCATACCGTTTCGGGATAAAATCAAAGGTAACCTTGAGGCGATTAGCAGTAAAAATGTGATTACCATCTGTGATTTTGCCAATATTGCTGAAACGAGAGAAGCTATAATTGATAAATACTTCACCAATGGGAAATACAAGAAGCTAACGTATGTCTATGAAGTGTTTGGATACAGTAAAATTGTTACCCAAATTAATAAGATCAAAGCAAGTCATCCATGCCCATTCTGTGGTGGTAAGAAAGTCATTTCAGAAGATGGACTCCATGATGGTGTACAGAAATTATCGGTGCCTTGTGTGAGCTGTTATGTAAGTGGCATCAATGATGAGGGTCGCAAGGAAATTGTCGAGGGCATAGATGTACAGACTTGGCTAACTGGCAAAGTACGTGATGTTGTTGCTGAAAGCTCACGCACGGAAGAAGTGGCGGATATTCCTATTTCCAATCGCATTCGTGAGTTGAATAAACGGGATATGATGGCGGTTTATCATTGCCTGAAGTGAGATACGCTAGCTTAGTAGAAAGAGCACTGACAATGGTCAGTGCTCTTTGTGTTTTAAACTCGTAAGGATAGCGCGGGTAAGATAAGCAAGTTTTTATAGGAATGATATCCCCGACACATCAACTTCAAACTCCAAATTCTAAAGTTTAAAGTTCAAACTTTAACTAGTTAAACTCTAAAGTTTAAACTTTAAACTTCTTTTCCTCCCCCAAATCAAAAATGTTAAAAATTCCTAATAACCCTCTTAAAACGACTCCGTATTTCGAATCTATTATACTATCTCAATAAGGTTGGGAGAGGAAATAGACATGGCTAAACCCGATATTCTTACCACAACCATTCACTTGTCCATCGATAATGGCAGCAGTCATATTAAAGGCATATATGACGATTTGACCAACAGTTTTATTTTCCCTAATGTTGTCGCACAACCGTTTGGGGAACGTTTTTTGTTAATGGAACAAGGAGATCCTTTGGATTTCTTAGATGTGCAGATCACATCGCCTGCGATTGATTCGGAGCAATATCGTCACGTCTATGTTGGTAACTTGGCAATTGGTGATGAAGGAATCGTTCACGAAATTGTAGGAGACAAGGCTGTACAAAAGAAGGCACAGCGGCCAGAAACCATGGTTACTCTCTTAACGGCTGCGGCATATGCCATTGCTACTAAGCACGGGGATGCTATTAAACGCGGTAAGAACCGCATTAAAGCTACTGTGCATTTAGGAACGGGGCTGCCCATAAGAGAAATTACGAAATTCAGTGAGGAATTCGCCAGTAAAATTACAGGAGGCGTTCATTCCATCACGTTTATTACGACCCCGACGTTTAAAGGAGTAACGGTGGAGATGGAGTTTACGCTGCCATCGGATATTAGTATTGATGATGTGTCAGGTGTCTATGACATGGAGGCTAACTCCAAGGCGCAGTTGTCACACAAAGGCTTTGGTATAGCGGATGTTGGCGGTGTTGATATGGATATCGCGTTTTTCAGACCGGGGCTTGATCTAGATCAACGGCATTCCACGGGCGCTAAAATCTACTTAAACGATGCATTGGAAAGCATACGTAATGAAATCAACGCCCAAGGTGAAGAGTTAATTTCAAGCACGGCAGAACTGACGATCATGCTCGTCAACAAGGAATATGAAATTTATGCAGAGGGTAAAGTTGCCTTCGATATGACGACCCTAGTCAACCGACACATGCGGATCTTAGCAGAGAAAGTGTTGAAATACGCCCGTAACTCGTGGAAGCATGTTCGTTATGCCAATGAGTTTTGGTTTATCGGTGGCGGGGCGATCGTACTTCAACCGTGGATCGAGAAATTAAATGCCGAGTTAGGTTTGCCGCTCCGTTTCGATCATTCCGAGTTCAGCCAATTCCGCAATGCGAGAGGGACCTTCTTTTTGCTAGAACATGCTTTGAAAGGTAACGCTAAGGATGAAGCAGCGGCAAGCAAGGAATCTAAAGAAGGATCTGCAGGTGGGAGCGGATCGGCTTGAAGAAGCGGAGATCGACTGTGTTGGTCTCCCCCGGCAAGGATGTGACTCTATATATCCCAACGGACACACCGCCAGAGGTTATTACTTATATGAACCAGTTGAAAGCTGAAGGGATGTTTAGTCAGGGTATTATGGACATTCTGACAAGGCATATCCTTCAAGAGCAGTCGATGACAACGTGGGGTAGCGAAGACGATCCCAATCAGGTCAGACCAGAATTCCTAGATGAGGATATTCTATTTCCTACACCGCTGGAGGACCAGGAATTTATCGAAACCCCGGATTCTAACAGCCGGAAGAAGTTCAGTTTGGAAGACATATTTCGGCAAGCCGGCCGTAATGCCGGGAAGCTTATGTAAGATATACTGGGTGGGGTGAACTCCGATCATAATGAAAAGGGGGACATCGAAATGTCTAACGGACAAGTAAGCGAGGGTACACGTAGTTTCACACTATCGGATGATATTTTCCGTCAACCAGGCTTAGATTTATGCTCTCAAATGGTCTACATTATATTGAGAAGCTTTGGCTCCGAGTCCAATTTTCCTGCGCTATCGGAGATTTCCAGCCTGGGTCGAATGACAGACAAGCAGACGATGAAGGCGTTGCAGGATTTGGTAGAGCTAAAGATCCTTCCGCATAAATTGTTTCGCCGGATGGTTGGAGATTTCAAAGACGACCGCCTTTCGTGGGCGGCGAAGGGCTTGCTTATCTTTTGCAAAGAGAATCCGCATATTGATTTGCAAGACTTGCTAGAGTTAACGAGCCAATCCGGTGAGGACGAACATAGTATACGTAATTCGTTAAGAGAGTTAAGCCAGAACGGGTACCTGGATGAATATCCAGAGTGGAGACAGATTGCGAACTGATCGGAGTGAGGATGGTTTGAAGCCAATTGAGATACACTAATGCGTATGCCAAGGCAACGCGTTTGGCAACAACCATTCAAGCTAAGAGGTGATCATGTGAGCGGAAGAAACAATAAGCCGGACAATGATGGGCCAGCAGGGAAGCCGGGCAGGCTTGACCAGTATGGTGACAAGCTAGGGTCGAGCAATGAGGCTGAGTTTGAGGCGGCAGTCGAGCAGGCTTGTGAGGTTTCCTCGACAGAGGATTCGAGCGATCAGGGGCAAACGCACTAATAGGGCTACGCTGGTGTTAAAAGAAGGAAGACCATCCTATATTGGATGGTCTTTTTCATATGACTTGTCGTCAGTGCCAAAACATGATGATTGCGAAAGGAGATCCGTAGATTTTGTAGAATCATGTACAAAAAGATTCTAGTGGGAGGCGTAATGATTCCAACTCAGGCTTCTAAAATTACTGTACATAACTTACTAACGATGCCGGCGAATCGTTCGCAACGAAGACTAGCCTTTATCATTGGGGCTATCGTTTGTTTGATTTCACTTCTCTCCATACCTCTTGCTCGAACGAAGCTATCGGAACTACAAGCGTATCAACCTGCGATTTTTTCAACGGTCATTTGTTTTGAGTTGATAACGGCCTATATGTTATACAGTCAATTTCGGATTAACCGATCGCCTTCCGTTATCGTGCTTGCTGCAGGGTATCTGTTCTCGGGGGGCATGAGCTTGATGTATCTGCTGACCTTCCCGGGGGTATTTACCCCGTCGGGCTTGTTGCATGCAGGCATGCAGACAGCGCCATGGATTTATTTGTTCTGGCACGCGGGTTTCCCTTTGGCTATTTTCTTATATATGCTGCTTATGTACACCTATAAAAATGTACAACTAAGTCCACCAATGGCTCGCTATGTCGGGATGTTGACCTTATCAGGTGTTGTTCTTCTTATTGGCGGGCTTACTGTGCTTGCAACCTATTTCCATGATGAACTGCCGATCGTCTTTCTAAATGGCAATCTCACACCCTTGTTCACCTATGAAATTGGTTTGCCGATTGTATTGATTAGCCTTATTGCTCTGGTGTTATTTTATCGGATGACAAGAGGTGGTACGGTAACTGCCGCTTGGCTTTGCGTTGCTTTTCTTGCTTCACTTCTCGATGTTGCAATTGTGCTATGTGGTGGGAGCAGGTTCAGTGTCGGTTGGTATGTAGCCAAATGGAACACGTTTGTATGCGCGAATGCGGTTTTGTTAGGCATGCTGTATGAATTTAGCAGAATGTATGTAAACATGACAGAGTTGTATCGCAAGGTAACTGAAAGTGAGAACCAGTATAAAGTCTTATTTAGTGAAAGTCAGCAGGCAGAACGTGAAATCGCCAAACAAAATGAAATCATAAGACAAATGCTGGAATCAAGCCGCGAGGCGATCGTGATGTGTGATGTGGATGGCACAGTTGTTTTCTCCAATCGGCGATTGGAACAATTGTTTCATAAACCCTTGGTGAACGGACAGAAGCTTGCCGATTATTGTGTCAATATGAACGCTGCCCACGGGACGTTAGCCGAGATCATCGAAAGTTATTTCGAGGGGGGGCTGGAACCTTTTCGAGAGCGAATTTCAATGATTATAAGTCAGGAGAAGACGAGATACTACGAATGTTATGTGAGTCCATTATCAGGTGAAGAGGATGGGATACTTCATGGCCATTTATTCGGTTTCTATAACCGGACGGATGAAGTTCGGATGGCTTACTATGATGAGTTGACAGGACTTCCTAATCGAAGACTTCTAGGTGAGCGACTAAGGCAAGTATTGGGTCGTGCGAATGATCGCCGTGCACTGTTTTCGGTATTCTTTATGGATCTGGATGGATTTAAACAGGTAAATGACACGCTAGGCCATGAGATGGGTGACAGGTTGCTTCAGGAAATTGCTGATATTCTTCGTTTGTCTGTAGGAAACCAAGGTATTTGCGCACGGTGGGCAGGCGATGAGTTTGTCGTATTAGTCGAGATCATTGAAAGTAAGGAGAAGTTGGAAGAAATGGCGCGAAGTATTACTCAAGCTATCCAATCTCTCCACGAAATAGATGGTATGGAGGTTCATGTAACGACGAGTATCGGTATCGCTATCTACCCGGATGACGGATCCGATGGGAAAACCATGCTGCAGCGTGCAGATCAAGCGATGTATGAGGCTAAAATGCGAGGCAAGAATAATTGGTGCTTTTTCGGAACAGAGCGCTAACCTTTCGGGTGGCGCTTTTGATTGTTTCTTGTTACATCAGTTAAATGATTGATTAATCACTCATTATATATAGGGGGAGCTTTTCATATGGCGTCGTGGAGATGCTGTATTTGACGACGGAGCCACTTCGTCTTAGTGGTGAGAAGTATGAACGTCGGATAGGACCGATCCCTGCGCTCAGCTTTGAGGAGGGCATTGCCGCTACGATTCATCAGTTAATAGGGTAAGTGAGGGGCAGCAGTAGTCAATCATAGTCTCTTGTGTTCCATCTGGGGGCTTTCTTAATTGAATAAATGGATATTCTACAGCTATTTTCGCGGGGATTTCTATTTGCTGAGGATTAGATGGATATTCTACAGCTGAATTAGCTCCCATAGCTCAGTTTGAATGGAATCGGCCGAAATTAACAGGAGCAAATCCAGTTATTTGCTTTAGTAGGGGGAAATCGCAAACATTAGATGTAGAAAACCCAGTTATTATCGTAGGTGGAGTGAGATTGGCGTGAACGATATCGCTATCATTGCCAGTTACACTGGATTGTATATGGATATTAATCAGGGTGGCATTTTCGACCGCGAGGATGTTAGTTTATTTTTTCGTATCAAATTCATTCAACTGCTTATAATAAACTCGCACTATCTAAAACCTATATCTCAAGGAGTGTGAGTAACAACATGTCAGGTCATAAACAACAAGGGCAATCCAGAAAAAATACAACCACACGAACACAAGACCAGAGTAGTAACAAGGGCGGAAAATAAAGCTGATTGTACAGGAGGAGGCTGGAATATGCTCGAAAATGTAGAAAGTAATTATGATTGCGCGAACGCGGGAGATGATTTGCACAGTTTAATACAAGAACTTGAACAGTTCCAAGGTCCAGAAGAGCAGCGTAATCGGCTTGAAAACCAGATCCAATTTATTCAAAATAAGTGTTCCATCACGCATGAACATAACCCTAAGTAAAAAAAGTCCATGCCTCTACTTTAGAGGCGTGGACTTTTTACTAGCAGTAACTTAACGCCGGTAGGCGGGTAGATACTAGATGAGCATTTGCGGTGGCACTCTTCAGTTATGTATTAACCCTTCGTCATCCGATTGAGATCAGAAGTGAGCTTATCTAGCTGAAGGAAGCTCTCCAGGATGTCGCTAATTCGGCTGTCCTGTGTCGTCATACTTGCGGACATTTCTTGGATGGATGCCATGTTTTCTTCGGTAAT
Source organism: Paenibacillus sp. J22P169 (assembly GCF_059691995.1). NCBI lineage: Bacteria > Bacillati > Bacillota > Bacilli > Caryophanales > Paenibacillaceae > Paenibacillus > Paenibacillus sp. J22P169. Next base: position 313,931 of record NZ_JCAUAO010000006.1, on the reverse strand, counting down.
ACCAGCAATCGTGACGATCTGATCCGTAATTCGCGTGTACTGCTGGTGAAGATTCTCCGCTGATTGTTCCACGTGAGCGGACTGACTCTCCAAGTGGCCTGCATCGGTCGCCAGAGCATGCATGACCTGAACGACTTTTTGCGCAGCATCACTGCCATTGGCTACAGATTGCTGCCCGTGTAAGACTTGCGCCGCGGCTTGGGTTGTTTTCGAGCGAATATCCTCGAGAATGCTTTCAATTTGTTCGGTAGATTGTTGCGATGTTTCGGCCAATTTACGAATTTCGTGAGAAACAACACCGAATCCTCTACCGTGCTCGCCAGCACGTGCGGCTTCGATGGCGGCATTCAGCGCAAGCAAATTCGTCTGTGTCGAAATGTGCTTAATGGTTGCAACAATATCACTAATCCGCGAGTTCTGGCTGTCGAGCTCGTTCATTAACTGAACAGAGGAATCCATCGTCTCATGCGCACTCTTCATTTGGACCTCAAGGGATACGGCTTCGTTGCTACCTACCTGGGTCAGTTGGGCGGAGCTTACAGAGAGATCTCTCATTTCGGTTGAGCGATCTGCCAAGGATGTAACGGATTGCTCGATATGACGAATGGATTCGCTGATATCACTGATGCTGGACGTCTGTGTTTCGGTGCTTGCGGTAATTTCCCCGAAGGCTAAGGTTACTTCTCTAGAAATAGAGCCCGTTGCTGTCGCATTTTGCTTTAGATTTGAGCTAAACTGTGTAAGTGAGACTAGGGATGAAGAGACGAGATTAACTAAATCGACGGATTTATTTTTCTCCAGAACGGCGTGTTCCCGCTCAGAGAAGATATCTTTTTGCAATTTCTCGCTGAATTTCGTAGATACGAATAAAGGCACAGCGATTAAAGCAAGGTACATGTACATATTTACCATATCATTGTCGCCGAAAATCTCTGTCTTATAAGGGCTGAGGAAGAAGTAGGCCGTTAGAACGACACCCATGAAGCTGGAGAATGCAATAGCGCGCGAGCTGCCGTACAAAGTCATAATAGCTAGGTTTACATAGACAAGAAGATAAGTTGTGAAGATTGGACCAGTCAGTATCAACAACCAAGTAAGTAGTGTGATAATGGCGGAAATGATATACATGATGTAGGTTGTAAGCCAACGTTTGTAGGTAAGTAGAGTGGCTAATCCACTGGTCAATGTGCCGACGACGAGAAGGACGATGATTGAATCCATGCCTGCAGCGGTAAGGAAATCGACAGCTATACCAAGTGCCAGCATCCCCCAAATAATATTCACAAGCAGTTTGTTACGGCGGTGCAATGTTTCCATATAATTCATCATCCGTCCACCTTTTCCGTATAAAGTTACGTTAAGATGATAACATAAAACGACAAATTTTTACATGTATTTAGAGAGTCAAAAAGCCTGATCAGGCTGGTTCTAGTTACAAGGGACTATTCAAGTCGAACGCCAATTTCCCAATGGTAGCCAAAAGGATCAACAACACGCCCAATACGCCAGCCGTGGCCTTCCTTCATTGGCGCAATCTCGGTTGCGCCAGCAGCTAGTGCTTGCATGAACATGGCATCCGGATCTTGGACAGTTACAATCATACGAAATGAGCCTTGTTTAACATATTCAGCGTTGAAATCAGGATCCTCCTGCAGCCAGAAATCGGCTCCTTGGATGGAAAGGTTGATGATAGCAATCTGTCCGTTATCTTCTTCAAGGCGATATAATTCACTCGATCCGAAGGCAGATTTGTAGAAGTCCGCAGCTACGGCGACATTATTCACGGAAAGCCATGGTGCAATTGACGCCATTGGTGGCATGGATGAACCCTGTGTGAAATTGCTCATTCGTTTAACCCTCCATTTATAAGGCATAAAAGTATCGAAACACTAATTAAGGAGAATTCAACCATGCCTTACTTAAAACCTTCCGATTACATGCAACAAATTGAAAAGATTGAAATAGAGCTCACCCAACTGAATGCGAGCAGATCATTGACTGCGGTGGCAAGAAACCTTGAAGTCAAACAAGTGGGCAACTGCTCGCTGCTAAAGGATACAACGGGGCAACCTTCAGCTTACTATAACCGGATCAAAGGCTTCAGCCCAGAAGATCTGCGGAATCTTGATGACCTTCTCAGCGAATACGAGCCTGCTGCACCCTCATTCGATATGACACCCAATCACATGACCGAAGAGGTGACAAGTGCCCTCATAGGCAAAGGAATGTCCCCCGTGGAACAACTGGTTTTTATGGTGATTCATCCTGCCGAGATCAACACTAACATAGTGGAAAGCTCGATACCTCATCCCATTGAAAGGGTAACTGAGGCGAATGCCGAGCAACTGATCCAGTGGATCCAGCTGTCTCACGGGAATATGGCCCTCAATGAGGAGATGATTGCACGCGCGAAGCCGTATTTCTTCAGCCCCAACTTCATCAATTATATGATGACCATTGAGGGAGAGCCTGCGGCAATGGGATCACTCTTCCGTAGTGGGGAAGCGGGATACATTGCGAATGATTTCACTTTCCCGTCGTTCCGTGGCAGAGGCTGCCAAACGGCACTGTTGAAGCAAAGACTATCAGATGCACACCAATTAGGCTTAAAAACGGTGTTCACGGATGTTGAATTCGGCACGACAAGTCATGCGAACATGGAAAAGGTAGGATTCAAGACGGTCTATATCAATACATTGTGGATCAAAAAGTAATTACCTTACTCCAGTGCGCTCCTCCATTGATTTAGCAGCTTTTCATGCTGCTGCGCAGCTAAATCAAAGCGATACGTAGCAAGGAGATTTTCCAGCTTCACTGGCGCAAGGAGAGGATTTACAGGGATATTTGACGCTACAGGGAAGGAAAAGGCCGTGTTCATATAATCGGTTTGAACCTCCTTGGAGAGCATGAAATCAACAAGCTGTTTGGCTGCGGCAGGGTTGTTGCCTCCCTTTAGGATGGAGACAGCACCGATTTCCCAGCCAGCTTGTGGAGGAATGAACGAGCTTATGTTATAGCCTGAATTTTTGAAACGCAGCTGGTCGCTTAAGAAGGAGACGGCCGCTGCCACTTCGCCCTCAGCTAAATGTTGTGCGCTCGTGTTACCGGCAAACGTCATAGAGGCGCTTTGCTTCTTCAGAGCTTTCATGAGATCAATCGCTGCGCTATCCCCGCGCTGCTGGGCAACCGATGCGAGCAGCGTGTAGCCTGTCCCTGACGTCTCTGGGTCAGGAATCTCGATCTTGCCCTTGAGTTCAGGGCGCAGCAGATCCTCGTACCGCTGTGGCAGCGGAAGAGCCGCCAGCTGAGGATCCTGCTGCCAGACAGTTTGGTTCACGCCAATGGCCAGTGCACCCATGTACATGCCGGTCCAATAACCATCAGTATCTTTGTACTTTGACGGGATGCTACCAGCGGATGCAGATAAGTAGCGGAGCGATTTACTCTTGTTTTTGAGCTGCTCGTGGAGATCAGCAGGTCCGCCAAGTACGACGTCGATACCGGTTTTACCCAGCGTCAGCAGGTGATAGCTGGCTTCACCACTGGACATCCGGATGATATCATACGGTTGATCTGTTTTTTCCTTGAACGTCTCGAGCAGAATTCGCCCAGCATCTTCCTGGAAGATTACGTATACCTTTAACGGTTGGTTACTTTTCTTCTCCCCTAAGACCAGATATCCAAAGAACACACCGGTACCGACTATGAGTACAAGTAAGCCTTTTTTCCACATGGCGCAAATACCTCCTGAACAGCCAAAAAAGGAAACCAAAGTTTCCCTTTTTAACTCGCTGCTATTTCTTGTATCCAACTAACTTATCTTTATTAAATGAATTTTGTCATCGGCTGCACTAATCGTGACATTCCCCTGATATCTTGTCAAACCGATATCATAAGCATCGACAATCCATTCTTTCATATCATCATCCAGAATGAAGTATCGTTCCTTCTCACCGAGGAACATGGAAGATTTCACGAAGCCGCTCACAATAAATTCACCGGCATTTGTTGCATTAATACGCATGGACTCAGGTCGAATACTGAGCAGCACTTTTTCACCTGCCGTCACAGCTTCATCGATCGTCACACTTGCAGTACGTCTATTCGTGCCATACTCCACAGTGGCTTTGCCATTTGCAGATCCTCGTACAACGGCATCAACGAAATTTGTTGTGCCGATAAAGTCGGCGACGTAAGGCGTGCGAGGCTTATAATAAATGTCATGCGGTGTGCCGTATTGATCAATCGCTCCCTTGTTGAATACAACGATGTGATCAGACATCGATAAGGCTTCAAGTTGGTCATGGGTGACATAAATAACCGTTAAACCAAGCTCTTGTTGGATGCTTCTCAGCTCCACACGTACTTCTTCACGCAGCTTGGCATCCAAATTGCTTAGCGGCTCGTCGAGCAGGATGATTGGCGAGTTCATGACGAGAGCCCGCGCCATAGCTACCCGCTGTTGTTGCCCCCCGGACATTTCGTGCGGATACCGTTCCTCAAGTCCGGTCAGTTTCACTTTAGCCATTGCGGACTTAACGCGATCCTGTATTTCCGCTTCAGGGCGCTTCTGAATATCTAGCCCGTAAGCCACATTATCGAATACCGTCATGTGCGGGAACAGAGCGTATTCTTGGAATACCATGGGTGTTCCGCGTTTATAAGGAGGGAGATCGTTGACAAGCTGACCATCGATTCGAATTTCACCCTCATCAATGGTATAAAAACCTGCAATCGAGCGCAGTAAAGTCGTTTTCCCACATCCACTTGGACCGAGAAATGTAATAAATTTCCCGCGTTCAATCTGCAGATCGATCTGTTTGAGAACGTGGTTGCTGCCAAACACCTTACTCACATTTTTTAAATCTAACAATATGTGTGAACTCATGATTCTCACTCCTTAGGACGTCAGTGTTACGTATAGTTAGAAATCGAATATTTTGACCTTCGAACGGAAAATGAGCTTCATCACACCAAGCGTTGCCAGCGTTGTCCCCATTAAGCCAACGGCAACAGCTGCTGCCCAGTAGTAAGTGCCGGTCTCTGCATAATTGAAGATGGATACGGCGGCGACCACCCATTTGGGTGTAATAAGAAAGACAATTGTGCTTAGGGTGTTCATATTTTTCATAAATGCATAGACAAAGTTCGCAACGATGGTCTTTTGAAGCATTGGGAATACGATAGTTGTCAATGTGCGGCGGCTGTCTGCGCCAAGATTCGTTGCGGCTTCCTCAATCGATTTATCTACTTGCTTGAAGGAAGCGGTGAGTCCCCGGTAACCGACGGGCATCTGCTTAAGGAGCATGGCAACGATAATGAGAACGGCCGATCCTTGCAGCATGATAGGTCCATTACTGAAAGCTACAATCAAGGCTAGACCAACGAACGTCCCTGGCAGAGCAATCGGCAATACAGCTGAGAAATCCAGCAATTTTTTGCCGGGGAACGGCTTGCGTACAACAACATAGGCCAACACGAGGGCGAAGCCAACAGCTAGAATGGAACTGATGAGCGACAATACTAAGCTGTTCATGACAGCAGGGCTGGAGGGGTTAAAGACGATTTTGAACATATGATCCAGCGTAAAGGTGTTGTCACGTCCGAAATTTTTGGTGAAAGCGAATAGGATAGTGATTGCGAACATGGACAAGATGATGAGCGCCATGACACTGTTGAATATGAAAAGGAAGATATCTGTTTTACGGGAAGTCTTCACTCGGTTTAGTCCTGAAACAGGCTTTCCTGTAATGGTGGAGTAGGAGCCTTTGGACAGTAGCTTGCCTTGAATCACGAATACTAACAGGGCAGGAATGACGAGAATTATCCCCATGACAGATGCGAGTCCAGGCTCGTTATTAATGATTTCTCCGTAAATTTCAACAGCCAAGAGAGAGTAATTGCCCCCAATCAACTTGGGATTCCCAAAGTCGGCAAAACAGTTGATTGCGACGAGTAGAAAGGCATTAATGACGCCGGGAAGCGCTAGTTTTAACGTAATGGTGCGGAAAAGCTTGAAGCCGCGTGCACCTAAGTTCTGGGCAGCGATTTCTAGGTTTGGCGATATGGATCGAAGGACGCCTGTTATGGTCATGTAGGCAAGCGGGAAATACGATATCGTTTGTACGATCCAGAGGCCCGGCAGCCCGTATAAATCCAGTTCGACGTTAAACCATGCTTTCATTGTTTGTGATACCATACCTCCTCTGCCGAATAAAAGCAGGAAGGCCAGACCGGTCATGACAGAAGGCGCGAGAATCGGGAGGAAGGCGATAAAGCGGAAAAACTTTTTCCCCACAATGTTACTGTAATGAATCGAGTACGCATAAATAAAGCCGCAGACGGTTGCGGTTAAAGCGGATAGAGAGGAGCTGACAACTGTATTGAGCAGAGCCTTAGCATAACGGCTTTTGCTGAAAAAGGTTGTCCAATCTGTTGCTCCTGGTAGCGCAATCACATAAATAAGCGGATAAATGACGAAGAGACAGAGAACAGCGAAACTGATGAGGACAAGGATCAGCGATGATGGGTCTTTCATCAGTCTGCCGATCGCCGAACCCATACTCTTTTTTTTTATGATCATAAGGGGTTCACGACCACCTTCCAAATTCATTGTGTAGGAGGGCATTGATCAGCATAAGAAGCATGACTTCAATGCCCTTGTACATAGGCTCTTTTACTTAAGATCCTTTAGTGCATCTTGCAGCTCTTTACGCTGTTCTGCAGCTTTCCACAAGCTGTAGGTGGTGTTATATTTCGTTGTTTTGATGTCAATGCCGCCTTTAGGGATCGGCACAGTAGGCTTCACGGAACTTGCAAAAGCAGACTCGGTGTAAAGAAGTCCAGGTTCATTGGTTAACATGAAATCCATTAGTTTCTTAGCGCCTGCCGTATTAGCGCCGCCTTTCACGACAGCCAATCCACCAACCTCATAGCCTGCCGCTTCAGGGACGATACTGACAATCGGGTTGCCTTGATTTTTCATCTTTAACTGGTCACCAAGGAAAGTAATACCGATCGTGTACTCGCCTTTGGCTGCCTTCTGAATCGGCTCAATACCGGATTTCGGTCTCTCCTTAAGATTTGGAAGAAGTTTGGCAACATACTTCAGCATCTCGTCTTTACCCCATACTTGCGCAAGCGAGGCTACCGCGGTGTAGGCAGTACCGGAAGTCGCAGGGTCAGACATTCCGATTTCGCCTTTAAATTTCGGATCAAGTAATTCTTGAAAGGTTTGCGGGTAAGGGGCTGCAGCGTATTTCTCTTTCCACCGCTGTTCGTTGATACCAATGGCAATGGGATTTAGATAAAATCCCGTCCAGAATCCTTCTTTGTCCTTCATATTGTCAGGAATATCTTTGGCGTTCTGTGAAATGTAGGCTTCAAGCGCACCAGCTTTTTTCAGTACCTCATGCGAATCAGCAGGACCGCCCATCAGGAAGTCGGCCTGCGGCTTGCCCATCTCATTTTGTACACGGGTCACCGCCTCACCGCTTGGCAGACGAAGTACGTCGTAGTCGATCCCGGTTTCTGCTTTAAATTTATCCAAGATCTTGCGGGCTTCTTCCTCTTGGAAGATGGAGTAGACCGTAATTTTACCTTTCGTTGTCCCGCCAAAAACACCGGATTTGTACAGGAAGAATCCTGCTACCAGTACGACAACAATGACCGACACGATCATAATAGAGCTATTGCTTTTCTTTCTAGCCATTTCATCAACCATCCCCTCGATATGTTAGGAGGCATCACTTAACTTGAAATAGGCTTTATGGTTGGTTTCATCTAACAAATCGAAAACGATGAAGTAAGCGTTATCATATCGGTCAAGATGCAGCCAATGCTTTCCGGTTACGGCTTCGTCGGTTAATTGCACGACATAGTGGCTACTAGGCTGTTCAGCCATGAAGTCAAAATGACTGAAATCGATCAGCCTGACTGCAGTTCGCATTTGCGTCGTTAGTGCAGCCCGATCTGCCTCGGAAAGTGCTGTAAGGAGGCCATCCTGTAAACGGAATACTTGATGACTTCTGTTTGCAATAACGCCACTTACCGTATCTGCAGTGAGCGTCTTGTCGATGAGCATATTCTGCAGTTTCCGAATTTCAGCGCTAATTTCCAGTGAATTGACCGAGTCTGCTCCGAAGCGAAAGCCGCTGGTACCGATTTGGAAAGGGATGTCCTCCTGATCCAGATAGGAAATGGAGCCCGTTAACAGCAAGCGTGAAGCGTTTGCACGCGTATGCGGTTTTCCCCCGTTTAATATGCGGGTAAACGATGCTTTCCACGCGATAAGCTCTTTAGGATCATCAATGGAAATCGTGCCAACCCCAGGATACGTCACGTTCATGCTCATGGGAACACCGTCGAACATATCACGGCTGTTTGCATCCTTAGGGACGATCCGGACTTCATCGACTCCGATACGAAACACATAGGCAAAAATGCCGATCAACGTACAACCAATAACGATTTGTAGTAAGATGAGACGCAACCATGAAAGCCCTTTCTTCTCCTCTTGCATGTAGATTACTCTCCTTTTATCTCAGAAAAATCATCGATTTGTATCAATTTTGTAACAAGCTTTGAGAGAGGGTGGGCACGGTCTGGAACATCAAAATCACTTCGGTTCCAATTTTCTCACGGCTATGCACGGTAATATTACCGCCTTGCAGTTCCATTAATTGCTTGCAGAGCAGTAAACCAAGCCCATGGGAATGAGTCGAAATGGGACGCTTTTGATTGTGTTCAGAAGAAGCTAGGAACAGTGCGGCTGTTTCTTGCTCACTTAAACCTTTGCCGTTATCCGAGATACGTACGTGGCAATGATATTCCAGCTGCTCTAGTCGAATATTTAGCTGTGAGCATTCACTGTGCTTGATCGCATTTTCAATGACATTAAACAGTACCTGCTGTGTGCGCTTAGGATCGACGTAAACCTCGCACGGCTCGACCTGCAGTGACGTAGTGATGGATGATTTATGCAAGGTAGGTTCAAGAATTCGCAGGCTATCCGTCAGTATTGCCGCCAGATCTGTGCGCTCGAGCTGTACCCGCCAGGCTTCATCGCCTTTGAGCGATGTTTGGAGGAGCTCCTCAACCATTTGTAACAGACGTGTACTTTCTTTGCGGATGTAGACATTACATGTTCGAATATCTTCGACACGCTCCATTTTGTCAATCAGATCCGAAAAGCCAATGATGGAAGTTAGCGGTGTTTTGAGCTCATGCGTCACATTATCGTAAAATTTCTTCTGTTTGCTTTGTTCATATTGAAGGAGCTCGATATGCTCTTGGAGCGCTTCTGACATTTGATTGAAGTCATCGGCCAGTTCCCGTATTTCGTCTTGACTGGTGACAACAATCTTTCGGCTGAAATCACCAACGGTCACTTGCTTTAATGCCTGTTGGAGAGCGTGCAGCGGTCTCATGATAAAGAAGGAGAAGGAGTAACTCGCCAGCAACGCGATGAGTAAGCAGCCAAGTGCAACGCCAATAAACCAAGAGCGCATCTCAGATAGCGTTTCCTCGTGCTTATTCAAATCAAGAAGGTAGCGGAATCCGCCTACAATTTTGCCTTCATAGGTGAAGGGAGAGGCATATATAAGAATTTTGTTGTTCTCACCTTCGGTAATGACGGATGCCGATTGTCCAGCTAATGCGGCGTCGATATCACTTCGTTTAATCAAATCTTCTTTGTTGCCGCTATCCCCGATAATGGTACCCTCCGGATCAAATAGCTGCACTTGGAAGTTGCTGTTAGCAGCAAGGTGGGAGGCAATCAGCGGAGCATAAGTCCCGGAAAAGAGCTGTTCAATCGTAATTTTCTTATCGTTAACAATCTTTAAAGCCTCAATGCGGTGCAGACCGTAGTATTGCTCCAAGGTTTGGGTATCCCTTTCGATCATGCTTTTACTCAGTGTATAATTCACAACAACATACATCGAAGCGAGCAGCATGATGATCGTTATAGAGTGCTGGATGAATAGTTTGTTGCGGAGCTTCATGGCTTAAACCTCCAGTTTATAGCCCGTACCATGAACTGTGGCGAGCACGTGATCGTTGGGTTTGATTTTCTCACGCAGACGATTCACCATCATATCGACAGACCGTGTCTGTCCGTAATATTCAAATCCCCATACTTGGTCCAAAATGTGCTCCCGGGTAAAAACTTTCTTAGGATTTTTGCACAGCAGCCAGAGGAAATCAAACTCCTTGCTTGTCGTTTTAATAGGTTTGCCAGCTAGCTTTAAGGATCGCTCATTTCTATCAATTTCGATAATGCCAACTTGAAGGACGTCGGCAGCTTGTGCTGTTGTATCCGGTGTTACACGACGCATGACAGCGCGAATTCGCATAATAAGTTCTCGTGTCTCAAATGGCTTGGTTAAATAATCGTCGGCTCCGAGCTGGAAGCCTAGTATTTTATCATTCATTTCATTTTTGGCCGTGAGTACAATCACGGGTATTTCTTTATGAATTTGCTGAAGTGTCTTCAGTAGCTCAAAGCCTGACTGATCGGGTAGCATTAGATCCAGCAAGATGAAATCGATAGGCTCTGAAGCGAGTACATCAAGACTGGAAGTGACTGTTCCTGCTACGATAGGATGAAATCCCTCCACTTCAAGACTTAATTTGAGCAGCATTTGAATGCTGGAATCATCTTCAATAATTAAAATATTCATAGGAAAAGTTCCTTTCCGATCGCATTTTGCCTACCTCATTCACCAAAATGAGCATGTTCCTTGTGTATCCATTCTACACAAGGATTACAACATGTAAATACGTGAATGAAATGTGGCCCTCCGAAAAAGGGTAAGCCCACCAGGGCTGCGGCGGGGTTGAGGGAGGGATAGCGCCCTTTTTGGGCGCTATTGTAGTGGTCCGGGCGAAATAGCCGCAGGGTAAGGCCCTTTTTGGGTCTTACAGCCCCGCATGCCGCCGCTGCGGCAGGGTAGAGGCAGGGGTAGCGCCCAAAAAGGGCGCTACTGTAGTGCTCAGGGCCAAATAGCCGCAGGGTAAGGCCCTTTTTGGGTCTTACAGCCCCGCATGCCGCCGCTGCGGCAGGGTAGAGGCAGGGGCAGCGCCCAAAAAGGACGCTACTGTAGTGCTCAGGGCCAAATAGCCGCAGGATAAGGCCCTTTTTGGGTCTTACAGCCCCGCATGCCAGGGCTGCGGCGGGGTAGAGGCAGGTGTAGCGCCCTTTTTGGGCGCTATTGTAGTGGTCTGGGCGAAATAGCCGCAGGGTAAGGCCCTTTTTGGGTCTTACAGCCCCGCATGCCAGGGCTGCTGCGGGGGAGAGGCAGGTGTAGCGCCCCCGGAATTACCGAACTACTCTCACAGAGTGTGCTATGAATTTTAACGCGGCTTCCGGTAAATGAAAAAGAGCTAAACGCATCAAGCCGCTTAGCTCCTAGAAAAACTGCTATGAAGGGAGCTGCACATAAAACGACGTCGTCTCCTGCTGCACACTTTTCGCATGAATTTTGCCTTTATGCTGCTCCACAATGGACTTGGCTATGGCTAATCCAAGCCCGTAGCCGCCATGCTTGCGTGAACGCGATGGATCTGCACGGTAGAAGCGGTCGAAGATCCGCCCCACATGCTCAGGCGAGATACCTTCGCCGGTATTGGTCACAGTGAGCAGCGTATCATTATGATGCTTCTTGAAGGTTAGCGTGATAGCGCCCTTCGGCGGCGTGTATTTGATCGCATTGTCCAACAGAATCATGACGACCTGCTTGATTTGCTCACTGTTGCCGTGTAAGGTCATATCAGGCTCAATCTCATAGTCCAGCGAAAGATCCTTCTCAAACACGACGGCTTCCATGGTAAGAAGGACACTTTCAACAGATTCACTCACATTGAAATCACTGAACAGCATACCTGCCCTAGAATCATCCATTTCGGTAAGATAGAGGAGATCATTCGTGAGCGTCTTCATACGGTCGGTCTCGGATTTGATGCGATGCAGCCATTTCGATTGACTCTCAATCGTTTCATCGCTGTTGGCTAGGAGCACGTCTGCATTGGTGTTGATGACGGCTAATGGCGTTTTCAACTCGTGGGAAGCGTCTGCGATAAATTGCTTCTGTTTCTGGAATGCTTCTCTGACCGGAGCGATTGAACGGTTCGCGAAATATCGGCTCGTGAAGAAGATGACAATCAACATAACCAATCCAACGAGCGTGAATGTATAGACGAGATTGGTCAGGATGGTCTTCTGAGCCGTAACATCGAGATAAACGACGCTATACCCGGTGTCATTCTTTTGCACCATATATGCCCATTGGTTGCCATCGAGAGTGAACTGGCCGATATCCGACCTATTGGAGGAGGCTTCCTTAATGGCAGTTTCGTAGAACGCTGTGTCCATGTCAAAACGAGAGTTCGTTGCTGTGATGTTCCACTGGGCATCCGTTTGCAGCATGAAGGAAACCGATCGCTCGGGTGGCGAATCACTGTATCCCTGAGGTTCTTGCGGGTGATGCCCGCCATCAGGTCCAAGCTTCGGATTCCCTTTTTTCCCGTCAGGCTTGAGATTGAATTCTGCTACGCGATGCAGCTCCATATCGATGTCGGTCTGCACATTCTGATAAGTAATGAAATAAATCGTAGCGAAGGATAAGAGCATGATACAGGAGATGATAACCAGATTCACAATCAAAAATCGGTTGCGGAGCTTGCTGAACATTAGGAAGTCACCTCCTCCAGCACATATCCGACGCCTCTAAGGGTCGAGATGCGAACCGCCGCGTGTAAGAAGGTCAATTTTTTGCGTAAAAAAGAAATGTAAACCTCCACGTTGTTATGCTCCACCTCGGAATCGAAGCCCCATAGCTTCTCGATGATCTGTTCCTTCGATGTTACGGCATGCTTTCTCGTCATTAGCAGCTCTAGGAGCTCACTTTCTTTTAAAATCAGTTTCAATTCCTTCCCCTTACAGGTCAGCTTAAGATTTCCCGTATGCAATTCGATGTCCCCGAACTTTAAGGCATCCTCCGGTACCACCTCGCCTTTGCGTCGTAACGCGGCGCGTATCCGGGCCAACAGCTCCTCCGTTGAGAACGGTTTGGCCACATAATCGTCGGCACCGTAATCCAATCCCACAATTTTATCCGAAATTTCACCCTTGGCCGTAAGCAGAATCACAGGCGTTGAGACCCCTTTGGCGCGCAGCGTCTTGAGTATCGTGATCCCGTCCATCTCAGGCAGCATGATATCGAGCAACAGAAGATCATATATACCGCTTAACGCGTTATCCAGCCCAGACTGGCCATCATGAACGGCGTCAACGGAGTAATGGTGTTTTTTTAAAATTTGAGTTAAAGCTTCAGCTAAATGAACCTCATCTTCTACGATTAGAATTCTCATTGTCGTTTCCCCCTTAGTGCCCTCAAGGACTTCCCAATGGCATGACTTCATTATAGGCCTGCGAACCTTTAATCAACCTTAATAGTAGCACTACATAGATGGATTTACGAAAAAAACATAAACCATTTCGCATTTAAGTTTCACTAAAGGTTCGGGGGCTAAGATACAGTCATGGAACAGCGATCAACACGCAACATGAACAAAAAGGAGGCACACGGAATGGCGATTGAAGTATTTAATCGATATGAAAATAAGTATCTGATGGATACGAAAGCCTTTTACACGATCTATAATCGACTGCTCGAATATATGGAAATGGACGCTTACAACAAGAACGATCAATTTTATTCGATCAGCAATATTTACTTCGATACCGAGCATGATTCGTTAATTCGAAATAGTCTAGCGAAGCCCAAATACCGTGAAAAGCTGCGAATAAGAGCTTACGGGGTTCCGAATGCGGATGCGAAAGTGTATCTGGAGCTGAAGAAGAAGGTGTTCGGTCTCGTGAATAAAAGAAGAACAGCGCTGAGGCTGAACGAGTCATATGACTTTGTACGATCGAAGGTAGAGCCAGAACTTAAGGACTATATGAACAAGCAGGTCATCCAGGAAATTAAGTATTTCCTACAACGTTATGATCTGGAGCCGAAGGTGTATCTGGCGTATGACCGAATTGCGATGTTTTGCAAAAATAATCGAGATTTGCGGATCACCTTCGACACGAATATCCGTTCCAGACGGTATGATCTCAAGTTGGAGAACGGCGATCACGGGGAGCAGCTGATGGACCGTGGGCAGTGGCTTATGGAAGTAAAGGCGGAGAAAACGATCCCGCTCTGGCTGTCCAAGATGCTGTCGGAGCACGACATGTTTCGAACGAGCTTCTCGAAGTACGGCAACGAATATAAGAAGATGCGAAATGAACTACTAACGGGGGAGAGGATTCCATTATGATCGATTCCATTTTTGCACAAGTCACAGCAGGCACAGAATTAACGCTAATGAATGCTTTGTTAACCATAATTACGGCGATCGTACTAGGCGCCATGATCAGCTTCACTTATATGAAAACACAAACCAACTACACACAAAGCTTCACGTTAACCATGATCGTTTTGCCAGTCATCGTAGCTATTATTATTCTATTAATCGGCAGCAACATCGCTAGAGCGTTCAGCCTTGCAGGGGCATTCTCGATCATTCGGTTCCGAAGCGCCCCGGGAGATCCTAAGGATATTGCCTTCGTTTTGTTCACAATGGCAGCGGGACTCGCCTGCGGCGTTGGATCTTTTGGTTATGCGGTACTTTTCACGCTTATCCTTTGTGTATTGATGTTTGTCCTGAAGGTGACCAACTTTGGCGCTAAGAAAGCAGCGCAGAAGCTGCTGAAAGTGACAATCCCAGAAAATTTGGGGTACGAGGAAGCGTTTGACGAGGTTTTCAAGATGTTCGACATTGCGTATGAATTGAAAAAGGTACGAACAACGGAGCTAGGCAGCCTATATGAGTTAGTTTACATCGTAACAATTGACCATTTGACGAGTCAGAAAGAATTCTTAGACGCCATTAGATGCAGAAATGGGAATTTAGATATCACATTAACCATGAGCCCTACAGCGGCTGAATATTAAAAATAATGCAAATCAGAAAGGAAGAGATCTCTATGAAAAAACCTTTAAATATGAAAGGCGCAGGTGTGCTACTATTATGCGCTGTGGTGTTGGCAGCATGCAACGAAACGACAGATCTAGCTTCGAATACGACCGAGGCTGCACCAACGGCAACAACGACTGGAACTACGGCCTCAACGGGGAAAGTCGCGACTACGGATGTGATCCAAAAGGTCGAATATAAGGCGGAAGATGCCTACACAGACTGGGCTTCTGCGAATCCGACGAAGATCACGTTGACGGGAACGGGTGCCACGATCGAGGGTGAGGGCGCAGCGGCGAAGGATGGTAAGATTGCGATTACGAAGGCTGGAACGTATGTTGTGAGTGGTAAATTGACAGATGGTCAAATAACAGTGAACGTGACGGATAAGGGCACTGTTCGCCTGGTTTTAAACGGAGCGGAGATCTCGAATAGCACTTCTTCGGCGATCTATGTCGAAGAAGCGGGCAAGACGATCATCAGCTTACAAGAGGGGACAGTGAACCTAGTCTCGGACGGATCCAAGTATGTCTATCCAGATGCGTCAACAGACGAGCCTAACTCGGCCATCTTCAGTAAAGATGATATGACGATCAATGGAACAGGAAAGCTTGTCGTGAAAGGGAACTATAACAATGGGATTACCAGCAAGGATAAGCTGAGAATTACCGGAGGCACGCTGGATATTCAAGCTGTTGATGATGGCGTGATGGGCCGTGACCTGGTCGCTGTCCAAGCGGGAACGTTGACCATCGATGCAGGTGGACACGGCATTAAAACGTCGAACGATAAAGAAGGCTCAGAAGGCTACATCAGCCTTGGGGGTGGATCGTTCACGATCCAATCCGGCGAGGATGCGGTGCACAGCAGCGGCGGCTTAGATGTGAGCGGCGGAGATCTTCACATTAACGCTGGCGACGATGGGATCCACGCCGAGGTATCGATTGCTATCGCAGGAGGTACGATCGATATTGCCCAAAGCAATGAAGGGATCGAGGCACCTGCGGTTGTGATCTCTGGCGGTAAAACCAGCCTTGTCGCTGCGGATGACGGTGTAAACATCTCCAGCGGTGATGCTGAGTCCGCTGAAGGTGGCGGCGCTCCGGGAGCGGCGGCAAGCGGTGCTGGCAAAGCTGGTGCAGCAGGCGGACCTGGCGGTGCACCAGGCGCATCCGGTGCAAATTCGACCAATATGCTGACGATTACCGGGGGCACCCTATCCGTCGACTCGAAGGGCGATGGATTGGACTCGAACGGCTCCATCACGATGAGCGGTGGTACGGTGATCGTCAACGGTCCGACGGAGAACAACAACGGCTCCCTCGACTATGACGGCACGTTCGTCATGACCGGCGGCTTCCTCGTCGCCGCGGGAAGCTCAGGCATGGTGCAAGCCACGTCCGACACATCGACACAAGCTGGCGTGCTCATGACATACACCAAGACCCAGCAAGCGGGTGCGCTGGTTCATCTCGAAGATAGCGCAGGTAACACAATTATTACCTTTGCGCCATCGAAGAACTATCAGTCCGTGTTCGTCAGCTCACCGAACCTGAAGCAGGACGCTTCGTATACGCTTAGCTCGGGCGGAACATCGACGGGCACCGCGACGAAGGGTCTGTATGACGGCGGCACGTATCAAGGTGGGACGAAGGTTGTGGACTTCAAGACATCAACCTTGATCACGTGGTTGTCCGAAACAGGTGTAACCGCCGCTAGAAGCGGGATGATGGGTGGTCCCGGAGGCTTCGGTGGAGGCGGCATGCCGCCACAAGGTGGCGGACAACGTCCACAAAGAGCAGCACAGTAAATAGAACGAATCATAATGCTTTTTGAGGCCGTCTTCACGTAGATAATCTATGTGAGGACGGCTTTTTCTCATGAGGATTAGCTGATTCGTCAGGCGAAAGGGAACCTAGAGGCGTTCCTCCTTTTTGCCATGTCCAGAAATAGGGATTGACAATACGCGAGGATGGAAATATTCTTATAGTGCACTAGTTCAATAGTGCACTGGTTTGCGGTGAAGAGGAGGGTAGGACGGTGCAACTTAATTTTAATAGCCCGAAACCGATTTATTTGCAGATGGTCGATGAGGTTAAGAAAGCATTGGCTAGGGGCGAGCTATCGCCAGGTGATAAAATTCCGTCTCACAAGGAACGGGCACAAATTTCGCAAGTGAATCCCAACACGGTGATGAGAGCTTACCAAGAGATGGAGCGGGTGGGTTTGACGGAAACGTTACGAGGGCAAGGTACTTTTATCAAGAATGATCCAGCAATGCTCCAAATCATTCGTTCCGAAATGGCGCAAGCTGCGGTTCATCAATTCATTGAAGAAATGCGCGGTTTAGGCATTGAACCGGACGAAATGGCGCATATGCTTCGCGATACTTTACATATGGAACGCAAGGAGGGATAGACCGTGTCAAGCGAAGAGAATCCGTACATGATTGAGCTCAAAAACATCCAAAAGAAGTATTTGTTAAAGCAAGCGATAAGCGGCATCGATCTTCAAATCAAAAAAGGCACAATTGTGGGTTTACTGGGGCCAAACGGGAGTGGGAAATCAACGCTGCTCAAAATGATGGCCGGTCTAATCTATCCAACCGCGGGGACAATTCTCGTTGGCGGCAGGAAGCCGGATGTCCACAATAAGCAGCATGTCGCATACTTGCCTGAGATTGACAATCTATATGGATGGATGACGGTGAAGGAAACGCTGCGATTTATATCGGGGTTCTACATGGATTGGCAGGCAGACAGAGCGGCGGAGATGCTTGTCAAAATGGAGCTGGATGAGAACCAGAAGGTTCGGAATCTGTCCAAAGGGATGCGGGCGCGATTGAAACTGATTGCCGCTTTGTCTCGGAATGTGCCGCTGATCCTGCTGGACGAGCCGTTCTCTGGTATTGATCCATCGTCTCGAGCCAAAATCATCCGCTCGATTATTAGCGAGTTTCAATCGGATGAGCAGACAATTATACTCTCTACCCATTCCGTGAATGAATCCGAGCCTATGTTCGATGATGTCATTTTTCTGCAGAATGGGCAGGTCAGGATATTCGACTCCACTGAAAATTTACGCGAGACATACGGCTGCTCGTTAGAGAACATATGGGAGAAGGTGTACGGATAGATGGCACTCTGGAACCTATTCAGAAAAGAAACCAAAAGTATTTTCCCCTTATTCGGATTTTTCGCAGTGGCCGTTGTTGCGCTGCACTTGATTGTTTTGTACAAAAGCGCTGATTTCCAAATGGATGCGACGATGGTGCTGTCACTCATTGTACCTTATTTATTCCTAGTTGCCCTAGCGATTGGAACTGGCTACTACCAACTCCATGTGGAGTGGAGAACGAACTCGATTTACCTCCTCCTGTCCTTGCCGATTCGAGGGTGGAAGGTGTTGGCGGCCAAGCTAGCGGCAGTGCTGTCTTTGCTGATTGCAACGTCCATTGTGATTGCAGCAAGCTTCGGAAGCTTGTTACTTCGTGTGATTTGGGATGAAGTAAGCACAAGTGAGGATTGGTCAGAGATAGGCCCGAGTCTTATAAATATTGTGCTTAATTTCTACTGGATCGCCATTGTCGTTATGTTGTTTTTATTAATCGTTGTGCAGTTCACGTTCCTATGTGGGCAGCTCGTTGCGAAATTCAAATGGCTTGTGATGCTCTGCGCGTTTTTTGGCATCATTTGGTTGGTCCTTCGGATCAGCCCGCTGTTATCCTACCTGCTGGTATGGACACCTGAGATCGTGATTGGACATAAGGATTCAGATATGGCCTTCTTGCATTCGGGACCCTTTATTGTGCTTGGCTTACTCTGTATGGGGTTAATTGCGTTGAATGGTTTCATTTTCGAGAAAGAAGTGGAGGTATGAGAATGTCTTTCCGGCAAAAAAGAAGTGTTCTTCTCATCTCCGTTGTGATGCTGTTCCTACTCTCCATTTTGGATGTATTTATCCGGAAGGAAGATACTTTTCAAGCGTTTAGTGAGCAATTCGTGAATCAAGAGAAGACAGATGCCTATCTCGGCGAGAGGCGAGCTGTAACGGTAACCGCGCAGCTTCAATCGGATATTAATAAGCCAGAAATCAAGGAAGTCGTGCTAACTAGTCAAAGAGGCAAAGTAACCGTACAACGGTCGGAGACGTCTACGATTCGGTTACAGGCTACGGTGACAGCGACCGCCGCGAGTACCGAGGCAGCTAATCGCAGGCGAGACGCTGTTAAGGTAGAACAAGAAATCCAGAATGGACAACTAACGCTAGTTACGACAGCGAATGGCAAGTCCATTGATCCCGATTATGTATCCATCGATTATGTGCTTGCTGTCCCCGATGCGATGAGATCGATGATTCAGAATGAAGATGGCGCGGTGCGCATTAGCGGGATTAACGGGAACGTAGCGGCTACTTCTACAAGTGGTCTCATGGAAATTGTCAATGTAAAGGGAGATCTTAAGGTGAAATCTTCCTATGGCAGTCTGTATATGGCCGACATTAGGGGGAATGTTGACCTCGTCAACCGATCTAGTACAGCCAATATTAATCATACGCAAGGTAATTTAGTCCTCGATCATCAATCAGGCCAGATCGATCTAACCGACATTACGGGGGAAGTCACAGGAAATGCGAAATACGGATCTGTTTTCTTTCGTGAAATGAAGGGTTCAGTAGACGTTGTAGGACATGGTTCCGATATGAAATTTGACCATATCCAGGGTGACATCCAAGTTGTGTCGGACAACGGCGGTAATATGACATTCATTTTGTCCAAAGATGAGGGGTATACGTTGGATGCTGCGGTGAGTGCCGGACGTATACAATCCTTACTTCCGTTACCTATCCAAAAGGGTACCGACAACAAAGTTGAAACCCGCATGAACGGTGTTTTGGGAAAAGGGACACGGAAAATAGGGGCTAAGATGAAGTCTGGCGACATGATCTTCCAAGTTAACTAAATCCAGTAGGAGGCCTAATCATGAGCAGTGAACCCATTGTAAGTCTGCGCGGTGTTACGAAGCGAATTGGGCGGACAACCATTATAGATAATTTAACTTTTGACGTGCCGCAAGGTGAGATCTTCGGATTCCTCGGGCCAAATGGTGCAGGGAAGACGACAACCATCCGTATGATGGTCGGATTAATGTCGATCACGCAGGGCGAAATTGTGATCAAAGGAAAGAACATTAAGCATGACTTTGAGCAAGCCATTCGGCATGTGGGCGCGATTGTTGAGAATCCCGAAATGTATAAGTATTTAAGCGGCTATCATAACCTCATTCATTATGCGCGCATGGTTCCTGGGGTTACGAAGGAACGAATTGACGAAGTGGTCAAGCTGGTTAAGCTGGAGACACGGATTCATGACAAGGTGAAAAAGTACTCACTAGGCATGCGCCAACGACTGGGTGTTGCTCAGGCGCTGCTGCACAGGCCGTCACTGCTTATTCTGGACGAGCCGACGAATGGCCTAGATCCTGCAGGGATACGTGAGCTGCGTGATTACCTGCGTTATCTGACGCGATCCGAAGGGATCACTGTCATTGTTTCCAGTCATTTGCTTAGCGAGATGGAGCTGATGTGTGATCGTGTTGCCATACTTCAGCAAGGCAAGCTAGTTGATGTGAAGACGATCGAAGACTTCATGGCAGATTCGCAGGATGGGACGCAAACCTATTTGATCGAAGCGTCACCTGCGGAGCTGGTCCACTCAGCTATTGCGGGCATGAAGGGCATCAAAGATGTGAAGATTGTTCCTCAGGGCGTAGAGGTTGTGACAGAGCGAGACTATATTCCTGATATCTTAGCGGATCTTATGCGTAGAGATGTCCGCATCTATGGTGTCCAGGTGATGCGGCAATCACTAGAAGATCGGTTCTTGGAAATGACAGGGGGTGAACAGGTTGGTTAATTTGTTTCTGAATGAAAACATGAAGCTCTATCGTCGTGTACGTACATGGATCATGGTCGCCATCATGATTGGTGCCGTTTTCTTAGGCAGTTTCATGGATTGGTACTATGATGACAAATCGAATGAGACTGATGCGTGGCGGGGTCACGTGATCGAGCAAAAGCAGGAGCTCACAGACGCGCTGAAGGAGCCGAAACGGAGTGCTGAGAGCAAGGCAAGCATCGAGAAACAGATCGCTAGGTATGACTACCATCTCGAACATAATATTCACCCGGAAGGGGGGACCATGTGGAGCGGAATTAACGATTCAGCGCATTTGATTATCTTAATCACCTTGTTCACCGTTATTGTAGCAGGGGATAGCTTGGCTGGCGAATTCACGTCCGGGACCATCAAGCTGCTCTTGATTCGACCCGCGAATCGAACGAAAATTCTAATCTCCAAATATGTGTCGATGATTGCTTTTGGCTTGTTCTTGTTAGTGATTCTGTTCGTTGTGTCTATTCTAGTAAACGGAATTCTATATAAGTTCGGGTTGATCGACTTGCCCCTCGTGACTATTGATGCAGCGGGCCAAGTTGTAGAGAAAAGCATGGTTGCTAATCTGTGGAAAACGTATCTGCTCAATGGCGTGTCTACGATTATTTTCGTCACCATGGCCTTCATGATTTCTTCTGCTTTCCGCAGTAGTATCATGGCGATTGGCTTCTCCATCTTTGCTCTGTTTGCGGGGGCGATCTTCTTGGAGCTCTTGCAGCCTTACGAATGGAGTAAATACCTGTTATTCGCTAATATTGATCTGTCTCAATATTTGAGCGGTCGCCCGTATCAGACAGGGATGACGCTTGAATTCTCGATTATTATGTTAGGCATATATTTCTTTATTTTCAATGTAGTGGCATGGCTGGTATTTACGAAGAGAGATGTGGCATCGTAATTGGCCGTTTCACTGTAAATAGAAGAGGCTGTTAGAAAATGTAGAATTATCTACGTTATCTAACAGCCTTTTTGCATGATGGATATTTACTTCAACATATAACCTTACTTCTAAGCAAACTCACGAAATCCTCAGCAGCTAATGGCCGGCTCAGATAGTATCCCTGTACTGCGTTACACTTGAATTGTTCTAACAACGTTAGCTGACTCGCTGTTTCAACGCCTTCAGCCACGACCTTCAGCTTCAAAATATGAGCCATCGCAATGATAGCCTGCACGATCGCTGCGCCCGTCTCTGAGTTCGTGATGTCGTTGATAAAGGACCTGTCGATCTTTAAAGTATCAATAGGTAATTGCTTTAGATAGCCGAAGGAGGAATAACCTGTCCCAAAATCATCAATGGAAATGCCAATCCCTAACTTCTTCAGTGCGATTAATTTTTGTATAAAAAGATCAACATTGTTCATTGCTTTACTTTCCGTAATTTCGAATTCGAGATCCTGTGGTTCGAGTCCGGTTTCATTCAGGACTTGCTCGACCATTTCAACGAAATTTTCTTGTCTTAACTGCAGCATGGATAGGTTAACGGCCACCGACATGTGCGGCATTTCGTTGGTCTGCCATGCTTTAAATTGCTTACAAGCCGTGTGTAATACCCATTGACCGATAGGAATGATGAGTCCCGTTTCTTCAGCCAAAGGGATAAACTCCGAGGGAGGAATGAAGCCCAACTCAGGATGCTGCCAACGAATTAAAGCTTCGGCACCCGTGATATTCCCTGTAAGCACATCAACCTTCGGTTGATAATGAACAACGAATTGATTCGTTTCCAATGCTTTGCGTAGGGCATTTTCCATATTCAGCTTCTGATGAATTTGAATCCCCATCGTTTCATTAAAGAATTGATAGGTGTTTTTTCCTTTATCTTTGGCACGGTACATGGCCGTATCTGCATTTTTAATTAAGATGTCCGCGTTATCACCGCACGACGGATATACGCTGATACCGATACTCGGAGTCACATATAACTGGTACTCCTGTAAGGCGAAAGGTTGGCTAAAGGCATACAAAATATCCTGGATGGCTTGTTCTAGTTCTTCGTGGGTAAGGCCGGTCAGTATAATTGTGAATTCATCGCCGCCTTGCCGCGAAACCGTAGCTTGTTTGTTGAGACAACCCGTTATTCGCCCAGCGACATTCTGCAGCAGCACATCACCAACATTATGTCCTAGCGTGTCATTAATAAGCTTGAATCGATCTAGATCCATGTATAGAACCGCGATGCTGGTATTGTTCCGTTTGGCGGCTTCAAGTGCAAGGTTTAGCCGGTTTTTGAATAATCGTTGGTTCGGCAGACCCGTCAGTGCATCGTGATAGGCCATATATTTTACAATTTTCGTATGCATGCGAGTAAAGGCAATGAACGTCGTAATTGCGAAAAGCATAACAGCAATAGCACTTGGATATAATCTGTATTTTTCAAAGAGATTCAGAATACCAATCCCGTATCCAACGGTTATGACAGATGTGAAGACAATCAGGAACGTGCGCTTATCTTTTTCCGTTATTTTAAGGCTGACAACAAAGGAGAATAATAAGCTGATAATAAATAATACGACATTGAACTGGAAAACTCCGGCCCAAGGTCCGTTAGCTGGAAACATGAAATCCGTAAGGCTGTCCAGTTTGACAAGATAAAGATTTTTGATCCCTAGCTTGGTCCATCCGATCAAATAGACAAATAGGCTCCATGAAAATACCAGTACCACCATGGTTTTGCTCACTGCCACCCGAAGCCATCGAGATTTCTGACTCTCCGATACTTCGCTGGCCATACTATATGCTACATAGATCAAAGCGGGTGTAAGCATGATAGAACCAAACCGGAAAAGACGAAATAAAAATTCAATAGTTGTTTCAGATAGTAGATGGTGTGCATACAAAACGGCGGTGTCTAACTCCCACATGGAGGCAAAAAATAAAAACAAGAAAATAGCTCTCGCCATCTTGGTCTTCTCGAACATAAATAAGATGGTTAAACCAACGAAAAGCGGAATAAAGGTAATTATTAATAGTAATAGCAAAAACATAAAATCACCTCTCAGTCAATCTTGGTGACAAATAGACATGTGTTGTTGCCCCCGTATCCATGTGTGGTAATCGCCACACTTTGGATGTTCTGATACCGGGTTTCGAGCACAATGGGCAGTTCTTCGAATCCTTCACCATTGGTTTTTATCGTCGGAGGTATGAAGCCGTATTCCATACTTATTAGGGAAGAGATCACTTGAATGACCCCCATAGACCCGAGTGTGTGTCCTGTCATCCCTTTAATTGAAGTGATCGGAACCGATGGACCAAATAAGGTCTCATGGGTGATGCTTTCTACCCGGTCGTTGATCTTCAATCCGAGGGCTTGACTGTTGACATAGGTCGGCGTATGTCCGTTGACTGCGCTACGAAGGGCTTGCAGCATATTTTGGCCGGTCTCATCGCTTTGTAGAATGGATGTGCCTTCATTGTAAGAAGCAGTCCCTTTGATTACGCCGTAAAGCGAGGCTCCTCTAGCTTTAGCTTGCTTCTCGCGCTCTAATATAAGAACACCGGCCCCTTCGGCCAATACAAATCCTTGATGAGCATTGGAAAATGGAACGCCGGTTTCATAAACATCAACATCGGGTGTGATCCCTTGAATTTTTAAAAACCCCATCATACTCCAGTTCGTAATGGCCGCATCTGAACCCCCGACCACGCACACATCAGCCATCCCGCTTTCAAGGAGAAGCTTCCCCATACTAATGCTATCTGAGCTCGACGTGCAGCCTGTAGTAATTGTATAAACTTGCCCTTGGATGTCCAAATGATGAGCAACTGCCGATGATAAACTGTGCGCATTAGCTAATGCAACACTGTGTATAGGTATTTTCTCGTATTTGGCACCGCCAGTAGAATATTCTTCAATTTCTGAGATACCTGCTGCGGAAGTACCCAAAATCACGGCAATACGCAGGGAACCCCTGTCGACAATTCCCGCCATTTCCATGGCATCATCTGCCGCTGCCATGGCAAATCGAGACATTCTTGGATAACGTTTAAGGTTTTTACCCCGGACCACTTTAAAATCGTTATCAATAATACCGCAAACAAAGTCTAAATCGTTGATCTGGCTCTTAACAACGCGATGCGTGCAGATACCATGCTCCAAGACAGTCTTAAATTGCATCTTATTATCAATATGAGGGGCTTTGATACCATACCCCGTGATTACTACATTATCCACAATAAATCCTCCACAAAGCTCCAATTAGTAAAAATTTGCTTTCCTTAATAAAATTCGATAGATTTCTACAGAATCCTACTTCATCTGAAATATGGTTCTTAGTACCTACTTGGCTATTTCAGTTTTATTCGACAATAAAAATGCACAACCCTGCTTACATGAAATGTGTAATTGAAGAGATCATTTTATTGAAAAGGGAAAAAGACCATCTGAGAAGATGGTCTTTCCTCGTTCCTGCATGTTTTTCCAAATAAAATACTCTCTCACATCCCTCTACAACTGGCTCCTCCGCACGCCCGCGTACGCCATGATAACCCCGATAGTGAAGCACATCAAGGCTGCTGTCACGTAGGTTCCGTAACTATCTTCGACAGAGATGTTATTGACAATGACCATTGAAGCGTTAGATAGAAGAAATGAACTTACAATTAATGCAGGCATCGTCTTCCGTATCATGCCGAAATAGAGCGGAATCAGCGATATACTCCCGCAGGTAAAGGCGAAGATCAGCATGCGAATCGCTTCTTTCATAAGCCGATCGTTTGTCAGTGTTTCGGTAATGTAATGATTATGTGAATTGGCTACCAGGAGTGAGCACACTACGAAAATATTGTCGATTAACACCGTAGCGAAGGTCCAAGCTCCGATAATGATCAATTTGGCCAAGAAGATCTGATTACGAGGCACAGGGTAGGCGAAGAGAAGGGTAATCGTTTTGTTCCGATACTCGTCAATGACCATTCGGGACATAAGTACGGAAGCGAAAATAATGAAGGTAATTCCAGCATAGTTCATGATGCTCAGGAATGCTCGGTCATAGCTTCTGATTTCATTATTTGGCACGTCGTTACCTATGACCCATAGCGCTACCATAAGATTGGTGATCACGGCGCTAAGCAAAAGCCCTCGCCACTTCGTTTTCTTTAGCTCCAGCTTAATGAGCTTCCATAGCATCACGGTTTCCTCCTTCGATGACCCCGAGGAAATAGTCTTCGAGCGAGCGGGTCTTTTTGTTCAGCGCCTCAACGCCAATCTCATGCTGCACAAGTAAGCGATTCAGCTCGACAGGTGCAAGGCGTGGATCATAGATCCGTATCGTGCTGCGATCCATAATTTTATAATTGAGGATAGCCAGCTTATCTTCTAGAACAAGCACAGCACGCGGCACATCCGTAACGACAATTTCTGTATACTCGTTATGCCGTCCACGAACCTGTTCCATGGATACCTCTTCAAGCAACTTGCCATGGTTGATGACGCCAATCGTATCGGCCAATTGCTCAATTTCCTGTAAAATATGGCTAGAAATGAGCAGTGTCATGCCAAATTCCTTGTTCAACATACGAAACAGATCACGGATTTCACGAATCCCTGATGGATCCATGCCATTGACAGGCTCATCAAGGATGAGCAGCTCGGGCTTCGTGCAGATGGCCCTGCCAATGCCAAGACGCTGCTTCATACCCAGTGAAAAGTCCTTCACAGGCTTATTGCCAATGTCGGGTAGTCCAACAAGATCCAGTGTTTCACGTATGGCATTTTTATCGTAATAGCCCATATATTCGCAGTGCAGCTTTAAATTAGCGTGTGCAGTCAGATGGTCATAGAAGATAGGATACTCAATAATATTGCCCATCCGTTTCATCGTTTCGTAAGAGCGGGGGGTAAGTGGAGCGCCGAACAATTCGATTTCTCCCCTGGTTGGCGCGATTAGATTTGTAATCATACGCATGACGGTTGTTTTGCCCGCACCATTCGGACCGAGAAAACCGTAGATCTCGCCACGACGAACGCGCATATTGACACCGGAGACAACTTCGGTCTTTTTATATGTTTTAGACAATTGTTTGGTTTGGAGAATGATACTCATGGGTCAGGTTCCTTTCAAAAGCGGATAGTGGGAAAACGGACCGTAAATACGGTCTTCACATGGGGAATACTCTGCAGGGAAATACGCCCCTCCATGAGTTCGACTAACCGCTTCGTAATCGTGAGACCCAGGCCGCTGCCTTGATAGGTTTGATTTCTGGAATCCTCCAGCGTATAAAGCCGCTCGAATACATTCAGGCGATCTCGCTCGCCAATGCCCTTACCTTGATCCCAGACCTCGATATAGACACTTGTCTCATCTTGCCGCAGCGCGATGCCCACAATACCGCCTTCCTTTCCGTAACGGATTGCGTTGGATAGGAGATTTTGCAGCACACGTCCGAGTGCTTCGGTATTGCCGTACACATAGATCGGCTCTTCTGGTATCGCGACGTCCACATCGAGGCCGTGTGCCTCGATGAGCTCGTAGTAGAACAGAATGCCGTTTCGGCAGGCTTCACTCAGATTAACTTTGGACAATGGGACAGGTCGATCACCTGATTCCAGACGCGCCAGATCGAAAAATTGGTTCGTCAGATTGAGGATGTCGAGCGTTCTCTCGTGAACCTTGATGGAGAGTCGCTTGCGCTCCTCATCGCTCGCAGTGAGATCGTACGCAAGGGTCTCTGCCAGACCCAGTACAACCGTAAGTGGTGTTTTCAAGTCATGGGACATGTTGGCAACCATTTTCTTGATCGCATTTTCCTTGCGGGTATAGTCGGCTTCCACTTTGCGATTGGCATCGAGGAGTCGGTTTATGGCAATGAGTAAGCTTTGGAGCTGACTGGAATCGGTATGGATATGAACTTTCTCTGAGGATTCCTGAGTGAGAATGTCAGTTAGCTTCGTTTGCAAATAGCGGAGATGACGTGATTGGTCGACTCTGATCTTCAATTGAACGATGGTAAGTATCCCAAGAAGGATACACAGGCTGGGCCACACAAGATTCATCTCAGAAATCCCCCATTTTGTAACCGATCCCCCATACGGTCTTGATGTACCGTGGGTGCGCAGGATCATCCTCAATCTTATCTCGCAGTCGGGAAATGTGGACCTGAATAGCATTGACATCATCATAATAAGCGTCATTCCAGACCGAGCGATAAATTTGCTCCTTGGAGAAGGCGCGTTTGGGATGAGACATTAATAGCTTTAAGATTAAAAGCTCCTTCGCTGTGAGGCTAAGGGGCGTGTCATTTTTGGTCACGAGATGCTCATCTGGATGTAGCGTCAGTTCATGGATACGCAAGAGAGTTTGTTCAACACTTGCCGGAGGTGAGGCATATTGGGAAACCCGCCGCAGAATTGCTTTTACCCGTGCTGACAGCTCGATGAGGGAGAAAGGCTTCCCCAAATAGTCGTCAGCCCCGAAGCCGAGCCCCAGCGCTTTCTCTACATCACTGTCCTTCGCGGACAGAATGAGCACCGGCACGGTGCTTCCACTTCGTACCCTGCGCAGCACCTCCATGCCGTCCACCCCAGGCAGCATCAGATCGAGCAAGATCAGATCGAAGGCTTCCTCGGCAAAGAGCCGCAGCGCCGCTTCCCCATCTGGGGCATGTCGAACGGTGAGACTCTCTTTGAGCAAATGATTTTGGACCATTTCAGCAATAGCGGGGTCATCTTCTACAAGCAAAATGTGATTAGGCATCTCGTTTCCACCTTTACTTCAATTGCTTCCAGTATACTGCTTTACCCACTCATAATGAAACGGATGCAGCCTTAAATAGAAACATCGCGCTTCGCAAATACCAACCAAGCTAGAGCGAGGAATAGCAGCTGATAACAGGCTAACATCATCAATGAAAAAGACAAAGACATACTGGCCATAAGCGGTCTTCCATCCAAATAACTCAGCAAATTCGTATTGGCGAAAATCAGGAATTTGGACCACTCAAATTTTTTGAGGACGTAAGCAAGCTGTCCACCTGTTAATAAGAAAAATAGCGAAATCCCGATGGCCATGGAGCTCGCGCGGAACACAGATGAGAACATGAATGCAAGTGTGACCATGACGATTAATTCAATACCGCTGTAGCCAACTGCTTGCCAGACGTAAGAAGCGTTTGAGATTTGAGCCCCATTATGAAGCTCGGAAGCACCATCAAATCCGAAAAGGATGCCACCTGTCAGAAAAGTGGTCAGTAACAGCAATATCGTAAGGCCCAACCCGAACAAGAGGACGGTCGCGAACTTGGAAAACAAGATCGTGGAGCGGCTGAAGGGGCGGATCAACAGCATTTTGATGGTACCTCCAGAGAACTCGGATGCGACAATACCGGCGGCAACGATAATCGTAAACAAGGTGACAATATCCATGAGATTCGGAATGGCGGAGAGAGTCAAATCTAAGAACTCCCACACATTGTTCACCGTAAGCTCATCTTGGTTAGCATATTTACACAGGAAGCCTGCCGCGATAACAAGTATCGGAATGAAGGTAATCATTACCCAGCTACCGATTTTGGTGAAGATTTTAATGAATTCATTTTGAAGTAGTGTTCCTATATTACGCATGGGTAGCAACCTCCGTAAGCCTGATATATTTCTCTTCAAGTGTCTGAGTTTCCGTCGGAGTCTGTAAGTCAGCAAGGGTGAAGGTCGATCGGAAGCGGCCTTCCAATACGACACCGAAGCGGTCGCACATTTGCTCCATTTCGGCGAGTAGATGAGAGGAAACCATCACCGCGATGCCTTCTTCGGCGGCCAGCTGGCGGACGAGCTGGCGCATTTCACGAATGCCTGCGGGGTCAAGACCGTTGGTTGGCTCATCGAGGATGAGCACAGAGGGCTTATGCAGCAAGGCCTGAGCAATCCCGAGTCGCTGGCGCATGCCAAGCGAGTACGTCTTCACTTTATCGTGAATACGGGCGGTAAGCCCAACTAGCTGCACGATCTGGTCGATGCGGCTCTGCGGGACACCCTGCGCCATGCGGGCGAATTGCTTGAGATTCTGCATCCCTGTCAGATGTTTGTACAGCTCGGGATTCTCGACGATAGCACCGACGTGCCGAATCGCGTCCTGGAAGCTGCTGCGAATGCTGTGTCCATGAATGATGACATCGCCGTCGCTCATCTCGATCAGGCCGACCATCATGCGGATGGACGTCGTTTTGCCAGCCCCATTTGGTCCGAGGAAGCCGAAGACCTCCCCAGGGAAAAGATCAAAAGTAATCTGATCCACAATGTTTCTATTTCGAATCCGTTTCGTCAGATTGCGTACTTCGACTACCGGTTGCATGTTCATGTGCGTACCTCCAATAAGTTTCATACGCTTATCTTACTAGACACATCATGCAGGACTCTTTCCTAAATCTTACGAAAGTCTTTCGGAATGAAAGGAATCCAAGGAATACAAGGAGGTGTTAGCGTACCTAGGTATTCTGTTCTGATTCTGAAGACTCGCCGGTTTCAACTAACTGGAAAAACTACAGCTAATTCCGCGGATTGTAACGTAAGCCGGCGATTAACTGGAAAAACTACAGCTAACTCGACGGCATGTGTTCAATTGAGCCTGATATGGAGGAATTACCTGTAGGAAATCCATCTAATCAACAATCGGAGGCGATGTTGGCGAAAATAGATGGAGGTTTTCCAGCTAAGCTTACGCCCGTCGCGTGGAAAACATTGCATGTGCAGCTCTCCCCGTGCTCATACTAATCACCAAGCGTTCCTCCTGGAGGACGAATGCGCTGATGAGGAGGTGACGGAATGCGAAGTAGAAGCTGGACGCTGGGACTGCTCGGCTTATTTCTTCTTATTTGCTACGTCATGTACCAATTTCTCACGTCCACGCTGAATATTGACCAGCTCGTTGGGCAGATGGAGCAGAATAGCGAGGCTGAGAAGCCGTTCAAGCACGTGGTGCTCATCGCGCAAGAGTTGGACAATCCGTTTTGGCGAACGGTAGAGAAGGGCGCGAATGAGGCCGCGGCAAGCCGTGGCATGAAGATCGACTACTTGGGTCCAATTCGGATCAACCCTGCGGAGCAAACCAATCTTCTGGAGAAGTCAATCGCAGCTAAGCCGGATGCTATTCTTGTGCAAGGGATTAGGGAGCCGCAGTATGACGTGCTTATCAGCAAAGCGATCGATCAAGGTATTCCAGTGATCACGTTAGATGCAGATGAGCCAGCCAGCCGAAGATTGACCTATGTAGGCACGGATAATCGGGAAGCAGGCAAACGGTTAGGGGAGCTTGTGGTAGGAGCTGCAGTCGGTAAGGGGCGCATCGGTGTCATTATCGGCAGTCAGCTGGCCGAGAATCAGCAGCAACGCCTAGAGGGATTTCGCTCTGTCATTGCGAATATGCCTCAATTTGTGATTGTGGATATCCGCGCATCGAATATTTCACGTATTCAGGCTGCGAAGCATACGGAGGCCATGCTGATGCAATATCCAACCATTCAGACGATGGTGGGGTTCAGCTCCTTAGATGCCGCAGGCATCGTGGAAGGGGTGAAGGCGGCGCATCGAGAGGGCACGCTTGTGTTCGGTTTCGATGATATCACAGCGACAAGGCAGGGAATCAGCCAAGGAACCATCATGGCTTCCGTCGTGCAACAACCCCATGAAATAGGTTCAGTATCTGTACAGCTATTAGCTTCTCATTTCCAAGGGAGCACATTACCTAAGCAGTATTTTACAGGCACCTATATCCTAAATGCGACGACGCTAGCCCCGGTCAGCTCCCCATGAACATACGCCGGATGCTGTTTATTGTGCTGCCAGCGCTGTTTATTTTGAATAATGCGGTATCGTATTTCATCTTTCATAGCGGCAGAGCCGTGCAGGAAAGTTACAATGTAATGCTCGATCGGGTATTATTATACAAACAAATTGCCGGGCAAACGCAGGATAACCTCGGTGCTATGAATAGCTACTTAGTGGATCGGAGTGAAGACAGCCGGTTGGCGTTCTTGCATCAGAAGGATGGACTGCAGGTACTTCAGCAGAAATTAGCGGCACAAAACACAATCCCGGCTACTGACCTCACTTTCCGCAGCTATACCCATATGGTAGACACATTCATCGCGCAAGAAGCAGGTGTTATCCAAGCAGCCAGCAGTCCAGATACATTGGCCTATACGGCCTTCTATGAAGAAGCAGAGCGGACAGCTGCATTCATACAGGAGGAAGGCTACCAATTGATCGATTTGGAGTTGAGCTACTATCAGCCGCTCTATCGGCAAATTCTGATTCAAACCGAAGGGATGAACCAATGGGGTGTCGTGATTTTCATCCTCAATACTTTGATTAGTATCGTACTTGCCTATCGCATCTCTCTGGGCATCTCGCGGCCAATAGGACAGCTAGCACACGTGGCACAGCAAATGTCGGACGGAGATCTGCATGCCCCCATTCCTCAACTGAGCTCAGAGCATGAGTTCAGCGTGTTAGCAAAAGCTTTTGGGCACATGCAGGATAACCTCAAGGAGCTCATTGTGAAGGAAACCGAGGGACTGGAGAAGGACAAGCAGTTGAAAGAAATGGAGCTCGAGGTGCTGCAAAATCAAATGAACCCGCACTTTCTCTTCAACTCCTTGAATGTGCTATCTAAGCTCGCCCTGTTGGAGGGCGCTGAGCAGACGAGTGATTTGACGGTCACCATGTCCAATCTGCTCCGCTATAACCTGCGAAAGCTGGATCGCCCCGTGCGGCTCAGGGATGAAGTGGAGCATGCGAAGCAATATTTCACCATTCAGCAGGCAAGGTTCCGGAATCGTATTCAGTTCGTGATGGAAATTGATGAAGGTGGACTGGATGTTCCCGTACCGATGCTTACGTTGCAGCCGATACTTGAAAATGTATTCGTGCATGGCATCGAGGGCATTGAAGAAGGAGCCGTGATTCAGCTCACGATTACTCGTGGGGGCGATGAGACACTAGTCGCGATATCGGATAATGGGGTGGGGATGAGCGAGGAGGTCCGTGCAGCTCTGCTTGATTTGGAAGGCGATCCGCAGCTTTCTCATGCTCATGGCCAGTCTACGGGCTTAGGAACACGGAATGTGTTCAGGCGTTTAGCTTTATTTTATGGCAAAAAGGATCTCGTCCGCATTGAAAGTGATCCTGGCCAAGGGACGACGGTTGTCCTGCGGCTGCCTGCCGAAGGAAAGGAAGTTGGAGATGTATCGCCTACTGATCGCCGATGATGAGGCGTTAGAGAGAGAAGGCATCGAATGGATTGTCAATCGTATGATGCCGAATACGTTCGAAGTCATTCATGCGGAGAATGGCCGCACGGCGATCCAAAAAGCGGATGAGCTCCGTCCGCATATCATCCTGATGGATATCCGTATGCCGGGTATTCAGGGCTTGGAAGCCCTAAAAGAAATCAAATCGGGGCATCCACAGACGAAAATGGTGTTAGTAACCGCCTATGAGCAGTTCGAGTATGCCCAAGAAGCCCTATCCTTAGGGGTCAAGGAGTACCTCGTCAAACCGGCAAAACGGGATCAGATCG
Source organism: Paenibacillus sp. J22P169 (assembly GCF_059691995.1). Taxonomy (NCBI): domain Bacteria; kingdom Bacillati; phylum Bacillota; class Bacilli; order Caryophanales; family Paenibacillaceae; genus Paenibacillus; species Paenibacillus sp. J22P169. Next base: position 280,439 of record NZ_JCAUAO010000006.1, on the reverse strand, counting down.
TTGAGCTTCTGCAGCGCTTAGTTGCTGAAATTGAGCAGGAAGGACGGAAGCGGGAGGGGGAGCTCGCGATGCGGGATAAGTACTTCCAGCTGCTCCCGCTGGCAGAGACCGAAATGGCCCTGGTCATTATGTCCGACACTGTGAATGAAACGGATGCCGGGTATTTGGCGGATATTTTGGAGCTATCCATCGAACAAGGGTGTGGGCTAGTCCTTGCTCTGCCCGAGCTTGGGCATACATCCGATAAGGAATTAGGTGCCGCTAAGAAGAAAATGTACGAAACCGTCAAAACCTTCACGAAGGGTTATCTCAAGAATCGCATTGGATGTGTGGTTAGCTCGATGGTGCATGGGCATATGGCCATTTTTCTATTGGATCGGGCGCAGCAGAAAGCCAATGCGCTGCGCGAAGAAGCTGCTGCTCTTGGTGCAAAGCTCATAGAACATTTGCGTCAGGTACGCGGGATTGACGTTAATATAGGCATTGGTTCTACTCGGCATGAGATAGAGGGCATCCGGACGTCCTACTTTGAAGCCGTATTTGCTGCGACATATGATAAAAAGTGGGGCAACCTGCGGTCCTTCGAGGAACTGAAAGGTCTCCCTGCGGAAAGGGAGCGAGGCTTGGTCGACCCGCGCGCAGCTGATAATTCGTCGGAGCGCACTTACGTGGAGGACTCGGTATTGGGATTACGTCGACGCTTTGCCCGCTCTATAACGCGGAAATAGCACCTGCGAAATATCGAGGCCGTCTGGTGGCATTGAACCAATTTGCAACGGTAACAGGGATTTTCCTCGTTTACTTCATCAATACCAGCATTGCGAATCATTCGGATGAGGCATGGAATATTGCGACAGGCTGGCGCTGGATGTTCGGCTTCGGGGCACTCCCTGGTTTAGTGTTCTTAGTGCTGCTGTTCTTCGTACCCGAAAGCCCAAGATGGTTAATCAAGCAAGGTAGAGCGGCGGAGTCTCTGCCGATCCTATTGCGCATTCATGGGGAAGAACTGGCTAAGAAAGAAGTGCTGGAGATTAAGGAATCTTTTAAACAAGAAAATGGCTCGATCCGCCAACTGTTCAGCCCGGCGTTAAGGCTTGCGCTAATCGTTGGTGTTGGTTTGGCTGTTCTCCAACAAGTTACAGGCATCAATGCGGTGATGTACTATGCGCCTGAGATATTTAAACAAACAGGCACAGGCACCAATGCTGCGTTGACGCAGACTATTCTGGTCGGATTAATTAACTTCCTCTTTACAATCCTTGCGATATGGCTCATTGATAAAGTGGGTCGGAAGGTGCTATTGCTGGTCGGATCCGCTTCAATGACAATCTGCTTAGCGGTGATCGGGATCGCGTTCCACACGGGTCATACTTCAGGAAATCTTGTTCTCGTCTTTATCCTACTCTATGTAGCTTCCTTCGCGGTGTCCTTAGGGCCCGTCGTTTGGGTGATCATGTCCGAAATTTTCCCGAATCGTATTCGCGGCAAAGCAACAGCGATTGCTTCGATGGCGCTGTGGATCGCAGATTATGTGGTCTCGCAGACGTTCCCACCATTGCTTAGCTCTGCAGGTCCGGCGATGACCTTCTGGATTTTTGGTGTCCTCTCCTTAGTGACGTTCGTCTTTACCATGCGTGTTGTGCCTGAAACGAAGGGCAGATCACTGGAAGAAATTGAGTCGCTATGGTCCGCGAAAAAAGCATAATAGCGTGAAACAGAAAGGCCGGGGCCCTAACCTCGGCTTTTTTGCTATATTGGTTGAGTAGTGCGATCGGCGTTATTTCTTGATTGAACAAGCATCTACAGGTAAGATGAAGTTAAGAGTAGTGTTGTCCTTTTAAGATAGGAAAAGATAGAGGAGGCATCGTATGATAGCTGATCTGCAACCCGCCCAAGGTGGATATTTGGCTCGATATGAGCGTCATTGGCAGCATGATGTGAAGGATGTATGGTCATGGTTGACGGAAAACGATAAGCTTACACAATGGTTCCCCGAGTTAGAAGTGGAGGAGCTCCGCGAGGGCAGCGTGATCAAGTTTAATATGCCAGACGGCACGTTTATTCCCATGGAGATTCTGGAGCTTACTACACTTCGTGTATTGGCCTTTACCTGGGACGAAGATCGCGTTCGTTTCGAACTCCAAGCGGAGCCAGACGGTGGATGTCACTTCGTATTCAGTGAATATTTACATAAAATTACGGAGCACACACCAAGAGATTTAGCAGGTTGGCACGTTTGCTTTGATGTGATGGAGGCTTTGTTGGAGGGAAGAACCATTACTTCGCGTAAAGAGATGTGGAATGCTTGGTATGTGAAGTATAAACAGCTGACAGATGCAGTCCTAACGAACCAGGCGTAATACATAGATAAAAGTAATGGAGGCGATATCATGAAGGCACTATTTATTGGCGGAACGGGCACGATCAGCTCGGCGATTACGAAACAATTGCTTGCCACAGGCTGTGAGCTGTATCTGTTGAATCGAGGCACACGTAATGCGGATTTACCAGAGGGTGCACGCATCCTGCAAGCGGATATTAACGATGAGGAGCGCGTTGCGAGGCTGATTGAAGACTTATCGTTTGATGTTGTCGCGGATTTCATCGCTTTCGAACCATCGCAGTTGGAGCGGGACTATAGGCTTTTTCAGGGTAAAACGAAGCAATTCATCTTCATAAGCTCTGCTTCCGCTTACCAGACACCGTTATCCGATTATCGCATCACGGAAGGAACGCCATTATCCAATCCTTTATGGGCTTATTCTAGAAACAAAATCGCATGTGAAGAGTATTTGATCAAACAATATAGAGAACAAGGCTTCCCGATCACGATTATTCGTCCGAGTCATACCTATGATGAGCGTTCGATTCCTCTTGGTGTGCACGGCACGAAAGGGAGCTGGCAGGTAGCGAAGCGCATGCTGGAGAACAAGCCGGTGATCATCCACGGCGACGGCACGTCCTTATGGACAATGACGCACAATAGCGATTTTGCCAAAGGCTTCATTGGTCTCATGGGCAATCTTCACGCCATTGGAGAGTCCGTGCATATCACGTCTGATGAGACATTGACGTGGAATCAAATCTACGAAGCCATCGCAGATGCGCTTGGTGTGAAGCTGCATGCCGTACATGTAGCGTCAGAGTTCTTGGATGCTAGCAGTACGCAGGACTACCGAGGTGGGCTGCTCGGAGATAAGTCCAATTCGGTTGTTTTTGACAACTCGAAGCTGAAGCGGCTTGTTCCCGAATTCGTGGCTACAACACGATTTGATCAAGGGATGAAGCGGACGATTGCGAACATTCTGGCCAATCCGGAGCTTCAGCGCGAAGATCCAGAATTTGATGTGTGGTGCGATAAAGTAGTTGGAGCGCTAGAGGCTGCTCGTCAAGCAATTCTCGCATAACAAATAGATGCAAGTAGACACCCTCAGGCTGAGGGTGTTTTTGTGTTCGAAGAGGCAGAGATGGAGATCGATAGATGACGAATTTTGATCATAGAAGGGAAATAAATAGATATCAGATACAGGTGAACGGATTTTGATTTTTGGAGCAGTGGAAGTCGAAACGTAGCATCGCGATTTATTGGCGTTTTTTCAGCAGAATGCCAAATAACAGTCAGTAGCACCAACTTGCTCCCCCTTTTTCCATGGAATCCGTATAATAGGAATACTAGGACACACATGGGAGAGGCGGGTAACGATGTCGAATTTCATTAGAATCGGACTATTTTCCAAAATCGCACAGGTCACCATACGGACACTACGCCATTACGATGAGCGAGGCTTATTAAGGCCTGCTTATATCGATTCCACGACAAGCTACCGCTATTACACTTATGAACAGCTCATCCGTATTCATCAGATTGTGGTACTGAAGGAAACGGGATTTTCGCTAGATGAAATCGCGACGATGATTGATCAAGCGCTCACGATGGACGATATGAAGCGTATGATGCAAAAGAAGAAAGTGGAGCTAGCTACCCAAATTGAAGAGGCGACTCAGCAAATGACGCGAATTGAAGCTAGGTTGCATCAGCTAGAACAACTGGGAGAGAACCCTGTCTATGAGGTTGGGATCAAGCAAGTGCCTGCACTTTACGTGGCTGGACTTCGCCGAATTGTTCCACAGCTACAGGATATGCCGGTCTATCGTTGCCGCATGTTTGAAGAGCTCGAAGAGGGGTTAGGCGGAAGTGCTATCATTGCCAACATGGAGCAGGAGTACGTTCTATATCATATGACAGAGTTTATTGAGGAAAATTTCGACATCGAGGTAGCGTTCAGCTTCCATTCTTTAGCGAACGTTTATCCGAAGGAATCCATCACCGTATATGAAATTCCAGCGGAGTCAAAAGTGGCTAGCCTTGTTTACAAAGGTCCCTTTATGGGAGTTGGAGATGGTATATTGGCACTTTTTACATGGCTCGGGGTCAACGGCTATTCGCAGAACGGTCCAGTTCGAGAGCTGCATCTATTTGGCAGAGAAAATCACCTTCATGACTACAACAATGTTGTTGTGGAACTGCAAGTCCCCATTTCTAAATAGGCTGTATCTAATTGCAAGATGCCTCTTGACTCTCCCGTTACGGTAGACAATATCGTTAGGATATCGAAGACGAGGGGGCATGAAATATGAGTGAACAGGTGAATGTGATTTTTGGAACGGGACCATTAGGCATGGCCGTTATGCGGGAATTGAAGCGTCGCGGCGTACAGCGGATTCGAATGGTGAATCGCAGCGGCAAGTTGTCCGTGGGTGATGCGTCTGTTGAAATAGTAAAGGGCGATGCTGCCCAGCCGGCTGATGCGACAGCACTTTGCAAAGGTGCTTCCGCGGTATACCATTGTGCACATCCAGGCTATACGAACTGGCCAACACAATTCCCAACCTTAACCCGGGGGATTATGGAGGGGACTGCCGCAGCAGGAGCAAAACTGATTTATGGCGACAACCTCTACATGTATGGTCGAGTGAATCAGCCCCTAACCGAGAGCCTGCCGAACCGTGCAACGGGGAAAAAGGGACTAACGCGCGCCCAGATGGCGGAGGAGTTGCTGTCAACGCATCAATCGGGCAAGGTCCGCGTGGCGATAGGCCGCGCATCGGATTTCTATGGGCCAGGGGTTAAGCAGTCCTCTCTGGGCGAGCGCGTCTTTGGCTTTGCCTTGAGCGGCAAGCCTGTAGGTCTATTAGGTAACTTGGATGTACCGCATACTTACACCTATATAGATGACTTTGCCAGAGGACTCGTGATACTCGGTCAAGAGGAGCGTGCTTTGGGTGAAGTTTGGCATATCCCGAGTGCGAAGACCCTCACCACGCGGGAGATGTTGGGGCTGATTTTTGACGAACTGGGCGCCGCAAGCAAGATTAGCACATTATCTCGCGGCATGGTTACGATGATCGGCCTTTTTCATCCGATGTTGAAGGAAATTAAAGAGGTTTTCTACGAGTTTGAGCAGCCTTTCATCCTCGATCACAGTAAATTTGTAGCGGCCTTCGGCCCGCAAATGACAACTCCGCATGAGGAAGCAATCAAGCAGACGGTACGGTGGTACAAGGAGATGAGGCAGGCGGCTAAGTAGATGAAGCCGGTAGCCGACGGGCGACCGCAATAGATGGATTTTCTGTAGCTAATTTGGTCGGATAGGCCATCTTTGAGAGAATAACTGGATTTCTTACAGGTAATTCGGCGCAGTTCTCTCGGAATGTCCGAAAGCCGCCGAAATAACTGTAGTTTTTCCAGTTAGTCGGCATTTCGGGCGGAGCGGGCTGGAATTAGCTGTAGATTTTCCAGCTAATCCGCGAGAGCTAACCAGAGCCGCCGCCGCACCACGAATTATTCCCCCGGCATGATGCCCTGCCCCGGTGTCAGCCGCCACCGGCGCGCGCGCAATCGCCGTGCTTACGCAGACGGCGACGCACAACAAAGAAAGGCACCCATCCCGGGTGCCTTTCCTCGTCTAAAAGCCTAATAGCCGTCCGTCCGCTGTCCGGCGTTCTCCGCCAGCTCAGCTCCCGCCTTCGCTGCTTCAGACCCAAGGTGCTCCGTCTCAACCTTCGCTTGAGCGAGCCCCTCTGACACGCGCCTTCCGTAATCGGGATCGGCGTTCGTGAAGTACGTGATCATGTTCGCCTGAATCACAGGCTTACAGATCTTCAAAGCATCCACCAAATTCGCGATTAATTCATCGCGCTCCCAATCCTCGAACTTGCGGTACGTATCGCCCGCCTGCCCAAAATCGTTCGTGCGACTCAATTTCTCCCTCACCAAACGATCATTGTACATCGGCTGATGCTCTTTGCCTGTAGGCTTCGCCTCCTGTAAGCCGCCGAGCGAGGAGGGCTCGTAATTCACATGTGGATTTTGGCCAGGGGCCTTATCAACCATCAACGTCATCTGCCCATCCCGCTGATTCGTGGCTACAGGTGACTTCGGCGCATTAATCGGCAGTTGGAGGTAGTTCGTGCCCACGCGATACCTCTGGGTATCCGAGTAGGAGAACGTCCGGCCTTGCAGCAGCTTATCGTCCGAGAAGTCGAGGCCATCGACGAGTACTCCTGTTCCGAAAGCTGCTTGCTCTACCTCAGCAAAATAATTCTCCGGATTGCGATCCAGCACCATTTTACCCACTTTCCGGAAAGGAATCTTCTCATGATCCCACAGCTTCGTCGGGTCTAACGGATCGAAATCGAGCTCAGGGTGCTCGTCGTCGCTTAGAATCTGCACACACAGCTCCCACTCCGGATAATCACCGCGCGCAATCGCTTCGTACAAATCCTGCGTGGCATGGCTGATATTTTTACCCTGAATCGCCTCGGCTTCGGACTGTGTGAGGTTTTTCATCCCTTGCTTCAGCGGCTCCCAATGGTATTTTACTAGCACGGCATCCCCGTTCTGGTTTACCCATTTGTACGTATTGACGCCCGATCCCTGCATCTGCCGATAGTTGGCCGGAATCCCCCAAGGCGAGAAGAGGAAAGTAATCATATGTGTCGCTTCCGGTGTATTCGAGACGAAATCGAACATTTTCTCCGGGTTCTGCAGGTTCGTAACAGGGTCAGGCTTGAACGCATGCACCATATCAGGGAATTTCAACGGATCGCGGATGAAAAAGATTTTCAAATTATTGCCGACTAAGTCCCAGTTGCCATCCTCAGTGTAAAATTTCGTCGCGAAGCCGCGCGGATCCCGCAATGTTTCTGGCGAATACGTGCCGTGTACCACGGTCGAAAACCGAACAAAAACAGGGGTACGCTTCCCCTTCTCCTGAAAAAGTTTAGCCCGCGTATACGTAGAGACTGGCTCTTCGCCGACTTGTCCATACGCTTCAAAATACCCGTGAGCCCCCGCGCCGCGCGCATGCACGACACGCTCTGGAATACGCTCCCGATCAAAATGGGAAATCTTCTCGATGTAATGGTAATTTTCGAGTGTCGAAGGGCCACGATTGCCAATCGTGCGGATGTTCTGGTTATCGGAAATCGGATGGCCTTGACGGTTCGTTAAGGTCATATTAGTTTGATTTGTTTGTTCGCTGTTTCCTATTTGTTCATTACTCATGTCGCTCATGCATCCTCCCAACCTTTATTACAAGTAACTTTTACCTAGTTGAGGGAAATTATTCCTAACAAAAAGCCCTCACCTCTTTCCGAAGAAAGGAAGCAGGGCTTCGTCACTACACGTTGATTAAAAATCAAAATTATCCGGATCCGGGCCGACACGCAGATTCTGATTCATGCCATTGATCGCCGCCATATCCTCGTTCGTTAGCTCGAAATCGAAGATCGAACCATTTTCCAAGATACGATGTTCCTTCGTCGACTTCGGAATTGTGACGATGCCCCGTTGGAAATCCCAACGCAAGATGACTTGGGCAATGGATTTGCCATAACGTTCAGCCAACGCCTTCAGCGTAGGGTTATCCAAAAGCTGACCCTGCATGAGGGGAGACCAAGCTTCTAACTGAATGCCATGCTCCTTGCAAAAATCGTGTATATCCGTTTGAGCTAGGAGTGGATGAAGCTCCACTTGGTTGACCATCGGTTTAATCGTCCCTGTGCGGATCACATCCTCCAAATGATGAATCTGGAAATTGCTCACACCGATCGCTTTGACGCGCCCATCTTGATAGAGTGTCTCAAGCGCTCGCCACGCCTCTACATATTTGCCTTGAACAGGCCAATGAATGAGGTAAAGATCGAGATAGTCCAAGCCCAGCTTCTCTAAGCTTGCTTCATAGGCAGCAATCGTGGATTCATAGCCGAGATCGGCATTCCATACTTTTGAAGTAACAAAAAGTTGATCTCTGGTTAGGCCGTTCTCTGCCAATCCCTCGCGAATCCCTTGCCCTACGCTGCTTTCATTGCCGTAAATTGCCGCGGTGTCGATACTGCGATAGCCAATTTTCATCGCTGCTTTCACAGCTTGCACGACCTCTGGGCCGTCCTCTACTTTAAAAACACCAAGACCAAGATAAGGCATATTTAAGCCATTGTGAAGTGTGATTGATTGTTGAAGGTTGTTAATCATTGTGGAATTCCTCCTAGAATAATGGGTTGTGATTGTGTTTTTTTATCGGCTTTTTCGAGATTTCGACTCCAAATTGTGAGAATGACGGCGCCGAACACCATCAATCCGCCCACCCAAGTGGTGTGAATCAGCCCGATGGAGTCGGTAATTAGACCGCCGAGGAACGCTCCGCCAGCAATACCAGCGTTGAAAGCCGCAATGTTGAAGGCTGATGCGACATCTTTAGCCTCAGGGGCGAATCGCTCAGCGAGCTGAACGACATAAATCTGTAGCCCAGGCACATTCATGAATGCGAGTAATCCCATGAAAAAGAGGGTGATTAAGCCCGCGGCTTTGAATGGTGCTGTGAACATAAACACGAACAATATAAGAGACTGTAATAAGAACATGATCAGCAGTGCTTTACTCGGTTTACGATTCGCGGCGCGTCCTCCGATGACATTACCGATCGCAATGGCAACGCCATAGAGGAGTAGTATTAACGCTACGGTATGCTCTTTAAACCCAGTGATCTCATGTAATAACGGAGATAGATACGTGAATACCACGAAGGTTCCGCCGTAGCCTAAGGCTGTAATTGAGAAGGCGAGCAGCAGACGTCCGTTCGTAACCAGCTTCAGCTGTGTGCCTAGCTTTGTGCGCGTTCCCTTACGCAAGTTTGCGGACACTAAGATAAAGTTCGCAATGAGTGCAAGAACGCCAACCGCGACAATGGCGAAGAAAGCGGCTCGCCAGCCTAGCTGTTGGCCGAGGTAAGTCCCGATCGGCACACCGGTCACGGTGGCGACTGTAAGCCCCGAGAACATTAGCGCAATCGCGCTGGCTCTGCGGTTCTCGGGTACGAGATCGGCGGCGATGGTCGAGCCAATCGACATGAAGACGCCATGCGCCAGCGAGGATACGACGCGAGCAATCAACAGCATAACGATGCCGCCTGCGGTGGCAGCTAGCAGATTGCCTGCGATAAAGACAAGCATGATCCAGAGCAGCAGCGTTTTGCGTGAGACGGTTGAGGTCAGGGAAGTTAAGATCGGAGCCCCGAAAGTAACGCCAAGGGCATATAAGGTCACCGTTAACCCTGCACCTGTGATGGATATATGAAGGTCTTCAGCAATGAGCGGAAGGAGTCCGACACTGATAAACTCGGTTGTGCCAATGGCAAAGGCGCTAACCGCAAGGGCAAGCAGCGCCAGCGTATTTCCTTTAGTTTCTTGTTTCATAGCAATCACTCCAAACTTGTATGTCCCGGCCGGTAAGTGCTATTATCAGACATTATAGATAGATTGACCAGTACGTACTTTTAAGTACGGTAGGTACTTTTTAGTGCCTATAGGTTGAGAATGAAGATGGGGCAGGAGGGAAGCGCATATGGGTAAAAAATTGTACAATATTTCCGTTGAAGCTACCCTGGAAGTGATTGGCGGGAAGTGGAAATGTGTCATACTCTGCCATTTGACCCATGGTAAGAAGCGGACAAGTGATCTCAAGCGACTCATGCCGAGAATCACACAAAAAATGCTGACCCAACAACTCAGAGAGCTTGAGGATGACGGAATCGTGAAGCGGATCGTGTACAATCAAGTACCGCCTAAAGTGGAGTATGAGTTAAGCGACTATGGGTCAAGCTTGAAACCGATTCTGGATTCGCTCTGTATGTGGGGGGAAACGCATATCATTAAAGAATACGGTGATAAATTCGCTGTACTTGAGGAAAATGAACTGAATAGACGGGACGAAGAAGTACTAGTCCACGAGTTTATGGAGGAAGAGGTAGAAGTGACATGAATACAACGATCAATCAGAAGGGCGACTCCCAAGTTGCCATCGTGGAGAGCACGGACATTCTCATTAGCAACGGTCAGGATGCGCTCGATCTAATGGCAAACGTCCGCTACTTGTCGGGATGCGACAAGTTTATCATTCATCAGTGGAATGTGACCGAGGATTTCTTCGAGCTCAAAACAAAGCTCGCTGGCGATGTTCTCCAGAAATACACGAACTATCATATGAAAATGGCCATCATCGGCGATTTCGACCAATACGACAGCAAAAGCCTCCGCGATTTCATCTACGAATGCAACCAAGGTAAGCAATTCTTTTTCGTCAAGGACGAGCAGGCTGCGTTAGATGCGCTGCATGGTGTGAAGTAGGGCGGCTTTCGCACCAGTGCCCTAGACACCAAACACGTAAAAAATAAACCCAACACATTTATCTACTCGTCATCTTACGCATACTTATCCAGCACCAGCACCAGCACCAGCACCAGCACCAGCACCAACATTAACACCCAACACCCAACACCAACATCAAAACGAATAGCTAATCCCGAGCACCGAACACCCCACTACCTGCACCATTACACCCGCCAAGCAGCCTCCGCGGCAACTTTAACTGGAAAAACTACAGTTAATTCGGCCGCTTTTTCACCAAGATGCGATTTAACTGGAAATTTTGTAGCTAATCTGATGATTTCTGAGCAAATGGGGGAATATCTCGAAATTAGCTGTAGGAAATCCAGTTAATCGTATTTACATCGGGGAATCCGCTAAATTAGCTGTACTTTTTCCATCTAATCGCTCTCACTGGCCCCAAGAGGCAGGGTATCGCCCAATATCCACTCAGCCTCGCACCCCCCAACTAACAAAAAAGCAGCGCAGGGTCACCCCCGCGCCACCTTCATATCGCCCGAACTGGCCGGGCCGAACTTTTTTCACATCAAACCAACTGCTTCCCATCTACGTACCTGCAACCCGATCCAACATGGCCTGCAACGAAAGCTCTGCCAAAGACTGCAATCGATGCGGCTCTCCGTCAAAAGTTAGAAACTTCGTAACCGGGTTGGGCACCACGATATAGTGCATGCCTGCCGCGGCCGCGGCCCGAGCGCCGTTCGGGGAATCCTCAATTGCGACCGCCTCATGCGGCTGTACGCCAAGGTCTTGCAACGCTAGTTCGTAGAGCGCAGGGTGGGGCTTCACTAGCTCCACATCTTCTGCGGTGCGAATCGTTTCAAAATAGTGGCCAATCCCCAACTGTGCCAGATACTTGTCAATCCAAGAGCGCTTAGAGCTGGAGGCTAAGCCAATGCGCAGGCCTAACTCCTTAGCCCCCGCTAAGTAATCAAGAATTCCCGGACGAATTCCTTCTTCGGCCATCATTTGTGTATGTCTCGTATGAGCATGCTTGCCGAGTGTTTCACGATCCATCGGTATTTTTTTATCCGTAATCAGATAGTCATAGGGATCGAACACATGTAGAGAAGTGCCGATGCATTGCCCGTATATCTCTAAGGTCAGATCAATATCATGCTCGAGAGCAATCTGGCGGAGCGCCTCATACCAGGCCGTCTCTGTATCCAGAATCGTACCGTCAAAATCAAAAATAAGTGCTTTTATCGTAGACAAACTACCATCCTCCTCAGGGGTCTGAATAGAACCATTAGTCGTGTTGCTTCCCTACCTTTGCACAAAGGTTGCATTTACCTTCTCATAGAGCGAATTGAAAACAAATTCTAAATAAAAAAAGGGAAGGGTTTCTAAAAACTTTGTCGAAATCTAGAAGACTAGCCCGTATGACCAATATTTGCCTAACTGCTGTGCTGTACAACTCTGGAGGTGTTTTTGTTAATCATGTCACAAGCTAATTCACAAGGCAAGCAAGCATCTGTAAGGTTTTTTCAATCACTTTCTTTCAAAATATCTGCCTGGACAGCGGCCTGCTATATTCTACTTTGCGTGTTGCTTACCTTCGTTTCGTATCAACAGCATCAGCAGCAAATGTCAGATAATTTGACCGCACTTGAAGGGATTTTCCATGCACCCCTCATGCAGAAAATAGATTACATTGAGAAATCAAAGACAGAGTTAAAGAAAAATCAGGAAGCATATAAATATGAGCCTGCTATTATGAACGTACAAGAGGATATGGACCGCGTTTCACAAGGGGAATTGGTCGAGAACGCGTACTTATTTTACCCAGAATGGATAACGTCCGAGGGAGAACCAGCCCTTTTGAATTTGTTATCCAATTCGGAGCTATATGCTGATGAGAAGCCGGCAGAACCTTATGTGCCAGTTCCTGAGTTGCGTACTGCGCTTGAGGATGCAGAAAAAACAGGTTTCGGTATTACGGGTACCTACTCAGATTCACTAGGAACATGGGTGAGTGCCGTAAGTGCAATTCGAGATAAGGATGGCAAGCTTGTTGCTTTCGCAGGGTTAGATTTCGACTACGGCGTTATTAAGTCGCAGATGAACCAATATACGTTGCAGTCGCTATGGATCGGCTTAATCGCGATTGTAATTGGGACCCTTTTCATCGTCATTATTGTACGACTGTATCTGCGTCAGATCAGCCCGTTGGTTAAGCTGGCACAGGCGGCGGCAGCAGGAGATTTGTCGGATTCATCACTGACCAAAAGCAAAAGCAAGGATGAATTGGGTGTATTGGGCAATCACTTGAAGGATATGGTTGGGAACCTGCGGGGACTCATCATTCAGATCGCACAAGCCGCACAACAAGTCTCGGCGGCAGCGGAATCCTTACAAACAGGTGCTCAACAGACAAGTCAATCTACAGCATCTGTCTCGGATATGATGGGGCAACTTGCTTCGCATTCGGAGCAGCAGCGTCAGGGCACGGAGGAAAGCAGTCATGCCATGAATGAGATGGCTGTAGGGATTCAGCGCGTAGCGGAATCAGCAGGACATGCGACAGATATTTCAGGACATGCACGTACCCATACGAGTGAAGGGAATGCGCGAATGGGACAAAGCATGCTGCAAATTAGTGAAGCGCTGCGTTCCGTGCAACAAGCGGTGCAAGCGATCCAGAGCCTGAAATCGATGTCCGAGGAAATCGGCGAGATCACAGTCCTCATTACGAATGTGACAAGACAAACCAATTTGCTTGCGTTGAACGCATCGATTGAAGCAGCGAGAGCAGGCGAACACGGCAAAGGCTTCGTTGTCGTTTCCACGGAAATTCGCAAGCTTGCGGACCAGTCTCGACTCGCGACAGAGCGTATCGCTGAACTCGTAGAGCGCGTTCAACATGAGACGGGTGCGGCTGTGGTCGCGATGGATCACGGTCTGGGAGAAGTGGAGGCCATGCAGGCTGTCGTTGAACAAACAGACGGTACGTTCAAGGACCTCTCTGGCACGGTTCAGGAGGTTGTCGATCAGATGACCGATGTATCTGCTGTATCGGAGCAAATGTCAGCAAGCTCGGAGGAAGTATTGGCTGGCATTGTGGAAATGGCAGAATTAACTCGCATGACAACGGAGCTTACACAAGCTGTTGCAGCCGCAACGGAGCATCAGCTTGCGACGATTTCGGAAGTTTCCAGGACGGCTAACGAGTTGAGCGGTATGTCGAATGACCTTCAATTGGCTGTGGCTCGATTTAAGGTGTAAGTGTCAGATAGGATGGAAGAAGTAGGATGCCTGTGGGCATCCTATTTTTGTATGAAAAACCTTGACATTTTCATTGATAATGATTATCATTTTTATTTAATGGAGAGAAATTAACCAATCATTCAACCCTGTATACATATTGGAAAAGGGGATGTTCCTCATGGCGATAGCAACGAGAATATATACTGAACAGCTGCATGTTTCTTACGATAAATTGAAAATCATTAATGATTTGAGTATTGAGATCCCTACGGGTAAAATTACGGCATTAGTCGGAGCGAACGGTTCAGGGAAATCGACGATTTTGAAGGCGATGTCGCGACTATTAAAGCCGACGGAAGGGACCGTGTTCCTCGATGGTCATTCCATTCATCACCAATCGACGAAGGAAATTGCAAAGAAACTTGCGATTTTGCCGCAATCACCCTCAGCTCCGGAAGGCATTACCGCTGAAGAATTAGTGGGATATGGCCGTTTCCCGCATCAGCGCGGCTTTCAGAAGATGTCCAGCGCGGATCGCGAGATCATCAACTGGGCGTTCGAAGTGACCGGAATGACGCCGTTCAAGGATCGTCCGATCGATCATTTGTCAGGCGGGCAGCGTCAACGCGTATGGATCGCGATGGCGTTAGCACAACAGACGGATATGTTGTTCTTGGATGAGCCGACGACCTATTTGGATATGGCGCATCAGCTTGAGGTGCTATGTCTGCTCAAAGAAATTAACGAGCGTCACAATACGACAATCGTAATGGTTGTGCATGATTTGAATCATGCGACGCGTTATGCCGATCATTTGATCGCGATTAAATCAGGGAATGTCGTCTACGAAGGCGCACCGATGGATATCGTAACTCCAAAAATGCTGCTCGACGTGTTCGCCATCCATGCGGATGTTATCGTGGATAAACGGGCCGGTGTCCCGCTCTGTATTCCTTATGGCTTAGTGTCCGATGATGAAGTCGTGGCGGAAGAGGAACGTAAGGTGGAAGTAACTAGCGCTTAATTCGGTTAAAATGAGCGGAATATGAGGTGCCCCCGGATCCGGAGGTGCCTTTTCTTTGTGGAAATGAGTGCCTTCCCTTGTGTTCGGGGAGGATTTTTGGCACAATACCTATATAGATGGTACGCTTCGGCTGCTTAGAAGAACTAGACTGCACGTGATAGTCTCGAAAAGAGGATAACGGAATGAAACTTTCATCCATTTATGGATTAACTTTTGATCAACTGGTCGCTTGGCTGGCCGAAAAAGGCTACAAAAAGTCGCGCGCCCTGCAAGTATGGGATTGGCTATATCGTAAGCGGGTCGCTTCGTTTGCGGAAATGACGGATGTGAAAGCGGATTGCCTAGCAACATTAAATGAGCATTTTGCCATCCATACCTTGAATGAACATACGAGACAGGAATCGGCCGATGGCACGATGAAGTTTCTGTTCAAACTGGCGGACGGCAATTTGATCGAGACGGTACTGATGCGTCATAAATTCGGCTTATCCGTCTGTGTGACGACGCAAGTGGGTTGTAACATTGGGTGCAGTTTCTGTGCAAGTGGCTTGCTGGCCAAAAGCCGTGATTTGTCCGCCGCGGAAATCGTGGAACAAATTATGAAGGTTCAGTTCCATTTGGACACTATGGGTAAAGACGAACGCGTTAGCCATATTGTTGTCATGGGGATTGGCGAGCCGTTCGATAACTTTGTGAATATGGTTGATTTTATCCGTGTCGTGAAGGATCAGAAGGGCCTGGATATTGCTGCAAGGCACATTACAGTATCCACCAGCGGTCTTGCGCCTAAAATTAGAGAGTTTGCAGACTCGGATCTGAAAGTGAATCTAGCGATTTCCTTGCATGCGCCGACGAACGAGCTTCGTACACGCATTATGAAAATCAACAAGGCGATCCCGATTGAGACGTTGATGGAAGCGATCGAGTACTATTTGGAGAAAACGAATCGTCGAATTACGCTCGAGTACATTTTGCTGAAAGATGTGAATGATGGCAGAGAGCATGCGCTTCAACTGGCTGAGTTGATTCAGCATATCCGCCAACTGGCGAATGTGAACTTGATTCCATATAATCCGGTGGATGAGCACAGCCAATATCAGCGAAGTGAGCGTGAATCGGTACGCGCCTTCTACGATACGCTCAAGAAGCAAGGTATCTCCTGCAGCGTGCGTTTGGAGCACGGGACGGATATTGATGCCGCTTGTGGACAACTGCGAAGCAAACAAATCAAACAATCCACAGGGGATAACGTTGTGGCGGGTTAACATAAAGGTCTGTGGATGAAATGTCATTCGCAGGCCTTTTTGCATACATGGTATGCCTGATGTGGACAAATTCAGCATACAATGAAATAGCAGCAACTTCTTCGTTAGGATGCGTAACTAGCTTTTCAAGTTAGGAGAAGGAGAGTGGTCGTTGGTGAAAGCATGGATCCTCGGTGCGATCTGCGGTGCTGTTTTAACAGGTGTGACAGTGGCTTCTGCGTCAGATATGATTCATACGAGCCGACTAGTTGCGGTGAATGGGACCTTACTCGATGCGCAAGTTACCGAAGATGGGACGACAATGACCTCTACGCGGGCTGTTGCGGAGGCGCTTGGTGCAGAAGTGAACTGGAACGAACCTTTGAACAGAGTTGACATTCGTACTCCTTCACGGAAGATATAGCTTGAAAGTTGAGGTCTTGGGAGAGAACCTAGGCGCTCATTCAGATACGACGGTTGTGTTCGCGGACGGATATGTGGATGTACCTGAAAATACAGATTTTCAAAAGCTGTTTCTCCTCTTGCTAGCTGATCAAATAGGGGATCTACCGAATAAGCGTATCGAGTTCTGGTCCAATAAAGAGCTTGCTCAGGCGTATGTTTCTGGGGAATATCAAGCGGATGGGTTAGAGGGCTGGTCGGGGTTGAACGCGCGGTTTGGTTTGTTAACTAACGAGGGAGGTACGTTATCGCTTTTACATATATTGAGCGTACATGAGCGTGACAGCGTCTCGATTGGCAAATATAAGTACCCATAACAAAGAAGCCGTCCTAGCAGATAAACTGCAGGACGGCTTCTGGCATAAATGTGAGACTAGTTTCGACTACGTAGGATCATCATCAGGCCGCCAACTACAATGAGCCCGATAGCGATGATCGAATTGTTATGGAAGAGCGTTCCAAAGATAGAACCGATGGAGAAGATCGCGAAGAACAGCAGCGACATCACCGTTAGAATGTTAATCGGAATCAGCAAGTATCTGTTACGGTCGCCGAACCAATACAGTTCGAACAAGCCGACGGCAACCGCCAGCATGAAACCTGGCCACATGAGGTGCCAAATATCGAACAGGGCGGAGATTTGACATACGATGCCTGCTGTTAGCAGAATGCCTCCGGGAACGAGTACGCCTACGCCACGTCGTTGCATGATGAAGAAGTATAACCAGTGGAAGAAGACTCCGATGGGAATAACGAACAGTGTCGGCCAGAAATATTCAAAAATAGTGCCTGAACTGAACGATACATCCCCTTTTAGAAACATAAAAACACCTAGCAGAATCAAGATCGGCCCGAGAAAAGCGCTGCGATTCATATTCATATTCAATTTGTTCACTCCTACTGTTTGGATTCATTACTCTAAGAATACCATGACAGGGTACAAGTGTCTTCCGACTATAGGGAAGGACGAAGATCGGTCTGAGGACTGATTTGTTAGGTTAATGTTGTGTTGTAGATGGGGGAGTGAGCCGAAAGGATACTGGCTTCGCCCGTGCCCCGTGTGGTCACTCAGCAGTCGCGTACTGCCATCCCTTCGCTCTCTTTTCGCGGTTAACTGGAAAAACTACAGCTAAATTCACCCGAAACGTCATTAATAAAAGAATAACTGGATTTCCTACAGCTAATTTCACGCATTCCATTTCAAATCGCCTCAAAAATGAAATTTAACTACCTAAATTCCATCTAATTGAACAAAACTGTCCATTAGCGCTTGATTACATGTAGTTTTTCCAGTTCATCCAATTCCAATCTACTTAAGTTCTCGAAGCGTGCTAATTGTGTGCTGGGAGGAGGAACTGGATACGGGAGTGGGATAGGTACGGGAATGGCAGAGTAGCTGGAGAAGTGGAGATGGAGGGAGTGGGAATTCAGGTGTAGTAGCAGTAGGGTACGCAGGTTCCGCACACGCCAAAAAAGCCTTCCCCCCACAACGTGGAAGGAAGGCTTCTACATATGGGGCAGAAGCCCCTCTAAACCCTTACTAGAAAAATTTCACGAGCTCATCCTTGATCGCGTCGTTCGAACCGCCAACCACCTTCTGGAACTGTGGTTTGTCGAATAGAGCTTGGATTTGCTCCGGATACGTCTGCGCAATACCGCGCAAGCGAATCGATTCATCGAACTTCGCCGGATGCGCGGTGGACAAGGACACCGTTACCTCACCAGGAGCGGCGAGCTTATCTGCAGCTGCTACACCGCACGCTGTGTGCGGATCGAGCAGGTATTCGTATTTCGCATGGTAGGCGCTGATCGTGTCGAGACACTCGTCGTTCTTCACGCCATACGCAGCGAAGTCAGCCTGCACGGCTTGCAGCTTGTCGGCAGGAATAACCACGCGGCCTTCGGCCTTGAATTGCTCCATGATGGCATTAACAGCCGCCGCGTCTTCGCCGTACAGATAGAACAAGTAGCGCTCGAAGTTGCTTGCTACTTGAATGTCCATGGACGGGCTGTAGGTGCCGCGGAACTCACCAGGTTGATACACGCCTTCTTGCACGAAGCGCTCAAGGATATTGTTTTCATTCGTAGCAAGAATAAGCTTATGGATAGGAAGCCCCATTTTTTGAGCTAGGTAGCCAGCAAAGATATCGCCAAAGTTGCCCGTCGGCACGCTGAAATTCACCTTCGCTGCCTGTTGCTTCTGTGGTAATTGGAAGTACGCGTAGAAATAATACACCGTTTGCGCCAAAATGCGGGCAATATTGATGGAGTTAATCGCGCGCAAGTGGTAGCGATGCTTGAACTCTACGTCAGCAAAAAGCTCTTTGATAATGCGTTGGCAATCATCGAAGGTGCCTTCAACGGAAAGATTCAATACATTCGCGTCATTGACAGTTGTCATTTGCAGCTCTTGCACTTGGCTAACCTTCTGATGCGGATGCAGGATACAAATCCGAATACCTTCTTTGCCGCGAACGCCCTCGATCGCAGAAGCACCAGTATCACCGGAAGTAGCGCCGAGGATATGGATGATGGAATTCGTTTTGCGTGAAACGTACGCATAGAGATTACCAAGGAATTGCAGAGCAATGTCCTTGAAAGCAAACGTAGGCCCGTGGAACAATTCCAACACATACGTGTCATCGCTCAGGCGTTTAACCGGTGTTACGGCTTCGTCACGGAATGTTGCATAGCTTTCATCAACGAGCTGCTTCAGCTCTTCGCGAGGAATTTCATTGTTCACATAGAGAGAGAAAATTTCTAGAGCTAGCTCTGAGTAGGAAAGTTTCGACCAGCTTTGAAGTGTGTCAGCGGATAGCTGTGGGATGTTATTCGGCACGAGTAGACCGCCGTCATTGGCCAATCCCATTAGGATCGCATCGATGAAGCCGATGGGTGCAACTTTGCCGCGAGTGCTAATGTATTCCATATGAGTCCCCTTATACGATTGAATTTTCAGTTATTGTATCAAAAAACAGAACATTTGGACAGTGTACATCCGCCACGGATGCGGGATTCTTAGAAACGAAAAAGAACCCTCCGAATAGGGAAGGTTCTGAAAGTTCCGTTATGCAAAGCCTACTCTTCCGTAGCGGCTATAACGATTTTCCATGCGTTGCTGATCGGCGGCAGGCTTTTCGTCATCACAGGGCTGTAGAACCCGATAACTTTCGCACCTTTCACAAGGGCGGATCTCTCTACAGGATCACCTTTACCGTCTACAATAGCCGTGTCAGCGCCAACCGTAAGAACGATCTCATCTTGAGCGTCTTCCGTAAGACCTTCGCCCTTAACAAGAATGCTGCCATCTTCACGCACAGCATCAATGACACCGGCTGTACCTAGGGCACCTTTATGGACCGCTGTATCGAGCACTGTGATGTTGGATGCAGACGTTTGAGGAGGCAAGCTCATCGTCATCGCCAAAGAATGCTCCGCAGTGATCGTCAAACCTACATGAAGGTCAGCAAGTGTTAGTTTGGAGCCATCTAGCATTTGGTAGGTTGTGTCTGGTCCTACGTTGAGAACAATACCGCCCAAACCTGTATCTTGAATGTGAATCTGTGCGTTATCGCCTGTCTTGCGGATAGAAGTAATGACGCCTGTCGATTGCACTTTCTTGGCCTCCTCCTTCATCGTGATGCCGATGGAGTTTCCTTTAGAAGTGACGGTTCCATGTAGAATGGTACCAAAGAAGGAAGCAGGCACATACAGCTTGCTGTTCACCAATTCAGGTGCCGTGCCGAGCTGAGTTAGCATTTTATTAATTGCATAGCGATCTTCGCCTGTTTTCACTGTTGTAAAAAGATTACCCTTCGTCAGATCGACTGCATAGGTCGTTGGATTCCATGTGAGCGTGAAGCCAAGGCCTTCAGCAACAGCGCGAAGTGGGAGCATGGGCTCCGTGGCACCGGATTTAATATATCCACCCTCTGTTGATTCTCCGTTAACTTGAATGGTAACATCGAGCTGGGTTTTTACAGGCTGAATTTGTTTCGCGTGCATATCGGGAACGACAGCTTCCGTGGTAGCCGCATAAGCCGCTCCTGTTGTCAGCATGCTGGATAGGGAGAGGATCGCGAGTGTTTTTTTCATCATCGGTTTCATTGTAGTGGGTAACTTCCTTTCTGCATGTAAAATATGGTAGTTATTCTGCTCTCTCTGACGGTCGTGTCTATGACAAGGTTGCATAAGAGCTGAAAGTTTCATTTTAAAAAAGATCGGGTGTGGACTTCACTTGGCTTAAACTATAGAATCAATGAGTATGCCAAGAAATTCAAAAAGAGGTGGGAAATGTGTCTTTTGTTATGAAGCTTCGCTGGTTTTTCAAAGAGAGATGGAAGTATTATGTACTGGCAGTCTCCCTATTAATCGGTGTGAATTTATTAGCGACGATTCCGCCAAAAATGATTGGGAATATCATCGACCATATTCGTAATGGGAATTTAACAGCTTCCGGGCTTCATCATACGGTTTACTTGCTGATTGGACTTTCGCTGCTTCTGTATGTCATGACCTTTTTGTGGATCACGAACCTCTTCGGTAACTCTGCTTTGGTAGAGAAATTACTTCGAGGGCGATTGTTGACGCATTTGTCCAAAATGTCTCCACCGTTTTTCCAACGCAACTCAACGGGACAGCTGATGGCGCTGGCGACGAATGATATTCTCGCGATTGGTCAAACCTCCGGTTACGGGGTGATGACGCTCGTTTCAACGATTGTTGGCGCGTCTGTCGTCATCATTACGATGGTGTCGCTGATCTCCTTCAAATTAATGCTTGCGGCGCTAATTCCGCTGCCTTGTCTTGCCTTGATGATTAATCTGCTAGGCAAAAAGGTGCGCGTGCGTTTCCTGGCAGCACAGGCTTCCTTCGGTGTAATGAACGATCATGCGTTGGAATCGATCTCCGGCATCCGAGTGATTCGCTCCTATGTGCAAGAAGCACAGGATTTGAAAGCATTCGATGACGTTACATCGGATGTGATGAACAAAAACCGCCGCGTCTCGATGCTCAATGCGCTGTTCCAACCGTTGACCTCGTTGATCGTTGGCATCAGTTATTCGATCGGCATCGGATACGGCTCGTATCTTGTGTTTCAAGGCGAAATCACGCTGGGACAGCTGATCTCCTTCAATATTTACCTCGGCATGCTGATCTGGCCGATGATTTCTTTTGGCGAGTTTATTAACGTTCTGCAACGCGGCAGTGCTTCAGCAGATCGTCTGGATAAGGCGCTGTCGCAGAAGGCCGATCTAGTTGATACGGATAAACCAATCCACATCGCTGTGCCAGAACGTATTGAGATGAACGATTTGACGTTCACTTACCCGACTGCGAACCATCCGAGTCTCGTTCATGTCTCTTTTCAGCTAGAGCGCGGACAAACGCTGGGTATTGTCGGTCGAACCGGCAGTGGCAAAAGCACGCTGCTCAAGCAACTACTGCGTCAATATCCGCTAGAGCCAGATAAGTTGCGCATTTCGGGTGTACCGATTGAGCAAATTGCCATTGATCAAATGAAACGCTGGGTGGCCTACGTGCCGCAGGAGCATCTATTGCTATCGAAATCCATTCGCGATAATGTCGCGTTAGGGAAACATACGGCTTCGCCGGAAGAGATTGCGCACGCCGTGGAAATGGCTTCTTTTACCCAAGATATAGCTCAGATGCCAGATGGTTTATCCACAATCGTCGGTGAGAATGGTGTTATGTTGTCCGGTGGTCAGAAACAGCGACTAGCGATTGCGAGAGCGTTACTGATTGATTCGGAGATTTTGCTGCTGGATGATTCGCTCTCAGCCGTAGATGCACGTACGGAAAGTCGTATTCTCCAGCATATTCGTAAGGAACGTGCGGGACGTACGACACTCATTTCCACGCACCGACTGTCTGCGGTGAGCCACGCAAACTGGATTCTCGTTCTTGATGAGGGCAGAGTCATTGAAGAGGGCACCCATGAGGAGCTCATGCATTTCGGAGGTTGGTACCGCGAGCAATGGGATCGCCAACAGATGGAAGCCAGTCTCGAAGATTGAGAAAGGAGGACGACTATTTTGTCTAAACCGACAACGGCTAGACGACTGATTTCATATGCTCTCGTCTACAAGTTCAGAATTCTCGGAGCGCTGCTGATTCTTTGTTGTTCAGTAGCTGCCGAGCTGGGCGGGCCTTATATAACGAAAACAATTATTGATAAGTATCTTTCAACCGGTGCGAATGAAATAGCTCCTGTGCTTAAATTGCTCGGTATCTATTTGGGTTTACTGGTAACAGCGGGTCTATGTAATTACTCACAGGCTTATATCCTTCAATCTACCGCTCTGCAAATTATTAAGAACATGCGAATGGATCTGATGGGGCACATTCAGCGCATTTCGCTGCGTTATTTCGATAACACGCCGATCGGTCAGGTTGTATCTCGTATCGCCAATGATACGGAGGCTGTTCGCGATCTCTTTATGAGCTTCATGGCAACTTTCGTTGTTAGCATGCTGCAGCTAGTCGGTATTTACATCGCACTTTTCCTATTGGATTGGCAGTTGGCGATGTTCTGCTTAGTGCTGCCGCCGATTTTTGTGGTGATTATGTACATTCATCTCAAATATTCTAAAGTTTTTATTACCATCATGCGCGCTAGACTCAGCGATATGAACGCGATGATCAATGAGTCGATTGTCGTGATGCCGATCATTCAGGCTTTTCGTCGGGAGAAAGTTACGCTGGATGAGTTCGAAGTGCTCAACATGGATCGATATGTCAACCAACGGAATCAGTTTCGGATTTACGGCCTTTCTACTCGCAACGTGGTGGGGACGATAGGCAGCTTGGTGACGGCGATGGTAATTTGGTATTTTGGCGGAAAATCCTTAGAGACCGCTATTTCCTTCGGGGTATTTTATGCCTTTATTGATTACTTGGGCCGGATTTTTCAACCGATCATTGGGATTTTCGATCAGTTGACGAATGCGCAGCGGGCTTTCGTATCCGCGGAAAAGGTATTCACCATCCTTGATATGGAAGGTCAAGAAGTGGAGAAAACGGATCACGTTCGCCGCCCCGAGGGCATTGTGAAGTTCGACAACGTTACCTTTGCTTATAAAGAAGGGGAAAACGTATTGAAGGGAATCTCCTTTGAAGCCCGAAAAGGGGAAACCATCGCCCTAGTCGGGCACACCGGATCAGGCAAAAGCTCTATCCTGAACCTGCTCCTGGGCTTCTACGAGCCGAATGAGGGCGCCATTACGATTGATGGGCATAACATCAAGGGGATGTCGAAACAGGCGCTGCGTAAGCATATGGGGATCGTGTTGCAGGATCCGTTCCTGTTCGCGGGGGACATTAAGTTCAACGTGAGTCTGTACAACCAAGATATCTCACTGGACAGAGTAAAGGCTGCACTGCGTGATGTTGGGGCGGCTGGCTTTATCGAACAGCTGCCGAACGGCTACGACGAGCAGGTCGTCGAGCGGGGAAGCACGCTGTCCTCCGGTCAGCGGCAGTTGATTTCGTTCGCGCGCGCGTTGGCGTTCGACCCGTCGATCCTGATCCTCGATGAGGCGACAGCCAGCATCGACAGTGAGACGGAAGGGCTCATCCAGCAAGCGTTGCAGGTTGTGAGCGAAGGGCGGACGACACTCATCATCGCGCATCGGTTGTCCACGATCCGCGATGCGGATCAAATTCTTGTCCTGCATCGCGGCGAGATCGCCGAGCGGGGCAATCACGAGACGCTCATGGCGCTAGGCGGGCGCTACGCGAAAATGTACCAACTGCAGAAGGGAACCTCGGCAGTTAGTGGGTAAGAAAAGGCGCTTCCTCGGAATGTGAGGAAGCGCCTTTTTTGTGTTGGGGCGTGCCGGTGCGTCGGCTGAGCGTGAAACGGGCTCAGGAGCGGACGCGAACCGGCGTCTCTCTCAGGAGCGGCGGAGTGGGGCGCCTCGCTCTAGAATCGACCACGCCCCCTGTCACCAGCTCCACCAAAGGAGCGACCGTCCATTTGGATTAACTGGAGAAACTCTATCTAATTTTGCACAAATGGCCCGAAATAACTGATTAACTGGAAAACCTCCAGTTAAAAGCTCCGGAATCGGCCATTCCAGTGAAATCGGATGAAATTATCTGTAGGAAATCCAGTTACTTTATTCAAATTGAGGAATGCAGAAAATTTAGCTGTAGTTTTTCAAGTTAAACGTGTTTGGGAGGCGAGGGGGACGAAGAATTGATAGGAGGTGGTGCAGCCAAAACAGTAATTTGTTTAAAACAAGTATCGCCTCAATAGTCCACATCCCAGCCAGCAGTAGCTCACACTCCACATACTGCACCCCGATACCAACAAGCTATCCCTTCCACTTTTCAGTAGAAACTTACTTAAACCCTCCAGATAACTCGATAGCATCAGTAATAACCCGTCGATGTCAATTCCTTTCGGTGGGGTTCGGTTGGATCAGGATTGAGTGGACTACGCTCTAGAGTCACCACCCTGCCCTCCGACCCCGCCACAGGAACAGGCCGTCTAGATTAACTGGAAAACCTCCATCTATTTTCGCCCAAAAAGCCCGGATTAGCTGATTAACTGGAATATATACAGTTAAAAGCTCCGGAATTGACCATTTCAGCAAAATCGGACGAAATTAACTGTAGGAAATCCAGTTAGTTTCTCATATTAGCGGTAAGTGTCACAATTAGCTGTAGTTTATCCAGTTAGCATATGGGCGGAGGGGGAGTAAGGTTGGAATGCGGCGTAAAAGAGAACAGGCCCAATGCTTATTTGTTAACAACACGTATCCCTCAAGACGCCCTTTACCCACCATACAAAAAACCAGCGGCAAGCTAAGACTTTACGATCAAGTCCTAGCTGCCGCTGGTTCGTTATATTGACTTCAACTTACGCTCCCGCAGGAAACTCCACAGCATCAAAACAAACCCCGCCCCGGTCAATCCCGCGCCGATCCAAGGCAAAGACGACAGGCCGGTGTGCGTAATCGCCCAGCCACCTAGAAAGGCACCGCCAGCATTGCCAAGATTCAACGCAGAATGCGTTGAGGTGGCCGCCAGCTCTGGCGCCTCTTTGGCCAGATTCATGATGCGAATCTGCAGCCCAGGCAAAATCCCGAAAGAAGCAATCCCCCATATGAATATGGTGATAATCGCGGCAATCGGGAATTGATCCGTATACGCGAATACAACGAGAATGAGCGACAATGCGGCAAAGTTGAAGATCAAGGACGGCATGAGCTTCCAGTCAGCCATTTTGCCACCTACGATGTTACCAAGAGTTACGCCAAAGCCGAACAAGACGAGAATCCATGTCACGCTACTCTCTTTAAACCCTGTTATGTTGATTAGAATTGGTGCGATGTAGGTGAACACCGCAAACAAACTGCTGCAACCTAATGCTCCAATCAGAAAAACGAGTAACAATCGCGGCTGCAAAAGAGAGCGGACCTGCTTTACAAGGCTGCTATTCGTTTTCTGTGTAATCTGTGGTATGAAGATGAGGATACCAATGAAAGAGATGATCCCCATAATGACAACGGAGCCGAAGGATGCCCGCCAGCCGAGATGCTGACCGATATAAGTTCCAAGCGGTACGCCAAGAATATTTGCGATGGTTAATCCAGCCATCATTACCGAAATGGCACTGGCCCTCTTTTCAGGACGAACCAAGTTCGCCGCGATGACAGAGCCGACACCGAAGAAGGTACCGTGAGCCAAAGCAGTAATCAGTCGCGCTACGAGTACAATCCCATAGGAGGGAGCTAGCGCAGCTAAGCCATTGCCAAGGATGAAAATGAGCATGAGCACCAGAAGGAGGCGCTTCTGCGGCAGCTTATGGGTCAACATAGCGAGAATAGGAGCACCGAATGCCACGCCAAGTGCGTAACCCGTGATCAATTGCCCCGCTTGCGAAATACTAACATTCAAGTCATCGGCCACATTAGGCAGAATGCCCATAATAACGAACTCGGTCATACCGATGGCGAAAGCGCCAACCGTTAGAGAGAAAAGGGAAATAGGGAACCGTTCTTTCTCAGCCACTGCCCCGTGTAAGACTTGTGAAGTGTTCATAGCTGTATAACCAACCTTTCTTACCATTCTTAAAGGCTTAATCATACCACGAGTCGTATTGGAAAAGGTGTGACATTCTGTTCATTATTTTTCCATTTGTATAGGAAGGGTAGCTCGGGAAAGCTAAATTAGGCTGTGAAAGGGATAAGGTTGTATTTAAAATAGCTGTTGACTTTTATCTCAAAATAAAGTATCTTTAAATTAAGATAAACGAGGCAAACAAGAAACGAGGTGAAGCAACATGAGCGAAGCAAGAAATAATTCTCTAGATCTCTATATCGCCCTTTCTAGAGCGAGTGAGTGGGTGAACGCCCACGGGGACCGAGATATTCGCAAGCATGGACTGAACCGCACAGAGTTTGGTGTACTGGAACTGCTTTACCACAAGGGAGCACAAGCGATTCAACAAATTGGCAGTAAGGTATTGATGAGTAGTGGGAACATTACCTATGTCGTCGATAAGCTAGTGAAAAAGGAATTCGTTATACGCAATACATCGACGGAAGATCGCAGATTGATTTTTGCTGAAATAACGGAAAAAGGGAAACAATTTATTGAGGATGTATTTCCGAAGCACGCCGAAGTGATCGAGCAGGCAGTGGCGGGGCTGACGGACGAAGAGAAGAAGGTCGCGAGTCAACTGCTGAAGAAGCTTGGCAGGTATGCGCAAGAGGGATTTAAATAGTAGAAATGTCCCTCATTTCTTGTCTCGTATCAACCCAGATCTAGTATCTTAAAATAAAGAATCTTAAATATGAAGGAGTTGGCTATTATGACAACAACACAACAACAAACCGCAGGTATCCACCACATCACCGCTTTCGTTCAACATGCACAGGCAACCGTTGATTTCTATGCAGGTATTTTAGGACTTCGTATGATCAAAAAAACGATTAACTTCGATGCGCCGGAAGTCTACCATCTCTATTTTGGTAATGAAGCAGGCAGCCCAGGCACGATCATTACCTTCTTCCCATACGCGGGATCCCGTAAAGGTCGGGTCGGCGGCGGTCAGGTCGGCATTACGACTTACGCAGTGCCAACAGGTAGTCTTTCTTTCTGGGAAGCACGTCTAGCGAAATTCGAGGTCGCTTATGAGAAAAATGCTCGATTCGGCGAAACCTATCTGCAATTCAAAGACCCAGACGGTCTGAGACTTGAAATCGTCGAGCGCGAACAAGGCGCGCCAAGTCAATGGGCGTTTGGCGGTGTTCCAGTGGAAAAAGCGATTAAAGGCTTCGGAGGCGCTGTCCTCTACAGCACTGCACCTGACAAAACATCGGAGCTCCTCGTGAACGTTATGGGTCTGCAAAAAGTAGGGCAAGAAGGTGCCTATGCACGCTATTCCTCCTTCGGCGACTTAGGCAACATCGTCGATATCAACGTAACGCCGATGGATTACGGCGCTGGTGGAGCGGGAACGGTGCATCATATCGCATGGCGCGCGAAAGATGATGCCGAGCATGCGCTCTGGAGAAGTCATGTAGCGAGTCACGGCTACCACCCTACCCCGATCGTAGATCGTCAATACTTCAATGCGATCTACTTCCGTGAAGAAGGCGGCATCCTATTTGAGATTGCTACCGATCCTCCAGGCTTTGCAAGAGATGAGGCGCCAGAGGCGCTTGGCGAAAAATTAATGCTGCCGGAATGGTTTGAAGCAAGCCGCGATCAAATCGTGAAAAATCTTCCGCCGATTGAAGTGCGGGTATTGGAAGGTGATGGGCAATGAGACATATCTATCAGCAAGGATCTGATCTGACTGCACCCGTGCTCGTTCTGTTTCACGGAACGGGCGGGACAGAGCAAGACCTGCTGCCTTTGGCGCAGGCGATTTCACCAACCTCCTCCGTACTTAGTGTACGGGGGAATGTCCTAGAGAATGGCATGCCGCGGTTCTTCCGTCGGCTGGCTGAAGGCATCTTCGATGAGGAGGATCTCATCTTCCGCACGAAGGAAGTGTACGATTTCATCGACGAAGCAGCGGTAGAGCATGGCTTCGATCGCAGTAATGTCGTTGCGATCGGCTACTCGAACGGCGCGAATATCGCGGGCAGCCTTTTGTTTCACTACCCGAATGCTTTCCGGGCAGCTATCTTGCATCATCCGATGGTGCCGATTCGCGGCCT
Source organism: Paenibacillus sp. J22P169 (assembly GCF_059691995.1). Taxonomy (NCBI): domain Bacteria; kingdom Bacillati; phylum Bacillota; class Bacilli; order Caryophanales; family Paenibacillaceae; genus Paenibacillus; species Paenibacillus sp. J22P169. The sequence goes on along the minus strand of NZ_JCAUAO010000006.1, from coordinate 251,577 downwards.
GCAACTGCCAGATCTCACAGATACGCCTGTCTTCATTGGCGCAGGGAAGAACGATCCGATCTGCTCCCCAGAGGAGTCAGAGGAGCTTGAGCGCTTACTGAGTGATGCAGGCTCGGATGTCCATGTACATTGGGAGAATGCTGGCCACCAATTGACCCGCTCAGAGGTTTTGGCAGCAGCAGACTGGCTCAAAGGGCTCTCACTCTAATAGATACAGAGGGGGATTGTCACAATGACAATGTTAGGTATTGATCCATCCGTACAAAGCGAGCGAGAGAACTACAAGCTGCTCATTGGCAGCATTATTCCTCGACCGATCGCCTTTGTTTCGACCTTATCGGCTGATGGCGTGTTGAACGCAGCTCCGTTCAGCTATTTCACCATCGTGACGGCGGATCCCCCGATGGTTGCCGTCTCCGTGCAGCGGAAGTCAGGTGTCCGTAAGGACACCTCCCGCAATGCGGTCGATACAGGAGCATTCGTCGTGCACATCGCAGACGAATCCTATATCGACCAGATCAATCAGAGCGCCGCTGCATTGCCGCCAGAGGAGAGCGAAGTGACGCTGACGGGACTAACGCCTGTCGCGAGCCGCCACATCGCGGTTCCTGGCATAGCCGAAGCGAGCATCCGCATGGAATGCGTCCTCGAGCAGGCGATTCCGCTCGGCGGAACACCGGATGCACCCGCGACAGATTTGTTAATCGGACGTGTCGTTTATTTTCACATCGATGGCAACTTAGTTGACAACGGACACATTGATCCGCAGAAGGTGAAGCCTGTGAGTCGGTTAGCGGGCAACTCGTATGCGAAGCTTGGTGAGCTTTTTTCAATAGATCGACCGAAATGAAGGAGAGACGAATAGCTTCGTTCTAATGCAGAACGAGAGGCGATTCGTCTCTTTTTTATAACAATTACTTATATTGCATTTTACAAAAAGGGTTTACCCACGTATGATGAGTTAGCTATGTAATATTTGTTATCCTATAACGGGAACTTATTTCGATTCGTCACGTACTACTTCAAGGGATATAAACTTACAAGATCCGACACGACACGGAGAGAGGGAGTTCTAACAGGATGAAGCATGAGGATAAGGGTGGGTGGCGGAAAGATATCGCGCCTTTCGAAAGACCACATATGAAGCATAGCGTGTGGCAAATCATCAATACAGTGGGACCCTTTTTCGTGCTTTGGTATTTTGCTTTTCTAAGTCTTTCCGTTTCTATTTGGCTAACTTTCGTGATTGATCTAATTGCCGCAGGATTTTTGATCCGCATTTTCATCATTTTTCATGATTGCTGTCACAAATCCTTTTTCAAAAACAAACTCGCCAATGAAATTGTTGGCACACTAACCGGAATATTAACCTTCGTGCCGTACCATCAGTGGCGCCATACACACTCTGTTCACCATGCATCTAGTGGCAACTTGGATAAAAGAGGCGTTGGTGACATCTGGACGCTAACCGTGGATGAATATATGCAAGCAACATGGCTCAAACGAATGACATATCGCCTGTACCGCAGTCCGTTTGTGATGTTTATTATCGGACCGATCTTCATCTTCTTAATTGATTACCGGTTTAACCGCCGGAATGTCGGCATGAAAGAAAGAATGAATACGTATATCACTAATATCGGTATTGTGGGCAGCATTGCGTTGCTTTGTTGGGGCATTGGCTGGCAGTCGTTCCTACTTATTCAAGGACCGATGTTCTTCTTCTCAGGTATGGCGGGAATTTGGCTGTTCTACGTTCAGCATAACTATGAAGAAACGTACTACGAGAACGATGAAGAATGGGATTATGTCAAAGCCGCGATGCATGGCAGCTCGTTCTACAATTTGCCGCGTATTCTACATTGGATCACAGGCAATATCGGATATCACCATATTCATCATTTAAGCCCGCGCGTTCCTAATTATCATTTGCAAAAGGTTCACAACAAGAACGCAGCACTTCGCAATGTGCAGACGATTACACTGAAAACGAGCTTGGAATCTCTGAAATTCCGTATCTGGAACGAGGAGTCCAAAAAGTTCATTCAGTTCAAGGATTTGAAGCAATTCCGCGTGAAAGTGAAGCCGCGTATTATTAAAGCTGTAGATGTTGAATAAGAAACTTGTGTCCGACCTGTGATAATCTGCAGGTTGGACTCTTTTTTTTTATCAAAATAGCGTTGAAATGCCCAAGTGGGCGCTGTATAATCCTACTATGATGTCAAAAAGTGAACGGGTGTTTATTAATGCAAATTTTAAAAGATGAAGTCAAAAAGAGTATCCGCCAAGCGGCTATGGCCGAGTTCAAGAAGCATGGATATCTGAAAGCCTCCATTCGGCAAATTGCAGATGCCGCAGGCATAACACCTGGCAATATCTATCGCTACTTCAAGAGCAAGGATGATCTGTTCGATGAGCTCATTCAACCCATACAGGAGCAATTAGCCGAAGTGCTGCGGGTCTGCAAGCAAGAGGTGGATAATACCCTTTGTACGGCTTTATCCGATCATTTACTAATCCTTCGTCGAATTGATGCTTCTCTGATGCTGCTTTTCAAGGAGTCCAGCACGGAGCTTACGATTTTACTTAATCTGAGTGAAGGCTCTCGATTTGCTTCGGCCAAACAAGATATGATTTCATTGGTGCATCAGATTATCTCGGAAGTATTTACAGCCGAATTGGCGCCATCAGGCACGCTATCACAGAAGGATCAGTTAGCTGCGCGCATGATTGCGACAACAATGATTGAGAGTATTTGTCTTATTTTGCGGGACCATGAGGATGGCGATACGATCAAAATGCTAGTTGATGAACTGTTGTACCTGTATTGCACAGGTATTTCAGAAAAAATAAAGCTTAGCCAGTCCTAAAATTTTTTGGCCCAATAATGAACGCTTGTTTACTATCGGTTGGGCAAGTGGAGGAGAAGAGAGAGATGAAATCAATTATTAAATGGCGCTGGGCGATTTTGGCGGCATGGTTGGTGGCGACGGTGTTGCTGACGGTTTTCCAACCGAATGTGAATGCGATCCTTGGCTTAAGAGGGCAAGATCCACTGCGCAGCGATGCGCCGTCTAAGGTTGCATCAGCGATTTTGAACAAAATCAATGGGGTTGAAGGCACGAGTGATATCGTGGTTTTCCATAACCCAAACAAGCTGTCGGATGCGGATATGAAGGCGATCGAAGCTGGCATTACGAATATGAAAAAAAATCAAGATCAGCTTGGATTCGATCAATTGATCGATCCGTTTACTATGCCTGAGGCGAAGTCATCGCTGATTTCTGAGGATGGCACCACCTTAATGGCGAGTTTCTCTTTGGATAAAAGAGGGCGTCACGTCGAAGACATCAAAGTGGAATTTGAAGATGTTTTGAAGGACATGAAGGTGGAGTATTACCTCTCTGGGGAGGATTTTATCCAGGATGATTATATTAAAGTTTCCGAGTCCGGTGTTGAAAAAAGTGCTGCGCTAACGGTGATTTTCATCCTAGCTGTCCTGGTGATTATGTTCCGATCTGTTATTATTCCGGTTGTTTCCTTGCTAGCGGTTGGTATTTCGTACCTCGTGTCCATGGGGATTGCCGCGCAGCTTATCGATAAGTTCAATTTCCCAGTGACGAGTGTCACGCAAATGTTGTTAATTTTGATTCTTTTCGGAATTGGTACCGATTATAACATTCTCTTATTTAATCGATTCAAAGAGGAATTATCCCATGGCTTATCTGTGGATGAAGCAATCGGTGTGACCTACCGTACAGCGGGTAAAACGATTTTCTATAGTATTTTGACCGTGTTTATTGCGTTTGCCGCATTAACATTCTCCGATTTCGGTATTTATCAATCAGGGAATGTGGTTGCGATTGGTACAGCGATCCTCCTGCTTCAAATCGTAACGGTAACGCCATTTTTCATGAAAATGCTCGGGAATAAGCTCTTTTGGCCTTCCAAAGGAACAACGGGGCATAAGGAGAGTAAATTCTGGGCGGGTTTGACGAAAATTGCGGTGAAAAGACCGATTATTACGACGGTAATCATTCTGATTATAACGATTCCGCTTGCTCTTGCGAATCATCAGAAGCTGTCTTTTGACCAGTTGAAGGAGTTGGGGAATGATCACCCATCCACCAAAGGCTTCAGCCTTGTTGCGGAGCATTTCAGCCGTGGTCAGGCGCTGCCAACGATGGTTGTTATGGAGAATGACAAACCTCTTAACACGAATGATGGCTTAGCAGCGATCGATAAGGTAACGGAGAAGTTGAAGAGCTTACCTGGTGTCGCTAAAGTATCAAGCGTAACGCAGCCGCAATCGGAGCCGATTGATGCTTTCTATATTTCTAGCCAAACGAAAACCGTGGCTGACGGCATTACCGCTTCACAGAACGGGGTAAACCAAATTCGCGACGGACTTACGCTGATGCAAAGCAAGCTGGCAGCGCCGGATACGTCAAGTGTAGGGCAACTTGTAGATGGCACAAGTCAAGTGCAGGATGGTTATAGCAAGTTGACGACTGCGCTGGATCAGGTGGCTAGCGGCATCGCACAGGGTGCCGGTGGTGCTGGTGAGCTAAGTACGGGTATTGCTGCGCTGAAGGATGGCATGTCGCAAGTCGAGAGCAATACGGGGAAAATCATTGATGGTTTGACACAGCTTGGGCAAGGCTATAGCGCCATGACAGATGGCTACGGCCAAATTGAGGGGCAGCTTGCGGGCATTCAGCAAGGACTTGTCGGCATGAATGGGCTGATTGGCGGGCTTGGCAGCAAGTACAGCCAGCTGGCGACCGATGCTGACTACATCAAGCTGAAGCAAACGGGCGAAGGGCTTGCCTCCGGTCTGACGCAGTTGAGCGGAGGACTTGGCGAGCTTGGCAAGAACGCTGCCAAGCTGAACGGTGCTTTTGCCGAGGCGACGCAAGGCCTAGCGCAAGTGAATGGCGCGCAAGCGCAGCTAGCGGCAGGGTTGGCTTCGCTGGAGAGCGGGGCGGGTGAGCTCGCGAAAGGGCTGAAGCAAGGCAGCGCGGGCAGCCACGAGATCGCTGCCAACATGGCGAAGCTGAACGCTGCGCTAGGCAGCGTCAAAGACGGTCAGCAGAAGCTGAGCGAAGGCTTGTCGGGTCTCAGCGGCGGCATGGGCCAGCTAAAGGACGGCCTTGGTCAGAGCGGCAACGGACTCGGTGACGTGTCCGAGGGGCTTGGGAAAACGAGCCAGTTCTTGACGCAGCTGAACGGCTCGAAGACGTTCTTCATCCCGAAAGAAGCGCTGTCGAGTGCGGATTTCGGGAAGTCCTTGGACAGCTTCATGTCCAAGGATCGGATGATGACGAAGATGATCGTCATCCTGAAGGATGATCCGTATTCATCGGCTGCGATGGATACGATTGAAGCGATTAACGCAGAGCTGGCAGCCAGCGTGAAGGGCACGGTGCTCGAGCATGCGAAGGTCGGTGCTGCGGGACCGAGTTCGACGACGTACGACACGAATAAGGCGCAGCTGAAGTCGTTCAATAGCACCGCGATTATCGTAATTATCGGTGTGTTCATCGTCTTGTTGTTCGTCATTAGAGCCTTCTGGCCAGCCGTCTATATCATCTTGAGCTTAGTGATTTCCTACTATGTGGCGATGACGGCGACGAATGTCGTAACGGATAAAATCATCGGTGCCGACGGGGTTTCCTCCTTCGTACCGTTCTTCTCCTTCATCATTATTATTGCTGTTGGCGTCGACTACAGCATCTTCCTGATGATGCGTTACAAAGAGCTTGGCGAGCTATCGCCATCGAAAGCGATCGTTCAAGCCGCCAAGCACATCGGCGGCGTGGTGATCTCGGCGATGGTCATCCTTGGCGGAACCTTCGCCACACTTGTACCATCCGGCCTCGTTCTGTTGATCGAGCTGGCTGTGGCCGTGATCGTTGGCCTCATCGTGCTCTGCTTCATCTTGCTGCCGATGCTGCTGCCTGCGTTGCTGGCTATGCCAGAGGCACTACGGGCGAAGCGCGGCGTCACGGCGCACAAGGTGTCGACGGAAAGTCGCACGGCGTAACACGTATAAAGCCTTCCCACACGTGGTATTTGTGTGGGAGGGCTTTTTTGATTTGTTGGGCCCACGCATTAACTGTAAAAACTACAGCTAATTTTGCGGAATTTCTCACATTAGATAAACTAACTGGATTTCCTCTAGTTAATTTCACCAGATTTCGTTGAAGTGGCTGATTTCAGCTATTTTAGCTATATGTTTTCCAGCTAATCAGCAAATTACGGCCAATTCGACGAGATTAGTTGGAGGTTTTCCAGTTAATTTCGACGGCGGGTGGAGAAAGATTAGCTTGTTGGTAGGTTTGCGGACTATTGAGCAGTTAATGTACTTACGCGGGGCAAGTAAATGGTGAGTTTTAGTGAGTAGTAGTGGAGTAATAGTGAGTTGTTGTGCGTTATAGTACTGTTGGTGCGGGTGTGTTTTAAACAAATTTGATTTTGGGACGCTAAGCGTATTTTGCGAGGGGGCAATTATCTAATTTCTCTAGGAACCCGCGCATTAACTGTAAAAACTACAGCTAATCTTGCCACTTTTCCCACATCAGACAAACTAATTGGATTTCCTGTAGTTAATTTCTCGAGATTTCGCTGAAGTGGCTGATTTCAGCTATTTTAGCTGTATGTTTTCCAGCTAATCGGCTATTTTTGCTCATTTGGTTGAGAATAGATGGAGGTTTTCCAGTTAAATTCGACGGCGGGTGGAGAAAGATTAGCTTGTTGGTAGGTTTGCGGACTATTGAGCAGTTAAATGTACTTACGCGGGGCAAGTAAATGGTGAGTTTTAGTGAGTAGTAGTGGAGTAATAATGAGTTGTTGTGCGTTATAGTACTGTTGGTGCGTGTGTGTTTTAAACAAATTTGATTTTGGGCCGCTAAGCGTATTCTGCCCGCGCATTAACTGTAAAAACTACAGCTAATCTTGCCACTTTTCCCACATCAGATAAACTAACTGGATTTCCTGTAGTTAATTTCACCAGATTTCGTTGAAGTGGCTGATTTCAGGGATTTTAGCTGTATGTTTTCCAGCTAATCGGCTATTTTTGTTCATTTGGTTGAGAATAGATGGAGGTTTTCCAGTTAATTTCGACGGCGGGTGGAGAAAGATTAGCTTGTTGGTAGGTTTGCGGACTATTGAGCAGTTAATGTACTTACGCGGGGCAAGTAAATGGTGAGTTTTAGTGAGTAGTAGTGGAGTAATAGTGAGTTGTTGTGCGTTATAGTACTGTTGGTGCGGGTGTGTTTTAAACAAATTTGATTTTGGGACGCTAAGCGTATTTTGCGAGGGGGCAATTATATAATTTCTCTAGGAACCCGCGCATTAACTGTAAAAACTACAGCTAATCTTGCCACTTTTCCCACATCAGACAAACTAATTGGATTTCCTGTAGTTAATTTCTCGAGATTTCGTTGAAATGGCTGATTTCAGCTATTTTAGCTGTAGGTTTTCCAACTAATCAGCAAATTTCAGCCAATTCGACGAGATTAGTTGGAGTTTTTCCAGTTAAATTCGACGGCAGTTGGAAATAGATTAGCTTGTTGGTGGGATTGCGGACTATTGAGCAGTTAATGTACTTACGCGGGGCAAGTAAATGGTGAGTTTAGTGAGTATTAGTAGGGTAATAGTGAGTTGTTGTGCTTAAAAGTGCTGTTGGTGCAGGCGTGTTTTAAACAAATTTAATATTGGGCCGCTAAGCGTATTCTGCGAGGGGGCAATTATATAATTTCTCTAGGAACCCGCGCATTAACTGTAAAAACTACAGCTAATCTTGCCACTTTTCCCACATCAGATAAACTAACTGGATTTCCTGTAGTTAATTTCACCAGATTTCGTTGAAGTGGCTGATTTCAGCTATTTTAGCTGTAGGTTTTCCAGCTAATCAGCAAATTTCGGCTGATTCGACGAGATTAGTTGGAGTTTTTCCAGTTAAACTCAACGGGTGGGGACCGAGGGTGGTAGGACCTGTTCTGTCCCTCGCAGCCCCAAAAACCTAAAAAAAACACAAGTGAGTGAAAAGCCATTCCATAGTTGAAAGCGCTATATCAGGGTACGATAGACCTATAACATCGACGAAGATAAGTGAGGGGGGCCAGAGGATGGCGGTCAACGCACAAGCGGTAAAGCAAATGAATCAGCGTGCGCAGGTGAGTAAGGGTAAGGCCTTGCTGCGAACGTTTTGGAAGTATAGGGCACTATATCTAATATCGCTGCCGGGCATTATTTATTTTATTATTTTCAAGTACGTACCATTATTAGGCTCTGTTATTGCATTTCAGGATTACAACATTTTCGATGGCTTCACAGGCAGCAAATGGGTAGGTCTTGAACATTTTACACGGATGTTTGCACACTATGACTTTATCAATATTTTGAAGAATACAGTACTCATCGGTGTTTATGATTTGCTGCTAGGGTTTCCAGCGCCAATCATTCTCGCCTTACTATTAAACGAACTTCGCCTAGTGGTGTACAAGCGTGTGCTTCAAACGGTCGTATACATGCCTCACTTCCTGTCCTGGGTTATCGTGAGCGGGATCGCAATTGGCATTCTTTCACCGTCTACGGGGGCTGTCAACCACTTCATTACTTGGTTAGGCTTTGAACCTATTTATTTCTTAGGTGAAGAATCATGGATTCGTACCGTGCTAATTTCTTCGGGAATTTGGCGGGATTCCGGGTATGGAACCATCATTTACTTAGCGGCTTTAGCTGGGATTAATCCCGATTTATATGAAGCGTCTGAGGTGGATGGCGCTAACCGTTGGAGACAAACAATTTCGATTACGCTCCCATCGTTGCTGCCTACGATCATGATTCTATTCCTGCTTCATATTGGTAAATTCTTAGATTTCGGCTTCGAACGTGTTTTCGTGTTCTTGAATCCGCTAAACAAAAATAACGGTGAAATTCTAGATACGTACATCTATACCCAAGGATTACTATCTCAACAATTTAGTTATACAACTGCGATTGGTCTTTTCAAAGCCGTAGTAGGCGTGATCTTTATCGTAACAGGTAATGTTCTAAGCAAAAAAACAACGGGTGAAAGCTTGTACTAAGACGGAGGTGAACGCTATATGAATCGCAAGCCGACAGCCGGCTGGCAAATGTTCAACGGCTTCAATATATTATTTCTTTCTCTTTTATCGCTAGCGATGCTCCTGCCGTTCTTAAACGTGCTGGCTCAATCGTTCAGTTCCTCGGAAGCTATTGTCAATGGGAAGGTATTGTTCTGGCCTGTTGAATTTACATCAATCAACTATCAATATGTATTTAGTGATGCGGCAATCTGGCGTTCTTTCGGAGTAACGGTGTATATTACGGTGTTGGGTACACTAATCAATCTGATTGCAACCGCCTCACTGGCTTATCCGGTGTCGCGCCCTGAGTATGCTGGCCGTAATGCTGTCGTAATTATGGTTTTGATTACGATGGTCTTCACAGCGCCACTCATTCCTAACTTTATTTTGATGAAAAATTTACACCTGACCAATTCACTTTGGGCCTTAATGATTCCAGGTGCGATCAGCGCCTTTAACTTCTTCATTATGCGGTCGTTTTTCATGCAAATTCCGAGTGAATTGATTGATTCCGGACGTATCGACGGATGTTCTGAGCTTAGAATGATCTGGAACATTGTGCTGCCTCTATCCAAACCGGTTATGGCTTCTCTAGGGATTTTCTATGCGGTCAGCCACTGGAATACGTATCAAAGCGCATTGTACTACGTAAATAAGCCGGCCCTTTGGCCACTTCAAGTCAAGCTGCGTCAATTGATTGTATCCGAGGATATTAGTATCGATCCGAATGCCGCTCAATTCAGCGGGCTTGCCCATATGGACCCAGAGGGTATTAAAATGGCTACCATTATCATTGCGACGCTTCCGATTATTATCATCTACCCATTCTTACAGCGTCATTTCGTCAAAGGTATGATGGTTGGATCGGTGAAGTCCTAGACATAATCTGCTTGAAATGATCAATATTTACAAAATTCTAAAAAAAAGACAATCCAAACTAAAGACAGTCCATATCAGTGAATTGTAAACGCTTTTACAATGAGAGCAGGAAGTGTTCATAACTTAGTGAGATGAAAAGAGGGGTAGAAATGAAAAAATGGATTCCGGTCACAATGGCTACCGTTTTAATGGCTTCCATGTTGGCTGCTTGCGGCGCGAAAACAGATGATCAACCTGCATCAAGCGCAGCTGGCGCAGCAAGTGCTAAACCTGCAGAAAAAACGAAATTCTCCATCTCCATGCGTACACTAGCATTCGGACATGTTGAGAAATCGCCTGATATCAATCAAGACAAATGGGTGAAGAAGCTTGAAGAGCTAACGAACTCAGATATGAATATCGTGCTTGTTCCACACAAAGAATATGAACAGAAAATGATCCAAATGTTTGCAACGAACGACATTCCTGATGTTGTTCAGGCTAATGGCGGTGTAAACGGTAAAGAAATGGCAGGTTCCGTGAAAGCTGGCGTGTTCATGCCGCTTGATGATTTGCTTAAGAAACACGGTCAGAATTTGCTGAAAAAAGTGCCTAAAGAAGCTTGGGATAAAGTGACGTATCAAGGTAAAATTTTCGCGATTCCTGAATACTTGTCCAACCCATCCCGCCGTGCGATCTTCGTTCGTAAAGACTTGCTGGACAAAGCAGGCCTAGGCGTTCCGAAAACGGTTGATGAGTACATGAAAGTACTTCGCAAGTTCAAGGAAATGGGCGTAGAGAACCCTTATATGGGTCGTGAGAACTTCAAGTACGCTGATTCCTTCTTCGGTGCTTATGACGTCTACCCTTACTTGTCCATGTTTGAGAAGTCAGGCGATCAAGTATTGCCGAAATTCTATGATACAGAAAATATGATGAAAGCTCTTCAAACGTACAAAACGATGTTTGACGAAGGCTTGATCAATAAAGAATTCGCAACGATCAACGCAACAGTGTTCAAGAACACGATTCTTGCTGGTAAAGCGGGTATGTGGTCCATGAACGCGAATGAAATGCTGCAATGGGAAACACAGTTGAAAGCTAACGTGCCAGCAGGTGACATCGAGATCATTTCCGCACCAACAGGACCAGATGGCAAAGGTGGTCACTACCTGTATGGAGCAGCACCGCGCGCTTATTTCATTAACAAAAATGTGAAAAATGCTGAGCAAATCATCAAATTCTTCGACTGGATGATGTCTCCTGAAGCAGAGAAATTCTTCACATTCGGTATTGCAGGCGACACGTACACAGAAAAAGATGGCAAAATCGAGTACAAACAGCCAACCGATACGGCAGCTGTAGATGAAGAGCGCTACCGTCAATCCTTCTTGTGGATGGTTCAAGATACAACTTATAATAAAGGGACACTTGGCTTGACTGATGAAGGTAAGAAGTTGATGAATATTTTCGATACAACTTTGAAAAATGAAGGCCGCGATGGCATCGAATTCGAACCTCGTTTGGACTCATTAGCAAAGAATCCTGACATTGCACCTATTTCTGACCAAGCACCTCCTGTACTTCTTCAACACATGGTTAAAATGGTTTACGGAAAAGAACCGATTTCCGACTGGCCGAAAGTGTTGGAAGAGTGGAAGTCCAAAGGTGGAAATGATGTAATCAAGGAAGCAAATGAGAAATTTAATAGCAAAGATTCTGGTACGACTGTGTCGATGCCAAGAAAATAAGCTCAGCTCCTGAGCATGCCGCCTCCTCACGTACCCAACGGTACGTGGGGAGCGTGCATTTCATCAGGTTTTGAAAGGAGAGTTCCCCATGTACCGCATACTCATTGTCGATGACGAACCGATGATACGCCGAGGATTACAGAAGCTTGTGGAACAATCGGAGCTGCCCATTGAAAGCTTGCGAACGGCTGAGAATGGTGTTGTCGCAATGCAGCGGATTCAGGAGGAACGACCTGATTTTCTATTCACAGATATACGGATGCCGAAGATGGATGGTCTCGAGCTTTGCGCTCAAATTGCCCAGATGGATGCCGACATTCAAGTGGTCGTCATTTCCGGTTATGGGGATTTCGAATATGCGCAGAAGTGCGTGTCTTACGGCGTGAAAGAATATTTACTAAAGCCGGTCAACATTAAGGGATTTAAGCAGGTGTTGGAGAAGCTCATTGTGAACAAAAGCAAGGTAAGTTCGGAGTCCTTTGTCGCCGTTACCAAGCTGGAAGGCTGGGCTACTCGTCTTGAACAAGCCGTGTGGATGCTGCAGCAAGAGGAGCTTGAACGTGTTTTAGAGGAGATCCAATCTGAGCTGGGCACCTATAAATTAAAGCTTAACCGCGTCAGTGATATTGTGCAGGAAATCTATACACTTGTGCATGGGCGGCTTACCGTTCGTGATGTGTATGTGATTCAGGAAGAGTTGAAGATTTCCGCTTCGCTAAGCGAGGAGGATGTGTGGCTGTGGTTTACGACAGCTGTGAATGGTCTGCTGCAAGAGCTCAAGAGCAAGCGTAAAGGCAAGCAAAAGGATCCTGTTGAAGAAGCGAAGCAGTACATGGAGAAGCATCTGGCTGAAGAAGTTTCTTTAGAAGAAGTAGCTGAATTCATTGGGTTGAACCCTTCTTACTTTAGCCAATTATTTAAGCAAAATACACAAGAAACCTTCGTTCAGTATCGGACACGTCGCCGTATGGAAAAGGCGAAGAAGCTGCTGCAACAGCCGCATTGGCGCATTACTGATATTTCCGGTGAGGTTGGGTATGCGGATCATCCGCATTTTACAAAAACATTTAAAAAGTATGAAGGCTGTCTGCCCTCGGAATACCGTCACCGAATGGGGATCCGTTAATGAAGAGAAAGTCGCTCTCGCGTCAAATTTATGCGTATTTTCTCATCGTTATTGTGCTCTCGTTGGTGTCTGTTGGGGCTGTTTCCTACTGGCAATCTTCGCGAGCGCTGGATGATCAAGTGAAGCAATATATGGAGCAGATGGTCGATAGTGCGAACTATCAAACGGATAGCTATTTACAGGCGTATGAGCTGCTCAGCAATGCCTTTTCGTCAAATTCCGACGTGCGAGCGTTCATGGAAATTAAGCCGGATGATTCGTATGAGTATTATGTGTATTCGGATAAAATCAAGGAATTCGCCCGTATTTCGGTCACGTCCATCATTACCTTATACAAACAGTTAAATATGGCCTATGTCGTAGGTCAGCATGGTCGATCGGTTATTTATGAGAACCAGAACTTGCTGAATTTTGATCCTGTGCTTGTGCGTGAGAAATACGAAAATTTGATGAAATCAACGCCTGGCGATGGCAAAATTGCGCTGCTCAACTTGAGTATCCGGCCTGTGGATCAAGGATCCGTTGTCACAATGGCTCGCAAGGTAAGAGGTCCTTCGTATGGGGATGCGAACCGTGGTGTCGTGGCTATTGAGATCAAGTTAGATGAACTTGCGAAGACTTGGGATCGGGTGAGCTTGGGGAAAGAGGGGTTTTTCTTCATCGTGGATGATGCGGGTAATTACATTTATCCGCGGACAATGAGTGAGCGCAAACCGAAAGACGAGCTTGCTTCTCAAGTGCTGTCGAGCGGTAATCAAACGTTTTTGTCCAAATACAATGGAGAAGAACGTATGTTTGTGTCTCGAAAGTCTGGTTACTCGGATTGGAATCTTGTTGCATCCATGCCCGTTGAGGAGCTTCGCCGTCCCGCTAATACCATTCGGACAACGACAATATTCGTGGGTCTCGTTACCTTGGCTGCTGCGCTTTGGCTTGCTTCACGATTTGGTCGCTCCATCATTAGGCCGATTCGGGATCTCAAAGACAGCATGAGGGAAACGGAGAAAGGGAACTGGCAGTATATCGAAGACGCAGGTCGAACAGATGAGATGGGTGGACTCATTCATAGTTACAACCTGATGGTAACGCGCTTGTCCGATATGATCGAGCGGGTATATGAGGCCGAGCTGGAACAGCAAAAGAATGCCCTGGAGCTTGGCGAATCCAAGCTTGAACGTCAGCGGGCGGAGTTTCAGTCCCTCCAGCTGCAAATTAACCCGCATTTCCTATATAACACGTTGGAAACGATTAACTGTTACGCCATTGTTCAAGATTCCGGTGAGATTACGGAAATGGTTGAAGCGATGGCTTTCATGCTCCGCTACTCCGTTCAGACCAACCTGGAGGAAATCACGGTTGCGAATGAGCTGAATCATGTGCGGAACTACATGATTATTTTGCAGCATCGAACGGAGCGGGAATTCGAGATTGACGTTGCGATCCCACCGAGCCTGCTGCTCGAGAAGATGGTTCGCTTGACGTTGCAGCCGTTGATTGAAAATATTTTTCAGCATGCTTTTCCGGATGGGGTGGAGGAGCATCACAAAATTCGTATTGATGCCCGCAAAGAGGGCGGCTTGTTCCAGGTCTTCATAGAGGACAATGGCACAGGCATGTTGCCGGAACGACTCGATGAACTGCGCAGGAAGCTGGAGGAGAACCGCTTGGCGGAGCCGGAAGAAGCGAGCACCGGGACCAAGCGTGGTGGTGGTATTGGTCTGATGAACGTCCACCGACGGATTCAAATGGTGTTTGGCGAAGCCTACGGGCTGTCCGTCGACAGCGAGTGGGGACGCGGCACCAGAGTCACGATGACGATGCCGGAGACGGTGCGGCCACGGCTGCGTGGGTGAGTGGTGACGCGGATGCAAAGAGCGGGAACACCTGATACCAATAGCGAAGTTCGTGTCCATTAGAACTACAGGTAGTTACGCTGCACTAGCAGCGATTCAAATAAAAATAATAGATTTACATCCATGGGAGGATATCACAATGAACATCAACTTAACAGGGAAAATTGCACTTGTAACAGGATCTAATGCAGGGATTGGGCGCGCGATTGCACTAGCTTTGGCTAGTAACGGTGCGAAAGTTGGCGTGAATTGTTTGAACAATGTAGCGCAAGGACAGGAAGTTGTTGCTGAAATCCAAGCATTGGGCGGGCAAGCGGTACTTGTACAAGCCGATGTAACGAATGTAGAGCAAATCGATAGACTTGTAACTGAAGTTGAGCAGGCGCTAGGCGGAACGATCGATATCCTTGTGAATAACGCAGGTCACCTCGTACAGCGTGTACCGAATGCTGACATGTTTGAAGAGATGTACGATCGCATCATGGATGTGAACTTGAAAAGCACGGTATTCGTGTCCAAACGAGTGCTTGCTGGCATGAAAGAGAAAGGCTGCGGTCGTATCATCAACATGACATCGGTTGCAGCTCATAACGGCGGCGGACCAGGATCCAGCATTTATGCTGCAAGTAAAGCAGCTGTGCTAACGTTCTCCAAAGGTCTTGCGAAGGAAGTTGCTGCTAGCGGCATCACAGTGAACAACGTATCTCCTGGTTTTATCGGCAATACCATGTTCCATGCGACATTCACAACAGATGCTGCGCGCCAAGCAACGATCAATGGCATTCCGTTACAACGTGAAGGAACACCGGATGATGTGGCGGGAGCAGTTCTATACCTTGCTTCCAATTTAGCTGCTTATGTAACAGGTGAAACGATCGAAATCAACGGCGGGATGATGATGCGATGATTACCGCGATTCCATTAGGCGCAAAAGTAGAGACAATGTCGTGGGCGGGTCAAACCGCCCAAAGGCTGAAAGAAGAAATCGACAGGCTGCAGCAAGCAGGCAGCCTGGTCATTCCTAAAGAACCTGGGGGTTGGTGGCACCAGTATGTTTGTCCACACCATCATACCGAACTGTTGTTCGACGAGAGTCGTGTAGATGCTTCAGAATTTCTATGCCCGCACGGTTGTGTGATCACAGGCGAAGCATATCGCGGTGCTTGGCTCGTGTTCAAGCATCAGTCCTTAGCGCGAGTGGCGTTGCAATCCGCTGCCGTTTATGCGGCACTGGGCAACGTATCCTATGCAGAGATTAGTAAACGCTTGCTTGTCGAGTACGCGGAGCAGTTCCCGCACTATCCGGTGCATCCGGAAGCGCAGAGCTGGATGCTGAAGGGACGCACGTTCCACCAAGCCCTAACCGAGGCGATTTGGTCTACCACATTGATACGCGCCTATCTGCTTCTTCGCGATGAGGGTATTACCTTTGATGCGAAGGAGCAAGTAGCGATTGACGTGTTCTTAGGTTTATTGGCGGGGAGTATGGAAGAGTACCGTCATATTTTAATTCATGAGCGGAATAATGCGGAGAACAACTATACCGCTTGGCTGAATGCGTCTTTATCTTGTGTATATGCGGCTCGAGGCGAGCAAGCTGCACTAGAAGCGCTAATTGAAGGCCAAGGCGGCTTCATTCATCATCTGTCCATCGGCGTGAAAGCCGATCAATTCGAATTCGAAGGAAGCACGTATTACCATGTATTCGTGCTTCGTGCATATCTCATCGCTGCCGAAATGGCGCAGCGATTCCATATTGATCTCTACGCCACGACTGGCGCAGAGGGGCAGTCCATGCGCGGCATGCTCGAAGCGTTGGCCGACTTGGCCGACGAGCAGGGCGCGTTGCCGGCCCTGCATGACGGGCCGCTTGCGCGGGGCCCTTACGCTCGCGAGATCGCCGAGATCGCTGAGCAGGGGCTCACGATCTACGGCATCGCGGGTCTCGCACCGGTGCTGCGCGAAGCGTACCGGCAGCTAGGCGCCGCCGGGGACGAGCAGCTGGAAGCGCTGCTCTATGGCGGAGGCGCTAACCGCGCTGCTGAGGCAGAGCCGCGCAGCTCGCGGCTCTGGCCGGATGCCGGCTTCGTCATAGGCCGCATGGCGGGGAACCCGCTGTCGTTCCTCGCCGATTTCGGCGAGCACGGCGGTTCCCATGGCCACTACGACAAGCTGCATCTTACGTTGATGCACAAGGATCAAACCTTGACGCCCGATCTCGGGATGGTGCCTTACGGCTCGTCCATGCGCAGATCGTGGTTCGCAGAGACAGCCAGCCACAACACCGTTTCGCTGGCTGGTCATTCTCAAGCGCCGCATGAAGGGCGCCTGAAACATCACGAAGCAACAGAAGCTTCGGTGTATGCGTGGATTCAATCGACAGAAGGCTATGAAGGCTGTACGATGAATCGCCATTTGCTGCTTACAAGTGAGTGGATGTTGGATTGGTTCCAAGTCGAGCTTGCCGGGGAACAACCACAAGCGATTGAATGGTGGATGCACCCAGTAGTAGCGATAGAGGCTAAGCAACAACCGCTTAGCCCAGAAGCTGCGTACAAGTTGCTTATTGCTGAGAAGGTGGGGGAAACAACCACACTCAAGGAGCAACAGCTGCCCATCGTTGGCCAATACGTACCGAATGAAGGTCTTGAAGCTAACAGAGCGGCACATCTTCAGGTTTCTTACAAGCTCAATGACTCTGATGCTGCCATTTTCCATTCCGCGCTTGTTCAGCCAGGCGACGAGGTCGTGGCCGTACAGACACCAGGCGATGCGATTGATCCTAGTCGCTCACTTACAGCGATGCTTCATCGCAGGAATGACTGTAAGGCGGATTTCATACATGTATATCGTGCGGGAAGTGCTGTTCAGCTTTCACAGAATACGGATAATGAGATCAGAATTACCGTGCCTGATCGGTCAGGTGCCTCTGTCCGCGTTCTAATGACAGATAAAGGATTACAAATCTTGTAATTTGTCACTCGGGAGACATACGCGACGCGCAGCAATGATGTTGAACTCACTACAGAACCCAGCCTGGAGGGGAAATTCCCATGACATTATCTCCACTTTACGAACCGCAGAGCGGTGTGTTAACCGTACAATACGAGCCGAATGAGAAGACGGTGTTGCTGGAAAACCCGCCACGCTTTACGTGGATTCCGGCACAGCTGGAGCATGATCGTTACGTGCTGCAGATTGCGCAATCGGAGTATTTCTCGCCGGCAGAAACACAAACCATTCAACCCATTCCTTATAATTTATATACACCTGATGCGGCACTTGAGGCGGGAACATACTACTGGCGCTATGCGTTGCTCGAAGAAAATGGCGAGCAAACGGCATGGAGCTGCGTTCGCCGCTTCGAAGTACCGGCCGATTTGCCGGAAACACCACTGCCAAGCAGAGCTAAGCGTTACTCAGAGGTTTCAGCCCAGCATCCAAGATTATGGCTCCAAGCTTCCGAGGTAGAAGCCTTCCGCTCCGAATTAGCGAGTGATTCAAACTACTGCGAATTCAATGTATTCTTTGAGAAGTCTGTTAGACCATGGATCGAACGAGACCTCATTGCGGAGCCGCTTCATTACCCAGGAAATAAGCGAGTAGCCAAGCTGTGGCGTCAAATGTATATGGACACGCAAGAAGCAGTCTATGCGGTGCGTCATCTTGCCGTAGCCGGTCAGCTTTTAAATGACGAAACCTTATTAAATCGTGCCAAAACTTGGTTGCTCCACATCTGTACGTGGGACATTAGAGGCACGACAAGCCGCGACTATAACGATGAAGCTTCTTTCCGAATGGCGGGAGCAATCGCTTGGGGCTATGACTGGCTCTATAACCAACTATCTGAAGATGAACGCAAGCAAATTCGCCACGTTCTTCTCGAACGTACACGTCAAATCGCGCAGCACGTCATTGAGCACTCCAAAATCCATCACGTACCGTTCGATAGCCATGCCGTGCGATCCTTATCCAGCGTTCTTGTGCCTTGCTGTATTGTGCTTTTGCAGGAAGAGCCGGAAGTACAAGAGTGGTTAGACTATACACTTGAATATTACGCTTGTCTGTACTCGCCATGGGGCGGACCGGACGGAGGCTGGGCTGAAGGTCCTATGTATTGGACGACGGGAATGGCGTTTGTCACGGAAGCGATGAATTTGCTGAAGAAATATACAGGCATTAACTTTTATAAACGACCATTTTTCGCTAAAACAGGCGATTTCCCGCTCTATGCGTTCAGTCCAGATACCCTACGCGCAAGCTTTGGCGATCAGTCGACATTGGGGGATCCCGTCAGTCTGAAAACAGGCTTCAACATCCGTCAATTTGCCGGTGTTACTGGGAACGGTTTGTATCAGTGGTATTTCGAGCGTGTCCGTGAAATCGATACTGATTCGGAAATGAAGTTTTACAACTATGGTTGGTGGGACTTCCGATTCGATGAAATGGTGTACCGTCACGACTTTCCGCAGGTTGAAGCAATCGCACCTACAGATGCGAACATTCAGTCCGTCAAATGGTTCCGAGACATCGACTGGGTAGCCTTCCATTCCAATATGGCGGACCCCGAACGTCACATCATGCTCCTCACGAAGAGCAGCAAATATGGCTCTGTCAGCCATAGTCATGGTGACCAGAATGGCTTCTTGCTGCATGCCTATGGTGAGCCGTTGGCTATCGAGAGCGGCTACTATGTAGCGTTTAGCTCCACCATGCATATGAATTGGCGCAGGCAGACGCGATCGACGAATAACATCTTGATCGACGGTCTAGGCCAATATGCGGAGAAAAATAAAGTGCTGAATATGGCGGCCAATGGGTTCGTTGAGATTGCCGAACAACGCAAGGGTTACGGGTATTCCCGTGCTAACGCAACCGCGGCATACCAAGAATACGTACCGTATTTGGAACGGTATGTCCGGGAGCTGTACTTCTTCGGTACTTACGTTGTGGTCGTCGATCATATAGATCTCACACAAGAGGGCACTGTTGACTGGCTGTTCCAGACGTTGTATGAAATGAAGCTGAATGGACAAACGTTCAAGGTCCAAGGCCGTAAAGCGGATATGGATGGTCGTTTCGTCTACTGCTCGTCAGGTGAACTAGCACTTTCACAGCATCAAAGCTTCACCGACATTGATCAATCTGAGATCGAAGGGTTACCGCCGCATTATCATTTGAAGGCAACCACGCAATCAGCTCGCAGCCACCGCATCGCGACGCTTCTTGTGCCGATCAAGCACGGCGAACCGAAATATGTGTCGTATTTTATGGATGATCAAGGCTTTGACGTCCATATCTATTTCACCGAAGACGGGATTACGAACCGTGTAGAGGTACCAAAGGCCTACTAAAATACCCATTCTAACCAAGTGATTCCAAGTCAGCGTGAGCTGAGGAGGGATCGCTTTTTCGTGTCTTTTTACCTGGAATAGGGATCGTAGTATGGTGTAACTCATAAAAAAACAACCACTTGGGAAGGTTATTTGAGTAGATAAATCTATAGAAATCAAACATCATACCTAAAGTTCACGCATTGTAAGGGGTGCCAATTACACGGCATAATAGGAACATAAAGACATTCACTCAAACGAGGGGGATTTACATTGGTGAAAAAGTATAAGTCACTACAAGTCATTGCAGCAAGCTTGCTAGCCATTAGTTTAACAGCGTGTGGTTCAGGTGGAGATAGCAAGAGTACAACTTCACCAGCAGCAGGAGCGACAACGGCGCCAGCGACAGGGAAGAACATTACTATCACGTTCCAAAACATATATCCGGATCCTACTGATCCGAAAAACGGTATGTTGAAGAAAATCGTAAACGACTATCAAACAAAAAATCCAAACATCAAGATCGAACTTGATTCCTTGAACACGGATCAACAAAAACTTAAATTGAAAACACAAGCAGCTTCCAAAGAAGTTCCTGACATCACTGTCGTGAACCCAGCAGCTCAAATGCAACCATTCGTTGATGCAGGCCTATTCGCTCCTTTGAATGACATGGTTGAGCAAAACGGACTTAAAGGTACATTCCAAGAAGGTATCCTAAACTGGTATACATTCAACAACAACATCTATGCATTGCCGGATGGTAACAACATTGCTGTTGTTTACTACAACAAAGACTTGTTCAAACAAGCTGGCGTTGAAGTACCAAAAACATTCGAAGATATGGTTGCAGCTGTTAAAACATTGAAAAGCAAAGGCATTCAGCCAATGGCGATCGGTGAAAAAGATTCATGGACAGGTTCCTTCTTATTCATGAACGTATTGCTTCGCACGAACGGCGGTCCTGGATTCTTGCAAGCCGTTGTAGACGGAAAGAAAACATTCAATGATCCAGCATTCACAGATGCAGTAAGCTCTTTCCAAGACTTGGTTCAAGCTGGTGCATTCCAAGAAGGCGCAACATCATTTGACTACAATGCTGGTGAGAACTTGTTCAAAACAGGTAAAGCAGCTATGTACTTCATGGGTAGCTGGGCAACTGGCGGTATCGAAACATCTTCCGTTAACGGTAAAGTTGGCGTATTCCAATTCCCAACTGTTAAAGGTAAAGGTAACCCAGATGAGTTCATGTTGGCTCCAGGTAGCGCATTCGCAATTTCCGCAAACAGCAAAAACTTGAAAGAAACTAAAGATTTCTTGAACTACTTCATGTTGAACTTCCCTAAAGAAGCTTTCGCAGTTAAAGGCGCTGTAGGTCTTGCACAAAAAGTTGATGGCGACTTCAAAGCTGCTGGATACTCTGATATGGCAATGGAAGTACTGGGATTGTTCAAGAAAGTTAAAGGCGGAGATCTTGCGTTCGATAACACAATGAACCCAGGAACAGCTCAAGGCCACTTAACAAGCATTCAAAACCTTTTCGTACAGAAGGCAGATCCAGCTGCTGTAGCGAAAGAGCACCAAACAGCTTATGACACAAACAAAAAGAAATAAATAAATAAATGTAGTAGCCCAATAGGGAATTTACCTGAAGTGCCTCGGAGGTGCTAAGGTAAGTTCCCCATGGGTATATCCCCATGAAGGAGGCGAGCCAAGTGAATGTGTTAAGAGTCTCCAAGTGGACGATTGCCATGTTTGTACTGCCCTGTTTGATCATTTATGTTGGTCTTGTGTTTGTACCTATTCTCGTGTCCATGTACAGTGGATTACTGGAATGGAACGGGATTGGCGCTTCGAAGTTCATAGGTTTAGAGAACTTCCGCACGATGCTTTTCCATGATCCTATTTTCTGGCCATCAGTGAAACGTACATTAATGTTTGCTGTATTTTCCATGTGTGAAATCCCGATTGCATTGGGTGTAGCCATTTTACTGAATCGTTTTATCAAAAAACCGAATTTTCTTGTTTCTGCGTACTTTTTACCGGTTATTTTATCAGTAGTTATCGTTGGACAATTGTGGAAGACCATTTACAATCCGGCATCAATGGGCGGTATGCTCAATCAAGTTCTAGATTTGCTCAACTTACATAGCTGGACGAGATCATGGTTAACGGATCCGAAAATTGCTATGTACTCCCTTTATTTTGTAGCCCTATGGCAGTACTTGGGTTATCACACATTAATCCAGTTTACTGGTATTCAGAACATTCCGGCTGATATTTATGAAGCTGCGCGTCTGGATGGAGCAGAAGGCCTTAAAGCCGACTGGTATATCACTTTCCCTATGAATATTCCGATTTTCAAAATATCGATCGTCCTTGCTTTTATCGGTTCCTTACAAGCATTCGACATGATTATGGTCATGACAGGCGGCGGCCCTGCACATGCAACGGATGTCATCTCCACTTTGATGTACAACAATTCCTTCCTTTCCCTAAAATATGGGTATGGAAGCGCGATTGCAGCCTTCTTGGTTGTGGTATGTCTCGTGGCAACCGTCATTATTAACTCAATATTCAATCGTCTAGAGAAAAAATATACGTAAGGAAGGGGAGTGTCACCATGTTAAACGCCAGGGATGTAGCTTCGGCTAAACCTGCCATCATCCGGAGACGCAAAAGCTTCTCTATCCTAAAAGCTGTTGTTATCGTGTTTCTATCTCTACTTGTGGTCACACAAGTTTATCCACTCCTGTGGTTGTTCATTTATTCACTCAAAACGAATGAGGAAATCCTGTCCGGGCGGTTCTTCTCACTGCCGCATGTGCTCCAATGGAGCAACTTCACGAATGCGATCAAGTCGGGACATTACTTCCAATACTTGAAGAACAGCCTCTTCGTTACCTTAATTACAATGGTATGTGTGCTCTTCTTGAGCTCCTTAACGGCCTTTGCCATTACCCGGTTCAAATGGAAGTATGGTCAGCTTGTCCTGGTCATCTTCCTCATCGGGATGATGGTTCCGATGCAGGCAACCTTGCTGCCGCTTATGATTATTTTTAAAAACATGCACATCTTGAACACGCATCTTTCGATCATTCTGCCTTATATCGCGTTTCAAACGCCGGTTGCGGTTTTCATCCTCAGCGGCTTTATGAAATCCATTCCGGCGGAGATTGAAGAGTCAGCTGTCGTGGATGGCGCAGGGATCTTTAAGATTTTCACGGGTATCATTCTTCCGATTTCAGTTCCTCCGATGATGACGGTATGTATTCTTACCTTTATCAACATCTGGAACGAGTACATTCTTGCAGCGACATTTATCTCGTCCGAGCGGCTTAAGACGCTTCCTTTCGGGGTGAACAGCTTCGTGAGTCAGTATTCCGTAAACTATGGAGCAATCGGCGCATTCCTTGTACTGGGTGCGTTGCCGGTTATTATCGTGTACTTCTTACTAGCGGATAAAATTACAAAAGGTATGGTAGCGGGAGCGGTGAAGGGTTAACTTCACCCCTCTCTTTTTTCGTTTTCAGAAATGGGTGTGGTAAAATAGCGAATACTGCCTGTCGAAAGGGGACCACACAAGCGTGAAACGGGGCCTTAATTCCATTCATAATCGGCTATTCTTGCTATTTATTACTTCAATGCTCGTACTCGTGCTGCTTGTTAGTGTGCTGTACTATCAAAAGACAACGCAAATTATACATAGTAAGATTAGTGATTTGGCGCAGAAAAATATCTCGCAAACCGTAGGTTTATTTGATTTGCTCTTACAGGGATACGATAGCATTACGAAATCGTTGAATAGTAACTATGAAATGCTTCGCTTAATTCAAGATCGCGATACCAATCTCGATGTGACTGCTAGTATTTTCAATGAGCGTACCATTACGAATATTTTGGGAGCGATCTATTATTCGCGTGATGATATCGTAGGCATTCATGTCATTACGAATGCAGGGAAAAACTATAATTACGAACGCGGCTTTGACAGTGTCATCAATACGGATTATGCAAACGCTGATTGGTACGAGAAGCTGCAGGATTCCTCTGGTGAGATGGTCTGGTTAGGTCTGGTGCAGGGCTCGGTGATTAACCAGTTCCAGCGAGATGCGCTATTCGTCTTTGGCAGGAAGCTGTACGACCTCACCGATCATCGCGTAATTGGCGTCATGCTGATCGAGACGAACCCGCAGCCGATCCTTGCTGCTCTTTCTAATGTAACGATTAGTCCGAATAGTCGGGTATACATCGTGGACCGAGAAAATCGAATGATTGCAACGACGGCGGAGGATAAAGCGTCGTTCCCTTCCTTCAGTGGGCTTCCTCGCCCGCAACAGAATGAGATCATTATTGATGATCGCACAGATCAATTAATTGTAGCGGCGAAAGCGAAAATGTCGGATTGGACCGTTTTTGGATTAACTCCTAAAGAAGACATCAATGCGGAAGTCGTCAAAACGAGGGAATACTTATATGTCGTCATCGTTGTCCTTATCATCCTTTCAACGGCTTTAGCGAGCCTAATTTCGCAGAACATTGCATCCCCGCTGAAGCTGCTGATCCGTGAGATGAAGCAAGTGGAGATGGGGAATTTCAAGGGTTCGGTGACGGTCAAATCCTTTGAAGAAATTAACTCGCTGGTGTCCTCCTTTAATCGCATGGTGAATCGGATGGATGAACTGATTGAACGCATTACGCTAGCTTCCATGAGTGAGAAGAATGCCGAACTGCAGGCACTGCAGTCTCAGGTGAACCCGCATTTCCTCTACAACACTTTGGATATGATTTATTGGATGCTGGATGAGCGAGAGAATGATCGCTTAGGCAGAGTCATTCTGGCGTTGTCTCATATGTTCCGGTACAGCAGTGACTGGCAGGAAGCGTCCAAAACAACGCTGCAGCAAGAGCTGGATCAGATGCGCCATTACATGACGATCATTGAGAACCGCTTGGAGGGCAGAGTGAGTACGGACATTCACATTGATTCGGAATGGCTCGATGTGGTTCTGCCCAAGATGACACTGCAGCCCATCATTGAGAATGCCGTCAAGTATGGCCTTGAGCCGTTGCGAGAGCTTGGTGTGCTTCGCGTGTTTGCTGAGGTGCATGAGCAAGAGCTGCATATCATTGTCTCCGATAATGGCGTGGGGATCGAAGAGAATCTTCTCCATCAGATGCAGGAAAGACTTGTAGAGGATGCTCGAATGATTGGTGATCCGTACACCAATAAAGCGGATGAAAATGCGGGTGAGTTAAAGCCCGTCCTGGACAGCAAGATGACGCGGAGAGGTATCGGTCTTACTAATGTACATCGTCGTATTGTGTTGCTGTTCGGGGAAGCCTATGGACTCCGGATACAAAGTGAAAAAGAGGTAGGAACTACGGTAATCATAGCGATGCCGCTTCCTCGTAAGGGGGTATAACAGACCAACATGGATATTCTTATCGTTGATGACGAAACCATTATTCTACAAGGCATTCAACGCACAATTCAGAATCGTTTTCCCGAGCACACGATCCATTTGGCTTCGAATGCGGAGCAAGCGATTAGTATTCTTCGCGGCCAGACGATTCATATTGTGCTAACGGACATTCTGATGCCGGGGATGACAGGTCTAGAGCTTATGAATATGTCGCGCAGTCGCCATCCTCATGTGAAGTGGGTCGTAATTTCCGCCTATTCGGAGTTTTCCTATGCGCAAGAAGCTGTACGCCTTGGTGCGAAAGACTATTTGCTGAAACCGATCGGCAAAGAAGTGCTGATTGAAATGATTAGGAAACTGAGCGAGGAGATCGCCCATGATACCGAACTGAGCGAGGAAGCGGAGCTGCTCAAAACGAATCGCAAATTTCTGCAGGAAGCTGTGTTCCAGCGCTGGGTGCAAGGGTTGGATACGGGGCGTATCGACATGGGGCCGTTTGTGGAGCAACACCCTTATTTCTACCTGATTATGGTCAAAATGGAGACTGATAAGGCCGTTTTCTTGGAAAATTTCATTATTGAAAACGTCCTATTGGAGCTGATTGAACGCTACGGAAAAGGCTTTGTGACCGTTCATGATAGCAAAAGCCTGTTAGGGCTCATCACCCCGCCAGAAGGAACAAGTATTTCACAGCTGATTGAAGAGCTTCGCAGTCATCTGATTAAATATTTAAAAGTACCTTTCCAGATCATGAGCACGGATCGAATCGAGCAGTTCCAATCCGTACCCGCGGAGGTACAGCGGATGCGGCAGGCGTCCACGACACAGGTTTATGAGCATCATGCCAGCGGCAGCGATCGTTCCGTTGAAGTTGCTCTTCAATACATGCGCACTCACTATCAAGACGACCTTTCACTAGAAAAAGTGGCGTCGATTGTGTATTTGAACCCTGTTTACTTTAGTCAGCTGTTTAAGCAGAAGACGGGTCAGGGCTTCAAGGAATTCGTAATTAGCCTGCGATTGGAGCAGGCGAAGCAGCTGCTGCTGAATCCTAAGATGAAGCTCGCAGACGTCGCTGAGCGCGTGGGTTACCAAGATATGAGGCATTTCTCCCAGGTATTTAAGAAGAAGTATAGCGTGACCCCGTCCGAGTTTCGGCAGGAACATACTGGCGATAAAGCGGATTCATTGGTGTCAAGAGATTGAGTCTCATTGAATTCTCATTGAATTCTCAGAATAGTGCCTACGATTAAGCGTGACGCGACTTTCCTCCTTTTTTGTTAAATATTAGGGCATTTGGTATGTGCTATGGTAGTAGCAGGTCCAACAAGCTCATATTTAATGCCAAAGGAGGAAATCAATCATGCTTTTTGTGAAGAAGAACCGCCTTAATCAATCAGTTGTAGGTCTAAGTCTTTCCTTGCTAGTCGCGGGAACTGCGTTGTTAAGCCCGCAGGCGGCCGCTGCTGCCACGACAACCACCCAATCAACCCTAGCTAGCGGAACAGTGACAGCAACGAGCATGTCTCGTGCAGACAGCATTATACGTACAGCCAAGTCGTACATCGGGAAAGTTTCCTATAGTTATGGTACGAGAAACACGAACCGTCTTATCTTAGACTGCTCCGCTTACACGCAGCTCGTATTTAGTAAGAATGGGATTTCACTGCCATGGGGTTCCAAAGCACAAGCGAAATTAGGGACTCGAGTTTCTAAGAAGACAAGCCTAAGCAAGGGTGACTTAGTGATGTTCAGCGTATCGACACCTGGCCGCATTAATCATGTGGGTATCTATATCGGCAATGGGCAGTTTATCAGTAACACTACGAGTTCCGGCGTTGTCATTCGTGAAATGAACTCCGGCTATTGGAAAGACCGTTTTATTATGGGACGTCATTTCAAATAGTCCTTCGGATATTGACCATAACTCCCTCCTAATGGTATATAGTAGAAAACTATAATTAGGTTAAGGGAGCTACATAAAATGACATTAAAGCTAGCCTTCGAAGCTGTGAAGAAGTTTCATGAGACGTTTGAGCATCCGGTGGGCGCATCACCGCAGCGCCTATCCGCTCAGCGTAAAGCCGCGCGTCTGGCATGGATGCAGGAAGAGCTGAATGAATTTGAAGAAGCAGCTACTTTAGAAGATGAAGTGGATGCGATGATCGATGAATTGTATTTTGTGCTGGGGACACTTGTTGAGATGGGTGTAGAGCCAGGACCGATTTTCGATATCGTACAGCATGCGAACATGTCCAAGGTATGGCCAGATGGTAAGGTTCACAAGAATGAAATGGGCAAAACCATCAAGCCGCCAGCCTGGGAAGACCCATTCGACAAAATTAGAACTGAAATTGATAGACAAAAAAATAAAGAAAGTTGAGGTGAGGCGATCGTGGCCTTCCATATTCGGCTCAAAGAGTTGCGGCAACAGCAAAATCTCACTTTACGTAAGCTCGGCGAGAAAGCGGGGATCAGCTACTCTATCTTAAATTCGATCGAAAATGGTCGAATCGTCCCGTCGAAAGATGTCGCATTAGCACTAGCTGTGGCGCTTAAAATTGAAGATAGAGAAGCCTTTGTAGCTTTAGCAATAAATCCCTCTCAGGTATAATTGCAATAGCTAATATTGTGTGGTACAGTATTAATAGTCTTAAAGGGAAAACCTGAATTGCGTATTGCAAAGGGTTATCATTTAAGTAAATGAAACCTTTTCCAATGTGTAATTTTTTTGTTCGAAACAAGAAAAAAGACATGTTAATAAAACTTTGGAGGTATTACCCATGGCAGTAGGAACAGTTAAATGGTTTAACGCAGAAAAAGGATTTGGATTTATCGAAGTTGAAGGTGGAAACGATGTATTCGTACATTTCTCCGCAATCACTGGCGAAGGTTTCAAATCTTTGGACGAAGGCCAACGCGTTGAGTTCAACGTAGTTCAAGGCAACCGCGGACCACAAGCTGAGAACGTTGTAAAACTGTAAGCTTCAGCTTGCAAATATAGCATTCTCTAGAAAGACCCTTAACTTTTAGTTAAGGGTCTTTCTTTTTGCGTTTAAGAGGCGTGAGGAATTTTTGTGGACAAATTTGTCTTATCAAGCTTACTGTATACTTTGAATTGATAACTTTGCGTGTATACATAGTCTCGTGCAAAGAGAGTAGATCATTCGTGGCGATGCTGTGGGTGCTCGCCGGACTCGTCCAAGCTGGAGGTGGCCATGATCGTGCTTCGCCTCGCTGACGTGGCTGTACATGATCTTCAGCATGGCGATGAGCGCCGTCTCCCTCCATGCCCTCAAGAGCTTCCCTGCTGACTATCGCGGGCAGCTGAAGGGCGTTGTGGCCGGTGGTTCATGCTGAACCCGAGAATCCCTTTCTTTTCACCGAAAGTATCACTTGGCGTGGCGGCTTGCCGATTGTCCAGACGTTGTCCGAGTTCTTGAGATTCGGAACATGCAGCCACATCCCGGTTGGTTAGGTCTTTACCCACAATGCCGTTCTACGGCTTCACAGCATCATTCGCGCTCGCAGGCTCGTACACGCACATACTGGCCTTTGGAGGGGTCTCGACAGCGCGTGCTTACAGAAAGCCGTGTTGTTGCTTGTACCTCTTTGTGGGCCTTACTGGAAGTGGTATGGGCTTATTTACTAGGCGATTATGGGGATTTCGTTAGTTGTGAATTCAGCCGGTAGTGTCATCCTTCCCAAAATTGGATTGCGGTGAGTTGAGGTGAGCATGGAGATTGCTCAAGTAAATAAATTCAGGTGCTGTTGGCGCCACAGCAAATTTACCTGTAAAACATGTAGGTAATTTCTTGTGAAACTAGCTGGAACGTTGTATAGATGGAAAACCTCCATCTAATTTTATGAAATCTGCTCTTTTCTCGCGAAACTGCCGAAATTAACTGTACATTCTCCAACTATTTCAAATTTATAGGTGGTTTACTGTTTATTAACTGTACATTTCCCATTTATGTTGGGGAAATGGTGGTCGACCCGCAAGACGCAAACCCCCCACCAAGTCCTATGCAACATAAGGATATGGTGGGGGTTTTTGACCTATACGATGAAACTCATCGCAGATTCGCCTTCTTCAGCAACCGCTGAATGGAGCGGTTCGCTTCAGGCAGGACGATGTCCTTATCAACCGTTCGCAGGATGCGGTTTTCCATGACGATCCGACCATTAATAATGGTCGTTTCAACATCAGCGCGTGTCGCTGAATAGACGATGCGCGAAATCGGATCCACGTCGTAAGACGGATACGTGTGGAAGTTGTTGAGATCGAGGATCGCTAAGTCGGCTTTCTTGCCGACTTCGAGCGAACCGATCTCATCAGCCATCCCGACCGCGCGAGCGCCGCCGATAGTTGCCATGCGGAACACCGTCTGCGCGTTCATCGCCGTCGGTCCGTGGATGGGCTTCTGGATGAGCGCAGCGAGCCGCATCTCGTTGAACATATCGAGATTGTTGTTGCACGGCGCACCATCCGCTCCTAAGCTGACAGAGATGTCCAGCTTCAGAAGGTCTGGCGTTTCAGCGATGCCTGAGGCCAGCTTTAGGTTGGAGCCAGGGCAATGGCTGACATGCACGCCACGCTCGTGGATGATGCGTTTCTCTTCGTCATCGAGCCAGATACAATGGGCCAAAATCAGTCGTTCATTAGCTAAGCCGAGATGATCGAGATAGACGACGTTGCGCATGCCCGTTTCTGCTTGAACAATCTCGATTTCACCGCGATTTTCGGACGCATGCGTGTGCACCTTCACTTTGTACTGTTCGGACAAATTGCGTACCTCACGCAGCAACTCCTCCGTACACGAAATGACGAAACGAGGAGAAAACGCGTATTGAATACGCCCGTTGTCGTGTCCGTTCCATTTTTCAAGCAAATCAACGCTTTGTTGAAGCGATTCTGTCGTATTTTCCTGTAAGGCGAAAGGCACCTCGTCCCCTTTGTCCATCATCACCTTGCCAGACAATGCCCGAATCCCGCTTTCTGCAATCGCCTGAAAAGCAAAATCGGTGTGATGCACCGTCTCCATATCCACGATCGTTGTGGTGCCGCTTTGGATTAACTCCCCAATACCGAGCATCGCAGAGTAGTAGATCGACTCCTCATCATGAGCGGCTTCCAGTGGCCAGATCCGCTTTTTCAGCCAATCCATCAGCTCCAGATCGTCCCCTTTCCCACGGAACAACGTCTGACATAGATGAATGTGAGTTTGGATAAAGCCGGGAATGACGGTACGATTCTTGGCATTGATGATTTTATCTGCATGTACGGGATTCAAATCTGGCCCCATTGCGGTAATACGGTCATTTTCGATCAAAATATCCCCGTTTAGTATGTCTCCTCCCCGGTTCATGGTCACGATCTGTGCATCTTTGATTAAAATTGTTGTCATCGTTCGAAAACCTCCTACTCCCCTAATATATGAAAATGTAGGCATAAAAAAACTAGCCATGAAAAATATGCCTGTCAGCGCACATTTTTCGTAGCTAGAAATTTACGGTTTCTAAGTAGAGACCCTTAATCCAATTATTAAGGTTATACGAAAGAGGTCATATGCAATTATGTCGTGCCTGCTTTTCTACAGAGTAAACCGTCGAGGTTAATTTTGTCAACCGTGTGTAAGTTAATGTGACATGCCCTCCCTCTTTTTTGAAAAAACGGCTTCCAATCTTGTCGAAAAGGTGAAAACCGTCACTCCGGATGATTTGCCGTTGAACTTCCTACAGAATATGGCGTTGTAATCCCCTCATACATCAAGTGCATGGTCATTCCCGCCGTCGCATGCTGCAGATTGTGGCAATGATCCATCCAGAGGCCAGGATTATCCGCAATAAAAGCAATCTCGTACGTCTCACCTGCAGCAACGTTTAACGTATCCACCCACCATGGACTTCCAGTTGAAGGCTGCCCGTTGCGACTCAGCACTAACATGTGGTGTCCGTGCAAATGCATCGGATGACTGGCGCTGCTATGATTGACGATCGTCGTTTTCACAACGTCTCCCTCTTTCACCATTAGCATAGGCGTATCGGGGAATAACTTGCCGTTGATCGTAAAAGAGTACGTGAAGGCTCCGTTGAAGAAGCCTAATTTTTTATCTAAAATAAGCTGAAATTCGCGGTTATAGGGTCCGGTGAATGCGGCAACAGCTTTGGTATCGGGGCTGCCATACCTCAGGGGGTCCCAAATATCTCCTCGCTTACTCATCGCATCGCCGAAATCCCAATCTCGACCGTCTGGGCTCATTATCAAGGCAGCGTAACTGCCGCTTTCATTCTCGGTCTTTGGACCTAATAGAACTGCCCCCTCTGGCATCGTAAACGTCACGTCATAACGTCCGCCTGCTGCGAGGAGAAGATCTTTGCCTACTAGATCTGTGGGCCCATGTAGGTTCGTTCCATCAATAGCGGCCACTTGAAAAGCAGTTCCTAATAACTTGAACGTCAATGGTGAATTATCTGTATTAATTAGACGCAAGCGAACCGGTGTACCCGGCGAAATCTGCTGGATTTGGCGTGAATCCGAAGCTCCAAAAGAGATCGTGTTCGACGAACCATCTAGGGTTGAATAGGTATGTGCAACAATCGGGATTTCTAGTTCATTGGGCTTAGACTTGGTGTCAGCTATAGCAGGTTCAACCAATAATGCTCCGAACAGACCTTTACCAGCGCCCACATACGACTGCTGGTGAGAATGGTACCAATAAGTGCCCGCATCGCTGGCTATGAATCGATATACATAGGATTGACCTGGCATGACGGCATTTTGTGTCACGCCAGCGACTCCGTCCTCTGCGTTAGGGACGTCAAGACCGTGCCAATGCAGCGTAACGCCATCGGCAATATCGGCGTTCACCAACGTGACTTCCACCAATTGACCTTGCTTCACGCGCAGCTCTGGGCCTGGCAGCTGGCCGTTAAACGTCCAAGCTTCAACCTGTTTACCCGAGCTGAGCGTTACGGTTTTCTTCATAGCCGTGAGCGTAAACCGCTGATCCGGCGTCCCCTCGCGGGGACCCTTCAGCGACGACACGCTCGTCCCGCCCACGCTGTGGTGGGCGTGCACGGCATCCGCCGGCGCTGCGCCGCCGCCATAGTCCATGACCCCCGCCGCCATGTTCATTTCGGCGGGCAAACGGCTTATCTGGCTAGCTGCGCTCAGCCAGATCCAGAGCACAGCTGCCGCCGCTAGGACACCAGCGGCAGCGCGCACCACCCGCACCCCGAGCCGTGGCTTCGTCCACGCGGGGCTGCGCATGGCCAGGTATCGGCGGTGCAGCCGATACCCCTGCAACAACGTGCCGGCTGCGGCTAGCAGCGTCGGCACTACGATAAGCTTCACCGGCAGCGGAACCGCGGTGAAGAAGGTGTAAAAGAACACGGTCATCGCGCCCAGCATGACCGATTGCACGGGCAGCGCCACCGCGATACTCGTGGTGCTCGCACGTACTTCCGCAGGCAGGGTTTCGCCCAGCTGCTCCTTAAAGCTGAGCCGAGTCATCCGCCAAAGCCTCGGCACAGACCACGCCAGCGTCGCTAGCGCTGGGATACCGATCAACCCCAGTTCCAGCCCCAGTTTCACTTGCAGCGCTGGCCAACCTGTCGGCCAGGAGGTCAGGATGATCGCTGCCTTAGTAAAGGCAAGAATCTCACCTAGCAGGATGAGGAAAAGCAGACCAAAAGACCTGACTTTCAGCTGTTTATACCCCGAACTATAGGCCAATAGACTGCTCGAATATGCAGCGATGGACCCTAAAACAAGGAGTCCGAAGGAACTAAATCCTGCGGCTCCGAATAGATCTTCTGTCATGCTTGTAGTTCCCCCATGCCTAAGTTATTCCGGATGATTCTGGGTACCGCTTCCCACCGAAAATGGCGATGTAACGCCTTCATACATCAGATGCATGGACATCCCTGCGGCAGCGTGCACGAGATTATGGCAGTGATCCATCCATAAGCCTGGATTGTTTGCGATAAAAGCAACCTCATACGTTTCCCCAGGCTGAACGTCTAGCGTATCCGACCACCAAGGACTGCCTGTGGAGGGCTTCCCATTCCGAGAAAGTACAAGGACATGATGGCCATGCAAATGCATCGGATGCTCCACATTTCCACGATTAATGAACGTCGTTTTAACCAGATCCCCTTCCTTCACCATAAACATCGGCGCATCTGGAAATACTTTTCCATTCAATGTATAGAGAAAATCGAAGTTTCGATTATAGAAGCCTAATTTATTATCTAAAATCAGTGTAAAGTTTCGATCGAATTTGCTATTTGCATCAAAGGGCGTTGCCGCCGGGCTTCCATAAGTAAGCGGATCGAAAGCTACGGTTTGCGGAAGCTCAGGGACGTTTCCTTGGCCATCAGCGGATAAGAGAATGCCGCCATCCTTATTGCCCTCAACGTTCAAATAAACAGGATGCTCAGGCATGATGAAAGTAAGATCATATCGACCTCCAGTAGGAACGATGATATGCGAATTAGTCAGTAGATCAGGTTTATTCAAGTCCGTTCCATCAATAGCGGCTACTTGAAACGGCGTGCCAACTAAAGTGTACACTTGATCGACCCAGTCATCGGTGTTGATGAGTCGCATATGCACAGGTGTCCCTGGGGCTACAGACTGACGGTCAAGTTCATCATTGGCTCCAATCGCGAAAGCTCCTTTCCAACGGTGAGTCAGTACTGTGATATCTTTCAGCGGCTGAATAGATGTAACTGCAGTGATTGCTGTACTATTATTTGTAGATGCTCCAGTCGATTCAGTTGTGGTGCTGACTTGGGCAGCCGCCTTAGGCTCCACGATCAACGCTCCGAAAAGTCCTTTGCTTACAGCTTCTTGTGAATCCTGATGCGAATGGTACCAGAAGCTGCCCACCTGCTCGGCGCGGAAACGGTACGTATAGGTTTCACCTGGCATAACCGCATTTTGCGTGGCACCAGCAACGCCATCCTCGGCGTTCGGCACATCTAAGCCGTGCCAATGTGCTGTAACACCTACATCAATATCTTGGTTCGTTAAAGTGACTTCAACAAGCTCGCCTTCTTTAATACGAAGCTCTGGTCCTGGTATTTGACCGTTATAGGTCCAAGCATCCACTGTTTTACCGGAACTGAGTGTGACTGTTTTTTCTGTGCGACGAGTGTAAAACGACGATCCGGCGTCCCCTCTTTCGGGCCTGTTAAGTCAGCGACAGACATCATGCCTGCCATTGCGGCCATATCGTGACCGGCATGCTCACTTGCAGCGCCGCCTCCGTAATCATGCGTTCCGCTCGCCATGTCGATCTCGGCTGGCAGTACGCTTTTGTCCATTGCGAATGTAATCAAATAGAAGCCAACTCCCGCGATCACGACGAGAACGCCCGTCATGATACCAATACGTGTCCATATGCGCGGTGCTTGATAGTTTTGGGCTTTACGTACTTGTTTAGAACGAAGTTCATGTCTCCACCACATTCCCGCTGAAAGGACTATAAGGACAGCGAGAGGAATGGCAATCTCTATCCATTGGAAAGGAACTGGCGGTACAAATGAGAAATAAAGTGACGTTACTGCGCTAAGCGCGGTTAATTGATAAGGAAATATAAGACCAGGACTAGCGGCCCTGTGAAACATAGCAGGCTCAATTGCGGTGCCACTCTCGGCTAAACTTTGCTTGATTAGAGAGCGAAGCTTCAGGAGCTTAGGAACGGCCACGAACCATATGCTCAAAAGAGGAACAACGACTAGCGGCGCTTGCAGGAAGATGCGGTCCTTCCAGAAAATCGGGTCCATGTTCATCTGCAGCCAGACGATGGCAGCTACAATAGCAGCCGCAGGAATGATAGGAAACCATGCCCAGAATAGCAGCTTGCCCGTTTTGCGATGCAGCTTCTCTAAGCTTCCGCTGTACAATAGTCGGGACGCCTTGACGCTTCCGATCCATGTGAAAATGACGAATAAAACACTAACGGATAATATCGTTTGAATACTTGCGTTATACATGATCAAAACCCTCCCAGACTCAATACATCAAGTATAGTCCGCCTCCTTCAAGCATCAAACCGTCTGTAGACCAAGGTGCAACCTAGACTAAAGTTGGGGCTGATTTTTATTTTTTTATACTTGTAAAGTCTGGAAATAGTTTGCGTTTTCATAACTGGTGTGTTATGATAAATTCAATCGACAAATAGAACCTGAATTCACATATTGTAAAGGGTTTTCATTTTTGTTAGTGAACCTTTTACAATGTGTGAATTTTTTCTCTTTGAAGAATAAAAAACATGTTAATAATTTTTGGAGGTATTTCACAATGGCTACTGGTACAGTAAAATGGTTTAACGCAGAAAAAGGTTTTGGTTTTATCGAAGTTGAAGGCGGCAACGATGTATTCGTTCACTTCTCCGCAATCCAAGGTGACGGTTTCAAAACTTTGGACGAAGGTCAATCCGTTGAATTCAGCGTAGTTCAAGGTAACCGCGGACCACAAGCAGAAAACGTTGTAAAACTGTAATATAATTAAAAAGACTGCCTTTACTTAAGTAATGGCAGTCTTTTTCAATTTAAAGCTAGCTGACGCTTAGTACTCTAAGGAGGTTTATCCATGTATTCCAGAAAAAAGTCGCTTGAAGAGATGCCTCTAGAAAATGTGACGGTATGGTCTTGTGAAAATGAAGGCTGTAAAGGCTGGATGCGAGATAATTTTGCATTCGATCACGTGCCGACATGTCATTTATGTCAGTCCACAATGATTCGAAGTGTCAAGTTACTTCCATTAGTTAATAACACGAATAGTGATCAAAAAACGCTCAAAAAGGGCGTACAAATATAGCGTCGTAAAACCCGGAGGCATAGCTGCTTTCGGGTTTTTTGTGTTACCATGAGAAGAGCAAAGTAAGAAGACGAAGTCGTCCAGCAGCTGGACAACCCGTCGTCATTCAAGGGAGGTAGAAACGTCTGTGAGACCAAGAAAAAGGCGTCAGTGGCCACTGTTGGCCAGCGCTTGCATCCTTGCGGCTTGTGCAGTGATTCTTTTTGGGAAATATCCTTTTGAGTCATCTCCTATATTGAAAACGGATGTACCTGACACGGTGGCAGCAACACCAGTACCAACGCCAGCACCGCGTGTTGCTTTGGAATTCCGAATGATTGATTTCGATCATGGCTGGGTGAAATATGCCGACGGGCTGGTTCAAACGACAGACGGCGGTGCGCATTGGCAGGAAGCTGTTGGCTCGGAAGCTCCCCCAACGGACGGAGGAGCTGATGCGATGGGCATGGACACGATTGCTAAGCTGTTAAGCTTGGAAGCAGGGCCAGCAAGTGCTGTTGAAACAAGTACTGTTGGTAGTTCAGGGGCAGCGATCGCTGGAGATAGCGCAACAGTGGCGGGTTCAGCGACAGTCCAAAAGAGCGTGGCTTCCGTTACGCTGAACGGGACCTCCTATGCAGTGAAGCAGTCCCAATTCGTGACGCCAAAAATTGGCTGGGTGCTTTTATCCCGAACGACGGATAGCAAGAGCCCTCTCCTTTTAACGGTGGATGGCGGACAAACTTGGATAGACGGCATGACGGAGGACGCGAAGGCGATGATGACAGGTGAGAAAGCGCATTTGGCTCAGCTCAAAGCCGAAGCTTCTTTATATAAAGATGAAGCAGGCGCTAAAGCGGTCATCGGTTCTAGCTGGAAGCTCATTCCGGAGCAGGCTTCGCCGGGTGATATCGTGCTTGTGCGTCATAGGGAGCCAGGCAGTATTAGTTGGCAGGGCAAGACGTATACACTTCAGCCGTATGAAGCGGGATATTTCACCTATCTGCCAATCTCGATGAGTGTGAAAGTAGGCACGTATCCGATTGGTGATCAGACGTTGACCATCAAGGCAAAGAAGTTCGAGACACAGTATTTGAAGGTCACCGAGCAAATGGAAAGTATGAAACAGGATACGGCGCGCATCAATGCCGATCAGAAGAAGATTGATCTGGCGCGCAGCAAGTCGGAGCTAACATTTTTGTTCCGCGGACCGTTCGTGAAGCCGATAGAGGGGATTTTGACCACGCCGTATGGGTACACCCGTTATGTAAACGGGAAATACGACAGCGCGCATATGGCCCTTGATCTTGCCGCCAAAGAAGGCACACCGATCAAGGCAACCAACGATGGGGTAGTCGCGCTCGCGGAACCCCTGTATTTGACCGGCAATTCCATCTATCTTGACCATGGGATGGGGCTGTTCTCGCAGTACGCGCATCTTTCCGAGTTGCGCGTGAAAACGGGCGACCGCGTCAAGCAGGGTGACATTATTGGGCTTGTCGGCACGACGGGTTTCTCGACCGGGCCGCATCTGCATTTTACCTTCTGGGCGCATAATATCCAGGCCAATCCGGACTTATTTTTCAATACAACCCCGTTTCAGTGGGTGAAATGATTGTAGCGTGATAGATCAACCTCATCTAACCGTCCTTCTTCCTGAGTTTTGTGCTCAAAGGGGGAGGGCGGTTGGCAGTGAGTTGTGTGATCCACACCCACCTGCACCCCCATGCCAAAACAACTCACACCACCCTCAATACCACTGCACTCACCAATCAACATCACACATAAGAATCGCCTGCGGGTTCTAGATGTGCACCGCCACGCTCAAGTAAATGGAAAATATACAGCTAATTCCTCGGTATTCCACTAAAATCAACGATTAAATGGAAAATATGCAGTTATTTCAGCGATTTTCGATGATTTCCTTACATATAAGCAAATTTAGATGGGTGAATTCCAGTTATTTTACTATAACGCTATTTAGCGGTGAAATTAGCTGTAACAAATCCAGTTATTTTTGAAGAAGCCATGGATGGGATAGTAACCTGATAAACGGAAGAGCAACCGGGCAGTGTGGTAAGTAGTGTTTCACCTATACGCATGTTATAATAAGGAACAAATGTTCTAAAATGGAGACGTGGCATGCTAACTTCTGTTCAACTGTCGGTTCGTTCACTTGTCGAGTATGTGTTTAGCAGCGGAAGTATTGACTCGGAATTCCGATCAAGCAAGCCACTGAGAGATGGCACGAAGGCACATCAAAGACTGCAAAAACAATACGGAGAAGCGGATCAACATGAAGTCTACGTGTCTGCGGAGATCGCATATGAGGGGCTATTATTTGTCATAGACGGACGATGTGACGGGCTGCTTGTTCAAGCCGATGGCCATACGCTAACCGTGGATGAAATTAAATCAACGTCCTCGGATATCGCCGTCATTGAGGAGAATTCCTACCCCGTGCATTGGGCGCAGGCGATGTGTTATGCGTACATGGTGGCCCATGATCGCGGACTCAACCATATGGGTATTCAACTGACGTATACGCAGGTGGATACGGAGGAGACTCGGCATTTTGTGAGGGGAGCTACGTACGAAGAGCTTGAGCAGTTTGTGCATGGGGTAATTCGGGACTACTATCCGTATGCACGAGTGAAGTATGACCATGAGCAGCGCAGAAATCAGAGCATCAAGAAGCTGCAATTCCCTTTTCCACAGTATCGTGAAGGGCAGCGTAAGCTAGTTGGGGCGGTGTACAAAACCATCCAAGATGAGCACAAGCTGTTTGCCAAGGCGCCGACAGGGATTGGGAAGACGATGTCGACCCTTTTTCCTTCGGTGAAAGCGATGGGAGAAGGGTTGCTACAGCGGTTTTTCTATTTGACGGCAAAGACGATAACACGTACGGCGGCTGAGGAAGCTTTTTACCTTTTGCAGGACCAAGGCTTGCAGCTACAAGTGGTTACGCTAACGGCGAAGGAGAAAGTGTGTTTAAAGGACGAGGTCAGGTGTACCCCGGCACACTGTGAGTTCGCGGATGGTTACTATGATCGGGTGAACGGGGCGGTGCTGGATCTGCTCAGGCAGGAAACGGTGATGACGCGTTCTGTAATTGAGACGTATGCGCGGAAGCATCGGGTGTGCCCGTTTGAGTTCTCGTTGGACGTGGCTTACGCGGCGGATGCGGTGATTTGTGATTATAACTATATTTTTGACCCACGAGTGAATTTGAAAAGGCTTTTTGAGGAGCAAAAGCGCAAAACAACGCTGCTTATTGATGAGGCGCACAATTTGGTAGATCGAGCACGGGAAATGTTCGCAAGCGAGCTACATAAATCGGTCTTCCTTACGCTGCAGCGGGAGTTCAAAGGTGTTAGTAAAGACGTCCATGACGCGGCAAAGGCCATAAACGCTTATTTCATTGCGCTCCGCAAGCAGGTGGGGGACCGGGAGA
This sequence comes from Paenibacillus sp. J22P169, assembly GCF_059691995.1. Classification (NCBI taxonomy): domain Bacteria; kingdom Bacillati; phylum Bacillota; class Bacilli; order Caryophanales; family Paenibacillaceae; genus Paenibacillus; species Paenibacillus sp. J22P169. The sequence continues at coordinate 211,850 of NZ_JCAUAO010000006.1, read as the reverse complement.
TGATGGTGGAGTCGGTGATGCCGGAATCTTTACTGGTGCATGTGGAGGCATTTATAGCGGTAGCTGAAAAAGAATTAGCAAGATCGGCCGGTGTTAACGCAACAAGTGCTGCGGTACTCTTGGATGCTTATTTCGGTGCGCAAAATTTCATGCGCATTTCCAAGCTATACGACGAGCGATATGTAACGCTGGCCGTGAATGATCGGAACGAGGTCAGCGTGAAACTCGTTTGTCTAGATCCATCCCACCTGCTGCGGCAAATGGGGAAGGGGTATCGAGCGCACGTATTTTTCTCGGCGACGCTGTCGCCATTGTCCTATTTCATGGACATGTTAGGGGCAGGGGAGGACGATTATTCCGTGACGGTGCCGTCGCCTTTTGCTAAGGAGCAGCTGGAGGTTTTCGTGCAGCCGCTGTCGACTCGCTATCAGGATCGAGAGCATAGTCGAACGCGGATTGCGCGATCCATCTATGAGCTGGTTGCGGGACGAGCGGGCAATTATTTGGTGTTTTTCCCTTCCTATGCGTATATGAGCAGCGTGTATGAGGCTTTTACGGATCTTGTTGGCGAACAGGAGGAGGGGAAAAGCGGGCAACATGGCAGTGAACTGAACGTCCTCGTTCAGCAGGCCAAAATGACGGAGGAGGAGCGTGAGCACTTCCTATCGGCTTTTCAGGCGGGAGCTGAGCAGACGTTGGTCGGTTTTGCTGTGATGGGCGGCATCTTCTCTGAGGGCATCGATCTTGTCGGCGATCGCCTAACGGGCGTCGTCGTTGTGGGTGTTGGTTTGCCGCAGCTGGGACCGGAACGCAACTTGATTAAGGATTACATGGAGCGTACGGGCAAGAACGGTTACGACTACGCCTATGTCTACCCCGGCATGAACAAAGTTCAGCAGGCTGGCGGCAGGCTAATCCGCTCCGAAACGGATCGCGGTGTGCTGCTGCTGATCGACGATCGGTACCTGCAGCCTCGCTATCAGCGACTGCTGCCGGAGGAATGGCGCGACTACACGGTGCTGCCTTTGCAGCGCTAAGCATTGTGCACCCGATGGACGCCGCATTCGTATGAAGGGCTGGGCTGTTGAATGAGCATGCTGGGTGGCTTATAAACTCAAATAAAAAAGCTGTCCCCCAAGGTGAATTCACCTCGGGGGACAGCTCTGTCATGCTCGTTATGCTTATAGCGACATCTGATAAATCTTCACGACATCCGCGCGAGTCAGCTTCTGGAAATTACCGAAATCGCCGTAAATCATGGCTTTATCGGCCATGAGCTCGATGGTGGAGTCATCGATGTTGTAATCCGCTAATCGGCTCGGAGCGCCGATGCTGGTGAAGAACGCACGCAGTGCCGCGATGCCTTCCTCGGCAGCTTGCTTGTCGGATTTGCCTGCGGCATCAATACCGAAGACACGCTGCGCGAACTGCTTGAAACGTCCCACGTTGGCATCGAGGGTATGAGTCATCCAGTTCGGGAAAAGGATGGCCAGACCGCCGCCATGCGGGATATCATGGACAGCGGAAACCGCATGCTCCAGATTGTGTGTCGCCCAATCCCCGCGAATGCCCATGCTTAATGTGCCATTAAGCGCCATTGTGCCGCTATACAGAATGGTTGCACGGTGTTCAAGATTGTTCAGATCCTGCAGCAAAAGTGGAGCGGTATCGATAACGGTGCGTAGAATCGTTTCACAGAACCCATCCTGCACAGGGGAGTTCGTGCCATGATGGAAGTATTGCTCGAATACGTGAGACATAATATCCACCATGCCGTAAACCGTTTGGTTTTCGGGTAAGGAAGTTGTATGTGCCGGGTCGAGGATAGAGAATTTCGGATATGAAAATGGGCTGCCCCAGCCAAGTTTATCTTGGGTTTCCCAGTTCGTAATGACAGAGCCGGAGTTCATTTCGGAGCCTGTCGCCGCAATCGTCAGTACTGTTGCTAGTGGAAGTGCTCCTGTAGCTACGGCTTTACGTGTTGCGATATCCCAGAAATCGCCCTCGAACTTAGCGCCAACGGCAATCGCTTTTGCGCAGTCAATCACACTGCCGCCACCCACTGCAAGAATGAGATCGATGTTGTGATTACGGCACAAGGCAACGCCCCGGTGAACGGTCGTTAATCTCGGATTGGGCTCAACGCCGCTAAGCTCCACGATGTTTGCTTCGAGACCTTGCAAGAGGTTAACAACTTTGTCATAGAGACCATTAGCTTTGATGCTGCCTCCACCATAGACAAGCAAAATATTTTTCCCATACTTCGGTACTTCGGTCGTTAGTTTGTCTAATTGTCCTTGACCGAAATGTAGGGTAGTTGGATTATGGAATGTGAAATTATTCATGATCATACCTCCTCGAACATAACTAGGGATTGGTTCCCCTCTTACTATTGTATAGTAACCATCTGACAAATACAAAACTAGCGAGAGGTGCAGACTCATGGAGGCGTAGTAGTCTTTGTAACCAAGCAGCGTGCTCTCCATTATGCCTTGAACTCTTCCTCTAAACTGCCCTTAAGTAGCCTGAAATACGCTTACCAAGGCAATTCTTCCCCCGTATCGGCAGCCAGATAAAGTGGTTGTTCACGAATGTGATCCTTATTTAGCTTGATAGTATGCCTGATATTGGCTGCCGCCTCTTCCGGCGTATAGGTACCTGCATCACTCCATGTCCCGTTCATAGCACTCTTTACCCAGCCAGGGTGTACCAAAAGGACACGCCCACCTTGTTTGCGAATCGTAGTATGAATAATGGTTGATCCCATATTTAACGCCGTTTTCGCCATACTGTACCCGAACCATGACTCTCGATGGCTTTTCCGAATACTACCTGCTTCAGAAGAAATATTCACAATGAGCTGGCCTCCGTGCATGATCGGGTCAATTAAAAAGTTCGTTAGACGGATAGCACCAATGGCTGTGATATTATATACCCGCTGTATTTCATCGAAATCGATAACATCAGTAATGGATTGCTTCATATCCCCCAGAATGGCTGCATTATTAATGAGAAGCTCCAATTTGTCGGTCTTACTTGCAATAAACGCGGCGAACGCCTTCACACTCTCGTCACTGCCCACATCTAGGAAAGAAGTATGTAAGTGATCAGGAAATTGGACGCCAAGCTGAGCCAATGTTTTATTCTCCTTATTAATACCTCCAGCAAAAACGGTATACCCTTCCAAGAGATATTCGCTTACGAGCGCCAAACCGATGCCTCTGTCTGTGCCGGAAATACATACGGACCGCTGAACAGTCATATCGTCTCTCTCCTTCATAGAAAAGAGAGGCAAATTTGCCCCTCCTGTTCTGAACTTATTTACCGTTCTTGGCGTATTGTGCACTGAATTCTTCAATGACTTTGTCGCCGCCTGCTTTTCTCCATTGCTCAATCGCTTGCTTCCAGCCTGCTTCATCCAGCTTGCCTAGGATAAATTTCGTGCGGGCATCGTCAATAATCGGCTTCAATTCGGTGCCTTTGGTTGTTTGGGTTTCGGACACGAGCGGGTTTGTCGGATTGTTAACCGCGATCGTTTCGTTTTCTTTGATCATTTTGCCGTACTTCTCCATCAGAGGTGTTTCTTTACCTGTTGTTTTGGCTGTATATTTGGCGATCTGTAATTGCAGGTAGCTGGAGCCTACTTCAGTATCTTGCAGCTTTTGATCAATAAATACCGGCTTGCTGTCTTCGGTCTTATAATGCTTGCCTTCGATTCCCCAGCCTAGCAAATCCAACATTTTCTGATCGGAAAGCTTGTCGTAGAAGCCAAGGATTTGTTTCAATTCAGCCTCTGTTTTTACACTGGATTTCGGGAACATGAACACACTGTTATAGCCTACGCCAGCAGGCAGTCTTTCGCCTTTAGGTCCCGTGATTCTACTCACAACGTCCACATCCGAGCCAGGGAAGGACTTGGCAAGCGTTGCTTGATAGCCTGCACCGTCAATCATATTCGAGATCACAGCGCCAGCCTTGCCTTGGTTGATGTCGTCTTTCTTCTGTTGGTTGTTCAGCACAGGGAAGTCCTGTTTAATTAACTTTTCATCGTACAGCTTTTTATAAAATTTCATCGCTTCAAAATATTCCGGCGCTAAGAAATCCGGGCTTAATTTGCCGTCTTTCACTTCCCAGCTGTTCGGTGCGCCCATGATCGAAGCTACAACACCAAAGCCGTCCATCGTTTTCTCTTCGGTTAGGCCAACAGTATCTGCTTTACCGTTCTTATCGGGGTCGTTTAATGTGAACGCTTTAAATACATTGTACAAATCATCTATGGTTTTCGGTGCGCTAAGTCCGACATTTTTCAACCAGTCGCTACGGAAAATAACGCCGTACGTCGCCAAATCGCGGGCACGATATAAGCCGTAAATTTTGCCATCAACTTTAATGTTGTCGAAGACAGAGGGGTTCATTTTCGATAGATTCGGATAGTCCTTCAAATAAGGACCGACTTCCCAGAATACACCTGCACGTACAGCACTCAAAATATTGGAATCCTTATTGTTCTGTACAAGCAGCGCCTTTGGCAGCTCACCGGAAGCAATCGTAACATTCACTTTTTCCTTGTAGGAGGAGTTGGGGACCCAGGAGATGTCCAATTTGGTATTCGTGTAGGCTTCGATCTGCTTCTGTACTTCACTATCCGCTTTCGGCGGCTCGGCATACATGAGCGTCATGACACTCAACTTCAACGGCTCTTTATTGGCAGGTGAACTGGCTGCGCTTGTACTCGTGCCTCCTGTTGCAGGACTTGCGTCGCTTCCACAGCCAGTAAGCAGTGCTGCAGCGCCTACCATCATACCCATTGTTGCAATTCCGGCTTTTCTCATTCCTGCATGTGTTCTCATCGTGGTATTGCCTCCCCATATTCTTATTGTATATGAATGCATCCCAATCACAATAGCTCTCGGGAGCCTTTTCAACCTTTTACTGAACCGAGCATGACACCTTTGGCAAAATGCTTTTGCAGAAAGGGATACACGATCAAAATGGGCACCGTGGAAATCACAATGACCGCCATTTTAATGATTTGCGACGGAGGTGCGATGTAGTTCTGATCAAACTGCGTAGAGTCGCCGATTCCGCCTTGTGAAAGGATGACGATTTGCCTTAGCCAGACTTGGATGGGCCACATTTTGGAATCGTTGATGTACATAATGGCGTTGAAAAAGGTGTTCCAATGTCCAACGGAATAAAATAAGGCGAATGTAGCCAGAACCGGCGCTGATAATGGTAAAACGATGCGAAAGAGCAGTCCTACATCACTGCAGCCGTCAATCTTCGCCGCTTCCTCCAGTCCTTCAGGCAGTTGTCTAAAAAAGCTAACAACGACGATCAAATTGAATGCGCTGATCGCATTCGGGATGAGCAGGGACCAGTAGCTGTTGAGCATCCCAAGCGATTTGACAACCAGAAATGTGGGGAGAATACCGCCGTGGAACAGCATCGTGAATACAATCATCATCATGAAGAGTTTTCTGCCGGCAAAATCCTGTCTAGATAGCGGATAGGCAAGCAGTGTGGTGAACAACAGATTAATGAATGTCCCGACAACCGTAATCCCGATGGTAACGAATAAGCTGTTGACGATGATGTGTGTGGAGAAAATATAGCGATACCCTTCCAATGAGAAAGAGGTTGGGAACAGGATGAAGCCGCGTTTGAGCACCTCTGCCGGCTCTGCGAACGAGACGGACACAATGTAGATGAACGGAAGTAACGTAATCAGGGCAAATACAGTTAAAAAGGTATAATTGAAGCCGTCAAAGATGCGGCTGCCTAAGCTTTTGTTGATCATTTTGCAGAATTCCCCCCTTAATACAGACCGCTTTCGCCCATTTTTTTGGCCATCCGGTTAGCGCCAACGACCAATACCAATCCGATAATGGATTTGAATAAGCCGACTGCTGTGCTATAGCTGAATTGGCCTTGCTGAATACCGACATTGTAGACATATGTATCAAATACCTCGCCTACGTCGCGGTTCATGGCGTTCAGCATGAGGAAGATTTGTTCAAAGCCTGTATCCAGGAATGAACCTAGTCGCAAAATAAACAGAATCACGATGACACTTCGTATGGCTGGAAGCGTGATGTGCCACAACTGCCGAAAACGGCCAGCCCCATCGATTTTCGCTGCCTCATATAATTGAGGGTCAACACCTGCTAATGCGGCGAGAAAGATGATAGTTCCCCAACCGGTTTCTTTCCAAATGACCTGCGAAATGATCATCGTTCGGAACCACTCACTGGAAATTAGGAATTCGATTTTGGGAAGTCCGATGGAGGCTAGCACGTCATTCACAATGCCGCCTTCTGTCGTGAAGAAGATGTAGGAAATCCCTACGACTACGACCCACGATACAAAATGAGGAATATAAACAATCGTTTGGATCGTTCGTTTAAAGACTTCTCGGCGAATTTCGTTTAATAACAGGGCCAAGATAATGGGAAGCGGGAAGAAGAATACCAAATTATAGACGGCCATAATAATCGTATTCTTAAATAACATGGCGAAGGAGGCATCGAAAAAGAAGCGCTCGAAATGCTTTAGACCCACCCATTTGCTATGGAGCATCCCCAGTGCTGGTTGATAATCCTGGAAAGCAATTAACAGCCCCCACATTGGAAAGTAACGAAAAATAATGAAGTAGAGCATACCTGGTAACGCCATAAGATAAAGCCATTTGTTTTTCAACAGACGGTTTAATCTGAGGCGCGCCTTGCTCTTAGCAACCGCATCTGATCTTAACGGTTTAGAAGTCAGTTCCACGAGTCATCGTCCTCCTTGATTGTTGTGACAGCGTTAGCATATCGAAGCCCAGAATTGCCTTCAATAATCAGCAGCGCTCCACATGCAAGACGGGGCGAAAATAAGTGCAATTACTCGGTTTATAATCATTAGCGACCTCTTCCATAATCATTTGAAATCGATCCCATGCTGCACAACAACACAAAAAAACCTGGCGAGTGGCCAGGTTCTTATCTACTTATATAGGATTGCGTATGAAGGAGTGATTATTGCGCTGTCTTTTTGAGCTCTCTATACTGACCAGGTGTCATGCCTTCCAGCTTTCGGAAGTTGCGGATGAAGTTTTGCGCATTCGTGTATTGCAAGCGTTCAGCAATTTCTGTAATTTTCATTTCTGTACCACTGAGCCAGCTTATCGCCATGTCATGGCGGTAGCTTGCTAGATAATCACTGAAGTTCATCCCTGTTTCTTTCCGGAACATGCGGCGAATATAATGCGTGCTGTAATTCATCCGCAAGGCACACTGATCAAGTGTCAGGTCGCTGTCATAATACTCATGGACCAAATCCATGACCGAGCGGGAAATGCTTTTGCCAGACGATTCATGGCGCTTGCGCACTAGCTCAATCATCGGATGAATGATGTGTGATTTAAACCATCCTTCAATTTCTTGAGGCGTTTTGAGGCTGAAAAGCTGCTCATATTCATTACGACGATCATGGGAGAAGAGCTCTCCTGTATCCCCCATCTCATAAACAATACGAGCTAGATCGGTCAACAGCATCGCGAAGGAGATGCGATACAGGTTAGGATCGGTTTCCACGCGGAGCACCTCTTGAATGAATTGCTGGAGCAGCTCGCCCGCTTTGTCCTTTTCCAAAAAGGCAATGGCCTGCGTAAGCTCGGAAACGAGATGATGCGGATAATAATGACGGGACGCTTGCTGCGGCTTCAGGTCATCTAGATGCAGAATTGCTTTCTCCCCGAGACGAATCCGGTATTGCAGCGCTTCTTTGGCCTCAAGAAACGCTTGCGGCGTTTCATCAATGGCTTCATACGGGCGACTGATCCCGACGCTGACTTTAAGCTCCAGAAAATCGGCTGCCGCCTTCTGCACAGACTCAGCAAATTCACTCAACTGGCTAAGCAAATCCCGATGATTATCCATCTCACTGCCCACCAGCGTCACCTGATAGTTACCAATCGGCATGGCGTGAATGCGGTGGGGATGCGGGATGAGCTCTGAGGCGATATTGTTGATCGCAAACAAGAGTAGGTCCTGCTCACCGGGCTTGTAGCGCGTTTGCTCCAGCGTATCAATCTGCAAAACCATGACCGCATAGCGCCGCCAAACGGGAATATGAAACTGACTTGCTTTTTCCTGCAACTCCCCGCGATGCATCTCACCTTGAAACAGTTTTAACATGAAATAATCAACAAGCTGGCCGAATTGGCTCTTCATTTGACCTTCCAGCTGCTCTTTGGATTGATGCAAGGATGCGAATTGAGTCCCAACCCACTGTAATTCATCCTTAACAACCGTTCCGCCGTTAGCTGGCTTGCTGTGACGCATTGTAAATTCTACTAAGCTGCGTATAGGAACTGTCATCCGTTTGGAACCCCAATAGGCTAGCAATGCTGTAAAAAGAAGCAAAAGCAGACAAGCTGTTAACGTGGCCCAGCCGATCGAGGCAGATTCTCTTTTGGCTTCTTCCAAAGGAATAATCGAGACATAAGTCCAGTTGTTATATCTGGATTGATTATAGATTACGCTATAGTCTATACCTTGCAGAGTGCTGTTGAAATAGCCCTGCATGCTGCCTGTTTTCAGTAATTCTTGTGACCAAGACTCGGATCGAACGCTTTGCCCCGTCTTATTAGGATTACTGTCTATGATGACATTCATTTTGTCGTCTAGAATCATGGTCTCGCGCGTCGAAAAACCGCCGGTCAACAGCTTAGCCAGCTCTGAATTGGACACATGGACGGACAAATAGCCCTTCTGTTCCGATGCTGTAGATGGAATACTCTTGACTAGCTTAATGCCTGAGAAGGACGGACCCACATCCGGCACCCAACGTGAGTTATAAGCGGCGTTCACATTGCTAGTTTCTTTTGTCTTATCCGTCCCAAAGTAAAAGCCGCCATCTTTGATATACCAGCCATTCTGAAGACTGTGCAATTCAACGCTCTTAACGCCTAGCTCGTACGTTTGTACACCCAACAGACCTTTGACTAGCAAATCAATATCTTGAAAATCTTCAATTTCGAGTCGCTTCGCCACCGAATTAACAACTAAGGGTGTTTCGGCGTAGCGCCCGGATACTTGATCAATGACTTTAAGAATCTGCTCGACGCGGTTTTGGGACTGCTGCAAAATGAAAACGTTTGCTTCATTAACTTTGGTTTGGACCTTCGAGGTCGATTGGAAGAAAGAGTAGATACCAAGTGATAGTAAGGGAATCGTACTGACCAATGTCGTGAATATCATCAATTTGATGAAAAAGGAATATCGTGGGAGCATAGCTTCCTCCGTACGTTGATATAATGCCTCCCATTGTAACATATCCAGCGAGTATTCAGGAAATGCTTTTTAGGATAAAATTACCACTTAATCTCGATGTGGACGAATGGCGAAGGAGTCCATAAGAAGGACATTCCAGTCAATTTATAGAATGAGTATGGAGAATGTCATCTTGTAGGGATGTGATTGCAGCATGGTGAAGATAAGAAAGTCTGACCATATCTTAGAAATTGCATATAGCTGTGTACGTTGGTTCCTTCTCGTTGCTTCATCCTATTTGTATCTGAACTATTATTATAGCGACTCACAGAATCTATCTCTTTTTCTCTGTTTAATTGGGGTTGCTATTCTGTATATGACAACTACGGAGATTGCTTTGCATCGTACCCCTATAGCGACGGGGTTTTATCGCTTTATGACGCGGATAGGCGTGATTATGGATTATTTCTCCTTCATCGCCATTATCTCATTAACAGACGGGACGCACAGTCCGCTTCTCCCAATCGCTTACTTGGTTATTCTTCACGCTTCGTTGTATTGGAGCTTCCGTGGAGCCATGGTGGCGACGGGTATGATTATCATCGGTTATTCCTTTGTGGTTGTGCTGGTGGATGGCGGGTTTTATATCGTCGATCTACCCCGGCATTTATTTAATTTTGCCTTTCTGCTTATGTTTGGTGTCATTGGGGGCATCATTGTAGCAAGGGAGCGAAAGCATTTTGTCGAGAAAGGAATATTTGAAAATTTAGCCAAACAGGATTACTTAACGGGACTTTATAATCATCGAAGCTTTCAAGAACAGATGAGAGAAACGATTGCAGGTAAACAACCGATTGCGTTGATGATGGGGGATATTGACTCTTTTAAGCAGATCAATGATCGCTATGGTCACCAAGCGGGGGATATGGTTTTGAGGGAGATCGGCAATTTATTGGATACGTCCATTCCAAATACACAAGGCCGGGCCTTCCGCTATGGCGGTGAAGAATTTGCGATTATTTTATATACCAATAGTCAGCAAAGGGCGACGGAGCTCTTCCAATTATTTATGGATAAGTTGAAAGCAAAGGTGTTTGAGCATGGCAAAGATGCGTTTCAAGTTACGATGAGCTTCGGGGCGACACTCCGTGATCGGGGACAAGGTAAGTCGGAGCTGGTCGCCGCGGCCGATGAGTTACTATATGAAGCAAAGACGCATGGCAAGGATCAGTTACTATGGGGTCGTGTAGAAGGGATGAAGCAATAGCAATGGCAACCTTATCTCCTTATATTTATAGCGCCGACGCGCGAAAACAAGCGGAATTTTACATAGGTGTGTTTGGCGGAGAAATCGTCAGTATTCAATCGTATGGCGATCTGCCAGGAATGGAAGAGTCCAAGAAACACCTCGTCATGCATTTGGAAATACAAGCGCTGGGCCTGCGATTTTTCATGGCTGATGCAGGTACGGAGGCAAATGATCGCGGTACTGGCATGGATCTGGCGCTCACCTTCAAGGATGAGGAGGAAGCTGCAGCGATATTTGGCGGTTTAGCTGCCGATGGTGATGTGATCATGCCGTTTGAACGCATGTTTTGGGGCACGATGCTAGGTCGTGTGCGAGATCGGTACGGTGTGATGTGGCAGGTAGCCACAGAATCCTAGTCATTTATCTAGATACTTACATTGAGAAAGCTCCTTTGTTAGAAGCCATGCGGCTTCGTGAGGGAGCTTTTTGTGCTGCTATTCAACCTGCGGACCGATTCGAGTTCGTTTATATTCTGTTTAAAATAGGAGAGTATGATCATATCAGTGTTAGAGACGTTCCTTCATAAATAACAGAATTACATCCGATCGGGTAAAGGAGTAGAGATAGATGGCAGTGACGAAGAGTGAACAACCGAAACAAAAAAACAACTGGCGGGGATTCATCCGCTTATTAATGGGGGCAAATCCGCCCAAGCTCCTGCTGGGTATTGCATTAGGGTTAAGCGTGATTGCCACACTGGTGGCCTTGGTGATCCCACTTTTCACGAAAAATGTGGTCGATAATTTCAACATCTCCTCACTGAATTGGCTGCAAATTAGTGGGATGGCGGTTGCCTTCATCGCATCTGCAGTGGCTTCCGGCGTAGCTACGTATCTGCTTAACTATTCAGGTCAACGCGTAGTGGCGGGAATCCGAGATCGCTTATGGAAGAAGCTGCTCGTGCTGCCGGTTCGCTACTATGATAATCATCAAACAGGAGATACCATCTCCCGAATGACGAACGATACCGCGATTATTAAAGGACTTATCGCCGAGCATACGGCGGGCTTTATTACAGGCAGCATCTCGATTATTGGTTCCATCGTTGTGCTCTTATATATGGATTGGAAAATGACACTTATCATGTTTAGCATATTCCCAATCGCGTTTCTTATCCTTTTTCCGTTAGGTATGCAAATGTACAAAATATCTAAAGGCATGCAGGCCGAGACGGCAAACTTCACGTCTGTTTTAAATCGAGTGCTATCTGAAATTCGCTTGGTGAAGGCAGCAAATGCAGAGCCTGTGGAATATAAGGAAGGCAGCGCAGGGATCCAGACATTGTTCAAATTTGGACTTAAAGAAGGCAAGATTCAAGCGCTGATGTCACCTCTGATTATGTTTGTCATGCTGATGATGTTCGTCGTCCTATTCGGGTATGGCGGCACACGGGTGGCGTCAGGTGCCATCTCAGCGGGCCAGCTGGTGGCATTCATGCTTTATTTATTCCAAATCGTGATGCCAATTACGCAGATTACACAATTCTTTACGCAAACTCAGAAAGCGATGGGTGCAACGGATACCATTCTCAAGGTGCTGGATCATGAAGAGGAGGACCCGCACGCAGGTTTACCCGTCAAGGATGCTTCCCAATCTCTGCATTTCGAACACGTTTCGTTTGGTTATAAAGAGGGCGAGTCGGTTCTCAAGGATGTTAGTTTTACCATGGAAGCGGGTAAAGTTACCGCGATTGTAGGGCCGAGCGGAAGCGGGAAGACGACGATGTTCTCTTTGCTTGAACGGTTTTACTCACAGCAGGAAGGCAATATTTCATTGGGCAATGAAAGTATCGGTCAGTATTCGCTGGTCTCTTGGCGCGGTCAGATTGGCTATGTGTCGCAGGAGAGCCCACTCATTGCAGGGACGATTCGAGATAATATCTGCTATGGCTTACAGCATGAGGTGACGGAAGAGGCACTGAAGCGGGCTTCCGAGATGGCCTACGCTGATGGTTTCATCGAAGAGCTTCCGCAGAAATATGACACGGAAGTCGGAGAGCGCGGGATTAAGCTGTCAGGCGGACAGCGTCAACGAATTGCCATCGCCAGAGCGCTGCTGCGCGATCCTAAGATTCTCATGCTGGACGAAGCAACGTCCAGTTTGGACAGCAAGTCCGAGGTCGTGGTGCAGCAGGCATTGCAGAACTTGATGCAAGGACGTACAACGCTAGTCATTGCTCATCGCTTATCCACGGTCGTAGACGCGGATCAGATCGTGTTCCTTGACAAAGGTGTTGTCACAGGCCGCGGCACGCATCAAGAACTCATCGAGTCCCACGAGATGTATCGTGAATTTGCAACACAGCAGTTGCAGATACAAGAGCAGCTGATTGCGGAGCATTCGCCAATGGCGTCCGAATCCACGCCGACAGCCCAAGTTCATTCGTAAAGATAAATGCCTCTACCCCCGTGAAATGACGGGTGTGGAGGCATTTTCACATTTCGCAGGCTTAAGATTGGCCCAGGTTTTCCTTCATAAGCGCGGCAATCTGCCGCTCAGGATCCCCTTTTTGCTCAAGGGCTCGAATAATCCGTTCTTGGCGCTCCATCGGCTGATTCTGGCTCAGCTTGGCTTTACCTTCGATACTCGATATCGGCAGCTTAAATGCTTGTATACCTTTGCTCAACCCTGCTATAAAGTCAGGGTCAACGCTATCTAGATCATACGGGCTATCGGATTCCTCGTACTTGCGTGTTAGCTGCCGCAAGACGCGTAAAACTTCCTGATCTTCGTGAACGAGTTCGACCTGACCATAGACATGAACGGCCGTATAATTCCACGTGGGTACTGCGGCGGGTGTTTCATACCAGGAAGGTGAGATGTAGCAGTGAGGGCCTTGGAAGATGACCAAAACTTCCTGTTGCTCGATATCCATCCACTGCGTATTCGAACGGGCAAAATGCCCATATAAGCAATGATCCGTAACATCCAGCCATAAGGGAATATGAGTCGCGAAGGGACGCTCTTGATGATGCGAAACGACCGTAGCGAAGCTGTGCGCCTCTATAAAGTCATACATCTTCGATCGGTCTTCTATTTGAAAATGCGAGGGCGTGTACATGGCTTCACCTGCTTTGTTTTAGGTATAGAATAGCAAGCAATATGGTATATACAAAGTGCCAATTCTTATGATTTTGAGTAGACCACTTATGAACGAACTATTTAGCCAAAACATTCATCCTTAACAAGGTACAGGAGGTCGCAACCTTCACGTCGAATACCTACCTAACTAAGCATATAAAAGGAGGCAATAACAGTGGAAAAGGTACGTTGGGGAATTATCGGCTGCGGTGACGTGACGGAGGTCAAAAGTGGCCCCGCCTTGCAGAAGGCAGCAGGCTCAGAGCTAGTTGCGGTTATGCGCCGCAATGGGGCACTAGCAGAGGACTATGCGAAGCGGCATGGTGTGGCAAAATGGTACGATGACGCCGCGGCGTTAGTGAACGATCCGGATGTAAATGCGGTCTACGTCGCAACGCCGCCAGGCTTTCATCATGCGTATACGTTACTCGCGGCAAAAGCAGGGAAGCCTGTCTACGTGGAGAAGCCCATGGCAAGAAATCACGCAGAGTGTCAGGAGATGATTGCTGCCTGTGAAGCAGCCGGCGTGCCGTTGTTCGTGGCGTATTATCGCAGAGGACTCCCGAAATTCGTTGAAATTAAACGCCTGCTCGATAGCGGAGTGATCGGTGATGTGCGTTTTGTACAATCGACTTACCTGCAACCGATGAGGGAGTATCAAGAAGGACTAGAACCATGGCGCATTCAGCCTGAGCTGTCGGGTGGCGGTCTGTTCGTGGATTTGGCAAGTCATGCGCTGGATATTCTTGATTATTTGCTGGGGCCGATTGGAGAGGTGAAAGGCTTCGCAAGCAATCAAACAGGCAAGCAGAAAGTTGAAGATATCGTGACCACAAGCTACGCCTTCGAATCGGGTGTGATGGGTACAGGGGTGTGGAGTTTCAATGCTTACAAACACCTAGATTTGAATGAGATTGTCGGCAGCCGCGGCAAACTATCGTTCTCTACGTTCAGTGGCGATCTGCGCATTGAAACCGCAGATGGTGCCCTCCAAGAATTGACGATTCCTAATCCTCCCCATGTTCAACAACCGCTGATTCAAATGATGGTTGACGATCTCAGAGGCATCGGGCAAAGCCCAAGCACAGGACTCACAGCAGCGCGTACGAATCGTGTGATGGATGAGCTTCTGCGTGATTTCTACCGCAGCTAAGAAGAAAACAAAAACCCCAGACCGATGTGTAAATTAACACAACTGTCTGGGGTTCTTTAATTGGCTTTAGGCTTTCGGTTGTGGCGTTGCCACGATAGGAGCAGGTGCTGACGCAGAAGGATTGTCTGGTGCTAAGGTACGCTTGCGAATGAACAAGCTTAACGGCAAAGCCACTAGCACAATAAATGTTGCGAGCAAGTACACGTCATTAACACTCATTGTGAATGCGTGCGAACCAATTTGAACTTTGTCCGTCATCCCGCCAGCAGCTAAATCCTTGCTGTGTGTAACGGTTTGGGACGATAAAACGGAAGTAAATAGGGCAATCGCAAAGGACCCGAAAACGTTACGAACCCAGTTATTAATGGATGTTGCATGGCCAGAAAGAGTTCTCGGAATTTGTTCCATCCCTGCATTACTTGCAGGCATCGTAGCGAAGGCAATCCCGACGTTCCGAACGATCATCCAGAACACAATATAGCCTCGTGACACGTCTGTACTCAACCAACTCAGTGTGAGCGTACCGACGGCAATTAAGGAAATACCGATAAAAATAAGAATGCGTGGTCCCACACTGCTATAGAGCTTGCCTACGAGGGGCATACAGAGCGCCATCACTAAGGAGGCAGGCAGCAAAATTAATCCTGTATCCAACGGGGTAACATGTTGAATATTTTGCAAGAAAATCGGTGTCAGGAAGGTTCCTGAGTACAAGCTTATGGTAACAATACTTGAGATAATGAGTGATAACGTGTAACGTGAGTTTTTCAACACACGGATGTTCAATAAAGGTGAATCGACCTTAAGCTCTCTCCAAATGAAAAGCAGAAGGACTAGGAAACCTGTTGCAAAAAGACCAATGACACGGCTTGATGTCCATCCCCAAGAATGGCCTTGTGAGAAACCAACCAACAAGGCAAGACTGCTGACAACGACAGTGAGTAAGCCGATGAGATCAAATCGTTTTGGAACCGAAAGACGATAATACGGGATAAGTTTGAAAACGAGAATAATAGCGACAACACCGACAGGTATGTTCATGAGGAACAACCAGTGCCAGCTCCAATTTTGCAACAACCAACCGCTTAATGTTGGCCCAATAGCAGGCGCCATCATCGCAGATAAGGACCAGAGGGAAATCGCAATCGGCTGCTTATCACGCGGAATAACCTGATAGACAATGGTCATCGTAGCCGGCATGATAAGACCGCTGAAAGCCCCTTGAATAATACGGAATGCAATCAGTGATGAGGCATCCCATGCTAGCGCACATAATAGTGAAAATACAGTAAAACCTATCAGCGCGATGGCGTATAAACGCTTGTAGCTAAATTTCTCCCCGAAATAACCTGTAATCGGAGCAATCGTACCGCTTGCGAGCATAAAGCCGGTAATCGTCCATTGGATTTTGCTCAAATCTGTATGGAAATGTTCACTAAGAATCGGTATGGCGATATTAATTGTGCTCATACTTAGAATCGATACGAACGATCCGAAGAAGATAGCAATCATGATTGGCCAGAAGCGCACTTGCTGTAACTCATCCTTACTCAAAATAATGCCTCCACTCTATCATTGATCTTGACGATAGTATTCTCTATAATTTTGAATGAAAATCATCATACTACCGATATGTTTATATGTCAATAATGACATAAAGGAGGAGTGGCAATGAATACCCTTTCATATGGATTATTAAGCCTTTTAACCAAAAACTCCCGTTCGGGGTATGAGCTCATGCAGCATATACAGCCTTTTTGGTCAGCCAAACATAGCCAGATCTACCCACTCTTAGCACAATTAGAGCAAAAGGGACACGTTGCTTTCGTACATGTTCCTCAATCTGATAAGCCGGACAAGAAAGTCTACTCCATTACAGAGCAAGGGAAGGATGCCTTACGGGGGTGGATCGCTGAACCAACGGATGAACCTGTGACGAGGGATGAGCTTGCTCTGAAGGTGTATTGCATCGGTCTCGTGGATAAAGAGCAGGCGAGGAAGATGCTCGCGGTACGAGAAGTGTATTATAAGAAGAAAAAAGAGCGATTCAACCTCCTGATGGATAAGATCCAACAAGGAAGTGAGAAACCGCTCGATCAATTAGAGATTGGTGATGATGCATTTGGCATGTACGTCCTCGTGCATAAAGCCACAATGAAGGTAGATACAGATTTGATTTGGTGTGAGTGGATGAAGGAGAAACTGAAGTGATTTGAAGTGGTGCTAACCGCCGATTTCCTGAATCACCGTTTGGATTTTCTGAAGACGAATGTATTCGGACTTTTCCAATTGAGGTCGGAAATAGGCATAAAGGTAAGCAGCAGCATCAAACGTCAACGCCGGATAACAGACAACCTCTTGCACGACAAGCGGATTATCCATAATCACCTGCCATTCGCCAGCTCTTTCTGCGAGGGGAATGTTTGCGAAAATGTGTTTCTTGGCAGCTATTGTGTTTTCAAGCTCGGGCCAAACTTTCTCCCAGGAGGGACTGAAATCAACGGGTTCTGGAAAGAGACGTTTTGCTTTCGCGACCGACTGCTCAACCACTTCCATTTCGGTGTCTCCTGCAAATTTGATCGCATCCGTAAGCGTGTCCAGTAACCGCCTGAACCCTGCAAAACCTTCGGATAGCACCTCGCGTTGAAACAGGGCTTCCGCTTCCTCGGTAGTCAGCTTGTTGAAATCCGCCAATGTGTTATTTGTCATACAGGCCACAACCCCCTAGACTAGACTGTTCCTTCCCCAAATTTATCATAAATTTTTTTCCAAATAAAGCCCTTTCATTTATAAAAAGCTCAGTTGGTTTAAATTCAGTTTATATTATGCGCTTATGCTAATTTCTATCAAGGAAAGCAGCAAAGGAGCGAATTGAACATGAGCAGTGAGCAAAAAAATGTAAAATGGGTCATAATTGGACTCATGCTAGGTATGCTGTTGGGTGCACTAGATCAAACGATCATCTCGACAGCCATGCCGACCGTTATTCGTGATCTAGGCGGAATCGCCATGTACAGCTGGGTGTTCTCCATCTATATGCTGACGTCAACAACGAGCATGCCAATCTTCGGGAAGCTAGCCGATCTGTATGGCAGGAAGCGTATTTACCTCACGGGTATCGGGATTTTCATCGTGGGCTCTGCGTTATGTGGTTTGGCAACGAATATGACGGAATTAATTATTTACAGAGGCCTGCAAGGGATTGGTGCGGGTGCGCTTATGCCAATTGCGTTTACGATTATTGGTGATATTTTGCCTATTGAGAAAAGAGGTAAAATGCAGGGGATGTTCGGTGGTGTCATGGCCTTGTCCAGTATTATTGGCCCTGCAATCGGTGGCTTCATCGTGGAACATCTGAATTGGAGCTGGATCTTCTATGTAAATCTGCCTTTCGGTATCGCGGCGATGGTGATGATCGCAGTTATGCTGAAGGAAAGCCGTACACAAGTGAAGCGCGCCATTGACTGGCTAGGTGCACTCACGCTAAGCAGTGCAATTGTATCAGGCTTGCTCGGTCTCGTATTAGGCGGCGATCCGCAAGCAGCAGGAAGTACACATTATGCGTGGGGCTCTCCACAAATCGTAGGTCTTTTCTCCGTGAGTGCGATAATGCTTGCGCTGTTCCTATGGGTAGAAACGAAAACATCAGAACCGATGATTCCCCTGCATTTATTCAAAAATAAAGTGATTTCCGTAACGAGTATTATCGCGGTCCTCATGAGTGTGGGGATGTTCGGTGCCATTACGTACATTCCATTATTCGTGCAAGGGGTCATTGGCGTGAGTCCTTCGATCGGCGGCTATATTCTAACGCCGTTGATGCTGTCAGTGGTAGCTACGGCAATTATCGGCGGACGAATGTCGAGTAAAGTGTCCTACCGTACATTAATTATCACGGGCATGTTCCTCATAGGATTAGGCTTTACGTTTATGTCGACCATGGATGTTGGAACAAATAAACTAGTGATTATTCTGGATATGATCGTTGCCGGGCTGGGCATGGGTCTCATTATGCCAACTCTCAACATTGCGGTGCAAGGAGAAGTAGGACCTGCGAGCCGCGGCGTCGCGACCTCACTCGTGCAGTTCTTCCGATCCATCGGTGCAACCATTGGGGTCAGCATCATGGGGGTTCTGATGACGAATCGTATGACAGATGGCCTTGGCGGCATGGGTGAGAAATTCAAGCAAGTCCCTGCAGAGCAGCTAAAGCAATTTGCCAATCCGCAGTTATTATTGGATCCTAGTGCTAGAGCAAAGCTTCCTGCGGATATTTTAACCGAGCTGCAGCATGTATTTGCTCACTCACTGAGTGGCGTATTTATTACGGGAAGCCTAATTGTATTCACGGGTGTTATCGCGGCGATCTTCCTTGGGAAGGCTAGAATGCTGCCGAATGCAATGAAAAAGCAGGATAAGGATACAGGTGCGAACAAGGATACTCCGCTGCAAGCATAGATAGTTTTGTATGTGCAAATAAGAACTTCAAGAAGTGAGGATGAATGAACCATGGCACCCATTATGATCGTAGATGATGATCCGTATATTCGTGAGCTTGTCCGTGTTTTCATGCTGAACGAGGGCTTCGATGTTGTCGAGGCCGCGGATGGCGTCGAAGCCCTCAAGCAGCTGCAAACCGTCCAAGTCGATATGGTCATCCTCGATGTGATGATGCCGAATATGGACGGGTGGGCAGTATGCAAGGAGCTTCGGGAGCATTATGATTTGCCGATACTCATGCTGACGGCCAAAGGTGAAACCGCCCAAAAGGTCAAAGGCTTCGAGCTTGGTGCAGACGATTATCTCACCAAGCCCTTCGAGCCGCTTGAGCTGGCGATGCGGGTGAGAGCACTGCTGAAGCGCTACAGAATCGCTTCCTCGCAAACGATTCAAGCTGGCGATTTAAGTATGAATCGCAAAACCTATGAAGCGACCGTTGGCGCAGAGAGCATCACGCTGCCTCTCAAGGAATTCGAACTGCTCTATAAGCTCGCGAGCTATCCGGGCAAAACCTTCTCGCGCGATCAATTGATCGAGCAGATTTGGGGATTTGACTACGAAGGAAATGAACGTACGGTTGATGTGCATATTAATCGGCTGCGTGAGCGGTTCCCTGAGGAGCGGCATGCTTTTCGCATCGCTACAATTCGAGGCTTGGGCTACCGCTTGGAGGTGCTGAAGTGAACAATAAGCGCAAAGCAGAGAGAAGAGAACGAAGAGAAAGACAGAAACGGCGGCGAATGAACAACAAGAATCAGACCATTCTCCAGCGAATAGGCGGTTTCTTTTTTGGCTTAGGGATATTTGTTCTAATAATCGTGTATTGGCTAGGTGCTTTCTATGGCACGGAACATCTCTACACGCATCTGGGGAAGCGCCCTCCGGAAGTCTTGGTGCAGCTGATCAACTGCATCGGCGGTATGTTTCTGTGGGGGCTCACCATGGCCATCCTTGGCCAATTTTTGCGTAAACATCAATTGATATTCTTTCAAAGCTTGAATCAAGCGATCCGCAGCATGTCGAGAGGGGACTTCAATGTGTCGGTAGATAATAACCCGCGGAATGGCCCCTTCGTGGAGTTAGCGGAATCCATCAATCAAATGGCGACCGATCTCGGGCAACTGGAGAAAATGAGGCAGGAGTTTATTTCGAACGTCTCCCATGAGATCCAATCGCCCTTAACGTCCATTAGCGGATTCTCCCGCGCGCTGCAGAATGATCAGCTGTCGCCTGAGGAACGTAAGCACTATTTGAAAATCATTGAAACCGAAAGCGTACGCTTATCCAAGCTCAGTGAAAGTCTGCTGAAGCTGACCTCCTTGGAGTCGCAGCATCACCCTTTTGAACCGAAGAGCTACCGTCTGGATAAACAGCTGCGCAATCATATTCTCGCTTGTGAGCCGCAGTGGGTGGACAAAGATATCGAAATGGACGTCGAGCTGGATGGTGTAACCATTGAGGCCGATGAGGACTTGCTCAGTCAGGTATGGATCAATCTGATCCACAATGCGGTGAAATTTGTGCCAGTTAGTGGCACGATTCGTGTTCGTGTGGTCAGTAACGGGGAAGAGGCGGTAACGCGAATCTCGAATAACGGACCTAGCATTCCAGAAGAGGATCAGTCGCATATTTTTGAACGGTTTTACAAAGCGGATAAGTCTAGGAATCGAACGGCTGGCGGCAATGGGCTTGGCTTGTCGATCGCAAAGAAGATTGTAGAGATGCATCACGGATCGATCACAGTGGAAAGCGGGGTGGAGGAGATGACTTCCTTCATCGTCCGATTACCGATTGTACAGAAGGCACAGCAACCTAATAAATAACATCGTGTGAACGCAAATAGAGGCCCCCGCTTATCCATGATAACCGGAGGTCTCTATGAGTCATTTTGCCTATTCAATTGTTCTTCCGCACACTCCATTCCCCGAAAATTCGCAAGTCAGTTGTTGAAATCGATAAGTAAGCCTCAAAGTTAAAGTGTCCTTTCCTCAAAGTGTATCTTCCTTGTTATCCTACTTACGACAAGTCCCTCACTGTAGTTCCTTTCCTCGAATGATGACCTGCCTAATCTGATTTCCCGCATGCTGGTTGAACGAGTGGGACGTTCCAACACGTGGCTCCTGTCGTTTAGAGCGCAAGTGAGTAGCATGCTTCGCTAACGTGGTCCAATGGACTATCCCCTCTCATAGAAGATTGTTAGGCTCTTCGTTGATTCGGCACCTTCTGGTGCGGGTTGTCCTCCCTGTCTGCCTTGGATTCATCATAGCCCATTATTAAAATATTGTAAATATTCAGATTATTCAAATATCGGCATTAATATGTCTATTTTTTTGTATTTTCTTCTAAATGCTAGCGTATGCGTGGAATTGCTTATATCGCTTTTTTGCGTTCGAATTCTTTGAAACGAGTACCTTGGAATGTTAAATTTCCCTTGTCACCCTCTACCATATAGCCAAATTGCTGACGTCCTATCCATAGTTCCATTCTGCTCCGGTCCTCGAACTCAAAAGTAACGTAATAAGAGGTGTTCGAACTTAAATTACCGGAGCCTCCAGAGAGTTGTATCCGTTTGGCGACAACCTTACAGGCTCGATCTTGAATAGGTGCGTTGTTGTTGGAGGTCCAGGCCGAAAGGGATTTAATAATAATGGACAGAAAGATGCCAACCACGAGAATAAGGATGATGATGAAGAGGATAAGAACAAGAGTACTTAAAGCTCCTTCATTAAATCCAGTCAACACATGTAAGCACTCCTTCGTAGAATTAATAGATTAAGATGAGTACACGTTCTCCAAGTTAGAGGAAACGCTTGACAAAGCGGTAGCCGGATTCATGAAAACCGATCGGAGGTTGGGCTGTTCGGGATTTGTCAGTAGATTCAACGTCTGTAAGCCACATCATCCCAGAGCAATTATGATCACATGTAAGCTGTTCGGCATATGTCTTCAATCGCTCCATGGGGGCTTGGTTACTATCGGGATCTTGCTTGAAGGAGATCACCGAAATTTCGCTAAAAGTTAGATTATGCACTTCATGATCTCTGCGAATTCGAAAGCTTAATGTACCGAGAATCCGATTCTTCTCTTCATAGACATATAGCAATTCATCTGGATTATCTCGCATGTTATGCAGCCTGTTTTCAATATGTAAAGGAGAAATAACTTTGCCGGTAAGATGAGAAACGAGTGAGCTGATCGCTGATGTATCCTGGGGTGTTGCTTCACGAATGATTGAGGTCATGGGTATCCTTCTTTCTAAAAACAAGTTATGCTGTTAATTGTACCATATATTGGAACATTAGTTCTATAATTATGAAAAAAATGTAAAAAGTTTACCACATCAGGAAGAAAAAGTTTTTTATGAACGCCAAAAGACCTCTAGAGCTATTAGCTGCGCTAGAGGTCTTTGCGTTTGTTCGAACATCTCGTCGGTGTCATCTAAATGAAACTATTCTAAGGAGTATAGACGGCAAGGTTCGCGTATTCGGCGATTAACGGAGTCATCTGCCGGAAGCCGATGCGTCCTTCTCCCAGTATCGGGCCGTAAGTGGTACCGGGATCCTCCCATGTAAAAATAGGAAGTTCGTTAATAGCGAATGTGACGCGCGCGCCTTGCTTAAGGACGGTGATTCGGTAAGGTCCGACAGCATCCGCCACGTCTGGAATCGGATCCGCACCTTGAATCACGAGATGGAAGCCGTAGCTCTTACGGAGATTGCAAGTATGAAAGGCTCGCTCTGATGCATAGCGCCTGCGGAAATAAGAGACGTGCAGTGCATTCATCTTTCCGTGATGATATTGATCATACTCGCCTGTTCTCGCCGGCAGTTTAGAGTCAAACAGGTCATAGCCTTCTGTTCCTGTAGCCGCAAAAAATAAGATGGCGAGCCCCGGCTCCCGAATCGGCCAAAAATCCCATGTGATGGCAACGTCAGCGGGGAATATCTGCGGACACCAAAATACGATGTTAGCCTTGTATTCGTCCTCCAAACTTCGCGTTCCTTCCAACCTCATCTTGTTTAGGGGGAAGGAGACCGCGCCGTCTCCTTCCATACGAAATCCTTCCACATCCTGTGGCGATGAGAGCGCGTTTTGGTAGATGAGTTTCCATCCTGCAGGGATCATTGCAAACCTCCTCGATTACCAGTTCTATCTGACGTTTCTACTATCTTTCTAGCTTATGCCCGATCAAGTATGGTGTTTAATGTCGTGCGATCGCTGGCTTGTACCAGCTTGATTAGCAATTCCTTCGCCGCGGCGTAATCGTCCACGTGAAGAATCGACGCGGACGTGTGAATGTAGCGCGCGCATACCCCAATTACAGCGGATGGAATCCCGCTGCCTTGTACATGCACCTGCCCGGCATCTGTACCACCTTGCGAGATGAAGTACTGATACGGGATCTTATGCGTCTCCGCCATATCCAGAATGAACTCGACCATCCCACGGTGGGTGATCATCGTGGGATCGAAGATCCGCAGCAGCGCTCCGCGCCCCAGCTGCCCGAAAGCTTGGCGGTCGCCGGTCATATCCCCGGCCGCACTTGCATCCAGCGCGTAGAACAAGTCCGGCTGAATCATATTCGCAGCCGTTCTTCCGCCGCGCACGCCGACCTCTTCCTGTACGGTGGCACCGGCGTACAGAACGTTCGGGAGCTTCGGCCCGCCGTGAAGCTCCTTCAACAGCTCAATCGCGAGGCCTACGCCGTAGCGATTGTCCCAAGCCTTGGCCATAATCCGCTTCGGATTGGCCAGAGGCGTGAACGGGCAGATCGGTACGACCTGCTGCCCGAGCTTGATGCCGATGGCGATGGCATCGGCCTTGTCTTCTGCGCCGATGTCAATGTACATCGTCTTAATGTCTGCGGGCTTGCTGCGCGCAGCTTCGTCCAGCAAGTGCACAGGCACGGAACCGATCACACCGATGATCGGTCCGTTCGCTGTCATGATCTGCACGCGCTGCGCGGGCAGCACTTGACTAAACCAGCCGCCAAGCGGTTGGAACTTGACCGTGCCGTGCTCGGTGATGCCAGTTACGAGGAAGCCTACCTCGTCGAAGTGGCCCGCCACCATGATGCGAGGTCCTGTCTCGTCACCGCGCACAACCCCGAAGAGGCTGCCGAGCGCGTCCTGCACGAACTCATCGGTATATTTGGCTAGCTCGCCGCGTACAAAGGCACGGATCTCTCGTTCGAAGCCAGGAGCAGCTTGCATCTCAGTTAATGTTTTAAAAAGTGCTAATGTGTCATTATTCATTAGGTAACCTCGCTCACTTTATATAGACTATTGGACAAATATGAGAACTATTTTACCACAGTCTAATAAAGAACACTCAGACAATTGATCAGTTTTCAAATAGAGGGAAATTGCCTCTTTACAAAACTAATGACATTAGTTATTATACTAATATAAGTAGTTAAAAGGAGGCGTTGGAAATGAAAATAACGCGAAACGGACATTTGTACCAACTGGCTTTTATGCCGAGATTCTTCCCAGTAAATTGTTACTTGGTGGAGGAAGAATCCGAATTAACCTTGATTGATGCGGCTTTGCCATTCAGTGTGAAAGGTATCCTGCAGGCGGCGAAGCAAATTGGGAAGCCGATTACACGTATCGTTCTGACACATGCGCATGGGGATCACATCGGTGCACTAGACGGTTTGAAAAAAGAATTGCCGCAAGCAGAAGTCTATATCTCCAGAAGGGATGCGAAGCTATTGGCAGGCAACGTGGAGCTGGAGGCGGATGAGCCTCAAACGCCGATTAAGGGTGGCATCCCGAAAGGGGTTCAGACAAAACCGGATGTCCTGCTGGCCGACGGGGATCGAATCGGTTCGTTGCAAGCTATTGCTGCTCCTGGTCATACACCAGGTTCCATGGCTTTCCTCGACGTACGGAGTCGTGCGTTGATTGCTGGGGATGCTTTTCAGGTACGAGGCGGGGTAGCAGTATCAGGTGTAGTGAAATGGAGATTCCCGTTCCCAGCGATGGCGACGTGGAGTAAAGAAGCTTCTTTGGCGAGTACGCGCAAATTGAGACAGCTAGAGCCCAGCTTACTGGCAGTTGGACATGGACGGATGATTGTTCAGCCGGTTGGCATCATGGATGCTGCGCTCGAAGAAGCGACAGCGAAATTCCAAGTTGCATCAGTGACAATTTAGAAAAGAGGGGCACAAGATGGCTATTCGACAAGGGTTAGATGCAGAAACGGTCCTGCAAGCGGCAATAGAACTTGCTAATCAACAGGGGGTTGAGCAGCTTTCGCTGGCAGCGCTGGCGGCCCAACTTCATATCAAAACACCTTCCCTTTACAATCACATTAAGGGCTTACCTGATTTGAGAAAGCAGCTCTCTAAGCGAGGCCTTCTTCTCGTGAAAGAAGCGATGATCGAAGCTGTGATTGGTAAAGCTGAGGATGACGCCCTGTTGGCTGCGGGTGTGGCTTATGTGGATTTTGCCCGGAAGCAGCCGGGTTTGTACGAGGCGATCTCAGCGTTGCCTGATTATGAAGATCCCGAACTGAAAGAGGTTGGTGCTGGGGTTGTGAGCTTTTTGCTTCGTATTCTTGAGCCTTATAGGCTTAGCGAAGAAGACGCGCTGCATGTTGTGCGAGGGTTTCGAAGCATGGTGCATGGCTTCGCTTCGCTCGAGCATCGGAATGGCTTTCGCATGGGGCTAGACCGAGACGAGAGTTTGCGTCGGTTGTTGCAGACGTATTTGCGGGGGCTGCGTGCAGATGCAGGTCGTGACAAGTAGTGGGATACGGTTGGAATTAAGGTGCAGTAGAAGTATATGTAGTGTGAACTGACTGGCCGCCTATGAGGTCAACTAAATGGAAAATATACAGTTAATTTAGCTGTATGGCATGAAGCCGGACAATTAGATGGAAAAAATACAGCTATTATGGCCGGGTTTGGTGATAGTGCGGCTTTGGGCGGAAATTACCTGTAGGAAATCCAGCTATTCTTGCGTTTGGGTGAAAATCAGTAAAATTAGCTGCATAAAATCCAGTTAAATTTGTTGAACTGTGTCGGGGACGGCTGGGGAAGAGAGTAAAGTTATAAGTAGGAGTAAGGGGAGAAGTAAGTATAAGTTAATGAGAGCGCTAGCGTCCTGTCTGGGCTGCTTTGCGCTTTTTTCAGTATTTGAACCTTGGGGAGGCGAGCTAAGTCGCAATACTCCCCCGATTCGAAGTTCATGCAGCAAATAAGGCTGCCAATTAGTATTTATGGGAAAGTGTGAGTTGGCTCGAGGATAGGATGCAAATTGGGTAGCAGGCACTAAGCAGTTCTAGCCGTGCTCCGGTTTCTCGCAAGCCTCCACCGGCAAGCCGGAATCAACAAGTCCTGTGTCAATGGCGCGCCATAAATAGAGGGAGCCGAAGCTGCGATAAGGTGCCCAGCCTTCGGCGGCGACGGTTAAGTAGTTTTTATCCGGACGCTCGGGAAGCGCATGCAGCCAGCGGGCTGCACGCTGTAGACCGGCATCGCCAAGCGATAGAATGTCGGGTCGGCCTAAGGTGAAGATAAGGAACATTTCAGCGGTCCAGATGCCGATTCCTTTGACGCTAGTCAGCTGCTTAAGAAGTTCTGAGGTATCTACATCCTGCAGCTGATCCAGCATGACTTCACCACTCAGCACCTTGGTGCTAAGGTCGCGGATATAGCGGATTTTGGGATAAGAGACCCCACATTGGCGGATGGCTTCCTCATCTGTGGCTAGAACGTCCTCTGGCGTAATGGAGGGGATGATATGTTTAACTCTCGTTTTAATAGTTAATGCGGCTTTGGCCGAGAGCTGTTGTGAAATAATCGACATGACGAGAGACTCATAGGGACGAAAACTGGGTGTAAGTGTGAGCTCTCCCATGAGTTCGATTAGACGGGCTAGTTTCGGGTCAGCTTGAGATAGGGCGATGATGGCAGGGTGCTGGTTATGAAGTTTAATGGTTGTAGTAGGCACAGTAGGCTGGTGCATAATAATTCCTCCTCTGAAAAATCATTTCCAAAACGGGCGCATTCTCGCTACATACTCTCTCAAGAAGAGAGAATTGGTTGACTTATCCAAATCGACTCTCTTTGAGTATAATAGAAGAAAGAATGAAAGCCAAAGGGGCCGGAGCCGGAATGACAGATGAGAAACGCATAGTGTCGAGAAGGAATGTGGGGATATTCGCGCACGTTGATGCGGGGAAGACGACAACTACGGAGCATTTGCTATATCTAAGTGGGCGTATTCGCGCGCTAGGCAGTGTAGATAGCGGGACGGCACAGACGGATTCCCTGGAGGTGGAGCGTGAGCGGGGGATTTCGGTTCGGAGTGCAACGACGAGCTTAGTCTGGCAAAATACGTGGATCAATCTGGTAGATACGCCAGGTCACGTCGATTTCTTGTCGGAGGTAGAGCGCTCCTTACGTGTGATGGACGGAGCGATTCTGATTATCTCTGCCGTGGAGGGTGTACAGTCCCAGACAGAAATGATCTGGCATGCGCTGCAATCTCTTCGCATCCCGACGCTGCTCTATATGAATAAATTAGACCGCGTCGGCGCAGACCCTGAACGAGTCCTGCAGGAGATTCAAAAGCAGCTCACGGGGATGGCGGTGCCGATCTATGCGCCGCTCGGTATTGAGGACACGTTCCGTGGAGCGCAGAACGTGCTGGACGACGCGCCGGCAGTCGGCGCGCTCCGTGGATTCGACCTCGCAGCCGCGGTCGAAAAGCTCTCCGAGCTCGATGAGCCGATGCTCACGAGCTACATCGAAGGTGCGCCCATCGCGGCGCACGAGGTCCGAACCGCCCTGCAGCGGTACGCGCGGCAGGGGAAGGCTTTTCCTTTGCTGGTTGGAGCCTCCAGCAAAGGACTCGGTATCGAGGAGCTGCTGGTAGCGATCCTCGATTACTTGCCTGAGCCGCGCGGTGATGCCGAGCAGCCGCTTTCGGCTGTGGTGTTCAAGGTCGAGCGCGACAAGACCATGGGGCGCATGGCGTACGTCCGCCTCTACGAGGGGACGATCCGTAACCGGGACACCGTCGTCAATGCCACGCAGGGCGTGGAGGAGAAGGTGACCCAGATTCGTCGCATCGACGGCCGTAAAGCCGAAGATCTCGGTGTTGTAGCGGCGGGTGACATCGCGGCCGTGTGCGGCTTGACGCAGGTGCGGATCGGCGATGTGCTCGGTCGGCCGGACAGCGTGCCGCCTGCGCCGCGCATGGCGGTGCCACTGTTGACCGTGCAGGTGCACGCCGAGAGCGCTGCGCAGTATCCTGCGCTCGTCGCCGCGCTGCAGGAGCTCACGGACGAGGATCCGCTGCTCGATTTGCAATGGCTGCAGGACGAGCGTGAGCTGCACGTCAAGGTCATGGGCGCGATCCAGCTCGAGATTCTGACGAGTCTCTTAAGCTCGCGCTTCGGCCTCGCGGTAAGGTTCGATCAACCTTCCGTCATCTACAAAGAAACGCCTTCCCAAGCGGGCGAAGGCTTCATTGCTTATACGATGCCCAAGCCGTGCTGGGCGATCTTACGGTTTCGCATCGAGCCTGGTGCACCGGGCAGCGGGCTCGTGTATGAGTCACAGGTACGCGGCGAGCAATTGCTCGTGCAGTACCAGAATGAGGTGGCGCGCCGCGTGCCGGAGGCGCTGCAGCAGGGGCTGCTCGGTTGGGAGGTCACCGATGTGAAGGTGACGCTCGTCGAGGGTGAGCACCATGTGTGGCACACCCATCCACTTGATTTTGCTGTCGCCACGCCGATGGGCATCATGCAAGGGCTGGCGCAGACGGGCACAACGCTGCTGGAGCCGATGCTCCAGGTGCGTATTACCGTGCCAGAAGAGTTCGGCGGCAAGGTGCTGAGCGACCTCGTGCAGATGAGGGCGACCTTCGAGCCGCCTAGCATAGCAGGCGGACGGTTCGTCTTGGAAGGGCGACTTCCTGTGGCAACATCACTGGAATATCCCGTGAAGCTAAGCGCGATGTCGGGTGGGCGCGGCGTGATTACGTCCTCTTTTGCAGGCTATCAGCCAAGTCCTCCTGATGTTCATGCAGAGCGCAAACGGCGCGGTGTTAATCCGCTCGATCAGTCGAAGTATATTTTGGCCGTACGAAAGGCTTTATCTAATTAAGCCCTCGGGGAGCAACCACCGATCATTGACAGGGCGTCCCTCCTTTGAGTAAAATACAAGTAAGTTAATAACATGTGACGGAGAACAGGAGACTCACTCGGATTGCCCTTTGAATAAGAGAAGGCAAATCTTGGTGAGTCTTTTTGTTTCAGAAAATCGAGGTGAAGCGCATGTCGCTGCAGGATCAGTGTATTTTACCAGCCATTCGCAAGATGAAGGATTTAGAGAAGCTCATGAAGTCGTCGTACACGTATATCGTGCTGCTCGACAGTCATATTGGTCAGCTGAAAAGTATTGTAGACCTGGGCCGAGCCCATGGGAAGAAGCTGCTGCTGCATGCGGATTTGATCGAGGGACTGAAAAACGACGAGTTCGCCGCTGAATTTCTATGCCAAAGCATTCGCCCTGCGGGTATCATTTCGACGCGAGGCAATGTGATTACGAAGACAAGACAGAACGGCTTGCTTGCGATTCAACGACTTTTTCTGCTGGATAGCTCTGCGCTGGACAAAAGCTACACCCTGCTCGAACGCACACAGCCGGATTACATCGAGGTTATGCCCGGTGTCATTCCGCACATTATTAAAGAGGTGAAAGAGCGTTCGGGTATTCCGATTTTTGCAGGCGGCCTGATTCGTTCCATAGATGATGTGGAGCAGGCGCTTGCGGCAGGTGCGACGGCTGTGACGACTTCAAACCATGAGCTGTGGCAGCATTACGATGGCGTGACAAGGAGGCATAATCAATCATGACAACAACGGGATCCAAGCCCTCATATATCCTTTCCCTCGATCAAGGGACAACAAGTTCTAGAGCGATTTTATTCGATCAAAAAGGAAGTATTGTGCACACCGCTCAGCAAGAGTTTAAGCAGTATTTTCCGAAGCCAGGCTGGGTGGAGCATGATGCGAACGAAATTTGGCTGTCAATTCAAAGTGTGATCGCGACGGTTCTATCCGAGACCGGGGTGCAGCCTACGGAGATTGCCGGAATTGGCATCACGAACCAGCGGGAGACAGCGGTAGTGTGGGATAAGCATACGGGGATGCCCGTGTATCATGCGATTGTTTGGCAGTCGCGCCAGACCGCAGACATCTGTGAGGAGCTGAAGGCGCAAGGGCTTAATGAGCTGATTCGGGAGCGGACGGGGCTGCTGATTGATGCGTATTTTTCGGCGACGAAAATCAAATGGATTCTCGACCACGTCGATGGTGCTAGAGCGAAGGCGGAGCAGGGGGATTTGCTCTTTGGCACGATGGATACGTGGATCATCTGGAAGCTGACGGGCGGCAAAGCTCATGTCACGGATTATTCGAACGCCTCGCGGACGCTCATCTACAACATTCACGAGCTGAAGTGGGACGAGGAGCTGATGGGGCATTTGGACATCCCCGCAGCGATGCTGCCGGAGGTTCGCTCGTCGTCTGAGGTGTATGGGCACACGCAGGAGAGCTTATTCTTCGGTGCCTCGATCCCGATTGCAGGTGCGGCAGGGGATCAACAGGCGGCACTGTTCGGGCAAGCATGCTTCGAAAAAGGGATGGCCAAAAACACCTACGGTACCGGCTGCTTCATGCTGATGAACACAGGGAACCATGCGATTCCATCGCGCAGCGGCCTTTTGACGACCATTGCATGGGGATTGAACGGGAAGGTTGAGTATGCGCTGGAGGGAAGCATTTTCGTGGCAGGATCGGCGATTCAGTGGTTGCGAGACGGGCTGCGCATGATCAAATCCGCGAAGGATTCCGAAGAATACGCCAAACGCGTCGTATCAACCGATGGCGTGTACGTGGTTCCGGCTTTTGTCGGGCTTGGGACGCCTTATTGGGACAGCGATGTGCGGGGCGCGGTTTTTGGGCTGACACGGGGGACGTCGAAGGAGCACTTTATCCGGGCAACCTTAGAATCCCTTGCGTATCAGACGAAAGATGTGCTGCAAGCGATGGAAGATGATTCAGGTATTGAGCTTAAGAAGCTGCGGGTCGACGGCGGTGTGGTGAAAAACGACTTTCTCATGCAGTTCCAAAGCGACATGCTGGGTGTCACGGTTGAGCGTCCGGTTATCAATGAAACGACGGCGCTAGGAGCGGCTTATTTGGCTGGTCTCGCGGTTGGTTTCTGGCAGGATCAGGCGGAAATTGCGGCGCAGTGGCAGGTGGATCGGGCTTTTGAGCAGGGAATGGAAGCAGAATTGCAAGAAAAGTTATACAGTGGATGGAAAAAGGCGGTAAATGCCGCAATTGCTTTTAAATAAATGCATACAGTGTTATACTACACCTAACAAGTTCATATTCGGTTGGAGACTAGGAGAAACCACAGCGGACCTTTACGTGCAAACGTGATAGGTATGTTGTGGTTTCTCTATTTTCATATAAGGGAGAGATTGGGATGACAACAGGTAAAGAGAACGCGGGACAACATAGACAGGTGAACCAGCATACCCCATTTAACGGCTTGAAAAGGAAAGAGACACTCGAGGCGATGGCGCAGCAACAATTCGATGTGATCGTGATCGGCGGGGGAATTACCGGGGCGGGTATTGCGCTGGATGCGCAGAGTCGCGGGCTTCGCACGGCGTTGATTGAGATGCAGGACTTTGCTTCGGGAACGTCGAGCCGTTCGACGAAATTAGTGCATGGTGGTCTGCGGTATTTGAAACAGTTGGACGTGAAGGTTGTAGCAGAGGTAGGGAAAGAACGGGCGATTGTGTATGAAAATGGTCCTCATGTGACGACACCGGAGTGGATGCTGTTGCCTTTCTATAAAGGCGGTACGTTCGGCAAGCTGTCTACGTCACTCGGCCTAAGAGTTTACGATTTCTTGGCGGGAGTCAAGCGCTCAGAGCGGCGTAAAATGTTCAGCCCTGACGTGACTTTGCAGCACGAGCCCTTGTTGAAGAAAAAAGATCTCAGAGGCGGCGGCTACTATGTGGAATACCGCACCGATGATGCGCGTTTAACGATTGAAGTTATGAAAAAAGCGGTGGAGCTTGGCGCTATGGCCGTGAATTATGCCAAGGTTGAGGATTTGATCGTGAAGGACGGCATGTTGGTTGGGGTGAAGGTTGTGGATCAGCTGACGGAAGTTGGCAGATCAGATGGAGGGAAAGAGGGGAAAGACGGGAAAGACGGGAAAGATCAAACCCCTTCGTACACGCTGTATGCGAGCAAAATCGTGAATGCGGCAGGGCCGTGGGTGGATACCCTTCGTGAAATGGACCGCTCGAAGCAGGGCAAAACCTTACATTTGACCAAAGGGGTACATTTGGTTTTTGATCAGAGCCGTTTCCCGCTGGGGCAGGCGATCTATTTCGATACGCCGGACGGGCGGATGGTGTTTGCGATCCCGCGCGATGGCAAAACCTATGTCGGCACGACCGACACGAACTACAAAGGGGATATTGCCAATCCACGTATTACTTTAGCGGATCGCGCCTACGTGCTGCGTGCCGCGAACGAGATGTTTCCGTCCCTCGGTTTAACGGAGGCCGACGTCGAATCGAGCTGGACCGGGCTGCGCCCGCTGATCCATCAGGAGGGCAAAGACCCTTCCGAGATTTCGCGTCGCGACGAAATCTTCGTGTCTAACTCCGGCCTCATTTCGATGGCCGGGGGCAAGCTGACCGGCTACCGCAAAATGGCGGAGTCGGTCGTGAACCAGATCGCCGCCATGCTGGTGGCGGAGGGTAAGGTCTCGGCGGCGCTCCCGCCGAGCCGCACGAAGACGCTGCCGATATCCGGCGGCGATGTGGGCGGCTCCGCACAGCTGGCGCCGTTCTTGCGCAGCAAGGTCAACCAAGGCCTGCGGCTGGGGCTGACCGAGCCTGAGGCGATGCTGCTCGCGCAGCGATACGGGTCCAACGTGGACACCGTATTCGCGCTGCTGGAGCAGCACCGGGTTGAGGCGGAGCGGCGGGGCATGCCTGCCGCTGTGCTCGCTGCGCTCGTGTACGCGATCGAGCGCGAGATGGTCGTGAAGCCGGCGGATTTCTTTATCCGCCGCACGGGCGCCCTCTTCTTCGATATCGCGTGGGCAAGGCAGTGGAAGGCTGCAGCGTCGGCCTTCCTGGCGGAGCGCTTCGGCTGGAGCGAAGCGCAGGCAAAGGCTTACACCGCCGAGCTGGAGCAGCTGCTCCATGAGGCGGTTCATCCGCTGGAGGCCTAAGCCGTTAGTAAAGACCAATGTAAAATAAACGTATTCCATGCATTAGTTAGCGGAGCTGCAAATGGAATAACTGGAATTCCTGTAGCTAATTTAACTGAAATGATCCCTTTTAGGAAATTAACTGGAATTCCTACAGATAAAACGAGCCATTTCCAGCGGATTGGGTACTTTCTGCTGATATAGCTGGAGTTTTTCCAGTTAATCTGCGATTTGGCGGAATTACGCAGGAATTAGCTGGAGGTTTTCCATCTATTGCGTCGATTCTAGCTTATAAAGACCTCTAAGTTTCATTCAAACAGAATAAGTCGTTCCACAATTCCTCAAGGAATTGCAGGACGACTTATTTGTGCTTGTTAGAGGTGAATTCCCTCTCCTACCACTCCGCCACCGTACCATCCTCTTGACGCCAAATCGGATTCTTCCAATTGTGCCCGATGGCCGCCATTTCACGGACCTTTGCTTCATTGATTTCGATCCCTAGACCGGGAGCAGTTAGATTCTTCACGAAGCCTGCTTCATATTGAAACACAGTCGGATCTTTCAAATAGTCCAGCAGATCGCTGCCTTGATTATAGTGAATGCCCAAACTTTGCTCCTGAATAAACGCATTTGGTGAGCAGATATCTAGCTGCAGACAGGAAGCTAAAGCTATAGGACCTAACGGACAGTGAGGTGCAATGGCAATGTCATACGCTTCGGCCATTGCGGCAATTTTTCGAGTTTCTAAGATACCTCCGGCATGCGAAAGATCAGGTTGAATGATATCAACGATACCTTGGGCGATTAGTTCTTTAAAGCCCCAACGCGTATACATGCGTTCTCCCGTTGCAATGGGACACGAGGTATAGCGAGCGATTTCCTTCAGTGCCTCATTGTTCTCAGGCAGAACAGGCTCTTCTATGAACATAGGGCGATAGGGCTCGAGCTCTTTCACGATGATTTTGGCCATCGATTTATGTACACGACCGTGGAAGTCGATGCCGATGCCGATGTCTTTGCCAACGGCTTCACGGACGGCCGCAATGCGGGCAATGGCTTCATCCACTTTGCTAAACGAATCGATGTAGTGCAGTTCTTCTGTAGCATTCATTTTCACCGCGGTGAAGCCAGCTTTAACTTGCTGTTTAGCAGATTCACCTACGTCACTTGGACGGTCGCCGCCAATCCAGGAATAGACACGTGTGCGGTCACGGCAAGCTCCTCCTAATAAATCGTAAACAGGGGCGTTGTAGAATTTGCCCTTAATGTCCCAGAGTGCTTGTTCGATACCGGAAATGGCACTCGTAAGAATAGGCCCTCCACGATAAAACCCGCCGCGGTACAGCACCTGAAACATATCTTCGATTCGCATCGGGTCCTTCCCGATGATATGGTCGCTCATTTCCATCACGGCTGCTGCGACCGTATCCGCTTTTCCTTCAACGACAGGTTCACCCCATCCTGTGATGCCTTCATCCGTTTCGATTTTCAAAAACAACCATCTTGGCGGCACTTTAAACAATTCTAATTTTGTAATTTTCACGGAATAGCCCTCTTCCTGTTACCCTAGAATGTTTGACAGTTCACATGTTGAATTTCGTGAAGCGCTGCCAAACTCCTGCTATACATGCCGAGAAAGCACGGTGTAATAGGATGATTCCCAATAATCGGGGTGACATAACCGGGTCTCCTAACCATGGGAGTAATCATGGGGCGCTAACTATTGACACATAACTCTACTCCGTCTAAAATGTATAAAAATACAAATAATTGAATAAATATGCGAAAGCGGTGACGAAATTGCAACACCTTTTATCATTACAAGAACTCGACAAAGCTACCTTGTTATCCATTATCATTAAAGGCATTGA
This sequence comes from Paenibacillus sp. J22P169, assembly GCF_059691995.1. NCBI lineage: Bacteria > Bacillati > Bacillota > Bacilli > Caryophanales > Paenibacillaceae > Paenibacillus > Paenibacillus sp. J22P169. Next base: position 176,410 of record NZ_JCAUAO010000006.1, on the reverse strand, counting down.
GATCAAAAACAATCCCAAGGTCTACTACCATCACTGTGAGCGCAAAGGGCTGCTCATGCTTTTCCAGAAATCATCGACTCGAACGGCGCTTTCCTTTCATTCAGGGATTCATCAAATGGGCGGCTATGCGGTGAATATGGATTGGGATTCTAGTAACTTTAGTATCTCTCCGATTAAATACGAAGCTCGTTATGCATCAAGGAACTGCGATGTGATCATGGCTAGGCTCAAAAAGCATTCAGATTTACTAGAATTGGCTACCTATTCTCAGGTACCTGTGATTAATGGATGCTGTGACAAGTATCATCCGTGCCAAGCGCTGGCTGATTTAATGACCATTTATGAAAAGAAAGGAACCTTCGAGGGTGTAACCCTAACCTATGTTGGGATTCACAATAACGTTGTCAATTCTTTAGTAGTGGGTTGTGTGACTTTGGGAATTAAACTTCTGCTAGTCACGCCTATTGTCAATGAAGCTTCGTGGGACGAAGAACTAATGAAGGGGGCCTATCAAAGCGGCTGGGTAGAAGAGGTGGAAGTTTTGTCTACAGCAATGAAAAAGACTGATTTTATCTACACAGATACGTGGGTTGATATGGAATTTTTCTCGGATGTCGATTATCAAGAAGAGAAACATAGACGAATTGACATCATGATGCCTTTTCAGATCAACAGGCGGAGTCTTGGGAAGTATTCACCCTATATTATGCATGATATGCCCATTCATCCAGGTTTTGAAATCGCAGAAGATGTGATTGAATCGGAGCAGTCTATCATTTATCAGCAAGCAGAGAATCGGATGCATGTTCAAAAAAGCTTGCTTTTACACCTACTGAACCTATAGCTGAAGGAGGAATACCACGACATGACATTCACGACGCTTCTCGCTTTTGCCTTAGTCTCGCTAGGCATGGTGTGCACGCCCGGACCCAACATGATCTACTTAATCTCACGCTCGGTCACGCAGGGGCGGATGGCGGGGATCATCTCACTGTTTGGCATTGTACTTGCTTTCCTAGTCTACATCGTGACCACGATGTTAGGGCTTTCGGCGTTGTTTTTGGCGGCACCCTTTGTGTTCGACGCTGTAAAGCTGGCCGGAGCTGCCTATTTACTTTGGCTGGCTTGGCAGGCTGTAAAACCTGGTGCTAGATCAGTGCTGACCACTCGGGAGCTACCCGTGGACCCGCCCAAGAAGTTATTTCTGATGGGCTTCATGACCAACCTTCTCAATCCGAAAGCTGCGGTCCTGTATGTATCGCTTCTGCCTCAGTTCGAGGACCCTGCTAGAGGCTCCTTACTGCTGCAAAGCGCAACACTGGGACTCACGCAAATCACGGTGAGCTTCACGGTGAACCTCGTCATCGTGCTAACGGCAAGCCGCATCGCCGGATGGTTTGGCACGCGTCCGCTATGGCTGCAGATCCAGCGGTGGCTGATGGGCAGTGTGTTGACGGGGTTGGCAGTGCGTCTCGCTTTCGAGCGCAGACAATAAAACGATAAAGACCCGTAGCAATTTGCCGCGGGTCTTTTCTCGTCCCTAACCACGCTTAAAAAAAGCAATCACAAACTCACGGAAATGAATGGCTGCCTGAGAGAGGTAGTGCTTGCGATTCCAAGCGATGCCGAAGGTGCGGTGACAGTAGGGTTCTGTTATTTTTAACTGAACGATGTCAGGATTAGAAGCTTTCCTCCCTAGGGATAGCGGGAGTGTGAACGTGATGCCGAGCCCCATTTCGACTAAAGTTTGTATAGCGCTGATTTCCTCAAGCTCAAACGCGATGCGAGGTTCAAACCCAGCCTGACGGCAGAAGCCATCCGTAATTTCTCGGAAGTTCGCTTGAGAGGATAGGGAGATGAAGGGTTCATCTGCAGCTTCTATTAAACGAATACTGTCTCTGGACGCAAATCGGTGCCCCTTCGGGACAGTCAAATACAGCTCTTCTTCGACGAGTGTAAGCCATTCAATATCCGGGCCTATTACCGGGGTAGAAGAGATACAGAAATCGATTTCGGCATTCTCGAGATCATTTTTCATCTCTAAGGCAGAAGCCAACTGACGCTGGACGACTCTTACTTGGGGATGAAGGGTCAGGAATTCCTTGAGCAGGGTTGGCAGCACATGCGGAAGCGATACAAAAAGGGAGACGACGCCATGGTCGAGTCCAGCCATATCTTTGATCTCCCGTTCGCCTTCTTTCAACTCTAAGAAAGCTTGCTCAACGCGGCGGAGATATGTCTTCCCGAAGGCGTTCAGTTTCACATGCCGTCCTTGACGCTCGAATAAAGGGAGACCTAACTTCTTCTCAAGCCGCTGGATGGAGTTGCTGAGTGAGGGCTGTGAGACATTGAGTTCTTTGGCAGCTTGGGTCATATGCTCAAGGCGTGCGACAGTCTGAAAATAATGAAGCTGTAGGAATTCCATGATGAATCCTCGCTTTGCTTACCACATCAGAAAGTATAAGTTTTCGGTTACCGAAAACTGTTTTCTGATTGGCGATAAAATTTACATCTATACGCGGTCGTCCATCTTCGAATGGCCTCGATAGAGGTTTTCTCATAACTTTGATGTGATCATTCTATCATATAATATGTATTATACTTTATTGACTTTCCCTCTTATACTAGTTCAACATACAGAAAACCTAAGTGGAGAATGGAGCACATATGTTGACTAGAGAGAGAATTTGGACAAAAAATTTCGTTGTTGTATGTATGAGCAGCTTTTTCATGTTTCTCACTTTTTATATTCTAGCTACCGCATTTCCTCTATATGTAAAGGATAGCTTACACGGTGATCAGCAGCAGATGGGATTGTCGATTACGATTTACGTCATCGGAGGCGTGTTGATTAGGCCTTTCTCAGGGCAATGGGTGGATCGATATGGTAAAAAGAAAATGGCCATCATCGGAATGGTCATTTTCTTATTGGCTTGCATCAGCTACTTCGGTGCGAAGGGGATGTTCATGTTTCTGGTGATTCGCCTCATTCACGGCATGAGCTATGCGATTGCTTCGACAGCGACGAGTACGATTGCATCGTCACTCGTGCCCAATTCACGTCAGGGCACGGGAATGGGCTATTTCAGCATGTTCATGAGTGTCGGTATGGTCATAGGCCCTGCGCTGGGTTTATTTTTATGGAAAGATAAGGACATCCATGTGTTGCTGTTGGCAATTTGCGTCATTGCCGCGCTCTCGCTCCTTTTCACGCTAGGTATGCGAGTGCCGAAGCAAAGCCAAGAAGCGTTGCAGCCAGTGGATCCTGAAGAGCGGGAGAAACGACGCTTGCAGTGGAGTGATTTTATTGAACCCAAGGCGCTGCCCATTTCGGTGGTGGGGTTTATTTTAGCTTTTGCCTATAGCTCGTTATCCGGCTTTATGTCCTCGTTTACGGTTGAAATTCATCAATCTCAAGTTGCAGGAACCTTCTTTGTGGTGTTTGCGCTGATGATCGTGGTGTTTCGGCCGCTGATTGGGAAAATATTCGACTCTTACAATGAGCATTATCTGTATTACCCTGGGATTATTTTGTTTGCAGTTGGCATGCTGCTGCTAAGTCAAGCGCACTCCGGAACAATGGTTTTGGTGGCGGGAGTCATTATGGGCGTTGGTTACGGGGCGCTCTTACCGTGTTTTCAAGCTTTAGCGATGAAGCTGGCCCCTGAACACCGCAGAGGGAGTGCAACGGGGACGTTTTTCTTACTGTTTGACCTCGGGTACGGCTTAGGGTCTTATGTCATGGGAATGATCGCTTCCGTGTCGGACTATCGCATGATGTATGTCGTCGCAGGGCTCGTTCCCTTGCTATCCGCTGCTTTGTACTATGTATTGCACCATCGCCCTCGAGCGAAGATATCACTCCATAAGCAGAATGCCAAGTTAGTCTAAATAGGAGATCCTCAGCAGATGGCTGAGGGTCTCTTTGCTTATAGCCGTAGAGAACGGGCATAATAACGTAAGTTTTTCCTCAAAATAACCATGTTCGAGAATTGTTTGCAGAGGAGAAGGTTTTTATGAAACGAAGGTTCTTATTAGTAACGCTGCTCGTAACGATGGTTCTTTCCTTCACTTTCATGCCGATGGGTGTACATGCTGCGGGGAAAGAACCTGGTTCTGCGTCTTGTATGACCCCATCGAAGGTGAAGCTTAAGCAAGACATGAGAAGACTCTGGGTTGATCATGTAGGCTGGACGAGGAGTTACATTATCAGTGCGATTGCAGGGCTAGAGGATCAGCAAGATGTTTTGGCTAGGCTGCTGAAGAATCAGCAAGATATCGGTGACGCGATCAAGCCGGTTTATGGCGATGCAGCGGGGAATAAGCTGGCCGAACTATTGAGGGAGCACATCCAATTAGCAGGAGGCGTAGTAGACGCGGTCAAAGCTGGCAATCAAGCCGATCTAGCGAAATTTAACAAAGAGTTGTACCGGAATGCGGATGATATCGCTAAGTTTCTAAGCGCCGCTAACCCGAACTGGTCGGAGAAAGAACAGCGTGACATGATGTATGCACATTTGCAGTTCATTACCGATCAAGTTACCGCGAGGCTGAAAAAGGATTGGAAAGCCGATATCCTTGCCTATGATAAGGGTGAGGATCATATGATGATGTATGCCGATATGTTGTCGGATGGGATTTTCAAGCAGTTCCCTGATAAGTTCAAATGAGTGCCAAAAAGTCTAAATAAGTTCGAAACCCAAGCTGATACTGGTTGCATCCGGTGTCAGCTTGTTTGTGCTTCGCCGTGCGCGGATTGGGGCCGTCATGCTATAATCGTGCCATATGAACGAGAGGAGAGGAAAGGTCGAAGGTTGTCGACTTTTCACGCCATATGGATATCAAAGAGCTCTTATCTTATTTAACCGAAGAGAATCTGATGCTGATTTTGGACAAGTACCGCTCATTCGGTCCGCTGCCGGGACTGCTGCTTCCCTTTATGAAATCCTTCATTCCACCACTCCCAACACTGGTGATCATTAGTGTGAACGCGACAGTTTATGGGCTGTGGCTCGGCTTTCTCTACTCGTGGATAGGAATTGTGTGCGGTTGCTTGGTGACGTTTGCGATTGTGAAAAAGGTGGCTGGCCACCCTTATCTCGTGCGTTGGTCGCAGAAACCGAAAGTCCAAAAAAGCCTCAACTGGGCGCGGCGCCAAGCGTTCAATTATGTCTTTATCCTTAGTTTATTTCCTCTAGGACCCTTTGTGGTCATTAATATGGCTGCTGGGCTGGTGCGGATGCGTTTTCGATCATTCCTCGTGGCGGTTGCAGCGGGGAAAGCGGTGATGGTCATGTCCGTTAGCTTTATTGGCTATGATTTGAAGAGGTTCGTAAACAATCCGTATGAGCTTATTTATGTGGCCTTATTCATTGGTATTTCACTGGTGATTAGCAAAAAAGTAGAGAAGCGGTTTATGTGATATTAACAAGTTGACCCCGCCTCGCAGCAATGGATATCGGTTCCCAACACGTGGGTGCCGCTGTCTTAGCTGTGGCGGGGTCATTTGTATCATGTAGGCAAAATTATTTAGAATCGCTCAACACGTGAAGTGTTAAATCGGGATAGTTGGCTGCAAGCTCAACTGCTTGTTGTTGGATCAGACTGAGGTCAAACGACCGGCCGAAAATGGCCCGATCCGGCAAAAAAGTAACACTCGTTCCGGTCTCCTTGGTCACACCCACTGTATGGACTTCGCTCTGAGGGATGCCATGCTTATAGTACTGCTGATAAACGAGCCCATCCCGCTTGATCGTAACAGAAAGCTTGAGGGACAGTGCGTTGACGACCGGCATGCTGATGCCTTTCTCGCTGTTAGGTGCGAAGAACAGGGCGCTTCCGCGAAGGTGGTTCATATCCGTCAGAACAGACTGAACACGAGGCAATTCTGCACCAGGCAAAGCCTGAACAGGAATGCCACGACCATTATCCGAGACTGTTATACTGCCATCTTCATGCAAAATGAGACTAAGCTCCGTACACGTGCCATGCTGGTGCTCTAAAAGGCTGTTCTCCACGACTGCCCAGAGCAGCAGGTGCGGGTTGTAGGCATCATCAGCACCGCCTAGGTAGGCGGGAGCATTCGTCCGTGCCTCCGTCATTGCGATGTAGTCTGTTGTATCCATCAGATCCGAAGCGGCTGCCAGCAGTAATAAAAGAGGGAGTACGCGATGTCCCGGGATCGCATACGTTCCGCCTCGCTCTTCTTGCACGAGCAAATCCGCGCCAACCAAGGCTTTCATATGATGATAGAGCTGACCCGTTGTTCCCATATTCAAGCGTTCCACAAGCTCAGGCCCCGTAAGCGGCTCTTGTAACACTAGTCGCAAAATATCCAAACGCTGCTTATGCGCAAGCGCCCCTAGCACTTTGGATGCTTTATCGCCATCAAGTTGAAGTAGTTGACTGACATCTTTGTCCTGCGGCTCCCAGCGGTAGCTTGCATTCTCTCCCCGATACTGCCCAGCATAAAATAAACGGCCTAGCTCTGCGGAAGCGGGGGTCTCTTGGGCGTGTGAGAAAATAGGGGAATGCTCCTGCGCATCCCGTTTCAATAATTGCTGAACCAGCTGCCCCAGTTGGTTCATTTGTATTTGCAAAGCATCTAGCTCGGTGCCATAATCCCGTGTTGTGGTCAAAAGGATCACCTCATATAAATTATTTAATTACGTAATTACATAATAACATAATAGGGTTGTCCAAGGGTAGGGGGAAGGGCACGGAATGAGGGGGTATTTTGAAAATAACTGGATTTTATGCAGCTAAATTTGCGGAGAATCCTACTGTTGGTAGAGTAGTTGGAAAAGGTACAGTTAATTTCGGGCATTGAGCCCGAAATTAGGGGAATTGGTGAAAATAACTGGAGCTTTTCCATTTAGTTCAGGGAAATGGCGATAAGCGCGGAAATTAACTGTAGAAAATCCATCTAATGGCTGTGTCTGCAAGTGGGACCTAGAAGGAAGGGAGAGGCCTACAACCCCGACCCCCGACTCGAAAAAAGACGAAGCAACGCTTAATGCAGCGTCAATTCGTCTTTCTGAGGCGTTTCCAATTCCTTGTACACGCGGATTTGGTCTTGATCGTCGATCGTTGCGAGAACGACATGCTCGAGTTGGGCATGTGCCGCTTGCATCTGCGTCTCCAACCAAGCGAGATCTTTTCCCTGCTGCGCGAGCAGCTTTTTATCATAGGCACCCTGTATGATCAGTGGCTTCACGAGGGAGAAAGGGTCGCTGGGGATTGCCATATCTTTGGCCGTCACCGTTTGATGCTGCGGCTCAAGGAATACGGAAACCATCCCGCCAGGCTCCCAGAGAGCGAGCGCAACCTTCTCAATATCCTCAACTTGTTGTTTACGGAGCTCAGAGAAGAGATGGTCGACTGAGATTTTGGCTTTGCGCAGGCCGCCCATGCGAAGCTTTCCGTGTTCAATAAGCGTCAGTGGTGACGGCTCAAAGAGATGCTTGAGGAAGTTCCATTTTAAGCTCAGCCAAGAAGTTAGGAGATAGAGCACCACGAGCGCAAGGGTCGTGATCATGGAGCCTTTTAAAGCTAAGTGCTCGTCAGAAAGTGGATGCGCCATAATATTGCCTAGAATGAGTGCTATAACGAAATCGAGAAAACGCAGCTGGGAGATGGAACGTTGGCCTAATGCTTTGGCGGTGATAAGCAGGAAAAAGTAGCCTACAATGGCACGTAAAATCCACTGCATGGTGGTTAGTGATTCTTGACTGCGAAAGAAGTCCAAGGGGCGTCACACTCCGAACATAAGGTAAATGCTCCCTATAACGTACCCTTATATTTGATGAGCTATCCGTCGTTTGCGGGGGAGTAAGCCCCAATGCCCATTACGCACCGCCGGTTAGTCCGACTTGCTCCTCGCTCCACGCCCAGAGCTGACGAGCTAACGCGTCGTCCTTCGCTCGGGCGGAAACAGGCGCAATCGCCCGCCTGTAGAAGTACTAGCCGCTGACCGCCTGCACGTCCGCGCTCGTGGCGAGGTACACCGCCGTATCCGCGCCTTGCGCCGGCGTCAAGAAAAACGGCCGCATCATCGCATGCACGGCCTTCCCAAACCCGGTGTCGCGATCGACACCGATGTCCGTGGCCACGGCTCCCGGATGGAGCGAATTGGCCGTGGCCGAAGTGCCTGCGAGCCGCTTCGAGAGCTCGCGGGTGAACAGGATATTCGCCAGCTTCGACTGGGCGTATCCGTTCCAGACCCGGAACCCTCGCTGCAGGTGAGGGTTCGCCCAATCGATGCGCCCGATTTTGTGGGCGCCGGAAGAGACATTGACGATCCGCCCCTGTGGAGAGCGGATCATAGCGTCCAGCAGAAGCTGGGTCAGCAGGAAGTGACCGAGATGGTTGACACCCATCATAGCCTCGAAGCCATCTGCAGTGGTTTGCCGCTTCACGGTGACGACGCCTGCGTTGTTCACGAGCACGTCGAGTACATCGTGCTTAGCCAGAAACGCCGCCGCGAAGGCGCGAATGCTCGCAAGCGACGCCAGGTCGCACAGCATCAGCTCGATGTGCGCAGAGCCGCTCTGGCGGCGGGCTTCGGCGAGCGCCTGCTCGCCTCTTTGTCGGCTGCGGCAGAGCATGATGACGTTGGCGCCAAGCTTGGCCAGTGCCACCGTTGTGGCAAGGCCCATACCGGAGTTAGCACCGGTGACGAGTACCGTTTTATTTTGCAACGAGGATCGCCTCCTTTTTATTCCAGTATAGCCCATGAGACGAATCTACGCATACAATACTGACCGAACGATGCCCCGTTGGGTTTTCCTTTTTGTGTTAAAATAGTTAGATAGAATTCCGATCAGTGGAAGTGAGGAGCGTGCACAAGTGGAAGCGAAAAAAGCAGCAGCAGAGTTAGCTATAAAGGACATCCAAGATGGGATGATTGTTGGTTTGGGGACGGGTTCAACGGCATATTGGGCGATTCAAGGTCTTGGAGTTAGGGTGCAAAATGGCCTGCACATTCAGGCAGTTGCCACCTCAGTAGCGTCCGAGGATTTGGCCAAGGAGCTGGGTATCCCGATGATTCCTTTTGCAGATATCTCAGAAATTGATGTCACGATCGATGGGGCCGACGAAGTCGATCCAGCTTGGCACTTAATCAAAGGCGGGGGAGGCGCACTGCTGCGGGAAAAGATCGTTGCTTTTTCAAGTAAGAAGCTGATCGTGGTCGTAGATGAAAGCAAAGTCGTTGAGCGGCTTGGCGTCTTTCCTCTTCCTGTTGAGGTTGTAAAGTTTGGCTATGAACTGACGATCCGCAAGCTCCAAGCGCTTGGCTGCGAGCCCAAAGTTAGAGTTGCTGACAATCAGCCATATGTGACGGACAACGGGAATTACATCATCGATTGTCACTTTGGCAGCATCCCTAACCCTGCTGAGCTTCATCAGGCAATCAACGGGATTCCCGGTGTTGTGGAGAATGGACTTTTTGTTGGGATGGCGAGCCAGGTGATCGTGGGGTATAAGGATGGTTCGGTGGAGAGGTTGTAGGAGAATAGCACGCCTAATAAGCAAAAAAGAGTTGTCCCACATGTCTATGATGACTTGAGGGGACAACTCTTTCTAAATTTGAACGAGATTTGGATGTCTCGATCGTCTAGATTTAAGAATTAACTGGAAAACCTCCAGCTAATTCCGACGTATTTCAACCAAATCGCAGTTTAACTGGAAAACCTCCCGTTATTTCGGCCATTAGGCGCCATTCTGGCTAGAATGCTTTAGATTAGCTGGAGGAAATCCAGTTATTAGCCAAATGACGATGATCTCAACGAAATTAACTACAGAAAATCCATCTATTCTACTTGTAACTCCGCCGATGGACGGAGGAGCTGTGAGAGTGGAGTAGTGCAGGTGCAGGCAAGTCAAGTGTATATAATGGTGTTCCGCCTGCGTCTGCGATTGCAGCTGCTTCCACTTCCACTTCCAAGCTGCCTAAGGGCATCACCTATACCAACGGCTGCATCCCCATACCAATCCAACTATCCCGTGTAGGTCCATAAATGTCCGGTACGATCAGTCCAGCTTGGCGCATCAGCACGATCATTTCACCGCGATGGTGAATTTCATGGGAGATGAGGATGCGCAAGGTGAGCCCATTAGGCCACTGATCACCGTACATGTCGCTAGTTTCGGTCAGCTTCGCGTCTGTCCATTGCGCGCGAATGGCTTCGATGGCTGCGGCAGCGGAGGAGCGGTAGGTGTCAGCGATGGTTTGAGCAGAAGCGGGAGCAAGCTCTTCTCCTTCAGGGGCGGCGAATGTCAGCCCTGTGCGAGACAGCATTTCGTGAACCGTTGTCGCGATATGCCAAGCAATTTGTCCGAGCGAACGAAGTTCAGGCGTGATTTTTTGGGCAAGTGAAGCATCCGTTAGGACATCCAGCACGCGCTGGGTGGCTTTTGCTTCTTGGGTGTATTCGGTTGCGAAATCTTCAATCATTTTGAACATGGGGGTTGTCCTCCTCAAAGTTTTTTCGCCAGAAAAAACTGGCATCGTAAGCATAAGCTTTGGTTTTTTCGCCAGAACAAACTGGCATCGTAAGCATGGCATTCCTGTATGGATACGTCGTCAGCAGGGGCAGAGTTTCATATAGGTTCTTGCTCTTGGTTGATATGCACACCTCATATCCTCAGTATAGACAAACTTCACTGACAACAGAGTGTCAGTGAGTCGAATAGAGGGCAACAATTTTTTCGGCCATCTCTTTGACAACGGCTGCGATATGCGCAGGTTCTAGAATGCGCAGGCTGGGACCATAGCCGAGCAGCATGCTGTGCAGCCAAGGCTCATCCGGCTGCATGGCTTTTACCATCAGTGTTCCGTCGGTCTGGATGGTGACATGCTCAGGGCGGAAGTAGTCTTCAATCTTCGCCCTGATATTCGGCTGTGCATGCAGCACGAGCGTAATGAGGGTGGAAGGGTCTCTTTTGCCCCGGCGATAATCAAGCTGCTCCAGCGTTTCTTGTTTGCGTTCGAAGGTTTGGGGCTGCATCTCGACGTTATGCATACGGGATAACCGGAATACTCGAAAATCCTCACGCAGCAAGCAGTATCCGTACAGATACCAGCCGAAGCCTTTGACGACGATGCCCATGGGCTCAACGGTTCGCACCGTCGATTCGCTTTGCGATGAAAGATAAGAAAAGGTGACGAGCCTTGTCTCCTTAATGGCAGTTCGCAGAACTGTAAGCTGCTCCGTATCTTGATGGCCATTCCGCCATGGATTCATGTCGAGGATGAGCTGGTTACCTAGTTGCGCTGCAGCGGGTTGCTCGGATTTGGCGACGAGTGCACCAACTTTATCCAGCAAATTGCTGATTTCTTGGTCGCCGACAGAAGCGCGAATCCCTTTGAGTCCGATGATGATGGATTGCAGTTCCTCCAAGGACAGAAACTGGCGGTCGAGCCGATATTGGTCCATAATTTCGTAACCACCGCTGAGTCCTGCATAAGAAACGACGGGAATTCCAGCTAGGTTAATGGCTTCCACATCCCGATAAATAGTGCGCAAAGACACCTCGAAACGTTCGGAAAGCTCTTTGGCGCTAATGCGTCGACGATTGAGCAGCAGCATGGTGATGGCGAGTAAACGATCTATTTTCAAAAAAACACCTCATTGCTTCTGGTCATATTCTTCTTAAAGGATTCGATTGTGCCGATGAAAATCCTTTGTAGCCCACGAAGGTAAAACGGAAAGCCTAGGGAATTAGTGTAGCATGAATAGTGGAAGGGTGGCTGTTGGTAATGACGCTTATATCAGACGAATTTATGGCAAATGTGGATATACAAACACTTCAGCTTGCGATGGAACGACGGGAAATCAGCTCGGTAGAGTTGGTTGCGTACTATACTGGGCGTATCGAAGCCTACAATGGCAAGATTAATGCGGTGCTGGAGTTAAATCCAGATGCGCTAGAGATTGCTGAAGCATTAGATCGAGAGCGTGAAGAAAGTGGATGTCGGGGTCCTCTGCATGGGATTCCTATTTTGCTCAAAGATAATATTCAAACGGAAGATCGCATGCACACCAGTGCAGGGTCGATCTGTTTAGCTGAGTTTGTGGCGGCAGAAGATGCTTATATAGTGGGCAAACTGCGTGAGACTGGTGCGGTGCTGCTCGGCAAAGTCAATATGACGGAATGGGCGAATTTCATGGCAGTTGCGATGCCCTCGGGTTACAGCTCACGAGGCGGACAAGTGGTGAACCCTTACGGGCCGGGTAGATTTGAGGTTGGCGGCTCCAGTTCGGGGTCAGGTGCGGCGGTTGCGGCGGGCTTTGCAGCGGGAGCGATTGGCACGGAGACGTCAGGATCTATCGTCAATCCAGCAGGTCATAACAGTCTTGTAGGCTTGAAGCCAACCGTAGGTTTGTTAAGCCGTTCAGGCATTATCCCGCTTTCTAGCAGTCAGGACACGCCGGGGCCGATGACGCGAACGGTGAGCGATGCGGCTGTGTTGCTTGGCGCGATGACAGGTGTGGATGCTTCGGATGCACATAGTCTAGCTAGTGAGGGACAAGGCCATCGGGATTATACCTCATATCTCGACCGCCGAGGGCTTCAGCAAGCCAGAATAGGGATTCCACGTTGGTATTATCAGCAGTTGGATGAGGAAGAACGGCAGATTGCGGAGCAGGCTATTCAGGTTTTGCGCGACGAGGGCGCGATCGTGATAGATGATGTGAATCTTCCTTGCCAAGATGCTGTCTGGAACTATGATGTGCTGCTCTACGAGTTCAAAAGAGATCTCAATGCCTATCTCGGAAAGCTAGATCCGTCCAAGACTCCCGTACACTCGTTGCAGGAGGTCATTGCGTTCAATGAAGCACATGCGGATAAGGCGTTGGCCTATGGGCAGGATACGCTGATTTGGTCGGAGGACGCCAAGGGAACGCTAACGGAAGAAACTTATTTGGCAAGTCTTCATACTTACAGAGAGCTTACCCGGCAACAAGGGATTGATCATGCTCTCCAAACGTATCAACTTGATGCGTTGTTCTTTCCAAAAGATGAAGGCGAGGATCTCGCTGCCAGGGCAGGCTATCCACTGCTAATTGTACCCGCTGGTTACACAAGTAAAGGACCTATGGGCGTCATGTTTGCTGCAGGAGCTTTCAGTGAGCCGACGTTGATTAAGCTTGCGTTTGGGTTCGAGCAGGCGACTCATTACCGCAAACCGCCTCTTTTGTAATTGTTTTCCGCATACCCCATGGAAAAATTTGAAATAATAAACCGAATTCAATTCCATGATGGGAAGTGCGAACAATGTCTCGGTTTAGAAAAAGCGTTACAATCCCGCTGCGCATAGCAGCCATCGGTATAATCTTAAGCGGCGCTTTAGGGTTAAGTGGATCGGCAGATGCCTTCACTCAAACGGTGCCTCCGCCCTCATCACAACTAACACCCCCGCAGAGCGGCCAGGGCCAGCTGATCCAAACGCGTGAGATTGATGTCACGGGCGATGGCAAATTCGAGATCGTCTCCCTCGTCGGTCTGAAATCGGACTTGAACAGTCCCTATTATGACAAGCTGTTTATCTCCGTCGTCGGACAGGGTCAGGCACAGGTCGTGATTCCGCTGGAGGGCGGGTATAACCCGAAGATGGACTTTTGTGATTTTATCCACGACAAGCTGCCTCAGATCTATGTGACTTCCGATACGGGCGGCAGTGGCGGTTTCACTTCGAATTACATCTATTCGCTCAAAAATAACGTGCCCACCGCGATCCCGATGCCGGAGCCGCTGCATGTTAATGCGACCTTTAAGAATAACTATAAGGTGAAGATGAAAATCGAGGAGACCGGTAAATCCTTCACCCTCGACATTGCAGATCGGAAGGATAGTTACGAGCAATTTGGTATTTACAACCAAGGGAAGATTGTGAAACCATTCATCGTGAATGTGGATGCTTACAGCTTGCTGAAGCCAATCGATGTGGATCGGGATGGATTCTGTGAGTTGAAGGGTGTTCAACGCATCACGGGTATCGCCAATGCGGATACGCTCGGCTATGTCACCTCGGTATGGAGATGGCACAAGGGCAAGTGGAAGCTGAAAGAGGCGGCCGTGGTGCAAACCTTGAATACCGGTATGATGCGCACACCGTATCCGGTAGACGAGGACTAGTCGACGAGACAAAAAGACCGCTTATACTCGGAGAGATCTCCAAGTACGAGCGGTCTTTATACGTTATGCAGGGGCGTTCGTTCGGCCTTATGCCCAGTTCCCATTGCGGAATAGCGGCTCACGGGATCCATCTGCCATTATACCGTCAATTGCCATATCCTTGGATCCAATCATGAAGTCCACATGGATTAAACTCTTGTTATAGCCGTTTTCAGCCAGTTCCTCGGGGCTCATTGCCGTTCCACCCTCAATGGTGAACGGGTAGGAATTACCGAGTGCGACGTGACAGGACGCATTTTCGTCAAACAGCGTATTGTAATAGATGAGGCCCGATTGCGAAATCGGCGAGTCGTAAGGCACGAGGGCAACCTCGCCTAGATAACGAGCGCCTTCATCCATATTGAGCATATTGTTGAGCACTTCTTGACCAACTTCTGCTGTCGCTTCGACGACGCGGCCATCCTTGAAGGTTAGGCTGAAGCCATCGATCAACGAGCCTTGGTAGCTCAGCGGCAGGGTGCTGCGAACCGTACCATTCGTTCCGTTGCGTGCTGGCATCGTGAACACTTCTTCTGTCGGGATGTTCGGCACGAAGAAAATGCCCTTCTCGGATTCACTGCCTGCGGCTACCCATAGATGCTTGGGTGCTAGCTCTATGTACAGGTCTGTACCTGGTCCTTGGAAATGCAGCTGCTTGAACTTCTTGTTGTTAAGCAGGTTCTGCTTCGCCGTCAAGGTGCCGATATGTTCTTTCCATGCCGTCACAGGATCGGCTAGATCAGCACGCGTCAGTTTGAAAATTTGCTCCCAAAGCTTCTGAACCCGCTCGGCCTCGTCTAAATTCGGGAATACCTTCGCTGACCATTCAGGTGTTGGGTAGGAAACCATAAGCCAGTTGACTTTGTTACTGCGTGTATAGTTCAGGTAGCCTGCTCGAGCCGTAGCTGCTGCTTTGCTGGACATCGCGACACGAGCTGGATCGATATCTTTGAGTAAATCCGAGTTAGGCGCGTAAATGGACAGGAACGCTGCGCCTTCCTTTGCCATCTCTTCCATCCCGGTAGCGCGCCATGCAGGGTAGGTCTGAAGAGTATCTTCAGGTGCGTGCTTCAGTCGAAGCGCCTTCACTACGTCGTCATCCCAGTCCACGACGACATCCTTAGCACCAACGTCATAGGCCTTCTGCGCCAGCTTGCGAACGAAATCTGCACACGATATTGGCGTTGAGATGACGACGGTTTGACCCTTTTGTACATTTAATCCGACGCGTATGGCAAGCTCCGCGTATTGATCTAAGTAATGCTCGAATGATTCCATCTCATTGGCTCCTTTATATTTGAGTACCATTTAGTGTATGATAGAAAATAAAACTTTAACCCGTGGGAGAAAGGCTGGGCACATATGGAAACGAAGAGTACAGTAGCAACTGCAGGTACACCCTCTAATTTCATTAAGAACATTGTAAACGAAGATTTGAAATCAGGCAAAGTTAGTCAGATCGTGACCCGTTTTCCCCCGGAGCCGAACGGTTACCTTCATATAGGACATGCGAAATCGATCTGTCTTAATTTTGAGTTAGCGGATGAATTCAAAGGAAGAACGAACCTGCGATTTGACGATACGAATCCCGTTAAGGAAGATACCGAATACGTGGAATCCATTAAGGCAGATGTCGCTTGGCTCGGCTTTGAGTGGGATGGCTTGTTCTTTGCATCGGATTATTTCGAGGAAATGTACCAACGTGCGCTTGTGTTGATTCGCAAAGGCTTGGCTTTCGTGGACGACCAAACAGCGGATGAAATCCGTGAAACGCGTGGAACACTGACACAACCGGGAACGAACAGCCCTCACCGTGACCGTACGGTAGAAGAGAATCTTGCTTTGTTTGAGCGCATGCGTGCTGGCGAGTTCAAGGATGGGGAGCGCGTGCTTCGCGCCAAAATCGATATGTCCTCACCGAATATCAACTTCCGTGATCCGATTATTTACCGCGTTGTACATGCGCATCACCATAATACGGGAGACGCTTGGTGCATCTATCCGATGTACGCTTACGCGCACCCGTTAGAGGATGCGATCGAGGGCGTTACGCACTCCATTTGTACACTGGAATTTGAAGATCAACGTCCATTCTACGACTGGGTCATTCGTGAGTGTGAGATGCCGAATGTGCCGAGACAATATGAATTTGCACGTTTGAACTTAACGAATACCGTGATGAGCAAAAGAAAGCTTAAACAGCTCGTCGACGAGAAAGCCGTTGACGGTTGGGACGATCCGCGGATGCCAACCATCTCTGGGCTTCGTCGCAGAGGCTACACAGCGGAATCCATCCGCAATTTCGCTCGCGAAATCGGCGTGGCCCGCAGCTATAGCGTTGTCGATGCGAAAATGCTGGATCACTTCATCCGTGAGGATTTGAAGCTGAAGGCGATGCGCACGATGGGCGTGCTGAATCCGCTCAAAGTCGTCATCACCAACTATCCAGAGGATCAAGTGGAGATGCTGGAAGCGGAGAACAACTCTGAGAATCCGGAAATGGGCAATCGCATGATTCCGTTCTCCCGCGAGATCTACATCGAGCAAGACGATTTCATGGAAAATCCGCCGGCTAAGTATTTCCGTCTTTTCCCTGGCAACGAAGTGCGCTTGAAAAACGCCTACTTCATCAAGTGCAACGACTTTATCAAGGATGCCGATGGCAACGTTGTTGAGTTGCACTGCACCTATGATGTTGAGACGAAAAGCGGCAGCGGCTTCACCGGCCGTAAAGTCAAAGGCACCATCCACTGGGTGGATGCGAAAAGCGCTGTACCAGCGGAATTCCGCTTGTATGAGCCTTTGATTTTGGACGATGAGGAAGGCGAAGAAGGAGCATCGTTCCTTGAGAACTTGAACCCGAACTCCTTGCAAATCGTGCAAGGCTTCGTCGAAGACAACATGAAGAGCGCGAACCCACATGACAAGTTCCAGTTCTTCCGCCACGGCTACTTTAACGTAGATCCGAAGTACACAACACCGGATCATCTGGTGTTCAACTTGATCGTATCGTTGAAAAGCTCGTTCGTGGTGTAACGAACAGCTATAAATAGTTGAACCCCCCTAGCGGATGCTTGGGGGGTTTTGGCTTATCTCATGCCCCGCAATACAGGGGACTATATTTTCAGCTCGTAAAACCTGCAAAAATGCAAAAGTGCAACCTTTGTAGGGCCTTTTGAGTGAAAAAGGTGGGAAAGATGCAAATATGCGAAATTGGTGTATTGATGGGGAAAAGGATGTATTTTTGCAGGCATATACTGCTACCTAGGGGATTGATTTGAAAAAGGATGCCTATTTGCAGTTTTCCTTCGATGCGAGTGTAGCATTTAAGGAAGTAAGCGACCACATCTATGTTTTCGTGCAGGAGATCTAAAGCCATTCTCGAATGCATACAAGGGAATATTTGTAAGCAATTAGAGGAGGCTTATATGAAGACGACGATATATATGGTTAGGCACGCGGAATCACCCTATACAGAAGGAAATGAAAGAACTAGAGGGCTTACCCCAAAAGGGAAATTGCATGCTGAAGAAATCACAAGGATACTAAAAGCTGAGGGAATCAACATGCTGATATCAAGCCCTTATGCGCGAGCAAATCTAACCTTAGAGGGGTTGGCTAAAGAACTAGAACAAGAGATAAAGATAATTGAAGATCTAAGGGAAAGACATTTTTCTAGAGAAGAGGATCCGATTCCGAAAGAAGTGTTTATGTCTGAGATGCAGCAGATGTTTGATGACTTTGATTATGCCTATCCAGGTGGAGAGTCTAATAGAGTCTGCCAGCAAAGAGCAGTGGTCGTATTGAGAAATATCTTAGAAGAAAATAAAGGTAAGAAAATAGCCATTGGCACGCATGGTAATGTGATGACATTAATGATGAATCATTTTGATGCAACATATGGATTCGATTTCTTGACGCAAACTATGAAACCTGATATTTATAAGATGGAATTTAATGACCTCGTATTAGAGGAAGTAACAAGACTATGGGAACACCGTGAATAGAAATGGCGTCACAATTGATGGCCTTACTAGATTTGAGCTACGACATTTAACTAGAAAAACAGAGCAATCCCCAGCCGATGGTAGCTGAAGGATTGCTCTGTTTTAACGTTTTCTTTACATTAACCAATAATCGCGTAGGCAGAGACACGGGCTGGAACTGTGCGTGTACGGAACAGGACGCCATTCCGGTCAAAAGTACGGATGACAAGCGTTCTATTTGTTGGTGTGAAGATGTTTCTGAAAATGGCTGTCCCAAAGCTGTCGAATCTAACTGTAGCTATAAGGGCTCCACCCAATGTGCGTGCTTGGCAAGTAAAGCCGGTTGTGTTGAAGGGAACGCCTGCGTTGTTAACCCAAAGGACTGTAAATCTAGTCAAGCTTTGAGTGGGTTTGAGCTTCGCTGCGATACGATGAACAGCTTTACCTTGGCCTCTATCTACGGAGCTAGGGAGTAGAAGTTTGTTAGTCATTGATTTCACCTCCTTATATTCTCTGATTCTAGTAGATGCAAGAAGGGGGTTGCCCGATAGGAAATTCCCCTACATGAGTAAAAAATGTGTGAAGGACGCTAAGAAATAAATAGTTTGTTCACAATTATCCTGTAAAATAAAGGGGATGAACCGTACATAAGGAGCGTGCGCACAAGTGACATTGGTCTTAGTCGTAGATGACGATTTGAATATATGTAAAATTACGAAGCTTTACCTGGAAAAAAACGGCTACGAAGTAGCGACCGCGAACGATGGCGAGCAGGCGCTCACGAGGTTCAAGGAATTGCAGCCAGATCTCATCGTGCTGGACATTATGCTGCCGAAGCGCGACGGTTGGTCGGTCTGTCAGGCTATTCGCGCGCAGAGCGATGTGCCGATTCTGATGCTAACGGCAAGGGGCCACGTGGATGAGCGCGTGGAGGGTTTGCGGATGGGAGCCGACGACTATCTAGTGAAGCCGTTTGACCCGAACGAGTTGGTCGCACGTGTATCGTCGATTCTTCGTCGAACGGTGCTTCGTACGCAAGTTATGCCAGCGGCACATATCTATGAGATCGGCAGCTTGCGCGTGGACAGCGTGGGCCATGAAGTGACTGTTGAAGGGCAAGTAGTGCCCCTACCGAAGAAAGAGTACGAGCTGCTCCTGTTTTTCGTACGGAATCCGAATCAAGTGTTCACGCGTGAGGATCTGATCGCCAAGATCTGGGGGTGGGATTTCGAGGGGGAAGATCGCGTCGTTGATTTATATATTAAACGGTTAAGACAGAAGCTTTCGGCACTCACGGAGCGGAAAGAGGACTGGAGCATCCGCACCGTGTGGGGAGTCGGGTACAAGTTTGAGGGGCCTGGTGCATGCTGAATTCCTTTTATAGCAAGCTATTATTTATCTATATTTCTATTACAGTGGTATCGATTTTGGCGATTTCCGGAACGATTGGCTATACGATGAAACAGAAGACGTATGAACGAAGTGAGAAGCTTCTTCTGGAGAAGGTGGAGCAAGTGGAGGAGCTGGCGAAGGATCTGTTCGATAATTCGACGGCACAGAAGGATTTCCGCAAGCAAATTAGTGCCATCGAGAAAACGTCAAATGTGCGTGTATCGGTCATCAAGCACCCGAAAGCGACCTTGGATAAAATCCAAGCTGTGGGCGAAGTTCCTGCTCGACTGGGCTGGGTGGAGAAGGTGCTCTCCGGTAACCCAGTGACGGTGAAGAGTACATTTACTCCGAATAGCAAGGTGAAAATGCTGATTGTCGGGCGTCCTGTCCTGCAAGACAGTCGTGTCGTTGGGGCTATTTTTCTGTATACGCCTATTGAAAACATTCAGGGAACGATTAATGAAATTAATCGCGCTATTTATGCCTCTGCCCTCGTTGTTGCCTTACTGGCGATTGCCGTTCTGTACTTTGTGTCACGGCATTTTGTGAAACCGATTCAGCAGATGAGTAAGACAGCGGAGGCGCTGGCTCTCGGAGATTTTGGCGGCAGGGTACCAGTGCGCGGCAAAGATGAAATCGCTTCGTTGTCGGGTTCGCTGAATCGAATGGCAGGTAAGCTGCAGAAGATCGAAGAAGGGCGCAAGCGATTCCTATCTGAAATTTCACATGAGTTACGTACGCCGCTGACGACGATTCGGGCTTCGCTGCAGGGTATCACGGATGGCATTGTGGAGCCAGAGGATGCGAAGGAATTCATCGACATCTCCCTCCAGGAGACACTTCGCCTGAGCCGTCTAGTGGATGATCTGCTGGAGCTGTCTTCTTTTGAGGAGAAGCAAGTGAAGTTGAATATGCAAGCCGTTGATCTCCCTGAGCTGATTGGGCTCGTCGTGACACAACTGAAGATGAAGGCGAAAGCCAAAGGGATCGAGCTCAGCGCTGATGCGGAGGCTCCCTACCTCGTTAAGGCTGACGCAGACCGGCTCAGACAAGTATTCATTAACCTACTGGATAATGCGATTAGCCACATTCCAGAGGGCTCGCGTGCGGGGATTCGGGTGAAGGCTGTCAGGCAGGAGCGTTGGGTTGAGGTGTGGGATCATGGGCAAGGCATCTCGCCGGAGAAGCTGCCGTATGTCTTTGATCGATTCTACAAAGCGGACGAAAGCCGTAATCGTTCTGGCGCGGGGCTGGGGCTGACGATATGTAAGCACATCGTTGAGGCTCACGGGGGCACCATGCGTGTGGAGTCACAGCCAGGGGCTGGGACGGTATTCAAAATCTTTTTGCCTATCGCAGAAAGGTCCGCTCATGACAAACTTATGACATAACTATGGGATATGATTAGATTCGTAAGGCAAAGAACCCACCCATAACAAATGAAGGAGTGACTCCATGTGTTGAAGAAATTAGCAGGAATAGCGTTGATCGGTGCGATTGTATGTTCCGTTCCAGCAGCAGCTTTCGCCGAAGGTGTACAAGGAGATGCAACAGCGTCTTCAACAACGAAATTTCATCCCATGAAGCAACTATTACAAGAAAAAGCGCAAGCTTTTGGTATATCGACGGATGGGAAAACGAACAAGGAAATTAAGGCAGAACTGAAAACGGCAGCCACGGCTAATCACACTGAGAAGTTGAATGCTGCAGCAGCTAAATTGGGAATCTCCACAAATGGCAAGTCAGCGGAGCAGCTCAAAACGGAAATCAAGGCTGCTGTTGGCGTGAAGCTGCAGGAGAAAGCGACAAAGCTTGGCGTGAGCGCGGATGGGCTGGCGAACAAGGAGTTGAAAGCAGCTCTGAAAGCCGCAGCCTTGACCAAGCTGCAAGCGAAAGCAACCGAAGCGGGCATCGCGACAGAAGGGAAATCTGGCAAGGAAATCCACGCGGCGTTGAAGGCTGGGAAAGAAGCCAAAAAAGCAGCGAAACAGGCTAAGCAATCCGCGGCTGTGAATAAGAAAGCAGCTAAATTGGGCATCTCCACAGACGGTAAAACAACGGAGCAAGTGTACGCAGAAATTTCGAGTTCCATGCAAGCCAAATGGGCAAAGAAAGCTGCGAAATAAATAAGATCAAGCGTATAAAGCTTGTACATGAAGAAAACCCTGGTGCCGTTCTGGTGCTGGGGTTTTTCCTTCTCCAAGGCATTTTGTGATTCCCTCATATATAAGCGTTGTGGATGATATGCTAAAATGGAGGTATTGGTAAATGTTAGGTGGATGCCTGTGAGGAGGTCACCATGCTTTTTTTCTCGAAATTCCTATTACGTCTGATCCGGTGGAATAATCTCTTTGTTTTTGGTATAGCTGTTGTGTTCATTGTAGGCAGCTCCTTGTTAGCGTATGAACTTGAGCCCAGCACTTTCGAGACTCGGTTTAACGGCTTGTGGTGGGTCATGACAACAGTTACAACTGTGGGCTATGGTGATTTTTATCCACATACAGTTGCAGGCAAATGCTTAGGAATCGTCGTCTACATCTTCGGTATTGGGCTTATTTCCATAACGATTAGTAAAGTCGTGGATGCCTTATTTGTGTATCAGCGCATGAAGGAGGAAGGGAAATTGAAGTTTGCAGGGGCGAACCATTTTGTCATTATTGATTGGAGTCAGCATGCAGAGAATGCGATCAAGGAAATTCTGAACTCAGACCCCCTTGTGGAGATTGTACTTATAGATACACTGGAAAAATCACCAATTCAGCATGATCGCGTGCATTAT
Organism: Paenibacillus sp. J22P169; assembly: GCF_059691995.1. Taxonomy (NCBI): domain Bacteria; kingdom Bacillati; phylum Bacillota; class Bacilli; order Caryophanales; family Paenibacillaceae; genus Paenibacillus; species Paenibacillus sp. J22P169. The sequence continues at coordinate 154,072 of NZ_JCAUAO010000006.1, read as the reverse complement.
GTGCTGGGCAACCCGCAGCTCGTGGCGACACTCGACATGGCGAATACGTCCAAGGCGAGAGCGGTCTTCATCTTTGCTGATGAGGTGACGCAGTTCCAGAACACGATTCGAGATCCCGCCTTCGTCGATGGCAAAACGTTGCTAGTCGCCACTACCGTCGAGCGCAACTATAACCATGTGTACACGATTGTCGAGATTCGCGATAAAAACAACTTACCCAACTTCCAGCACATTCGCATTGATGAGTTCATATTCGGCAGTGAGACCATTTCACAGCTCGCAGTGCGCTCAGCATTCAATCCGGGCAGCTCGAAGATTCTAACGCAGCTGCTAACCCGCACGCCGCAAGGGGAAGATCTCTATGAGATTCCCGCACAGGCGAAGTGGGTGACGTTCCATGATGCTTTTCAGGATTTGCTGCAAAAGGGTGCGACACTGATCTCAGATGGCGAGCATCTGAATATAAATAAAAGGCTCCATGAAGAGATTCCGCAGGGGGCAAGGCTTTTCGTGATTTGTGATAAGGAAACGTATGGACGGTTAGCGACGAAATAGAAGAATAGCCAAGAGGTAGATAAACCTCTTGGCTATTTTTTGTCGTGTTTGTTGAGGGGGGACCGTCGGTGGTAGCGACAGACCACTCACTTCACTTTTAAGACTGCAACCAGCCGGCTCAAGGTCGTCCCCTGTACGAGCAATGAAAACACGACATTGCTGAACGTCATCGCGAGCAGCAGGTCGCGACCTTCGAATGCTGGCGACACGCCCAGCAGAAGCGCAATCGATAGCGACCCCTTTAGCCCACCCCATGCGATGATAGGCTTCCAGGCTGAAGGCATCTCGCGATCCAAGGCTAGGCTCACATAGACGGCGATGAATCTGGCGAGGAGTACGATGACGATACTGCCGCCAATCTCTTGCCATTTGTCCGTGAAGTCGATGTTCGATATCTCCAAGCCCACCATAAGGAAAATAAGCGCATTGCCGATGAAGGCGATGACCTCCCAGAAGGAGTCCATTTTCTCTAACGTGGTGTCGGACATGCCGATGTTTTTTCCATAGGTGCCGAGTACTAGACCAGCAAAGACGACCGAAATCACGCCAGATAGATGAAACATCTCGGCAATTTCGAATACCCCATAGAACAACACAATGGATAGGCCGATTTCGACGAGATAGTTATCGATGCGCGACGTGATTCTGGAAGCTAGGAAGCCGCCAAGGATCCCGATTACCATGCCGCCAATTACAACCTTAGCAAACTCCAATGTGCCGTCAAGGAGACTGGACATGCTGAGCATCGTGGTGACTAGCGCAATTTTGAACAGGACAACAGCAACACCGTCGTTGGCTAAGCTTTCACCCTCGACGATGGTGGATAGCTTCGAATTAAGACCTAACGACTTGAAGATACTGAGCACGGAAACGGGATCGGTAGCGGCCATCAAGGCGCCGAATACGAGTGCTTTTTGCAGGGAGAGACCTAAGAAAACGGAGCAGAGCACTGCTACAAGAACAAAGGTGATCAATGTGCCGAGTAAGGAGAGCAGCAGGATAGGCCGCTTGCTTTCCTTCACCTCATGAAAGTGCAGCTTGATCGCCGCATCTCCAATGAGGGCTGATAAGAAGATAAGGATAACCGTTGTTTGGAACACGTGATCGGATGCAATGTAATCTTTGAGCTTATGCATGGCTGGAATCGGGAGAAGCCCAAGCAGTAGGCCAGCTATGACAAGCAGTGTAGGGTAGGGTTGCTTCGTTTTATCCGCCAAATACGCAATGGCCACCGCGATGGTAAGCAGGACAAGCCAGTAATGAATCATGTCAGTTCCTCCTCTCTTTTCGCCCAAGTGTTCCAATTGTGTAAACAGAATCTGGCAACTTAGCTTTTAGATCAAAAACCTGAAGTAAATATACAAGCTAGACAGCACAATCGAGACGAGCATTAGAGGGAAACCGTATTTGAGGTATTTCATGAAGGAGATCGGATGGCCCTCTTTGCCAGCAAGTCCGGCTACGATCAAGTTCGCACTCGCCCCAATCAACGTGCCATTACCACCTAAACAAGCGCCCAAAGCCAAACTCCACCACAGCGGTTCTAGATTGTTGACGCCTAGAGTACCCATTTCCTGAATTAATGGAATCATGGTGGCAACGAATGGGATGTTATCGAGGAAAGCCGAAGCTATCGCACTCAGCCACAGAATGAGCATCGAGGTTGCGAGCTCATTGCCACCTGTCAGTTCAATCGCATGTACAGCTAACTGCGTAATTACGCCTGTTTCTACAAGTCCCGATACGAGCACGAACAGACCGATAAAGAAGAAGATCGTAGGCCACTCGATACTAGCGAAAGCCGACTCCAGCATGTGCTCTCCAGTCAGGAGAAGCAGCAGAAACGCGCCGCTCAGCGCAACCGTAGCCGATTCCAAATGCAAGCTCTGATGCAGGAAGAAGCCTAGAATGGTAAGGGCTAGCACGGAGAGGCATTTCCAGAGCAGCTTACGGTCCGTTAGCGTTGCTTTCTCATCCATCGCCATAATGCTCTGTTGCAGCTCGGGGGTAGATTTAATTTGCTTCCCGAAGAGCAGCAGGAACAACGGAATATAAGCCAGCATGATAATGATCGCAATAGGCGCCAGATTGTTAATGAAAGCCATGAACGTAAGCTCTTTCACTGCGCTGCCAATCATAATATTCGGCGGATCGCCGATCAGCGTCGCTGTACCTCCAACATTGGAGGCAAGAATTTGTGTAAAAAGGAACGGGAATGGATTCACGCGAAGCTGTCTCGTAATGCTCAGGGTGACAGGGACCATAAGAAGGACTGTCGTCACATTGTCCAAAAAGGCAGAGCAAACTGCTGTGATGATCACGAGCGCGATCAATATTCTACGGGGCTGTCCCTTAGCGAGCTTCGCGGCCTTCACAGCGACATACTTGAAAAGTCCCGTCTCCGCTGTAATGCCCACAATAATCATCATCCCGATGAGTAGGCCCAGTGTGTTGAAATCGATGTGGTGCAGAGCTGTCTCTTGGCTCACGATGCCAAAAACAACCATAAGCACGGCGCCGAGTATGGCGATAATGGTTCGGTGTATTTTCTCGGAAATGATAATCGCATAGATAAGTAAGAAGATGCCGATAGCCCAATAAGCTTGTAATTCCACTAGATCTGCCTCCATTGACTGTATTTCAGGATTTCCAGAATTGTCCTGAGTTATGTGTTTTCGACCCGCAGTACCCTGAAAAAGACAAAAAGAGCCCGCTGTTGGCAGGCTCCTCCGGGTCAATCCTATATAGCGTAACTATACCTGCTCCCATGGGTGTTGTAAAGATAAAGTCATGAGTAGCATCGTGGAGCAAGTAAGTTACGATTGCGTAACGTCAACCTCGGACGAGAGGCTCGATGACGTATGTCGAACTCGCTTCAGGCGTAGCTGCATGCTCGCCGCGCACGACCCACCCATAGGAGAGCACGGCAGTTAGGCGTTTATGCTGCTCCGCGGTAAGATTTGCGACGACTGCTTCGTGACCGGGCTCGAGCTGTAACTCAGGCTCTTGGCCGAAAACAACGAGAATCCAGCTGGCGATGCCGCGAAGCGTATTGTATTTGATCTGGTAGCCGTGACGAACGGCTTGTTCGAACGCAGCGAGATCTTGACTCGCGAGCTCGGTTAAGCGCGTATAGTCGAATTGGAACTTGCTTTCATCTACCGGAAGCTGGCCAGCTTGGACCCGATGAAGCAGCTCGTCTGCGGACGATTCTTGGGTCTTGAGTGATTCTAGGATAAGTGCATCCCATTGAGACAATTTAACTGGGTTGGCTTCGGGAGTTGGCATCTTTGTTCGCTCCAATCTGTGCGATGTGGCTTTGTATGAAAGAGACTGCCCAATCGTCATGTCGACGACGAGGCAGTCTTCTTAGCATGTTCAGTGGTTGAGCTATTTGCTGGATTTGCTAGCGTTATACTTGCTCAAGAAATCCTTCACTTTAGCAGAGTCTGCTTTAACCTCTAATCCCGTTTTGACAAGCGGGCTTAACGTTGATATCGCTTTGAACTTATTGTTCTTGTAGTAAGCAAGGAATTCGTCTTGATTGATGGAGTACAGCACAGCTTTTCTCAAGTCAGCGCTTTTGGCAATCTCACGATTCTTGGTGTTGAACAACAAGTAGGACACAGCGTTACTAGGGAGTGTTTGGAGCGAAAGTTTAGTATCAGCTTTGACAACATCGAACTTCACTTCGGAAACGCCGTAGTACAAGTGAATCTCACCGCTTCTAAGCGCGGACAGGGATGCTTCAGCATCTTTGATGAAACGGATTTTGATGGAGTCGACTTTCGGCTCATACTTCGTACCCTTCATGTAACCTGGGTTTTTGTAGAAGACAGCTTCATAATCATTTTTGTAAGAAAGAATGTAAGGGCCGCTTGTTGCCAACGTATTGTTGTATTTAGCACCCTCAGTAATCGTCGCTTGGTCACCGTAGGCGACGTCTTTATTTACGTCATACTTCGCTACATCGTACGTGTTAATGCTTTCGACTTGCTTCTTGGAAACAATGCCAGCGGATTGATGCGCCAAATAGTTCAATACTTGCGGGAACGGTTCTGTTGTTGTCAACTTGACAACTTGGTATTTACCTTCTTTATTGCTCGCTTTTGTTTTATCAGAAACGAGGGAAGCAATTTTGGAGCCAAGACCTTTTTCTAAGCCAGCTTTAATCGTGTCGGAGCTGCCAGAGATCTTAATGGAATCTAGTACGGCAGGGTCTGTCACGAGCTCAACATTTTTAATATGTTCATGAAGCGTAAATGTGCGGTGATTTGGCACTGAATTTTTGTTCTTGGCACGATTCAGCGAGAAGATAACATCTTCTGCACCTACGCGTTCGCCAGAATCAGCAGCTAGCTTATTCTTGATTTGCGCAAAGTTGATATCGTCACGAAGTACGAAGTAGTAGTCGGAATTGCCTTCAGCAATCGCGAAGTTGTGCGAAAGGGAGCCTTCAGCTGTTAGCTTGTCGTCGTCTGTCAAGTTAAGTAGACGTACGTACATGTTCGTGTTGATAATGTTGATTGATCCATCGTTACCTTTGATCGGGTCAAGCGACGTCAAGGACGGAAGCGTGGATTGCAAAATGATCGGGTCCTTCGCGCGTTTAGCAGCATCTTTGAAGTCCAACTCTTCCCACGGAAGGGAACGTGACTTCGAGAGACGAACAGACTCTTTTTTCAGAACATCTTGATTGAATGCTTGTGATTTAAGGGAGTTGTAAAGTGGAGCGATGTAAGCCTTGTCTAGTACTAAATTTTGTTCGAATTGCTTGTATGTTTCTGTGTACTTCTCTGGTGTTTGGGATGCTGCTTGATCAATCAGCTTGTCGATTTCTGGATCGGACATGATGCTGTAGTCGCCGCCTGTTTTGAACAGGGAACGTACCGCATAGTCTGGATTACCAGTAACCGTCGTCCAGCTGGACAGGGCAGCGTCGAAGTTGCCTGCATCTTGTTGGGCTTTGAACGTGCCGTAATCCGGCTGGATGTTCAACTTAACGTTAAAACCATTCTTTGTAAGCTGGTCGCGAACGATGTTAAGGTCTGTTTCGTTTGCGCTCATACCCAACAGTTCGATATCGACTGGGGTATTGTTGACAACAGCTGCTCCTGGCGATGGTGTTGGTGACGCCGCGGCGTCATTTTTGGTTGTGAAATTGCATCCACTTAGCATCATAGAGACGCCGAGGATGACAGGGATGACGACCTTACTTTTCTTAATCATAGATTGACCCTCCTAATAAAATGTAAGTGTATGAACGCACATTCATTCCATATTCCTTCAATTGTACGTGCAACGATGAGGTCCATGGAGTAAGAATGAATATTCCAAACTAGATTTTTATGTGCTAGTCAAGCTTAGGATCAAGCGCGTCGCGAAGTCCGTCTCCGAGGAAGTTGAAGGACAGCACCAGTGCGATGATAGCCAAGCCGGGATAGATTGCCGTGTAGGCATGAGTCTCAAGATAGGAACTTCCGACCTTCAGAATATTACCCCACTCAGGGATATGCGGCTCTACGCCGAGTCCGAGGTAGCTTAAGCTGCTCGTCGAAATGATGGCCCCGCCGACGGTCAGCGTAGACTTAACAATCATCGGCGCAAGGGAGTTCGGGATGATATGTCGGAGCAGAATTGTGAGATCGCCTGCGCCGAAAGCGCGTGCTGCTTGCACATATTCAAGTGTTGAGACGAGCAGCACGTTGGCTCGCATGGTCCGAGCATACGTTGGGATGGACCCTATGCTCAGCGCGAGAATGAGATTGACCGTGCTAGCGCCGAATGCCGCTATGATAGCAATGGCTAGTAGGATGCCTGGAATTGCGTACAGAATATCAAGCGCTCGCATGATGAGATTGTCCGTGTTGCGTCCGTAGTAGCCAGATATCGCTCCCAGTGAACCTCCGATAATGACGGGGATCAATGTTGAGAGGATACCGACGAAGAGCGAGATGCGTGCACCGAATACAATTCGGGAGAACAAGCATCGACCAAAGTTGTCCGTACCAAGCGGATAGGTAAGGCTTGGCGATTGCAGGATAGCTCCGTAGTTGTTATCGATCGCCATCCCGTAGTCAAACGTTAAGTAGCTGCACAAGGAGATGGCCAGCAGGAAGCCGATGAACCACAGGCCCAGCATGGAAGTGGAGCTGCGGGACAGCCGATCGACAACCTCATTTAATTTTGTTCCGGACGAACCATCTCTGTTCTTAAGTTGGGACATCAACAGGATGCCAAGAGCCAGGGCGAATACATTGCCCGTTAGAGAAGTTACAAGCAGCAGGACCGCGACGCCCCACAACCACTTGGGTAGAAGCTGGTCATCTGCATACCGAGAGATCAGAAGCAGAGCAAGTAATTGAATGGCGGCAGCGACTATAATGAGAGACATGCCGGGTACGAATAAGTTGGATACATACGGCTTGAAGACGTTTAATGCAGAGACAGCGAACACGAACACGGTGGTCAACAATGCGTAGACCGAGAGTATGTAGGCTGCGCTCTTCTTGCGTTTGATGAGCTGAAAGGCTGCCGTTACGATGAAAATATTAGCGGTCAGCAGGCTGAGCAATAGTACGTAGCCTATCCAGCGAGTTGTACGTTGCAGCTCGCCATGTTGGAGCAAATCTCTGCGGATCAAGGCCATTGTTCCCAATTGAAGAAGAGCAAAGACTAAATAAGAGACGAAGGCGGCGAATACGGCTGAATTCACAGCCAAGTGGGCTCCTTCAAAGCTGTTGATCAACAGTACCAACGCCAAGATTAAGGAGGCGATTCCGGCAAAGCTGGCCTGTCCGTATTCCGAGCAGGTGCGTAATCTGAAATGAGTGTCCTGTTTAGTAAGTATCGGTTTGGTCACGTTGTCACCTGCTAGTATTGTTTCATTTTTGAACGAATTCTTGGATCAAAAAAAGCGTATAAAATGTCGATGACGACATTGACGATAGAAATCGTGATAGCGGTGTAGACGACTCCGCCCATGATTGCGGGAATATCGGGTATAAACTGCTTGTCCACGATATAGCTTCCAATCCCGTTGATATTAAAAACCTTCTCCGTCACAGCTGCTCCTCCGAGCATCGCACCGAACTGAAGTCCGATGACCGTAATAATCGGAATTAGCGCATTGCCTACGGCGTGCTTCCAAAGCACTTGCCTGCGGGATAACCCTTTGGCCCGGGCTGTCGTAATATAATCTTCGTGGATGACCTCCAGTGTAGAAGAACGTGTCATCCGAGCGACTGCCGCCGTAAGGCCTGTTCCTAATACGACAATCGGCATGATCATGGTTAATGCGTTCTGCGGATTATACGTAGCTGGGAGCCAGTGCAGCTTGATCGAGAAATTCAGGATGAGGACGAGCCCTTGCCAGAAGTTTGGGATCGACAATCCAATCAGCGCAATCAGCATGAACGTATAGTCAAAAAAAGAATTCGGCCGAGTAGCGGATACCAACCCGATCGGCAGTGCGATTAATACCGCTATGATCGTGGAGATGACGGTTAGCGTCAACGTCACAGGAAACTTCGCAGCGATGGAGGTTGTGACCACTTCGTTGCCTGCGAAGGACTTGCCTAAATCGAACGTCAGAATACCGCGGAACGTATGCCAAAGCTGAGTCAGGTATGGTTGATCAAGACCGTAAAGCTGATTAAACTTGGCAATCTGCTCTGCTGTAGCCGTTTCCCCGATGATGTTGGCAGCAGGATTCAAGGGCGACAGATAAAGAATGGTAAAGACCAGAAAGGCGACGCCAAAAATGACAAAAACGGTCATCACGAGCCGTTCAGCGATATATTTGAAATAGGCGTTGCTATAAATCAACATGAGTATGTACATGAGAACGCCGGGAATAATGGAGATAGCCAAAAACGCAGGGTGCCGGATCAATTGGGTAAATGTATCGGCATAGGTGGTCTGCGATTTGCCGTTCCCCTCTTGCTCAGCATCAAGGTGACGCAATAACGCTTCCTTGAACTTGATCGCCGTGATCTGGTTAGCTTCGCGATCCAGCTTCTCTGGTGAGACGGTCTGATCGAAAAACCGGTGCTTGCGTTCAAGCTGTTCCTTCGTCTCTGCGAGCAGTTGATCTCGGTATCCGGAGGAAGTCCATTGCTGTTCTAACTTGTCCAAATTAGCCTTGTGCATACTCTTCTTCTTGTTGGACAGATAGACCACATAGACGATTAGATGCAAGGGAGCCCCTGCCAGCAGCAGCAGAAAGCGATAAGTAGGATGCAATAGCATTTTGAAAAAGATGTTCCCGAGTCGGTCGACTAGAGGTGAATCCATAGCTGAAGTGTGCCCGGTCAAGTTCGTATGCTCCTTTGTCGGTCAGTTTATATTGCATTATTCCGATCGATATAGTAGATTTTAAGAGTGGTAGCGAAAAATGTCAATGACCGTCGGAAAATTGTTTCATTTATTTGAAATATATATTTTTTTTATAGTTGCGATTCGATTAGCTTATATTTTAACATGTAATTACGAATGTTAGAAACTTTCTTTTCAAGTTTATCCCAACTCAAAGGTGATTATATGACATCAATATTAGAAGTGAAGCAATTATCTGTCTCTTTCTACGCTCGCGATAAAGAAGTTGAAGCGGTTCGTAACGTAAGCTTCTCAGTTCGCGAAGGCGAGACGCTGGGAATTGTAGGCGAATCCGGCAGCGGGAAGAGCGTTACGGCACGTACGATCATGAGGTTATTACCATCTCCTCCTTCAATGGTGAAGGGGGGAGAGGTCCTCTTCCATGGACAGAACCTAGCTGATAAGTCAGATTTGGAGATGGAGCAGATTCGCGGCCGCGATATCGGCATGATTTTCCAAGATCCGATGTCCTCGCTGAACCCGACGATGCGCATAGGTCGGCAGATTGAGGAGAGTCTGATCAAGCATCGGCGACTTGGCAAGGAAGAAGCACAGCGGGAAGCCATCGAGATGCTGAAGTTAGTCGGTATCCCCTACGCTGAAACACGCTACTATCAGTATCCCCATGAGTTTTCCGGTGGTATGCGTCAAAGGGTGATGATTGCCATCGCGCTTGCTTGTCGACCATCGCTGCTTATTGCGGACGAGCCGACTACTTCGCTTGACGTAACCATTCAGGCGCAAATTTTGCACCAGATGAAGGAGATTCAGCGCAAGCTCGGCACATCCATCATCTTGATTACGCATGATTTAGGTGTCGTAGCTGGCATGTGCGACCGGGTCGTGGTTATGAAGGATGGCGAGGTCGTCGAGACGGGCACGACGGAGGAAATTTTCTCTGCACCAAAGCATCCTTACACGGTGCGTCTACTGAACGCACTGCCAAGGCTTAACGAGAAGAAGAAACCTAAACTGGTTTCCTCTGTCATGCGTTCGGCAGATGACCGCCCTTTGCTGGAGGTCCGGTCGCTTAGACAGCATTTCAATTTAGGCAAAGGCCAGATCATCAAAGCGGTCAACGATGTCAGCTTTGACATCCGTGCCGGGGAGACGCTAGGCGTTGTAGGAGAATCAGGTTGCGGTAAGTCCACCACGGGTCGTACGATCTTGCGGTTAAACGAGGCGACAGGCGGAGAGGTGTTGTACAAGGGGATCTCACTGAACCGGTTAAACCGCAGGGAGATGAAGACGATGCGACGCTACATGCAGATGATCTTCCAGGATCCGTATGCCTCCCTGAACCCGCGTATGCGCATTGCCGACATCATCGGCGAGGCGTTGGATCTCCATCGCATGACAAGCAGCAAGGGGGAGCGGCAGCATCGGATTGAGGAACTGCTTGATATGGTAGGTCTTAGCGCATCTCATGCTATGCGCTACCCGCATGAGTTCTCCGGCGGACAGCGGCAGCGGATCGGAATCGCGCGAACACTGGCAGTTGAGCCGGAGTTTATCGTCTGCGACGAGCCGTTATCAGCTCTGGACGTTTCCATCCAGGCGCAGATCGTTAAGCTGCTGGAGGAGTTGCAGCAGAGGTTGGGGCTGACGTACCTATTTATCGCTCACGACCTTTCGATGGTTAAACATATCAGTGACCGAGTAGCGGTGATGTACAAGGGCAAAATCGTCGAGCTGGCGGAGAGCGAAGAGCTGTATGCCAACCCGATGCATGCGTATACCAAGTCGCTGCTTGCGGCGATTCCGGTTCCTGATCCGGCGGTAGAGTCTCGTAAGGCGTTCGTGCCACTTATTGATTCGTCTATACAAGATCCATACGGGCTGGAGCGGTCGCGGTTCGTCGAAGTACGGCCTGGCCATTGGCTGGCTGTAAACGAATAATAAATGCACAATCGGAAAGCGCGTCCCTTCATGGAGGAGACGCGCTTTTTTCTAATTAATCCTCAGTATGAACGCCTATTGCTTTTGGTATGGTGGAGGAGGATGTTATGATAGATGGAACGAAACACTGTAGATAAAGTGATGGAGCACGAGGTGATAACGTTGATCAATATCGGCTTAGCGGGTTGGGGTGACCATGACCTGGGCGGGAGCAAGGGGAAGCTCACGACGTACGGCGCTCATTTCCCGATTGTGGAGGTAGATACCTCCTTCTATGCGGTACAACCTGAACGCAATTATGCGAAATGGGTCCAAGAGACACCCGAGAACTTTGGATTTATTATAAAGGCCTACCAAGGGATGACTGGCCATCTGCGGGGAGAGAATCCTTTTGCAGGCGGGGCTGACCAGATGTACGAGGCGTTCTTACAGTCGATTCGACCTGTTCAGGAAGCGGGGAAGCTGAAGGCTGTGCTGTTTCAGTATCCACCTTGGTTTGCGTGCAACAAGGCGAGTGTGGATGTGATTCGGGAAGCGAAGGACAGAATGAGAGATGTGCCGCTAGCTCTGGAGTTCCGGCATCAGAGCTGGTTCACAGAGGACATGCGGGACAAGACGCTGGCCTTCATGAAGCGCGAGGGCTGGATGCATAGCATCTGCGACGAGCCGCAGGCAGGGATTGGATCCGTTCCGATCGTCTTGGAGGCGACGCATCCTGACATGACGATGGTTCGCTTCCACGGACGCAATGTCGGGGGATGGGTGCAGACGAACGAGGCCAACTGGCGCGATGTGCGGTATCTGTACGACTACAATCCGCAGGAATTGTTGGAGTGGAAGGTGAGGCTGCTTCGTTTGCAGGAGCAGACGCGGGAGATTTGTATCATTTTCAACAACAACTCAGGTGGACATGCTGCGGGAAATGCGAAAACATTGATGAGCATGCTAGGCTTAGACTACGAGGGGCTGGCGCCGAGGCAGCTAGATTTGTTTTGAAAAGTTGCCAATGTGAATGTGACCATGTGATTGATCAACCTGTGAACCGACGGACAGCGTTCTGTCGCTGAATTGTCGAAGTCGATGCTGTCTGGCTAGACGACTTTTGATACAATGGGATGTATGAGCTATGAGCAGATAAAAGGGGCGTGTGATAGGTGGTTGGTGCAGTTATTGGAAGCGTGATCGCGATTATCATCGTGATTGGGCTAACGATTTGGGTAACGAAGAAGGCCTACTCGCGTAAGTGGGAAGATGAGGAATAGAAGTTCTAGAGATTTCACCGAAATTATCGGAACGTCGTTCCGTACGGGGAGATACCCGGCAGGCGGGTAGTTTGAGTAGTGCTTTAGGGTGTTGTCAGGTATAGGCTTTCTTGCTATGATGAAGCTAGGACAAGCTTGTAAACGTAAACATAAAGGTGGCTGGCCGATGAATCGTATGGAGGCCGAGTTCAGTAACCTCGTGAAGGCGTATCGCAAGAGGCATATGGGCAAAGGACCGGAACGTGTGACGACGACCTTCTGCAAAAGCTGGGCGATCTGCGAAATGGCAGGGAACCTTTCCCCTGTGGAGAAGTTTATGGCGAAGACGGGCGATGGCAGGCAAATGCTCCGCACGGCACGCACAGAAATGGTCAAAGAGATCTACAAGGATCATCCGCCTGTAGAGATGGAAGCGCTGCTCGGCGCGAAGTTCATTCAGCTGTTTGTCGATATCGATATTGCCCAGGATGTAGGGATGTCGGTATTCGTCTTTGATGAGGATTTGGAAAAGAAGTTTGGTACAAGAAACGGATAACTAACCGCTCGTACATCTACATATACATAAGTAAGGTGCTTGGCACTTGGTAGCGAACCTGCCGGAGACTAACCACTGTGAGACAACCCGAGACTCTTCTCGTAAGAGGGGCTTGGGGTTGTTTTGCGGTGGTTTTTTGCTTCTAAGGAGCTGAGGAGCATGGGGGATGAGCGGAAGGTCTAGAGGGGCAGGGCGGTCTAATGGCGAGTAAGCAGGTCATGCGTTTAGCCAGTTAACGGCCCGACAGAAGGTGAAAGATGCAAATGTGCAACAATTTCACGCTTGATAACTCGTCGAGTAGGAAAGGTTGCGAATAGGCAACCTTTTGGCGGGAAGTACGCTAAAAATGCTAGAAATGGCAGAAATAGTTGCGGATTTGCACGCATTTCTCAAAAACAAGTGAATTGGCTAGTAAAAGGATGCTTATTCGCAATTATTTGTGGTGACGGGCGACGACTGGTGTGATTGGTGAGAGAGAGAAATAGATGCAACACAACAATACATACACGCATGGGAGGCGTTTCACTTGGGGAAAACGAAGCACACAGGGCCGATCAAGCTACCCGCGAAGCCTGATCCGAAGCTCTGGGTCAGCAAAATACCTTTCGGACTAGGCAAGGTCAAGCCGAAGCATATTCGAGAGACAGCCAAAATCGCATGGCAAAATCGCGATAATCTGCCGTATGCGGTGAGGATTCTGACACAAGGCGTGTGCGATGGCTGCGCACTTGGCGTATCGGGGCTTTACGATCAGACGCTTGCGGGGCCGCATATCTGCACCACGCGGCTGAACGTGCTGCGGCTGAATACGATGCCAGCGATCCGCGAGGAGCTCCTCCACGCGGACATCGACGAGCTCAGCCGCTTAAGCTCCACTGAGCTTCGTCAGCTCGGGCGCATTCCGTATCCGCTCATCCGCAAGAAGGGTGAGCGACGCTTCCGACGCGCAACCTGGGATGAAGCGCTGGATACGATTGCGTCGAAGATGCGCGGGTTGAACCCGAAGCAGATGGCGTTCTACTTAACGGCGAGGGGCATCACGAACGAGTCGTATTACGTGGCAGCGAAGGCGGCGAGATTGCTCGGTACGAACAATATTGACAATGCCTCGCGCATCTGCCACTCGCCGTCGAAGACGGCTTTGAAACGCTCCGTAGGCGTAGGAGCTTCGACGTGCAATTACAAGGACTGGATTGGTACGGACGTCCTTGTATTCTGGGGCAGTGTGGCCGCGAACAATCAGCCGGTCTCGACGAAGTATATGTATGCGGCCAAACGCAAAGGGACGAAGATCATCGTCATTAACCCGTACTACGAGCCGTCGATGGAGCAGTACTGGATCCCTTCGATTGCCGAATCGGCGTTATTCGGCACCAAGCTGGCCGACGATGTATACCAAGTGAACATCGGCGGAGATATTGCCTTCATGAATGGCATCATGAAGGTGTGGTTCGAGATGGAGGCGCGCGAGCCTGGCTCCGCGATTGATCATGCGTTCGTGGCTGCGCACACGAACGGCTACGAAGAGCTGCGCGCCCACGTGGCGCAGCAGGACTGGACGACGCTGGAGCAGTCGTCCGGCCTCACCCGCGAGCGCATGAGCGAGCTCGCTGCACTGTTGGCGCGTGCCGCTAGCGCGGTTTTCGTGTGGAGCATGGGGCTCACACAGCACCGCTTCGGCACGGACAACATCTCGCAGGTGGCGAATCTCGCCCTCCTGCGGGGCTTTCTCGGCCGCGAGCACTGCGGGCTGATGCCCATCCGCGGCCACAGCGGCGTGCAGGGCTCCGGCGAAATGGGCGCGGATCCCTTCTCCCTGCCCGGCGGCGAGATCAGTAGCGCCGCCGACCGCAAGCGCATTGAGCAGCTCTGGGGCTTCGAGCTGCCGAGCTGGCAGGGTGACATCGTCGGTGTCACCCTTGAGAACGCGCTCCTGCCCGAGGAGCAGGAGCGGAAGCTCCGGCTGTTTTACACTTCCGGAGGCAACTTCCTCGAGACGATGCCGGACCCGGCATTCGTCCATAATGCACTAACCAACATGGATGTCCGTGTCCACCAGGACATCATTCTCAACACCTCCACGCTGCTCGACGCGCGGGAGGCTGTGGTGGTGCTGCCCGCGATGACGCGCTACGAGCAGCCTGGGGGAGGTACATCCACCTCGACGGAGCGGATGGTGTACTTCTCGCCCGAGATCGCCGGTCCCCGCATCGGTGAAGCGCGCGCGGAGTGGGACATCTACGTCGATCTCGCTCGCCGGGTTAAGCCCGAAGCCGCAGCGCTGCTAGGCTGCGGCAGTGCGGAAGCGATCCGCGCGGAGATCTCGCTGGCCGCGCCGAGCTATGACGGCATTCAGCACCTGCGGGAGCGCGGTGATGTGTTTCAATCCGGCGGCGCGTGGCTCTGCGAGGACGGCATCTGTCCGACGCCGGATGGCCGCGGCCGGCTGCTGCCGATCGAGCTTCCGGAGCTGCGGAAGCCGGAGGGGCATTTCGCGGTAACGACGCGCCGCGGCAAGCAGTTCAATTCGATGATCTACAGCGACATCGATCCGTTCAATGATGCGGATCGCTACGATGTGCTGATGGATCAGGACGATATGCGCAGCCTTGCTTTACAAGAAGGCGAAGCCATTGTCGTCTACAACGGGTATGGCAACATGCATGGCAGAGCTAAGAAGGCTGATATCCGAAGAGGCAATATTGAAGTGCATTGGCCCGAAGGTAACAGTTTAATACCCAAGGGGGTATATGAGCCTTACGCGGGCATTCCGGAGTATAACACGGCCGTCATTGTTGAGAAGGCTGAAACCTATCACGCACACAAAGACACACGTTACGTGGAGAAGCGTATTTTAGAGTTGGAAACCGAAATGGAGGGATGAGCGTGGATGAGATGGAGCCTGTATCACCCTCAACAACTACGTGGTCTATTCACCGCTATAATGGCTCGGAGGTGCTTCCTGCGGAGGATACGATCGCGATCGAAGCACCTCTGACCATTCTGCTGGGTGGCGAAGAATTCGCCACACTCGTCTACACACCAAGCGACACGGTCGATTTGGTCACTGGTTTTCTTGCCTCCGAAGGCATGATCAGATTCGTGGACCAGATTGAATCCCTAGCTATTGAGGAGGACCGTGGCTTCGCTCATGTGAAGCTGCGGCATCTACATCAACTGAGCCGTCAGATGGTATCCAAGCGATTCATCGGATCATGCTGCGGGAAAAGCCGTCAGTTTTATTTTCATAATGATATGCGCACCGCCAAAACGGTGACTACGAAGCTCAGTCTGACAATTCCCCAATGTTTTTATTTGATGAGTGAGCTTCAGGAGCAATCGGCTGAATTCCGGGCGACAGGAGGGTTGCATAATGCAGCCTTGTGTACGGCGAACGAACTGTTAGTTACCCGAGCTGACATCGGCAGGCATAACGCGCTAGATAAAATATACGGACACGTCCTCCGGCAGCGGATACCCGTACGAGATAAGGTTCTTGCGTTCAGCGGAAGAGTTTCTTCCGAGGTTGTCTTAAAGGCGTCGAAAATAGGCGTCGGCATTCTTTTATCCAAATCAGCGCCAACGGATCTAGCCCTTCGTCTGGCTCAAGATTTAGGAATTACGGTCGTTGGATTCATCCGGAGGGACCATTTGACGGTCTATACGCATCCAGAACGCATTGCGGAATGTCAATAAAGTTACCTTTTTGTGGAAATAATTATATTGTCTCTCTATCAGAATTGTGCTAGATTCTAGCTATTGCCAACTTTTGTTAAGAGAGGAACGACATAATGGGGAATTGGACAGTTAGGATGAAAAAAGGGGGCATAACGCTGGTCGCAGCCTTCGTGTTGTTGACGACGTATGCAGGGCCTATGTCTTCGCATGTGTATGCAGCTGAAATCAATGCAGACATTCCGCAGGTTATCGAGAGAGCTTCGCCTTCCGTAGTTGCCATAATAGGAAAACCATCCTCAGAGGTGGACAAGTCATTAGAGAAGAATCGATTTAATCTTGCACATGGAACGGGTGTCATTGTGGCCTCGAACGGTGTGATTGTAACGAATGCCCATGTGGTTAAAGATATGAAAAATATCGTCGTCGTGACCTCCGAAGGAACAACCTATCGCGGGCATGCCTCGAATATTGATGAGGAAAGTGATCTAGCTTTGGTCAAAATCGACGCTGTCGGTTTAAAGCCTGCCACCTTCGCATCCTCCTCGGACATTAAGGTTGGTGAAACGGTAGCGGCCATTGGAACGCCGATTTCATTCGCATTACGTAACTCCGTTACAGTCGGTATTGTCAGTGGATTAGACCGCTCTGTGAGTTCACAGTACCAGTTAATTCAAACAGATGCAGCGATTAACCCAGGTAACAGCGGGGGCGCTTTGATTAATATGAAGGGCGAAGTCATTGGGATTAATACGATGAAATACGCCGATATTGGCGTTGAAAACCTCGGTTTCGCGATTCCAGTAGATACGGTGAAGTATGTGCTTAAGCATTTTGAGCTGTATGGCAAAGTGAAACGCGCCTACACCGGGCTCGAATTGGAAGAAAGCTGGGAGGCTGTTGTTGGCTTACCTAGCTTGGCGGGCCTAAGGGTGGCTTACGTGGACGCGGATTCACCGGCAGCAGAAGCGGGGATTGAACAAGACGAAGTCTTGGTTTCTATAGGTTCTACTTCCGTCAAAACACTCGTGGATTACAACGAAGCGATTAAAAAGTATTTGCCAGGACAATCGGTGGACATTCAGCTTCAGTCGGGAAGCAAGACGTTGACCAAGTCAGTAAAGCTAGGCGAGCTGCACAACACGGAAGCGACGCTAACTGAGGATGCTGAGGGGAGCTCTTTAGACGCGGATAGCGGCAAAACGAAGATTGGCGACAGCCACTTCGGCTGGTCCATGAAGTACCCGGCGGGTCTTGTCAAAAGACAGCAATCCGATGACGGCGATGCTGTAAGCTTCGTTGATGCGAAGGGCGAATTCGCTCTTTCCATTCGCGTAGCTAGCGATCAAAGCGATGAAATGTCGCAATCTGCGCTTTTGAACACAATCGCCGGTGATGATGGCAGCGATTATTCGGGCTATGCCGACAGTGCGACGGTCTTGGAGCGTCAGTATGTGAAACGGGCAGAGAATCCTTATGCCAAAATCGTGAGTCGCTCCGGAGAGGATGGTTACATTCAGACGCGCGGTTACTTGCACGGCGGTCGTTTGTATACGGTTCAGCTCTTCGTAACCAAGGAACAATACACGAATCGTTCTAAACAAAATAGCTACAATGACTTGTTGGACAGCTTTAAGCTTGCTTTTAATACGGCGGATAACTCTCTGAAGGATATTTCCGTGTTCAATTCCGATGATGTGACCTACACCAGTGAGTATGGGTTATCCATCGATTTGCCTGCAGCCTGGGAGCAGGATCATCATGGAGGCACCTCTTTTTATAATGATGATTATTCGCAAACGCTCGAGGTTCATGTGACTTCAGCTTCTTCTGGTGATACCCTGCAGGATTGGGTGGATCGGGAGATTGGTGCATTTGAAGCGCAATATACAGCGGATTATCGCCGTGTAGACAAGCCAGTGGAAGTGACCGTAGACGGTGTACCAGCGTGGCAGGTAGGCTTTGCGAGCTCCTTAGGGGATGAGTGGGTTGCGGGGAGATCGCTCTTTTTCATCAAAGACAAGTACAAATATGAAGTGCAGATGACTTATCCGCAAGACGAGCAAAATGATGAGCTGGAGAAGATTTGGGATAACGTGGTGGCGTCTATCTCCGTGGATAAAGAGACGATGGATGGCGAGCTCGGCTTCATTCAAGATCTAGATGAACTTGCCGATCCCGACCGTACGGTGCTGTACAAGAACGAGAAATTCAACTATACCTTGCGTATCCCTGAGAATTGGACAACGAACCGTTCGTATGACGGCAATGATCAGGCGACGAAGTCCTTCTCATTCACTGGTGGCTATTTGCGTGTAGTGACTGACAGCAAAACAGCCTACGCCGAGGTTTTGAAGGATGTCGAAGACGAGCACAAGAAAAGTCACACCAATGATAGTGACTATACCTATACGTCAGAGGATGTCACGCTTTTTGGTGATGTGAAGGCGAAAAAGTATAAGGTGAGCTATTCGAAAGCGCACATCCCGTATGCTGAAACGGTGTACGTGTTTAATCGCAAACAAGTCACTTACACGGTGACGCTGCGAATTGATGATGCGGTCAGCACGAATGCGAATGTCGCACGGTTGAACAAGGCCTTTGATTCGTTCACTTTCTTGAACGGTGCGGGTGGGAAATAGATGATGCAGTTCCAATAGCCCAAAAAGACAAAAGCCCCCGAGATTGCTCTCGGGGGCTTTTGTCTTTTTATTTATCCAGTAGCAGCTGCGCTCTCCTGCTTACTTTTGATCTCGATGAACATTTCTTCGCGCTGCGACTCCTTGAGGATCGGACAAGTGAAGCACTTTGTCCCTTCTTCGCGGCGGTAGTACATACAACATGAGGAGCGTAAAAGAAGTTTTTTGCCTTCTTGGTAAGGGCTATCTATGTACTTTGGCTCATGGACGAAGGGATGGACCTTACGGCCAAAAACGTCCGCCGTCAACTGCTTCGTCAACACTTCATAATCAGCGGCGAACTGATCGCGAACTTGAGGTCGAGGGTCATTTTCCATCACATAGTCACGAACGAACGTCATTCGCGCCGCAAATTGGTTCCAAATCATGGCTTGATTCACTTTTGCTTGTTCTGCAATGACCGTAATCACTGGCGTTATGAGGTTTGCGAATAGCTTACGCATTTCCAATTCAATGAAAAGATCACGATCTTCAGTGGGGACTTCCTTCCATTGGAGATTTAGAATCTTATATCCGACATGCGCATGGTCGCCATGATTCTCGACTTCAAGTGCAATATTGTCTAACTCAAAATCTAACCATTGATTATACTGGGCAAGGAAGAGTTGGATTGTAGCTACCAGGTTGAACAGAGTCAGTCCCAAGTACGACGCAGAAATGTCCAACCCTTTGCCGCGGAGCAACGTTTGCCCTTGCTGCAGGATGTCGAGCATCGTCGGTCCATCTAAAAGCTGCCGTCCAGGGATGTGGAATAGGGGTTCTTCCATTCCTTTTGGTGAAATATGAAAGTACATTTCAACTAGAGAGAAATCGACGTTGGTTTCGATGGGCATCGTGAGCACGCTCCAATTTGTAATAATGATTATCGTTATCAATATAATTTCTTTGATCATACAAGATGCGAGACGAGAGTGTCAATTTGGTTTTTTCCATAAAAGGGAGGCAGATCCTACAAATAGATGGAAAAAGTCCATGTAATTTGGCTCGATTTCACAGAAAGCTGTGGATAGATGGAAAAAGTGCAGCTAATTTCTCGGATGTTAGACTTTCGGACAGATAAGAGTGATATTAACTGCATATTTTCCATTTATTACTGAAAAAGTGGCGGGATTGCTCAAAATAGCTGGAGGAAATCCAGTTATTCGATGGGGAGGGCTAGCTAGTTGGCGGTCGTGTCGGAGTTAGAGGAATGAAGTAATTGTTGAGGTTGTGTGTGTGTTGGAGGAATTAAGTAATTGCTGGCGGGAGTGTGGGAGTTGAGGAATGAAGTAGTTGTTGAGGTCGTGTGTGAGTTCGAGGAATGAAGTAATTGTTGAGGTTGTTTGTGTGTTGGAGGCATAAACTAATTTCTGGGGATGGCGTTAAAGTTGAAGGAATGAAGGGCGGATGACTGCGGAGAAGTGAAGCTCCAAATAACACAACACCTCCCAATCTTTACGGACGGGGAGGTGAGTGTAAAACTACTTACTTCCGATACAGGGCGTACCCTGGATTCTCAGGCACATCAATTGCTATGATGCGCAACGCTTGCTCACTGCCCGCCCGCAGGTGAAGCGCTTCGCCTTCACCTGTTGCTTGCGCCACAGCAAAATCCTTGTGAGACAAGGTTTTCCGCTCTTGTCCTTGCTCTTGCCCGTCTAGTCCCACCGCGGCAACTACGCCCGCGCCTTCTCCGCGAATCACAAGGAACGCCAGCCTGCGTCCTAGCTCCAAATCGTAGCTGAACGCTGCACCAGGCTCAAGTGTCCAGTCATACATCCGTACATCAGTATCAAGCTGAACAGGTGCGTCCCCGCCAATTACGGTTTTCAGCGTAGCGCCAGCTTGCTCGTTAACTGGAAATTGTTCATGCTCATATTGATGATAAGTAGCTGGCTTCTTAACAGTCTCGCTCAAATGAGGCTCGAACCAAATCTGCATCGCCTCACTTCCCGCTCTGCGGAAGGCTTCAGAGTGGTAGACTCCGGATCCAGCTTGAATCACTTGAGCGCCGCCGTTCGTCACAGTTTCCAAGGAACCGAGGGAGTCACGGTGCTCAACAAGCCCATCGATCACATAAGTGAGGATCTCGAACGCTTTGTGCGGGTGCATGCCGATTTCCGACACATCGGATGCTTTGCCCCAAGCCCAGTAGAATAAAGGGCCTACACGATCTACGGCTGTCTTTTCGCCAGGGAAGCTGATCGCCCGTTGTTCGACGAATTTGCCGTCATCAAATGCACCAACGCCTTGTTCATTAGCCGGATATATATGAATACTCATCAGAATCACTCCTTAACTATATAATATTTAATAACTTACTTTATGTAAGTAGTATATCGCCTTTTGCCCCAGATGTCAAAAGGTTTTCCTCACGCAACGCGTTGCTTCTTGACTTCCAGCCTATCGCCACACTACAATCTATAGTGTAAGGAGTGTGGCCTAACGTGAAAATGCAAAACTTTAAATTAAAGGAAAGCGGACTTAACCGCTTTTTCGGACCGCTAGAGTCCAAAATCATGGAGATTCTCTGGACCAGCCCTTCGGAAATGACGATCAAAGACGTTCAACAGAAGCTGGATGAAGACAAAGCGATCAATTTCAATACCGTCATGACGGTGATGAACCGTCTGGTTGACAAAAAGATTTTACAGAAGCATTCTGTCGCACGGTCGTTTCACTATAAGCCGGTTGTGACGATCGAAGAGTTCATGGAAACGCAATCCAAGGAATTGACATACGACCTCATTGAACAATTTGGCTCATTAGCGGTTACCCATATGGTTGATGCGCTCGATAAGGTGGATCCCGAGCTACTTGACCAGTTGGAGCAGCACATTCTACTTCTGAAAAAGGATCGATGAACGATGACGGAATCGCGGTTCAAATGGCTGTACGCGGCTGCGCTGGTAATCGGAGGCACGATTGTATGGCAGATGGTTGCCTTCCTGCTAGGGCATTTGTTTCATTTACGACCCTCTCATAATTTATTTGATTTGTGTATGATTCTTTTTCACTATCTGCACGTGCCTGGTCCCGTACCAATGACCTTGGTGAATGGGCTCATCCTCTACACGATGGGAACGATGGTTTGGCTCGTCGTCAAGCATGGCTATGATGTTGTCAAGGCGAATAAGCTCGTGAAGAAATTTCACGACGCTGATCTTTCCGCAGAAAATGCGGCGAAATTCGAACTTGCACCACAGCAACTGCAGATCGTCAGCTACAAGGCCCCACTGGCTCTGACTATCGGGTTATGGAGGCCGCGTATTCTCGTCTCGACGGGACTGATGGACATGCTGGAGCCGAACGAGCTTCGAGCGGTTATTGAGCATGAGAAATGCCATCTACAGCATAGGGACCCTGCGGCTATCTTCCTGCTAGCGCTGATCTCGAAGTCGATGCGGTATATCCCTATTTTTGGGTGGATTGCACATAAATATCCGATGATGATCGAGCTCCGTGCAGACAAGTATGCGATTGAACGGATGGAGCAGGCCACGGACTTAGGCAGTGCGCTGCTTAAGCTGCTCAGGCAAACAACGAAGCCGCGGTTTCCACTCTCACATGCTTCTTTTGCAGAGACGTCGATGAATGTGCGCATTCAGCATATTTTGGATCCACAGAAGAAAGTGACCTTGCGTTGGCCGCTTATTCGACTCGCGATGTCTGCTCTCATTTTTATACTAGTCCTGGGGCTTATCTAAATAAGCCCTTTTTGTATGCCATTTGGGGCTTGTCTGAAAAGAATTGACAATCTCTCTATTCAACACTACAATTTGTAGTGTAACTATTTTCCGCGAAATGAAGGAGAGAATAGCATGGACTACATAACGAAAAATCTACATTTTATATTTACACACGTTCCGATTGCGCTATTAATTTTCAGCTTTGTTTTTGATGTCGCGGCTCTTCTTCTTAAAAAGAAGGATTGGCATTCGGCCGGGATGCTATGTTTGGTTGTTGGAGCACTTGGCGCTATTGCCAGTGTTTTGACAGGGCCAGAATCGCGCAATACGCTCGTTGGCTCCCATGAATTTTACGCTAAGCTAACGATGATACTTGCCATTGTACTAGCAGTAGTGCGCGTAGGCTTACTCGTTTGGAAAAAGCTTGAGCTAGGCCGCAACCCGATCTTTCTCGTTGCTTCCCTTGTTGCGGTGCTACTCGTTAGCTATACAGGACATCTTGGCGGCAAAATGGTACATCGTGATATGCAAGGCGGTCCTGGGATGATGCAGGGCGGACCTGGCGGTGGTGGGCCTGGCATGCAAGGTGGTCCCGGTGGAAACGGAGGCCCTCAGGGTGGTCAAGGTGGACAGGGACAGGGTCAAGGCGGCCCTGGTGCAGGCGGGCAAGGAGCCCAATCATCCGCCGCGCCAGCTAAATAGCTAAAATTTGCAGAGAGTTAACTTTGGGGATCAAGTCCTCGGGTTAGCTCTTTTTTGTCATATGGAGTTATTACGTATAAAATAGGCCGAAATATCTCATGATAGCGGTTGTAGTACATACTGTTGAGGAGGTAACGACCACAATATGACAAAGGTTGATTCAAGCTTACAATCGCAAAATCCGATCTCATCCGCACAAAATTCCGTCGATAACGTTCACCAAGCCGTAAATCACGCCCTTTCTCACCCTACAGCTCAAACAACGGAAGAAGCTCAAAATGCTATTGCCAAGGCGGAAAACGCCGTAACGCAGGCTAGTCTCCAATCGGATAGTCCCGCTGTGCAGCAAGCCATGGACTCCTTGGATGAGGATAAGGCAAGGCTGGCGAGTTTGGAATAAACGCATTTTGAAAAGGAAGACATCCCAATTATGAAAAGCCGTATCCCGTAGATCACAACTACGCTGGAAACGGCTTTTTTTGCGTGTCCGATCGCTTTCTGCTTGTACAACAGACCTCATGATGAAACAGGCACTTCCGTGCTACACTAAAGAGATGAATAGCATGCCAGCCTTGTCTTCATAATTTCTTAAGAATTTTAATAACAATTTTGTAAATAGTGTCTATTATCATTAGGCTAGTACGGTGGTTGATGTGAGATTAAAAAAAGGGTGCGTGGACGTGACGAAATATCAGGTGCTTGTCGTCGATGATGATATCGATATTCAGGAAGCGATTGAAATTTATTTGAAAGGCGAAGGGATGGAAGTCAGCAAGGCGAACAACGGTCTAGAAGCGCTGCGAGTGCTGGAGGAAAAGGAAATCCATTTGATCATCCTCGATATAATGATGCCGAAGATGGATGGGATACAAGCGACATTCAAGATTAGAGAGAGCTGCAATGTCCCGATTCTGATGCTTTCCGCCAAAACGGAGGACATGGACAAAATTATGGGCCTTAATGTTGGCGCTGACGATTATTTAACGAAACCTTTCAATCCGCTGGAGCTGATCGCCAGAGTGAAGTCGCAGTTAAGGCGCTACACAACACTAGGACACTTTGGCAAGATGGAAAAGACGGCAAATGAGGAATTAAGTGTCCGCGGCCTTGTGCTCAATCAAGTCACCAAGGAAGTCACAGTCGATGGCGAGGAAGTGCGTATGACGCCAACAGAATTCAAAATTTTGGAGCTGTTGATGGTGAATAAGGGACGCGTCTTTTCCATTGATGACATTTATGAAAAGGTGTGGAAGGATCCCGCTTTTAACGCCGAGAATACCGTCGCTGTGCATGTACGCAGAATTCGCGAGAAAATCGAAATCAATCCGAAAGATCCTAAATATTTGAAGGTGGTGTGGGGTGTTGGTTATAAAATGGAGAAGTAGATCACTCTCACTTGTGCTGCTGGCCGGTGTTTTCATCATGTGGACATTGACGTTATTCGCAGCAACGAATGTCTACAAGAACAGCGTGTACTTCGGTGAGGACGCTTATTTCAAAAGCGGGGCATTCGCCAGGGAAATGAATTCTGTCTATCAGAACATTCAGCTGTATCATCTGGAGGCTCCGCATTTTAGTGAGAAAACGCCAGAAGAGCAGCTTGGCAATAATGAATATTATAATGTGAAGAATGAAGCGGAGCGAACCGTACAAGATCGCATCAACAATCTGGAGCAGAAGTACAGCCCGCGCATCGATACGGCTCGCAACCGTCAAGACAATGCAGAGGTAGATAGGCTGGAAGCCGAAAGAGATGCGAAAATTGCGGAGTTGGATAAGGAGAAAGAAGCGACTTTTCAACAAAATCTTAAGACCGCAATCACGGCTAAACAAAAGCAATTCTTGGCAGCCAAGACGAATCTAGATAATCGTCTAAAATCGCTTTACTACGTCGTGAAAAACTTGAAAACCGGCGAAACCTATAGCAATATTGCGCCTGAAGCGCTGCAAAAATTGCGGGATCAGCAAGCGTTCATGTATACACTAACATTACCTAAGATAGATGAACAGAATAGAATGTTGTACGCAATGAACTATGATCAGGTCAATGCTACATACTACATCTTAAACCCATCGCAAGGCTCGGGCATTATTCAAGCGGATTATCTCTCCTACCAGTCTATGAAAAAGCAAGCGACAGCAACCGTTTACTTGCTCGTAACACTTGTGATCTTTACAATCGCGCTAACTTACCTTGCACGCAAATATCGGACAGATGACATATCGCTAAGCGATATCCAATCTGCGATTAGGAAACGCTTCCCACTGGATGTTCGGGCTTGGACGACCTTCATCGCGACAGCTGCGCTGTTTGGTATCCTGATGGAATGTGAGCTCTATTACTGGTCTCCGACGTATATAAGCCTATATCAAATATGGATCGTCTTCATCGCTTCTGCTCTACTTGTCATTGTGTGCAGTGGCCTTCGAGGTGCAGTGGCACTGCTTAGACATCCGGAAGAACTCGCTCAGGAGTGGAGCGCTAGCTTAACCGCATCGTTCTGGCAAACCATAAAAGATGCCATGGAGCAAAGAGGTTTGCGCTTCAAGCTGTTGGTCTTTATGGCGATTATCGGAATCATGGGCTTCCTGCCCGTGTGTGTAGCTGTAGCTGGTAATGATGAAGAAGAGATTGTTGTCGTCTTTACGTTCGCTTGGTACATCATGTTCCTACTCGTGGTACTGCCTTACATGATGCGGAAGATCAAGCAGCTTCGTGCCATTATCAAAGGCGTGGAACAAATGTCGCAAGGCAACTTTGATGTAACCCTCCCTGCCAAAGGAAAAGGGCAGCTCTCCCGCATGGCGATGAACATTAACAATCTGAAGTACGGCCTGCAGCTTTCGCTGGAGAAACAACGCGTCAGCGATCGTCTCAAAACAGAGCTGATTACGAATGTTTCACATGATTTGAAAACGCCGTTAACCTCAATTATCAATTATGTCGATTTGCTCAAAAAGGAAGGCTTGTCCACTGACCAATCCACCCACTATCTCGAGGTGCTCGATCGGAAAACGCAGCGGCTGAAGATACTTATCGAAGATCTCTTCGAGGCGTCGAAGATGGCAAGCGGAGCTACCGAGCTTTATTGGGAAAAAGTCGACGTATCCGCCCTGCTGACTCAGGCCTTGGCGGAGTTCAGCGACAAAATCGAGGCGTCCACACTGACTTTCCGCGTAAACGTGCAAAGCCCGCACATGTATGCGCTGCTAGATGGCAAAAAAACATGGCGCGTCTTTGAGAACCTCATAGGCAACGCTTTGAAATATGCCTTGCCGGGAACACGTGTTTACGTCACGTTGACGGAAAATAAAGAGCGTGTCATCCTCATCATTCAGAACATCTCGCTTCACGAGCTGAATTATGGCGTAGATGAGCTGTTCGAACGCTTCAAGCGTGGCGACCAGTCCCGCTTTACCGAAGGCTCCGGCCTCGGTCTCGCGATTGCCAAGAGCATCGTTGAGCTGCAAGGCGGCACACTCACGATTGAGATTGATGGTGACCAATTCAAGGTTATTGCCGAATTTGAAAAGCGGGACTTGCTGACTGAACTGGAAGCGTAGTCGAATATAGTAGGAACAAATGTATTAACGAAAGAGAGAGGGTCCCACGCCACATGGCTTTGGGACACCCTCTCTCTTTTATTTTAACTCCAACTCTAACTCCTCCAACGTGTACCGGTTGTCCCACAAAAAAACCATGTCATATGCTGTTGAGTCCTTCGAGACAAACCTAGCTGTAGCCGCAATGACACCGCCTATGATCGTTCCGAATCCAACAATCCATCCCATCAATGCAAACACTTGATCGATCATGTGCATTCACTCCTTTGAGGCGCGATGAACTCCTAATCTATCAATATGCGCGATGAATTTGAAACATGTGTGACATTTGAAAGCCTTCTCATCACGAGTATGGACATCGGAAATGTCGGGCTGGGATAGTTGCGTTTTAATTTTTTTCTCCGATTGACACGTTCAGAAGAGGGATGGTAAGATCACCCTGTAAGGATCGAATAGACATCTTTTGGAAAAGTTAACAGGCGCCTAACGTGCCCAAATCATAAACGCAAAGGGGGGTTTCACAATGGATATTATGGTTATTGCAGTTAACGCACATCATAAGCGGACATACGTCCAACCTAATTTCATAGATGGTAACCCGCTGGTTAGCCCGAGCGACTGCATACGCATGTTCGGCTGTTAGCACCCCTTCCTATACGTTAAGTTGTGAAGCGCGGGTTACGAAAAGTTCGTAACGAGCGCTTTTCTGTTTCATAGAAGGCATATCGCTGCGCGCGGTATGTCTTTTTGCGTCTTTAGGTGTCTATGCGCCATTTGAGAGGAGTGAAATCACACATGTTTTCGGTATTAAAGAAATTAGCTTGGTTTTTCAAAATGAACTGGAAACGCTACAGCCTCGCCATCGGGTTGCTGATCATCGTGGGAATTATCGATGTCATGCCGCCGAAGCTGATTGGTTATGCGATTGATGGGATACACATGGGTACATTAACCGGGTCCAAAATGGTTCAATTACTCGCTTTTTGGGGCGTGTTGATCATTGCTGGCTACGGTCTGTCATACGTATGGCTTTACCAGTTGTTCGGAGGCGCCTTCGTATTGGAGCGCGTACTTCGCTCGCGATTCATGCGACAGCTGCTGAAGATGACACCTACGTTCTACGAACGTAACCGCACGGGAGACCTTATGGCGAGAGCCACGAACGACCTGCAAGCGGTGTCGACGACAGCGGGCTTTGGGATTTTGACTTTCGTGGATTCCA
Source organism: Paenibacillus sp. J22P169 (assembly GCF_059691995.1). Lineage (NCBI taxonomy): Bacteria > Bacillati > Bacillota > Bacilli > Caryophanales > Paenibacillaceae > Paenibacillus > Paenibacillus sp. J22P169. The sequence continues at coordinate 125,915 of NZ_JCAUAO010000006.1, read as the reverse complement.
CGCTGTTCATGTTAACAATCCTTAGTATGATGGGCTTCTTCATTAGCTGGAAGCTGACGCTTGCTTCCATTTTGCCTCTGCCAATTATGGCCGTAGCCATTACGATTTATGGAGGGCGCATCCACGAGAGATTTATTCTCGCACAGGATGCTTTTGGGCAAATGAATGACCGTGTGCTGGAAACCATTGCAGGTGTTCGGGTTATCCGGGCTTTTGTGCAGGAGAAGGCGAGTGAACACAATTTCGCGACGATGACGGACGACGTTTATCGTAAAAATATCGCCGTAGCAGTCATTGACGCTCTTTTTGAACCAACGGTCAAAATTCTAGTCGGCATTTCGTACCTGATCGGACTTTGTTACGGAGGCTATCTCGTGTTCCACAGTGAGCTAACGCTCGGAGAGCTAGTGTCCTTCAATACCTTCCTGGGTATGTTGATCTGGCCAATGTTTGCGATTGGTGAGCTCATGAACATTATGCAGCGCGGGAATGCCTCCTTAGATCGTGTTAACGAAACCCTTGGCTACAAGCCAGATGTCAAAGAAGTGCCGAATGCTGCGACACAGCTGAAGCCGGATTCTATCCATTTTGAAAAAGTAACCTTCCGTTATCCGTCCTCATCCATTGATAATTTGGTTAACATGACGTTTCGCTTAGAACGCGGACAGACGCTCGGGATCGTCGGCCGAACAGGCAGCGGTAAAACAACCCTGCTGAAGCAGCTGCTTCGCGAGTATCCTGTCGGTCAAGGCGCGATCACGATCACGGATACGCCAATCGAACAAATCGCAATCGATACGCTGCATGGTTGGATCGGATATGTGCCACAGGAGCCGATTCTGTTCTCCAAAAGCGTCCGCGAAAACATCATGTTCGGCAAGGGGCAGGGCACCGAAGAAGAGCTGATGCGTGCGCTTGATTTGGCCGCCTTCCGCAAGGACGTTGAGTTCCTGCCGGAAGGTCTGCAGACACTCGTCGGGGAAAAAGGCGTCGCCTTATCCGGAGGTCAGAAGCAGCGCGTGTCCATTGCGCGGGCGTTATACGTCGATCCGGAGATTCTCCTACTCGACGATGCTCTCTCTGCGGTCGATGCAAAGACGGAAGCCGAGATCATTCGAGGCATTCGCTCCGAGCGGGCTGGCAAAACGACCCTGATCACCACGCACCGACTTTCCGCCGTGCAGCATGCCGATTGGATTGTTGTGCTGGATGAGGGCTACATCATCGAAGAAGGCACGCATGAACAGCTTCTTGCGCTTGGCGGCTGGTATAAAGAGCAGTATGACCGGCAGCAGCTGGAAGAACAGACAGTTGAATAATATAGACGACTTGGCGATTCAAAACCTTAGATAAATAGAAACAAAAGAAAAGTAGGTGAGACTCCTGATGAAAGAAACGAAACAAGCGAAACAAACGAAATCGACCAAACAAACCGGGAAGCGGTTGTTCCAATACGCATCAAAATTTAAGCAAACCTTGCTCATTGCCTTGGTATTTTTATCCTTGGCTGTCGCGACCGAGCTGGCGGGACCGTTCATTGCGAAGCATATGATCGATACGCACATTCTTGGCATCGAGAAGCCGTGGTACGAGACGCAGTCGGCGACGAAGAGTGAGAAGTCCGTAGCGTTCGAACAGACTTTCTACAAGCGGAGTGATAACTTCGTGGAAGGCGAGCCGAAGGGGAAAGAGGTTCGTATTTTACAAGTGGGGGGCAAGTTCGTCTGGTTAGATCAGGCACTCCCTTGGGATGGTGTACGCAAGCTCACGGATGATGGCAAGCTGCTCGTCACACAAGATGGGAAGCAAGCCGAATACGTGGTGAAGCGGCTGAGCGTACAGGAGTTGTACGACTTTTATAAACCGCAATGGGCGGATTTAATGACGCTGGCGGGGTTCTATGTGATCTTAATTTTCGTGGGAGCCGGTTTTACGTATGGGCAGAAGTTCTTGCTTCAATCTGCGGCGAATCGCATCATTCAGCGCATGCGCAGGGACGTGTTCGCTCAAATCCAGCGACTCCCTATCAATTATTTTGATAATCAGCCTGCGGGCAAAATTGTTTCACGCATCACGAATGACACCGAATCCGTTCGGGATCTGTATGTGCAGGTGTTGGCGAACTTTTTTACGGGTACGATCTACATCGTTGGGATTATCGCCGCTATTTTCATACTAGACTACCGTTTGGCTCTCTTCACATTGCCGATTATTCCGCTGCTGGTGGCTTGGATTATCGTCTATCGCAAGTACGCTTCCACGATCAATCACGAAATTCGGGAGCGCATTAGCGCGATCAACGGTATGATCAATGAGGCAATTCAAGGGATGACGATCATTCGAGCTTTTCGCCGGCAAAAGGAAACGACCGAAGAATTTGAAATTCTGAACGAGGAATATACACGGTACCAAAATAAGCTGCTCAGCCTGAACTCCTTAACCTCTCATAATCTGATGAACGTGGTGCGGAACTTGTTCTTTTTCGGCTTGATCTGGTACGTGGGCGGCAGTTCGCTGAATACGTTGATTACCGTTGGTGTGCTCTACGCTTTCGTCGATTACCTCAACCGGATGTTCCATCCGATGGTAGGTATCGTGAATCAGCTGCCGAACTTGGAGCGAGCACTCGTGTCAGCTGACCGCGTGTTCGAGCTGTTGGATGAAGAAGGAATTGACGTTGTCGCTGAAAAAAATGACCGCTACAAAGGCCACGTGAGCTTCGAGCACGTTCGCTTCGCCTACAAAGAAGGGGAGGATGTGCTGAAAGACATCTCCTTCGAGGCTAAACAAGGGCAAACCGTTGCACTGGTAGGGCATACCGGGTCAGGCAAAAGCTCGATCCTGAACCTACTGTTCCGCTTCTATGAGGTCAGCGAAGGCCGCATCACGGTGGATGGCCGTGATATCCGCGAGCTATCGAAGCAGCAGCTTCGTCAGCACATGGGTATCGTGCTGCAGGATCCGTTCCTGTTCACGGGGACGATTGCGTCCAATGTCTCCCTGGACGATCCGTCCATCACCCGGGAACGGGTGGAGGCAGCGCTGCGCGAGGTTGGCGCAGCGGAAATGCTTGGTGCGCTGCCGCATGGCCTCGATGAGCCTGTCATCGAGAAGGGCAGCACGCTGTCTGCTGGGCAGCGGCAGCTGATCTCCTTTGCCCGGGCGCTGGCGTTCGACCCGGCGATCTTGATCCTCGATGAGGCGACGGCCTCCATCGACACGGAGACCGAGGCCATCATTCAGGCCGCGCTCGATGTGTTAAAGAAGGGGCGGACCACCTTCATCATTGCCCACAGGCTGTCGACGATTCGCAGCGCCGACCTTATTCTTGTCCTCGACCACGGCGAGATCGTCGAGCGTGGCACGCATGAGGAGCTCATGGGGCTCCTAGGGCGGTACTACCAGATGTACCAGCTGCAGGCTGGACATCCGGAAATTGCTGCGGCTGCAGAGGAGGCCAGCGTGCCGAGCAAGCTGTAGACGGTCGCTTGGGTGTAAGGACTCGGTCTCGAGTCGTGGACGAAACTCGACAAAAGGCTAACGACTCCGACTTTCCAATATGCTACAATGAGAGCAAATTGATACTTGTGTGAAGTGGAGGAGAGTTTATGCGTTCAGATACAATTCGTCTGCTTAACCTGTTGCAGCTGCTATCCGAGATAGCAATTGCAGTGGGGTATGTACTTGGTTTAATCCCATTTGTGTATGCATGGTCATGCGCGTGGGTCATCCCGTTGGTTTTCGTCAATCTGGTATTTGCGATTCTCACGGGCAATGGGACTACGCTGAAAACCATCATCAACATTGCATTGGCATTCCTAAGTCTCATTCCTTTGCTCGGTTACCTATTCCGCTTTGGTGGAATTGTTGTGTCAGGCCTTAATATGAGAGAGCTGTCCAAGAGACGTAATCACTAAGAAGCAGTAAAAAACGGATGGCGCCGAACTGGCGCTCATCCGTTTTTTTGTGATATGACCTGACCACTGATCGCTTACTTTGAAGGAATGGCTGCTGCAGTGTCCTGGTGGAATTCGTGAAGTAGCTATAGGCTGTTAGAAGCTACACGGCCTCGTTTCGACCGCTTCTCTGTCCGCACGGCGTGCAATCCTGAATCCTGGAATAGCTGTAAAACCTACAGCTAATTTCATCCAATTAGGCTGTAATGTTGCATTAGATGGATTTCCTCCAGCTAAATTTGCCCAAACGGCCGCTTTGGATGAAAAGCTTTGGAATTAGCTGTAGGAAATCCAGTTATTCGATGAATGTGAATGTATTCGCCTGGATTAGCTGTATAAAATCCAGTTAGTTGCGTGGCAGAGGGTCAAGGAGCTTCGGTTTCGAGAGTGGAGTTTGTGTAGTTGAATGGCGCGACGCTACTGGCAAGTTTGTTGTAAAGGCCGAAGGTGCGACGTTGCAGGTGAGCTCAATGTAAAAGTTGATGGTATGCCGCTGCAGATTAGCTTGTTGAAAAGTAGAATAGTGTGACGTAACAGGTTGGGTCGATGTAAGGGGTGAAAGGTGCGACGCTGCAGGTGAGCTCAATGTAAAAATCGTTGGTATGCCGCTGTAGATTAGCTTGTTGAAAAGTAGAATAGTGTGACGTAGCGGGTAGGTTCGAAGTAAGGGGTGAAAGGTGCGACGTTGCAGGTGAGCTTAATGTAAAAGTTGATGGTATGCCGCTGTAGATTAGCTTGTTGAAAAGTAGAATAGTGTGACGTAACAGGTAGGTTCGAAGTAAGGGGTGAAAGGTGCGTCGTTGCAGGTGAGCTCAATGTAACATGGACCTTGAGCGGGGGCAATCATAAGCCCCACTCTCTGTCGGCACGGCGTGCAATCCTGAAATAGCTGTAAAACCTACAGCTAATTTCATCTAATTTGGCTCTAAATGAACATTAGATGGATTTCCTACAGCTAAATTTGCCCAAACTGCCGATTTGGAAGAAAACCCTTGAAATTAGCTGTAGGAAATCCAGTTATTCAATGAATGTGAAGATATTCGCCTGGATTAGCTGCATAAAATCCAGTTAATTGCCGCGAGGGGGCCGAGGTTGCCGGCTGCGGCCGGGTAAGGCGGTCTGGCATCTAATATGCCAACCCCACGCGGCTGCCCACATACATGTCTTCCACCGCGACGCGGTAGGTGAACGCCGCGGTGTCGCCGACGGAGATGGACGTGCCGCCATCCGGCAAGAAATCGCGCTCCGCGCGGAACTGACCCTGCGCCTCGCCGTCGGGCAAATACGTTGGACACACGACGGTCCAGCGCAGGCCTGACGCAGCGAGCAGCGCCCACGCCTGGCGGTGCTCCTCAGCTGCGCGGGTCGAGGAGCGCCGCGTGTCCGGCGCTTCAAAGCGCAGCAGCCCCGGATGCTCCCGGCTCTGCAGGATGCCGGCTGTGCCGACGGTGACCACGCGGCTCGCGCCGGCAGCTTTCATCGCCCCGATAAGCAGGGGCGTCGCATCGGTTAGCACCGTGCCACCATCGGTGCCAAGACAGCTCACGACGACGTCTACGCCGCTCATGGCGCGTTCCAGATCCGCTGCGGAACAAGCATCACCTTGCAGCAAGGTGAGTCGATCGGATCGCAGGTCTACTTTTTCAATATTTCGTACGACTGCGGTTACCTCATGACCATCTTGCAAAGCTTGTTCTAGTATACGCCGCCCTACGCGGCCCGTTGCTCCTAATAGTAGAAAGTGCATCATCGTACTCCTTCGGTATGTAATCTGTTCACTAGTATAACAAACAACACGTAAGAAGTAGAAAACCCCGTCCACCGTTTAGGTGCGAGGGGGTTGATTTATATTCTGGACGTATACGATTACAGCTTAGCTACGAATGTAAAGGAGATCGCACGTGTAAATAGAGTTGGGTTGTAGACGGTAATAACATAAACGGTGTCGGTTTGGTTGTAGAAGCTAGTTGCATAAGCGGGCAAGGAGTTTTGATTGGAGATAAAAAATCCGCCACTTACCGGTTTGTAAGCCCCACCTCGGAACGTGAAGGTAAAATAAGTGTTCGGTGAAATGGTACGATTGAAAAAGAAACGTTGGAACCCGTTGCCTAAATCGGTTTTACGATTCGCTTGCTGAGGTGTGGAAACAGCTTTAACGATTCTTGCTTTTTTTGCGCTCATTGGTCATCCCCTCCTTCTATTCTAATAGATGCTAGATTAAGAGAGTCTGCGTGGATGAATCTACCAGTCCATTCATATCATTTTTTGATAGAGAGATATCGAAGATGCTCTGGCGTTCCTTGGACTGTTTGCAAGGGCAACTTGAACCGCCGCCTCGAATCCAGCATAATAGAAGGTATTGAATTCAAATGAAGACGGGATAGAAGGGAATTTCGCGGGCATGAGAATTAATAAGTTTATTAGTGAAACCGGCGTGTGTTCCAGACGTGAGGCGGACAAGTGGGTCGAAGCACGGCGTGTGACGATCAATGGTGAAATTGCTGGATTGGGTAGTGTAGTAGGTCCGGGCGATGAAGTAAAGGTGGATGGTCGAGCGATCGGAGAGAAGAAAGAGCATGTCTACATTGCTCTTAACAAGCCTGTAGGGATAACCAGCACAACGGAAGCGCATATTCGAGGGAATATCGTGGATTTCGTGGGGCATTCGGAGCGTATTTTTCCTATCGGCAGATTGGATAAGGACTCGGAGGGGCTCATCCTGCTGACGAATAATGGGGATATTGTGAATCAGATTCTCCGTGCAGAGAACAACCATGACAAAGAATATATTGTAACGGTGAATCGCCCGATTACGCAGATGTTTCTACGGGGAATGGCAAGCGGCGTCCGTATTCTGGGGACAATGACGAAGCCTTGTGAAATTATTCAAGTGAATGAACGGGTATTTCGCATCATTCTAACGCAAGGTCTGAATCGCCAAATCCGCAGAATGTGCGAAGCGTTCGGATATCGTGTGGTGCGTCTCCAGCGTGTTCGCATTATGCATATTCATTTGGGTACTTTGAAGGTAGGCAAATGGCGGGATTTAACGCAAGGCGAGCTGAAGGATTTAATGCAGACTCTCAGTCAAGAGAATGCTAAATCTGAGCGGTAATTACATAAAAGTCGTATCCAATAACACATGCAGGACAATTCGTTTAACGAATGTTCGAGCATGTGTTTTTTATTTCCTTGGATGCATGATCGGGTTTGAAGCAAGTCATTATTTATTTGAAATTTATGGAGCGCTTTCGCAACCTTTTTCCAGAATTAACCGTCAAGTTATATATAGCAGTTGGACACGTCCAAGCAGCTGCCCGACATGTGGATCCACATGTTGTATGGAGAACACTAAGGAGGAAGATGACTTTGAAATTATTAAAACAAGCAAGCACGATGGTACTCGCTTCGACATTGTTGCTTACAGTTGCCCCGACTGGGGTATGGGCGGAATTTGCAACTGGTTCAGGTGCGGCGACCCCCATATCATCCCCTGCCTTCCCAGGGCAAGTCGATACGTCGTCACTCGATGCCAAAATTACCAAAGAACAAGCGCTAGAACACGCGAAAGCTTACATAACATTGCCCACTGACTATACATTCCAGTCGATTAGTTTAAATGCGTATTACGGGATGAACGGCCAAAATATCCCGACCTGGAACATCAGCTATGCGAAAAAGGTGAAAGATCGTTTCTACGGCTCCGCGAATATCTCCATCAACGGTCTGGACGGAACGTTAACTTCCTACTCGATGAATGACAATGATCCTGAAAACAAGCCATCGTATCCGCCTAAGGTGGATTTTCAAGCTGCGAAGGAGCTGGCTGCTGCATTCGTTGCCAAAGTAAATCCAACGAAACAGAAAGAGCTTCTGTACAATGACTCGGTAGAGAATGCGTTCCGTACCCCGCTTGACGGCAATTATCAGTATAATATCCGCTATGATCGATCCGTAGGGGGAATTCCCTTCTCAGGCAATGGGCTGAATGTCAACGTCAATGGTGACGGTCAGGTTACGAGCTATTGGTACAATTGGGACGATAATGTGATTTTCGACCAGACGAGCACACCGATTTCGAAGGAGAAGGCTGTCCAGCAATTCCGTGAGAAGACGGAGCTTTCCTTGCAGTATCAAATCCCTTATAACACCCAAGGGAAGCGAATTCCGATTATTGCATACTTAATGAACGGTTTTGCTTTGGATGCTGCGACGGGAGAGGTCTGGAACGCACTTCCTAATGTAAGCGGAGGCAATAAGCCTTTAACAGATAAACCGTTGGGTTCGAATCCGTCAGTTACCTTGAATTTGACGAAGGAAGAAGCGGTTAAGAAGATCGTATCGACGTTTAGCCTGTCCTCTGACTATAAGCTGCAAGAAGCGAATTATAATGAATCGAAAAACCCTGAAACAGGCGAGACATCCTCGAGCTGGAATATGAGCTGGACGAAGTCGACGACGGATACTGCAGCAAGTGGGAAAATGATTGCAGGAAATAACATTTGGGCAACAGTGAACAGTAAAACCGGAGCAATTACTAATTTCAACTTCTACGTACCTTATAGCAATGAAAATGACAAGCCGATCGAGGGCAAAATCTCATTGGATGATGCGATTGCGAAAAGCACGGACTTCGTCAAAGCGCAGCTACCTGCTTCAACGGATCAGCTTGTACTGAACGTTCAGAAAGACTTCTCCGAGGACATGCTGAAGCAGATGCGTACTTGGGAAGTTAGTTACAAACGTGTGATTGACGGTGTTGCTGTAGGCAATGAAGAGGTGCGGGTAAGCATCGACCGTGTAACAGGTGGCATCTCCAACTATTATGTATCCCTTAGCGATGTAGCGTATCCTGCTCAAAAGCCTGAGGTTATTTCGGTCGATAAGGCAAAGGATCTGTGGCTGGCGCAGTTCGATGTGAAGCTTGGCTTCGTATTGGAGAACAACGGATACTACGGCCCTATGCCAATTGAGAAATACCGCGTGATGATGGCTGCAGGAGAGCTTCCTATGTCAGCGGCGGCGAATGCCAAAGGGGAAACGAAAGCGAAGCTCGTATATTCCCTTATTTCCAAAAATCCGAATCGCGATAGCTTCCTTCTAGATGCCCAGTCCGGTCAATGGCGCAGTGCGCAATCTGGCGAGGTCATCTCTTTGGATAAGGTCATCGTGAGTGATATTGATAAGCACTGGGCACAAAATGAACTTCAACTGATGCTTGATTATCAAGCACTGGATGTGAAAGACGGCAAAGTGAATCCTGATCAAACAATTAAGCGCGGTGAGTTGGTCAAAATGCTTGTCATCGCTATGAACGGTGGCAACGGCGGCATCTATTATGGAGCTGATCGGGCTGCTTCCTTCGCTGATGTGAGCAATGGTTCCAAATATTTTGCCTATGTTGAAAATGCGGTTGATCGCGGACTGCTTGATGTGGGGAAAGAGTTCAATCCGGAAGCTACGATGGATCGTGAAGCGATGGCGCAATTGATCGTGAAAGCGCTGGGGTATCACAGTCTAACGAAGTTTGACGGTGTATTTAATAGCCAATTCGCAGATGCTGGGAAGCTGGCGAACTTGGGCGATGCCGCGATTGTTGTTGGACTGAATATTATGTCACTCAACGATGGTTACTTTGCGCCACAGGAAGAAGTGACGAAGGCACAGGCAGCGAGTGCGTTCTACCGTTTCTTGCAAAAGAGATCGGAACTGCAGGAGAAGCCGCGGTATTACTATTAATTTATCGTGAGTCCCATAAGTGAAACGACAAAAGACCTCTCAATTCAACATTGAGAGGTCTTTATTCAGCCGTTTAGGCATTTGTGGCAAGCGAGCTAATCTCTTTTGAAAAGTAAGCAGCACAACTGACGATAATGCGCCTTCATGTGCTCTTTCGTATAGGCTTTCTCGTTTTTAATATGAAAATAGCCAATCGGCGAGATGGAACAAATGATCGTATGGGCTGCAAAATCTGGATCCGCTTGCTGATCTAGTTTGGGGCCAAGGCATTCGAGAATAAGCTCCGACAATTTATCGCGGATGAAGTGGTAGATAGGGGATAGGAAGAAGTTGCCGCGGCCATCCTCGCAGTTCAAATCAATCTTGGTGGACATGGCAACGATTAGTTCGGCTTTTTCTTCAATTTCATCAATCCATAGCTCCAAAATACCCGTTAGTCGATCAATAGGTGCGGCATGGTTATGTTTGTCGAGGTACATCATAATTTCATTTATAAATTGCTTCCCATAATGTTGAAGGACATCGAAGCAAAGGTCACCTTTATGCGCATATCTGCGATAGAGAGTTGCCTGTCCAATGCCCGCTGTTTTGGCAATTTGATGCATGCTGACCGATTGAACGCCATAATCATGAAAGAGTTGTTTGGCGGTTTGGAGTATTAATTGGCGATTTTCCATGGCGTCCTTGCGTTCATGACGAATGGACATCTGTAACCACCTCGTTAGATGTGAATTTATTATGTTCGTATTGACAAAGAAACGAAATTTCTGTTAGCATCATGAATGTAAACGGACAGCTGTCCGTTTGCAACAGAAGGTATTGATGTTCGTGTATGTCTGCCACTATTGTATTGTACAGGGTATACTATATGCGGTCAACGATAGACAAGAGAGAGTAATTAATCGGATGGAGGGATTACATGTCTTCACAAGCAACATCGAAAGAAACAGAAGCCCCGTTTTCAATGCGCAGCATCTTGGGGCCGCTGGTAGCGATTGTAGTAGGTATTTTCATGGTTATTTTGGACGGAACTGCAGTAAACGTTGCGCTTCCTAAGCTGCAAGAAGAATTCAATTTGTTGAATTTATCACTTGTACAATGGACGGTCATTGGTTATGCATTGGCACAAGCCGCGGTTATTCCGTTGGCAGGCTGGTTATCGGATCGTTTCGGAGCCAAGAAAATTTTCCTAATTTCCGTAGGTCTCTTCACAATTGGCTCAGGCCTTTGTGCACTAGCGAACTCGGTTGAAATGTTGATTGCTTTCCGCGTTATTCAAGGTTTAGGCGGCGGTGTCGTTGTGCCGATTGCCATGGCATTCATTTATCGTTTGTCTCCACCAGGTAAAGTAGGGGCTGTAATGGGGATGATGGGTATTCCAATCCTACTGGGTCCAGCTCTTGGTCCTGTCGTTGCAGGTTGGTTAGTTGAGTATCACAGCTGGCAGTGGATTTTCCTTATTAATCTGCCTATCGGTGTTATCGGTATTATCTTAGGTATTCGTACATTGCCAAATATGCAGCGTCAGAGCGTTGCTTCCTTAGATTTGCTGGGTATGCTGTTAGGACCTCTAGCTTTCGCGGCACTTGTTTATGGTGTTTCCAACGGGGGTATTGATCCAATAACGGGGAAATCTACATGGACTGATGCAGATACGCTGATCGGCTCTGGTGTTGGTGTAGTAGCACTTATCCTATTCATTATTGTTGAATTGAAACAGAAGAATCCACTCTTGGAGCTTCGTGTCTTCCGTTCTGGTAACTTCACTAAGGGGATTATCGTGCAATGGATTTCACAAATCGCGATGTTCGGAACGATGTTCCTTGTCCCTCTATTCTTACAGCAAGCACATGGATACAGCCCATTGAAAACGGGATTAATCATGCTTCCGCAAGCTTTGGCTTCCGGGTTGTTCATGCCAATCGGCGGTAAGCTGTCCGACCGTTTCGGTGCTCGTCCGCTCGTTATTGCGGGTATGGTTCTTACAACGATTTCGGCATTATTACTTTCCAATATTTCTGGTGATTCAGGAATTGGTACGGTTATGCTGCCGCTTACGCTTCTAGGAGCGGGTATGGGACTATTCATGATGCCGTTGAATAACCACTTGATTCAATCAGCGCCACAGAATTTGGTTGGTCGTGTAACGTCATTGACGAACGCGGCACAGCAAGTTATGATGTCCTTCGCTATTGCGATCTTGATGACAATTTTCAGTACGAAATTTAAGGATTTGATGGTTGAGTCAGGCGCACAAAAGCCAGATGTAGGCTTATACGCGTCCGCATTCGGTCATACATTCCTTATTCTACTCGGTATTGCGATTGTTGGCGGTCTGCTTGGTTTAATGCTGCAGAAGCCTAAGAAAGTGGAAGGCCAGTCCGATAATACGGCTGAAATTCCGATGATGGTTGGTCATTAATCGATAAGCTTGGACGTATAAAGGAGCCGCTCCTCAAGGTCAATTGACTTCGAGGGGCGGCTTTTGCTTGTTAAGCTTGCTGCCAACGATATTTGCGTACAGAACGCACCACATATGTTACAATACATGTTAAAACTTTATGGAAGCTTCAACAAAGAAAGGGTGTTTGAGAAGATGGTTGTATCTGGTAAAGTGGGTTTGGAAGATATTATTAGAGCCAATCATGTGCTCAGCAAGGTGATCGAACCGTCGCCGCTGCAACGCAATGAGCTGCTCTCTAGCCAGTATGAATGTAACGTTTACCTCAAACGTGAAGATATGCAAATCGTACGTTCGTTCAAAATCCGCGGAGCTTACAATGTGATTCAGAGCTTAACCGAAGAAGAACGCGCAGCGGGGGTTGTGTGTGCGAGTGCAGGCAACCATGCGCAGGGTGTCGCTTATTCCTGTAAGCAGCTAGGCATTGAGGGCAAGATTTTCATGCCAACCACTACACCGCGTCAGAAGATCTCGCAAGTGAAGCTGTTCGGCGGCTCATTCGTGGAAGTTATCCTCGTAGGTGATTCCTTCGATGATTCTTCGACCCAAGCCAAGGCCTATTGCCTGAAAGAGAACAAGGTATTCATCCATCCATTTGATGATGTGCGTACAATTGCTGGACAAGGAACAGTTGGACTTGAGATTATGAACCAGATGCCGGAAACGCCTGATTTCATTTTTGCTACGATTGGTGGAGGTGGACTGGCTGCAGGAGTTGCGACCTATGTGGCGAGTGTCTCACCACGGACGCGCATTATTGGCGCCGAGCCTGAGGGTGCGGCTAGCATGACAGAGGCTTTGAAGCAGGGAAGTGTTATTAAGCTGCCAACGATTGAAAAGTTTGTTGACGGTGCAGCCGTAGCGCAGGTAGGCGAGATGACGTTTGACATTTGTAAAGAGATGCTAGAGGATATCGTCATCATTCCTTCAGGCAAAGAATGTACAACCATCTTGGAACTCTACAATAGTAATGCGATTGTTATTGAGCCTGCAGGAGCTCTTCCAGTGGCAGCGTTGGACGCGTATCGCGAACAAATTCGCGGGAAGAACGTCGTATGCATCATCAGCGGCGGGAATAATGATATTGATCGGATGCAGCAAATCAAAGAAAGATCCTTGGTGTATGAAGGTTTGAAGCATTACTTCATCTTGAATTTCCCGCAACGCGCAGGAGCTTTGCGCGAATTTCTGGAGGAAGTACTAGGACCATCGGACGACATCACGCGTTTCGAGTATACGAAGAAGAATAATCGCGATGATGCCCCGGCTTTGGTGGGGATTGAGCTTAAGAATAAAGACGATTACGAGGGGCTAATTGAGCGCCTATCTCGCAAGGATTATGGCTATATCGAGATCAATAAAGATCCAAAACTATTTAACCTGCTGATCTAGCAATATTATGACACGAGAGTGTCATAAAATTAACATTGAGCAATCTAGATTTTATTAACCACTGGTTGTATAATCAATAATTGGGGCTTAGAACCTATATTGTCGGAGAAAACAAAAAGAAGATGTTAACTTGTGTGACATGACGAATTATGTGATTCTATGTACGATTCGCTTCTCTGTTAGGAATCAAAATGATACACTTAATTTGAAGTCAACTTACATAATTTAACTGAATTTGGTCAACCTACAGTGTGGGCTTCATGGTTTCAATTAAATGATGATACGATGGGGGTAAAATCGATGAAGAAGATTTTTTCAACAGTTCTGATGACTGTAACGGTTTCTGCACTAGTGATTTCCGGTTGTGCCAAAAAAGAAGAGACAGGTTCATCCGCATCTCCAGCAGCAAGTGCAGTAGCTAGTGACAACACAGGTAAAGACTTCAAAATCGGCATGGTTACAGATATCGGTGGCGTAAACGACAAATCCTTTAACCAAAGCGCTTGGGAAGGCTTGACGCAACTGAAAAAACAAACAAGCGCTAACGTGAAAAACCTTGAAAGTAAAAGTGATGCAGACTACACGCCTAACTTGAATCAATTCGTTAAAGATGGCTATAACCTGACTTGGGGTATTGGCTTCTTAATGGGTGACGCGGTTAAAACGGTAGCAACTCAAAACCCGAACGCGAAACTTGCGATCATCGATAACGTTGTAGAAGCTCCAAACGTAGAATCCGTTACTTTCTCCGAGCAAGAAGGTTCTTACCTTGTTGGTGTGGTTGCAGGTCTTACAACAAAAACAAATAAAATCGGTTTCGTTGGCGGTATCGACATCCCGGTTATCAAACGTTTTGAAGCTGGTTTCGTAGCTGGCGTTAAAGCGGTAAAACCAGATGCTAAAATTCAAATCAACTACACAGGCGCTTTCGACAAGCCTGACCTTGGTAAAGCAGCAGCAGCAACGATCTATAACGATGGCGCTGATATCATTTTCCACGCAGCTGGATCCACGGGTAACGGTGTATTCAACGAAGCGAAGGATCGCGCTAAAAACGGTAAAAAAGTATGGGTTATCGGTGTAGATAAAGACCAATCCCTTGAGTTTGGTGATGAAGTTACACTAACATCCATGTTGAAACGTGTTGACTCTGCGGTACTTCGTGTATCCAAAGACGTGGTTGCAGGTAAATTCCAAGGTGGGAAAGTCGTTACATTGGGTCTGAAAGACGATGGCGTAGGCCTTCCTGAAACATCCAAGAAAAACGTATCTGCTGACATCTTGAAAAAAGTAGACGAGTACAAAGCCAAAATTATTAGCGGCGAAATCAAAGTTCCTGAAAAACCATAAGCGTCGAACTGACGTTATTGGTAAGAACGATAGGTTTGCTTCTGTACAAACAAGGCTAGTTATATTAACTAGCCTTGTTCTTTAGTTTTAATGGGCATGGAGTAATAAAAAATTGATCCTTAGGGTGATCTGATGAGTGAAGCAGTCCCAGTTGTTGAACTTCGCAACATTACAAAACGATTTCCAGGCATTGTTGCTAATGATGCCATTAGCCTGAAGCTGAAAAAAGGCGAGATTCATGCCTTACTTGGCGAGAATGGTGCAGGTAAATCAACACTGATGAACATTGTGTTCGGTTTATATCAGCCGGATGAAGGCAGTATTTATGTCCAGGGTAACGAGGTTTTCATCGACAGTCCGAATCGAGCGATTGAGCTCGGCATCGGGATGGTGCATCAACATTTCAAATTGGTACAACCATTTACAGTAACGGAAAATATCATCTTGGGGATGGAACCCAAACGTGGTATGAATGTGGATATTCGAACAGCACAAGACAAAGTGCGCAAGCTATCCGAGCAATATGGTTTACGTGTGGATCCAAAAGCCAAAATCGAAGATATTTCAGTCGGTATGCAGCAGCGTGTCGAAATATTGAAAACGCTGTATCGCGGCGCCGATATTTTAATTTTTGATGAGCCTACAGCTGTACTAACGCCGCAAGAGATTAGTGAATTGATGGTCATTATGCGTAACCTTGTGAAAGAGGGCAAGTCCATTATTCTCATTACACATAAGCTGAAAGAAATTATGGAAATCGCCGATACAGTGACGATTATTCGTCGCGGTAAGGTGATTGATTCCTTGGCATGCGCCCAAGCGAATCCGCAAATTCTGGCCGAGAAAATGGTCGGACGCGATGTCTCATTTAAAGTGAACAAGGAAGCGTGCAAGCTTGGAGAGCCTGTTCTCCAGGTACAAGATTTGATGGTGCGCAATCAGCAAGGATTAGCCTCGCTGAAAGGGCTTAATTTTGAAGTGAAAGCTGGAGAAATTCTTGGTATCGCGGGTGTAGATGGCAACGGTCAGAGTGAACTGATCGAAGCATTGACGGGCTTGCGTGCTGTGGATGGCGGCAAAGTGCTGCTCATGGGCAGCGATATTACCAATCAGACACCGCGTGAGATTTCGGAGGCAGGGTTATCGCATATCCCTGAGGATCGTCATAAACACGGGCTTGTGCTTGATTTTACAATGAGCGAAAATATGGTGCTAGAAACGTATTTCCACCCTGTGTATAGCAAAGGCGGCTTTCTGAATTATGATGCCATCGATAAGCATGCGGAAGCATTGATTAAGCAGTTCGATGTGCGCACACCGAGTATTTACAACAAGGCACGCTCCTTGTCTGGCGGTAATCAACAAAAGGCGATTATTGCGAGGGAAATACATAAGAATCCGAATCTGTTGATCGCGGCTCAGCCGACGCGCGGTTTGGATGTTGGTGCGATTGAATTTGTTCATCGGATGCTGATCGAGCAGCGGAACAAAGGGAAGGCCGTTCTGTTGATTTCTTTTGAGCTGGATGAAATTATGAATGTTTCCGATCGTATTGCCGTTATCTACGAAGGACAGATTGTGGGCGAAGTAATGCCGCAGGATACCAACGATCAGGAGATCGGTCTTCTGATGGCAGGCAGTAAGGCTACTCAGAAAGGAGCCCTTCATGAATAAAGTTGTTCGCGTATTTACAAGTGAATCAGCGGTAAATCCCCTTGTGGCGATTGTGCTGGGGCTGCTATTCGGAGCTCTTGTCATGCTGGCTGGCGGTTACAATCCGATTGCTGCTTATGGGTCATTGTTCTCTCGTATTTTGGGCAGTCCGTACGATATCGGTGAGTCGATTCGGGCGATTACACCACTAATTCTAACAGGGTTATCCGTTGCCTTCGCTTTCCGTACTGGCTTGTTCAATATTGGTGCGGAAGGTCAGTTCGTGATGGGGATGACGGGGGCTACCTTTATTGGTGTCAAAATTCATGGTCTGCCATGGATCATCCATGCTCCGCTTGCGGTTATTGTCGGTGCGCTGATTGGTGGGCTTTGGGGCGCAATTGCAGGCTATTTGAAAGCGAAGCGCGGTGTTAACGAAGTAATTACCACGATCATGTTGAACTGGATCTCGTTGTTCTTGTCCAACTATATCGTGAACACCTTCCTTCTGGAGCCGAAGCAGCAGCGCTCTTATATGATTCAAGACTCCGCGTCTCTAAGCATCGGTTGGTTGTCGGATGCGATGAATCACGCAAGGCTCCACTGGGGAACCTTGATTGCCATTCTGGCTGCGGTGATCTTCTACTTAATTCTTTGGAAAACGAAGCAAGGCTACGAGCTGCGTGCCGTGGGGCATAATATCGATGCCGCCAAATATGCGGGCATGAACGTGAATAAGAACATCATCAAGGCGATGTTTATCTCCGGGGTATTTGCTGGACTTGCTGGTGTGTTCGAGGTTCTCGGTGTATTCCATTATCAGGTCGTTGCGGCAGGTACGCCGGGGTATGGGTTCGATGGTATCGCGGTATCCTTGCTCGGGGCCAACAATCCGATAGGAGTCGTGCTGGGCGCTGTCCTTTTCGGTGGCTTATCTTATGGTTCTGCGGGGATGAGCTTTGGTGCGGATGTACCACCAGAAATTATCCGTATTGTCATCGGATCGGTGATTTTCTTCGTTGCTACCCAAGGTATTGTCAAATGGGTGCTGATCCCGTTCTACGGCAAACGCAAGAAAGAGAGGGCTTCGTAATATGGACCTGCTCAGTATGCTTAATGCGTTCTTCACGAAATTCAGTGAACTTATTAATACAACGCTGGTGTATTCCACAGCGCTTATCTTCGGAGCTTTAGGTGGTATTTACTCAGAGCGCTCCGGTATCGTCAACATCGGAATCGAGGGTCTGATGGTTTCCGGCGCATTCGCTTCAGCGGTTGGTGCTTATTATGCGGAAGAAGCGAACATGGGCATCTGGTCCCCGTGGATTGGACTCTTGTGCGCGCTGCTATTTGCTCTGATCTTCGCCTTGATTCATGCTGTAGCAACGATTTCGTTCAAAGCGAATCAAGTTATCAGCGGTGTGGTTATCAACTTCTTGGCAGCTGGCGTAACTTTGTACTTGGTGAAAGTATTGTTCAACGGTGCGGGTCAAACCGAAACCTTGAATGATGTATTCTCCAAATGGGAAATTCCGCTTCTTTCCAAGATCCCGTATATTGGCTATGCCCTCTTTACAGCCTATCCAACAACGTATATTGCGTTAATACTAGTCTTCGTGACATGGTATGTGCTGTTCAAAACACCGTTCGGCTTGCGCCTGCGTGCCGTTGGTGAGCATCCGAGTGCCGCGGATACGGTGGGGATTAAAGTGAAACGCATCCGTTACCTCGCTGTTCTAATCAGCGGTCTGCTAGGGGGACTTGGCGGAGCGACGATTACGCTAACGACAACAAGTGCGTTCTCGCATAACACGATCTCGGGTCAAGGCTTTATCGCGATGGCTGCGATGATTTTCGGCAAATGGCACCCATTTGGCGCACTGGGCGCCGCGGTATTCTTCGGAATGGCGCAAGCGCTCAACAACTTCATGCGGTTGTTCGATTTCTCGAAAGACATTCCGCAGGAATTCCTCTACATGCTGCCTTACGTACTGACAATCCTAGTATTGGCAGGGGCCGTGGGCCGCGCGAAAGCACCGTCAGCACTGGGTGAGCCGTACGATCCAGGCAAAAGATAGATCGATGAATAAGCACCATCATGGGAGTGATCCTGTGATGGTGTTTTTTTGCATTGGGTAAGCCAAGGAACGCCCCAGGATAGAATAACTGGATTTCATACAGCTATTTTCGCCCGAATGCTCACTATTTTTCGATTAACTGTAAAAGGTGCAGCTTATTCGGAGCTATGTTGTCAGTTGGGGTGTAGTGGGGAGAATTATCTACATATTTTCCATTTAAGCTGAATTTGGAGCGAAACAGTTAGCAAATAAATGGAGGTTTTCCAGTTATTTGGTGGGTGATGGTCTAAGCAACAAACTACTAATGTCGCATTTTGCAGGAAAATGTCGAAATGAGTCTGAATTCCTTAAATAGTCATTATTTGGCGGGACCACATAAAGAAGAGCAACTAGCATAAAGGGGGAGTAAGAGAAAATGAATACGCAACGAGGAATGAATGTAAAAGGGTGGGTGAAGGCAGTCTCCTTTACTTCGTTCAGAGCAAGAATGACGATTATGTTTCTGGTTATCGCATTGGTACCGATGTTGTTTAGTACCGTCTTTTCATCCTACTATTTGAAAAATGTGGTGAATGACGAAGTTCACTCCAAGGAAGAGAGTATCCTGAAAGCGAATGTTACGGCCATCGATTATTCCATCCAGCGTCAGATCTCGATTCTGAAAGAAATGCTGAAATACGAGGAGATCAAGAGTGGGAATGAGAAGGAAATCATGAAAACACTCCTCAAATTCGAACAAGCCAACAAAGACGTCGAACAGTACGTTTATGTTAATAAAGATGAAATCGCGCTAACCTCAGCAGGACAGAAAATTCCTGTATCCGATCGTGATTACATCAAACAAGCCAAACAAACGAAGCAGCCGGTGAGTACGGATCTCCTCGTCAGTAAGGCAACAGGGAATAACATCATTGTTTTATTTGTCCCGATGCTGGATGATAAGCAGAATTTTATTGGCGGGATTTTCACTCCCTTGACGACGAGTAACCTCAATGTGTACACGAATACGATACAAATTGGAGCTACAGGGTACGGCTACTTAATGTCGCCAAGTGGTGGACTTTTAACGTATCCAGGTAAAGATCAAGCAGGAAAAAATATCGCGGATGTGCTTCCGAAGTCGGAAGTAACGAAATTGCAAGAAACGGTTTTGAAAGAAAAGAGCGGTACGTTTAACTTCACAGGTGATGATGGCGTGGCGAGAGAAATCAGCTTCGATACGATTCCCTCAACAGGCTGGCGCTTGATCACCAATGTGGTCGACTCCGATGTCTTTGGCTCGGTCAAAACGGCAAATCAAGTATCGATCTGGCTGGCTGTGATCACGACAATTGTTGTAGCTGGAATCGCACTGCTGGTATCAACAGCGACTACGAAACCAATTCTAGCCATTACAGAAGCTGTGAAGAAGATGGCACGGGGTGATCTGACACCACGTCTTACGATCAACCGCAGCGATGAGCTTGGACAACTAGGTGTTAATATGAATCAGATGTTGGACTCATTCTCGGATATCGTAGGTAAAGCCAGTTTAACCGCGGAACAATTAGGGGCTTCATCGGAAGAACTAACGGCTGCTGCAGCGGAATCTGTCGGCATTTCCAATCGCATTGTCGAGTCTATGCAAGAAGTATTTAATGCGAGTGAAGGACAATTGATGGGGGCCGAGCAAACGTCGATCGCAATGGGCGAAATGGCGGTAGGCGTTCAGCGGATTGCTGAATCCTCCTCTGTCGTGACGGAAGCCTCTCATACGTCGATGATGGAAGTGCAGCAAGGACGCATCGCGATCAATCAGGCCGTTGAACAGATGAAGTTCATTAATGATTCGGTTGGCAAATCGGCCGAAGATATGAGAGCACTCGAAGCCTACTCGCAAAAGATTGGGGAAATCGTTTCGGTGATCACCGAAATTACGAACCAAACGCAACTGCTATCCCTGAATGCTTCGATCGAGGCGGCACGTGCTGGAGAGCAAGGGCGGGGCTTCGCCGTGGTAGCGAATGAAGTGAAGAAGCTTGCTGAGCAGTCGTCTTCATCGGCGAAGGATATTTCCGAGCTGATTCGCGAGGTGCAATCATCGACGGCGAGAGCGGTACAAGCGATGAACAGTGGTGTGAAGGACGTGGAGAAAGGATCCGAGCTGATTGATGCAGCAGGTCAAGTCTTTAATCGTGTGACGGTTGCGTTCCAAGAAATTTCGGACCAAATCCAAGAGGTGTCAGCGGCATCGCAGGAAATGTCGGCGGGAACAGAAGAAGTTTCAGCGTCCATGAGCGAAATTGTCTATATGACGAAAGCGTCTCACGAGCATGGTCAAGGCATCTCGAAAGGCTCTGAGAAGCAACTCGCGGCGATGGAAGAAATATCTGCCTCTGCGGAGGATCTCAGTCATATGGCGCAAGAATTGCAAGAATCGCTTTCTCGCTTTAAAACTCGCTAATTGTATGTCTTGCGAACTAGGATTGGGGATAATTACTAGGGATTTAGGGGGTCAATCAGGGAATTCTGATTGGCCTTTTTCACTAGCAAGGTGGACAATATGCTATAATCGGGAATGAGGGGTGAATACTGATGAAAGCGGTTACTTTAATGAAGTCGATATGGACTTTTATCATCATCATTGCGTTGCTAATAGCCGTTATTGGAACAAACTTCTATCAGATGTTTGCTCTCAAGGGAACGATTGATCATGTTAAGACGAATTGGATGCCGAGTATTGCTAGAATTGTAGAGATGCAGGAGATCATTACACAAGAAAGAGTTCTTTTGCATAAAATGTTGCTTGAAACCGACAAAAATGGTCTGCTCTCAGTGATCACCTCTTATCAGGATTCTCGGAGACAGTTTGATGAGAAATATCATAACTATGCCTCTTTCATTAATTCTGAGGATGAGAGACTGATTTACGAAGATGTCGCAGATAAAACCATAGACTATTTGCAAAAGGGTCAGCTTATCATCGATGCGGTTCAATCTGGCGATTATGCCATGGGGAAGAGCTTGTTGGATAAGCTTACACCGAAAAGAGAGCAAGCAGATGCAAGCTTGCAGCAGTGGATTGCTTATAATTTAACAGGAACGCAAAGGGATGTAGATCGCACATCCAATCAGCGAGAGTTAGTGCTTTGGATGGCGAGTATTTTCACGATAGTGGCCATTGCCATTGGGTCTGCTCTTGCCATGCAGACGCGATCTGTGCGGAGAAAAGGCGAACAGAAGTTGATGAAGGAGAAAGAGAAAGCGCAAAGCTATCTCGATCTCGTCGACGTGATGATTGTGGTGCTGGACCGCGACTGCAGGATTGAGCTGTTGAATCGGAAAGGCTGCGCCATGTTGGGTTATGAGGAAGCGGATCTCATCGGTAAGAATTGGTTTGAGATATGTGTGCCCAAGCATCAATGGGATGTGCGGAAACGATATTATCAAGGAATCATGGACGGCGTCCCGGCGCAGGATTACTACGAGTTAGCGATCACCATTAGCTCAGGGGAAGAGCGTCTTCTTGGGTGGAATAATAACTTGATTTGGAAAGAAACTGGCGAAATTGGCGGTGTGATTCTTGCGGGCGTGGATATTACCGAACGTAAACAGGCCGAAGAGACGCTGAATCAGTACAAAGATCATCTTGAAGTGTTGGTAGAGGAACGTACATCAGAGCTGGAAAGCAAGAATCTGCTTCTTGCTGATGCCAAGGAATCCGCCGAATCTGCTAATCGCGCGAAGAGCGAATTTCTAGCGAATATGAGTCATGAAATCCGAACACCTATGAACGCAATTATCGGACTGAATTATTTGCTGCAACAAACGGATTTAACAGAGCGGCAGAAGGATTACGTCGAGAAGACGGTGCTTTCGGCCAAAAGCTTGCTGACGATCATCAGCGATATTCTCGATTTCTCGAAAATCGAAGCGAAGAAGATTGTGCTGGAGCGCATCGATTTTGATTTGTATGAAATTATGAGCAATATTTCGAATATCATCGGGTTTTCTTTGTATGAGAAAGGGTTAAAACTACATTTTTCGATTCATCATGAAGTACCTCAAGTTTTGAATGGCGATCCATTCCGGTTGAATCAAGTGCTACTCAATTTGGTGAATAATGCTTTGAAGTTTACGGATGAAGGTGAAATTGCCATCTCGGTAAGCGTCTCATCACAAGATGATAGCGGGGTTTCGCTTCGGTTTGAAGTTAAGGATACAGGGATCGGGATGACACCCGCGCAGCAAGCCTTATTGTTCCACGGCTTCACGCAAGCCGATATGTCAACGACTCGTAAATACGGGGGGACGGGACTTGGGCTAGTCATCAGTAAGAGTATCGTAGAGTTGATGCAAGGGGAGATCTACGTAGAGAGCAAGCTGGGAAGAGGAAGCTCCTTCATCTTTACGGTGAAGTTCGATGTGGGATCGGAGCACCTGTTCAGTGCGCCGATTGCATCTTATTTGAAATTCCTGCGCGTTCTTCTCATTTGCGATGATCAGGAGATGCGTCTCGTGCTGAAGAATCAGCTGGAACAGTTCCAATTTATCGTCAACGACGTAGATTCAGCTCAAAGTGCAATGGAACAAATCAGCGCTAACGGTCGTTATGATCTGGTTATGATCGATTGGAAGCTTCAAGATGAGAAGGCGCACTCCTTGGCGGAGAAAATAAAGCTGGAGTATGCGACACCTGTACAGGTTATCGTACTTATCAGTTCTTATCACGAATCGGAGCTTCAGTTGAAATCTCAGACGACATCCGTGAAAAAGGTGCTCTATTATCCAATGAGTCAGTCACAGTTGTATAACCAAATTACGAACTTGTTCCAAGAGCAGCTGCAGATGAAGATCACATCGCCGCAAGGTGAGAATGAAACCAAAAAACTGCATATGCTCCGTAACACCGAAGTCCTATTGGTGGAAGATAATGAAATCAATCAACAAGTGGCGCAGGCAATTCTTCAGGAGATGGATATTCACGTTGATGTAGCAGTGAATGGCATCGAAGCGTTGAAACGGGCATCGACGAAGCAATACGATGCTATTTTAATGGATTTGCAGATGCCGTTGATGGACGGCTTTGAGGCAACGAGAAATATCCGAGATTTTGATCAAGAGACGCCGATTATCGCGATGACGGCTGACGCAATGCAGGGAATCAAAGAGCAGGTCATGGATGCCGGCATGGATGCCTATATATCTAAGCCATTTGAACCTATCCAGTTATTCAGCGTTTTACAGAGAATGATTCAGAGCTCGCGAGGAAGAAGTTATGCTGAGGTCGCAGCAGCGAAGCAAATCGAGGCGCTGCCAGCTTTGAATGAGGCAGAGGCACTAGGTCGCCTGGGACAAAATGTGAACCTCTACGAGCGAATCTTGCACAAGTTTGCAGCGAATCACGCCAACGACATAGAAGGGATACGAGAGGCGATCCTGAAAGTAGACTATCCCGAAGCGTTGATGCTTGCTCATACGCTGAAAGGCGTGGCTTCCAACATCGGAGCAACGCCGCTTAGTCATACAGCTGATGAGCTTCAAGCGGCGATTCATCAGGGTTCTATTGGGTTGATAGAAGGGCTTTTGGTAACTGCAGAGAGCAGGTTGGCGCAGGTTAATCAAGCCATTACCGTATATTTGGCAGCAAATGTTCAAGAGAAATAAAGTGTGTTAGACGAACACCAAATCAAAGAAACAGCGGTGGCCATGGATGAGAAACTAAAGTCCTAGGCTGCCGCTGTTTTTTATTTTTCATGAGACAACAACCACTTTTTACGTGTTAGTCCGCCGCCATAACCGCCCAACTCACCATTCGAGTTAATAACACGGTGACAGGGAATCACAATGGCCAATTGATTTGCCCCGTTAGCCTGAGCTACAGCGCGATAGGCGGTTGGTTTACCGAGTGAAATTGCAATGTCAGCATAGGAGCGAGTCTCTCCTGGCGGGATTTGTAGTAATTGCTCCCAGACGCTTTTCTGAAAAGGCGATCCCACTAAAAAGAGGGGGGTCTTAAACTCAGTTAGTGTACCTTCGAAATAATGAGTCAGTTCTTTTTCAATCGACCGAATTGGCTCTGTGAGACCAGGGATTACAGCTGATTTTGTTCTTCTTCTAAGCCGTTCTACTTCCAGTTCTAGTCCTCGGCGATCAACAAATTCTAACAAGTAGAGTTTGCTCTCATCTGAGATGGCAATCATGGGGCCCAGTCGAGTATCCAGCCAGGCAGCTTTTAATACTTTGCTATCTGCTAACAAGGTAGGTGGTGCACCCATGATGCGCGAGAAGGCATCTCTAAAGCCGCTGCTGGATTCATAACCAGATGCTAATTGTGTATCAATGATCTTTCCCCCAGATCTAATGTTCTTTAAGGCTAGTCCCATGCGACGTGCTCTTGCATATTCTACAAAAGTCATCCCGAAACGTTTTTTGAATTGACGGCGTGCCGTGGATTCATCGATAGAGAGATCTTTGAAGTCTTGCTCTGTCCATCGCTTCTCGGGGTTGTTCTCAACGGCTTCAACTAGCAACGTAACTAGCTCTGAGACTTGATTGGGATGCGATAATGGACGACAGCGTTGACAGGGTCGAAATGAGGCCAAAAGTGCCTGCTTCGATGTTTCATAAAACTCACAGTTTTCATACTTTGGTTTTCTCGCTGGACAAGTCGGGCGGCAAAATACGCCGGTTGTCTTAACTCCTACGTAGAATACACCTTCATATTCCGATTTTTTGTCCACTAGCGCTCTATAATATTCTTGCTTATGTTCATCTTCAAGTATCATACACACACCCTGTTTCATCATTTATATCTAAATTATACAATGTCCTTTCAGAGGGCATAGCCGAAAATCAGGCATCAATTTTTTGTTTAGAAAGAAATGAATTCGTGTCAGAGCGATTTGATCTGATTCCGATACTCGCTCGGCGAGACGCCATACCAGCGCCGAAACTGCTTGGAGAAGTACAGTGGGTCATAGAAGCCCACAGAAGCGGCAATCTGCTCGATGGTGAGCTCCAGCCGTTCCCGCAGCAGCAAGCGTGCTTTGTCCACACGCAGCTTGAGCAGGAACGTAACCGGTGTCACCTTGGTGTGCCGTTTGAACATGCGCGATAAGTAAGCGCGATTATAGCCCAAGCTCTCAGCCATCATTTCGATGGTGATGGGCTCTGCGTATTGTGTGGACAAGTAGTGAATCGCTTGCTGCACGATACGGTCGCTTTCGTCTTCAGTGACGAGTCCTGTTACCACAGATGCAGACAGGGCTTCGCAGTACTCGCCGAGCAATAAGCTGAGGTAGCCAGTCGCTTTGAGCTGCGCGTTTGATTTTTTGGATTTGAGCGCCTGCTGGATCTGGCGAAAAAGCACAGGCATATGCCGGTTGCGCGCGATATGGATGATGGGGTTGGCGGGCGTGAGGCCGGCCTCACCCACGAGCTTAGCTGCCTGTGCGCCCGTAAAAGCGATCCAACAATAATGCCACGGATCGATCTCATCGGAGACGTAGCTTATCAATTGTTCAGGCTCAATGACGAAACTGTCGCCAGCGCCAATTGCATACTCTTCTCCATGTGAGGAGAATACGCCTCGGCCCGATATGACATAATGGATTAAGTAATAGTCATAGACCTTCGGTCCAAGCCGATGCTCGGGCTTGGTCTGACTTTCCCCTGCGAATAATACCGTGAAATCGCTCTCCCCAGCAGGAAGCGGGTTCGATACAACGTAATAGCTTTCTGGCTTTTGCATGACGTTTCCTCATCTCCGTTCGAAGACCATTCGTTCCTTCCACTGTATCATAAATCTAACATAGAACGGAATCTGCAAATCACATTTTTCCATGTAGAAATAACATGCCTCCATAGCCAATCCGTGGCGTATCTCTTATACTTAAGCTACAAACTTACACAAACAACATTTCTAACAGCAACCAAGTACACATACCAATACCACTAAAGGCGGTGCCGCACATGGCAGATTTGCAAGCTCTAAAAGACACGTTTATCGAAATTTACGGAGAAACGGCTGCGAAAATCTCAGCATTTCATGCTCCTGGTCGAGTGAATTTGATCGGCGAGCATACGGATTACAACGGCGGTTACGTATTCCCGGCAGCTTTGACGTTCGGAACGACCTTGATCATTCGTCCAAGACAAGACCGCGTGATCGGCTTCGCGTCCACCAATTTGGCACTGCGCAAACAAATTTCCATAGACGACTTGTCCTACCAAGAACAGGACGATTGGATCAATTATCCGAAAGGAATCTTTGTCCACTTAGCAAAAGCAGGATTTCCTGTGACGCAAGGTTATGACCTATTGTTCCATGGTGAAATTCCAAACGGTGCTGGCCTCTCTTCCTCAGCTTCCATCGAGGTTGTGACAGCGTATAGCTTGCTGACGCTTGAGAAGTATCCGGTGGATACGGTGAAAATCGCGCTGCTTGCGCAAGAAACAGAGAACCAATTCGTTGGCGTGAACTGCGGTATCATGGACCAATTCGCTGTAGCGAATGGCAAGAAAGACAACGCGATCCTGCTGATGTGCGATACGCTCGAGTATCGTCATGTTCCTTTTCAAAGCGGCAGCTATAAGCTTGTGATCGGCAACACGAATAAACGCAGAGGTCTCGTCGACTCCGCTTACAATGAGAGAAGAAGCCAATGCGAGCAGGCGGTTACCTACTTGCAAAAGCAATTCCCACACATCACACTGCTTGGTCAATTGACCCTTGCACAGTTTAACGAATATAAACATCTGATCCCAGACGAAACGGTTCGTCGTAGAGCAGAGCATGTTGTGGAAGAGATTGATCGTGTTTTGAAATCCATCGAAGTACTAGAGAAGAATGACCTTGAGTCTTTCGGTAAGCTGATGATCGGATCCCATGATTCTCTTCGTGACCTGTATGAAGTAACAGGCTTGGAGCTTGATACGATGGTTGCAGCGGCGTTGAAGGTGCCAGGTGTGCTTGGTGCGCGGATGACGGGTGCAGGCTTCGGCGGTTGTACGGTTTCCTTGGTGCATGAAGATAGCGTTCAGACGTTTATCGATCAAGTGGGCGCGGAATATACGGGAATTACAGGGCTTACACCAAGCTTTTACGTGTGTGATATTGGCAACGGTGTAGAGCAACTTGAGGAGGCGTTGTAAATGGCAATTCTAGTTACAGGTGGAGCGGGGTATATTGGATCGCATGCGGTAGCAGAGCTTCTGGCCAAAGGCGAGGAAGTTGTGATCGTCGATAATCTGCAGCAAGGTCACAAGGACGCGGTACTTGGCGGTAAACTCTACGTTGGCGATCTGCGCGACGGGGATTTCATGGATACGGTTTTTGCTGAAAATAACATCGATGCCATTATTCATTTTGCAGCGAATTCCCTCGTCGGTGAGAGCATGACCAATCCGGCGAAATACTACCATAATAACGTGTACGGAACTCTTTGTTTACTTGAAAAAATGACGCAATACGGCGTGAAGCGAATCGTATTCTCCTCAACGGCTGCAACGTACGGCGAGCCTGAGAACATTCCAATCCTTGAAAGCGACCGTACCTTGCCTACCAATACGTATGGCGAGACGAAGCTGGCGATGGAGAAAATGATGAAATGGTTCGATACCGCTCATGGCATCAAATACGTGTCGCTTCGCTACTTTAATGCAGCTGGCGCACATGCAGGTGGCAAAATCGGTGAAGACCATAGCCCGGAAACGCATCTGATTCCGATTATTCTGCAGGTAGCGTTGGGTCAAAGAGCGCATATCTCGATTTTCGGCGAGGATTACGCAACAGAAGATGGCACTTGCGTACGTGACTATATCCACGTTAGCGACCTAGCGAGCGCTCACGTGCTTGCAGTTGAGAAGCTGCGTGGCGGTGCGGACAGCAATATTTACAACCTTGGCAATGGCACAGGGTTCTCCGTGAAGCAAGTGATCGATATCGCGCGCAAAGTCACAGGTCATGCGATCCCTGCGGTCGTTGAGCCTCGCAGAGCGGGCGACCCGGCGACGCTGATTGCCTCCTCGGAACGTGCAAGAGCGGAGCTTGGCTGGAAGCCAGCTTTGGATTCCTTGGAAGCGATCATCGAGAGCGCGTGGAACTGGCATCAGAAGCACCCGAAGGGGTACGCGGCGGAAGTGAACGTTTAATCTAATATAGAGATCAAACTAGAAGCCACACCCTTAAGTCTGCGAATGAGGCACAAAAAGATGCAGCAAACGGATGCACATTTGCAGGCTTTTGGTTGAGGTTCTTCTTAGAAGAAAGGGGAGTGGCATGATGGAACACACACGACAAACGCCGCAATATGCAGCGTTAACCATAGAAAGACTTCTGCAATTCGCCACCCAGAATGGGTTGATCGAACAGCTGGACGTCTACACCTCGCGCAATGCTTTGCTGGATTTGTTCGGACTGGCGGAGCCTTTCCAAGGGGAAGTACCTGCGGAGAAATTGAGCAGTCCGGTTGGCTTGCTGGAAGAGCTGTTGGATGCAGCTTGGGAAGCGGGACTACTGGAAGAAAACACGATGACGTACCGCGATTTGCTAGATGCGCGAATCATGGGACTCATGATGCCTCGTCCTTCCGAGGTGGTGCGCCAATTCTGGACGCTGGCTAAGACGAAGAATGTCGAAGCGGCAACCGAGTATTTTTACAAGCAATCCATCGATTCGAACTACATTCGGATGGACCGAATCGCTAAGAACGCCTACTGGTTAGCAGAAACGGCCTACGGGGATTTGGAAATTACGATCAACCTCTCCAAGCCGGAGAAGGATCCGAAGGAAATTGCGCTGCTCAAAACGCTTCCACAAAGCAGCTACCCCCTATGTCTACTATGCGTAGACAATCTGGGCTATGCAGGCCGTGTGAATCACCCGGCTAGACAGAATCTGCGCGTCATCCCGCTTGAATTGGATAGTGAGAAGTGGTACCTGCAGTATTCACCATACGTTTATTACAACGAGCACAGCATTATCTTCCATGAGAAGCATATTCCGATGAAGACAACGGCAAATACGTTCTATCGTTTGCTAGACTTCATCGAACAGTTCCCACACTATTTCATTGGGTCGAATGCAGACCTGCCGATCGTCGGGGGTTCCATCCTGAATCACGATCATTTCCAAGGGGGACGCCACAAGTTCCCAATGGAAAAAGCGCCAAGTGAGAAAGCATTCTCACATAAGGATTTTGCTGGTGTGAAGGCTGCTATTGTGAAGTGGCCGATGTCGGTGCTGCGCCTGAGCGGGCACAACAAGCAGCAGCTGTACAAGCTGGCGAGCAAGCTGCTCGAAGACTGGCGTGCATACAGTGATGCGGAAGCGGACGTCCTCGCGTTCAGCGAGAAGGACGGACAGCGGATCCCGCATAACACGATCACGCCGATCGCCCGCAACAATGCACGGGGCGAGTACGAGCTTGACCTGGTGCTGCGGAACAACCGCACCAGCACTGAACATCCGGATGGGATCTTCCATCCGCATCAGCACTTGCACCACATCAAGAAGGAGAACATCGGCTTGATTGAGGTTATGGGGCTGGCGGTGCTGCCAGGCCGCCTGCAAGAGGAGCTGGCGGACATCGCCAAGCTTCTGACCGGCGAAGCCGAGCTCAGCCGCGAGGTGCGCAACGAGGGCCATCCGCTGCATAAGCATGCGGATTGGATCGCGGCGCTGCTCGCGAAGCATGGCGCGGCGCTGACGGCCGACGCGGCGAATGCGGTGCTGCAGACTGAGGTCGGCAGCAAGTTCATGGACGTCCTGCTTGACGCAGGCGTCTTCAAGAGAGACGAAGCCGGGCAAGCGGCGTTCGGACGGTTTTTGGCTGCAGTGGGTTTCACGCAGCAGTAGGTTAGTGCGGAATCCCTGGTCGGTGGACCAGGGATTTTTTTGTGCGCGCGCGCGAATGAGGCGGGCGGGTCTACGGGATGTTTCCAGTGGACGAGTAACTGGAAAAACTACAGCTAATTTCAAGGGAAACGCTTGAAATTTGGAATTTAGCTGGAAAACATACAGCTAATTTCCCTGAATTCCCCCATTGGGCGTAGAATGGGGGAATTCAAATGTAGAAAATCCATCTAAATCGAAATTTGATGAGGAAAGGATGGAATTAGATGGAGATTTTCCATTTAATCGGTTGCTGGGCTACTTTTACTCCCGAACACCCGCACCAACAGCTCCAACCACACCTCCCGCACCCGCAAACAAGCCAATAACTCCATCAAACCACCTCCACCAACAGAAGAAGCCCCAACCTCAACTAGCCTCCCGCACCAGAAAACAAGCCAATTACTCCCCCAAACCACCTTCACCAACAGAAGCCCCAACCTCAACTAGCCTGACGCACCAGAAAACAAGCCAATTACTCCCCCAAACCACCTTCACCAACAGAAGCCCCAACCTCAACTAGCCTGACGCACCAGAAAACAAGCCAATTACTCCGCCAAACCACCTCCACCAATAGAAGCCCTATCCCCAACTAGCCTGACGCACCAGAAAACAAGTGATTACTCCCCAAACCACCTCCCACCAACAGAAGCCCCATCCTCAACAAACCTCACGCACCAGAAAACAAGCCAATTACTCATCCCAGCCCACCCAAACATTCATGTCACGGCGTCCTTCACGAACGAGGAAATGGAAAATATCATATTGACAGGACGAGTTGCGCTACCTAAACTATTAATTAGCTGACTAACTAAAAGGGGAGTGCTTTGTTGTCACGTCACCATAATCCAGAATCACTAACACATCTCATGCATCATTTGCTGAAAATGCACCGGCATACAGTTGATCAAATCATTCATCCCTATGATGTTTATCCGGGGCAACCCCCGCTATTGCTTGCTTTGTCTGTTGAGGATGGGCTTAGTCATAGCGAACTAGCTGCTCGCATTCACAATAAACGTGCGACGCTGTCCGTCATGGTGGATCGCATGGAAAAAACAGGCCTCGTCGAACGACGCCCCGACGAGAACGATCAACGGGTTACGCGTGTCTACCTGACCGAGAAGGGGAAGGAAGTCACTGTACATGTTAGAGAAGCGATCAAGACTGCGGATGAGATAACCTTTTCGCATTTTCTGCCAGAGGAAATGCTGCTATTTCGCCGCCTATTGCTTCAAATGAAGGATAATCTACGTCCTAAAGAGGAATTAAATTAGTTAGTCGACAAACAAAAGAAGGGACATCATTTATGTGGAAACTACGATCGTTTGTTAAACCATATTGGTTCATAACGCTGCTAGCTCCCTTGCTGATGGTGATGGAGGTATGTATGGACTTATCGCAGCCTCGTCTCATGGCTACTATTGTGAATCACGGGGTTGCTGAAGGCAATCTAGCGTTGGTGTGGTCGACAGGCATACATATGCTGGTTGTTGCCCTCATTGGTCTCGCAGGCGGAGTGGGTTGTACATTTTTCACAGTGAAAGCCGCTCAAAGCTTTGGCGCTGACCTGCGGATAAGTGTTTTCGAGAAGGTGCAATCCTTGTCGTTTCGCCAATTGGATACTTTTTCGACTGGATCGCTGATCACTCGTTTGACTAGCGATGTGATGCAAATGCTGAACATCTTGCAAATTCTACTGCGTCAATTCACACGTGAAGCGTCGCTGCTTGTTGGCAGTATCATCATGGCCGTCGTCATTTCACCGCGACTTTCCTTGATTCTGCTTGCAGTCGTGCCGATTCAATTTGTCATCCTGTATGTGTTGATGAAACGCTCTACACCGCTTTTTCGCCAGATGCAGACGAAGATCGATCGCGTAAACACCGTTATGCAAGAGAGCACGACGGGCATTAGGGTGATCAAAGCTTTTGTTCGCGCAGCCTTCGAGCGGACTCGCTTTGGTAAAGCGAACACCGACCTGCTCAACGCCAGTCTTAGCTCCGCTCGCGCTTTAGCTACAAGCGGTCCGCTGATGACATTGATTTTGAACGTGAGCATTGTAGCTGTTCTCTGGTTTGGCGGCGCTCAAACGTGGAGCGGGTCGATGGCGATTGGAGATTTGGCGGCATTCATCATCTATATAAGCCAAGTGCTGTTTTCCCTCGTGTCCATCAGCAATACGCTGATGAACATTTCCCGGGCGCAGGTTTCCGCCGAACGCATCCGTGAGGTGCTAGATACGAAGGTGGATCTGAATGAACCAGCCAAGGGGAGTCAGCCACCTACGCTTACACCGTCACCAGTGTTCGGCTGTGAGTTAGAATTCAATCAGGTTTCATTCGTATATGAGACGGCTCCCGATCAACCTGTCCTCAAGGATATTTCGTTTAAGGCTCTGCCTGGTCAAACGATTGGGATTCTCGGGGCGACAGGCTCCGGCAAGTCTACACTCGTTAGTTTGATTCCCCGACTTTACGAAGCTTCCAGCGGACATATCCGTCTGAATGGAGTGGATGTGAAAGAGCTGCCTGTCGAGCAGCTGCGTAGTCAGATCGGCATTGTGCTGCAGCAGTCCATTTTGTTTAGCGGCACGATTCGCGATAACATTCTTTTCGGCAAGCCAGAGGCGTCAGATGCTGAGATGGAGGCAGTCGCCAAAGCAGCGGAAGCGGATAGCTTCATCCGCAAGCTGCCGGAGGGCTACGAAGCCAAGCTGGGACAGCGAGGCGTGAATCTCTCCGGAGGTCAGAAGCAGCGAATAGCGATAGCACGGGCTTTACTTTTGCGCTCGCCGCTGCTTGTGCTAGATGACAGTACCAGCGCTATTGATCTAGGCACGGAGAAACGCATCCAGCGTTCCCTGCAAGAGCTGATGGCAGGCAGCACGCGCATTATTATCGCGCAGCGCGTCTCCTCGGTCCTGCAGGCCGATCAAATTCTTGTCCTGGAGGAGGGGCGCATCGCCGCACGAGGAACCCATGAGGAACTGCTGGCGACAAGCGCGCTGTACCAAGATATTTACAACTCCCAGCAAGGGAAGGAGGCTGCTCTGCATGGCTAAAAAGCAAACGCGCAAACCACGCGCGAAAAACATCGGCGCAACCCTCCTTCGCATGTGGGGTTACCTTCGACTTCAACGTGCAGGACTACTTACTGTTGCGATCTTGACTGTTCTTGGCAGTGGCCTCGCCCTGCTCGGACCCTATTTAATTGGTGTAGCCATCGATGATTACATCATCCCGCGAGATCGGAGCGGACTGCTGGGACTTTGCCTCCTCCTCCTAAGTTGTTACGTAGTAAGTGGTGCGGCCTCTTGGATCCAATCCTATCTGATTGCTGGGGTTTCCCAGCGGACGGTTTGGCAAATGAGACAGGATCTTTTTCGTCATCTGCACAAGCTGCCTATTAGCTATTTTGACAAGACTTCCCACGGGGAACTCATGAGCCGCACGACCAATGATGTCGATAATGTTGCAACCACGCTCAGTCAAAATTTAACACAGATTATGACCAGTATCATTATGATTGTCGGGTCTTTGATCATGATGATTACTTTGAATATTTGGCTTACGCTGATCGCATTAATCACGGTTCCGATCGTTCTCTTCACAACGAAGCAAATCACGAAACATACACAGCGCCTATTCAAAGAGCAGCAGCAGCGACTCGGTGAGCTGAATGGCTTAATTGAGGAGACGATTTCTGGGCAAAAGGTTGTGAAAACCTTTCGTCGCGAAGCCGCAGTTGTCGATCAACTCGCTGTAATCAACAAGCAGCTTCGTGCTTCTGGTACGGGTGCTCAGCAGCTTTCGGGTATGATGGGGCCAAGCATGAATATGATCAACCATTTTAGCTTCATTTTATTAGCAGCAATTGGGGGCTGGATGGTGCTGAAGGGATGGACGATGGTCGGCGTGATCATTAGCTTCTTGAACTATTCGAAACAATTCAGCCGTCCGATCAACGATCTCGCCAACCAGTACAATATGATTCAGTCGGGTATTGCGGGGGCGGAGCGTGTTTTTGAAGTGATGGATAATGAAACGGAATACGATTCCAAACAGGGGGCTTCTCAGCTAACAGATGTCAAAGGTGAAGTCGTTTTCCAAAACGTTTCCTTCGCTTACACCGATGATGTGCCTACGCTTCAAGAGGTTTCTTTTACCGCCGAGCCAGGTGATCTGATCGCTTTAGTCGGCCCGACGGGAGCAGGGAAGACGACGATTATCAATTTGTTGACTCGCTTCTACGAGGTAAATGAGGGCCGTATTACGATAGACGGGCTGGACATTCGCGATATGGAAAAAGACAGCCTGCGCAGCCAGCTTGGCATCGTGCTGCAGGATGTGTACTTGTTCTCGGATACGATCCGAGAAAATATCCGTTTCGGCCGTCTGGACGCCACGGACGAAGAAGTCGAAGCTGCCGCGAAGCTTGCCAACGCGGACGGGTTCATTCGCAAGCTGCCGAGCGGCTATGACGCCAAGTTGACCGCTGGCGGCGGTAACTTGAGTCAGGGCCAGCGGCAGCTGCTCACGATCGCGCGGGCGATTCTCGCCGACCCCGCGATTCTCGTGCTCGACGAGGCGACGAGCTCCGTCGACACGCGCACAGAGCTGCACATCCAGCAGGCGATGGGCGTACTGATGAAAGGGCGAACGAGCTTCGTGATCGCCCACCGGCTCAGCACGATCCGCGAAGCGAGTGCGATACTGGTCATCCACGGCGGCGAAATCGTGGAGCGTGGTACGCACGAGGAGCTGCTGGCTTTGCGCGGGCATTATTACGAATTGTATGCAAGCCAATTCAGCCAGGCTAGTTCACTTTGACGGACGAGGCGTGCTGAAGCCGCCGCAAGCAAAAAGGGAGTTCCCGTTAATGGGAACTCCCTTTTCAAATAGATGCAGTCCTCCGTTGTCGCCTGCAAATCCCTCGGAGCTCCTCGGCGACCCGCAGTCATGTTGCAGTCCCGCCACAGTCCCGCTCTACTCCCGCCGCAGTCCGCTGCAGCTCCTCACCACCAGCGAAATAGAAGGATTTCCTCCATCTAATCCAGCTCACTTTCCCCGTCCGCATCGAATAGATGGAATTTCTACAGCTAATCCGCGCCATTTTCGCCGAGACTCCCTCATTTGGCAGAATTAGCTGTAACTTTCCCATCTAAATCCAGAAATTAGTGGGTTTAGTCAATATTAGCTGTATGTTATCCAGTTAATGCTCACCTCGAAGTTCCGACCGGTGCTTCAACATGCCCGTCAAACACACTCACCTGATTTCGCCCCGCCCGTTTGGCTTGGTACAAAGCCATGTCGGCATGCTTCAGCAGCAGCTCCAAGGTATCTCCGCGATGGCTTGCCTGAGTTAATCCGAAGCTCGCTGTTACGGCAATCGTGCCGAAGCTCCCGATCATAGGCTCGGCTGCGAGCTGTGCGCGTATTTGTTCGGCCAGCAAAGCTGCCTCATCCAGCGAGCAGGAAGGCAAGGTGACGACAAACTCCTCACCGCCATAACGAGCAATAAGCGCACTAGGTTCATCAGCTTCAATTCGTTTCGCAATTGCAACCACATGCTGAATCGCGAGATCGCCAACATCGTGGCCGTACGTATCATTGATATGCTTGAAATGATCAATATCAAAAAGCAGGATACATGTCGACAGCTGGTCATCCTGAGCCTCTTCCAAAACAACCTTGCTGCGGCGGATAAATTCCGTGCGATTTAACAGCTTCGTCAAGCCATCATAGTAGGCAAGCTGCTTTAATTGATCTTGGAGCAGCTTTGGCTCGGTGACATCGATCAGCATCAGCAGACTCCCGATGGTCTCTCCACTGCGTCCTCGTACAGCCGAAGATCGGATCTGATAGTAGAACTCCTTGCCATCTGCGGCACGCCAAACAAATTCTTCTTGCACACCATCTTGTGATCGCACCACGGGAAATGGTGTACCCGACAGCCGAATCCAAGCGTCATCCAGTGTTAATCCGAGCATGTCCGTCGTTAAGCCTGGAAACATACTGCTGATCGCGCCATTGAAGTCAACAAGCCGATCGGAGGAATCCAGCACGACAGCACCCTCACGCATACTTTCAAAAATACGATCCTTCGCGATCGGAATAACCGTCAGCATCCTTGTAGACACCATTGACCAGATGTACATGGCAGAAGTTATACAAAGAATCATGGGCACAGGGTCAATGCCATACGGTGTTAGACCCATCAGATAAACGAACGCACCTGTCATCGGCAGGAACTGTCCCATGATTAAGGTCGCTAGCTGCAAACGGTAGGCCTTCTTAGTTTGACGCCATTTGCGCAAGAGCAGTACGACCGCTGCCAGCATGCATCCGAATATATAAGCCCCGTGAATTATATAATATTGTCCGATGACAACATCCGTCGTGGGGAAGGGGGCATTTTCGCGGAAATACATATCTTTATAGAACAAATGATGATAATCATTGGTGATCACCATAACGAAGGTAATGGCAGGAATGAGGAGGAGTGCAGCTATTTTTCTGCGTGTCAGATTCAAACCGATATATTGCATAACAATGAGCAAGCCAATGGCAGGTGCAGCTCCAATGCCAACATACTCGAAAATCGTCCATATTTTTACCTCGGTTAACGTATCGCTGGCCATTTCAAATGCGTGAGCAAAAATATAAATAGCTTGTGTAGCCGTATAAATGACGAATGTGTAAGCTCCGGGGATTTCTTTGCGTTTGATAAAGGTATACATGCACAGAAAGGCTGTAAAAACACCTGAGGTTGCGACGATTGAAATGAACATGGTAAGCGTTGGATCCATGATTCGCACTCCATCATTTGTAGGATTATTGGTAATTTGTCGTTTTAATGGTAACACATCCGTGAATGCTGTCATAGGGAGTTGACACGTAAATTCGATTGCGTATGTATGCAGGTGAGAATGGCAAGGCGTTACAAAATTTAGTAAACTAAAAGGATCAAGTGAAGTAGTGATTAACAGGTAGGAGGAGCGAACATGGATAGCTTTAACGCATTGGTCGTGGAACGAACACAGGAACGGTTTTCTTTAAAAATGAAAGAGATCCGCATCGAGGAATTGCCCGCTGGGGACGTTACGATCCGCGTCGCTTTCTCCGGTATTAACTATAAAGATGCGATGGCTTGCAGCCCATCGGGACGAGTCGTACGCCAGTATCCAATGGTACCTGGCATCGATTTGACGGGTACGGTCGTGGCCTCGTCAGATCCCCGCTATCGCGAGGGAGATGAGGTGCTCGTGACCAGCTACGAGCTGGGCACAGGGCATTTCGGCGGGTTCAGCGCTTATGCGCGTGTCCCCGCCGATTGGGTCGTGCCACTCCCGCAGGGACTGACGCATCGCGAAGCGATGATCCTCGGCACGGCGGGATTGACAGCAGCCCTGTCCATTCACCGAATGGAGCAGAATGGGCTGCGCAAGGAGCAGGGACCCATGCTCGTGCGCGGGGCAACGGGTGGTGTGGGCAGCAGCAGCGTCTCGATGCTCGCCGCCCTCGGCTACGAAGTGGAAGCGAGTACAGGGAAGTCCGCTGACCACGCGTATTTGCTTGAGCTTGGTGCGACGCGCGTGCTCTCGCGGGAGGAACTTTCGCCTGCCGAAAGCAAGCCAATCAGCAAGGAGTACTGGGCCGGCGCGGTTGATCCTGTGGGAGGCGCCTCACTCGCGTACGTGCTTAGCCGGATGAAATACGGCGCCTCCGTGGCGCTGAGTGGATTAACGGGCGGCGCGGACTTTGCGGCGACGGTGTATCCTTTTATCCTGCGAGGTGTGAATGTACTTGGCATTGATTCCGTCTATTGCCCGTCAGCAGTGCGCAAGACACTTTGGGAGCGGATGGCAACGGAGTTGAAGCCACGGCTGCTTGAGCAGACGGTGTATAAGGAAGTGCGGCTAGATGAGGTTGCTGAGGCAGCGGAGCTAGTATTGGAAGGTAAGGTAAGAGGCAGGGTGCTGGTTCGGCTGTAAGTGAAAGATCGCGGCATGCCTGTATTTGGGAGATAAGGAGAGTTGCACAATGAAAATGCGGGTATCAGCTGTTCAATATCATTTACATACGATTAGTAGCTTCGAAGAGTTCGCCGCACAGGTGGAGCATTATGTGAAGGTGGCGCAGGAGTTTGAGGCGGATTTTGTGCTGTTTCCGGAGTTGTTCACCACACAGCTGATGTCCATTGGCGATGAGAACGGCAAAGCGTTGCCGATCGAGGCACTGCCTTCTTTTACAGAGGCCTATCGCGACTTATTCCAGGGACTTGCTCAGCAAACGGGCATGCATTTGATCGGCGGTACGCACATTACGGCTGAGGGGGACAAGCTGTTTAATACAGCGTTCCTGTTCTATCCTGATGGACGAATTGGCGAGCAAAAGAAGCTGCATATTACTCCGACCGAAGTAAAGGAATGGGGCATGGGTGCTGGGGATTCGCTGCAGGTTTTTGATACGGATAAAGGCAGAATTGCCATTCTGGTTTGCTATGATGTCGAATTCCCAGAGATCGTAAGGATGGCCAGAGCCCGTGGGGCAGACGTGCTGTTCGCTCCTTCGTGTACGGATGATCGGCATGGGTTCCATCGGGTACGTTACACCTGTCACGCTCGGACGATTGAGAATCAAATCTACGCCGTAACAACAGGGACTGTTGGTGCCCTACCAACGGTTGATTTCATGAGAGCTAACTTTGGACAGGCTGCTGTTATTACGCCAAATGATGTGCCCTTCCCACCAAAAGGCATTCTGGTCGAGGGCGAGATTAACGGTGATATGGTTGTGACCGCCGACCTTGACCTCTCGCTGTTGACGCTCGTTCGGGAGCGGGGCTCTGTCACCACTTGGCGCGACCGCCGCACTGATTTATACACGGACTGGTCTTGAGTCGATGCGCAAACAACTCTATGTGTATGATGGCGATACCCCTGTGGAGGCGGTCATTCGCACGTATGCTGAAGCAGATTTCGATGCATTGATTCGCGTTCAGCAGCTGAGCTTTCCACCTCCATTTCCGTCTGAACTCTGGTGGACGAAGGAGCAGCTCATGGAACATGTCACCCGTTTTCCGGAGGGCGCGCTGTGCGTGGAGGTGGCGGGTCAGATTGTGGGCTCGATCACAGGACTGCGAGTGGATAGTGAGCGGATGGCCGGGGATGCCGATCATAGCTGGTCAGAGATGACGGATGATGGGTATATCCGCACACATCGTCCTGATGGTGATACGCTCTACATCGTGGATGTGTGTATCATGCCGGCGTATCGCAAGTTTGGCCTCGGTAAATGGCTCATGCAGTCGATGTACGAGGTCGTTGTGCAGCTAGGACTGGCTCGTTTGCTTGGAGGCGGGCGGATGCCTGGCTACCATAGGGTGGCGGAGAAAATGAGTGCCGATGAGTATGCGGCAGCTGTCATGGCGGGGACGATGAAGGACCCGGTGATTACCTTTTTGCTGCGATGTGGCCGAACGCCAGTCGCTGTGGTTGCAAATTATTTGGAGGATGAGGAATCGCTGAATCATGCGCTGTTGATGGAGTGGCGGAACCCTTTTACAAATTACAAATAGGAGTGAGTTGACCTTATGGAATTCATACGCATAACGAGTATTGAGGATCCGTTGTTTCGATCGATGCACGATTTGATGAAAGAGGTATTTCCGGCGGAGGAAGTACTCGAATACTCTTTGTGGAGGGAGCCTCTCGAAGATCCAGGGATTCGCGTATTTGTGGCCGTTCATGAAGGCAAGGTAGTCGGCACGACGGAGTATCGCTATTATGAGGATGACCAAGTGGCGATGACGGATTTTACGATTATTGGCCAGGCAGGTCTTGGGATTGGGCGGTTTCTTGCAAGAAGACGGTGGCAGGATCTGGAGCGATTGGCGTCAGAGTCAGGTAAGCAGATAGCAGGGATGTTCGCTGAAATTTACGATCCGTATCGGATCAAGGGGCATGCTTTCGGCGGCGTAAAGCCAATGGATCCTTACGTTCGACGTGAGGTGCTGTCGCATCTTGGCTATAAGCGGATCGACTTCAGCTACGTGCATCCATCTTGGGAGAACAATGGGGAAGCTGTAGAGGGGTTGGATCTTTGTTTCCTCCCGACCGATGAAGATGCGACGGAAATTAGTGCGGCGTTGGTAGCGAAGTTCCTGAGACGGTATTATGCGGTGCTCGCGAACAAGCCGCATGCTTGGGAAGCAATGGTTGCTGGTTTGGAAGGTAAAGAGAGGTTGGCGCTGCTACCGTTGTAATTCTAGATAGCAAGGTGTTTCCTGCACAGGACAGGAAACACCTTGTTTTAATTGAAGTTGACTTCAGCTAATAAACGTCCTGTATAATATTACACATCCTCTGGCTTTTCCATTTCCATCCACGCCATAGGTACGAACGAACGACATCTTACCAACCGAAATCTAGCGTTTTACCTGTCTCCGCTAATGTCTTGATATTGCTCAGAATCATCCACCAGCTGGCCTTTGTCGACTCAAAGCTCGGGTGGTCTGGCGTCCATTGATCGTTCACGAGCGTCAATTTTGTACAGCTGCCTACGGTTTCTAGTGAGATTGTCATGCGTGATTCGAACTCAGCATGGTTCTCTCGATAGGAAGGACCCGCATGCTCCGTACAGCTCAATAATTTTTCAGGCTCATAAGCCAAAATTTTGCCATACACATGAACCGTCTCATCCCCATCTTGACCTGGACCAATATAGGAATAGTCAGAACCAATTTCAAAGGTAGAATGCAGCACGCTGCCAAACAAAATTTGCCGAGTTCCCTCTGGTGTGATGAGAATATCCCAAACTTGCTTCGGGCTTGCACCAATATAAAATTCATACTTCAGCTCCATAATCGCTCGCACTCCTTCGCTTCTGTGATCCTACCTATCATATTGCATCTAGTATTCCCATGTATTGTAAAAACGCGACAAGGAGTGTTCGACATGCCTATGAATGCGAATCCAAATCCAAATCCACAACCCAATTCCCCCATGCCTAGCCTTGGTATTATAAATTTCCAACAAGGTGGGCACAAATTTCAGCTTTGTCGCTATGCTCCGGCTGAGGATGTAGCTTTTTTCGTTCGTCATTATTGGGTCGTCAAGTGGGACTTGGTTGGGAAGGAGCCCTATACACAGCATGTTATTCCTAATCCCTGCGTGAATCTCGTTGTAGAGCCGGGTAAAACGGCTATTTACGGTCCTGGCAAAGAGAAGTACGGACATCACCTGGAAGGGCAGGGGAGTGTGTTTGGCGTGAAATTTAAGCCAGGCGGCTTTTACCCTTTTGTCCAAGAAAACGTGTCTAGCATGTTGAACAATCCGCTGTGTATTGGCGATGTTTTCGACACCGACCCACGTTCCTT
Source organism: Paenibacillus sp. J22P169 (assembly GCF_059691995.1). Classification (NCBI taxonomy): domain Bacteria; kingdom Bacillati; phylum Bacillota; class Bacilli; order Caryophanales; family Paenibacillaceae; genus Paenibacillus; species Paenibacillus sp. J22P169. The sequence goes on along the minus strand of NZ_JCAUAO010000006.1, from coordinate 84,029 downwards.
GGAAGCGCAAGTGTTTAGTCACAGTGAGGATGGGCGGAACGTTAATCTGGTTGAGAGCATGATTAGGGCCAAGCTGCCTGCCCAAGATGAACAGGTCACATTGGTGAATCAGATCGTAGATTATGTGTATGGACAGCCGGATATCACCAAGGTCGACGCCATTTGTGAGCATTTTCAAATGAATATCCGCACGCTGCAGCGTCTCTTCGACCAGTATGTCGGAGTTAGCCCGAAGTGGGTGATCAAAATCGCACGTATTCAAAACGCTGCAGAGACCACAGACGGCAATGATACGCACAATTGGGCCAAGCTGTCGATGGATCTCGGTTATCATGATCAATCGCATTTCATAAAGGATTTTAAGTCGGTACTTGGTCAGACACCGGAGGAGTATGTATGGGGGAAACGTAGACATTAGCCTCCTGATAGTATATGAATAATGATTCAATACCTAGCGTTCAAATGGCGGGCGTTCTATAGGCAAAAGAGGGGGCTAAGTGGCCGCTTCTTTTTTGTTTTGGAGATTGCGAGGAACGATGAGTGAGAGGGTGAATACGCTTTCGAGTTGGTTAAAAATTGACAACACAAGTCAAAAAATAACATGTCTTTCTGATCTTCAAACTTTTATAGTGGAAACAGAGATCAAGCAGTGAAAGGGGATAAATGAAAGTGGCTATCAATGGACCTACGCAACAGGCAACTCTATCTGACTTGAAAGCGATACCAAAAAAGAAAAGTTATATGCTAAAACATTGGCAGATCTATTCGATGATCTTGCCTGGCGTATTGTTTTTTATCATATTCAAGTACATCCCTCTTAGCGGCAGTATTATCGCATTTCAAGATTATGATGTGTTTAAGGGGGTAACGGGAAGTAAGTTCGTCGGCTTAAAGCACTTCGACAATCTGTTCACCTATCCGGAGTTTTACAAAATACTCAAAAACACACTCCTGATCAGTATGTATAGGCTCATCTTCTCTTTTCCAGCACCGCTCGTATTGGCGCTATTGCTGAATGAAGTTCGCAAGGTTGTTTTTAAACGGACGATTCAAACGCTATTGTACCTGCCGCATTTCTTTTCTTGGGTAGTTGTAGGCGGTATGGTCATTAATTTCCTTTCATTGACAGGGGTTGTCAATGATACCTTAGCTTCCTTTGGTTTTGAACGCACCATTTTCGTACAGGAGCCGGATTACTTCCGAACCATTATCGTTTCCTCTGGCATCTGGAAAGAAGTTGGCTGGGGGACGATCATTTACTTAGCTGCGCTGAGCGGGATCAATCCTGAAATGTATGAATCAGCTGAGGTAGACGGGGCAGGGAAATTGCGTCAAGTGTTTAGTATTACGATTCCAAGCCTCCTTCCTACTATTATGGTATTGCTATTGTTACAGATCGGTCATATTTTGGACCTTGGCTTCGAACAAATTTATATGTTTCTTAACCCGCTTGTTCGTGAAGTTGGGGAAATATTTGATACTTACATCTACAGAGTCGGCTTATTAGGGGCACAATATAGCTATACGACAGCTATCGGATTGTTCAAATCCGTTGTTGGCTTCATCCTCATCGTTGGGGCGAATTACGTTAGCAAAAAAACGACAGACAGCTCGATCTACTAGAAAGGAGCACATCATGGTTCGAAAATCGCCCGCTTACCAGACGTTTACTGTTTTCAACTATACGTTTCTTGTCCTGGTATCTATCGCTATGCTCATTCCGTTTCTTCATATAATGGCGGGATCATTCAGCAGCGCTGGCGCTATCATTCAAGGACGAGTCACGATCTTTCCAGCAGATTTTACATTCTTGAATTATAAAGTTGTTCTGAATGACTCGCGGATCTGGAAATCCTTCGGCGTTACCGTATTTATTACGGTCGTAGGTACGCTGCTTAATCTTATTTTCACCAGCCTAATGGCTTATGGGCTATCCAAGCAAGACTTGAAAGGGAGAAAGTTCATCGTTTTACTTGTATTGTTCACGATGATTTTCCAAGCACCGTTAATTCCGTCGTATTTGCTAGTCAAATCACTTGGTCTGTTGGATACACTATGGTCTTTGATGATACCCGATCTCATCAGTGCATTTAACTTGATCATCATGATTTCCTTCTTTCGCAACATTTCGGATGGATTACTGGATGCAGCCAAAATCGACGGGTGCAACGATTATCGGACATTGTGGAGCATCGTTCTCCCTCTTTCCTTACCTTCCTTAAGCACAATAGGTTTGTTTTACGCAGTTGGGCACTGGAACGGTTACTTCAATGCGATTCTGTTTATTAGGGATCCTAATTTGTATCCGCTGCAATTAAAGCTTCGCAAGCTGATCGTCGAAAGTGACGTGGAAAGCATGCTGCAAAGCGCGGCGGTAACCATTCAGTCTGTAGAAGGCATTAAAATGGCTTCCATCATGGTAGCCACCATCCCCATCCTGATTATATATCCAATGATTCAGAAGCATTTTGTTAAAGGTTCAATGCTTGGTTCGGTCAAAGGATAATAATAAAACAACATGGTTTAAAAAAAGGAGAGGTTAATTTGGAAAAGAGAAAAGTGTTGCCAGTAGCACTTTGTATGGCATTAGCTGCAAGTAGTTTGGTTGGCTGTACCTCCAAAGAAGAGACGAAATCAGGACAAGCTGCATCGACATCATCGACTTCAACAACATCTGCCGCCCCTGCCGCTCCTGCGAAGTTCAAAGTGGGGCTAACGACTGGCGGTTCCAAGTATGTTGAAGGATCGGCGGATATCAATAACGACAAGTATGTAAAGAAACTAGAAGAATTATCTAAAACAGATCTGACAATGCAATTGATTCCTCATGAGAACTATGACCAAAGCATGACGTTGCTATTTGCTTCCGGCGAACTGCCTGATTTGCTGCAGACCAAAGGAATTAACCGACCTGAAGTAGCACCTGCAATTGATTCTGGCGTGTTGCTTCCGCTAAATGATTTGATCGATAAGTATGGACCGAATTTGAAAAAGAAAGTGCCGAAGGCATCCTGGGATTCTGCTCGCGTGAGCAAAGACGGAAAAATTTATGGTATCCCGCAAGAAAACCCGATTACGAACAGCACGGTAACTTATATCCGCAAAGACTGGTTGGATAAATTGGGTCTTCAGGTGCCGAAAACCGTGGATGAATACATCGAGGTCATGAAAGCATTCCGCGATAAAGACCCGAATGGCAACGGGAAGCAAGATGAGATTCCAATGTCGGGACGCGCGAAGTTGGCTTTCGCCTATCAATTTTTCACTGCCTATGACGTGCAGCCGCAAAGTTGGAAATTTGAGAACGATCAATTAGTGCCGAATTTTATTCGCCCAGGCATGGTTGATGCGCTGAAAGTGTACCAAAAGCTATATCAAGAGAAGCTGCTGGATAACGAAGTGTTTACGCTCCAAGGCAAAGATTGGGATGCCAAGATTAAAGGTGCAGGTACGGTAGGTATTTGGTCTACATCCGCAGTAACGCCGGGTGCTGTTGAAACGGCTATTAAAGCGAATGTACCGACAGCGGCCGTTGAAATCATTCCTTCTCCAGTTGGACCTAACGGCAAGCCGGGTGGGATATACCCTTTAGGTTCCACGGTATCTGACTTTGTATGGACGATCCCGAAAAGTGCTAAAAACCCTGAAGCCATCATTAAATTCCTAGATTGGTTCTACTCCGATGATAAAGCCAAAGATACGTTCTTCATGTATGGGATTGAAGGTGACACGTACAAGGTAGAAAACGGTGCAATCAAGTACAACTACCCGACAACCAATGAGCAGATCCTAGCAGAGAATACGTTCCAAGAGTGGGTACACTTCACTGGCGGCAAGCCGCATCTTACGGATGATAGCTTCATCAAGAACAAGCCAGGCGGAGAAAAAACGGTGAAATCGTTGCAGGTGGCAAATAAAGAGAGCTTCCAAGACGATGCGCTAGAAATCCCTGCAATGCCAACCTTGAAAACACGACCAGAGCTGAACTATGACGGATTGTGGCTGGAATTTGCTGCAAAAGTCATTACTGGCAAAGAATCGGTGGATAAATTCAACGATTTCGTAGCTAGCTGGAAGAAACAAGGCGGAGATCAATTGATCAAAGAGGCAACAGAATGGTACAAAGCCAAAAATAAAAAATAATACACATGAACCCCCGCTGTCCCAGTGGGGGTTTTCTAAAAAACAAGGAGATTACCATGAGAAAACTTCACTTACTGTGTAACGCTCATTTAGACCCTGCTTGGCTATGGGAGATTGAAGAAGGAGCGGGAGAGGCGCTATCCACCTTCCGAATCGCGGCTGATTTCTGCGAAGAATATGGCGGGTTCATTTTTAACCATAACGAAGTCATTCTTTATAAATGGATTGAAGAATACGATCCGACGCTATTTAAGCGCATTCAGAAGCTGGTGTCCGAGGGCAAGTGGCACATCATGGGTGGCTGGTATCTGCAGCCGGATTGCAATATGCCAAGCGGAGAATCGTTCGTTAGGCAGATGCTGCTAGGGCGCGTGTATTTCAAAGAGAAGTTCGGCAAAGTGCCGACGACGGCTATTAATTTCGATCCGTTCGGTCATACGCGCGGACTCGTGCAAATTATGAGCAAGGCAGGCTTTGATTCGTATATCGTGTGCCGGCCTGATCAGAACGACTGTTCTTTACCAGGGGAAGAATTCCGTTGGATTGGGCATGACGGTTCCGAAGTTACGGTTCACCGCGCTTACAAAGCTTATTTATCAGGGCGCGGCAAGGCGCATGTGAAGGTTGAAGGCTGGATGCAGGATCATCCAGACAAGTCGGAAGGACTTGTATTGTGGGGAATAGGGAACCACGGAGGCGGACCTTCCCGGATTGATTTGAACAATCTGAAGGAGCTAAAAGAGAGGACAGAAGCGTTCGATCTGATCCACTCCACGCCAGAAGATTATTTTGCAGAGCTGAAAGCGAGCGGGAAAGAGCTGCCGACGTACGAGAAAGATTTGAATCCTTGGGCGGTTGGCTGCTATACGTCCCAAATTATGATTAAGCAAAAACATCGCAAGCTTGAAAATGAGTTGTTTTTTGTTGAAAAAATGATGTCCTCTTACGCGCTCCAGGGTTATGGCCCTTATCCGCAAAAGGACATTCATGAAGCTACCGTTGATTTAATGATTGCTGAATTTCATGATATATTGCCGGGTACTTCAGTTCAACCCGTGGAAGAAGCGGCTATTCGATTAATGGATCACGGTTTGGAAATTTTGTCTCGATTGAAAGCTCGCGCTTTCTTTGCCTTGACGGGCGGTCAACAGAAAGCCGCAGAAGGCGAGGTTCCGATTTTTGTTTATAATCCCCACCCCTATAAGGTGAAAGGCATTTTTGAATGTGAATTTCAGTTGCCGGCTGCGTCGAAAGGACAATTCGCGGTTCCGGTAGTGCATATACAAGGACAAAGAATCCCGAGTCAGGTTGAAAAGGAAATTAGCAGTCTTTACGTTGATTGGCGGAAACGTGCCGTATTTTATGCAGAGCTCGAGCCTGGTCAGATGAATCGGTTTGACTGTACAGTCGAATTTCTGCCGGAGAAACCAAAGCCGACACTCCAAGCGGTGAATGGGTTGATTGTTTTTAAGACGGATCGGCTGGAGGTTGTTATTAACTGCGATACCGGATTCATTGATTCGTACACAGCGGATGGTGTCTCCATGGTACAACCCAATGCGTTCAAGCCAGTTGTGGTGAAGGATTATGACGATTCATGGGGCAGTCAAACGCAAAGCTTCCCGGATGTCATCGGAGAATTCAAGCTCATGTCTCAAGCGAAAGGCTCCCGCTATTCGGGCATTCCGGGCAAGCCGATTGCTTCGGTCCGCGTGATTGAAGACGGCGAAGTACGAAGTGTGATTGAAGCGGTGTTTGCTTACAAAGACTCATTCATCTGCCAGCGTTATTATTTGCCTAAGCAGGGTACGGAAGTGAAGGTTGATCTTACTGTCCATTGGAACGAGAAGGCAAAAATGCTCAAGCTATCTGTGCCGACAACGTTCAAGCAGCCGCAATATTACGGCCAAGTGGCTTACGGTGTAGACGAACTGCCTGCTAACGGCAGGGAAGCAGTCGCTCAAAAATGGGTCGCTGCAGTTGATGGGGCTACGGGTGCATCTCTGTCCGTCGTGAATGACGGAACGTATGGATCCAGTATCCACGATGGCGAACTGCGGCTGACGCTGCTTCGTTCGCCGGGCTATTCCGCGCTTCCGGGAGGCAAAATGCCCTATACATTACCGAAGGACCGCTTTTCGCCACGAATCGATCAAGGGGAGCGCCGGTTCACGTTTTGGTTTAATGCAGGGACGTGGGAAGAACGTCTGCCTCAACTAGATCGAGAAGCGCTAGCACTTAATGAGAAGCCTTATGCGTTAACCTATTTCCCATCTGGAGAAGGCAAGGCGCCTGCTCCATTAATCAGCTTGAGTGATCCGTCGATACAGATGACGGCTTTTAAGAAAGCAGAAATTACTAACGATTTCATTGTACGCTTGTATGAGCCATCTGGAGAGGAACGGTTGACGAACGTTTCGATCCCATCTCTTGGCATAAATCAAGAGATACGCTTGGGTCGATTTGAAATTAAAACATTGCGATTGAATGTGACGGATCGAACGCTGGTCGATGAGAACTTAATGGAATAGGAACAGGAGTGAGAAGCGATGGATAAATTGACGGTTGCCCAATTAGCAGTAAACGGCGGGACGCCTGTTCGGACAGATCCATTCCCAGTTTGGCCGATCTATGGCCAAGAAGAAGAGAAGCTGTTGCTAGAGGTGCTGCATTCGCAGAAGTGGGGGGGAACGGGGAAATCCAACGTTCCAGGTCTAGAACCGAAGCTGCCTGAACTCGAAAGGCAGTTCGCCGACATGCATGGCGCGAAGCATGCCATTACGGTGGTGAACGGAACGATCGGAATTACCATTGCGCTGCAGGCAGCAGGTGTGCAACCGGGCGATGAAGTCATTCTGCCGGCATACACGTTCATTGCCACGGCGTCATCAGCGCTCATCTTCGGAGCCATTCCCGTCATTGTGGACGTAGAACCGGATACGCTGCTGATTGACCCTGATAAAGTCGAAGCAGCAATCACACCGAAGACAAAGGCGATTATCGCTGTGCATTTAGCAGGGGCTTCGGCGGACATGACTCGATTGAAGGAGATTGCGAGCCGTCATGGCTTGCGTCTGATCGAGGACTCCGCGCAAGGAGTCGGAGCTGAGTGGGACGGTAGGCGTGTTGGTGCTCTAGGAGACTTGGGCACGTTTAGCTTCCAGTCGGGCAAGAACGTGACGGCGGGAGAAGGCGGCATTATCTTGACCAATGACGACGAGCTTGCTGCAAAAGCATGGTCGCTTGTGAATGTAGGCCGTATCAAGCAAGGCGGCTGGTATCAGCACGAGGCTGTAGGCTGGAACTTGCGTATGACCGAATTCCAGGCAGCTGTATTACTTGGGCAATTGAGCCGTTTCGAAGCGCAGTTTGCCCTGCGGGAACGCAATGCAAAGCTGCTGAATGAGCTGCTGGCCCCGATCGAGGGTATTCTTACGGTTAAACGCGATCCGCGCGTTAACCGTCACGCCCAGCATTTGCACTTACTGTTCTTGAAACCTGACCTAGCGAGCCGCATCGATAAGAATGAGATGATTCGTCGATTGAATGGAGAAGGGATTCCCATGCATGCGGGATACGTTTCCTTAAACAGGAACAAAGCAATCCTTGAAGAGATTGCCAAATGGACAGGAGAATCCGAGCATCGACAATATGCTTGTCCAATTAGCGAACGAGCTTGCAACAACGAAGCGATGTGGCTGCATCAGAATGTATTGTTGGCGGATGAGAAGGCAATGTACGACATTGCGACGGCAGTAAATAAAGTGTTGAGATCGTTTGAATAACGTACAGGCTTGCAAGTGAGCTTGCGAATGGGGGAACTGCTGCGATGAAAATGGCGCGAATTGGTATTTTGCTGGATCAGGCTGCTGCTGAAAAACGGTGGCGATATAACATAAACGTATTCAATCGTTATCTGGGGGAAATCTTGACGCATCGCGGAATTCCGTTTCATTGGATTCACTCGGTTAAGAGCATAACAGATCATTATCCATGTGATGTCATTCTGGTTGCAGCCGTAGATGAAACTGCGGAGCATGCAGCGCTGCTTTGGCGTTACATGGAAAGGGGCGGCATTGTCGTTTCCTTTGCGGGTACGAACGATCTTGCGAAGAAATTAGGGTATCACAAAGGTATGGGCACAGGTGCAGGGTACGCTCACCTCCCGCATAGCGACAGACCGCTTCGTTTTCTGGATGCGGTGCCGTGGGTCGCAACGAATAACGCGATGGAGGAGCCAACAAACGTCCAGAAGATCGGAACCATCTGCAAAGGCTCGCCAAGCGGCGACGGTTATGGACCTGCCCTACAGCAATTCAGCATTGGACAAGGAAGCTTGGAGCGTTATTCCGTAGATGTCGTGAATACCATTGTCCAGCTCCAGCAAGGAAGCAAGCCTGTTATTGAGGATGGGCCACCATCTGCAGATGGAACTGCCCTGGTGAACGATGGCGTGCTGAAGGCAGATGACGTGATCGAGCTTGATTACGAGCACGACCGGGTCGCAACGGAAACGGGAATCCCGTTGTTTCTTCACCCCTATGCCGACATGTGGCGTGATGAATTGGTCGGGCATTTGCTTCGACGCACAGCAGAAAAAGGCTTGGTGCTACCGTTTCTCGGCTATTGGCCGGAAGGCACGGAGCAGGTGGCTCACATTTCGCATGACAGCGACTATAACTTTGACGAGCATGCCGTAGCTACGCTAGACATCCTAAAGGAAACCGGCGTCCGCTCTACCTGGTGTATGTTGGAGCCGGGCTATAGTAAAGGCTTATACAAGCAGATCGAAGCAGACGGGCATGAGCTGGCGCTGCACTACAACGCTGTAGATGTAGACAACGGCAATTGGAGCGGAGAAGAATTCCGCCGGCAATTCGAATGGTTCCAAGAGGCAACGGGCATGAAGCAAGTGCCGACGAATAAGAACCATCTTACCCGCATAGAAGGATGGGGAGAGCTGTTCCAATGGTGCGAAAACTGCGGCATCGAATCGGACCAAAGCCGTGGCGGCAGCAAGAAGGGCAACCTTGGGTTCGCGTTTGGAACGTGTCAGCCGTTCTTTCCGATTGCGCTTTCTGACGAGAAAAATCGGGTATACAACGTGATGGAAGTCGGGTTTCTGACGCCGGATTTGGAATTGAAAAAGTGGGGTGACCGCAGCATCGTCATTCCGATTCTGGAACAAGTGGCCAAGGTGCAAGGTGTTGCGCATTTCTTGTTCCATCAATTTCATATCTACCACCAAGAAGTGGTGCGGGATGCGTTCCGTTACGTTGTAGAAGAAGCGCGCAAGCGCGGGTTTGTCTTCTGGACGAATGAAGAAATCAACCGTTGGGTGCGGGCGCGCCGCAAGGTCGCCATTTCTGGATTGACGGCAGACGGTTATCCGATTACGGATAACGTGCCGGTCGAAGGTGGCCGTGTTGTTGCTTGGGTGCCAGTAATGAATGGAAGCACCAACGGATCGAGCAGCTCGGACAGCTTGGATAGCTCAAGCGGCGAGATCAGGGAGCTTTACGGCGTAGCGTGTAAGAAAGTCATTTTAACGGCTCAGGAAGTGATAAGCGCATGATTACCTACACACCATCAACAGATATATGGCGCATTGCTCCTATCCGTTGGGATTTAGCTCAAGAAAATGACATGTCGCGCCGCATCTATGCCATTTTGTTGAAATGGCTGCCTTTTGCTAATGAGCATTTTCAGGACTGGGATGTACGTCCGAACAGCGGTCATTTCTTCGGAGGAACTTTCTGGTACCAATCCGACTCGGCCCAGAACTCGCTTGTTTACGCGGTGCTTTCCAAGCTAGGCGAATATGACGAGCAGGCAACGGGGATCTCCCGGAATCTTTTGAAAGAACGTGCCATCAAAGCGATTCGCTATATTGGATTTACGCATGATACGGGTCCAGAGGATTGTGTCCGAGTAGAGGGCGTGCTGCCTTACACGAGCGGGAAAAAGTGGGGAGGTCAAGGCGATAGCTTCTTTATGGCTAGCCAAAACGGCCGCTCCATCGCTTTCTTTGCCTACGCTGCTTGGATGCTGTGGGATGACTTGGACATAGAGACGAAGGTGCTCGTGCAAAATGTTGTTTCTAGCTATGCCGATCAATGGTCAGTCGACGAACCCCGTAATGGCGTTTATTATGATACGCAATGCGAGGAAAACGGATGGACAGCGGCAGGGATCGGAGCGGCGGTTGCACTGTTTCCCGATCATCCGCATCACGCACAGTGGAAGCACGGATTCCGCCTGTGGGCGGTAAACTCCGTCACCACCTACAAGGACAGGCTCGCTGACCCGTCTGGCTTAATCGATAATCCCATTGGAAATCTGGTGCGAACGGTGACGTTCCATCCTGACATGACAGCGGAAAACCATGCCTTCGTTCATCCAAGCTATTTGTGCGCAGGGACCAATCTACGCGGAATCTTTGCTTTAATGTCACTGACCGCGGGTCAAGAAATTCTCCGTGAGGCGGTACACAATAACGAGAAGCTGTATGAGCGTACAATTAAAATTTGGGCGCAGTTCGATGGCTTGGCCGTTCCAGTTCAAGGCCAAGACTGGTGGTATAATCGGCAGCATGAGCGCCAGCTGACGCATACAATTCTAAATGTCATTCATGGTAATCGGGATGCTGCTAATCTGGTAAGAGGATCACTTGACTCGATTGAACGCATCCAAGCCAGCAATTCACGCGGTTGCTTGCTGGAAGAACGCGGGGAAGAATGTATCATCAATAAAGCGCACGCGCAGTTTGCCAGAGACTTGGAGCATGGCTCAGCGGTCGATCTGCTCTGCTCATATTTGATATACCTCTTTGGAGGCCCTGGCGCAGAGCCAAGCGATACGGAGGAAATGACGAATCGTTTGTTAGGTGTATACACGTACGCTTATGGTAATTCCATCGTTCACCGTCGCAAGGATTCCTTCGCGAGCTTTACATGGCGTAACAATGTTATGGCGCTAACATTGCCTTCCAAAGGCTTATGGCAGGTAACCCCGCTTTATGCGAGTTACACAGGAACGGTAGAGTTTGCAGAGAAGAAGGGGATTAAAGGTCTGAGCAACGAATCGATCATCCGTGATGTGGAGCAGGAAAGTATTCTACCGTTCCATGATGGCTTCGCAGCAACAGTGACAATTGCCAGAGGAGCCCGCGAGCTGCTTCAGCATGTGGCTTTTCTGTCACTGCCGAACGGCAGTACCGTGTACATTGAGCGTTTCGAAGCGATGAAGAATGTGACAATTCAGCATGCGCAAACTGGCATCATTGGTATCCGCAATGAGAATTATGCAGCCATGCCAGAGCTAGCCCCCGGCACACGCACTTTATATTATCCGGGCGGTACCGACAAGTTCCGTGGCTTCTATGGACAGGAGCCCAATCAGGTTGAAACGTATGGAAGTGCTGCCTACGTGAATGTAGATGATTATATCGGGTACGTTATCATCGGCGGGCAGGGCATCACATATATCAACAAGCATGAATATTTGAAGTGGAAGGGCGTAGAAGACATACTCGTCCTCAATGATATCGGTTCCATGCAGCTAACGGAAGGGCAGACAAGGGAACCATTCATTGTGGTCTCGATCCCTAACCAAACAGCAGCGCAGACAGAAGTAGCAAGCAGTCAAACGGTTCAGCTAGAAACGAATGACGAAACGATCGTTGTAGAGACCGAGGACTGTATCGTCGCTGCCAACTTCCGTGCAGATGGGGTGCGTACGATTGCAAAAAAACGCATCGTGGCAGGCATGGTACTGAATGTCTATGAAGGCAGGCAAACCTTAAGAGGGGAAGCGTATTTCTGGCATGGCTATGTACCCTCCTTTTCTTCCCTTTATCGCCAAGCGGTTTGTCAGCTATCCGTTGATTTGGCTGCGAAATTGTTGCTTGATGTGACTGTCGCCGATGGCAATATGATCTTGATGAATGAAAGTGAGCATGCGGTTTCCTGCACAATCACCTTAACTAATGGCAAGAGCTTAGATATAAAAGTTGCCGCAGGCGGATGCCATACGCTTGAGGTTTGATCGTACAAAAATAACCGAGCAGAGAGGGTCCAAGAGTGGATCTTCTCTGCTCGGTTCGTTGCTATTGGATGCCCAGCCTTTTTCGGTATTCGGTGGGGGTTAGTCCACAACTTTTTTTGAACACTTTAGCAAAATGGGGATAATCGGCATAACCGATGGCATGAGGAATGTTGATTGTCTTGCATGCAGGATCACTTAACATGTCTTTCGCCATATCGATTCGCAGTTGGGTCAGAAAATGGATGAAGGGGACCCCCATCTCTTCCTTAAAGGAACGACTGAAGTAAGCAGCGGACATTTGAATATAGTCAGCGACCTCCTGCATGGAGAAGGTTTCGGACGTATAATTGTGTTTAATGTAGTCCACTGCACGTTGAATGCCTTGATGGCTCCCCCAATTACGGGATTGGCGGATTTGCTGAATAGCCGACGCCAGGAGGGAGCATGTATGGTTGAACAGCTCTTCCGTTTTGACTGGAATGGGGTCATCCGCACCGTCATTGAACATCCGAATCCCTTTTTCGCTCAATCTTGCGTCGATATGGCAAAGCAGTTCGAAATAGGCAGTTCGTATCTGCGAGTCTTCCGTTGCTTCCAGCACAAGAGTTGTTTGGAATTTCTTAAGATCGTTTATTACGGCATCATCATTCAGAATCCAGACGTTCTCGTTCATAGATTCAGCATGCTCTTTGACTAAAAGAATCCAGCGACCACGGTCGGATAAAGATAATTTTTCTTGCTCTAAGCTAGTGAAAATGCGATCAAGCGTTTCTTGAAGTAAAGCCGGCCGGATGGGCTTCAGTAAATATTCAGAGGCCCCATACCGAATCGCTTGTTGGGCAAAGGTAAAATCATCATAGCCGGAGAGGATGACTACTTTAGGTTTTTGGTTCCGCTTATGCAGTTCCTGCAGCAATTCAAGACCATCCATAATCGGCATGCGTATATCGGTCAAAATCAGATCAGGAGCGTGCTGTTCGATGAGCCGAAGAGCCTCCTGGCCGTCTTCCGCTTCTGCAACCACCTTGAAGCGGCCTGTTGCATCAATCAGCTTGCCAAGCATTTTTTTGACCATCGGCTCGTCGTCAATCGTGATGACTCGATACATGTTGTGATCCCTCCTTATAAGGCAGTCTAACTTGAATGACAGTGCCTGTCGTATCTGATTTCTCTATATAAAGCCCGTAGGGCTCATTATAAGTCAATCGAATGCGGTGATGGACATTCAGCAATCCGATGTGATGAAAGGAAAGTTCTGTCTCGTCGCCTGCGAGGGAGCCTTCGAAAATTTTGTTATATGTCTCGCATAGCTTCGAATCCATGCCTTGACCATGGTCGGTAATCCGCAGCAGACAGTAATTCTCCAGCTGCTCGGAAGAAACGCTGATAGAGGTCGGGCGAAGTTTATGGCGTTCATACCCATGGACGATCGAATTCTCAATCAAGGGCTGAATGATTAAGCGAACAGCTTGTACGTTAGATGCCGTTCGTGCTTCGATCCCGCAATCGAATGTTAAGTAGGGATATCGCTCGTTTTGGATGTTCAAATACGTATTGACGTGATCCAATTCCTCTTTGAGACTGACGATTTGCTGGGAGCTGCCTACGCTATAGCGGAACAAATCTGCAAGAGAGGTTGCCATGTTGCTAATAGGCAGCACGCCTTCCACGACGGCGTAGGAGTTAATGGCTTCGAGCGTGTTATAGAGAAAATGCGGGTTGATCTGCGATTGCATCGCCTGCATCATAGCTTCTCGCTGCTTAAGCTGAAGATCTTTCTCCTTGAGCTTAGAAGAATGCACGACTTCGATCAGTCTGCGTATTTCCCTGACCATCTTGTTGAAGCTGCGGTATAGGCTTCCAATTTCGTCCTCTCGGTGCTCGGGGGCTTGGATAGCCAAATTCCCCTGCTCCGCATTTTTCATTAACCGCTGGAGAACAGAGAGCGATCGAGTTAGGTTAAAGGAAAATCCTGCTAACGCGGCCATTACGAACAAGATAACGAAAAAGGCAATCCACAGCGTTATATTTCGGAGATCGATCAGGTTGCTGATCAGCTCCCGCAGCGGGACTTCAGATACCATTGTCCAGTTCGTGTAAGGAGAGCGATGGAAAATGACCAATGTTTTTCCTGCATCGGTATTTTTCAAGAAATAGCCCTCCTGGCTCCCGCGGAATCGCTCCATCAGCTTGGAATCCACAGGCTTGCCTTGATAGCTGAGATCCGGATGATACAGAATTTGAGCATTGTTGTCTGCAATCCAAATATAGCCGGTTTGTCCAAGTTGAACCTTTGCCAGAATGTTCATAATCTGGTTCATGTTTAAATCCATCACCAACATACCAAGTGACTTGTAATTGGCAGCATCGCGAAATGTGCGGACAACGGTCAGCACGGGCGAATTATCTGGATTGCGGATGCCGACAATTCGGAAGGATGTTGCATCCGCGTATTGTTGGAATAACTTCATATAGTCGCTCTTGGGGGAAACGCCGCCATAACTGACAACGCCATTTTCCGTTGCGACGGAGAAACCTTTCAGGTCCGGGCGGCCGAACATGAAATTCGGCAGTACTTGTTTTTCGATATCACGGGTGATGATAAACCGATCATATTGCTCATCTGCTGGCAGCTGCATGAATTTCAGGATGAGCGGATGCGTGATAACGGGAAACGTGATCCGTTCCAAGTCGATGAAATAATTGTCCAATTGATTATTGATTTGAGTAATAAGCTGTTGGCTGGAATGGACAGCGTTCGTTTCGATCTTTTCTGTTGTTTTTTCATACCAGATTACCCCGAGAGAGATAAACGGCAGGCATAGAAACAAGAGGATTAATACATTCAATTTGGTGCGAATGGGTAATGCTCTTGCCATCTTTAAGAATTTCATAGCGGATTACTCCGTTCGTCTAAGTAGGTTAATGAAGTGTTCCATAATTATAACAAGGGGCGAAATGAATGGAAAGAAGCATAACGCGTTTGAGAGGAGAGTTGTAGATGAAACAGGAACCTTTTTGCATTTTAGGCTGCCAGCATATGCATATTGCCCAATTTATTCAGGAAATGAACGATTTGGGGCACCCTTGTGCGGGTATTTATGATGGAGAAGATGCCGCGATGGCAAGCAGGCTGGCTGATCGGTATGGAGTCACGCTATTCGACGATCCAGAGAAGCTGCTTAGTGTGAGCGGATCCATTGTAGGCAGCGCTGCTGTCAACCAAGACAAAATCGATATCATTGAGCTCTGCGAAAGACATGGTCGGCATGTGATGGTGGATAAGCCAGCGGTCGTTAACTCAGCTGGGCTCAATCGGCTTGCCGAAGTCATCCGCCGGGGACGTATACAAGTCGGTATGATGCTGACGGAGCGATTTCGTCCGGAACTGTTTGCGCTCAGAGAGGCTATTCGGCAAGGAGAACTAGGTAAGATCATCCATATTCAGATGCGCAAGCCGCATAGATTGCGCGCTTCGGGAAGGCCAGCTTGGTTTTTTGATAAAGCTCGCAACGGAGGACCGATTATTGATCTTCTCATCCATGATTTTGACTTGCTTCGATGGTTGACAGGAGAAGAGGTAACTTCGGTTCATGGCTGGAAAAGCAAACGCATACTGCCGGAATATCCGACATTTTTGGACGCTGCATCTCTGCAAGTGCTTCTCAGTAGAGGAGTTACCGCACAGCTATATACGGACTGGCACACACCTGAAGCTAGTTGGACCTGGGGAGACGGGCGCATCTATGTGACCGGTACGAAAGGCTGCGCGGAGCTGCGTCTGGAGGGAGACCCGATTGTGGGCAAGGGGCCATTATTTATCCAGGTGACGAACGATATGCCAGCAAGGACAATAGAGCCGGACACAGTTCCATTATCGCTAAGTGAAGACTTCCTAAATCGTATTGAAGGACGGCCGGCGATTTTGACAGCTAACGATGTCCTGCAAGCATGTAAAGCTGCCGTGGAAGCAGACGAAGCAGCTGCCATTATGCAATGGATGGAAAGGTAGTTAAGACAATTTATACATCAGGGAGATGAAGAGACGATGACGAAAGAAGATATGTTAATGCATCTGGGAGATGATTATGATCGATATTTGGGTGCGATTGTACCTCCAATTTTTCAAAATTCCCTGTTCACTAGAAAACAGAAAGATCACGGTTACGTGTATACCCGAATAGGGAATCCAACCACCGAGGTAGTAGAGAGAAAAATAGCCGCCCTAGAGGAAGGAGAGGCCGCTAGATGTTTCTCCTCCGGTATGGGAGCGATTTCGGCGTCGATTATGAGATATGTTTCAGCAGGGGCTCATGTGATTTGCATACGGAGCGCATACGGCCCGACACGGGAGTTTCTGAGCTCTTACTTGGCGAAGTTCGGGGTAGAGACGACGTTCGTGACTGGAGATCGATTAGACGAGTTCGAGCAAGCCATTCGACCGAATACCAAGTTGATCTATTTGGAAAGTCCTTCTTCCCACTTGTTCGTACTTCAGGATTTGGAGGCGATAGCTCAATTGGCCAAGGCGAATGGGATCGGAACCATTATTGACAGTACATGGGCGACCCCTTTATTTTGCAACCCGCTGCGCTTCGGTATCGATATGGTCGTTCATTCGGCATCGAAATATTTGGGCGGTCACAGCGACATTATTGGAGGTGTTGCGATCGGACGAGGAGATGATATGGAGAAAATCACGCATGAGGAACGGGCGTTGCTCGGTTCCTGTATGGATCCGCATCAGTCGTGGCTTCTATTGAGGGGAATGCGCACCCTGCCTGTCCGTATGAGACAGCATCAAGAAAGTGCCATGAAAATTGCGGAGTTTCTTGAAACCCATCCGAAGGTGGAACGCGTGTATTATCCTGGTCTTAAAAGTCATCCGCAGTATGAGCTTGGGAGAAAGCTGTTTACCGGGTACACGGGATTAATAAGCTTCCTTCCGCGCGCTAATGAGCAAGCCATTCGGGAGATGATCCCGAAGCTCCATTATTTCGAGTTCGGCCCTAGCTGGGGCGGATTTGAAAGTCTAATTATCGATCCAGGCGTAGGAATCAGTGAGGAAGCCTCTCAAGCGACCGGTATTCCGCGTGGATTACTAAGGATCTCAGTCGGGCTGGAGTCGGTAGATTCGCTGATAAGTGACTTAGATCAAGCATTGAATAGTCTTTCATGAAAATAAATGTTTATTTCAAACAATAGTGCATAGAATTAAGAATAAATGGATTGACGTACGGCCTAATTTCTCCTAATATATGTTTAAAAAGAATAAATAAATGTTCGTTAATAACAATTAGGAGTGGATAAGATGTCTCGATTGCCACGTATTAACCGCATGTTCAGTGATCAGGGAAAATGTTTCGATGTTGCTGTGGATCACGGTTTTTTTAATGAATTCTCCTTCTTAACAGGCATTGAGAATATGAAACAGGCCATTGAAACGATTGTCAAAGCAAATCCGGACTGCATACAGCTAAGTACTGGGCAAGCTCGCTTGCTGCAAGAGATCCCTGGGAAACAGAAGCCGGGACTCGTCCTGCGAACGGATGCGGCCAATATTTATGGCACAGAGCTGCCGAAATTTGTGTTCAGCGAATTGATCGACAGGGCGATTGAGCAAGCTGTACGTTTGGATGCCGTCGCTGTTTGTGTCAATTTGCTGCTTCTTCCGGGTCAACCGGAATTGCATCATCAGTGTGTGCGGAACATAGCCCTTTTGAAAACGGAAAGTGAAAAATATGGGATGCCATTGATGGTTGAACCGCTTGTCATGCTTCCGAATGAAGCAAAAGGCGGTTATATGGTCGATGGCGATATTCACAAAATTATGCCGCTTGTTCGCCAGGCCGTTGAGTTGGGAGCCGATGTGATAAAAGCAGACCCATGCGATGATGTTTCCGAATATCACCGGGTGATTGAAGTTGCCTCTGGCATTCCAGTGCTTGTGCGCGGTGGTGGTAGGGCGAGCGATGAGGAAATCGTATTGCGTACGGTGGAATTGATGGAGCAGGGTGCTTCAGGCATCGTCTATGGGCGTAATGTCATTCAACACCCGAAACCTGCTGAGATGACCGCAGCTTTAATGAGTATTGTGCATCATGGCGCAACGGCGGAGCAAGCGCTAAGCATTCTGAAGGGGGCCAGCGAATAGTGGAAAGAAGAATAATTCGTTTTGGTATTATCGGCTGCGGCTTAATGGGCAAAGAGTTCGCGAGCAGCGCTGCGCGTTGGTGTCAACTGACGGACGTTGATTTTGAACCCCGGATTGTGGCGGTATGTGACGCAAACTCAGCTGCTTCTCAATGGTTCCTCGATCATGTCCCGAGTGTGGAAAACGCTTATACAGATTATAAGAAGCTATTGGATGATCCGACAGTGGAGGCTATTTATTGTGCTGTACCTCATAATTTACATGAGCACATGTATGTCGACATCATTCGGGCAGGCAAGCATCTCTTAGGCGAGAAGCCGTTCGGCATCGACCAAAAAGCGAATGCAGCCATTCAAGCAGTAATTGCCGAGAATCCGAATGTCATCGTCCGCTGCTCTTCGGAATTTCCGTTTTTCCCAGGAGCCCAACAGATCATGAAATGGGTAAATGTGGGGAAATTCGGGAAAATCATTGAGGTGGAAGCTGGTTTCTGGCACTCGAGCGACCTGGATCCGACGAAGCCGATTAATTGGAAGCGAAGAATCAATACAAACGGCGAATACGGATGTATGGGTGATCTCGGCATGCACGTGCTGCATCTGCCGCTCCGATTCGGTTGGAAGCCCAAGAACGTACGGGCGCTTCTATCCAAAATCGTTCATGAGCGTCCAGATGGAAAGGGAGGCTCCGCGCCTTGTGAAACATGGGACAACGCGATTCTCGCATGTGATGTGAAGCTGGCTAACGAACAGTTCCCGATGATCCTGTCTACCAAACGAATTGCGCCAGGCCATGCAAATACTTGGTTTATCCGTATTCAAGGTACGGCGTTATCTGCAGAGTTTACAACCAAAAATCCGAAGCAGGTTGCCTCCATGCCGTATCAACCGGGAGGACAGCAAGCTTGGCATGTGGTAGATGTACCTTATAAATCTGCCTATAGTACGATTACTGGAGGAATTTTTGAATTTGGTTTCTCCGATTCGATTCTGCAAATGTGGGCGGCATTCTGTGATGAGCTTACACATGGAGCGAGCATGCAGCAGCCTTTCGGTTGCGTCACACCGGAGGAAGCAGCAGACAGCCATCGTATCTTTACGGCAGCACTCGAGTCGGAGAGAAATGGAGAAACGGTGACGATAGACTGGGGGACCTAAGTTGAAAAGACGATCGGCAGATGTCGTGGTTGCAGGACATATTTGTCTGGATATCATTCCGGCCATTCATGGGAAGAAGAATGGAATCGATGAGTTTCTTGTGCCAGGTAAACTAGTTGAAATCGGAACAGCACTGATCGCCACCGGTGGGGCGGTCTCTAACACGGGTCTTGCGTTGCATAGACTTGGTCTTCAAGTCAATCTGATGGGTAAAGTCGGAGACGACTTATTCGGGCAGGCCATCTTGGAGAACTTACGGGGATATGGAGAGCATCTAACGGAAGGGATGATCGTTTCTCCAGATGAGCAAAGCTCGTACACCATCGTCATTAGTCCGCCTGGGGTGGACCGTATTTTCCTCCATTGTACGGGAGCGAATGACACCTTTCAGGCGAGTGACGTGGATTTGGCAAGCCTAGAAGACGTTAGGTTGTTTCATTTCGGCTATCCGCCTCTGATGCGAAACATGTATGAGCATCAAGGTGACGATCTTGTCCGACTTCTATCAGGCGTCAAAGCGAGAGGATTGACGGTATCCCTTGATTTGGCGAAGCCTGATCCTTCAACGGCGGCAGGACGCGCCGATTGGAGAAGGATACTGGAGAAAACGCTTCCATTCGTGGATGTATTTTTACCCAGCTTTGAAGAAATTCTGTATATGCTGAAGCCAGACCGCTACCGTCAGATACAGCTTGAACAGGGTACGGAGGAGTTGTTACCGTATGCGGATGGTTCGCTGTTGTCGCAGCTTGCCGATGAATTGCTAGAAATGGGAGCGGCCGTAGTCGCTCTGAAGCTTGGAGAGTTCGGATTATATATGAAGACGTCATCCAACCCGAGTCGACTTCTCTCCATGGGAACTTGTGCGCCCATCGAAAAGATGATCAAGAACTGGCTCGGGAAAGAGCTGCTTGCACCTTGCTTCCAAGTAAACGCGGTTGGAACAACGGGAGCGGGGGACTGCACGATTGCCGGATTTTTGGCGGGGCTCCTGAAAGGGCTGACGGTTGAAGAGGTTCTGATCGGTGCAGTAGGCGTTGGGGCTTGCAATGTGGAGAAAGCAGACGCTGTAAGCGGTGTACCTGTCTGGCGTGATGTACAAGATCGAATTAAGCTTGGATGGCCTCAACGGACCGGAACGATCCCTCTTTCAGGCTGGAGTTGGAACGAATCACTCTGTTTATGGGAGTACATAAATAACACTGAAGGGAGATAGATCGATGACACTAAGAAGAAGCGATGTGAGAAAGGCCCAGACGGAAACAGCAACGCTATTTCGTCAGGCGGGAATCGTGCTTACACCGGAAGAACAGGATGCTATTGAAGTCGCTGGATTCGGTCTAGGCGACTTGGCCAATCAAGGGCTTGAGCTCATTACCTATGTGAACACAGATCGGTACTGTGCCAAAGAGCTTGTGCTTTTCCCAAGGCAAACATGCCCAGAGCATCTGCACCCACCTGTAGAGGGCGTGCCTGGCAAGATGGAAACATTCCGCTGTCGCTGGGGGAAGGTGTTGTTATACGTAGAGGGCGAATCTACGCCGAACATGCAAGCCGTAATACCAGCGGGAAGTGAACCTTTCTACACCGTTTTCCACGAAATTGAATTACTGCCTGGAGAGCAATATACGATTCAGCCGGAAACCAAGCATTGGTTTCAAGGGGGGCCGGATGGCGCCATCGTATCGGAGTTTTCGAGCACTAGCCGTGATGAGTTCGATATTTTCACAGATCCGAACATTGTCAGAATGCCAGTAATCGTGGAGGATTAGACGATGCAGTTATATGGCCGAGACTGGACAAGACGGGAGCTGGAGGTGCGGGTCGGCCATCTGGGGCAGATTGGCGGGATCCGGCGGATGAAGCTGACGGAAGGCAAAGAAGCGGGGGTCGAACTGATTCGCGTTCGGACAGGGGCTGGGCTTGCTTTCGACATCGTCCCTTCCAAAGGGCTTGATATTTCATTAACGGAGCTATGGGGAGTGCCTATTTCCTGGCAATCACCTAATGGCGACGTGTCACCTGCGTATTATGAGCCGGAAGGAACTGGATGGCTGCGCACGGCGTCAGGCGGGCTTCTCATGACTTGCGGGCTTACACATGTCGGATCGCCAAGTGTGGCTGAGACTGGTAGTTACGGATTGCATGGACGAGCACATCATACGCCGGCAAGACAAGTTAACACTCGGGAAGAGTGGATAGGTGACCAGTTGGAATGGCAGGTGTCCGGAATTGTGGAGGAGACCTCCATTTTCGGGGCCAGACTACGGATGCATCGCACCCTATCCGGCCGGCTTGGTGAGAATCGTATAACGATTGATGACCGGGTCGAAAATATGGGGTTTACCGCAAGCCCACATATGTTGCTCTATCATTTTAACTTTGGTTTTCCGCTGCTCGGGGAACAAACGACCATTCAATTCCCTCCTGCGGACATTGAACCTCGGGAAGCTGGCTTGTCGACTGAAAACTGTGAGAACTGGGAGAGGCCTGATCCTGCGGCTTCCGAAGGCGTGTATTATCATCATCTTAGTCATCTTGCCTCGGATGCTGCTGGTATGGCCGAAGTGCAAATTCATAATCGATCATTTCCAAGCGGTGGCGTCTTACGTCCCGTAACAGCCAAACTGCGCTGGTCGGCAGACACACTGCCCATGTTGGTACAATGGCGTATGCCTGGGGCAGGCGAACATGTCTTAGGACTCGAGCCAGCTAATTGTAAAGTGGAAGGACGCGCGGCAGAACAGGAACGAGGCGGACCTCGTATGCTCGCCCCTGGCGAATCCGTGCTTTACCGGTTGGAATTGATCTTATAAAATGAATACAGATTAGTTTTACATGTCGTGAAAAACTCGGCGGGAGGCCGTTCGTATATGCAGATTGGAATGAATAGCGGATTCAATGCGAGACAGCAGCAGATCCTGGAGCGGATTACCTGTGATGGGGAAGTTAAGATCACCGATTTGAAGGATACGTTCCAAGTAACGGAGATGACGATCAGGCGTGATCTGGAGAAGCTGGAGGAAGCGGGTTTAATTAAGAGGACGTTTGGCGGAGCCATTCTCGTTGGGAAAGATGTGGCTTTGCTGGAACGTTCCGGCGTATTTATGGAGGAGAAGATGAGGATCGGACGTGCCGCTGCGGAGCGAGTCCGTCCAGGCGATTCCATATTTATTGACGGCGGAACGACTACACAGCAAATTGCCCGGTATTTGCCTCCAGGCATGAACATTACCGTCGTGACGAACGCTCTGAATGTGGCCAATGAGCTTTCGGGCAAACACATTCCAACGCTAATGACAGGTGGTATGCTGCTTGAGGCCACATCTTCATTGATCGGTCCAGTAGCTGTTCAAACGCTGCAGGGGATGGCGTTCAAT
This sequence comes from Paenibacillus sp. J22P169, assembly GCF_059691995.1. Taxonomy (NCBI): domain Bacteria; kingdom Bacillati; phylum Bacillota; class Bacilli; order Caryophanales; family Paenibacillaceae; genus Paenibacillus; species Paenibacillus sp. J22P169. Next base: position 61,149 of record NZ_JCAUAO010000006.1, on the reverse strand, counting down.
CGTGTTTTCCTAGGTGCGACCGGCGTTAGCATTGAGCATGGCTTTAGCAATTCAAACATTTATGAAGCAGAAATGAAACGACTCGCCATCAAGCAGTCACAAGAAACGAACGTCGTTTTGGATCATTCCAAATTCGGGGCTAAAGTGCTTTTTTCGTTTGCGCCGTTATTAGGCGTGCACCGGATACTGACGGATCGCCTGCCGGAAAATGAGTTGGTCCAGGCCTGTGAAGATGCAAACGTCCAGATAGAAGTTGCTTATTAATCAGTGTGCGCAGGACAGTATGTCAGCAAGGAGATAAATATGAACATCCATTACGAGATCATTTCAGACGAAAATATCGCGTGTATTAAGGGTTTATGCAATGAATTAATGGCTTATCAAAAATCAAAGGCCTATATACACCCAGAGTTGTTCGATAACATGAGCTTTGAAACGAGAATGATACCATCCGTTAAAAATGCGAGAGCTAATTATATAGTAGCCGCCAAAGATGGTAACGAAATCGTTGGTTATGTGTACAGCAATATTTCGCTGAAGGAGACATATGCAAATGAATTTGCTACTTTTTTTGACCTTGATACTGTAAAAAATGAGGCCGTAGGCTGTCTTTCTCAGTTTTATATAAAAGAAGGTTATCGTAGTGCTGGTATTGGCTCTGTTTTATTCGAAAAGTCCATGGATTGGCTACATTCCTTTGACTCGATAAGCGATCTGTTCATCTTTGTATCCAATGGAAACGATGCTGCGTTAAAGTTTTATCAAGGCAAGGGGTTCCGAATAAGTCATCAAATCCTCGATGGGTTTATTACCGTGTTGAGAAATAAGTAAGCATGCCTACATAGTTTGTTGCTTCGCTTTAAGTTGATTTTTCCGCAGAAGCGGGTTTAACAACACAACGCCTACCATCAGCAAACCACCACTCCAAACATACACCGTCAACAATGACGTTGTATCCTTCAAGTAACCTGATAAGGCCATTCCCACAAGCATCATCCCCATGAAAATCGGTGTAATCGCACCGCCAACTCGCCCCATAAACGGCCCTTCCGTGTTACGCATAATGAGGGTTTGAATCCCGACATGAATACAGGGATAAAACAATCCACTTACAATCTGTAGGATCAGCGTCACGGATACGAGGGTGGAGGCTCCGACCCCAATGGTACAAACAGCACTGACAAGTAAACCAGTTGCAAGCAAAAATTGCGGTTTAACCTTCTTCGCAATCCCCATAATGACAGCCCCGCCGATAAGCATTGCGGCCCCATTCGCCATCAGAAACCATTGTAGAGATTGTTTACTTAATCCTAGTTTCTCGATGGCTATGAATATCGCGAGTGGTTGAACAAGACCCGCGGCTAATCCAGTAACTCCGAAAGTGAGGCTTAGCGTTCTGAGCGCACTGTTGGATTGCACATATCGTAAGCCGGCAATTAGCTCCTTCAAGAAGTTTGTGGTTCCTGAAGAGGCTTCTTCGATCTCGTCTTTCGGGAGGAAAGTAAGCACTAGGGATGATCCGAAGAACATCACACCCGTGAGGATAAGAGAAGCTTCGATACCGTAGTTCAGATAGATGAACGTACCGACCACAGGGCCCAAAACCATGAAAATGGCAACGAGAGACTGAGACATGGCCATAACACCTTGGAGGTGCTCCGCGGGTACATTCTTTTTATAGAGCTTCATGGCGGAAGGCTGTGAGAATTGCGATAAACTTGCAGAAATGAACGTCCCGATTAGCAAAGCATACCAAGAGCCAGTTAACAGGGTAAGTAATACAAGGAACACCGTTACAGCGGATAAAAGATCACTCCAAACCATAGTCCGCTTCGGCTGCCAGCGATCGGCGAACGTGCCGCCAATAAAGGCGAAGATGAAAATAGGTGCCGTCTCTACAATGGAAATCAAGGATACATACTGTGGATTATTGTGTGTAATGTCCGAGATATAGAGGAGAATAGCGAAATTCCGGATCCAAATGCCTAGCTGCAGAAGCACACGGGATAGGAGAATGGTTCGAACATAGCGATTGGTTAACAAAGGTCTCATTCCTTTCGATTAAATTTACTAAATTACTAATTTACTAAGTTAGTAAAATAACACCCAAATCATAGCCCACACGACAGAAGGAAGTCAATATGATTTTGATTATTTCCAAGACTTGTATCCGCGTGGGCATGAAAAAACGGCTGCCATGGAGGCAGCCGTTTCAAGTAAGAACACAGATTATTTGCGGTGAATCTTACGCACCGCAAAGAGATATACAATCGTGGGAACCGGGGCTTGAATGATGCCCCAAATGCCCCAAAACCAAGGGTGACGGGCACCGTGCTTGCGGGAATCCATATACAGCCATGAGCTTTGTATAAGCATGATTAATGCAAGACCAATCCATGCCCAGAGGGGTAATAGATCGAATTTGGATTCAGTTGTTGTCATGAGAAGCCACCTGCTTTCTTAAGATGAGCCAAGCTAGCGGAATCAGTATCGCCGCAGCTTGGATGGAGAGGAAGGCAACAGGCTGAGCCGTTACCGTCAGATAAAACACATAAAACAAGCACATCGCGCTGATCCATAGGATAGCCAAATCACGCATCAGTCTGGATTTCCGCTTACTTTGCGTCGCGGAAATATGCTGATCAAACCAAGCTGCACTCGGGGTTGGCACATGGATGGCAGCATCGAGCAGGTCCAGCCCGTCGCGCAGTTGACGAGCGACGTCCTCGTCTGTTTGCGTTTGGCTCGCTCGATGTGGCTCGCTTCCATCCAGCACCCTGCTGTGCCCTTCGCTTAACTCCCCTGTCTCGCACTGCTGCTTTTGCGAATCTTCGTCCAATCTACTTCAGCTCCTTCCGTAGTTGTTTCAGTGCATTGTGCACTCTTGATTTCACAGTGCCCTCTGCAAGGGAGAGCATGCCGCCAATTTCTTCGTAGGTGTACCCATAGTAATGCTTGAGAATGAGCGGGATGCGACTCTCCCGCGGCATCTCGGCTAAGGCGTCTAACACCTCCGGCCAAGCGTCATCCGTATGATGCGCTGTCTGCCATTGCAGCTGGCGCAAGGTTTGCTGCTGTTCTTTCTCCTGCCACTTGCGCTCCCAAAGGCGGCGTCTCCCCTGATCGATCATCAACCGTGTAGCGATGGTGATTAACCAGGACGAGAACTTCGAAGTCCCGTTGTAGAGCTTTATTTTTTCGATACATCGGGCCATCGTTTCTTGCGTGAGATCCTCCGCTTGGGAGGGATTCAGCGTGATTTTGACCAAATATTTATACACAAACGCATAATGCTGCTGAAGAAGCTTAGACAGAGCCGCGGTGTCGCCTAACATGGCCTGACGAATGAATTCATTCTCTTCCAAGTGATTGAACATCCTCTCTGCCTGGTTTCATAGATAGTACGAACAGCTCGAGAAGATCGTTCACAGCTACACGAAAAAATTTGTAGAATGATTTATTAGCTTACCACCGCAGTGCTCAGACATGTATAATGACAGCAGGTAAGTCCATATGAATGAGATGACTAATGGAGGACAACATATGAAACAAGGTATCTATGCAAGAGCGGGTCTATCCCCTGAAGAGCTGGCGGAAATTCGAGCCCTGTGGGAAATATGTAATGCGCACGAAAGTATCGAAATTAAACTAAACTGGGGTACTTTATCCAGCCGTCCTGCCCTCGTGACCAATGATTTCGTTTATTACGAGAATGACCGAATTGTTGGCTTTCTGGCGATCTACAGCTTCCTCTCCACCGAAGTGGAAATCAGCGGTATGGTGCATCCGGAGGCGCGGCGCCGAGGGATTTTCAAGCAACTTGTTGAAACGGCTATAGAGGCGTGCAGACAAAGAGAGGTGCCTAAGCTTATTTTCATCAATGAGCGTGGTTCGGAAAGCGGGAAGGCTTTTTTGACCAAGCTGGGCGCGGGTTACTCTTTTTCGGAGTATGTGATGGATTTAAAAGAGCAGGTTATCCCGCCTGTTTCCATGCAAACACAGCTATTTATTCGCTTAGCGGACAGTTCCGATACGGAGCTACTCGTAAAATTGAATATGTCAGGCTTCGACATGACAGAAGTGGATACACGCGAGTATGTGAACCAAACCATCACAGGTGACAAGGAACGGACGTGGATTGCGGAGTTAGGTGAAGGTGAAGAACCTATTGGAAAACTTGGTGCGATGGTGGAGCCAGGTCTTAGTGGATTTATTTATGGCTTTTGTGTGCTGCCTAGCTTTAGGGGCAAGGGCTATGGTCGTCAGATTTTAAGCCAAACGATTACGGCACTTAAAGAACGAGATCATGCGGAGCATATCAAGCTGGAAGTGTCCGTGGAGAATGAGAAGGCGCTCGGCCTGTATGAATCCTGTGGATTTGCGACGAGAAACGCTAACGACTATTACGTGCTACTCCTCGGTTAAAATAAAAGGATAGATCAGCAGATCGCTCTGCTGTCTATCCTTTTTTGCTATTTGAAGGGAGACTAACTTCATGCCCGTCACTCGAACCAACCACGCTGGCAACCCCCAGCCACCCAACCAACGAACCGCTTACTTGTCCTTGCACCACGCTGGCACCCCTAGGCCCCCAACGAACGAACCGCTTACTTGTCCTTGCATCACGCTGGCAAGCCCCAACCATCCAACCAACAACCGCTTACTTGCCCTCCCACCAAGCCGCCCTGCCGAGTCTAACTGGAAAACCTCCATCTATTTTCGCCGATTTAGCTCGAATTGCACGATTAGATGGAAAACTTACAGTTAAAATCCGTGGAATCAGCCATGACAGCATAAAGCGGGTCAAATTAACTGGAGGAAATCCAGTTGTTTTATCCTTTGTGAGAAAAGTTGCAGAATTAGCTGTAGTTTATACAGTTAGTGACGCGACGGATCAATGGAGAGGTGGTGGAGAGAAGAGTTTAAGCAAATCTGTTAATGATAAATGAGTTCAGATGATGCACTAATAATTGTTCCCGTATTCAGTCCTGCACAAATGTCCTTCATTGAGCCAGGTTTGTCAAAATTGAACACATGAATCGGTACATGGTAATCCCGCGCCAGAATAAAGGCGGATTGATCCATTACCTTCAGATTGTGTTGAATGACATCATTGTAATGGAGGGATTTGTACTGGAGTGCCCCCTGATGGTGCTTCGGATCTTTGTCAAAGACGCCGTCCACACCTTGCTTAGCAACGAGAATGGCATCGCAATTCACTTCAATGGCACGTTGTACGGAAGGGTAATCCGTCGTAACGAAAGGCTGCCCATTTCCACCGGCGAAAATGACGATGTATCCTTTTTCCAAGTGATGAATGGCTCGTAAACGGATGAAAGGCTCCGCCACAGAAGCGATCGGAATCGCTGTCATTACGCGTACCTCTGCCTTTGTCTTCGCTTTCAATACACCACGCAGCATCAAGCTGTTAATGACGGTCGCGAGTGTCCCAATGTTATCAGCCTCAGCTTTCTCGATGCCCCAGCTTTCACCCATATTACCGCGGAAAATATTTCCCCCACCAATCACAAGACACACTTCAACGCCCAAATTCACGACAGTCATAATTTCATTGGCGATATGATCTAGCTGTGTAGGATCGAAGCCGAATGAGTTGTCGCCTGCTACAGCCCCGCCACTAAGTTTAATGAGGACTCGTTTGTACCGTAAAGCCATTTCATATCCCCTCTCTCTGATGAGAATGCCTGTACGATAGGTTATGTCTGACTAGGTTGTGTAAGTGCGGTCCCCATGGATGCTTGCAAAAAAACACTAAAGCCTTAAATGCTCTAGTGTTTGCTGTGTCTGCTTCCTCTGGTTAGAAGTAATTGTACATGAATTAGGAAGGATTATGCAATTTCTGCGGAACCCGCATATGGACGATAAGGCCAATGATAACAAGGATCAATAAGGAGCCGAGAGCGACACGGCTTGCTAAGTTGCCTGACGAGGCCAATGCCCACGTGATGGAGCCGTAAAGCGCAGGTCCGACAATGGACGACACTTTCCCGGAGAAGGCAAACAGACCGAAGAACTGGCCACGCTTTTCTTCCGGTGTTAGCTGCACGATCAATGTACGGGACGTCACCCACATAGCGCCCATCGAGACGCCATATAGGCTGCCGGCTACCCAGAAGATACTCTGACTCGTGGCAAGAGCGGCGAGGGAGATGGCGACAATGAGAATAAGTGCGACGATGGTTACGGCCTTCTTAGGTCCAATGCTGCGGGTGACATACCCGAAGAGGAAGGAGCCGATAACGCTGCTGACCGTGGACACGAGATAGAGTAGAATGAACTGCCCCGTAGAGAAGCCCATGACTGTATTTGCATAAATGGCCATAACGGCAATCGCTGTGGCAATCGCATCGTTAAAGAAGAAGTAGGCGATCATGAACGTGAAAGCTGCCTGGTATTTTCGAGCTTCCTTGAACGTCATCCAGATCTCGCGATAGCCGCTAAGTAACGATTTGTTGCTAGCCACAGGTTTCTGACGTTTCTCTTTGTACAGGAACATAATCGGCAGTGAGAAGATGAGGAACATGACAGCACTCGGGATGAAGGTACTCTCGAAGTGATTATCATGAACGAACAAGAAAGCAACAAGGCCGACAAGCGTGCCTACATAACCAACCGCTACACCAAACCCCGAGATCAACGGGATTTCACGTTCGTTGCCTAGATCGGAAATCATGGAATCATAGAAGACTAAGCTGGAGTTATAGAAAAATTTAGCAATCATAAAGAATACAATAACACCGAGAATCGATGTGTTGAGTCCTAACCATTCTTGATCTGTCTCCCATAGTGCCGATGCCCCCATAAGAAGCGTTGCGATGATCGCAATCAGTGTGAAGGGGACGAGATAGGCTTTCTTTTTGCCTGTGCGATCAATCCAGACGCCGAATAAGGGAGATAGGAGCACTAAGAAGAAGCTGGATAACGCATTGGAGTAAGTGATGAAAGTACTTGCAATCTGGTTCATTTCCTCGCTGCTGCCTAAGGTTTCTTTTAAGTAAAAAGGATAGAACACAGTCACGATATTGGAAGAAAAAATGGTATTTGCAAAATCATACATCGCCCATGCGAAAATCGGCAGGGAGAAAAACAACGCCCAAACACTTCGTCCTTGCAATGGTTTGGAAGCTGATTCAAGCTTCGCCATGAGGGCACACCCTTTCTCTTCACTTACCTCTATTACTCTAATATATTGGCGATTCTGTAGGGAAATCCCTCTTCTTTACAACAATAATAAAATCTCCCCTGCCTAAGATAGGAAGGGGAGATTAATGAAGGATTATTTGTCCGATTGGGGCTTAATGAGATCAACCTCAATCATATCTTGATTCTCTTGCATTTTCAGCACATTAATGCCGTTGCGTTCTAAGGTAGTGGAGAGTGTTTCTTTGTTTTGGGCTGGGAAAACATAAGCTAAGCTGCTTTTATTATCGAGCAAGCGTTTCGCCACCTGAACGAGGCGTTCCATCGTGAACGGCTTCTTTAGATATTTCTCAATCTCTTTTTCATGATAATCATGAGGCGGATCAAGCGCTGTCGAAACAATAACCGGTGTCTGGGCGTGTACAGGGTGCTTGTACAGATCTGCGATGAAATCCCAGCCTGTTTTCTCACCCTCGAGATGAATGTCTACGATGAACAGAATGGGGCCTTCGCCCTCACAGCGACGCAGTGCGATCATACCTTCCTCAGCGGAACGCAGTTGGATAGATGGCAGACTCAGCTTGTGCAAAGCAACTTGAATTAATTTGGCCAAGTTATCATCATCTTCAAAAATAACAATCTTCCCGTCTAAGCCAGAAATCTCATATTGGTCAAGTTCAATTCGGAACGTGGTGCCATGTCCCATCTCAGATGTATAGGAGATGTGACCGCCATGTCCTTCAACGATTTCTTTCACAATGGCTAGTCCGAGGCCTGTGCCACCAATCTGACGGCGGTCGGAGTTGTCGACACGGAAAAACTTCGAAAACATATGTGCATTGGCATCCTGAGGAATGCCTAGTCCGTAATCTTGAATAGCAATCGTGACTTTTCCTTCGTGAGCTGTCAGGTGAATCTCGATGTGATCTGCCGCCGGCGAGTATTTAATAGCATTGCTAATGAGGTTATCAAATACTTGGCGAATACGATCGAAATCTGCCCGCACCCATAGCTCTGGTTCTTGCTGATGAATGACAATCTTATGAAGCTGCTTATCCTGCCATTGCTCTGCAATATCGGTGACGATGGATTGCAAATGAATGGGAGAGAAGTTGTACGATTGACGGCCAGACTCCATCCGTTGCAGATCCAAGAAGTCATTAATTAAATTCGATAGTCGCTGTGCTTCGTTATAAATGGTTTCCATGTAGCGTTTCTGCTTCTCTTGCGGAAGATCACGATGCAGTAAAATCTCGATAAAGCCAAGCACGCTGGCAAGCGGAGTACGCAGCTCGTGGGAAACAATAGAGATAAATTCATTTTTCATCTCATCTACACGCTCTTCTTCCGTACGATCACGGAAAACGAAGAGGTACCCTTGCTGCTCGGTGCCTTCACTAACGACCGTAGCGTAAAGCTCCGCATGTTGAAGCTGCTCATCCTGCTGGAAGCTAAAGCGCTGCGTCAAATGAGACAACGAGCGATCAATCAAGGCCTCGATGGAGGCTGCTACCCCATGGAAGCTTGGGGATGTGGCTCCGATGTCATAGCTGCAGGCAACTAAGTTCTGACCGATACGTTCGTTAAGTCCGAAATACTGATTCATACGATGGTTAGAGAACAGAATCGTGCCCTGCGAATCACACATCATCATGCCCTCGTGGGCGGATTCCAAAATATTTTGAATGAGATCGTGCTGTCCTTCTAATAGCTGCTTCTCCGCAGTGAGTTGATCATTTAGTTTGGCTAGGCTTTCCGCCTGCTGCAGCTTCTCATCGTTCACGAGCTGTGCATAGAAGGCTAGTCCGAATTGACGTACTAATCCTTTGGTCAGACGCTGATTATCATCTTGATAGAGTGAGCTTTGATAACTCGTTAGTAAAAGAAAGCCAATGACTTCTTGCTTATCATCCGTGAGCGGAATGTAATGGTCGATGGCTCGTAATACTCCGCTGTGTATACCTTGCTCATTACCCGTTACATCACGGGGATGTGTGAGCGAGATTCCTTCATCGAATACACGTCTGGCCGGGCCGAAAAGTTCACTGACGGAAGCTTGAATCTGTCCTTTAGGGTAACCAATGGAATGAATAACTTCATAGGAGATAGGTCCATCCTCTGTGCGATTTTCGAGGACTACCAAGGCAGCATCATGGGCTAGTGAATTTAATAGAGCAGGCAACGTATGCTTCAAGAAATCAGTTAACTTCACATAGCCAGTGAGCTTCTCTTGATAGGAGGAGATAAGTTCCAAATCCCGTTCGCGTTCAGACAGCTTAGCCAGCGTGATCTGCTGCTCCTCTTGCTGGGCAATAATTTCCTCGTTCTGGGATTCCAGACTTTCCGCCATATAGCGGTAGGTTTCCTCGCTCTTACGAAGTTCTTTCTCCGCTTGGTAGGAGCGCAATGAGATGATTATGGACATACCTCCTGCAAGAAGAGCGATTACGAAGCCGACAATTGTGATCAAACGGGAGGTTTGACCTGCTTGTTGAGAAGCCTCATAGGCTGTAGAGGTTATCTGTTCGATATTGTTTTCGATACTCGTATGAATGACACGGTAGCGATCCATCAGCGTTTTACCGCCAGTGACACGGGCTTTCGCTTCTTCAACTTTACCGGCACGGAATAATTCCAAGGTCGTATCATAATACTTTTGCAAATTGGTAATGGCAGGTATCGCTTGGGTATCAATAATGATTTGTAAGGTTGGATATTTTTTGCCGTAGGTCGAAAGCGTGTTTAAATCAGCAGCGACCTGCTCTCTTCCCGTGCTGTAAGGTTCAAGAAACTGTTCACTTCCACCTAATTGGTAACCGCGGAGACCCGTCTCCTGATTGATTAAGCTAGTCAATAAACTATTAGCCGTCGTCAGAATCGGAATAGCCTGATTCACGATCGCATTGTTCTCTTTCTCCATATTTCGAGAAGCCATATAGTTGGATACACTGACGAAAGCTAGCAAAACGACAATTAAAATAACATATAACATGGAGATTCGTGATCTCGTGAAGGTTTTCATCGCAATCGGTCACCTGACTTTTAATAGAATAAAGAACATATAGAAATTCGACAAAGCTCAACAAATTCCTCTAAAAAAAGTCGTGTCATGTTTTCTGTCATCACAGATTGCGGAAAGTGGCGTTGTCGTTTAAAATATGAGTCAATGATCAATGGAATGTCAACTCATATGACATGATAGAATTTCTAAGAAGGAGGCGCACTGTGCAGGTGAAAAACATCAAGATTCCGCCACGTCATGAAGTACGACCCTATTTTCAACCCATTATCTCTTTACAGAGTCAACGTATAATCGGATATGAGACACTGGGGAGACGGGTTCGTGAAAGCAGCGTGGAAAGCTTAGGTCCCTTTTTCAAAGATCCTGACATTACCGAGGACATGCATCTAATGATCGATCGGCATTTGAGAGAGCAGGCCATAGAACGAATAGCTGCTGAATCGGACGAGAGTGAGCTATTTATTAACTTAAAACCCTCTTGGATTTATAGAACCTACAAACGCACAGGTGTCTTACCCACGATTGAATTGTTGAAGAAATACCAGATAAATCCCTCGCGAATCGTTATTGAAATCACGGAGGAGGAATTTACAGGTAAGCTCCAGGAGCTGACATGGATCGTTGAGCTTTATCGTGAATTTGGCTGTACCATTGCCATTGATGATGTGGGCAGTGGTTTTAGTAATTTCGATCGCATTGCGAGCTTGCAGCCGAAGATCTTGAAGGTTGACCTGAATATTTTGAAAAAGAGTATCGTTCACGACGGTTACAAAGCAGTTATGCAATCCTTTTCCATCGTTTCAGCTCAAATTGGTGCCTCACTGCTTGTGGAGGGCGTCGAAACTAAGCAGGAGCTGCGCAGCGCTTTGCAGGTGGGAGCGAGATATGTTCAAGGCTTTTTATTCTCAAAAGCAGAGCCAGACTTACAGCGACCGGATGCGTACAAGGCCATGCTGGAGGAAGAAATTAAATCGTTCGGTGAGGACGAGTTTCAGCGATATCATCGCTTGCTGAGTGTGCATCAAAAGCTGGATACACTCATCCATTCGTCCGTTCACATCTCGAATGCAGAGGATGCCGACACTGTGATTGAACAAATCATCGGTAATGTCACGGACAATTGTATCCGCATGTACATTTGCCAGGGAGATGGCTATCAGATCTCCTCCAACTACGCCCGTACAGAGGAAGGCTGGGGCAAAGATGAGAGTTATCGCCAAGCGAACTGGACCTGGCGGCCTTATTTCATCTCAAATATTCTGATGATGAACCTGCAAAAACAAGGCATTCTCTCCCAAGCCTATACCGACTTGGATACCTCACGACAGATTCAGACTTACTCGTGTGCGATAGGTGAGGGATATTATTTGTTTTTGGATTTGGTGATATGAGTGAGGAAGCGCACAAGAGCGAGAATACTCAGCACGACTCGCCGAGAGCAAATAGCTGAAAAAAGTACAGTTAAATCAAGCGTTCAAGACGAAATGAAACGGTTAAATGTAAAATATACAGTTAATATTGAGTAACTGGCAACATTTATTCATAATCGATAAAATTGGATGTAGTTTGTACAGTTAAACGGGATATTTAGCTGAAAAGAGCAGAAATAACTGGAGTTTATACAGTTAACTTATTGATTTGGCTTGTTGGTGGGCGAGGTTGGGTAGACGGTTGAAGGTAAATAGTAGATAGTAGAGTAGTTGAAGGTAATGAGGGAGAAGTTAGTAAGTAGAGATAGAGATAGAGATAGAGATAGAGATAGAGATAGAGATAGAGATAGATCGGATATGTATGGAGCACAAAAGAGGTTACCCCAGGTGAAGCTTGGGATAACCTCTTTTGTGTTTATCAAAGTGAAACCATGACAACTGAGCTCGTGCGCTACGCCTCGACCCACTCGCGGCGTAGCGAGAACAGGTCGCGCAGCTCGTCGGTCGACAGCTCCGTGATCCAGTTCTCGCCAGAGCCTACGATCTGCTGGCTGAGGCCGAGCTTGCGCTCGATCATCTCGTCGATGCGCTCCTCCAGCGTGCCAAGCGTCACGAACTTGTGCACCTGCACATGTCGCGTCTGACCGATACGGAAGGCGCGGTCCGTCGCTTGATTCTCGACGGCGGGATTCCACCAGCGATCATAGTGGAACACATGATTCGCCGCCGTCAGGTTGAGCCCGATGCCGCCGGCCTTCAGCGAAAGAATGAACACATTTCGCTGCTCGTCGACCGGCTGGTCATCAGGGTCTTGGAAGTGCGCGATCATCTCATCGCGCCCGTTCTTGGACGTTCCGCCGTGCAGGAACAACACTTTTTCGCCGAGCTCCTGCTGAAGCACATGCTGCAGCAGGTTGCCCGTCTCGACAAATTGCGTGAAAATCAAGCATTTGTCGCCCTCTTGGCGCAGCTCCTGCACCATCTCCAGCAAGCGCTCCAGCTTGTTCGAGCGTCCGCTCCACGGGGCGCCCAGCCCTTCTTTGAGCAGCAAAGCCGGGTGATTACACACCTGCTTAAGCTTCGTCAACGCAGCGAGGATGAGCCCGCGCCGCTCCATGGCGGAAAGCTTATCCAGTCGATCGAACATATCCTGAATGTAGTTCTCGTACAATGAACCTTGCTCCGCTGTGAGCGAGATGAACGTTTTGGATTCGTTCTTTTCTGGCAGATCCAGCTGAATGGCCGGATCCTTCTTCTCGCGCCGGAGCAAGAACGGACGGATTAGCTTTTGAACCTTGCCGATCGTCGCTTCATCGCGCGTCTTCTCAATGGCATTCACATAGCGATGCGTGAACTCGCGCACCGTACCGAGATAACCTGGATTTGCGAAGTCAAAAATCGACCAGAGCTCCGTCAGACGATTCTCAATTGGCGTCCCCGTCAAGGCAATACGATGAAACCCATTCAAACGGCGAATGGCCGTAGCTTGCTTTGTATAAGCGTTCTTGATATTTTGAGCTTCGTCCAAACAGATCGAGTTCCAAGCAATAGCGCCAAGTTCACTCTCATCCAGATGGGAAAGCGTGTAGGACGTCAAAACCAAATCGTAGTTACCGACGATTTTTTCGCCGAAAGCAGGACCTTTTAACCGCTGTGGTCCATAGTGAAGATGGACGCGCAGTGAAGGCGCAAATCGTTTTAACTCCATCTGCCAGTTCCCCAACACGGAGGTCGGACAAACAAGCAAGGACGGTGTATCCGGACTTTCATTCTCTTTCACCGTTAGCAAGTACGTGATCCACTGGATCGTCTTCCCGAGACCCATGTCATCGGCTAAGCAGCCGCCAAGACCGAAACGACGCAAGAACAACAGCCACGAGATGCCGTCCACTTGATAGTGGCGCAGTGAGCCATGAAAGCTCGCCGGCGGCTCAATCGTCGGGATCGCCGAGGTCTGCGTCAGCTGATCGATCATGTGGCGCAGCTGCTCGTTCAGCTCAACCTCCATGTCGAGGTAGCGCATGGCATCTGGATCATCTTCGGCTGGCAGCAAGCCGCCAGCATCACCGGCAAAATGCAGCTCCAACACATCGCGGAAGGAAAGCCCCTGCTTCTTGTGCACCTGCTTCATAATTTGCTCGACCTGTGCCATGAATTTCGGGTCGAGCTGAATCCAGTTGCCGCGAATCTGGATCAGCTTACGCTTCTCCTCCAGAAGCTGACGGAACTCTTCTTCCGTCAGCTCCAAATCCCCAACAGCCAGCTTCCAGTCGAACTGCATCAGCTGGGTCAGCCCGAACATCGTCTCCCGTCCAGAACCGACGGAAGACTTGATCTTCGCGCGCAGCTTCGGCCGCATCTTGCGGATGCGATCCCACCACGCCGGCAGGAACACGCTCGTTCCTGCCTCAACCAACCGCACGCTTCCCTCTGCGAGGAAGCGCCAAGCCTCCTCCTCCGTCACCGTCTGACGGAGGGCGCCCTCGCCCGCATCCAGCCACGGCAGGATGCGCACCCACTTCGCCGCGTCGCGCTCGACGCGGGCAATCTCGGGCAGCCACGCCTCCGGCAGTGGCTGTTCACCTGCGACTGGCTCGCCGACGGTCGTCACGGTGCGCAGCACCTCCGGCGCGAGCCGGTCCTGCAGCAGCACGCGCAGCTGCCAGCCTGCGCCGTGCGCCAGGTCCGGCTCGACGAGCTGCAGGCACGTCCGCATTGGCGTCCGGTCCTGACGCCAACCGATGCTGACGAGCCAGTCTTCCTCGTCCAGCCACACCTCGCCGCTGACATCGCCGCGGCGCATTAATGGATACGCAGCTTCCAGCTTGCGTAAATTGTCCTTCATGATCCCGTCGGCATCGACCCATTCCGGGATCAAAGCATGAATCCAGCGTGAAACCGCTGGCGTCTCAAGGACTTGCAGCTCCTCTGGCAGCTGCAGCTTCCAACCGATTTCGCCGGACTTCCATTTCTCGTAGTCCGGCATGAAGCGCCCTGTCGCAAGCGACTCGCGAATAGCAGGAGCTAGCGCAATCACATCAGCGCTAGAAGCATGCCACTTCAATTGCAAGTGCTGGACGGGAAGTGGTTCGCTGAAATAGTCGAGCGCTTCAAGCGGCTGCAGCTCGATGCCTTCTCGATTCTGCCATTCACTCGGTTCCATGAAGGTGCCGAAGAAGGAGGCTCGATGCCAGGCGAAAAGCATATGTTTTAAATCAAGAGCATCCCAAATACCGCCGTTTTCACGGGAACCCCATAGAAATAATGACCCGTTAGGTAAGGAACTAACGTGAACGGTCAGCGCGCTGGTTTCGATCATCGAATCCATTTTCCTTTCTTGAGCTCTTCTTGGAAAGCACGCAAACGCGAGAACTTATCCGCTAAGCGGTAAATATAGTGCTCCCAGCGGTCATCCTGGCCGATGTGTTTATAAATGCTATGCAGCTTCTTAAGGAGGCGGACTGCTGTCTTGTAAGAAGCCCTATTTTTCTCCAGAACAGCCCGTTCGGCTGCTTGATGATAAAGCGGAAGGAGCAGGGCCGAGTCATGCTCTTCAATTGCTTTGAGCTCCATCCCATACAGATTCAACGGGGAAATTCGATTCGCAAGCTGCAAATCTACCCACTGACGGTACCGCTTCGTTTGCAGCAAGTACGCGGTGTAATAGTAGTATGAACGCGGCAGCAAGGACTCCATCACCTGAACCCACTCGCTATCGTTTGCCAGATGCTTCGTCGTATCCAGCCAATATTGGCAGAAGGTCCGGAAATCATCGTGATTCGCATTCGAAATGGAGGTGAATAGCCAACGGAGCCAGACTAACATGTGGTCCCACTGTCCATCGTTTGCAAATTTATTTAAATAGAGGAAGAAATCCTTCGCTTGCGGATGAGCTAGCTGCGCAAGGCGTTCGAATGCTTGCTCGGTATGGCCCTGCATAATATCAAAATGAGCCCTAGCCGCAAGCAATGTATCTTTTTTCTTCGGAAGCAGCTCTTTTTTGGCCAGAAGGCCATCGAGACGGGTGACTTCCTCTTTCTGTGCGCTAGGTTGATCCGTCAGCTTCCACCAGATGAAACGGTACACAAACAGCCAATCAACAGGACTATCCTTGCCCTGCAGCGCGGATTCCCCGACCATTTTCATCGTCGATAGCCAGACTTTCGGCTCTGCCAGGAAAGAGCGATTCACATCGATCCGTTCCACGAATACGACAAGCTTATCTTCACAGTTTTTGGCGGCGATTTTGCACCCATTTTCGTGATAGTAAGACAGATAGGAGCTCTTCGTTTCTTGATAAAATTGTTCAATCTTCCGCATCATGAACAGCACAATGTGGAACATATAGAGCTCACGCGTCGTATCGCGCCAGTTCGCTGCATAAGGCGGCAACGATTCCAAGGCAGACTCATAGAAGGTTTCTATGGAGTGCTGATGTGAAATAGAGAAACCGTGAAATTTCCCTTCAAAAAAACGATGCCAATCGCTAGGCATACTCTCTTCCAAAGGTACATTCGCCTGTGCGGCCGCTTTGCGTTCCTGCATAACAGAAGCGGCAACACCGCGAGCTGGTTTCTTCCGTGTATGGATTTGTTGCTTTAACTGTTGCAGGACAAGCTCAGGCCGACCATAAGTGGCGTACAAGCTAAAAAACGTAGCACCAATATGCTGACAGAAGCCCTCAAAGGAGCAAGTGCAGGTACTCGCAGCGAAATTTTCTAAATGAACCTCTGCAGTGTGGATCTGTTTGCCTGCGACGGTTGCTATGACACTAAGCCCTTTGAGATCAACCTCGGTCACGCGGCCTTTATGATAATACTCCCAGCCTTGCTCCAGACGGGTGGCGTCGAAGTGAAGCGGGATTTGCTTAATGAGGTAGTTCATTCGATTTTTGGGAATTTGAAGTTTCAACATGTGATCGTTCCTACCCTCCGAGCGGCGCATTCCTTCTTCCATAGTAACAGATTTTTTCCGAAATTGCCCATTTCCACAGTTTATGCCAAAGGTGATATTTTTAATCCGTACCAAAAGGGGTTAACCCTGCAATCTCACCTAGAATATGATAAAGTGAAGCTAGAGAAATGCTTCTTGAAGGGAGACTGCGCGAGTGGGTATTAAATTTGGTCGTGAATATAAGGACATTGTTACTGATTTTGTACGTGGGATCGAAATGGTGAATGGATTCTACGAGCTGCTGGAGATGAATGCAGAAGACTGGCAGGAGCTGGACGAGAGTGAACAAGAAGAATGCCTGCGTACGCTGGCTGACGATATATTTTACGGACTAGGCAGTTCACCGGTGATGCAGGTCGGAGCAGGCTCGGTAAGACATGATGCAGGTAACCACGTGCTCAAGGTACATGATGGTGAAAAGTTGGTTTCGGTGATCTATTTGGTCTAAAACAGGAAGAACTGCGATATAGAAAGGTGTAAAGAAGCTATGTTGGATGGAGCAAGAAAGGTTCTACAACAGGTTTATGGGTATCCCGAGTTTCGTGAGGGCCAGAAAAATATTATTACGAACCTTCTCGAGGGTAAGGATACTTTAGGTATTATGCCAACGGGCGGCGGAAAATCGATCTGTTACCAGGTTCCAGCACTGCTGATGGAGGGCGTGACATTAGTCATTTCCCCTCTCATCTCCTTGATGAAAGATCAGGTGGATGCGCTTGGCGCGCTCGGTGTTCCTGCCACGTTCATAAATAGTACGCTGGAAGCTAGAGAAGTGGAACAGCGCATGCAGGGAGCTATGCAGGGTAAATATAAGTTGCTCTACATTGCACCTGAGCGTCTGGAGTCAGAGCGTTTTCGCGCCCGGATGGCAGCGTTGAATCTGCCACTGGTTGCGATTGATGAGGCGCACTGTGTATCACAGTGGGGTCATGATTTCCGACCAAGCTACGTCTCGATCGCGCCGTTCATTCGTCAATTGCCGAATCGACCGATCGTGGCGGCGTTCACAGCAACAGCTACCGCTGAAGTAACAGCGGATATTGCTAGGCTGTTGGATTTGGATGGGGCGGGTATTTTCATCAACGGCTTCTCGCGCGATAATTTGGAGCTAACCATTCTTCGCGGAGAGAAAAAACGGGATTACATACAGAATTACGTGAAGGAACATACGCATCAGCCCGGCATTATTTATGCTGCGACGCGTAAGGATGTTGAGGATTTGTACGAGACGTTGCGCAAAAAAGGCTTCGCCGCAGGCAAGTATCATGCCGGAATGTCGGATGATGAGCGCTCCTATATGCAGGAAGCGTTTCTCTACGATGATATTCGCGTGATGATCGCGACGAACGCTTTCGGGATGGGGATTGATAAATCCAACGTCCGTTACGTGATCCACTACAATATGCCGAAAAATATGGAAGCTTATTACCAGGAAGCCGGCCGTGCGGGGCGTGATGGTGAGCCAAGCGAGTGTATTCTGCTGTTCAGTGCGCAGGATATTATGACGCAGAAATTCCTGATTGAGCAGAACCAGCTCTCGCCTGAGCGCAAAGCGAACGAGTACAAAAAGCTCCAAACCATGATCGACTACTGTTATTCGCCGCGCTGTTTGCGGAATGCTATTTTACATTATTTTGATGAGCAAAATATTCAAGACACCTGCGGGAACTGCAGCTCCTGCAAGGATGATCGCGACACGGTTGACATTACCGTCGAGGCGCAAAAGATTTTTTCCTGTATTCGCCGTATGAACGAGAGGTTCGGAATTTCGATGGTCGCTTCGGTGCTCAAAGGCTCCAAGGCGAAGAAGATCATGGATTATCGCTTTGATCGACTTCCGACGCACGGGATTATGAGCAATCTGCCGGAGAAAGAGATCGCCGAATTGATCAACGTGCTGATTTCGGAAGGCTTCTTGCAGTTGTCCGAGGGTCAATACCCAGTAGTTCGCCTGATGCAGCCTGCTGCTGACGTCCTTCAGGGTAAGTTGGCGGTGAATCAAAAGGTACGCAAACAATCCGTTCGCACTGTCGCCGCGATGGACAATACGTTATTCGAGCAGCTTCGGTTGCTGCGTCGTGAAATGGCTGCGCGCGAGAAGGTGCCGCCTTATATTATTTTCGCGGATAGCACGCTGCGTGAGATGAGTGAGAGCTGTCCGACCACGGAGGCCGCGATGCTGCGCATCAAAGGGGTCGGTGAGGTGAAATACCGCAACTACGGTAAGCCGTTCCTAGAGCTTCTCCGTACGTATGCGGGAGAGAGCGATATGGGCGCGGTTGCGTATGAGTAC
Organism: Paenibacillus sp. J22P169; assembly: GCF_059691995.1. Classification (NCBI taxonomy): domain Bacteria; kingdom Bacillati; phylum Bacillota; class Bacilli; order Caryophanales; family Paenibacillaceae; genus Paenibacillus; species Paenibacillus sp. J22P169. Next base: position 42,290 of record NZ_JCAUAO010000006.1, on the reverse strand, counting down.
GAGTAAGGGAGCGGAGTAACGATGAGGGTGAAGCTAGCGATAGCTGAAGTTGATGTGCGGCTTGCCGAGCTTGGTACGTGGCGTCTAGAAGCTGAAGAGAGCAAGTGGATCGTACGCAAATACCGATTCAAGGCTTTCTTGCAGGGAATCGCCTTCGTTAACGAGGTCGCCCGTATCTCAGAAGCAGTAAATCACCACCCCATGATTGCCATCGATTATAAAATGGTGACACTGCGCCTGACCTCGTGGAGTGCTGGCGGTTTGACCGAGCTCGATTTCTCGACCGCTGCGAAGTTTGATCAGGCGTATGCGGAGTTAACGCACTAAGATGTTAGTCGGACCGGTGTAGACCATGCAGTGGAAGTCTGCGGGACCGGTCGGTGTCCATTTCTCGTAGGTATCCGTGATGGTAAAGCCAGCATGCTGGTAAGCACGAATCGCTCGCTCGTTCCAGATGAGCACCTCGAGATCGATTTCTTGCTCGGGGGCACGTCGCTGTGCTTCAGCTACGAGCAGTTGAACAAATCGCGTGCCGAGCCCTCTTCCGTTTTCATTTGTACCCGTGTTGTTGCGTTCGTTCTCGCCTCGACTTTCGCTGCTGCTAGTCCCGCCTTTACCACAAAGATCCGGCCGAAGCCCAAGGCCTAGTCGGGTCACACCCACGATGGGGAAGAACTGAACGAATCCTTGTAATCTATCCGATTCATCGACAACACCGCGATATTGATCATCTCTTATTTGGGGATCAGCGAATTCGGATTGCTCGCTTTGCATCGTGGTCCAGGCGGGCCAGTTGTAGAGATCGTAGGGAGCGGGATAGCGCCATGTGCAAAGCTCCTGACAAGCCGTTTCGGTTAATGGAACCACACGCCATGGTAAAGTTAAGGTAATAGGTTGAGGCATATTGTGGGCAACCTTTCTATAGGCAGTATTTGGCCATTGTTCTATTTTAAAATAACAATCTCCCTAATTCCACTCGTTCTATCTATAAACTATAAAAAGGAGGGCACACGAGATGACACAAGTGACCGTTCGTGAAGCTGTTATGTCCGACATCCCCCAGCTCAAAACCTTAATGCTCGCTTATATTGTGGATTTCTATCAGTACCGACAACCTGAGGATGAGAAGCTGAACGCTTTGATTCATGAACTGCTCGAACAGAAAATTGGGATTCAATTTGTGGCGGAGACGGATGAGGGGGCGTTAGTGGGGTTTGCGACCTTATATTTCACCTTCAGCACGCTGCGCGCCTCCAAGATTGCTGTCATGAACGATTTGTACGTTGTTGAAGCAGAACGTGGACAGGGTGCGGCAGCAAAGCTGTTCGCAGCTTGCAAAGGATACTCAGCTAGACACGGTTATGCAAATTTAACATGGACAACAGCTCCAGATAACTTACGCGCGCAAGCATTTTACGATAAAATGGGTGGAGATCGAAGCAATTGGCAATCGTACTCCGCTAATCCCACAAGTGGGATGGGAGATTAACTGTAGGTTGGGGAAGGTGGCAGAAACCGTGGAAAATATCGTAAGTCAGACTTGGCTGCTTGGGCAGCTGGGGGATGCGAATATCGTAATCGCTGATTGTCGTTTTGCGCTTGGCAAGCCTGAATCAGGCCGTGAACAGTATGAGCAGGATCATATTGAAGGAGCGGTGTATGTCGATTTGGAGAAGGACTTGTCCGGAGCTAAAATGGCGCACGGCGGACGACATCCGCTTCCGGATCTCGGTGCGTTCTCGATCCTCGTCGGCAGTCTCGGCATCGATGGCACGAAGACCGTCGTTGCATATGACGATCAAGGCGGAGCTATGGCATCACGTTTGTGGTGGATGCTGAAATTCCTCGGCCACTCCGAGGTATACGTTTTGGATCAAGGATATAGTGCGTGGAAATCCGCAGGGTACCCGGTTTCGGCTGAAGTGCCCGCGGTATTCCCGCGCACCTTCTCACCGAAGGTGCACCGCTCCATGCTGGCTAGCATGGATGAAGTGAAGGACAAGCTCGGTCGCCCAGGCACCGTGCTCGTGGATTCACGCGAGGAGCGCCGCTACCTCGGCTTGGAAGAGCCGATCGATGCGGTGGCTGGCCACATCCCGGGAGCGCGCAGCTTCTTCTGGAAAGGCGTTCTCGGCGAGAACGGCGCTTGGTTGTCAGCTGCGGAGCAGGAGCAGCACTTTGCCGCACTGCGTGACGCTGATGAAATCATCGTCTATTGCGGCTCGGGCGTGACGGCGTGCCCGAACGTGCTGGGGCTTAGCGAAGCGGGCTTCGACAATGTGAAGCTCTACAGCGGAAGTTGGAGCGACTGGATCAGTTGGAAAGATAACCCGATTGCGACGGGTGAAGAGGAAAAAGCTTAGGTCGGAGAATAGCGGTTTAAAAATCAATACAGGATTATGTAATTTGAATATTCGTAGCCCAAAAGTGTTCTCCCACCAGATGGTGAGAGAACACTTTTTTTTGTCATACATAGCCAACCAATCATTAAATTAACAAAACAAAAATAATTGCCTGTTATCCCCCTTACAATTAAGTAACACAATGTGTGGATTACGCTAAGTTAACGAAGGGAAACGAGGCGATGATACCAAAATGGATGAAGTCGACGCTGAAAACCATCCTCGTCGCAGTGATCGCGTATTTCGCTCTGCGAAGCTTACCTCTTCAAGAGGCTGACCTGGTTGCGTTCTTAAAACGTGCGGATTATCGATTCTATCTATCGATGGTTCTATTTGCTGTCTTTTTAATGTTACAAGCGAGCATTTGGGTACTCATCGTTAATGCGGTATACATGGGAACCGTGCAAGCGGGCAGCAGTCACAAGCTTAGTCTACTATCAGGTTTGAGGATCTTTATCGACTCGCAATTTGCGAAGTACATCCCAGGCGGCATCTGGAACTATGCAGGACGTATTGTGCTTGCCACGAGGGCAGGTGTCCCATTAGCAGCACAGTTCGCTGCTATTATGTATGAGAATATCCTGTTGGTATTCGCTGCACTTTCATACACCCTCTTACTCGCTGTGAATTTGGGTGCAGAGCCTGGCATCATTCTCTTATCTACGTTAACAGCTACGGTTGGGGTCCACTTCCGGGTGGGCTTGGGGTAAGGGAAGGATTCCTTGTTTACTTTTTATCGCTTAAGTTACCTACAGATGCGGCAGTGCAGATATCGATCATTGCTCGGTTATGGAACGTGATGGCTGAAATCACATTCTGGATGAGTATTCAAACGGTCAGCAGACTAGCGAGGAAGGTGAGAAGTTATGAATCGTAAAAAGGTCGTGCTAGTTACAGGTGTATTTCCACCAGGAATCGGTGGGATGCAAAGTTATTACTACAACCTTTCCAAACATACTAAACATGATATTACCGTGCTGGCCCCCGAATATCCGGGGAGTGAAGCATTCGATGGAGAACAATCTTTTCGGACAGTGCGAGGATCATTTATGCGGGGTGAACGTGCACACTTTTTAAGTTGGGGGCGACTGTTCAGCCACGTAAAAAAAATGATGACCGTTGAAGAACCAGATGTCACGGTATATGGATACGTGCTAATCGGTATCATCGGATTGCTGTTTAAAGTGTTTGGCGGGCGGCGCTATGTCATTTCGACACATGGCATGGATATGCTAATGTTCCGCCGCTTCTTCAGCTTGAATTATATAGTTAAACAGATATTGATACATGCAGATGGCGTGTTGACGAACAGTTTATTTACTAAAGGGTTTGTGGAAGATTATGGGGTTGATCCTTCTCGTATCAGCCTTGTGCATCCTGGCGTGGAGGCTGTTTTTGAACGGAAACCTAGGAATTTGGAGCTGCTTAGACGGCATAGGCTTGAAGGTAAATATATTATTTTATCCGTAGGGAGACTGGTGACGCGAAAAGGGCAGGATCGGGTCATCGAGTCGATGCCAGAAATCATCAAACATATTCCTAATGCGGTGTATGTCATTATTGGTGACGGTCCGGAACGAGCCCGCCTCGAGCAACTTGCCCGAACTACTGGCGTTACGAATGCTGTCTTGTTCATTGGAAGCGTAAGCGGCGGGGAGGAATTAAATGATTATTACAATTTGGCCGATCAGTTTATTATGGTATGCAGGGAACTGGAGAAGGGGGATGCGGAAGGGTTTGGCATTGTTTATCTGGAAGCAGCTTCAACAGGTGTCCCGGTTATTGCCGGAAGGTCAGGTGGTGCTTTAGAAGCGGTACTTGATGGAGTGACAGGAGTTCTCGTTGATCCTAATTCACATTCGGAAATTGTAGAAAGCGTTCTCCAGTTGGCAAGGGATGAGGCGTTCAGAGAAAAGCTTGTACAGGGTGGTTACAGACGTGCGAAGTCCAGTTTCCAATATGAAGTGCTCACAGAGACGTTCGATCAGTACGTGGAAATCCTTTGTACGGTCCATCCTTCACGTAAAAAGTTTATTAGAAGTCGATCCGATGTGAAATCATGATAGTTGATAAGACCGTAGGTCCTTGCTATATTTCAAATATATGAATGCTCCTAGTAGATTTGTGGAGGTGAAACTTGTGGAAATGACCTATTTACGAACATTTCGCGAAGTAGCGAAACATGGAAGCTACACCCGAGCCGCGGAAACGCTGGGATATGCGCAATCCAGCATAACGGCGCAGATCCAGAAGCTGGAGGAATCTTACGGCGCTGTTCTCTTAGAGCGATTCGGACGAACTATGAAATTGACGATGGCTGGAGAAGCGCTCCTCCAATACGCCAATGATATTTATCGCTTGTATGAAGAGTCCAAGGAAGTTGTTTCCAAGCAATCGAAGGGTACGATCACGATAGGAACGATCGAGACGTTGGCGGCCTTCTTTCTCCCTCCGTATCTTCAGGCTTATCGTCGCAACTACCCGGACGTCAATATTGTCATTCAACCAGGGAACGAGCCCTTCATTATCGAATCGGTGAAAGAAGGTGTTCTGGATATCGGGATTATTTTGGACCCGCCATTTACGGATCCGGAGCTGGACAGCACCATTTTGAGAGAAGAACCATTAGTTATCATTGCAAGTCCTGATCATAAATTAGCTGGACAAAGCGAAGTCCACGTGGAAGATCTAGAGAGCGAATCCTTGATCCTGACCGAGGACGGTTGTACATACCGAGCGATGCTGCTTAAGGTGTTGAAAGGAAATCAAGTGAGCTACAAGTTATCTTACGAATTCGGTAACCTGGAAGCGATCAAGCAGTGCGTGACTTACGGACTTGGTATCGCGTTGTTGCCCCGAATTGCCGTCGCGGAGGAAATCCGCAAAGGGCAGATCGTCGCGATACCTTTCGTTGATCCGGAGTGCAAGTTCTATACACAAGTAATCATCGCTAAGAAAAAGTGGAGATCGAAAGCCTATCTTGGTTTCTTAGAACTAATCGGTGGCGCTAACTATCGAAATCATTGAAGTTAAGTATCAATAACTATCGATAACTCCAATGTAGGGTGCTGTGTTACATTAACATCAAGAAATCAACAAACCTACTGGAGGCAACCCAAATGACCACTCAAAAAAACAAATCGCTCGTTCTCGAGACACCAGCCGCATCACCGGAACATACTCACCGTCATTACATGAACAAGCTTTCCGTGGAAACGGATGTTGCGGATGTACGTTATGACATGCAACATGGCTTCAACGACTTCCTACTCATCGATGTTCGCAGCGCAAAAGCTTATGAAGAATGTCATGTTCCTGGCGCGATTAATCTTCCTTCCAACCAGATCAGCGAAGAAACGACCGCTTCATTTTCGAAAGAGCAAACGATCGTCGTCTATTGCTGGGGGCCTGCTTGCAACGGCGGCACCAAAGGAGCAGCGCGTCTCTCGGGTCTCGGATTCAAGGTAAAAGAGATGCTAGGAGGGATTGAGTACTGGAGGAAGGAAGGGAATGAGGTAGAAGGAACGCTTGGCGAAGCTGCCCCATTGATCGGATAGGTATATTAAAGATTTGTACAAGAAGGGCTTTGATCGATGTGCCGGGAGGCAGTCGCTCAAGCCCTTTTTCAGTTTTATGCGTCGGTATCTTCTGAGTAGAAACCGGTAATCAATGGGTCCAGAAGCCATGTGACCGATTTGCGCTAAGATTGATACAACAAATTGAAATAGCCAATAACCTTCGACACAGGTATGATGTTGGCAAGAGGAATCTCAAGTTAGAAGGGGCGTGTACGGATGTCTGAAGGCAGCGAATGGATTCGAGCATATATAGATACTCCGGGAAAACAACAGCAGCTCTACCGCAAAACCTTGATGACGGTCATCATCGCACAATTATTTGGTGGAGCGGGGCTTGCCGCTGGTGTGACGGTTGGAGCGCTGCTTGCACAAGAGATGCTTGGAACGGATAGCTTAGCAGGGGTTCCTGCGGCATTATTGACACTGGGCGCAGCTTCGTCAGCACTCATCGTTGGACGACTATCTGGCCGATTTGGTCGTAGGGTCGGTCTAACCGCAGGTTTCCTTGCCGGAGGACTTGGGGCGATTGGCGTCGTATTTGCAGCGATTGCAGATAACCTTCCGTTATTGTTCGTATCGATGCTGATTTATGGGGCGGGCACATCGACGAATCTCCAAGCACGGTATGCGGGAACGGATTTAGCTCAACCGAATCAAAGAGCGCGAGCGATCAGCTTGGCTATGGTATTTACGACGTTTGGTGCAGTTGCGGGGCCGAACCTGGTGGGAGTCATGGGAAGATTCGCGACTTCGGTTGGTGTCCCTGCGTTGGCGGGGCCGTTCATGCTCGCGGCTGCCGCTTTTATAATGGCGGGTCTTGTATTGTGGGTGATGCTCCGTCCAGACCCATATATCATCTCTAAAGCTATTGCTAAAGCGCAAGAAGCGAATGCTGCACAGGGGACGGATCGAGCAGATGTTAAAGCGACATCGGCGCGAAGTCGAGGGGTTATCATCGGGACCACCGTGATGGTCTTAACGCAGATCGTGATGGTCGCGATTATGACGATGACACCGATTCATATGCAGCATCACGGACATGGACTGAGCGCCGTCGGCATGGTTATCGGCATTCACGTCGCGGCGATGTTCCTGCCTTCATTGGTAACAGGGATACTTGTGGATAAACTCGGGCGCATCTTTATGTCTTGTACATCGGGGGTTACACTGCTCATGGCTGGTTTACTTGCCGCGTGGGCGCCCGCGGATTCGATGGTCTGGCTCATTGTCGCACTGGCATTGCTGGGACTCGGCTGGAATTTCGGCCTGATCAGCGGTACTGCGCAGATCATCGATGCGACAACCCCAGCCACGCGTGCCAAGACGCAAGGAACTGTGGACGTCTTGGTGTCGTTGGCGGGCGCGTCGGGCGGTGCTTTGTCGGGGATGGTCGCCGCTCATTCCAGCTTTGCTTTTCTTTCTCTGGCAGGAGGATTCCTGTCACTGTTACTGATCCCGGTTATGATTTGGTCGCGTCGAGGGATCGATCGATAGGATGACAACAAAAGATGGTTGATCGCTAAGAAGTTGGCGGTGAACCGTCTTTTTGTTTTGTAATAAATAGGTAATTAGTTGTATGGATGTATTTTCCAATTAATAGTATATTCCAATAGATTCAATTAAATGGGATTATAATCCAAATAAATAGATAAAATTTCCACTTTTTTCAGAACTTTTTAGTGTCTTGCACCGTCTACTTTATCATACGAAAAATTTGGAAATGAAAGGAAAATTATCCATATGACGAGCTGGTCTCGTAAAAGAAGCACATTGGAGGCTTTATCTGTCGAAGAGGAGCCGTTTTCTAATAGCGGTTTCTCTCGCATCATCCAACCCAATTCACCTTTGTTGACGGTAAGGGATGTACATCGCTCCTTTCAAGTTGGAGGTCAGCAGTTAGATGTCCTGAAAGGGATTGAAATGGAGCTGAGTCCGCTGCAACTTGTCATGCTCAAAGGCCGATCAGGCTCGGGGAAAACAACACTGCTTAATTTAATCGGAGGGCTGGATCTACCAACGAAGGGGGAGATTTTGTTTCAAACATATGCCTTTCACCACAGCAGCGATGATGAGAGGACGTTGATTCGTCGCAAAGAGATTGGTTTTATATTTCAATCCTATGCTTTAATGCCATTGTTATCTGCTTGGGAAAATGTTGAGTTGGCGCTGCGCATGGCAGGGACGCCACGCGCTCAGTGGAAAGAGCGGGTAAATCATTGTCTAGACCTTGTTGGTCTTGGTAAACGGATGCATCATCGTCCCTACGAGCTTTCCGGCGGCGAACAGCAGCGTGTCGCGATCGCCAAAGCTATTGCACATAGGCCATCGCTCATATTGGCGGATGAACCGACTGCTGAGCTGGATTCTCAGATGGGGGCCCAAATTATGTCTGTTTTTCGCAGCATCATCGCTACAGAGCAAGTCACAATTTGTATGACAACACACGACCCTACAATTTTGGAGGTTGCCGATCATGTTTATGAAATGGTGGACGGAAGATTCGTCACGTAAGTGGGCGATGAAACCCCTAGCAGCACTGCTTTTAAGTTCTACTCTCCTTCTTGCTTCGGGGTGCTCACTTTTGCCTAAGGAGCAGGATGAAGAAGCGCTTCCGACGATTAATCCACCTAAGCTTTCCAAAAAGCCTGAATATACGGTGAAAACGGAAACCCTTGAGACGAAAGTGAGAGGGAGTGGGCGATTAATGGCCTTGCAAGAAGAGAAACTGTTCTTCTCCGAAGATATGACTGCCAAACGGATAAGTGCCATTCTTGTGAAAAATGGAGATTCGGTCGAACAGGGCCAGCCGATCGCCGAGCTCGACGTATCGGATATGGAGAGCGATTTGAAGCGGAAGAAGCTTCAAACACGTAAGGATGAGCTGACGATGATCGAAACACTCCGTAAGGCTGACGAAATGACGCCTGAGCAAATTGAGCAGGCGAAGATTGATTTCGAGCTGAAACGTGAGGAGCTGACGAAGCTAGAATCACAAGTGGGTAAAGCGAAACTGCTCGCACCGTTCAGTGGAACAATTGTTACCGTAGCTATCAAGAAAGGTGACACCGTGAAGTCTGGAGAATCCGTAGCGACTCTCGCCGATTTGAAAGAACTAACTGTCGCCGCAAGCATTAGTGCAGATGATGCGAAGAAAGTGGCTATCGGCATGGAAGTTCAGGTGGATATCAATTCAGCTGGTCAGCACAAAGGGAAAGTGAAGCAGCTTCCAAACCCGCAAGCTGGGAACAACAATAATAATGGTGGTGGGTTCCCTGGTCAAGGACAACAAGGGGAGCAGGATACGATCGATAATTATTTGGTTGTTCAGTTGAATGAGTTTCCGAAAGGGCTGAATCGTGGTACTCCGCTAAGTGTGACGATTATTACCCAGAGAAAAGAAAACGCTACGACGATCCCTCTGGCTGCACTTCGTTCATACTCAGGCCGAAATTATGTGCAAGTCATTGATACCCAAGGAAATAAGAAGGAAGTGGACGTGGAAATCGGTCAGCAGACGTCAACGGATGTGGAAATAATAAAGGGTCTCACAGCCGGACAGAAAGTAGTGGGTCGCTAATGTCCATGCCGATGCTGCGGTTTTTATTTCGGAAAATGTGGAATACCCGCTGGCTAACGCTCAGCACCTTGCTTGGTCTTGTCATGGCCGTTGCTTTCACCACGAGTATTCCGATGTATGCAGATGGGTCACTGAAGCGTGTCGTCGCCAAATCTTTAGAAGAAAAGAGCGAGGGACTTCCCGCAGGCTCACTGCTCATGCGGTATCAAGCAGTCGGGACAGAACGTGCAGAGTTGGAAGAGTTGAAAGGCGTCAATGTGTATATACAAAATGATGTTCCAAAAGATATTGGCTTTCCCATACATACTTATGCGAGTAGCTATGCGGTCAAAGGAGCACAACTATCTCCCGCTGAAGGGACGAAAGCAGATCCAAGTAAACGTCGTCAAATGACGTTAACGTCAATAAGTGGGTTAAAGGATCAGGTCGATTGGACAAATGGACAAATGGCTTCTGGACAAGTACAAAATGGCCAATTGGAAGCAGTAGTCCTAGAAGAAGCTTTGTTTCGAAACGATTTGCACGTAGGGGATGTATTCAATTATTCCGTTGCAAGTGCCAGCGGCAGTCAATTGCTAAAGGTGAAGGTTGTTGGTTCCTTCAAACCGAAGAACGAAACGAGTGCCTATTGGTTTCAAGGGTTAGAGGGATTAGTCAATGCACTTATTATTCATGACGATGTATTCATGAAGACGTTGCTGACGGAGAAGAAAATTCCGCTGCAGCTCGCCAATTGGTACTATGCTTTCGATCTGCGTAACATTCAAACAAGTCAATTATCGCCACTGGAGAGCCGTTTGGAACGACTGGATATTAACTTGTTCCAGAAACTTAAGAATACAAAGGTAGATGTATCATTCAAGTCGATTCTAAGCGAATTTAAAGCCCAAAGCTTACAGATGCAGATTTTATTATTCACATTGGCGGCGCCCATGATTGCCATGGTTTTCTATTACATTATGATGAATGCCAGGCAATCGCTAGATCGACAGCGCGGGGTGATTGCTATCTTGCGAAGCCGTGGGGGCAGCACGAAGCAAATAGTGGGGATATACTTCCTAGAAGGATTGTTACTAGGAGTGATTGCGCTGTTGGTAGGGCCGTTTATGGGCTGGTTCATGGCAAAAAGCATTGGTTCCTCCAGTGGATTTCTAACATTTGTGGATCGAAAATCCGTTCCGATTAGCTTTACAACAGAAGCAATGCTCTACGGTGGGCTCGCTGTTCTCATTGCGATTCTTGCCAGTGTTATTCCAGCTGTGCTTTTCGCAAGATCTTCGATTGTGAACTATAAGCAGCAGCTCGCAAGGTCAGACCGTTCGCCACTATGGCAGCGGTGGTTCCTTGACATTATTTTACTGGGATTTGTTGGTTATGGCTTCTACTTATTTGACCAACGTCAAGTATTATCTGTACAAACAGGAATGACAACCGATCAACTTCAGGTACACCCGCTGCTGTTTTTCGTACCGGCGCTTTCGATCTTCGCTCTGGGACTTTTCTTTCTCCGCGTATTTCCGTGGCTGCTGCGATTGTTCGGTTGGCTTGGTCGAAAGTTCCTGCCTGTGCCGCTATATTTAACGCTTGTTCAGCTTTCTCGTTCAGCCAAAGCGTATTATCCGCTTATGCTGCTGCTCATTCTTACGCTTGGTCTTGGTGTGTACAATTCCTCGGCTGCACGTACGATAGATCTGAACTCTTCGGAGCGGATCTTATACCAATATGGTACCGACGTCGTGCTGCAAACCGTGTGGGAAGGTTTCTCAGATGATCTGCCAAAGGATCCGAACGCGAGTGGCAACAGTGGCGGAGCTCAGGGAGGAAACGGGGCGAACGGTGGGAATGGCAGTGATGGGTCCGGTTCAGGCGGTGGCCAAAGCCAAGGTCAGGGTCAAGGTCAAGGCGGCCCCAAACCGGGTGAGGAAACCCTATCCAAGATTCGTTACGTAGAACCGCCATTTCAAGTGTTCCGTGATTTGGAAGGCGTTCAGGCTGCTGCCAGAGTGATGCAAACCAAAGGAAATGTAGTCGTTTCCGGTAAATCTACCGGACAGGGAATTATCATGGGGATCGATAATGCTGATTTCGCTAAAGTAGCGTGGTTCCGACCTGATTTATTTCCAGCCCACCCGAATCAATATTTGAATTTGCTAGGCAGCTATGAGCAAGCCGTTATTATTCCTTCCAACTATGCAAGCAAATATGCGCTTAAGGCGGGTGATTTACTATCCATTACCATCGGACAGCAGCCCGTGGAATTCGTAATTGTTGGGATATTACCGTATTGGCCAAGTCAATATCCGGATCAAACACCATTTTTCGTAGCGAATCTAGATTACATCTATGATCAAGCACCGATTACACCTTATGAAGTATGGCTCAAAATGAAACCGGAAGCTAAAGTGCTCCCGATCGTTACAGCCTTACAAGCCAAAGGAATTGAAATTGCTTCTGTCAAGGATGTTCGCAACGAGCTCATCGTTCAGAAGAAGCTCCCGGCAAGAGGCGGTGTGTTCGGTATTCTTAGCTTGGGTTTCCTCGTTTCTGTCGTCGTCTCTCTCATCGGTTATATGCTTTATTGGTTCTTTAACTTATCTAGCAGGGTCGTACAATTTGGTGTTCTGCGTGCTATGGGGCTTTCCCGCAAGCAATTGACCGGTATGCTGCTGCTTGAGCAGGGCTTCACAGCTGGACTATCTATCGTGCTAGGTATCGCAATTGGCAAGCTAACGAGCTTTTTCTTCCTACCCTTTCTGCAAACTTCCCAGAATGTGAAAACGCAGGTACCGCCATTCCGAGTCGTATTCGATTCCAAGGACACCTATCAGTTATATTTCGTAGTTGCTTTCATGATGCTAACTGGCGCACTGTTGCTGTTCTTACACATTAGAAGGCTGCGCGTTCATCAGGCTGTGAAGCTAGGGGAGGAGAAATAGCGTGATTACTTGCGAGGGCTTAGTGAAGATTTACAAAACCGACGAGATCGAAGTTGTCGCTTTGCAAGGACTGAACATTCAGATTGACGACGGTGAGTTGATGGCGATTATCGGAAATAGCGGAAGCGGCAAGTCAACTCTGCTGAACATTTTGGGAGGTCTTGATCGCCCTTCCGCAGGTCAAGTGAAGGTCGGAGATTGGGATTTGCTTAAGATTACTGATAAGCAGCTTGTTGATTACAAACGACATACGGTGGGCTTCATTTGGCAAAATAATGCGCGGAATCTCGTTTCTTACTTGACTGCACTTGAAAATGTGGAAGTGCCCATGATGTTAAGCGGGAGCTATGATCCTGCCTACGCGAAGCAATTGCTTGAATGGGTGGGGCTTAGCCACCGCTTGAATAATAAGCTGCAAGAGCTTTCCGGGGGTGAGCAGCAGCGCGTGGCCATAGCGATTTCGCTTGCTAACCGTCCGCGTTTGCTGCTTGCGGATGAACCGACGGGGTCGGTAGATACGAAGACGGCGGATATGATTCTTTCTATTTTCCAACGGTTGAATAAGGAATTAGGTGTCACGATTGTGATTGTTACCCACGATATGTCCATGGCAGGCAAAGTAGGGCGAGTCGTTGCTATTCGAGATGGGATGACAAGCTCGGAGTTTATTGCCCGCAACCCTTCGATATCACATGTAGAGGGAGCATCGACTGGGCTCACAGAAGAGGCTCATGAGGAGTATGTCGTATTGGATCGTGCGGGCCGTCTACAGGTTCCAAAAGCTTATTTGAACGCTCTGAACATTGACGGGAAAGCTACGATGGAGTTTGATGGCGAGACGATCATGATTAAAGCGCCAAGAGTACTACCTGCTGCAAAGGAAGAAAAAGAATCATCCAATTCGCGAATGGTCGGAGGGCAATCGAAATGATACGTAAAATGATGGTTACAACTTTAACCTTAGCCTTGATGGCTCCACTTGCTGTTGCTTGCACAAAAGGGGAGAAAGCCGACGATAACCAGGAGCGTGTGCTGAGGATCGCGACCAATATGGGCGGTGGTGGTGATTATGAATATTTTAGACAGCAATTCACAGAAATATTTGAATTCGCCAATCCAAATATCAAGTTAGAAATGGTTTCAACGATGGATGAAAAGTTCCAATTTGGCAACATTCAGCCGGGTGAGAAGATGCCGGATCCGATGGAGAAGCTAAAGGAAGTGTTACAGAGTGATAATCCGCCGGATGTGGTCATGCTTGGCTATGAACAGTTGCCAGAAATCATCGAAAGTAACCTGTTATTACAGCTCGATCCTCTCATAACGAAAGATAAATTCGATACAACAGGCATAGTCCCAGCCGTGCTGGAGGGGATGAAAAATGCAGGCGGTGGTAAGATTTACGCACTTGCTCCGACATTCAGCTCCTCTGCGCTCATTTACAATAAGAAAATGTTCGAAGAAGCGGGAGTCGATTTCCCGAAAGACGACATGACATGGGATGAGACATTTGATCTTTCCAAACGATTGGCTAAAGGTGAAGGGGATAAGCGTATCTATGGGTTCTCATTTACAACACAATCCCAGGGTGGCGATTTGTTCTACGGCATGCAGATGTATACAGCTCCTCTGCAGTTAAGAATGTTTGATGATGCTGGCGAGAAAATGACGGTAGATACGGACCAATGGGAGAAAGTATGGGCCAAAATGGCTCAGTTGCAAAAAGAGAATGTTTTCCCAGAGATGATGGATCCGCAGAAGCAAATGAATCGAAGGTTTGATCAAAATAATCCTTTTGCGTACGATGATTTTATGTCGGGTCGCTTGGCTATGGGAATTATTAATTATGGACAGATTCAACAGCTAACGAACGCCAACAAAAATGCAGCTAATTATAAAGGATTCACACCGATTGATTGGGATGTTGTAACGATTCCTTCTCACCCCGAAGCCAAAGGCGTTGGCGGCTCTATTTATATGAATGGCATTATGGGCATTAACGCCAAAGCGCAAAATCCAGAAGATGCCTGGAAGTTCATCAAGTTCATTAATGGAGATGATTGGGCTAAGCTGAAGTCTCATAGTCAAAATGGCTTAGTGGCACGCTCCAAATATTTGAAACCTAAAGAAGGACTGGATTTCCACATGGAAGCCTTCTACAATGTAACACCGGCCCCGATGGAAAATAACACGAAAATATATCGTAATAATCCTAATATTTATCAAGTGCAACAGATTGGTCAGATGCAGTTTACCAACGTCCTGCAAGGAAAATCGACGGCTCGAGAAGCACTCAAGAAATGGCAAACGGATGGCGATGCGATGCTTAAACAAATGAAAGAAAATCCGGGTGCGCCACCGGTACCTATAATGAACCAAGCCGTTCCCGCAGGATAAGATGGATATTGAAGGAGGAGATACCTCACAATGATAAACCCAATTCGCCACAAGCACTTAGCAACCATAGCCTTGTCTGCGCTAATTGCGCTTGGAGCCGTTACACCCGTCTGGGCCGATGGCAGCCCCTCCACGCTTTCGCTGAATGCAGGAAAAGTAAGCATTTCTGGAAGTAGTTACTTTGAATTGAAAGAGATTCATGTTCTACCGGATCAAGGTGGGAAGTTAGCGACTTTTACCATAACCATCCACAACGAGGGCAACAGTGAACTGCAATTTATCGATTATTGGGTGCGGTTAAAAAGCAAATCCGGCAATCAATTCTCAGCTCGCTTACTGCCGGCGGATAAGGATAAGAACCGGGTAGCTCCCGGTTCCACGACAGATATAACGTTTTATGCAACGGTAAATACGAGCACGAACTTACAAGATCTCGTTGTGCAATTTATTAAGTGGGATTTTAACCAATCTAATTTCGAACGAGTGCTGGGTGAGGTTGCAATCCCCGATGACTACACGGATGTAACACCTGCGGACCTTGCAGCAGAGATTTCTGTCGGTGGAACTAACGTGAAGGCTTCGATTAAAAAGTTCGTCAGTAACAAGAATGAGAAATATCATGTTCCAACGGTGTATATGACCTTAGAAAATGCCGGAAGTCATACCGTCACGATTCCTACATACCTCTTCTCTATCCGTACCTCAGAAGGGCTGCTGTATCCGCTAGAAGCCAAAGGAATGAAGGATTTGAAAATCAATCCGAAGGAGACAAAGGAAATTCAGCTCTCCGGTTCGATTCCGATTGCTGTTGCTGCAGATGATTGGCAATTAGCGATTGCAGAGACGATTCCAGACTTGAAATTGAATATCGCCGTTGCGAATTTCCAGCTGCCAGCTGTTTCTCAGCAAGAAGGCGGTTCTGTTGGAAAGGCATATACCTTCACAAGTAAATCCGGTGTATATACGACTCAGCTGAACGGTTTGCACAGATTGCCGTGGGAAGATCAAGACCTCCTGACAGCCGATTTAACGCTGAGCAATACAGGTGAAGAATCACTGCCTATCCCGAAATTATCCGGGTATTTCTTATTAGATGACGCTGTGAAAATTGATGCAAAGATTATCCAGACAGCTAAAGTGATTGGATTGGGAGCAGGCGCAAGCGTCAATCTGCAAATCGCAGGCAAAATACCCTATACGTACGAGTTTTCCCAAATTAAATTAGTTCTCCAAGAGAATGAGGGAGAAACGACGGGTACTGGATCGGGTACAGGCAGTACTACAGCAACGGATGTGCTGGAGTTCTCGACACAAGCTGAAATCCAAGCTATTCCATACATCGGTATGGGGCAATCCTATACGTCGAATGACATCGGGCGAAAGGCGAAGTACGAGATTCGAAGCGTATCGACCTATGAGGATAAAACAAATGTCATGTATTCGGCGATGGTGGAAGCCACCAATTTGGAGAAGCGATTCACGAATGTGTCCAAGTTCGTAGCCAATTTCCGTTCATCGGACGGTACGATATTCCCGGCAACAGTTGCGGAAGTGAAGAACAAGATCAGTCCTACTGGCAA
Organism: Paenibacillus sp. J22P169; assembly: GCF_059691995.1. Classification (NCBI taxonomy): domain Bacteria; kingdom Bacillati; phylum Bacillota; class Bacilli; order Caryophanales; family Paenibacillaceae; genus Paenibacillus; species Paenibacillus sp. J22P169. Next base: position 25,820 of record NZ_JCAUAO010000006.1, on the reverse strand, counting down.
AGCACTGCTAAATGTTTGGGCATTGGTTCCCAAGGGCTATTCCACTACACATATGAATTTACTTCTAGGAGAAGCAGTCACGGAAGGCAAACTGTCGGAAGGTGAGAAAGCAGTTGCGGATTCCTATGTGAATCCAATAGCCTACGGGCTGCCAGACGAGAAGACTCAAGTAGCAACAACACTTAAAAATGTTGAATTGTTCCCATATACGATCTCGATTGATAAAATAGGAACATCCATTTCGACCAGTGAATTTACGTTGAAATTCAACTACGAGTTAACCAAAGAGAAAATGACGGAAATTAATACCGAAGGACATAACTTACTGCTTGTTTTTGAAGATGGCGGCGGGATTAAGCGATTAGAGAAGAAATTCGATTTCAAAGATTTTGATGTCATTAATGGAGACTCAACGGCGGATGAAGATGTTAAGATTCGTCTAGGTAAGAGAGACAACTTCATAATAACAACCAATGATCCAGGCCTCATTTATAACACTAAATTTTTAAAAAAATATTCACTCAGCATTTATGACGAGTTCCAAGGTCAAAGAAAGCTGCTGGCCACACAACAGGCTGAATGGTTTATCACTTCGGACTAAGTTGAACATAAGCTTGTAACAACCCACCTCTATCATGCACTTCCGTGCCAGCTTAGGGTGGGTTGTTCACTGCGAATAAAAGCGACTAACCTTGGTTAGGCTGAGGGTAGCATGCTGAGGAACGCAGGGGGCAAGTAATGAAATTTGAACTGGGACGATGTCTGTTACAAGAACGATTAGATGAACACGGAATGGCTAGAGAAGAACTATGCCGCGCATTGCATTACAAGCCTGAACGGCTCGTTGACTACATAGAGAAAAAAAGGATCATGCCGCTGCAAGTCGCTATTTCCATTGCGGATACCATCGGTTGCAAAGTGAACGATTTGTATGAGTTAATTGGACCTTAAAAATCTCGGACACAAAAAGGGCTAGAAACCACCTCAAAGGCGGTTTCTAGCCCTTTCTCATTGCATCATACCGTAACAGGCATCAACTGTTCATGTTCATCGTCATTACTTTCCTTCTTTTTACGGGAGAGAAAATAAACACTGGTTAGAATCAAGGAACCGACTAGGTAGATACATAAGTAGCCTGCTTGATGCCACATGTCAGTGTACTGGCCACTGGAAATGACATACCGGAACCCTTGGATCGAATAGGTCATGGGCAGCCAAGGATGAATGGCTTGTGCCCAATCAGGCAGCAGCTCGAGCGGATAGGTCCCCGCGCTTGAAGCTAACTGCAAGATCATTAGCAGCAGTACAACGAATCGACCTGGTTGATCTAGCCATGTGACGAACATTTGAATGACCAGCATGAAGGTTAAGCCGACAACGAAGGTAAAGACATAAAATAAGGGGATGCTCTGTACCTTCAAATCTAAGAAATAGGTGAGAACGGTTGTTGCGATCAGCGCTTGGAAAATGCTCATCAGACTAAAGGTTAAAAGCTTGCTGACCAGCAATCGGAGCCCGTGCGCACCTGGCGTGAACGTGCTTCTAGCTGCGTAAATGGTTGTGAACACGAGCGAGCCTGCAAATAACGCCATAGAAATGAAGTAAGGGGCAATACCGTTCGCATAGATCGCAACCTTGCGATCGTCATTTGCTGTAATCTTAACGGGTTCTGCCAGCATTTTAATCGTTTTGTCATCGGCTTTGACAGCGGCTGTCTGTTTCGCGGCATCGTTCAATTTCGCTGCTAGCTGGCCGCTGCCGTCGACCAATTTTGGTGCACCTGTATCAAGCTCAGTTGCTCCCGCACTCAGCTGCGACGCGCCACTGGCTACTTTATGAATACCCGCAGTCATTTGCGTCATACCGCTAGCCAGATCTCCGGCTCCCGTGCTGACTTGCGCCGCGCCGCTTTGCAGCTTGGTGGCACCAGCCGCTAGCTGCGGCAAGTTAGCATTGAAGGTGTGCAAGCCATCAGCCAACTGCTGCCCACCCGTTTGTAGTTGCGTTGCTCCAGCAACTAATTGCTTTTGTCCGTCACGGAGCTTCTCAGCTCCAGTTACTAGCTTTTCCGTGCCAGAAGCCACAGCCTCACTGCCTGTGAGAAGCTTCTTTTCGGCGTCATGCAGCTTTTTGTTTCCTTCTGCGACCTCTTTGCTGGCTGCAAGGAGCTTGGTAACTGTCGCATTCGAAGCTAAATCTGGATGCGCGGCGACGAATGCTTCAAGACCTGAGGCGACCTGTGCGGAGCCGTCCTCCAATTTATCACTAGCGCTTACGGCTGATGTGAGGCCATCCACCAATTGCGTGCTGCCTTTGGCAGAGGAGGCAAGGCCAGAGGCTAATTGATCCGCTCCGGTTTGGGAGGATTGTAACCCCGAAACTAAGGAGGAGCTGCCTGTTACTGCTTTCTGAGCACCTTGCTCCAACTGTGCGCCTGCGCCTTGCAATTGGCTTGCTCCGCTGGATAGAGCAGCGGCACCCTTGCTAACTTCCAAAGCGCCCGAGCTCAGGTTAGCGGCTCCTTTTTGCAGCAAACCAGCGCTGTCGTCCAATTGCTTGGTGCCGTCCGCCAGGATGACCAAGTTGGTTTTTACTTGATGAATCCCATCACTTAAGGATTGTGCGCCAGCCTGAAGGTCGGAGGCCCCTTTTCCTGCTTCGCTGAGCCCGTTCGAAATCGTTTCGAATTCGGAAAGAATGCTTGTGGAGTAAGCTTCTGTCAACGTTTGGGATAACTTATTTTTTAATTCCTTCGTCGCGCTTTCCCCAATCTGACCGGCTACAAAGTTGTAGTAACTGTTGGATTCGAAAATGATTTCTGCCTGCTTCGGTGTCGTGCTTGTTATCGATGCGGCATCTGTTGAGAATGAGGGTGGAACCGTAATGGTGGCATAATAATGGTTATTTCTCATGCCAAGTGCGGCTTCCTCTGCACTCATGAAGCCCCAGGAAAAGTTTTTATTTTTGCGTAACTCATCCATAAATTCATTACCTATATTGCGAGATTCGCCTTCAAAATCAGCGCCCTGATCCAAATTAACGACGGCGATAGGCAGTTTCTCCAGTTGGCCGTAGGGGTCCCATGTTCCTTTAAGTAAAAATCCACTATATAAAATAGGGACTAATGCGACAGCTATAAAGGTAATAATCATCATAGGGTTCCTAATAAAGCGGCGAAATTCACCTGCAAATACTTGGAAAATGTTTTTTTTCAATTGTGATGCTCCTTTGCGATATAGAATAAATAAACGCACTCCGCCTAGAAAGACGGCGCAGCTGTTTATTGTGTGTGATAATCGTCGTTAATGATGTTCCCTTTTTCCAAACAATTATTCGAAAGATGCTTGGTTTCATCTACGAGGGTTTCGGCAAGGTTCATGATTGTTACTGTATAATACCACTGACAAATGATAAAATATATTTAAGATTATTTTATTTATATAAACAAATAGTTAAGGATGAGCCGATTGAATATTATACAGCTCCAATATTTCATTGATTCTGCGGAGTCGGGGTCATTTACAGAAACGGCCAAAAAGCATGGAATTACCGTTCCAGCCGTCAGTCAGTCGATCAGTCAGCTAGAGAATGAATTAGAAGCTACGCTTTTTACCCGTTCCAAAAAAGGTATTGCTCTTACACAGGATGGGTTTAAAGCTATGCAATATGCACGTACCATATTGACGAATGTGCGAAATATGAGAAATGAGCTTTCCAAATCTAATCCAATCAATACAGGGAATATTGTGATCGCCACGATACCTGGCATGGTTTCATTAGTAACGGACACGACGATTACCTTTATGGGGATCTATCCGCATATTAATGTTCAACTTCTGGAGGGCGATAATACAGCGGTGATGAATCAAGTGATGAAAGGGGAAGCGGATATGGGTTTCGTTTCCTTGTCGCGTGAGAGTCAGGACGACTCGTTCACGTGGGAGCCTGTGATTCGCGGGGAAGCTGTTATTGTCGTGAATAAACAATCGCCTTTGCGATTTTTAACTGCCATAACAGGCGCTGAACTACATAATGAAGTATTCGTTATTTATAAAGATGCTTATATTGAACGGATTGCCGCGGAGTTGATTTCCGGGGACTCAGGCAACCGAATTGCCTTAACGACCAATAACACACAAGCCATCATGCAAATGGTTAGCCGCGGCAATGCCATTACGATCGCAACGGATTACATCGTGACTACGATGCCAGAGAAATTTAAGAACGGGGTCGTCTCGATACCGATTGGAAAATACAAAAAGTACCCGAACTATCTGTGGCGAATCACCAAGAAGGATGTGGAAGTGTCCGCGATTATTAAGGAGTATACGCAGCATTTGTTTTCGAATTTGGAGTGAAAGTGATAACCACATTCCCCTTCTTACGCCCTGTATCCACATACCTATGAGCCTCAGCCATCAGTTCCAACGAATAGCGTCGATCAATCACGGCTTTCATTTGTCCCGCCTCAAAAAGCTCTGCGAGAAACGCGAGATTCTCTTTCTTCTGCTGTAAACCCGAAGCTGTGAACTTGGCTTTTTTGCTGCCGATCTTGGATGTCCATAGCATCTGAAGCATAATGCCTAGCGATGGAACGGTAGTGAGATAGAATCCTTTTGCAGATAGCGAGCCTTTACATTGCGAGAATGAACGCTTGCCTACCGCATCGAAAATAACATCATAAGTCCGACCGCTTTTGGTAAAATCCTCTTGGGTATAGTCAATGACCTGGTCTGCCCCCAGCGATTTCACGAATGCTGTATTCGTGGAACCGCACACCCCCGTCACCTCGGCTCCGAAGTACTTCGCCAGTTGTACCGCGTAAGCCCCTACGGATCCAGAAGCGCCGTTGATCAAGATCTTTTGTCCCCGTTGCAGTCGTGCCGTATCTCGGAGGAATATCAATGCCGTTAAGCCGCCGTCACAGAGGCCCGCAGCCTCATCATAGCTAGCATTAGCTGGAAGAATAGCCAATGTGCCAGCTTCAGGCAGACATACGTACTCGGCGTAGGTGCCGAAGGTAGTCGGACTAATACCGGAAACACGGTCGCCTGCCCTGAAGGACGTCACGCTTCTGCCTACTGCGTCAATTTCACCAGCGAACTCTACGCCTAGTATCGTATGTTTTGGCCTGTGCAGACCATACATGAATCGGATGATAAAAGGGTCAGCCTTGCGAAAAGCACAATCCGAAGGTGTGACAATAGCCGCGTGCAGTTTAATCCGTACTTCATTATCCTTAGGTTCTGGCTTTTCTACCTCTTTGAACTGAAGCACCTCAGGTGACCCGTACGTGGTACAAACAATCGCTCTCATTCATATCCCTCCTGCATGGATTGTTGTTAGCCAATCTCACACTTGGTCATCCTCAATGAAGAAAACATCTTCCAACGGTAATTTGAAAACACGTGCAATGCGAAAAGCCAATTCCAAAGAAGGGGAGTATTTGCCCTGTTCGAGGGCGACGATGGTTTGCCTCGTTACCCCAACCTTATCTGCCAACTGCTGTTGCGTCATTTCATCCTGGTTAAATCGTAATTTCCGTATGTGATTGCTGATCAGACTTTTGCCCATCTTAAACTCCTTTCCGATAATGGTAGAGCTGTGTGAATACACCGGCCATTTCTGACAAGAATCCTGAGAATATAAGAATGATGAACATCGTGGTAGGCGTCATATCCATCACCAGCGATCCCATGGCTAGAAGAAAACCCAGCGTAAATACATAATGAGAATTTCTTGTAGCCTTCAAATCAATTAATTTGTCGAGTTCATCTGAGAAGGAAGGCTCCACTTCTTTGGTCGTCATGCGATAGATCATATTGAAAATGATAGCAATGATGATTTTGGCAACAATGGACACCGGAATTAAGATTAAGATGGCAGCCGCCCAAAAGTGGAAGGTTTCCGTCGTGTCCATGCTCGTATCCTGAATCTTTTGAAAGACATACCAACAATAGAAACCAAAAATGAACACCATGCTTATAAACGAGACGATATGCTTTTTCTCTTGATAGGACATTTCTTCCATGCCTCCTGTATGTTCATTTTTACCTTTAGTAAAATATTATATACACAATGTAACTTATACTATACATGAAGTCAACTGTACAATACACCATTTAATTAAAAATGTCATGATCGCAAACATGATATAATCAGCCTAGAATGATGCAGGTAAAAGGGGATAGCCATGAGTGTAATTCGTTTGGAGAACGTTACGAAGAAATATGAGGACGCGATGATTTTTCGCGATATTTATTTTAAGGTGAGTCAAGGGGAACGAATTGGCCTGATTGGACGGAATGGTGCCGGGAAATCGACGGTTTTTAAGCTAATTATGGGTAAGGAAGAGCCCACGTCAGGCAAAGTAGAAGTTGATCCTCAGGTTAAAATAGGGTACTTCTCGCAATTCTCGGAAATGACCGGAAGCTTGTCCGTTCAACAGGAGCTGGAAATGTGTTTCGAGCAAGTTGCGCTGATTGAACGCGAGTTGCAGGAAGTTGGAGAGAAGCTCGGTATTGTTACCGATGATGGTGAGATGGATAAGCTGTTGACGAGGCAAGCTGAGCTGTTTGAGCAAATGGAGCATTTGGACGGGTGGAATGTATCCGTTGAAATTAACACGGTTCTAACGAAGCTTGGGTTTAATGAGCGGTCGCGTCATCAGCCTGTCGATGAATTGTCCGGCGGTTGGAGAAACCGTGCGGCGCTAGCCAAAATGCTCATAGAGCTGCCCGATGTTGTCCTGCTGGACGAGCCGACCAATTACTTAGATATTGAAGGTATTGCTTGGTTGGAGCAGTGGCTGTATCGGTTCAAAGGCGCGATGATTCTGATATCTCATGACCGGGAATTTATCGACAAAGTGGTCACGCAAGTGATCGAGATCGAGAACTATCGTTTTCAGGAATATGAGGGGAATTACACCGACTATATCCGCAAAAAGAAGATGCGCAAAAAGGAGCTCGACCGCCAATTTGAGTGGGAAGAAGAGCTGCTCCTTATGGAGTCGGAGGCCATTGAAAGCCGCGCCAGCAAGAAAATGTCCAAGGACCGTCTCTCACGTCAGCTAGCAGATAACAAAAAACGGATCGAGCCGCACCCCGTCAACGTATTGATCACGGATATTTATGAGCGTCTGCGGTTTCCAGACAAGCTGTGCGAGGTGAAAGGTATCGGTCAGACTTACGAGGATCGGACCATCTTTCAGGACGTCAGCTTCGATATTCAAAAGGAGGACCGCCTAGTCATCGTTGGCCCCAACGGAAGCGGGAAATCCACGCTTATTAAGGTGCTTACAGGACAGGAGAAGCCGGAATCCGGCGAGGTGATCTGGGAAAAAGGCGTCAGCTACGCCTACTTCAACCGCATGTGGGAGGAGCTTAATCCGAAGGATACTGTAAGCCATGCGGTGAATACGTACGGTCTAGGACTGGATGCGCCGCGGAAAAAGGTGAACAAATTCCTAGCCATGCTGCAATTTTCGGAGATGGACCTCAGCAAGTTTATTGGCAACCTGTCCGGTGGGCAAAAGGCGCGGGTCGCGCTAGCGAAGTGTCTCCTCTCCGGCGCCGCGGTCATCATCTTAGATGAGCCGACGAATCATCTCGATCTCATGAGTATTCAGGTCATGGAACAGGCTCTGATTCATTTCCCTGGCGCTGTGATTACGGTAAGTCATGATCGTTTCTTTATTGATAAAATCGGCACGAAAATGCTGACGTTCGACCCGGTGACGGGCGTCAGTGAGCAGAATTTATAAGTGAGGAGAGGTTCGTGTGGGACAGTTTACAGTCGTACAGAGCATTTGGATCCAGGCTTCGCGGAAGCGTGCATGGCAAGCGGTGACGGAAGGGGAGCAGCTTTCGAAGTGGTACTCGCCAGGCTCGCCATGGGAAGTCTCCGAGCTTTCTCTCGGAGCTACGGTTTACTTTCACCATTCACCGAATGCGTACCATGCGGGGACGGAGGTTGTCACCTTGCGAGCAACGACCGTGGGGGTTGAACCTCAGCAACGGTTCGCGTTGCGTTGGGAGCTGGGGATACCCGATTACGAGATGATCACGACATTTCTCCTAGCCGAGGAAGAGGACGGCACACGTGTGACGATCACGGAGACGGGATATGAAACCAAGGAGCAGGCAAAGCCGACCGAAGAGGGCTACGCCATGTCTTTGGCGAATTTGAAGGCTCATTTGGAGGAGCGCGTGTTGCCTTATTAGAAGCGTGGACATCAACGTCTTGTGGTCACTAACTGGAAAACATACAGTTAATTTCTCTCGAATACGCACTTTTGTTCAATTAACTGTAAAAAGCGCAGTTAATTTCAAGATATTTCGTCGGTAGGGAAGAATTCGGCGGAATTACATGTACATTTTCCATGTAATTCGGAGAAATATCAGTTAGGCAGAGAAATAGCTGGAGTTTTTCCAGCTATTCGTTATGTGGAGGCATGCGACTCTTACTATAGGGCTGCTGGTCGAGTGGGCTTCTGCAAAATAAGAACACTTGATCCCATATCATTCTTCGTGTTACACTTTTAGGAAATAGATGATGAATGGTGGGATCGCCAAATGAGAATCCAATTAGAAGGCATCACAATGTTATCGCGTGATGTGGCACGACTAGCTCGTTTTTATCGTGATGTGCTTGGCTTTCGAATCGTCGTGGAAGAAGAGGAGTACGTCGAATTTGATAATAGCGGCGTCCGTCTAGCGATTTGCTCGACTCCCCTTATGGCGGATAATACGAATGATCATCCTTCGTTTCTGGAAGAGCGTAAAGGGCAAGTCTTCGAATTCAATTTTCAATGTGACTCACCGGAAGAAGTGAGCGCTCTTTATCAGGAGTATATCTCCAAAGGAGCTACCGCGATTATGGAGCCAAAGTCAAAGTCCTGGGGACATGTAACGGCCTTCTTTGCTGATCCAGATGGGAATGTTCATTCGCTTTTTGCGGTAGCACTAGAGCATAAATTATAAGAGAAATAAAGAAAGCCGACAGGCTATCTCTTTCGAGAAGCTGTCGGCTTTTGTTCAATTTCCCCATTTTATTTGACTTATCAATCTATTAAGCCAGAGTGCTGTTTGACCTCTATTCGTATCTGTATCCTTATTGAATCTGAATGGCTCGCCAAGCTTGATTATATGTTGTTTCGAAGTAATTGCGAGTGCTTGCTCTGCCCAAGAATCAACGGACATCTCCGCGCTTACTTTTCTTATTTCCTCAATAATTTCTGTCTGCTGAAATTGTTGACTCGCTGGGGATACTTGTAATGCATTTGCAAGCATCGTGAGAGCTTCTTGATTGGAGATCCGCTCGTTAGGACGGAAGCTGTTATCTTCATAACCATGAATAAGCCCATTGGAAGCTGCTGTTAGTACGCTTGGATAAAACCAGTCGTGCTCCCCGACATCTGTAAACTGTACGATCTTGTGGGGATTTTGTTTGAGACCCAGTGCCCTAACAAGCAAAGCTGCAAACTCGGATCTAGTCACATGTTGTTCTGGCTTAAATGTTCCATCGGCGAAACCATTGATAATACCCATGGCACCTAGCGCTTGAATAGCTTGATTAGCATAGTGAGTATCTTCAAGGTCTAGGAACGACTTTGCTTTTGTTTTATACAAGACATAGATGGAATTCCCATTTCTCCATAAGGTAGCTAACGAAGGATGACCATTTTCATACTCAATTTGTATCGGAACGTTTTCAAAAGTGCCTGATTCGGGATTCCAAACAGCTCCTGCGAATAGTTCACCCTCTGCTAAAGAAACGTCAGCAGGAATTGGCAGTGTATGCCCTATAAATTGATTGAAAGTAGTAGTCTCCTGTTGGTTTTTGTCCTTATCTTCAACAAATAACTGGAAGGACACAGGATCTCCAACTAAAGTTCCACCTATTGCTCCAATGCCTGATTTAATGAGATTCTTCTTTGCTAGATCAATATAATCAATATGAATGTTAAGCTTTTTATCACCCGATACACTTGAAGTAACAAGTACATCCTGTAGTACGCGAATTGGATACTTAATTGTACCTATTTTGGTTTGTACCTTTATCGAAAAATCGTCCTTGTCATTCCTAAGTTGATCAAGTGTACCTGTTGGCAATTCGAACTGATATCCCTCGGCAGACGTGCTCAATGGAATAATGACTTCACTGCTTCCATTTGCAAAAGCTAGCTTATATAGCTTTAATAACTGTTCATTGGTAATGCTCGAAGTAATTTCTACTTTATGATTGGTATTGATGATATCCCATTTAAAATTCTCAACGGGACCGCCACCGCCGCCACCGCCGCCTACAGCACCGCCACCGCCGCCACCACCGCCTACAGCACCGCCGCCACCTGCACCAGAGTTATTGGAAATTGGAATAAAAACTCTCGTACTCTGACTTTCATATTTACCAGGACTTTGCCGTGTAATCAGAAGAGAATCGCCTGGATTGCCGAAATCACGAATTGAAATAGTAACGGAAGATTGTCCTTGTGCTACAATTGCGCTTCCGAGCTGAACTGTTCCATCTCCGCGGTACACAGAGATATACTGGCCGGATTGAAGTCCAGTTACCGTAACTGTGTCGTCCGCTGCCATATTTTTGACAAGAGTCACATTCTCTGCAGGTACAGGTTCCGTCAGAAGTCTTGGGAAAAGTAAATAGGCATAGTAGGGAGCTCGTTGACCTTCTGACGTTTCGGTGGTAATCGCTAGTCCAACTGCTTTCGAGGGAATCTGGTGTTGGTCCAATTGAATGGAATAGTCAGATTGGCCTGTTTGAGCTTCTGCAATGGCAGATCCAATAATTTCTGAATCATCAATGTAATAAATACGATAGACGGTTCCCGGGCTTTCAACTTTGCCTTTCTTCCATGTCAGCACACCTTTTAGTGAGGTTGGAGTGTCCAGAGATAAGGTTAGGTTTGTATTTTTAGGTAAATAACTAGGCAAGTCCCATAGCGGAAATACCACTGGGGTCGCTATTTGCTTATCCGTATAATCATCTATTTTTGCATAAGCGTACACACCTAGACTAACGGACCCTTGAGGTATGGAAGAATTATTTACTTGATAATCTAAAGTCCCATCGCTAAGAGTCGAGCTATATGTTGAACTCAGATATCCAGTTGGTTGTTGGTTGGCATCTAAAAAATAAAATTTATAGTAAGAAATACCAGACTGATTAATAGCAGGTTTGAAAAGGATATGGCCCTGAATCCACCCTTCTCTTATTTCTGCATCAACTAGGATTGGATTTCTAGGAAGTAATTCCATCTGTATGTAGGTATCTAAATCAGCTAGGCTCGCAAACTTAAATACATCTTTTGCTGATGACAAGTACAACGTACTATCTTGAGCTACATAGGCATTCGTAAGTTTAAAAGGTAAGTCTTTAATTTTAGTGAACGTATCTCTGTCATAAACAGCAGTTGTACCAAATACAAGTGGTCCATACGCGCTAACAACCGTATCGGGATATGTCCCGTATACGTTACCCGTTATGCCAATGCGCTTATTTCCAAAGTAAAATTGGTCTCCATCTTTAATTAATTTCCCATAATTAGGTAAATCATAAATCGGATTGGATATTGAAACTTGTGTCTGCGTTACTGGATCTATCTTGAATATTTGACTCGAATTAGATAGCCCATATACGTTATCTGTTACGCTATCATAAACTAAGCCGTTATAAATATAACCATTGACAAGATGTTGATCGGCTAGTTGAAGATTTCCTTCGTAAATAGGATTTAGAACCCTCATGCTCTGGAAGATAGAGTACCCCCAGTAATAGATGAACTGACTAGTAGGATAAACCAACTTTGGATTTACTGAGGTAGTAAACTGAGTTATAGGTAACGGAGAAGAGGCTGTAATATCTCCCGTATTTACAACGCCTACTTTGGTTGCGCCGTTAAGTGCAACATAGATATGATTGTTGTAAAGTTGAATATCAGATGGATTGGATCCGATATCGCTCTTCTTCACTACACTCATATCACTTTTCCTAATGACAATCATTTCGTTGGTATCATAGGAGATCGAGTAAATATAAGGACTTTCTTCATTTGTTGTCCAAGCATTAATGGAGTCACTGAAATTCAGATGATTATTTGAAGATTTTATTTGATTTGTATAAGGGACAGAAAGATTTAGTGTATATGCTTCGATTTTATTCCTTCCGTAAATCCCCATTTCAGCCACATAGACCGTTCCATTAGTGCCCATTAAACCATGGGTTACTTCATAGGGGAGATCTGCTAGCTTTTTATAGGTTTCCTTGTCAAAAACAGCTTGACTTGTCAAAACATAACTTCCGGCAACGTCCATAATACTTGAGTTTAAATAGCTATAATTCCCGTATCGTTTGTAAGCGCCCTTTATGTCAGCAATGTTAGAACCGTTCATCCGCATGCCGCCAAAGAATAAGTCGCTCCCATCAAAGAATATTTTTCGATTAGGAAACGCAAACCCGTAACCTCCATAATAGTTACTTACGCCTATTTGCTGGCCGGTGACATAGTTATACGCGATTAACTTAGAACCGGATGAACCTGTTTCGCCTACATAAACGGTATGGGTGGACTCATCTGTCGCAAATATAGCGTCTGAGAGTAAAGTATCGAAGTTAGTAAAAGTTTGGCCATTCCTGTCATACCTAAAGGCAGTAGATGTATTGTCTGAAAAAAATAAGTAGTCTGAAGTAACGGCCAGCGAGGATGTCCCTCGATATAATTCAATTTGTGTGGATAGTGATTTTGTAGTTAAATTTACCACCTGAACGTGAGAAGCATCGGCTAGAGCAATGTACAAAGAATTTCCGTTTCTACTTAGGCTAGTTGGCTTAGAGCCGACAAATAGTTCTTTCTCAATTACAAAATCTGATGTACGAATAAAATAAAGTTTATTCGTATCTTTCGAAATAACATAAAGATATCCGAGTGTATTATCTGCTAACCAATCCGTCACTCCTTGGGTGAAATTTAGGCTTAAAGTAGGTTGGGGGGCTGTTACTGCTGCTGTTGTATCTGCGTGTGCGGATTGGACATGTTCAATAGATGTGTACGATAAAAACAACAAGAAGAGGCAGATTAGTCGTATAAAACCTTTCTGATATTGAAGCAACATGGATTTCATCCTCCGGAGTGAATTGTATGAAAAGTTTATTTATTCAACGAATACCTTTAATTCCCTTTTTTATTCATAAAATAAATCCTGAGGGGGGGTTTGGGAATGCAAATGATTATTCATTCTCCTAATTCTCTATACGTACAAACGCGCCAGGATACTTACGTATGTAAGCTGCTATGCCCTTATTAGTGATCTCTGCTGCTTCTAGTAAGGCTGCGTAGAGCGGTCTGACCTCCGAGACCAGTTCGGGATCCTGCTCGAGATCCGTTGTAGAAATATCGAAGTCGGTGACGCTCCTCGGGTGATTGCGCTGTCGAAGGAGAGACTCCATATGCTCAACTTGAGGCAGCGTGGTGGAGTCTTCGAAAAAGCGCAGCGCGCTCAGAAGGCCCGTCCATCTCGCCGGCTGTGCGAGGAAATAGGCACTCCACCAATAGAAGTCAGCCTGCGATGCTATGGCATGGGTGTGATAGACGCGAAACGCGAACAGGGCTTGTTGACCGGGTGTAAGCTCTTGAAATAACCCGGAGCTGAAATCCTCACCTCGCGTTTGAATCTCTTTATAGGCATGGATGATCGGCTGGAAGCAGGCTGCGATCAGGGCCTGATCTTCTAAAAGCTGAAAAGTATCTTGGCTCATTTGTACTAAAATTGGCACATCACTCCTTCACTCCTATTATACGAAATATTGCTTAGCAGCATTGATATAAACAAGAAAGAAATCCATTCGCAACCGAAGGGATCTCTTATGTGTCTATTGCTAACTTAAGCATTCAAAGGATTCGAAATTCTGCGAATTCCACTGCGAATGATCATTTCTGCGATGAGTAAATTCGGCACCCAACAGAGCCAAGCAATGACGCCGAATGTCTCATTCGTATCTGTCAGACCCCAGAACATACCCGCTAACGGCGTCATGATACGCAGGGAGATTGCCGCGCAAGATAGCGCGTAATTTCGCAGCATCCATTGACCGTGTGCGATCGGATTGCGATCGCTGATAATACTTTTTATGCTGAGGTAAAGTGTGTACAACCACATGAGAGATAATGCTCCGAAGCCAAGCTGAGCACTCAAGCCTCCGCTTGCGTAATAGGCCATGTAGAGACCCGTCACACCTGCTGCCGTAATCATCGTTGCATACACATAGCCAATTGCGCGATGGACATTCGGTGTGCGGAGTCGAATCTTTTTAATAAATTGAAGCCACCCAATGCCTAGCGCAAGTCCACCAGAACCTGCATGGATCCATAGAACGGTATACCAAAGATCAGGCATGCTGCCTTTTTCCGTAACGAAGCCTTGATCCTTGATACCGTCAGGATTTCCATAGAAGAACAAGGCATAAGCCGCAATCCCAACGGCCAGAAAAGCCAAAATGCCAAACACCCAACTTCGCCTTCTTCTTCGGTTTCTCTTCACTTTGCACCCCTCACAGCTCATCGAATTCTATTTGATTCGATCATACCACTCAGGGAGTTATTTCCAGAAGCGACCATGGTCGGAGCGGGCGCTCCTCCTTAAGTCGGGGATTGGGCGCAGCCATGCTCTCTAGGTTAAATCCAGCTCCAAAACCACCGGACAATGATCGCTCCCTAAGATATCGCATGCAATCGATGCCTCGGTGATTTTAGGTGCTAATCGCGCAGACGCGAGGAAATAGTCAATCCGCCAGCCTACATTCCGAGCCCTAACGCCTGGCATATTAGACCACCACGAGTACACGTCTGTTCTCTCCGGATATAGATGTCGGAAGCTATCAATAAAGCCAGCAGCCAGCAAGTCCGTCATTTTGCCACGTTCTTCGAGGGTGAAGCCGGAGTTGTTGTGGTTGCCTTTGGCATTTTTCAAATCGATCTCGTTATGGGCGACATTCAAATCCCCGCAAACCAAAACAGGCTTAACCGCATCCAACCCGAGCAAATAGTTGCGGAACCGATCCTCCCACTCTAACCGATAAGGCAGTCTGGAGAGATCTCGCTTCGCATTCGGTGTATACACCGTCACGAGATAGAAGTTCTCGAATTCCAAGGTCAGGATGCGACCTTCTGGTTCAGAATCTTCTTCAATGCCGTACCGAACAGAAAGTGGCTCCACCTTCGAGAAAACGGCCGTGCCGGAATACCCTTTTTTCTCCGCATAGTTCCAATATTGCTTGTATCCCTCACCGAGGTCGAGGTCGATTTGACCCTCCTGCAGCTTCGTTTCCTGCAAACAAAATAAATCAGCATCCACCTCTCTGAAGTAATCAGTAAATCCTTTATTCACACAGGCTCTCAAGCCATTTACATTCCATGATACGAGTTTCATCTATGTTTCTCCTTGTTTCTCTACTGATTTTTATGATCTAAAAACCAGTGTACCATATGTTCGTCTGTAGGGTTGTTCTAATCCAACAAATCTCCCAATATAAGAAAATACCACACTCTTTTATCAGGATTATTGATTTAATATCCCTCTCGGCAGATGCTATACTTTATTTATCCAACTAAACGTATAGGTTTAATATTATACTGCTGAAAGCGAGGGTTCCCCATGCCTAAGATATATAATAATTTAACAGAACTCATCGGAAATACACCGTTGCTGGAGCTCTGGAATTTCAATAAACGGCAAGAGCTTGAAGCGAGAATTGTCGCCAAGCTGGAGTATTTCAACCCAGCGGGCAGCGTGAAGGATCGTATCGGTTATGCCATGCTGAAGGATGCGGAACGCAGAGGGAAGATCAATCAAGATACCGTCATCATAGAGCCGACCAGTGGGAATACAGGCATCGGTCTCGCCTTTGCAGCAGCGGCCTTAGGCTATCGGTTGATCATCATTCTGCCGGATTCGTTCAGCGAGGAGCGCAGCAAAATTGTAAGAGCCCTAGGCGCAGAGCTTGTGCTCACGCCAGCTGCGGAAGGCATGCAAGGCGCCATTCGCAAAGCCAAGGAATTAGCTGCTCAGCTGCCCAATTCCTATATTCCACAGCAGTTCAGCAATCCAGCGAACCCTGAGATTCATCGCACAACAACCGCAGAAGAAATTTGGCGAGATACGGGGGGCAAGGTTGATATTTTTGTGGCAGGCGTAGGTTCGGGTGGCACCATTACAGGTGTAGGAGAGATCCTCAAGCAGCGGCATTCCGATGTTCAAATTGTGGCTGTGGAGCCTGCAGATTCCCCTGTGTTGTCCGGTGGCACACGTGGCGTGCACCAGATTCAAGGGATCGGCGCTGGTTTTGTGCCGGATAATTTCAATCGGGCTGTCGTGGATGAAATCCTCACCGTTAGCAATGAAGAGGCGATGGAGACGGCACGCCAATTGGCCAAAAGCGAAGGGCTTCTCGTCGGCATTTCATCTGGCGCTGCTGCTTTTGCAGCAGTCCAACTGGCGAAGCGACCTGAGAACAAAGGGAAAACGATCGTTGTTATCCTCCCGGATACGGGTGAGCGATATTTGTCATCGGCGCTTTATGCAGAGCTCGAATAGGCGTACTAACGGAACCATTTAGACCGTGAAAGGTAGCGAAACCGCACCTTTTACGGTTTTTTTCGTGCTGAAATCTAGCGAAATATGCCACGCAAAAATACGACATAAAAATTCTTATTGAAAACAATTATCATTATCAATATAATAATAATGAAAATCATTATCAATTACATAGGGGG
The DNA here is from genome assembly GCF_059691995.1 of Paenibacillus sp. J22P169. Classification (NCBI taxonomy): domain Bacteria; kingdom Bacillati; phylum Bacillota; class Bacilli; order Caryophanales; family Paenibacillaceae; genus Paenibacillus; species Paenibacillus sp. J22P169. The sequence continues at coordinate 9,031 of NZ_JCAUAO010000006.1, read as the reverse complement.
ATTCAAAAATCATGAAACAAGCATCCGTAAAAATAGGTATGGCCGTACTTTTACTCTCGTTGACAGTCGCATGCGGCCAAGGGACAACAACCGAACCAGCTGCAACGCCAGCAGCGAGTGCTGCAGCGAAAGCAGCCGCAACGCCAGCTCCAACAGCAGCACCAACGGCTGCACCGAAGGTTGCCATTGATGAAGCCAAAGCGACGGAGCTTCTCGCTCAGTTCAAAACACCAAACCCTGCTAAAGTCGTTACCGTCTCTGTAGGGATCTCAGAAATCCTTAATGAACTTGGCGTTATGCCAGTTGGCGTACCCACTACAACGAGCAAGATGCCAGCAGCGTATGCGAATGTAACGAAAATCGGCAGCTCACATGCACCTGATCTAGAGCAAATTGCTAAGCTAACGCCTGATGTAATTGTTTCACCAGCTTCCATTAAAGATAGCCTAGAGAAGAAATTCCAACCAGCGAAGCTGCCATCTGCTTACATTCCTGTAGATTCCCTAGAAGAGCTGAAGCTTTCTACAGTTGTCCTGGGCAGATTATTCAAACAAGAGGCGAAGGCAACAGCACTTCTTGAGAAAACCACGACCGAAGAAACAGCAGCGCGTGAGCTAGGTAAAGGCAAAGCAGCACCGAAGGTACTGATCCTTTTCGGATCCGCTGAATCGCTGATGTTCATGAACGAGAATACGTTCACAGGCAGCTTGGTTAAACAACTAGGAGCCTCCAACGTGGTATCCGACGTTCTGAAGATGAAAGAAGCGTACGTGCCACTGAACATGGAAAGCATTGTAACAGCAAATCCAGATGTTATTTTGCTGGTAGCACATGGTGATCCTGCGGCTGTATCGAAGAAATTAGAAGAGGATTTGAAGAAGAACGGCGCATGGGAGAAACTGAACGCATTCAAAAATGGTAAATTCAAACCGCTAGATTACAACCTATTCGGTATTGCATCTATCGTTAATGCCCCTGCGGCTTTCAAAGATCTAGCGCAAGTTCTGTATAAATAAAGCCGGGGGAATGCATTCGTGGTCGAGAAGCAGAAAAGAAACATCACTTATATAGGGATTGCATGTGTTCTGCTTCTCGCGAGCACGTTGCTATCTATCGGCCTAGGCAGCGCCCGTATATCACCACTAGATACGATCCTTACTATATTTGGTAATGGTGATGGCTCCAATCATACAATTCTGTGGGATATTCGTATCCCCAGAGTTTTTCTAGCTTTAATAATCGGAGCTAACTTAGCGGCATCGGGTGCTTTACTCCAGGCTGTTTTGCTTAATCCGCTCGCTGATCCTGGACTGACGGGCGTTTCGAGTGGTGCGGCGGTTGCGGTGCTGCTCATTATTCTTGTGTTTCCAAGCTTCTCTTCCTTGATACCGCTAGGTGCCATTATTGGAGGCTCCTTTGCGGCAATCATGGTCTATGTGTGGGCTTGGCATAAACGCAGCGGCTTCGCGCCAATTCGCGTGATTCTATCTGGGGTTGCCGTCAATGCTGTTTTCGGAGGTGTCATTGGACTTCTCTCTATTTTATATAGCGATAAGCTGCCTGCTGCACTGCAATGGCTAAACGGCAGCCTTTCCGGTAAAGGGATGGGCAGTGTCATGACGATTTTCCCCTATTCAATAGTGGGCTTGGTGGTTGCCTTCCTATGCATTCGCCAAGCAAACATTTTGCGTTTGGGAGAGCAGGCTGCGCATAACTTAGGGCAGAACCTGACACGTATCCGGTTTACGCTGTCGTTCGTCGCGGTCTACTTGGCTGCTGTTTCGGTATCCACGGTCGGACTTGTCGGGTTTGTGGGACTCGTTGTTCCACACATTGCTCGCATGCTGGTCGGCTCCAACTATCGGTTTATGCTGCCTATAAGTGTCGTGCTTGGAGCACTTATTTTATTACTAGCTGATACCGTCGGGCGAACCGTATTTGCACCATTAGAGATACCCTCAGGCATTGTGATGGCGATGGTTGGAGGCCCTTATTTCCTATATCTGATGCGAAAGGGGGAAGCAAGCCGTGCTTGATGTTCAGTCCTTAACGATTCGATACGGGGATAAAACGATTGTGAATGACTTCTCGTTAGCTGTGCAGGAGGGGGAAGTCGTATCGATTATCGGACCCAACGGTTCTGGGAAATCAACCATTCTCAAAGGCGTTTCCAGACTCGTTCCATGCGAGAGCGGTCGCATCTGTATTGCCAATCAAGAGTTGCAATCTCTCAGCACGAAACAAGTATCACGTATGATGTGCATGCTGTGTCAATCGAACACAAGTCCTTCGGATATGACGATTGAAGAGCTTGTTGGCTACGGGCGGATGCCGCATAAGAAGTGGTTTGAACGCTTTAATGGGGAAGATTACGAAATTATCAACTGGGCTATGGAACAAACGGGGCTGCTCCCCTACAAAGACCGTCTCGTAAACTCCCTATCTGGCGGTGAAGCGCAGCGTGCCTGGATCGCCATGGCATTAGCGCAGCGTCCTAAGCTGCTACTATTGGATGAGCCTACGACGTATCTGGACATCGCACATCAATTGGATGTATTAGAGCTAGTGCGCAAGTTGAATCGTGAACTGAAGATAACCGTGGTCATGGTTCTTCATGATTTGAATCATGCGAGTGCATACAGCGATAACATTTGTGTACTGAAGAATGGGCAACGGTATCAATACGGCAAACCGCAAGATGTGTTAACGAGCGACTTGCTCAGACATGTCTACGATGTGGAATCCGACATTCAATATAGCGATCATGGTGCGGGTCCCCGCATACATATTTTGAAGAAAGCAGGGGTGTTACCGAATGAAACAATTGGATCAAGAAATCAGCAAGCTCCAGTACTTGAAGTTCTCAGATAGTTTGAAATCGTTAATGTTGAGCACAGTGGATGATAACGGGAAGCCGTTCATTTCCTATGCCCCTTTTGTGAAGAAGGATGGGAAGCTGTATATCTTTATTAGTAGAATCGCGAATCATTTCCGTTATATGGAGACGAACCCTTCCATTGATGTTATGCTAATTGAAGACGAAATTTCCACAGAGAACCTGTTTGCAAGACAACGTGCACGTTTCGTATGTACAGCTGTTAATATTGGAAATGAAGATAAGGAAGATATTTTTGACTTGTTCGGTGAACGCTTTGGTAAGCAAATGATCAACGTTTTGAAAACGCTGGACTTCTCCTTGTTCGAACTTTCAACACTAGAAGGACGCTATGTAGCTGGATTCGGTCAAGCTTTCGATATCGACTTGGCAGCAACCAAATTCGAGCACGTAGCCAGAGACGGTCACCAACCTGCAAAATCATCCTAATATAATTCCGAATTTCGAATCCCGAAGGAGTGCTTAAACATGAGTTTTGAAACGGTATTGCCGATTTGGAATGCGATTCAAGGTCGTTTCCATAAAACAGTCCAAAAGCTCCCGGAAGCTGATTTGACCCTCGAATTGGGTTCAGCTTCAATTGGCTATATGCTTCGTCATAACGCTGAGGTTGAATATATGTTCGCAAACTGGTTTTTCGGAGTGAAAATTCCAGAAGGCACTAAGCTGTATACAGCAGGCGGTCCTAATGGCCCGAAGGTAAAACCTGCATTTACCAACCTGCAAGAATTGGTCGATGATCTGACTGCCTCCAATAACCATCTAATTGAAGCTATGCGCGCACTGCCTGAAGAAGCATGGAGCGTACCCGTTGAATCGCCAATGGGGCCATCGACACCATTAGAAGCAGTGGGAAGATTGATGTATCACACGGGCATTCATTCGGGTCAAATTTCTTTGATTCAGAAGCACTTTGCTGTTCAAGAAAATGCAGCGCACTAAGAAGCGGTTGTAATCGCCAAAAGAGACTATGGGCCATGTCCCATAGTCTCTTTCAGTTCGGGCAGAAGCCCGGCGTTTTGGTACAGATTAGCTTCGCATACTTCGGATCGAGCTTAGCGAGCTCTGTGTAGTAGCTGCTAACGGCATGGTTACCTGCGAACGACCCGGTTGGAAAGGCAAGCTCAACGCCTTTTTTAACATGAATATAGTGATAGAGATCACCCGTACGAGGCGATTTATAAACGAGAGGTGGCAGGGAAGGAACCATATCGTTGCGATTGTATACGCGATAGTGGGGCCCTGTTTTGCGATTAAATTGATTAGCGAATGTCGTATTGCCGACCCTAGGTGAACCGAAGGTATACACAGAGGGATCCTTAAACTTCGTGTTCGTTGCTAAATCAGCAGCACATAAGGTAGCGAGCGAGCCGCCGAGACTGTGCCCTGTCAGGTAAAGTTGTTTGTGAGCAGAGAGTTTGGCCATCGTCGCTATCATTGGTTTGCGTGCAGATTGGTAAATATCTAGAAACCCTTGGTGCACAAGTCCGCCTTCTTTGGCATAGGGGAAATCAGTCTGTCTAGCGATGGCATCCGAGATCCAGTCCGACGTGGTGGAGGTGCCTCGAAATACAATCACAATTTGACTGTCGGATTCTGCAATAAAACCAAACAGCTCGCGTCCGCCAAAAGCGGAATTCGCCGTGATCGGAGAAACGATTCGATAGGTAGCAGGTAGAGTGACAGCTTCCGTTCCTTGTTCCAGTTGGGTGTAGCTTTGACCGCACATCGCCGCAAGGCGAATGGCAGTTCGCGTATCCATAGAGTTGCTGAACATGATTCCATGCCTCCACAGCCAGGATATGATATACCTATTTATATGAAAATATTGGATACATGTCCTCTGGCAACTGCCTATTTGTGGAGGTTTTCAGGTATAATAGGCAGATGTTGCCACCACTACGTGCACGATGCAATGTGGGTTGTCAACGATACGAAAGGTGGGATAGACACGTGTTAAGAAGGTTTTTTTCATACTATCGGCCCTATAAGCACTTATTTATTTTGGATTTTACTTGTGCAGTGGTGGCTGGGTTGTTGGAGCTAGGGTTTCCGCTGGCCGTCAATCAGGTGATCGATAAATTACTTCCTGCGGGGAATTGGGCGTGGATTATATGGGCGTGCGTAGGATTGTTGGCCGTCTATGCGCTGAATACACTGCTGAACTTTGTCGTTACGTATTGGGGACACATGCTGGGGATTAACATTGAAACGGATATGCGGAAAAAGATGTTCAACCATCTGCAGAAGCTGAGCTTCCGGTTCTATGACAATAACAAAACGGGACAGTTGATGTCGCGCATGGCGAATGATTTGCTTGAAATCGGAGAGGTTGCGCATCATGGTCCAGAAGATCTGTTTATTGCCGTAATGACGCTCATTGGCGCGCTTCTGCTGATGCTGCAAATTAATGTGAAGCTAGCCTTGCTAACGTTCGTTATTGTGCCGTTTTTGCTGTGGATTGCGGTGTATTTTAATCAGAAAATGACAAAGACATTCCGCCGCATGATGGGCGATCTCGCGGATATTAATGCAAGAGTCGAAGATAACATCGGCGGTATTCGTGTGGTACAAGCGTTTGCGAATGAAAACCATGAGAAGAAATTGTTCGAGGTGAACAATGGCCGATTCCGATTGACGAAGCTGGCTTCTTATAAAATCATGGCGTGGAACATTTCCTTAAGCTACATCTTAATGCGTTCCGTAACGGTATTCGTGCTCATCTGTGGTACGTGGTTTGTTATCGATAAGCAAATTACTTATGGCGAGTTCATTGCCTTTGTTCTATTAACGAATGTTTTCTTAGGCCCGATTCAGAAAATCAATAACGTCATTGAGAGCTATCCGAAGGGGATTGCGGGCTTCAAACGCTATGTAGAGGTCATCGACACAGAGCCGGAGGTTGCCAATCACCCGAATGCGATTAAGGTCGACCACCTCGATGGCCAAATCAAGTTCAACAACGTGTCCTTCGGATATGGGGACGAGGCTCGTATTTTGAATAACATCTCCCTGTCCATTCGCGCGGGGGAGACGGTCGCTTTCGTCGGACCATCAGGCGCAGGCAAAACGACGATCTGCTCCCTGCTGCCTCGCTTCTACGATGTCAGCGAGGGCAGCATCGCCATTGACGGTCTCGATATTCGCAATATCGAGCTGGAATCGCTGCGCCGCCAAATCGGCATCGTGCAGCAGGATGTGTTCCTGTTCTCCGGCACGATGCGGGAGAACATTGCGTACGGCAAGCTAGGCGCGACGGATGAGGAGATCTGGGACGCTGCGCGGCGCGCGCAGCTGCAGGGCTATATCCAGTCCCAGCCGAAGGGACTGGATACGGTGATCGGAGAGCGCGGCGTCAAGCTCTCCGGTGGGCAGAAGCAGCGCCTCGCGATTGCGCGCATGTTCTTGAAGAATCCGCCGATTCTCATCCTCGATGAGGCGACATCGGCGCTAGATACCGAGACCGAAGCGGCGATCCAGCAGTCCTTGGCGGAGCTGTCGAAGGGCCGCACGACGCTCGTCATTGCGCATCGACTCGCGACGATCAAGAATGCGGATCGGATCGTCGTTGTGACGGAAGAGGGCATCACCGAGCAAGGCGCACATGAGGAGCTTATCGCCGTAGGCGGTGTCTACAGCCGCCTGCATCAGGCGCAGTTCAGTTCTTAAGGTTTGGAAGCTTTCACCTTCCTGTTCATTCGGGAAGGTGGAGGCTTTTTCTTTTTTCAACAGAATAGACTAGTCCTGTCCAAAACCTTCGTGATAAACTATGACAATACAATGACTATTTTACCTAGGGTAAATAATAAATGAGGTGGCACGGATTGAAGTCAATAGGACGATGGCTATTGCTGGGTGTGATCACGCTGATGGGAATCTTCTTGCTGAGTAACATTCGGCAGATGTTTCTTTCCGTCCAGCCGGATCAGATCAAGGTGGCAGTCAATACCAGCATCAGCATGCAGAAAGTAAGTGAAATGCTGCCCGGCAGTAAGATTTTGAATGAGAAAAGTGGTCTGATAGAAGTCCCTTACGGCAAGTTCTGGGAGTACCAAGGAACGGCGATGACGATTAAAGGTGTGCTGCGATCCTCGGTCGTTCCGTTAGAACAGCCTATTATTTCGTGGCGTTATTATGGCTATACGGTCAAAGATCAGCTCAAGGGCTTCCTGCATGGTGATTTTGGGAAATACCGAGATCCCTATACGCGCAAGGAAGTGGCGGTGACGGCCGCGATCCCTAAGATGCTATTAAAAACCTGTACCTACTTCATTCCTGGCTTACTGCTTGCAATCATACTCAGTATGCTGTTCGCCCTGTGGGCTTCCATATCAAGGCGACTCGGCGCCCTGTTGGATGGTATTCATGCGTTGCTAGTGGGATTACCGGACTTTTTCCTGATCGTGTTGATTCAATTGGGGGCCATTTACGCGACTAAGCTTCTCGGTCACTATGTGCTGCTGATCGTTCAAGTGGGAGACAGAACGCCATTCCTCATTCCTTTTCTGACGATTGCGTTGATTCCGTCGGTGACGATTTATGGGACACTTCGTGTCGCGATTGCACGGGAACTGGGGCAGGATTACGTTGTAACCGCACTGGCCAAAGGATTAACGCGACGCGAGGTGCTCTTCTCGCATGTACTGCGGAATGTGATGGAGGATGTGCTCGCTATATTGCCTAGAGCAACGACATTAGCGCTAGCCAGTATGGCGGTCGCCGAAGCGATTTGTGGCATTGGTGGCTTGGGTGGCTTCATCATTTTGCCTATCTACCAGGGGATCACTTCTATGTCGGCAATCTGTGTGGTGCTTGGTGTGGTTGCAATGGCCTTTCATATCCTGTACGCTTTGCTTCGGAAGCGGTTCGTGGTTCGTGCAGAGGAGGTGGCTAGGCCATGAGAAAACGTCCTTCTACCGCCTTTTATATCTCCATCGCTGTCTTGGCACTATTCCTTATTGTGATGGTGTTCGGGTCCTGGTTGAAGCCGCATGGGATTTCGCCAGAGGACAAGATCAACATGATCCAATACCAAGAGGATGGCAAAACAAGATACGCAATCCCGCCTTATGCACCGAATAGCACATTCCTGCTCGGAACGGATCATCGTGGATTCGACATGGTCAGCTTATTATTGAATGGGTTAAAATACACACTAGGTACGGCACTTGCGCTAACCTTGCTCCGTCTTGCTGTGGCGCTGCCTTGGGGATTGTGGAGCGGGATGACCGGCAGAGGGCGTGGCCTTCTCCGTTCCTTGCAGTGGGCGGTTGCGGCGGTGCCGGCATTTATTTTCCTCTATCCGCCGCTCGCGGGGATGTATTACGGGCTAAGGCTCGATCTAGGGGCCAAAGCGGATCCACACAATAAGCTATTGTTCAGCATCACTTTCATTATCTTAATTACACTGATTGGCATGTTCCCGTTGGCTCATCAGATCGCAGATCGGACACGCTATTATAGTGGTAAAATGTTTATTGAAGCATCTCGCCTCATGGGCGGTTCATTCTGGCATCGGACGCTTCGACATATTTTCCCGTCGATGCGTAATGAAATGATGTTCATCTTCTTGAGCGAGTTCATGCAGGTGCTCTTCCTGCTGGGGCAGCTAGCCGTATTCAATATCGTGCTCGGCGGTACAGAAACGATCGGCGACGAGGAAGCCGGCTTCCAGATTACGATCAGCACCTCCGGTGAATGGCTGTCGCTGATCGCGTACGGCGCACGCTATATTCGTCTCCACCCGTGGATTATTCTCAGCGCGGGCACAAGCTTTGCGTTGTTATTCCTTTCACTACAATTTTTCTTAAATCAGCTTAAGCGCCGCTATGGCGAGGAGCGCCAACTGATGTAACAGAGTCGAGCTTCATCCTAGGGATGGGGCTCGGCTTTTTTGTCAGTTGTGGAGGAGGAGGAGGAAGTGGGGGTGGTGCTGGTGCTGGTGCTGTTTCACTTGCCCTGGGAATCGGATGGTTGCAATTGCATGGCTGCGAAAAGGGAGTTACGCTTCGTTTAACTGGAAAATTGCTCTTCTGTCAAGAAAGTGGACGTCACTAAGTTAAGCTAACCGCTGGTAGTAGAGCTGCTCGAATTGTGCGGGGGACATGTAACCAATTGTGCTATTCGACCTTGTAC
>NZ_JCAUAO010000005.1:0-400017 GCF_059691995.1 Paenibacillus sp. J22P169 | reverse complement strand
GTTCGGGTTCGGGTTCGGGTTCGGGTTCGGGTTCGGGTTCGGGTTCGGGTTCGGGTTCGGGTTCGGGTTCGGGTTCGGGTTCGGGTTCGGGTTCGGGTTCGGGTTCGGGTTGCTGGTGCGAGTGCGGGTGCCGATGCCGGGCGGTTTGTGGTTGTTCAGAGAGCATTGTCCTCCAATTTCCAGAAAAAAGAGACCATCGCTAATACCAGCGATGGTCCCTATTCCTTTAAAGCTTGCCTACAAACCGCTGAAGACGATCCAAGGATTGCTCCAGCACTTCCTGTGCATAGGCATATGAAATTCGTATATAGCCTTCGCCATAGGAAGTAAAGGCATCTCCCGGCACGACCGCGACATGCTCTTCCTGCAGCAGCCTCATCGCGAACTCTTGCGAGGATAAGCCGAACTTCGCGATGGATGGGAACAGGTAGAATGCGCCATCCGGCTTTTCTAGTTCAATACCCATTGCGATTAAGCGATCATAGACATAATCCCTACGGGCTACATAAGCTTCACGCATCGGAAGCGCATCATCAATGCCTGCCGTCAACGCTTCCAATGCCGCATATTGGCTTACTGAGCTCGCGCAGGTCACATTATACTGGTGAACCTTCACCATGTGCGCTGTGAGGTACGCAGGAGCCATCGTAAAGCCAATACGCCAACCTGTCATTGCATGGGATTTGGACAAGCCGTTAATGACGATTGTATTTTCTCTCAACTTGCCAACTGTAGCAATCGAATGATGACGAACCCCATAAACCAACTCACTATAGATTTCATCGGATAAAATAAATAACTCCCGGTCTGCCAATAATTCAGCCAAATCAGCAATTTCCTGCTCCGTAAGCACCTGACCTGTCGGATTCGAAGGGTAGCATAGAATCACGCAGCGCGTCTTTTCGGTTAGGTACGGCGCCAACAACTCAGCTGTCAGTTTCAATCCGTTTTCTCTCGTGTCCACATAGACAGGAACACCACCAGCTAGGCGAATTAATGGCTCATATCCAGGATAAATCGGAGCAGGAATGATGACCTCAGCGCCTGGCGTCAAGATCGTTCGCAGTGTGATATCCACAGCTTGACTAGCACCAGCTGTGACGATAATTTCATCCGCTGCGCGATAATCCTGGCCATACTTGACCTTCACGAAGTTAGAAACAGCTTCTCTAAGCTCTATTAAACCAGGGTTTTGCGTATAAACAGTTTTGTTCTGATCCAAAGCCCTTTGTCCTGCCTCGATAATATGCCGCGGCGTCGGGAAGTCAGGCTGCCCAATCGTTAATGTCAACGCACCAGGAATCGTGCTGACAAGGTTCGAAATTTTGCGAATACCGGAAATTTGAATGTCTTTTACTTGCGGGTTAATCAAATGCTCCAACATAAGTAGCTCTCCCCTCTCCATTGAACAAGAACTATGTTGTCCGTATCGTTGATATCAGGTTTTCCATATCAGGTGGAATCGGCGCCTCAAACTGCATCCATTCTCCTGTTCGTGGATGCTTAAAGCCTAGAATCGCTGCATGCAATGCCTGACCGTCCATTAACATGCCTTTGCTTTTGCCATACATCGGATCTCCAACTAGCGGATGCCCGATGAACTTCATGTGCACGCGGATTTGATGCGTGCGGCCCGTTTCCAGCTTTAACTCGACCAATGTAAAGTCACCAAACCGTTCGATAACGACGAAATGCGTTACCGCGGTCTTGCTATTTTTCTCCGTAACGGTGTACATCTTACGATCATGAGAGTCACGACCAATTGGCGCATCAATCGTCCCTTGATCATGTTGAATATGACCGTGTACCAAAGCAATATACTTACGGTTTACGGTATGCGCCTTCAGTTGCTCGGCAAGGCTTGCGTGTGCCTTATCATTTTTGGCTGACATAATGAGGCCTGACGTGTCCTTGTCAATTCGATGCACAATACCAGGGCGAAGCTCGCCATTAATTCCGGATAAGTCTTTGCAGTGGTACATCAACGCATTCACCAAAGTGCCCGAGTAATGCCCAGGTGCAGGATGAACAACGAGTCCTCGTTTCTTGTTAATGACGATCACATCGCTGTCCTCATACACGACATTCAATGGAATGTTTTCAGCCAGCAGTTCCACTCCTTGAGGCTCTGGAATCACTAACGCAATCACATCTTGAACCGATAACTTATAATTGGGCTTTACCGCTTTCCCATTCACCTTAACGTGACCGTCTTTGACCCATTGTTGGACAAGTGTTCGCGAAATATCTTCTTCCAACGCTTCAGTAATAAATTTATCGATCCGTTCGTTAGCAAATTGATTTTCAACTGTCCATTCAATCGGTTCTTGGGACACGGACTCCTCAGGTGAGGTCTGGTTTGTGTTCATGTGTTGCTCCTTTTTTCTCTTTTCGTGATGCAAGCAGCGACTCGATAAATATAAGGATAACCCCGACAACAATACAGGAATCCGCTACATTGAAAATTGGGAATATATAATCGACTTCCTTGCCGAAAAAGTTAAAATCAAATGTAAATTGAAAGAAATCGACAACCTCTGCGAATAAGGCACGATCAACGAAATTACCAAGTGCTCCTCCAAAAAGCAAACATAAAGCGAAGGGTAACAGCACCTTACCTTCACGAATCGTGCGCTGCATGTACCAAATAATTCCGCAAAGCACGATAAGCGTAACGACAATGAAAAACCAACGTTGGTTTTGCAAAATGCCGAAGGCCGCTCCTCGATTACGATGCGATGTAATCATGAAAAAATCCCCAATAACGGGGCGTTCTTCGCCAAGTGGAACTCTTTTCACAATAATCCATTTCGTAACTTGATCTAGAATGAATGCAAGAAGCGCATACAAGTAATATTTCAAATATTTCATCTAAGTGTACCTCCTACAGTGTGAAAAGCTTGTACATTCCTTATTTTCAAGGAATTACCTCACTAAAAAAAGCGGTCTATCGGCATCCTAAACGGTATGAATGAGCTGTTAGAAGGGAGCTATATGACCTATGAGCCATTTAACCGAGGAGCAATTAAACACATTATACGTACAACTATTGGAGGAAAAGGTTGCACTTGAAAAGCATTTTGCCAGTAATGATCAATTTGGACTCGCTAATTCATTCTCTGATTCCATAGGCGAGCTCTCCATGTATGATAATCATCCCGGTGATATCGGTTCCGAAGTATTTGAACGAGCGAAAGATATTTCCCTCAATGAACACGCAGAGATGCATTTGCAGCAAGTCAACGAAGCTTTAGCACGTATGGAAAGTGGAGAATATGGCATCTGTGTTTTTAGCCACCAACCCATTCCATATGAACGTCTGCAAGCCATTCCCACAACGTTATACAGCATAGAACATGTGCCTGATCCAGATCAATCCTTTCGCCGGCCTGTTGAAGAGCAAGTATTATACCCACCATTTGGACGCACGAGCTTCGATGAAAAAAACAACGAAACGGAATTCGATGGCGAGGATGCTTGGCAAATCGTTGAAAGCTGGGGAACCTCAAACACGCCAGCTTTCGCTGAAAGCAACCAAGTAGAAAGCTACGACGACATGTACATCGAAGCTGATGAGCTAGTAGGCTATGTAGAGTCTTTCGAAAGCTTTGTGGCCACTGATCTCTATGGTGAACATGTTACCATTGTACGAAGTAAAGCTTACGACGAGTATATGCACAGTGATGAAGGAGATCCTTTTCTTGAACCCGAAAGATCTGTCGACTTAGATGATAAGTAAATACCCTGATTAAAAACAGGACAAACGAGCTTCGCATTTAGCGTAAGCTCGTTTGGTTCCTCTACTCGTGATAATGAGCAGTCACAACATCATTACATCTGACACAGAGTGTTGGATGCTCTTTACTGTGCCCAACTTCTGGTGTCACTATCCAGCAACGTTCACATTTCTCACCGTCTGCAACAGCGATTGAGATTGCAACATCTTTGGACTGAAGAGCACCTTCTGGTACGGGAGTACCTACTGGGTGTAGGTTAACAGCGGACACGATGAACAACTGATCCAATTGCTCGAATTGTGTTAACAAAGCAAACATCGCTTCATTTGGATACAAATTCACTGCTGCCCCTAAGGAATTACCAATGACTTTTTCCTTACGCGCTTCTTCTAAAGCCTTAAGTACGTCATCTCGCACTTCCAAGAAGGAATTCCATTTATTTTCCAATTCCTCGTTATATACATTTGTATCTACTTCTGGCAACTCCGCAAGCTGAACACTACTTAGCTCAACTCCTGGAATGTACTTCCAAACTTCATCCGCTGTATGTGGAAGAATCGGTGAGATCAGTTTCGTAATTGCCGTTAATGCAGCGTAAAGCACAGTTTGTGACGCTTTACGAGCTGGGTCCTCGGCTGCATTTGCATAAAGACGATCTTTGATGATATCCAAATAGAAGGAGCTCATCTCTACAGCACAGAAATGATGAATCGTTTGATACACAACATGGAACTCATACGCTTCATAAGCTTTGATAACCTTCTCAACCATACGGTTCAAACGAATCAACGCATATCGATCAAGTTCAGATAAACTCGTATAAGCAACACGATCAGTAGCTGGATTAAACTGACTCAAATTCCCAAGTAGGAAGCGCATGGTGTTACGAATTTTACGATATACCTCAGTCGTTTGGTTCAAAATATTATCCGAAATCCGGTGATCCGATTGGTAATCAACCGAAGATACCCAAAGACGAAGAATGTCAGCGCCTAATTTACCGCAAACCACATTCGGGTCAATCGTGTTACCGATGGATTTGGACATTTTGCGCCCTTCACCATCTAGTGTAAAGCCATGACTCAGAATACCTTTATACGGTGATTTCTCTCTCGTTGCCACACCCGTGATCAAGGAAGAGTTGAACCAACCACGGTACTGGTCAGAACCTTCTAGATACAGATCAGCTGGCCACTGAAGCTCTGGACGAGATTCAAGCACAGCCACATGACTGGAACCGGAATCAAACCATACATCCATAATGTCCGTTTCTTTACGGAATTCACCGTGACCACATTTCGTACAGCTAGTTCCATGTGGAAGCAGATCCTTCTCTTCTTTGATGAACCAAGCATTAGAGCCTTCTTGCTCAAATAATTGAGCAACATGTTCGATTGTTTGTTCATTTACAAGCGGCTCATTACAGCTGCGGCAATAGAAAATCGGGATCGGTACGCCCCATGCCCGCTGCCTAGAAATACACCAATCTCCGCGATCAGCGATCATGTTGTGAAGGCGAACTTCGCCCCACTCTGGCGTCCATTTCACTTGCTTGATTTCATCAAGCATCTCTTGTCTGAACTTATCGATCGACGCGAACCATTGCTCCGTAGCACGATAGATGACAGGTTTCTTTGTACGCCAATCGTGCGCGTATTGATGCTGAATATCCGCAGCTTTGAGTAAAAGACCGGACTCTTGCAGTTTTTCAATGATCAGCTTGCCGCCTTTTTCGTAGAACAAACCTTCGTAGCCAGGCGCTTCAGCCGTAAAATGTCCTTGGTCGTCCACAGGACACAACACGCCAAGGTTATAACGTTGACCGATTGCGAAGTCGTCTTCCCCATGTCCAGGAGCTGTGTGAACACACCCAGTACCCGCCTCTAATGTCACGTGCTCGCCAACCATAACGAGGGATTCGCGATCGTAGAAAGGATGTTGGCAGGTAACATACTCCAACTCACTGCCTTTTACCGTTGATAATACTTCGTATTCGCTCCAGCCGATTTCTTTAGCCGCTGTTGCAAGAAGTCCTTGTGCAAGCACATATTTCTTCCCATTTGCTTGAACAACCGCATACTCAAATTCAGGGTGTAAGGAAATACCCAAGTTCGCAGGTAAGGTCCAAGCTGTCGTTGTCCAAATGACGATGGCAGCATCTTCTGGAAGCTTACCTATGCCATCCTTCACAGGGAAAGCCACGTAGATGGACGTTGATGTTTTTTCTTTGTACTCAATCTCCGCTTCAGCCAAGGCACTTTCTGAAGATGGGGACCAGTAGACCGGCTTTAATCCTTTATACACAAGGCCCTTATGAACCATTGAACCAAAAACACGAATTTGCTGTGCTTCGTAACCAGGCTGTAGTGTGATATACGGGTTTTTCCAATCTCCGCGAATACCTAGGCGTTGGAATTGACTCTTCTGCTTCTCAACGGATTGCAGTGCATACTCCTTGCAATATTCACGGAACTCAGGGACAGTCATCTTCTTACGATCGACTTTTCCGCTGTTCGTAATCACTTGCTCGATCGGTAAGCCATGCGTATCCCAACCAGGTACGTAAGGCGCATCGAAGCCTTGCAGTGTTTTGAAACGCACGATAATATCCTTCAGCACTTTGTTTAGTGCATGACCGATATGAATATCTCCATTCGCATAGGGCGGCCCATCATGTAAAATGAACTTCGTTCTGCCCTTACGGCTTTCTTGTACTTTGAGATAAATGTCTTCTGCTTCCCAATGTTCTTGCATTTTCGGTTCCGCTTGAGGCAAATTACCTCTCATCGGAAATTCTGTTTGTAATAGATTTAATGTTTTGCCATAATCCATCCTTACCACTCCATCCCTACTTCAATCTGAAAAAACAAAAAAAGCCTCTCATCCCCAAAAAGGGACGAGAAACTCAACTCGCGGTACCACCCTCGTTAAAAAGCAACATGAACCAACCACCTAAAGGTGAGTCGATCAGCGCTTCTTCACTCGATCATGTGTAACGGCATGACCCGTTTCTCCCTACTTCATTCAAGAGACGCTCCTGGGGGATATTCGGTACGCTGCAGAGATTAGGCTCACACCAAAACCCTAATTCGCTGACACTGCTCATAACGTCCTACTCGTTCCAGTCATAGCTTTATTGCGATACATTTAACAGGAGTATAACCAATCTGGCAGTCATAGTCAATATGAGAACTGCCTATTGCCCTCGGTCTATTCTTCCTTATGTTCAAACTGCATACTTTGCCAGCCTTCTGTGTTCAATAATTCAAGTTGAGCTTCAAGCAACGTCCGGAAGCGTGTGCGATAAATGGAAGCTTGTTTCTTGAGTTCTTCAATCTCAAGTGCCACTTTACGAGAGCGCGTCAACGATTCGTTAATAATCCGATCCGCATTTTTCTCCGCTTCTTTCAGGATTAACTGAGCTTCCTTCTTCGAATTGCTTCTGACTTCATCTGCAGCTTCTTGCGCCACGATGATGGTCTTACTCAGCGATTCCTCGATATGCGTGAAATGATCCAAACGCTCTTGTAAGGCCAGCGTTTGATTCTGCATATCCTTATTTTCACGAATGAGCGCTTCATAATCCTTGATGACTTGATCTAGGAATTCATTGACTTGATCTTCATCATAACCACGAAACGAACGTGAAAACTCCTTATTATGTATATCTAGCGGTGTTAATGGCATCAGTGCCCCTCCTTAGCGTTTTGCGCAGCAAAACTGACTTCGTAAGTATAAGCTGAGCTTGTCTGAAAGCTAGCCTACACCCATGTCTATACAGTTCAGTTCGACAGAAAATTAGCAATTCCTGCATAGTTCGTGGATAATTTATCCACGATCATGCAAACTTGCCAATCTTCACACGAATTCGACCTTTTTTCGATACGCCTTCCACTTCAAGCACTTTAAATCTACCAAACCCCTGCAAGGAGATCATATCCCCTTCTTTCAGTGGCTTACTTGGATCTTCTTCCAGCTTCCAATTCACGCGGCAACGGCCAGCTTGGATTGGTACTAACACCTTCGCCCGGCTAAGCCGAAATACATCGCTTACAATACCGTCCATTCGCATGGAGGCAACAGACAGATGAAGCTCATCCAGTTGCACTTGCGCTAGCTCTAGCTTATCTAAAGAGAGCAATTCCGTTTGCACATGCACTCTATGTACTTGGGATAAATTCAAATGCAAATAGTCAGCTGCATCCTGGGTTACCAAGCAATGGCAGCCGCCCTCTATAACATGAATATCGCCAACCTTGTCCCGCTTCATGCCGAGTCCAAGAATGGCGCCCATGTAATCTCCATGTTCTAATGTAAGAAACTTGCCGTCACCTGAGGATACGGCTAACACGGCCATAGCCATGTCTTCACTATCCAAGCTTCGATAGTCAGGCGCAATGACAGCTCGTCTACGTTCTGCTGCTTCATAGCCGCCATCCAGTCGGCAATGCACATCCGGATGTCGGTTGACGAGTGAATTCAAGATGAAAGCTTGTCTGGGATCGAGGAAATCGGTTAACTTGACGGCATGCTGCTCTGCAGCTCGCTCCACCCAATCCCAGGCTTTATCGACAAAATGATGTTCGTCGGGGTGAAAATGGCCATAAATATCTTTCGCCAAGACTAGAAAATCCCCACGATGAAATCAAGAACTGCAAAGATACCCATGACGACGAATTTCAATGCAATCAACGCCACGATTGGCGAGAGGTCAATGAAACCGATGCTTGGGATGATTTTGCGGAATGGAGCCAAATACGGTTCTACCAGCTTCGAGAGCAGTCCACCGACAAAACTGCCTCGCGCATTTGGAAACCAAGATAAGATCAAATAACCAATAATCATAAAATAATAAATTTCTGTCAATACGCTTAAAAAAGAGTAAACGTTATCCACGTAGTTTTCCACCTCTGTCTATGTGTTTGGGGATTTGCGTCTATTCCTCGCCCATCATCTCAGAGATGTGGCCATGAATATCTACTGAATCTGGTGTACAGAGAAAGATATTCGGTCCAAGCTTAGAGATAGACCCATTCAATGCGTAAACCGTACCACTCAAGAAATCCACGATTCGGATGGCTTGATCGCCACGAACACGTTGCAAATTAACAACAACGGCTCTACGAGCACGTAGATGGTCCGCAATGTCCTGTGTTTCCTCATAAGTGCGAGGTTCACTGAGGACAACGCGTGAATTTTTCTGTGAATGTATGCTAACGACATTCGCCTTATTTTTATTACGTAATTCATAAGGATTGGTTTCAGGTTCTTCAGTTGCTTCTACAATCCGTTCACGCTCTACAATTTCTTCCTCTTCTTGGAGTCCCAGAAAATTCATAAATCGGTTATACACACCCATTGTGGTTCCCTCCTGACGAATCATAAATCGGAATCAAGTCCCTACTGTCTAGCCCTCTTTGCCTACCAAAACTGTTCCTAATCGCACCCAAGTTGCGCCCTCTTCAATCGCCACATCATAGTCGCCTGACATGCCCATCGATAACTCTGTCACGTCATAAGGGAACGTATTCCGTTCATTCAGCTGATCCCTCAACACACGTAAGCCTCGAAAAACAGGTCTTGTTTCTTCAGACTCTAATTCATAAGGTGCCATGGTCATCAGTCCGCAAACACGAATATGTGAAAGCTTACTTACTTCCTCAGCAAATTGGAAGAAATCTTGGGGTGAAACGCCATACTTGGTTTCTTCACCTGAAATATTTACTTGCAAGAAACAATTGACATCGATCCCTAATGCGGCAGCCTGCTTGTCCAGCTCCTTGGCAAGTGACATCCGATCCAGGGAGTGAATATAAGCGAATTTGCCGATGACATCTTTCACCTTATTGGTTTGCAGATGGCCTAGAAAATGCCATGTTCCACGTTCATGCAGGGCTTCCCACTTCGGCTTCACATCTTGCCAACGATTTTCACCAATATGCAGCAGACCTGTGTTCAAAACTTGTTCAGTCGTTTCTAAAGATACATATTTGGTTACTGCGATGATCTTAATTTCATTTTCTTGACGGCCTGACTGCCGACATACCTCAGCTATACGAGCTTCAACTTCCAGTTTGCGTTCTAGTACGCTCATTTTTCTCTACACCTCAATTCAACAACACCTTGCCAGTTCCTATTAACGAAGACCGATCCAAGCGATCATTCGGCCAGTGGAACCCCCTTCTTTTCGATGAGAAAAGAAAAGATCTGTGCGGCAACTCGTACATAACTGAGTTACTTCGATATGGGACGACAAAATTCCTGCTTGCTCGATTAATTTTCGATTCAATTGTTGCAGATTCAACATATACTTATCATTGCCCTTATCGGTCATTATGGCATCTTGTTTCTCATGCGATAGTTGCGTTTCCTCAAAAACGTGCCTTACGCGTGTTGCAACCGTTGCATCAACCTCATAACAACAAGCACCAATCGAAGGACCGATCGCTGCATAAATTTCAGAGGGCTGACTACCAAAAGTATGTGTCATTAAGGATATTGTAGCCATGGAAATGTTTAACACAGTTCCTTTCCATCCGGCATGCGCAAGACCTACCACACGGTGTACAGGATCATAGAAATACAGCGGTACACAATCCGCAAATTGCGCGCAGAGAACAATTCCCTTCTCCTTCGTAATAAAACCATCCTTCGCTTGCAGGGCTGTTTCTCGGCTATCTCGCCCCTTACCTTGCTCGTCTAGACTGACGATAGCGATGTCTTTCCCGTGTACCTGCTCTGCATATGTGAATGACGTAAATGACTGCCCTAGGGCGACAGCAATGCGTTCACGATTACATACGACATCATCTTGGTTATCATTAACATGTAAGCCGAGATTTAGTGTAGAAAAGGGGGCCCGACTGACTCCCCCTAAGCGAGAGCTGAAGCCAGCTGTAATCTCAGGAAACGATGACATCCAAGGTGCTATAGGTAAAAGGACCGGCTGATCCTCATTTGAATTTAGTGATGGTTGTACGACAAATGGTTCCAATGCCATTCTCCTCCATTCTGTCTTATATATCTCTACTTTAGCACACAAAATAAAAAGACACACGATGGATGCTTAGCCGCTATTAATGCTGAGCAGCTTCCCCTCGTGTGCCTGCCGTCAATTACGGAACTGACGATTAAACTCATATACCCCTTCGGTGTCTTCCGTTTGACGATATGGCCGAACATCTTCTAGCTTCACGAGCACAACGTCAGCACCAATTTTCACGATATGCTTCCAAGGAATGATAACATCGGTCCCTGATCCGAACAGTCCAAAGAATCGGCTCTGATTCGGAACCACGATAGATTCGATTCGTCCTTGGCGCAGGTCCAGCTCCAAATCACTGATTTGTCCAAGCTTTTTACCGTCCACAATGTTAATTACGTCCTTCGTCTGGAAATCAGATATTTTCATGAGGCCTATCACCACATATCTCATTAGAATTTGTACTGATTTTTTTATTAGTATATGTGCCTACTGGGCAAAATGTCCTGATACACGAAAAAAGACCTTCACGGCTTGTCTACCAAGGCCGTTCCAGTCTTTATTAATTGCTCTTAGGATTTCACATGTTTCTGCATCTGACAAATAGCTGATTTCTCTAACCTTGAAACCTGCGCTTGAGAAATGCCAATCTCATCCGCCACTTCCATCTGGGTCTTCCCTTCAAAGAAACGCATCGAAAGGATCATCTTCTCTCTGGCATTCAACTTATGCATCGCTTCACGCAATGCAATTCCCTCGATCCATGACATGTCCTTATTGCGCTCATCACTTATTTGATCCATGACATAAATGGGATCGCCCCCATCATGATAAATGGGCTCAAATAAGGATACGGGATCTTGAATCGCATCAAGCGCGAACACAACATCTTCTTTAGGTACATTCAAGGCTTCAGAAATTTCATAAATAGATGGTTCGCGTGAGTTTTGATTCGTTAGACTGTCTCTAACTTGTAATGCTTTGTAAGCAATATCTCTCAAGGAACGAGAAACGCGAATCGGGTTATTATCTCGTAAGTAGCGGCGTATCTCACCTATAATCATCGGTACAGCATAGGTCGAGAATTTGACATTTTGACTTAAATCAAAGTTATCAATGGCTTTCATCAAACCAATACAGCCAACTTGGAAGAGATCGTCCACATACTCTCCACGATTGTTGAACCGTTGAATCACACTCAGTACCAACCTTAAGTTGCCATTGACCAATTTCTCTCTTGCAGTTCGTTCTTGTTTAGTTTGCAGGTCAGTGAACAACTCACGCATCTCTGCATTGGTCAGCACAGGCAGTTTGGCGGTGTCAACTCCACATATCTCAACTTTATTTCGGGTCACCGTGATTACCTCCCAAGGAGAAACATTACTGTTAATTATCCCCGTGAGCGGTCGATTTATTCCTACCCTATCCCCTACTCAGCCACTTGACAAAAGGGTACTGACTCGCTCCCTCCCGTGACTCCTGAACAATTTCGACATTTACTGCCAAAAAAAAATTTTAGACCATCTTGTTAAACTCTTTGCGAAGCCGCTTAATAATCCGTTTTTCCAATCTAGAGATATAAGATTGCGAAATGCCGAGCAGATCTGCAACGTCTTTTTGCGTCTTTTCTTCGCCATCCTGTAACCCAAAACGAAGCTCCATAATAATTCGCTCACGTTCACTTAGCTTATCGAGAGCTTTATGCAGCAATTTCCGATCGACTTGCTCTTCAATGTTCCGGTAAATCGTATCATTCTCTGTACCTAGCACATCAGACAGAAGAAGTTCATTACCGTCCCAATCAATATTCAACGGTTCATCAAACGAAACTTCCGTTCGAATTTTGCTATTCCTGCGCAAGTACATCAGAATTTCATTCTCGATACAACGTGATGCGTAGGTAGCCAGTTTAATTTTCTTCTCAGGATCAAATGTATTGACTGCTTTAATGAGACCGATAGCGCCAATCGAAACCAGATCCTCGATGTTAATGCCCGTGTTTTCGAATTTCCTCGCTATATAGACAACCAATCTCAGGTTGCGCTCAATCAACATAGCTCGAATAGCCGCATCCCCGGATGGTAATTTTTCCAATAAGTATTCTTCTTCTTCTCGAGTAAGCGGCGGTGGCAATGCTTCACTACCACCTATGTAATAGATTTCCTCACCTTTGAGTCCTAGCAGCATCAAAATGCGATAGTACGTTAGTTGAAAAAGCAGTTTCCACTTCAAGAACATGTTAGTTTCCTCCTAAGAGTTTTGCCATGGCAAAACTTTCATCGTAAGCTAAGCTGCGTTTTCCATTGGAAAACTGACTTTGTAAATATGAGCTATGTTTTGCCGTCGAAGCTCTCTTGGGTCATTGAACGATCTAACATTAACCAGCTTGAATCAAAGCAGGGTGAATTATGGCTTGATAGGAACCATCGCTGCACAACTTTCCTCCGTCGAGCCCGATAAGTACCTTCGTAGCCTCCAATTGCGAATCATTATGAATGATCACCACCTTATCAGGTTTAATCGCCAGCATGAATTGGGTATTGCGGTTGACTCCACGGTAAGGTACGAGTCGCAATCGATCCTGCCAGATAAACTCCTCTACCCCTAAACCGCTAATAATTTGATCTACGTCTGAAGAGCGTATCCTTTGCAGCCACTGGGCAGGCAGTACGTCTCCCCATTCTGAAACTTCCATAACCATAACTGGGGTACGCGTTAGTGGGTCATACAGTTGATTACCTGTATCGATCAGGCCTTTGCATGTAGCTCTGAAATCCCCCACATATATGGTGACCTCAGCCAAATACGTAGTCATAACCTCACGTTGCTTACTACTTTGGAACACAGTCCGGAACCACCAAATGAGAGGAAGCAGCAAGAGGATCACAAACAGGATACTGCCGATTTGAAATTGAAAGACCGCCACGCCTGATTGAGTAAAGACGATTCCCTTCATCACATCGGAGGAAGAAGCGAGTACATAATGGATGCCGAACATCCCTCCGGCAACAGCGAAATTGACAAGTAAGAATGTCCCCATATTCCGCAATAAATTTTGTAAGGAACCGTAACCAAAAGCGGTCATAATCATACCTGTACAAAACATACATTTCACAGAAAATGTAAAAAATAAGGTTGGCACTGGTAAAAACATCATGACGACATACGAAGCCCCTAATGCTGCAGAAAGTGCAATTCTCCACCATTTGAACGCTAATTTCCGCGTTTTCGCCGTCACCAAGAGTAAGGCCGCATCCACCACAAAGTTCAGTAGGAAGATGAGATCCGCATAGACGACCATGCCATGCCTCACCTCCATGAAGGACACTATCTAGCAATTTCATGACGAAACTTTAAGGTTCTAAATCAGTATATTGGATTCCAAGTTCAAAGTCTGTCTAAACATGCTAGTAGGAACCTACTTTTTTTGTCAGTTAACGCGGTCTCGTCCATAGGAGAAAAGCCTACAGAACAACAAAAAACCGAAGCTTCTACATCAAGTAGGGCTTCGGTCTCTAGACAATTATTATGTAATTATTTGTCAGTATTGCGTCCGCGGTTGCGCAAGAAAGTCGGAATATCTAATTGATCATTCGAGGGTTGAGCCCCAAATGGTTTGAGATTATTTAAACGACTATCAGGAGCTGACGTCTCTGGCTGACTAGTTGAGACAGGGCGTTTGATAGACTGATGTATTGGCGCCGCTTTATGCTCGAATCCAGTTGCAATTACCGTAACTAGAATCTCATCTTTCAGCTTCTCGTCAATAACAGCACCGAAAATCATATTTACCTCAATGTCGGAAGCAGACGCCACGATATCAGCAGCTTCATTCACTTCGTACAAGCTAAGGTTCATACCGCCTGTGATATTCATCAAAACACCACGTGCGCCTTCGATTGAAGTTTCTAGCAAAGGACTTGAGATCGCTTTTTTCGCTGCTTCAGCTGCACGATTCTCACCTGTCGCTACGCCGATCCCCATAAGGGCCGAACCACGCTCAGTCATAATCGTTTTAACATCTGCAAAGTCCAAATTGATAAGCCCTGGTACTGCGATCAAATCGGAAATCCCTTGAACACCTTGACGAAGAACATTATCCGCTTCGCGGAACGCTTCCAGCATCGGAGTCTTTTTGTCAACGATCTCAAGTAGACGGTCGTTCGGGATAATAATAAGCGTATCCACTTTCTCTTTCAATGCGGCAATCCCTTGTTCAGCTTGTAAGGAACGCTTGCGTCCTTCGAAAGTAAACGGTCGTGTTACTACGCCAACCGTAAGTGCACCTACTTCTTTCGCGATTTCCGCAATAACTGGCGCAGCGCCTGTACCTGTACCGCCGCCCATACCTGCTGTTACGAAAACCATATCTGCGCCGCGAAGTGTATTCAGAATCGTCTCCCTTGACTCTTCTGCTGCTTTCTTCCCGACTTCAGGATTCGCACCTGCACCCAGACCACGGGTCAATTTATCCCCAATTTGCAATTTATGAACGGACTTGGCCAAGTGAAGCGCCTGCGCATCCGTATTCACGGTAATAAATTCAACACCTTTAACACCGTTTTCAATCATGCGATTAACTGCATTGCTACCGCCGCCACCAACACCAATGACTTTAATTTGAGCCAATTGGTCTAAATCCATATCAAATTCAAACATATGAGCCATATCCCCCTAACTTAACGTTCACTAAATGAATTCACTGAAGAAATTTTTAACTCGTTCAACTAAACCTGGCTTTTGACTATCGGAGGATTTTTTGGTAGTCTTGGTCACCAGTTTTTTGGCTGGACCTGAAATACGATTCTTCATGTATTTGGAGACGAATTGAATAATACCAACACCACTTGTGTAGGAAGGATCACGTACCCCAATGAAATCAGGCACTGCAATACGAACAGATGTAGCCAGTTCGGATTGTGCAATCGCCAGCATGCCTGGCATACAAACCGTGCCGCCAGTGAGTACATAGCCACCTGCAAGATTACCATATCCCAAACGATGAACTTCGGCTCGAATTAATTGGAAAATCTCTTCGACACGAGGCTCAACGATATTCGCAAGGTCAACTTGAGAGAACTCTTTTTCAACATTGCTGCCCATTCTCGTCACTTTAAACACTTGATCAGGCGCGGAATCTTCAACGGATGCACAGCCATACTTCAGCTTAATCTTCTCAGCAATTTCTAGCTGTGTATGCAATCCAATCGAAACATCATTGCTGATAAATTCTCCGCCAATTTGAATCGTTGACGTTGCAACTAAATTACCTTCATCGAAGACAGCAATTGTCGTTGCACCAGCACCGATATCAACTAACACGGTTCCAACGGCCTTCTCATCTTTGGAAAGTGCCAAATTACCAGATGCGAGTGACATTAAAATAAGCCCTGCAACCTTCAGTTCGGATTTTTCCACAACACGGATTAAATTATGTATGCCCGTCTTCGCTCCAGTAATAATCGTCGCTTCTACTTCCAAACGAACTCCGATCATACCGCGTGGATCATTAATACCTTCTTGACCATCTACTAAATATTGCTTAGGTACAACTCCAACTATTTCACGTTCGGGAGGTAATGCGATGACCCTTGCCGCTTGAATGACGCGATCAATATCTTCTTCTCCGATTTCCCGGTCTTCATTTGATACTGCAACAACACCGTGACTCGATTGAAGAGAAATATGATTTCCTGAAATTCCAACGTAAACCTCGGAAATTTGTATACCCACCATTCGTTCCGCATGATCAATGGCACTGCGAATAGAATGCACAGTTTGATCAATGTCAACGATTGCGCCTTTACGAATACCCTCTGACTCGGCAGATCCCACTCCTATTATATTAATGGTTCCGTTAACAACTTCCCCAATAATAGCTCGAACTTTGGATGTACCGATGTCTAAACTAACAATGATATCATTGTTGCTCAAGCCCCTGGCACCTCCTGTAAATTAGGTAAAATTGCAAAATCTTCACAAATACTTTTATACGTATTCCACACAACCGCCATATTCCCTCTTTTTTCTACATTTTTTTTGCATTTAAAAACCAGCTTTAATTTTTCATCTAATTGTTGTGAAATGCAAACGTTCTCGTCTAGTAAGTACAAGAAAAAATAGAGTAAGCAGATAGATCCTATTTAACCATAAAACTAATTTTAACATTTTTTTCAGAGATTGAGTAGTCTCTGCTGTGATTTTTTGTGAGAAACCCGCACGGTTACAGTTGTTATGGTTTTGGCGTTGGTTTCGGTGTAGCCTTTGGATCAATTTTGGTCTCAGTTTTGGAATCCGTCTTGGAATCTGACTTGGAATCCCCACTTGTTGCAAAAGGTGTGTGATACTCTGCCTCAAGCATCGTGATGACTCCATTTGTAATGTGGTCCTCAGCTAAACCAGCAACATAACCCGGTAAGTTATCAATTTTGTCTGGCAAATAGGCAATCGTTGTGTGGACTTCGAACTGGGAGCGTGTATAAATCTTAATCTTATCTGGGTAAGATTCCGAAGGATCTGGCTTAATTTCAGAAACGTCGGACAACGCACTCTGCGGGATTTCTCCAAGCACTTTACAAAGCGCAGCCTTATTCGGATCATTATCGGCCCACCCTGTTAAGATTGGCATATCGAGCGGAACACCGCTGCCAACCGGCAGCGCAATGACATTGCCATCTGCAAGCACAGCTTGCTTCTTTCCATCAGGAGCAATTTGAAAAGCCACTTTAGGGAACTCTTCAACCTGAATGTGAATCACACCAGGAAACATCTTCTTCACGGAGGCACTCTTGATCATCGGAACCTTAGAAATACGTTGTCCAATTGTTCTCGAGCTCACTGCAAAAAAACGATCGCCAATAACAACTTGGCTAGCTTGTCCAATTACATCCGAAGATAATAAGACATTTCCCTCTACCTCAATACGACTAATGCGGCTAAGTGAGGATTGGAAAAACAAAATAATCAGCACAGTTATGAAAAAAATGATCAAAAATGAGAGCAGTTTCCGATTCGTACGTGTACGCGGCTTAGGTACCGGCAGCGTTGGTACTTTGTTATCTTCGGACAAGAGGGGCACCACCTAATTATATTGATGACGAAATAATTGAAAATCGTGAATCCCCTCCTGCTTGCAGGAAGGGATACGCGATGGGACGCAAGATATTACTCACTGGGAACCGGAGCTTGTCGGAGCACAGAAGCCCCAAGTCTGACTAGCATATGTTCAATCCTATCATAGCCTCTATCAATGTGATGAATTTGTTCAACTATCGTTGTGCCATGCGCAGCTAGACCGGCGATTACAAGAGCAGCACCAGCTCGCAAATCAGTGGCTTCAACCGTAGCCCCATACAACCTCGGAACGCCTCGGATGAAGGCTGAACTCATATCTACGCGAATATCCGCTCCCATCCGGGACAGTTCATCCACGTGCTTAAATCTACCTTCAAATATCGTTTCTTTCATCACACTTAGTCCATCTGCTAGAGATAACAGGACCATGACTTGTGATTGCAAATCCGTCGGGAAAGATGGATGAGGCGACGTCACGATACGTTCAACTGCCTTAGGTCTTGCTTTGCAGCTTACATGTATTATATCACCGTCAGCGATGATTTGAACACCTGCACGCTTAAGCACATGGATAACCGAGGTTAAATGAGCAGGGTTCACTCTTTCCAAGGTAATGTTCCCTCTAGTTGCCGCTGCAGCAACAAGAAAAGTACCTGCAACAATTCGATCAGGAATAATCCGATACGTGCAAGGAGATAGCGCAGTAACGCCGCGAATTGTGATCGTATCCGATCCGGCTCCAATAATGTCAGCGCCCATCGCATTCAAGAAATTTTGCAAATCCTGTATCTCTGGCTCACGCGCAGCATTATAAATCGTAGTCGTGCCTTCCGCTTTCACGGCTGCCATCATAATATTCTCGGTCGCCCCTACACTTGGGAAGTCCAGAAAGATTTCATTACCTTGCAATGATTCAGCTGTACAAACGATTTTATTGGAGAATTCTTCAATTTCGGCTCCAAGAGCCTGCAAACCTTTGAGGTGCAAATCGATTTTACGTTCGCCAATCGCACAGCCACCAGGTTGATATACGGTGACACTGCCGAATCTAGCGAGTAGTGGACCCATGAGAAAGATGGAAGAGCGCATCTGCCCCATCAATTCTTCGGGGATGTGGGAGGAATGAACTGTGGACGTTGTAATGGTTACCGTATCTCCTTGCTGCTCGGCTCGACAACCTAGCGAACGAAGAATACGCAGCATGGTGTCGATATCGAGCAGATTAGGAACATTGTGTAAAGTGTGCGTGCCACTAGCAAGTAAGCACGCAGCTAATATGGGTAATGCGGCGTTTTTAGCGCCGTGTATCTGGATGGCTCCCGTAAGAGGTCTTCCACCTTCGATAACGAGCTTCTCCAAAATTCCACCTCCGATTTACCTCTCACCCATTACCAGAACCTCAGGTACTAGCTTAATCCCGTACACTTGCTCTACGATCTGCTGTACTTCGCTGATAAGAGTGAGAACGTCCTCGGCTGTAGCTTCTCCTGTGTTAACAATGAAATTGGCGTGAAGCATAGAGATCTCTGCTCCACCGACACGTTTGCCTTTCAGACCTGCTTCTTCGATGAGCTTCGCTGCAAAGCCCCCTTCGGGGTTGCGGAACACACTTCCTGCGCAAGCTAATTGCAGAGGTTGCGTGCGCAGTCGCCGATCTCGGTAAGCGGCCATGGCCCCTGCGATTTCGTTGCGGTCTCCAACCTGTAATTCAAAGACAGCTTCTGTTACAATGCCAGGCAATGTGTGCAAAATAGAATGTCGATAAGCATATTGTAAATCTTCTGCCTGCATGACGACCAATTCCCCTGTATCCAGGATGACTTCAGCCTGCTTGAGTATGCGTGACACATCGGACCCGTGAGCCCCTGCATTCATGTAGACGGCGCCTCCCACAGAACCGGGGATCCCTGAAGCAAACTCCAGTCCGGTTAAACCTTCTCTGGCTGCGAGTACAGACAATTTAATAAACGAATAGGAACCTCCAGCGTAGACCATCGCGCCATCAAAGCGAAGGGTATCCAACGCCTGACCTAGTTTAATTACGACGCCACGAATTCCTTTATCTCGAACTAGCAAGTTGGAACCCCGCCCAATCACAGTCCAGGGTTCGCCACGCTCATGAAGAAACTTGATGGCAGCAGCAACCTGCTCTTTGGAATGGGGAATAATCAAGCAATCAGCCGGACCGCCGATTTTCCAAGTGGTGTAAGGAGCCAGTCGTTCATTCGTTCTTATCTCGCCAATATTTGATGCCTTTAAGTCGGCTATTAACTTCTGCATGGGAAAACCTCCTTCACAGAACGTAGGGCGAAATGTAAGATCTTCAACATAGAAATCCAACATTTCATTCATAAAGAGCTTTACGAAGTTGGCCGGTCTTCGTTCCTTTCTCACTTATGAAGCCTTAGGTGTCTGTCACGGTTATAGTGTAGTTTATGTAAAATCGGATAGAGTGTGACAATCGCCTATACGCTTTAACAAATTCAAAATGATTTGCTATGCGTTTCAATCAATTTCACGATGGCTGCAACGGCATCACTCTCATTACGTGATTGCATCGCTGCTTTATACGTCTCACGGTTCTTGTAAAGCGCCTCTACATGCGAGGCAAGTCCATCAGCAGTTAGATCCTCCTCTTGAATCACATCGGCATAACCTGCCTTCTGGAAGGATGCTGCGTTCAGAATCTGGTCTCCACGACTTGCTTGACGGGAAAGCGGTATTAAGAGCATTGGCTTTTCCAAGCCCAGAAATTCAAAAATAGATGTTGCCCCTGCACGAGAGATGACAAGGTCCGTCATTGCCAGCACATCGGGAAGTTCCTCGTTTAAATACTCAAATTGCTTGTAACCACGGGTCGAAAGAAGCTCTGTAGATACATTGCCTTTACCGCACAGGTGCACAATTTGAAATTGTTGGAGTAATCGACCTAAGTTATCGCGTACAGCCTGATTCAGTACTTGCGATCCTAAGCTTCCTCCCATGACTAGTATCACAGGCTTCTGAGAATGGAAATCACATAACTGAAGCGCTCGCGACGCTTTACCACTGCCAATATGTTCACGGATCGGCAAGCCAGTAAGTACTGACTTCCCACCCTTTATATGCGAAAGGGATTCAGGAAAAGTAACACAGACCTTCGTTGCAAATGGGATCGAAATTTTATTCGCCAAACCTGGCGTCATATCGGATTCATGGATAATAACAGGGATGTTGTTCATACGACTCCCAAGAACGACTGGAACGGAAACGAACCCGCCTTTTGAAAAGACAATGGCGGGCTTCAAGCGTTTGAGCAACCGATATGATTCATAAACACCTTTCATGACTTTGAAAGGGTCTTTCATGTTTTTGAGATCAAAATACCGACGCAATTTCCCTGATGAGATCGGGTAGAAAGGAACCCCTTCTCGATCAATAATGTCTTTTTCTATACCTGTAGCTGAACCTATGTACTTGATCTCCCAACCTAATTGCTTCAGCTTATGCATCAGCGCTAAGTTAGGGGTAACATGCCCAGCGGAGCCTCCTCCGGTAAATACGATCGTCTTCATTCCCCTGTCACCTCGAATAGCGGGATATATTAAGCAGGATGCCGACAGATGTCAGCATGAGTGTCAGTGAAGACCCCCCTGCACTTATGAAAGGCAGTGTAATACCCGTTACTGGAAACATTCCAATAACAACACCGATGTTAATAATGACTTGTACGGCGACCATGCCGATAATTCCAACTGCAATTAAGCTGGCAAACGTGTCCGGTGCCGTAATGGCTGCGCGCATCCCCCGCCATACTAAGATGGTGAAGAGTAGCAGGACTAAGGTACCTCCAATAAAACCAAGTTCTTCTGCGATAATGGAAAAAATAAAATCAGTTTGCGGCTCAGGTAAGTAACTATACTTCTGCCGGCTCATCCCGAGTCCAAGCCCCACAAGCCCGCCTGGTCCAATCGCATACAAAGATTGAATAGATTGATAGCCAGCGCCAAGCGGGTCCTGCCAAGGGTCTAGAAAAGCTGTTATCCGTTTAAGTCGATAGGGAGCGGCAATAACAAGTCCGACAAAACCCGCAACCCCTATCATACCTAGATATGAGAGATGAAGCAATCTCGCACCAGCAGTGTAGATGATTAATAGGGAAGCACCAACAAGTACAACGCCTGTTCCTAAGTCAGGCTGCAGCATGATGAGACCGAACGCCAATCCCATAATACCTAGAGGCGGCATTAACCCTTTGGTCAGTGTTGTGATCTTGGATTGATTTTCGGACAGCATTTTAGAAAGAAAGAGGATCATCCCTATTTTCATAAATTCAGAAGGTTGAATTCCGAATGCTCCAATCCCTAGCCAGCTTCTAGCACCACCACGAATGACCCCGATACCGGGAATCAATACAATCACGAGCATACCAAAACAAATAAACAACGCCAATTTAGCAAATCGTTTCCATACCAAATAATCAACATTCATGGTGAAGAACATCGCTACAATTCCCAGTACAGCGAAGATGAGTTGTCTTTTTAAATAATAAAAAGAATCTCCAAACTCACGAAATGCAAGTACACTACTAGCGCTGTAGACCATAATAACGCCGATTGTCAAAAGCAGCAAGGTTGGAATAATAATCCAAATATCAGGAGTGGAGCGTGCTTTACCCATTACAGACACCTCTTTGTCAGTTGTGGGCTCCCTTTTATGGGCTAGTTAACAGACATATGCCCGTTCAAGTACTAGTCCATTCGAGTGGATAAGCCCTACTTAAAGGTTATGCACGGACTCCTTAAACATGCGTCCCCTGTCCTCAAAGGATGGAAACATATCCCAACTCGCACAAGCTGGTGATAGGAGAACAACGTCCCCTTGCTCACTCATTTGCCAGGCAAGCTGAACGGCTTGTGAAACCGCGTCCGCTGCATCCTTAGCAGTATCGACGGTTTGAACCTTGCTAATCCCTGCCAATTCGGCAATATGCCTAATTTTCTCTCTTGTTTGCCCTAAAGTTACAATTCCTTTGATGCGTTCGCGGAAGGTTGGCAACAATTCCATATAATCCGATCCACGATCCAATCCACCGGCAATCAAAACGATAGGTTGATTGAAGGCTTCAATTGACTTCACGGAAGCAGCTGAATTCGTTGCTTTCGAGTTATTATAGAAAGTAACTCCATCTAGTTTCCTAACGAGCTCTAGACGATGCTCAACGCCTTGGAAGCTTCTAAGCACACTAGCGATTGTCGATAGGTCAACACCAGCTGTAATGGCCGCTGCAGCAGCTGCTAACGCATTCTCAACGTTGAAGCTGCCTGGTATGCCCATTTCGGACGCCGGCATGATAGTTTGAATGGATGCCTGACCGTTCGCATACACAAGACAATCCGTCTCCGCATCCAAATAGACGCCTGTTTCCAATTTTTCTTTCATCGAAAAATGGAATTGTTTGGCCTTCAGACTTGGCATTAGACGCTGACACACAGCATCATCCCAATTTAAAATCGCTGTATCCGTCTCCGTCTGATTAACAAAAAGTTTGGCTTTAGAAGCGATATAGTCATCCATTGAGCCATGGTAGTCCAAATGGGTTTCATATAAATTTAACAGCAAGCCAATTGTTGGACGGAACGCTGTGGTCCCCTTTAATTGAAAGGAGCTTAATTCCACAACCATCCAGTTCTCAGCTGTCACCTCAGGTGTCGCTTCCGTAAGCGCACGACCTATGTTACCTGCGACAACAGGCTGTAAGCCAGCAGCATCCAACATCAAGCCAATCAGCGTTGTTGTCGTCGTTTTCCCATTGGAGCCTGTAATTCCAATGATTGGCGCTTCACAAAATTGATAAGCAACCTCAACCTCCGTCACAACCTCAATGCCCAGCTCTTCTGCTTTACGAATCGGTTCTACGGAATAAGGGATCCCAGGGTTTTTGACAACTAACGCAACCCCTTCATGCACGAGGGACTCCGGATGAAACCCACATACAACAGAAATACCCAGAGCCTCCAATTCGTCGGCTTCAGGGCATGCACTACGTTCCTTTTTGTCATTGACAGTGACGATTGCTCCCTTTTGATGAAAAAGCTTAGCTGCAGCGACACCGCTGCGAGCCAAGCCAAGTACGACCACTTCAAGTCCACGATAATCCCGCGGATGCTTCATGTTCTACAACACCTCATTCATATATAATCCGAGCACGGCAAGTACGAGACCTACAACCCAGAAAGTAATAACAACTCGCCATTCGGACCAACCAACCAATTCAAAGTGATGATGAATCGGACTCATCTTGAATACGCGTTTTTTTCTTGTTTTGAAAGAAACGACTTGGATCACAACGGATAAGATTTCGATCAAGAATACACCGCCAATAATCGCAAGAAGAAGTTCTGCTTTCGTTAAGATCGCTACAGCGACAAGTCCACCACCGATACCTAGTGAACCCGTGTCTCCCATGAAGACCTTGGCCGGGTGAGCATTGAAGACGAGAAATCCGAGTACCGCGCCAACCATAGCTGCTGAGAAGATGGCTGCTTCAGGCTGTGTATTATTCATGGCTATGATGGTATAGGCACCAAATGCAATTGCACTTGTCCCCGCTAACAAGCCGTCCAAGCCATCTGTAAAGTTAACCGCATTCGAAGCGCCTAGCATCAGGATAGCCATTAATGGGAAATACAACCAACCTGCATTCATATGATAAGAAACGAATGGTATATAAATATCTGTGCTGTGTCCCTGCATAATAAGTAAATAGCAGACAATGGCTGAAATCAATAATTGACCGAAAAGCTTTTGTTTGGCTGTTAGTCCCAATGAACGCTTAAAAATAATTTTGATATAGTCGTCGAGGAAGCCAACAAGTCCATATCCTAATGAGGCCAATAAAAGAATGAGTAAATCTGTATTTTTATCCGCAAAACGAAGCGTTGCCAAGGAAAGCGCAAGCAAAATGATGACGCCGCCCATCGTTGGTGTACCTTGTTTTTTGAGATGCCCTTGAGGGCCATCCTCACGAATTTGTTGCCCAAATTTCATTCGTCGTAAAATAGGTATACATAATGGCCCCATGATTAGCGCAAGCACAAATGCCACACCCATTGTTAATAATACCGCGTTTTCCACGTTGGTTCCCCCTGCTCATTTCCGTCACTCTAGTTCATATCTTTAACTCTATCACGATTATTAGGCTAGTAAGCTTTGGACAACCTGCTCAAGCCGCATGCCACGCGAGCCCTTCACGAGCACGAGATCCTCGGCGCGTGCGAGCGCAGCGAGTTCCTCCGCGAGCTGCGCCTTGTCGTCGTAGGCGCGCACCTGCGCCTCCGGGAAGTGCTGAGTCGCTTCATCCGCGATGAAGCGGCCGAGACGACCGAACGTGAAGACGTAGTCTACACGTTCCGGAGACAGCATCGCGCCAATGCCGCGATGGAACTGCTCTTCGTGCTCGCCAAGCTCCAGCATGTCGCCGAGCACGAGGAACTTCCGACCGAAGCCGCTCAGCTGCTCGGTCAAGGCAATCGCCGCCCGCATGGAGGCGGGGCTGGCGTTGTACGCATCGTTAAGCACGGTCAGCCCAGAGGCTGCCGTGAGCTTCTCGATGCGCATGCTTGTCATCTGCAGCGCGCGAAGCCCCGCTGCAATTCCTTCGGGCGAGACACCGAAGGTCTCGCCGACGGCAATGGCCGCGAGTGCGTTCACGACGTTATGCGTGCCGAGCAACGGAATGAACAATTCCGGGTAGCCCGGTGAATTGATCGTGAAATAGGCCCCTTCCGCATCCATACGGATATCCGTTGGGTAACGATCATTGCCTTGCTCCTGGCCGAAACGAATGCGACGCAGACCTGACGGCAGATCTAGCTCACCCAGTGCTTGTTCAATTAACGGCTCATCTCCGTTATAGATGATCAAACTATCACTCGGCATGCCAGTAACAATCTCCGCTTTCGCCCGAGCAATCTCATCCCTGGAGCCCAACTGAAGCATATGAGACTCACCGATCATTGTAATGATGGCAGCTTCGGGCTCAGCTAGTTCAGACAGCAAAGCGATTTCGCCGCGTCCACTCATACCCATTTCGACGACAGCAAATTGCGTCGTTTCATCAAGAAGCAGAAGCGTAAGCGGTAAACCGATATGGTTATTCAGGTTTCCCTTCGTTTTATGAACCTCATAAGTACTGCCCAGCACAGCTGCTACCAAATCTTTGGTAGTCGTCTTCCCGTTACTTCCCGTAATCCCGATGATGCGTACAGAAAGCTCTTTGCGGTAGGTTTTTGCCAAGTTCTGAAGTGCCGTAAGCGTATCTTCGACAAGGATATGGGGAATGCCGTTAGGCACCACACCGTGATCCTCTTGCCAGAGAATGGCCGCAGCCCCTTTTTGAAAAGCATCTTCCGCATAATCGTGACCATCAAAATTTTCTCCGATAAGCGGGATAAACAGACTGCCAGCCTGAATCGAACGCGTATCTGTAGAAACTCCTGTAATCGAAATTCCACCTTGAACACCGGGCACTTCGCTGCGGAGCATCGTTGCTATTTGATCTAATGTACGTTGAATCACTGTGTTCTCCCCCTAATCGCAGCCTTAGCCACCAAACGATCGTCGAAATCATGCTTAACGCCCATGATATCCTGATACGTTTCGTGGCCTTTTCCCGCTATCAATATTACATCTTTAGGGCCTGCCCCTTCAATAGCCTTTTGTATCGCTTTTTTGCGATCTGCCAGTAAAATATACTGATTGTCTGGGTAATTAACATCCTTCAACCCCGGTACAATATCCGCAAGAATCGCTTCAGGATCTTCCGTACGAGGGTTATCCGACGTCACAAACACAAAGTCACTATAATTCGCAGCAACTTTCCCCATGATGGGACGCTTTGTTCTGTCGCGATCACCGCCGCAGCCAAATACGGTAATAATCCTGCCTTCAGCAAACTCACTTACCGTTGAGAGGGCATTCTCTAAACCATCTGGGGTATGTGCATAATCAACGAGCACCAGAAAATCCTGTCCCTCATTCACAACTTCCATTCTGCCTTCTACAAGTGCAATACGTTCTAGACTATCACGAATAGCTTCTAATTTGAACCCTTCTGCCAATGCAGCCGCAATGGCCCCAAGTGCGTTATAAACATTGAATTTACCGACTAATTGCATGCGGATAAACGTATCACCAGCAAAGGATTTCAATAGAAATTCCGTACCTTTTGCCGACATACGAATATCTGTAGCTCTCACATCGCTTTCATTGTCAATGCCGTAAGTAATGACTTGTGCAGCAGTTAGTTTATTCAACATATGTGATGTTTCATCATCCACATTGAGAATCGCATATTGCTTGGAATCTGGATCTGCAGAGAAGCCATTTCCAAGTCTGGAAAATAACAACCCTTTCGCAGCAGCATACGCTTCCATTGTTTTATGTTCATTCAAATGATCTTGCGTAAGATTCGTAAAAATGCTCGAACGGAAATGGACTCCCTTCACCCTTCCCATATCTAAGCCACTTGAAGTAACCTCCATAACACAATATTGCACACCTTGATCCGCCATTTTGCGCAGTATTCGTTGAAGCTCAATCGATTCCTGTGTATTCGTCGCTTTATTTTCTATGTAGTTATCACCAATTTTGATATGGATATTGCCCATTAATCCTGTCACATAGCCTTGATCCGCGATGATTTTCTCAAGTAAATACGTAGAGGTTGTTTTACCATTCGTCCCAGTAATACCGATCATTTTGATCTCTTTACTAGGATAGCCGAAAAAATGAGCAGAAAGGGCCGCCATCGCATAGCGGGCATCTTTCACAACAAGCTGTGGGACAGGAACGTCCAGCACTCGTTCCGTTACAAGCGCAGAAGCCCCTAGCGCAATCGCTTTAGGGGCGTAGTCGTGACCGTCAAGCTGTAAGCCAGGGATACAGAAAAACAAATCCCCAGGTTTTATTTTACGAGAGTCTGCCTCAATTCCCGTAATCTCCGTATTATTATCGCCATGTATATGGGTAATGAGCAGTGCGGAAGCAAGCTCCTGCAGTTTCATAAACAACCCTCTCTTCCTTGATATCCCTATCTATTATGGACAATTTTATGCGAGTAGAAAAGCCAAACATGTCTTCTTTGTAAATCTTTTTTTATTTCTGCCGTGATCCCTACTTCTCAGGATCAACATCTGACAAGAAAATACGAATGGTTGAGCCTTGATCTACCCGTGACCCTGCTTTAGGTGCTTGCGAGATGACATATTTCCCATTCCCTGACTTGGCCAGCTTAAAATTCATGTTCAGGTCTTCTAATATATCATCAACTGACGCTCCAACCAAGTCCGGAACTTCAACAACAGGAATTTCGCCATAGCGGTACTCTTTGTCAAGTTGATTTTTGTCTGGCTCTACCTTCATATAACGCAAAGCATCTGCCATGATATCTCTTACTAATGGCGCTGCAATCAGACCCCCGAATTGAATCCCTTTCGGATCGTCCA
Organism: Paenibacillus sp. J22P169; assembly: GCF_059691995.1. Lineage (NCBI taxonomy): Bacteria > Bacillati > Bacillota > Bacilli > Caryophanales > Paenibacillaceae > Paenibacillus > Paenibacillus sp. J22P169. The sequence goes on along the minus strand of NZ_JCAUAO010000005.1, from coordinate 371,737 downwards.
CAGCTGCATAGACAACAATTTTGGGATTATCCGCTGGCGCAAAACCAATGAATGACACGATATGCTCATCTGGTGAATAACGTCCATTGATAACCTTCTGTGCAGTTCCTGTTTTCCCGCCAACACGATAGCCGTCAATAAACGCGTTGCGGCCCGTCCCTTTCGCTACAACGCTCTCCAGCGCTTCACGAACTTGTCTGGACGTATCCTCAGAGATGACATTTCGCACTAACTCTGGCTCCACAACATCAACTACTTCACCCGTTTCTGGATTGGAGAAGGATTTGGCAACATAGGGTTTAAACAGCTTGCCACCGTTGATTGCAGCGGAAACAGCCGTAATTTGTTGAATAGGTGTAACGGAAACCCCTTGACCGAAAGCTGTCGTCGCTAGCTCAACAGGACCTACCTGCGATGGTTTGAACATAATCCCGTTCTCTTCTCCGCCAAGATCAATACCTGTCTTTTTACCAAAACCAAATCGGGAAATATAGTCAAACAATTTCTCTTTCCCTAATCGCTGTCCCATCACGACGAAACCCGGGTTACATGAGTTTTGAACAACCTGCAGCATCGTTTCACTGCCGTGTCCACCACGTTTCCAACATCGCAACCGGGCGCCCCCCACTTCAATGGAACCTGGATCATAGAACTGTTCATTCTTTAGATCTACTTTCTTTTCTTCAAGCGCTGCGGCAAGAGTAATAATCTTGAATGTAGAACCAGGCTCATACGTTTTCCAAATAGGTAAATTCCGATTATAGGTTTCTGCTGGTGACTCCATATATTTGCTAGGGTCATAGGTCGGACGACTACCCATTGACAGGATTTCGCCAGTATTCGGATCCATCATGATGGCAATGACATTCTGCGCTTGATATTGCACCATCGCTTGATCTAATGAACGTTCCATTACCGATTGCAAATGGCTGTCGATAGTCAGCTTCACGTTCAGCCCATCTTTGGGCGGTGTATACACATCTGTAGTACCTATTAATTTACGACCTGCAGCATCCGTCATATAGGAAATACTGCCTGCAAGCCCTGTTAATTGCGAATTATATTTCGACTCAATGCCAGTCAAGCCTTTGTCGATCCCCGCAAAGCCAAGGATATGTGCCGCAAGAGAACCATACGGATAATATCTTTTATTGTCTTCCGCTACAACGATACCTGGCAGTTCCAATTTTCTAACCTCTTGCGCTTTCTCAATTGAAATTTTACGACCAGAAGGTCTTATATTGTTTTGCGAGGTTTTTTTAGTAATTTGCTTGTAAATATCTTCTTCATTGCCTTCCAGCACTTCTGCAAGCTTAGCAGCTGTACCACGGGCGTCTTGAATTTGCACGGGAATGGCAATAATCGTTGGTGTACTCATACTATACGTCAGAGTCAGCCCGTTACGGTCCTGAATTTCCCCCCGTTTAGGTGCGAATGCGATCTCTCTTCGCCAGCTTTCCTCCGCCATCTTCGCGAGGTCTTGTCCAATCCAAAGTTGAACATAGGCTAAACGAATGATAAGTGCTGTAAAGATGACAGTTCCAATGATTAACGCCGTAAACAATCTGCGACGAACGGTAACGTTAGAAGCCCGCATGAACGTTCAGTCTCCCTTCCCACTATTGTCATGTTCATTCCTAACATGACTATTCGGGACAAACAGGGGTTAGAACAAGCTGTTCACTATCGCTGCTTATTTGACGTTGTGCGTTGTGTCTCCGTTTTGACGTTTGGCGATGGTGTAGGCTGCGGTGAACCGGAAGGTGTTGCAACAGGCGTAGATCCTGCCCCTGTTCCTGACGTTTCTGATTTATCCCCTAGCGGCTTAAGTTGAAGGGTAACCCCTCGACTTTCACCAGCAGCAGATTGCTCAGACACATAACCTTCACCGGAAGTTTGACAATCAATCTTGAAGAAGGAACACGTCTCTACAGCATCTCTCAGCGATCTGCCTACTAGATTTGGTAGAGGCATCTCCTCTACAGGCTGCATGGCAACATAAATGTGCTGTGTAGACAATATTTGAGTACCAGCCTTCGGGAATTGATCAACCACTTTCTCCCCTTTACCAAACACTTCAAGTGATAGTCCAATATCCTTGGCAGTTCCTTTTGCATTCGTCGAAGTAACATCCATAAAGTTCGGTACACTCAATCGATTTGCTTCTTTCGTTACGGTTTTCGGCTTTTTACTCGATGGCACACCCATATACTGCAAAGACTCGCCTACGATTTCCTTGAACGCAGGTGCGAGGACTTGCCCGCCTAAATGATAGTTTCCACCAAGATCAGGCTGATCCGCGATCAGTGTAATTAAAATGCGTGGATCTTCTACAGGCGCATAGCCAATAAACGAGATAACCCATGTATCGGATGAATACGTTTTTTCACCTGGAAGTACGATATTCGCTGTCCCTGTTTTACCTGCAATTCGATAATCTTCCATAAAAGCGAGTTTACCAGTCCCGACTTCTTGGTCCGAGACGACTTGCTCTAAGTAGCCACTCACTGTGGCAGCTGTTTGCGGGCTTACAACTTGTCTGATCACTTGGGGTTCAAACGCTGTTACCACTTTGCCTGTTTTCGGATCAACGATGTCCTTCACAATATGCGGCCACATCAATTTACCGCCATTGGCGATTGCTGCGTAAGCTGCAGTTTGTTGAATGGCGGTAACAACGACTTTCCCTTGTCCATAGGTTGCTGTTGCGTACTCAGATGGATATTTCATATCAATAAGACCCGAAACTTCACCTGGCATATCAATGTTTGTTTTCTGCTCAAAGCCAAACTTCTCAATATATTCGCTAAGTTTAGTCTGTGTCAGTTTCTCAATCCCCAGCTTCACAAAGGCAACGTTACTGGACCGTTTAAGTCCTTCTAAAAACGAGATCTTCCCCCACCCGACGAGATTATGGTCATGGAGCACGCGGTCTGACACTTTAATCGCACCCGATTGATAGGTTTCCGTCGGATTGAAAACCCCTTCTTCTACAGCACCTGCTAGGGTTACTAACTTAAATGTAGAACCTGGCTCATATCGGGAAGAAATGGCACCGTTTCTAAAATCTTTCTGTGGATCATAGTTCCAGTATGTATTCGGATTAAAGGTTGGTGTATTGGCCATTCCTAGAATTTCCATCGTTTTGGGATCAACCGCTATGGCCGTTAGGCTTTTCGGGTGCCACTTGTCATTCACTTTAGCTAAAGCGCTCTCTAAGTAAAATTGAATGTTTTTATCAATCGTAAGTCTCACATTATTTCCGTCTTCTGCGGGCTTAAAATTCACTTTCGCATCGGGAAGCTCTACGCCTTTGCCATCCTTCTCATAGCTTAGCATACCGGGAACACCCTTCAGCGTATCGTTTAATCTCAGCTCCATCCCCAGTGCTGCTTCGCCTTCCTTATTCGTATACCCGAGGATATGAGATGCCAAAGTTTCACCTGGATAGTATCGCTTCTTATCCTCTAGAATTGAAATCCCTACTAATGCTTTAGAGCCCAGTTTGAGCTTGGTTTGAAGATCAGCGATGAGTACACGGACTTGATCCGCTTTCTCTTTATCAATCTTCCAGCCTTCATTCCTCACTTCTACGTTAGCAGCAAAGTCCGTGCCATCCAAGTTCTTCTTCGTTGCGCTCTTTCGAATCTTATTTACTAGATCTGCACGCAGAGCCTCGGATTCCTTCAAAATATCGGCTAACCCTTGGGTCACATCCTCCGCAATGTGCAACGCATCGATTACCTTCGGATTTAGGGCTATCGTATAGGCCGTTGCCTCTACGGCAAGCACCTTATCATTGCGGTCCAAAATAGAACCGCGGACTGGAGCTAGCACCTTATCCGTTTCCCATCTCTTCTCGGCCCTCTCTAGCAACCAGGAAGCTTCTACGACTTGGATCCAATAGACTTTAACCATGAGGACAACAAAAAGAAGGGTGAAAAACCCTCCGATTAGCAAAGAACGCAGCTTAATTTTTTTAGTCATATGAGTACCTGCCTGTTACGGTTTAGAAGCTGATTTCGTACTTTTGCCACTCGTTGTAGCAGTTGTTGTACTAGTTTTCGATTTCGTAGTCGTTTGAGCTACTACATTACCTTGCTTCTCATCTTGTAAATTAAACCCGAGGCGCACAGCTTCCTCTTTTAAACGATCAGGACTTTGCAGTTTCTCTACTTCTTGCTTAAGTGCGCTGTTCTGCGCTTGAATTTCACGGATCTCACCTTGCATTTTCAAAATATTCGCATTCATCTGATAGATAGCAGCAAACCGCCAAATGATAACTCCGGCAACAATGACACAAAGGACGACCGTGAATAGATAGAGCATTTTTTCTTGTGCAGGCAATGAGGAATTGCGGTAAACAACCTTGGTTGTTTCTTTTATCTTTACACGCTGTTGTGGATTCGGTTTGCGTTTCGGATCAAGTGCCAAATTACCTTGAATATAGGATGACATCGCTTTTTCCTCCCTTGGTCAAAGCTTTTCTGCAATACGCAGCTTCGCCGATCTAGCTCGCTGATTCACTTCCAGTTCCTGTTCACTAGGTAAAATAGGTTTGCGGGTAACCAGTTTTAAATCTCCAGCCTTCTCGCAAACACACATTGGAAAAGCAGGCGGACAGGTACATTTCTCTACATTTTTCACGAAAAATTGTTTACAGATGCGATCCTCCAAAGAGTGGAACGTGATGACCGCAATGCGTCCCTGAGGCGCCAAACAGTTAAGTGATTGCTGCAGCGCATCTTCAAACGCTCCCAGTTCGTCATTCACAGCGATTCGCAACGCTTGGAAGCTACGTTTAGCCGGGTGACCGCCAGTCCGTCTAGCGGCAGCTGGAATCCCCTCTTTGATCAATTCAACTAGCTCCCCAGTTGTTTCAATTGCTTTCTTAGCACGTGCTTCGACAATTACACCTGCGATTCGTCTTGAGAACTTCTCTTCACCATATTCGAATAACACTTTGGCAATTTGATCAGCAGGCCACTCATTCACAATTGTTTTGGCGGTTAATGATGTATCCCGATCCATTCTCATGTCGAGTTCTGCATCATGATTGTAGCTAAAACCGCGATCACCATCATCCAGTTGCGGAGAGGATACTCCCAGATCGAACAAAATGCCATCAACCTGCGGCTTTCCATCCCGCATTGCTTTGGGTACTCCACGTAAGACTAGCTCGATATCTCTGAAGTTACTTTTGATAATCGCTACACGGTCCAGATAAGGAGCCAGCACGGTTTGCGCGTTTGCCAGAGCAACATCATCTTGATCAAGGGCAATCAACAATCCTTCTGGACCTAGTTTGGATGCAATTAACGAGCTATGCCCAGCACCTCCCATTGTACAATCCACGTAAACGCCGTCAGGTTTTATATGTAAACCTTCTACAGATTCTTCTTTAAGTACAGTCACATGATGAAACACTCGTTGTCCTCCTAAAAGTTTTGCCTTGGCAAAACTGACTTCGTAAGCATAATCTTAGTTTTGCTTCAGCAAAACTCCACGCTATATTTCTATAAATCAAAATTAAAATCGACCAGCTTCTCTGCTATTTCATTGAATGATTGTTCAGACTCATTGGCATAGCTTTCCCAAACTTGCTTACTCCAAATCTCCACACGATTAGAAACTCCGATTACGACACAATCTTTCTCTAACTTGGCATGGTCGACGAGATTGCTTGGAATGTTGGCTCTCCCTTGCTTATCAAGCTCACACTCTGTTGCACCGGAGAAGAAAAACCGGGTAAAGGCACGTGCATCTGACTTCATTAATGGCAATGCTTTCAGCTTCTGTTCGAGAATTAACCATTCGGATTGCGGGTAAACGAATAAGCATTGATCTAAACCACGGGTGATGACAAAAGCTTCGCCAAGGGCTTCACGAAATTTAGCCGGAATAATCATTCGGCCTTTCTCGTCAATGCTATGTTGATATTCACCCATAAACATAGCATCTTGCCCCCTTTCCCTCCACTTTGTACCACTTTCCACCACATTTGAATCAATATTCGCTAAAAATAAAAGAAATCCTGCTTAGTTAGCAGGATTAATTAAATTTATTTCATTTTTTGGGTCTATTCTGTGCCTTTTGTTCCTTGTTCCGTACCATCAAGTGCGTTTTCAGATGCATTTTGCTCTTTCAACTGCAAACGCAATTCCTTCAACTGTGAGATCCTCTTGCGTCTGTATACCCATATTGGGACAACAATGACGAGTAAAAGCACCAAAACCGGTACCGCGGCTGCTAGAAAAACGAGGACTCCTTGCAAAACAGCGACCAATACATTCAGACTAGAGCCCCATGCCTTCTCAACGCGTTCCGCTAAAGTTAGTTCATTCGGGTCAGAAAGCAGCGGCTTTTTACCTGTTTGTTGATACATGCGCAACTCAATCGTGGAATACGAAACATTTTGATCCAAGTATCGCATTCTTCCTTTGATTTGCTCAATAGTCTCTTGCACCTTTGCTAGCTCGTTCGAAAAGGCAAGGAGGTCGTCGGTCTTCGAAGCCTTCTCCATAAAGCTAAGCAGTCTAGTCTCGACAAGCTGTTTGGCTGTTAAACGAGAGCTAAGATCCACGTACTCTTCCGTCACGTCTTGCCCTTGCACATTTCTTTGAAGCGAAGGGCTCAGCTTCTCTAGGCCGTCCAGCATGGATACAAAGCCATTCGCCGCTACTTTTATCGTGTAGGTTCCGCCCTTTTCACCCGTATTGGCATTCTCGGAGAACTGTAGAATGTAGGCGCCGCTTAGTGCAACCAGATCTCGCAATGCGGTTTGGGCTTTCGCGTAATCCTCCACAGGCATCACAAGATTAGCTCGATAAATAAGCTTGCGGTTAAAGCCAGCTTCTTGGTCGTTCCCACTCACAGACATAACTACATTGGGCGCGGCTGTCTTCCCATCTGATGCAGCAGCTTTGATATTGGCTTCCTTGGCTTGGGCCGCAGGAGCCGCATTGCTCGTGTTCATATCTTTGGCGCTTGCGGCTTGATCCGCTGTCGCGCCGGAAGATTGAACTTGCAGCATGCCCTCTTTTGAAACAGCCAAAGATGATTCTTGTTTGCTCTGCGAAGAGGAACTGCAACCAGCAAGGACACCAGACACCAACATACAAAATACAATTAACCCTGTTAAACTTGTTCTGTACTTAGTTCTATGCTTACCCCCCATGTTAACCACGCCTCCCATTTCCATATTTAGGTTATACACCCTTCAAACGGAATGCCATTCTTGAAAGTTGCATAAAAACAACACACGACAAAAATAAAGGATTTAGCTAGAGACAACTTGGAGAGTAGGATGGAAAAGTTCATGTATCGGATATATCGTGACTCTGGAGGGGGGGGGGTGCCAAGCCACACGGTAGGTGTGTAGGTGCTACTTGAGGTACTGGGAGTGCTAGAGGTGCTACCTATAGGTGTGTAGGTGCTACTGGAGAGGTACTGGAGGTACTGGAGGTACTGGAGGTACTGGAGGTACTGGAGGTACTGGAGGTACTGGAGGTACTGGAGGTACTGGAGGTACTGGAGGTGCTGGAGGTGCTGCTGGAGGGGCTGAAAGTCCAGTGACAGAAGCACAATCCAAAATTAACAGGAAAAAGTACAGCTATTTCAGAAAAATACCTCCGAATTTTTAATCTAAATGGAAAATATGTTGTTAATTCTTGCTCCATTGCTCCTAATGACGAAAATCTCTAAAATTACCTGTAGGAAATCCAGTTATTCATTTAAATTGGGGCAATTGGTCTGAATTAGCTGTACAAAATCCATTTAGTTGCTTCTGGAACCGGAACAGCTGAAAGGTTTTTTCCCGCAAATGAAAAATGCCCTCCAGTCCACACGTGTGAACCGAAGGGCATTCATTTACATTCTAGTGCTCATCCCAGCTGTCTAGGTAAGCTTTTTGCTCATCAGATAGGGCATCAACGCTAGTACCTAGTGACTCTAGTTTGAAGCGAGCAACTTGCTCATCAAGCACATAAGGAACATTTACAACGGTATTGCCTAAAGTTTGGTACGTGTCATTGACATGCTTCAAAGACATCGCTTGAAGCGCAAATGTCATGTCCATGATTTCAGCCGGGTGACCATCACCAGCAGCTAGGTTAACTAAGCGGCCTTCAGCGAGGATATACACTTTACGACCATCGTTCAGTAGGTATTCTTCGATATTACGACGAACCGTACGTTTGGAGGAAGACATCGCTTCTAGCTCAGGTTTGTTTACTTCAACATCAAAGTGACCAGCGTTAGAAAGAATCGCGCCATCCTTCATCACTTTGTAGTGTTCACCACGGATTACATCGCGGTTACCTGTAACGGTTACGAAGAAATCGCCTAATTTAGCTGCTTCAATCATCGGCATCACTGCGAAACCATCCATATATGCCTCTACGCCTTTGATCGCATCGATTTCAGTCACGATTACATTAGCGCCTAAGCCCTTAGCACGCATAGCCACACCCTTACCACACCAGCCATAGCCTACTACAACGACTGTTTTACCTGCAACAACCAAGTTCGTCGTACGGTTAATGCCATCCCAAACAGATTGGCCTGTTCCGTAACGGTTGTCGAACAAGTATTTGCAGTACGCATCATTAACGGCAACCATTGGGAAACCGAGTTTCCCGTCTTTTTCCATCGCTTTCAAGCGAAGAATACCCGTAGTCGTTTCTTCTGCGCCACCGCGTACGTTAACTGCCAAGTCTTTGCGCTCTGAGTGCAAGAGTGAAACTAAATCTCCACCATCATCAATGATTAAATCCGGCTTGGATTCCAATGATTTAATTAGAAGTTCTTTGTACTCTTCAGGGCTTGGGTTGTACTTAGCAAATACAGTAATCCCATCTTCGACAAGCGCCGCGCAAACATCATCTTGTGTGGAAAGCGGGTTGCTTCCTGTGATCGTAACTTCCGCGCCTCCAGCTTGAACTACTTTAGCTAAGTAAGCTGTTTTGGCTTCCAAGTGCAAGGAAATCGTAACTTTCAAGCCTTTGAAAGGTTGTTCTTTCTCAAATTGCTCACGAATCCGATTCAAAACAGGCATATGCGCCTGAACCCAATCAATTTTCAAATGACCATCCGGCGCTAACGCCATGTCAGTTACAATACTGTTTGTTACAGTTGTCATGTTCGTTCCTCCTACAAATAATAGATACGGTGCAAGCCATCTACGGGGATCGGCGTCTGTATTAATGTATGTAGCCAAGCATTCCCATAACGATTCAGATAAGCACACCCATTATACACTCTTTCCTGGGGCTTGGCTAACGGAAATATCGTAAGTCGAACACGGTCCAGCTGTCGGATCGCCGCATCGAATTGCGTGTGCGAGGCTTCGCTTGCTTTGTGATGCAAATAATCGATTTGTTCCACGATCTTAGCTAGATTTGTATCTCCAAGCTTCTTGACGCCAGGATTAATGCCACTAAGAGACTCAACAAGCGGAGCGTAAGTGCTAAGGAAGGATTCCTTTACCGCTTCAAATCGTTCATTAAGCTTAAGAGTGTCTTGCGCATCTAACCAGGCTTGCTTCTTCTCATCAAAGCGCTCTAGGACGTCTGTCAACGTGAGCTCATATTTGTCCATCTGCTTCTTGATAGTGCCTTCGATTAAGGTAAACTCCATTCGCGGCAAAACGATCGGCATGCGCAAGTGGAAATGCTCAAATGCTTGCTTCGTCAACGCCCAGTATGCAATTTCTCCAGGACCTAACACGGTTGCCAAGACCGGAAATAAATATTCTTGCATGAGAGGCCGAGTCATCACGTTGTTACTCAATTGTTCTGGCGTCGTTATCGCTTTATCACGAAGTTCTGACTTCGTGAAGGTTACCGTATTTTTCTTATCTGTAAATTGTTCACCCTCACGGTGTAGCAGTAATCGCGAACCCTCAGCAAAAACAAACAAGTTCGCAGCTTGTTCATGAACCTCCGCTTGAATCCCATAGCCTGCTTCACTAACCTCAGCTTGACTACGCATCAAGGAATCTGCCAACTGAGCATTCCGCTCAATGATCCTTTCGAACATTGCTGATTCTAGAGCCCGTAGAGCAGGCTCATCGGAATCAATCAGCACAAGCCCATACTCGCCAAACAGCATCGCCATCCAACGTGCAAAAGCATCTGAAAGCGTCGCTCCATCTTCTACAGCTGAACGCATCTTATCTAACAAGGACGCTTTGAATTCCGTATCCATTAAAGACTGATCCAACTTATTCAAAGCCTCTTCCCACGCTTCAGAAGACAGGGGTAGGCGACTCACGGACGTCCTTACTCCAGTTGGATGCTCCACCTTCAGCTTCTCAATCTGCTGCGTGTTGGAGAGAACATGAACGTGATTAACTTCGTCGAAATCGTGATCTTCACCAGCTATCCAGAAAATAGGCACGACAGGACGATTCAATCTCGCACGCCATTCCCGAGCTGCTTGAATAATAGTGATTGCCTTATAAAGAATCATGAGTTGGCCGCCAAACAACCCTGCTTGTTGGCCACCAACAATTGCTAGCGTTTGCTGATCTCCTAAAGCTGTTATATGCTCGAAAGCTTTTTCTGTATTCCCTACACGTCTATTATAGGCTTCCAGCACCTCTACAAGGCGCTCACGCTGGACATGTGGGGCATCAGTGGCTCCGTCCAGCCAATTGACACGAGCTTGCCAATCTTCCTCGTTTCCAAAATGATACGGATACAACGATTTTGCCTTGCCTTTACCTGTTATATAATCTTCCGCTAATGTCTGATTTTTCTTCCAATGAAAAGTTTCCATTTGCATATGCGACTAGTGTCTCCTCTTCATAACAAATAAAACAACTATCCTTTGATTGTACACGGTAGCCCTGAAATCGTCAAAACTGTATTTTATATAATTACAATTATGTAGCGAATCAGTGAAATGGCGAAAAGCCGCCCCAATCGGGACGGCTAAGCGAATTAATATAAATGACAAGCAACAAAGTGATTGGGTTCCACTTCTTTGCTAGGCGGCATCGAATCTGCACACTTCGCCATTGCTTGCGGACAACGCGTACGGAACGGACAACCACTAGGCGGGTTGAGCGGACTAGGCACATCACCTTGAAGAATGATACGCTCGCGTGTACGTTCAATTTCCGGATCCGGAATCGGAATCGCAGAAAGCAAAGATTGTGTATACGGATGTAACGGCTTTGCGTAAAGCGCGTCGGACGTAGTTACCTCAACGAGGCTTCCTAGGTACATTACCCCAATACGGTCAGATATGTGCTTAACCATCGCCAAATCATGTGCGATAAACAAGTAAGTTAAGCCCATTTCCTTTTGTAATCTTTTGAAAAGGTTAACGACTTGTGCTTGTACGGAAACGTCCAATGCGGAGATTGGCTCATCGGCGATAATGAATTTCGGTTCAATCGCAAGCGCACGGGCAATCCCAATACGTTGACGTTGACCACCGGAGAACTCATGTGGGAAACGGCTAGCATGCTCATCGTTCAAGCCTACAGCACGAAGCAGTTCCATAACGCGTTCTTTACGTTTCGCACCTTTATATAACCCGTGAATATCAATACCTTCTGCAATGATATTCCCTACAGTCATACGCGGATTCAGGGATGCGTAAGGATCTTGGAATACCATTTGCATATTCCGGTTAAAATCCTTCAGCTTTTTCCCAGTCATCTTATGAACATCTTCACCATCGAAAATGACTTCGCCTTCTGTTGCATCATAAAGCTTAATAATAGTTCTTCCCGCTGTGGATTTCCCACAACCGGACTCGCCTACTAGACCAAACGTTTCACCACGTTTAATTTCTATAGAGAAATTGTCAACGGCCTTCAAAATCTTGCCGTTTCCAAGATTGAAATGCTTCTTCATGTTGCGAATTTGCAAAATCGGTTGATCAGACTTAGCCAAAGACTTAGACATGTTGTTTACCTCCCACTCCTACAGGACGTTCAACCTTCGGTGCATCTGGATGAAGCAGCCAGCAAGCTGCTGAATGCGTTTCAGACAGCACAGAATGAGCTGGATCTTCTTCCAGACAGTGATTCATCGCATACGGACATCTAGCTGCGAAGGCACACCCTTTCGGCGGAGCGAACAAATCTGGCGGCGTACCCGGGATCGGTACAAGCTCTTCATTCGTTTTCGTATCCAACCGCGGCACTGAACGAAGTAATCCCCATGTATATGGATGCTGTGGCTCATAGAATATTTCATCTACGGTGCCTTGTTCAATAATTTTTCCTGCATACATAACCACAACACGTTGTGCCATATCAGCTACAACACCTAGATCATGCGTAATTAAGATAATGGAAGAGTCCGTTTTCACCGAAATCGTCTTCATTAAATCAATAATTTGTGCTTGGATCGTAACATCTAGCGCCGTTGTAGGCTCATCAGCAATAAGAAGCTTAGGCGAACAAGCTAACGCGATAGCGATCATAACACGTTGACGCATACCACCGGATAGTTCATGTGGATATTGATGAATACGCCCTTCAGGCGAGTTGATACCAACGAGCTTGAGAATTTCAATAGCTCTTTCTCTTGCTGCGCTCTTACTCAAACCTTCGTGTTTGATCAAACCTTCCGTGATTTGATCACCGATTTTCATCGTTGGATTCAATGAAGTCATTGGATCCTGGAAAATCATACCCATTTCTGAGCCACGAATTTTCTCCATCTGTCTATTGGAAAGTTTGGTAATGTCCACTTTTCCGTCAAACATGATAGAACCGCTTTTTATATAACTAGGCGGAGTAGGAATTAAACGCATGAGCGTTTGTGCCGTTACGGATTTACCGCAGCCGGATTCACCTACAATCGCCAACACTTCACCTTTTTTCAAAGAAAAAGATACGCCGCGCACAGCTTGAACTTCACCCGCATAAGTCTGGAATGAAACTCTCAAATCTTTAACTTCTAGTAAATTGTCTTTGGTGCTCATCATTATTCACCCCTTCTTACTTGCGCATTTTTGGATCTAGCGCATCACGAAGCCCATCGCCGAGAAGATTGAAGCTCAATAAGATCAAGCTGAAAATAATCGTCGGGAAAATAAGGCGATGCGGATATAACCGAATATAGTTAGCACCATCTGACAGCAAGTTACCTAGCGATGCCAGTGGCGGCTTTACACCTAGACCAATGAAACTTAAGAATGCTTCAGTAAAGATCGCAGATGGCACAACGAATGTGATCTGTACGATAATTATACCAAGTGCATTAGGGATCAAGCTACGCATAATTATTCTCATGGGAGAAGCTCCCAATGTACGCGAAGCTAGAACGAATTCTTGCTCTTTGAGTGTCAGCATTTGTCCGCGAACAAGCCGCGCCATCGGCACCCACCCTGTAATACTGTAGGCGATAATAATGGACGATACCCCCGAACCGATAACCATGATCAATAGAATGGCAATCAACAAGAAAGGGATCGCATAGACAATCTCAATGGAGCGTTGCATAACTTCGTCGACTTTTCCGCCGTAATAAGCAGAAATACCGCCGTAAATAACACCAACAACTAAGTCAATTAAAGCAGCTGTAATACCAATAAATAGGGAGATTCGAGTACCCCACCATACACGCGTCCAAACATCACGACCGAAGTCATCTGTTCCAAAGAAGTGCGAACCGCTTGGTACCGCATTTTTAAGCTTTAAGTTTTGCGTCTGATAATCGTAGCTTGAAACAAATGGAACGATAATCGAAAGTACGATTAAAGTTACCAATATAATTAAGCCAGCCATAGCCAGTCTATTTTTCTTAAGTCGTCTCCATGCGTCCTGCCAATAATTAAGTGAAGGTCTTACAATAACTTCACCAGTTAGAGATTTATTTGAAACGGGAGCAAACTTGTAGTTAGTCTCTGTTGATTCATTTGGAGTTTGCATGAATTATTTCCCGCCTTTCCCAAGACGAATTCTAGGGTCTACTAAGCCATACACAACGTCTGTAATAAAGATAACGACGATCAATATACTTGAGTAAAAAATAGTTAATCCCGATATCATTGTATAGTCATTAGAATACACGGATGATACAAAATGTTTACCCAAACCTGGTACACTAAAAATTTGTTCAACAACTAACGTACCTGTGATGACGTTTACAAATATTGGGCCGATAATCGTAATAACCGGCAATATCGCATTACGAATTGTATGCTTAACTACAACAGTCATAGTTGACAAACCTTTTGATTTCGCTGTTTTAATATAATCTTGATTCAATACATCTAACATGGACGTACGCATTAAACGCGCCAAAATCGCAATCGTACCAAAGGACAAAGCAATTGCTGGCAATACCTTGTATTCTGGACCTTTCCATAGACCAGCAGGAAGAATGCCCCACTTTACACCAACATAATAAGAAAGCATTGGCCCAAGCACAAAGGATGGGATGGATACACCTAGTATCGCAATGAACATAGCTGTGTAATCGCCAACTTTATTATGTTTCAAGGCTGCAATAATCCCTAAAGTCAAACCAACAACAATTGCGATAACAATTGAAATTAATCCAAGTTCTAAGGACGAAGGGAAAGCTTGTTTGATAATATCAGTTACTTTGTGAGCAGGGAATTGAAAGGAAGCTCCTAGATCGCCATGGATGATATTGTTCATGAATGTCAAATACTGTTGCCACAATGGCTTATCTAGACCGTATTGCTTCATCAACATATCTCTCGTAGCTTTCGGAATCTTCTCAGCGCCTTCTCCTAGTGGATTACCTGGCAAATTTTTCATCAAGACGAAAGTAAATGTTGCAATTAGCCATAACGTAATAAGCGCATATAGGAAACGGCGAAGAATGAACTTAATCATATTGCTCCTCCTTTATTAAAATATAAAACAAGAAAGTTAGAAGAGGCCGCTCCCACGAGGTGCGAACGGCCCCTTCTGCTAACAACTGCTTTAGAATTACTTAATTGTGGTCCATTTCAATTCCCACTCTTGACCGAATGAAGGAAGAATCAAACCGTTAACTGATGGCTTTTTCAAGTAAGCACGAGTACGGAAGTACAATGGCGCTACACCTTGATCGTCCATAAGGATTTTCTCAGCTTCAACCAATGATTTAGCACGTTTTGTAACGTCTGTTTCTGTTTGAGCGGATTTTACAAGCTTATCGTACTCAGGGTTGCTGTAATCACCTTCATCAAACTCGCCGCCAGTTACCCACATATCCAAGAACGTCATTGGATCGTTGTAATCTGCGCCCCATAGGGAAAGAACGATGTCGAAATCTTTTTTGGAGGAAAGCTCGATACGCAATGCGTGAGGAACTGGGTTCGCTTCAGCTACGTAACCAAGATTTTGTTTCCATTGTGCAAGGATAAACTCAAGTGATTTTTTCGCAGTTTCAGTATCATCCGCGTTCACTTTCATTTTTGGAAGAGCAGTTAGACCAAGCTCTTTCAAACCTTCAGCAAGCAAAGTTTTTGCTTTAGCAGCATCGAACTTCGGTTGTGTTTCGCCAGCTGTTTTACGGAATTCGCCGCCAGCACCGTCAGAAGTACCACCTGGTACTAAACCAGTGGAAGCTACGGAACCGTTAGCAAGAACTGTATCTACATAAGCTTGACGATCGATTGCCATACCAAGCGCTTGACGGATTTTTTTGTTTGCAAGAGCTGGTTGTTTTTTCACTTGATACATAAGGTAGGAGTTCGTCAACTCTGGTTTAGGAAGGTTGTCTGGTTTACCTTTGTACAAAGTCAATTGGTCACGGTTGATTTCAGTCAAATCAGCCGCTTCTGTTTCATATAGGTTAAGGCCTGTATTTGTATCTTTAACGATATTGACAGTTGCTTTTGTTAATTTCACATTAGCAGCATCCCAATATTTTTCGTTTTTAACAAGTTCAAGTGTTTGGCCATGATCCCATTTGCTCAAGATGAATGGACCTGCACCGATAACTTTGTCAGCTTCTGCGCCGTATTTGTCGCCAGCTTTTGTTACGAAATCTTCACGTTGTGGCAAGAAAGTTCCGAATGCAAGCATTTGTGTAAAGAATGCGATCGGTTTTTCAAGTGTAATTTGAAGTTGCTTGTCGCTAAGAACTTTAACGCCTAGAGCGTCTTGTGCTTTTTTCACATCTTCAGGAGTTTTAGCTTTAGTTACAGCTTCTCCACCTTTAATCCAAGCTACTACAAAGCTATATTGCCCTTTTGTTGCTGGATCCAATGTACGTTTGAAGGAATAAGCAAAGTCTTGAGCTTTTACAGGCGTACCATCTGACCAATTCGCGTTATCACGAATGTCGATTGTGTACGTAAGACCATCTGTGGAAATTTTAGGGAAATCTTTTGCAAGACCAGGAGTTGCTTTGCCATCTTTATCTGTACGATATAGACCTTCGTTAAATGCGCTAATGAAAGTAAAAGCAGCATTTGCTGTTGCTTTGGAGCTATCCATAACAGGTGGCTCTGCTGAGAAATTGATTTTAATTTCTTGCGGCTTGTTGGAAGCAGGAGCTGTTGTTCCTGTTGCTCCACCAGTTGGAGATGTTGTTGGTGTTGTTTCCTCGTTTTTACCACAACCAACTGCTACGCTACCCATGAGCGTTAGTGCTACTGCTGTAGAAACCCATTTTGTCGTTTTCATAAAACTCCTCCTTTAAAATATGTATGTCTAGACATCTATGGCTAGGTGTTTTGTCAGCTTTATTTACATAAACCTTACACCCTTAACCCGGAGATCAATGAAACCGCTTCTTTAATGTCATGTTACATTACTTAGATCTCTGGTAAAAAAAATTACTAGAGTCTACGCAAGGAATTATAACATATACAATGAGTTTGTCCACAATTAATTTACCTGCGACTAAATAACTAGTAAAAAAATTTACTCTCACGGTTTTTAATTATACAACCAACGGTCAATAAAATCTAGACGATTTTGTTTGTTATTTTCTACAAATCTCAAAGAAATATTACAAAGAAACATTAATTTATTGCCCAAAACACCCAATAATAGGTAAAACCAATTCCATTCTATGTCGAAAAAAGGTAGTTTTTGCCGATATGCACGAAAAACAACAAGATGTAAAGGGCCGATAATCCTACAAAGCTAAGGCGCCATACTAGCCTGCCTACTTTGATTAAATTAGTCTCCCCTTTCAAATGATTTTGATAACCTCCAATAATCCCAAAGGCAATTAACAAGATGAGAACAATTAACCAGAAACCAAAATGCGTATGAAAAAGCTTGTTCCACATTAAGGACACAGATCCTAGTAGAAACAAGGTTGTAATATCCATAGTAAACCTCGTGGTCATTTTCTTATCCTTTAGAATTAGAAAGATGATAAACCAGAACAAAGCAAACGTTAGAAATGGCGCTACAGCCAGCATTGCATATAAGGTAGATAATAGACTAACGAATCCATTCAGCAAGAAGAGTCACCTCTTAATTTTCTATCGCTTTAACCATTCTATACACCATGTCATGCGTGGGGAGCTTGTGACCCATCTCTTCGGCCATCTTTACTAAACTACCATTTAAATAATCAATTTCCGTTTGACGCGCAGCCTCAATGTCCTGCAGCATGGACGAATGATTCGTTTTTGTTGCTTCACATACCATTAGAATCGTGTCCCACAGGTCATCTGGGAGCGCAATCCTCTTGACCTTCGCAAAGCTAAGAACTTCCTCGTATAAATCCTGCATTAGTGATCGACTCCATGTCGAACGAAGCAGTTCGCCATTGGGTACACGTAGAATCGCAGTGAGCGGGTTGATAACGACATTGATGACTAACTTGCTCCAGATTCTGACTTCCATGTTGTTCGACAATTCCGCACGAAATCCTGCTAACTTCAACATCTGCACGAAAAAAATATGTTGGTTATTTGGAGTAAGCTGCTTATTTGATTCCAAATCCCCAAAATAGGTGATTCCGTGCCCTGTATGACTGACTGACGTAGGACCAATTCGCTTAGCCCCTTCTGTTGTAACGGCAAATAATAGCTTATCCTGTCCGATGGCTTGGCTTAATTTCAATTCATGACCAACCCCATTTTGAAAGCAAACGAGGTAAGTATGATTCGTCATTTGACCTCTAATATAGTTGATAAGCGCTGCAGTGATAGCGGTTTGTTTCACCATAAGGAAGATATAATCGACTTGCCGCGCTTGCCGATCTACTTCTTCTCTCGTTTCCTCGGAATAACTGCTGAATGCGATTGGTTTCGCAAACTCCGTCGCTTGAACCGATATCCCATCTAACTGAATCCCGTGCTCAGCCAATTCACTAGCTTGTCCTTCCGCCCTAGTTACCACTGTTAACTGCGTACAAAACGGTGCAAGCTTAGCGGCAAAAAGAAGCCCAAGAGAGCCGGCACCTACGACCATGATATGCATGTAATAACCACCTTTGATCTGTTTATCCACTATCCACTATTATACAGCAAAAAAGCCACAGACCAAGGCTCTCCTTGATCTGTGGCTTTGCAATGCAACCTGATTACGATTACTCTACTCTTTCCAAATTACCATTAGCATCCATTTTGAAGCGCGGCTTCTCTTCTTCCTCTTCTTCAACCAGAAATGCCATTTTCCTAGCACGATCCATAATTTGAATAAGCGCTTTATAATCATCATTCACAACACGGTAATCTGTCTCAACTTCATTTACTTGCTTATTCAACTTATTATTTTCTCTGCCAAGTCTATCGAGTTCGTCCTCTTTGTCCTGCAGCTCTTTTTCCAACGTTTTAATATGACGATTCATATCCTGATAGGTACTGCGCCATTGCCGTAAGAAACGAATGACTGCATCTATAGAGAGAGTTTCTTCTGTAAATACTTCATTCTTACCCGTCGATACTTCTGGACTATCAAGTAAACCAATCGAAGAAGAGCCTGAAATCGAAACAGGTGCGTGCTTTTTCATCTGTGTTCGCTTCTGACGCTGTGCTTTGGCGATTTGGATCGCCGCTTCATATTTTTTCCTAACAAAGCTGTTCCAACGAAACCCGCATGCGGCCGCTGTTCGTCCAATGCGCTCGCCAACTTCTTCAAACGCAGATAATTGTGTACTTCCTTCTCGGATATGACGCAATGTCAACTCCGCTAAAATTAAGTCGTCTTCATCGCTCCAAGCATCTTGTCTAATTGCCGACATAAGGCCAAACCTCCTAACAAATTATAGGGATCTTTGGTCGGAGAGCAAAGTCTCTCCTTTTGGGGAGCTTCGATTCCTGATCAAATTCTCTCCTATTGCGGATGCATCATAAAAAAGAATCAATTAGTCAGACAGGTATCAATTGATTCGTTGCCATTATTACTATTTCTATGCCCGTACTAGAGTTCATAGAATCTATTTGATACTAAATGGTATTGCCAAATTTTTTGACACTCATACATGGGATTCGTATAAAAAGACATACTACGTCTATATGATGAAATGTTTTCAATTTCGTCACCGTTTGACGGTTTACACCACTTGGATCAAACGGTATAATGTGTTGTAGTTAAAGTGCAACGTGGTACGAGAGGGGGATGTAACGAGAATGGATCGCATGTTTCGGGTTCTAGGTTTTTGGACACTTGTTATCGCACTAATGAGCTTAGCTGGCGATATGATACCTATGTCTCTGATTTTCTTTTTTCAAACTGCCGTATTCGTCATTCTAGGCTATATGCGCTTGTCAGAACGTACTTACATATTGTTGTTCTGGGGATATATGATTATCTCCTTCAGCGGATTTACGTATTGGTCATTTTTCAAAATGTCCATCTAAGACAGACGACGAACAAAAAGGTGAATCGGCATTTATGCCGATTCACCTTTTTTAATTGCAATAAATACTTTAAACAATTCGCTCATACCGTCACTTAACAGCAATTGTCGAATTGAACGATTCCTTTTGGAAACTTCGCTAAATGGATTCGGATCGAAATGACTTTGCAGCTTATCTAAGATGCCCTGCTCCACTAAGAACTGACGCTGTGTCTGCAGCAGATAAGGCTCAAACCCACTGGAAACCGCGGCGGCTTGACACAGACTAAAATTAACATGAGCGGTTATGTCCTGTTCACCTGGGTCGATAAAGGGGTTATCATGCGCTTCGTGCTTACGGTAGCACATTAATGTCCCCCGATGCCGATGAGAAGCGTACAACTCCTCTTCTACATCTCCATAATCGATTGCAATAACGCACCCGTTATGGATCCGCTCCGAGAGTCGGACATACCAATCTACTGCTTCTAGATTCACTTCACTTATCTGTCCCTCTTGCCATTGAACTTCTAACGCGTTTAGATAGTCTAATATGCGTCCTGGTTGAAGAGACAGCCAGATTTCTTGGAGATGAGGTTCTTCTTCCTTCCAAATGACATACGATTCTTGAAATGTTCGATCCTTATATCGAATACGATGAATCGGAAAGGCATCCAGCAGTTCATTGGCCAAGACATAGACAGATTCTTCAGGTGGCTCACTTAACCAAGCCGTTTCATCCATGAAGCGAATTCGCTCAACATGTTCAACGAGTATCTCTTTTTGCAGTTGGCGATGGTAGGCGCTCGATTCAATTAGTGTATACCTTACTCGTTCATAGACATCGTGGGCAGCCCGTCTCAATTCATCCAGCAGATGGAGCGCCATGCGCCCGTTCCCTCCCCCCCATTCAACTACTTCAATGGAAGCTGGCAGACTGAATTCAGATTGAAGTCGTTTGTGAATGAAGGAGGCTACCATTTCCCCCATTACGGTTCCTATGGAAGAGCTCGTATAGAAATCCCCTTGCTTCCCAATCTTTATTTGATCCTTGCGGTAATAGCCACCTGGATCTTGGTATAGGCAAATCTCCATATAATCTCGAAAGGAAATCCTTTGATTGTCCGCGGTACTAATACGTTCTTTCAATGCACCTAGAACGCCTGTGTGCCCTAGTTGATTCACGATCGCAAAACCCCCAGTTCTTTACTTACAGACAAATGAATATGAAACCCTTATAATGATAAAGGATTATGGAAGGAGAGACAGCCCAGCATGACTAAGAAGTGGATTACCCTAACAGCGATAACGGCAATTGGCCTAGTCTCGTTGACAGCCTGTACAGACAACACGCAAGTTAAAGAAGCATTTCAACAATCCGTAAACAAACAATCAGACATGAAGTCGTATACGTTTGATGGAAGCACGACTCTCGCAATTCATGATGGATTAATGAAATCAGCGAACCCTCTTACCAACGGTTTGTTATCTTTGATTAGAGAGAGTACGATTACGTGGAAGGGTATTAGCCATCTAGATCCCCTCCAATATCAAACAGACTTACGCATAACGCCTAAGGGATCAACATCCCCCATCGATATTCCAATTCTCATTAAAGATAGCAAATTGTATTTTAATATGCCAGCCTTAAATAAGACAGCTGATGAGTTTTACGCGATTGATTTACAAAAAATGAAAGGCACCACGGCCAGTCCACTTACGGCTGACACGTTGAAGAATACACCTCAAGTTTCGACTGCACTTACGAAGTTGATCTTTGAAGGCATCGATGCCAAATGGTTCAAACAAGCCAAAGACCCGATCAAACTAGCTGACGGCTCTTCAGCGAAATCAATTCAAGTCGATGTGACAACGAAGAATTTAAAAGATATCAACACACAACTCCAAGCCAAATTACCAGAGTTCATTGGAACCTTGCAAACAAATGGCCTATTAACAGCTGACAAAGCAGATGCACTTAAGAAAAATGGTGCTTCTACTGTTGCACTTAAAACACCAAGCAGCATGAAGATTGCCATTGATGATCAAGGCTTTATTCGCGATCAAACTTTGGATATCACGTTCACGGTGACGATGGATGGTAAAGCTCTCGACAATCATATTGAACTCCATCAAACCTTTGATGCTATTAATCAAAGTGCACCTCTGACCAAGGAAATTCCTTCAAAGGTGAAGAGTTTTGATGACATTCTCAAGCTGTTAACACCTTCAGCCAAAAAATAGGAACAAGGTCTAATACTTACCTTTCCCCAAAGGTAAGTATTTTTTTGTGCTTCATTTAATAGAAATATGATAATCTATTCATAGGGGGAGAATACCATCAATGAATGCTAATAAACTCGCAGCTTGGCTGTTGTCCATTGTTTTGCTCGCGCAACTCACATTGCCTTACGGAGGCGCTTTGGCCGAAGGAACCCAATCAACTCAAGACGAAGCCAAAGAGCTGCTCCAAAAAGGGCTTACTATTTTCGAAATCGATAAAGAAGTCGCTCGTCTCAATGAGCAGGATGCCAAAATTGGCGACCAAATTAAACAGAATGAAAAAGATATCGTGAAGCAAAGCGGTAACGTTGACGCGACTCGCAAACATGCAGGTAAAGTATTAAGAGCTTACTACACCGGAGATCGTGACTCGATCTGGATGCTTCTCTTTGCAGCCAACTCCTTCACCGATGTCCTGCGCATGTTCGAATACTTACAGATGATCATCACGAATGACCATCGCTCACTAGCATTGTTCACGGATTCCTTTCAGAAGCTCACAAAGTTACAAACGGAACTAGCAAATTCTCGAACTGAGCTGCAAGTGACCAAAGATAAATTTCTACAGCAGCGCGAGAGACTCGTTAAGCTCCAAGAAGAGTTGGACAAACAATTGGCTGTCAGTGCCCAAGCACAAGTTATTGCATCCCAAATCAAAAGCTTAAATGATCAATGGAAACAAGAAGGTTTACCTTTGGCGAGGAATTATTTGGACGATTTATCCATGGCATTCCGTGATCTGCCACAATTCCTGATGAAAGACAGCAAGTATATTAACTTCACTTCCAAAACACCCGTCATTAGCCTTACGGACGTAGATTTTAATGCTTATCTGCATTCGAAAAGCGAGCTGCTACAAACGTTGAATTTTGTGTTCAATGATGGATCTATGGTGGCAACAGGCAAAAAAGATGGTTTGCAGATTACGATCACTGGAAACTTCAACCTATTAACAACTGACGGAATGAATGAAGTCCGATTCGTCGTTGATAATTTAGAATTTAATGAATTTAAGCTGCCGGATACCACCATCGAAGACTTTACGAAGGAATTCCAGCTAGGCTTTATCCCGAAAAAAGTGGCAAGTTACCTCGATGTGCTTAGTGTCGAGACCAAAAAAGGCGTGGCAGTTGTGAAACTCAAATTATCTCTGTAAACTAGTAGGGATAATGAATGTAAAGTGAGGATAACAACCATGGAATTCAAAATAGGTCTAATGATGGATCTACCGGACGGAAAAATACCTGGCTTCTATGCCCAAATCGTTAAAGCACTTGCCGGTAAAGTCGAGTTATTCGATCGCGATAAAGAAATGCTGATTGTCAGTAACGAAGAGCAGCAACGTGCCGCTCTTGAAGTGATGGCGCATTTTAATATTGAAACAACGTTGATGGACCTTCGCCTGCTCAATGAGGAAGCAGAATTGACAGACTTGTTCACTGATTACGGCTTTACTAGCCGCGCTGAACATAACTATCTGTATGATAAAATCGTGATCCCTTTCCGTTTCACAGCCACTAGTCCAGCTGTCGAGGTCGATCAAGCTGCACTTCAAGTTGAAGAGCATCTCATCGCACAATATAAGGACGGAGATCACGATGTATATGTGGTTGATCGACAGCTCGAAGAGCTCATGCACGGTATTGCCAAAGCCTATCGCTGCAGCATTGAAATATTGCGCTAATGCAGCAAAAAGCCCACATCGACTGATGTGGGCTTTTCTCTATTTAGAGCAAATCAGCTGCTAATTGAGCCAGATGCGAGCGTTCGCCGCGCTCTAGTGTGATATGTCCGCTGATACCTTCCTGTTTAAAGCGCTCTACCACATACGTAAGCCCATTGCTTGAAGCGTCTAGGTATGGATGGTCGATTTGATCCGGATCCCCTAAGAGAACGATTTTACTGCCCTCACCTACGCGAGATACGATGGTTTTCACTTCGTGCTTGGAAAGGTTCTGAGCTTCATCAATGATAATAAATTGCCCAGGAATGGACCGCCCGCGAATATAAGTTAACGCCTCCACTTGAATACTACCTAGACCGGCGAGTATTTTTTCAATATCACCTGGTTTTTTGGTATCGAACAAGTATTCCAAATTATCGTAGATCGGCTGCATCCAAGGGCGCAGCTTTTCATCTTTTTCACCAGGCAGGTAACCGATATCCTTGCCCATCGGGACGACCGGACGAGCAATCAGCAACTTCTTATATTTACGATCATCCTCAATTTTCATGAGCCCCGCAGCTAATGTAAGCAGCGTTTTACCTGTACCCGCTTTCCCAGTTAGGGTGACGAGCGGGATATCGTCATTGAGCAGAAGCTCAAGTGCCATTCGCTGCTGCGCATTTCGCGCCGCAATTCCCCAGATGGGATCATTACTCATGTAAAGCGGCTCAAGCTTTTTGGCATCTGGTGTAACTTTGAGCAATGCGGACTTGGAAGAGCCGAGCTCATCACGCAAGATCACGAATTCGTGAGGATGCAGCATGTAGCTCAAGTTAAGTGAAGTAACGGTTAAGAAGCGATACGAATAAAATTCATCAATTATGGAAGGATGAACAAAGAGTGTGATATAGCCGGTATACATATCGGTTTGAGCCACAATCCGATCTGTTAGGTAATCCTGTGCAGGTATACCAAGTACATCCGCTTTAATTCGAACCAACGTATCCTTACTTACGATAACGACAGGTCGAGCCACATCATTTTCTTGTTCTTCCAGATGATAGTTTAGTGCAACTGCTAGAATGCGATTGTCGTTCGTTAATTCAGCAAACGTATCTTGCAGCTTCGCAAAGCTGCGATGATTGAGCTCCACTTTAATACTGCCGCCATGCCCAAGTGTTATACCATCAGATAAATTGCCTTTGGCTCTTAATCCGTCTAGCAATCTCGAGACATGTCTGGCGTTGCGACCGATTTCATCCGCATTTCGTTTCTTAGAATCGATTTCTTCCAACACCACGGCGGGTATGACCACTTCATTATCTTCAAATGCGAATAAAGCATTAGGGTCCTGAAGCAGTACATTGGTATCTAACACGTAAATTTTTTTCATTGGTGTGTCCCCTCCCAGATTTGGCGTTAGATCATTGGTTATATTCATACATACAACCTAACCGTACAGGACAAACTAAACGCGAGATTCAAGGAAAGAAGGGAACGATTCTGGTGAGACTAATATACGTATGCGGACTGATATTGATCCTCGCGGTAGGCTGCAGTCAAGCGCCGAAAAGTGGTGCCCCCTCTCAAGATACGAATCAAAGACAAGTAAAAGTTCAACAAATTGCTCCGCAAAAGCTTGAAATCAAAGATTCTAAGGCAGTTGCAGCGCATTTGGAAAACCTAGCATTGAGTATCCCTCAAGTTGAGAGCGCACATTGCGTGGTCTTCGGCAATACAGCCGTCGTCGGCATTAACATTAAGAAGGAGCTTGATCGCGCCAAAGTCGGAACCGTCAAATATTCGGTTGCTGAGGCCCTGAAGAAGGATCCTTATGGTGTGAATGCGATCGTCACAGCTGATATGGATCTAGATCAACGCTTGCGCAACATCCGGGATAACATTCAAGCAGGAAGACCGATCACAGGCTTTGCAGAACAGATGGCTGACATCGTTGGTCGCGTTATGCCACAACTGCCCCGAGATATTCGCAATGATCCAGATATCGATAATGCAGGTCCTAATGGGAATAGCCCTCAGGTTCCAGCCCGATAACTCGCTGAAGATGACAAAAAGCCTGACTGCATACGCAGATCTAGGCTTTTTTTATCGCATCAAAAACTTGGCCGAGTGAAAAAAGGGCATCTCGGCTCTCACAAGCTTTCGCATATTCAGCTTTAATGATCATGTGGGCGCTATCTATCCATTGCATCGGTGCAGCTGTCAGAAGTTCAGCCATATCGTTTGCGCCTCCTACTAGGTGGTTGAAAACGCTCCTTACACTTACAGTATAGCATAGCGAGTGCCAAGCGTTCCACCATTATGTATCTATTTTCATTTAAGCAGGCACTCCTTATTGCCCAGATATAATTTAGTGTACGTTGATTTGTTAAAGTTATGTCCGTAATTCACTTGTAATTCACAGCGTTAAACGGTTATTGATTATTGTAAATCGGATTCGAGTTAATATCATCTAACAGCTTCTCGGCACTCTCACGATCGAAACAATGCTTATGATATTCGGCTTCCTGTTCATAGCCAATCCATATTTTCATCGGATCATCTATAGGAAGAACTTCTAACTTACTAACCCCGTGATCTTCTACTAAAATAAGTGCGAAAAAATCCAACGTTTCTTTCGCCGCTTCATCCTCAGGACGAGCCTGGGACACGATATGCATTTGCAGCCAATTGAAAAAAGCATCCCCTAGCTTCATCTCAGCGTCCATCCTCTCTTAGTAGAACAATATCATAGCCAGCATCTAACCAATCCAACCATTGTTTTATCCACACGTCATGCATCCCATAGCTAGCTTCCTTTTGTTCGTCCATCGCCATTACCAAGGCCTTCGCCTCACGCCTATTCAACAAACGGTCCAGAAAGGCTTCTGCACAGTGCGAAAGATGAAAAGGCTTACCATCAAACACAATGTCACCTTCATGCGTTAAATCCAATTCTACGAGGTCTGATCCACACATTTCTTCCTCATCGCTCAGCAGCAGACTTGATTTAAACATGGCAAGCAAACGAGGATGATGACGACCTGCAAGCTCGCGGAATGCTTCAAACTCTGAATCCGATAGGCAATTTATGCGCTCCGCGCCTAACACAAGCGGCGAATAACCGAGGATAGGTGTTATCCAGTAATGGTTCATAAGGCATGGGCCTCCCTACTATGAAGTCGGTCTCTTGCCGGTTCTTTTTTCAATAAAATAGCGAATTCTCACCATAAACATTAGAGAAATAGCTACCGCTAAGCAAAGTACAATAGGCAATCCTACAATTTGAAAAACAAGCAGCATGACAGACCCGATCGCTAGCAACACATAGATAAGAGCAGCTTTGAGAACAGGCAATTTGCGCGTACGAAACACTTTATTGTATACATAGGACATGAATACAAAGATTAATAGATACGTGATGAAGAGGTGATTGGCAAACCATTCATTCAAGGCAGTCAACGAACATACACTCCATTTCATTAATTAAGTTAAATCATCCAAAGTAAGTCATTCCTCATTATCCCTTAAAACGACAATAAAATAAAGGGAAATGCAGCTAGAAAGCCGACATTTCCCTTTATTCGAATACTTTGTGAATTATGCGTTAGCTTCCGCCATTTTGCGGTTCTTCTCAGCACGCTCGCGCTCGCTCTTGTTCAAAATCTTTTTACGGATACGAACGGATTTCGGAGTGATTTCACAGTACTCATCATCGTTCAAATACTCAAGCGCTTGCTCCAAAGAGTACATACGTGGAGTTTTCATTTTAACTGTTTCTTCTTTGTTCGCGGAACGAATGTTGTTTACCGCTTTTTCTTTACAAATGTTAACGATGATATCGTTGTCGCGTGTATGCTCACCAACAACCATGCCCTCGTAAACTTCTGTTTGTGGATGTACGAACAAGATACCGCGATCTTCAACGGAAAGAATTCCGTACAATGTGGATACGCCTGACTCGCTGGAAACAAGTACGCCTTCGTGACGTCCACCAACGTTTGCTCCTTGATAAGGACCATAGCTGTCGAACGCATGGTTCATAATTCCGTAACCGCGCGTTAGTGTCAAGAAGTTCGTTCTGTAACCGATCAATCCACGTGCTGGGATCAAGAACTCTAGACGAACGTTTCCGCTGCCGTTGTTGATCATGTTAACCATCTCAGCTTTACGTGAACCTAGGCTTTCCATAACGGAACCCATGCTATCTTCTGGAACGTCGATGATCAAACGCTCAATCGGCTCCATTTTTTGTCCGTCGATTTGACGAATGATAACTTCTGGTTTGGAAACTTGTAATTCAAAGCCTTCACGACGCATGTTTTCGATCAAAATACCTAAGTGAAGCTCACCGCGGCCTGAAACGATAAATGCATCTGGGCTATCTGTATCTTCAACGCGCAAGCTTACGTCTGTTTCAAGTTCTTTGTATAGACGCTCACGAATTTTACGGGAAGTAACCCATTTACCTTCACGACCTGCGAATGGCGAGTTGTTTACGATAAATGTCATTTGAAGCGTTGGCTCATCGATTTTCAATACTGGCAGTGCTTCTGGGTTCGCTGGATCAGCCACCGTTTCACCAATGTTGATATCTTTGATACCTGCAATGGCAATGATGTCCCCTGCAGCTGCTTCTTCAATCTCAATACGCTTCAAGCCTGTGAAACCGAAAAGCTTCTCGATTCTAGCTTGTTTTTGTCCGCCTTCACGTGTCATAACCGTAACTGTTTGACCTTGACGGATTTTACCACGGTTCACACGGCCTACACCGATACGACCCAAGTACTCATTGTAATCCATCAATGTAACAAGGAATTGAAGTGGTTGCTCAACATCTTCCGTAGGAGCTGGAATGTGTTGAACGACTGTTTCGTAGATTGCTTCCATGTTATCATCTTGTTTCTCTGGATCAAGACTTGAAGTTCCTTGCAATGCAGATGCATATACCACGTGGAAATCAAGTTGCTCATCCGTAGCACCAAGCTCAATAAACAAGTCAAGCACTTCATCAACAACTTCTTGTGGACGAGCGTTTGGACGGTCAATCTTGTTTACTACTACGACTGGGGAAAGGTTGCTTTCAAGTGCTTTACGTAGAACGAACTTTGTTTGTGGCATTGTGCCTTCGAAAGCATCAACAACCAACAATACACCGTCTACCATTTTCATGATACGTTCAACTTCTCCGCCGAAGTCAGCATGTCCAGGTGTATCTACAATGTTAATCAAATAGTCTTTATAGTTAATCGCCGTATTTTTGGCAAGGATGGTAATACCGCGTTCTCTCTCTAGATCATTGGAATCCATTGCTCTTTCTTGAATAGCCTCGTTGTCGCGGAATGTACCGGACTGTTGAAGCAATTTATCTACGAGTGTTGTTTTACCGTGGTCAACGTGTGCGATGATGGCAATATTGCGAATTTTGTCTCTTGCATGCATGAATGTCAAACCCTCTCTACCCTATAATTTTCGTCTCTGTTCATAAAACAAGCGTCGGACATAAGCGCCGACGCTTGACATTTACCCTTAGTATACGCAGTTTCTCGACATTATGCAAGATAAAAGGCACAGGAATCAAAACTTTTAACTGGAAAGTGGCGAGATCACCACAATCGCCGCTTTCGGAAAATCATGGAAAGACCAGCAATGACAAGGATCAAAGCGATTACATAAATCCCTAATTTAACAAGGATGGTCAAACCAAAAAGGGCTGCTGATATGATCCCTAACACCATAGCTGCGATCCAAATGCCGCGATCACTGCCCCGTTCAAATAAATGAAGCTCATATAAACCAATGGCTGGTCCCAGAACGAACCCTGGCCAAATATAGCTCATTGAACCCCAGCCAAATAAATTGCAAAAGAAAAACATGAGGGCATATGTTGTTAAGATGCCTCCAGGGACGAGCACGCCAGCTGGTAATCTACGGTTGAAATACAAGAAGTGAAAAAGCAGTCCAGGCACGAGTAGTACAAGTGGCCAAAAAAAGGATAAAAGCAATTGAAAAAAACCTAATTTGCCTAAAAGCAATAAGACAGCCAAGCCAATAAATAAAATACCAATGGAGTAGCTATTTCTAGCGATACGAATCCCTCCTTATAATGTAAAAAGGTAAAAAAGGCGCCACTTCTACTTGTTATCTCACTCGACACCTTTCAACAATTATTTTATCTCACCTATCAGGAAAATGCTAGGTGTTTATCGCGCTCCCATTTTGCGTTCAAATCCATTTGTCGGGGTATACTAAGGCACGCACAGAGCCCTTTTGTATTTGTTCATAGGGCTTCAACTGTTCAAATGGGGAGGTATCATGGAGCAAACTCTTACTAGTAACAAACTACAACGAAAACCACTCTGGACAAAAGCGTTTCTGATCACAGCGTTAGCCAATTTACTGCTGTTTTTCAGTTTTCAAATGCTTATTCCTACGATTCCTACTCATCTCTCCCAATTAGGTGGAGACAATGTGCAGGTTGGACTTGTAATCGGGATTTTTACCATTTCCTCCCTTCTTACACGCCCCTTCGCTGGAAGAGCATTAGATCTATTAGGTAGAAAACATGTCCTTCTCGTCGGTTTAACGATTTGCGCCCTAACTATTGCCGGTTACTCGTATATCGCTGCTGTTACACTAATTCTGGCAGCACGCTTTGTTCATGGTATCGGCTGGGGGTTATCGACAACGTCCCTAGGGACTGTGATCGCCGATATTATCCCTCCAGAGCGGCGCGGTGAAGGAATGGGCTATTACGGGCTATCTAACACCTTGGCTATGGCAGTCGGCCCTCTCACGGGATTATGGGTTATGCAATCGTTAGGGTTTTCCTATGTCCTTTTATTTTCAACTATACTTGCCATATTATCTTTGTTCAGCTCACTTTTCATTACATATCCGAAGCCCCTTCCGACATCAAAATCTCGTCAACGTATTCGATTTGTGGATCGCCTATGGGAACAGACCGCGCTTCTCCCTTCTGTCCTGCTCCTATGCACAGCAATTTGTTACGGAGGGATTGTCACCTTCATTACCTTATTCGGCATAGAAGCCGGTATCGCAAATGTTGGTTTATTCTTTCTCTGCAACGCCAGTATGGTTCTTCTAGTTCGTCCAATCACTGGGGTTCTCTTTGATCGTAAAGGACCAGAGTGGGTTCTACTTCCTGGCGCGGCATTCACGATTACAGGTTTGTTGTTGCTTTCTTATGCGCATTCCAATACTAGCCTAGCTATTGCAGCCCTATGCTATGGCGTTGGGTTTGGTTCGATCCAACCTGCCCTTCAGGCATGGACGATTCAGCGTTCTCCGTCTGAGCGACGCGGCGCTGCCAATGGAACCTTCTTCTCAGCCAACGATCTTGGCATTGGGCTAGGCGCCATGGCGCTTGGAGCCTTAGCTAACTGGAGTGGCAGTTATGCCATGATGTACCGATACTCCATAGCATTAATCATCCTTTTCTTATTGATCTATGGGTGGGCATTCTGGGCTTTATCTTGGCAAAAAAAAACAGCACACTGACCTAAGGTCAGCGTGCTAAGCACTCATTCATTCCGTGTCTTGAATTGAAACAATCGTACCCCTTTGGCGATACCACCTGACGCAATTACAACAATGGTCGCCATGATAGGGATCCAAACATGCAAAAATTCATAATCATGCAGCAACCAATCAATCATCTTCTCATCTTTTACAAACATTTCCCCTGCTGTGTAACCTAATATCCCCGCTCCGATATAGACCAAGATCGGGTATTTCTGCAATAAATTCATAACGAGTGTACTACCCCAAATAATAATCGGAATACTCAGCCCTATACCTAAAATAATGACAGTATTATTACCATTTCCTTTGGCTGCAATGGCTAGTACATTGTCCAAACTCATGACGAAATCCGCGACAATAATGGTCCAAATTGCTTTACCAAGCGTTGATGCCTCTTTGACATTCGAATGCCCATCCTCATCCGTAAGAAGCTTAATCGCAATCCATAAGAGCAAGATAGAACCGCCTGCCTGGATAAACGGAATCGTAAGCAGACTTACTGCAACGAGCGTCAGTATCAAACGCAGTGCAATAGCTCCAAACGCCCCCCACCAAATCGCAAGCTTGCGCTGTTCGAGCGGGAGATTCTTGCTGGCTAAGGCAATGACAACGGCATTATCGCCACTAAGCACAATATTAATTAACATTATTTGTAGAAATAAAAAGAGCGCATCAATCATGCTTCACGTCCTCCTGTCGAACATGGAGAGCAAGTGATTGGAATAACGGAGATCACAGCTGCAGAGAAGAGTTAGAATAAGTGGGCATTAGATTCCTTTTTCAATTGTCCATGCACGATTTCAATGGTTTCTGTTTCTAAAACTGCTTTGTCTATGAGCTCATTTAGAAAATCCATGCTAGCTTCCAACTTCTCCACCAGACTTAGATTAGGATTCGTGCTTGGTGACGGTGGAAGAAATAAGGAACAGCAATCCTCATAAGGTAAAATCGAAATAGGGAAGGTTCCAATCGATTCAGCAAGGCCAATAATCTCTTGCTTGTCCATCATCATCAACGGTTGTAGAAGCGGCAGCGTAACCACACGTCCAATGGCATGGAGACTGGGCAGGGTTTGACTAGCAACTTGGCCCAAGCTCTCACCTGTAACTAGAGCTCCAAGTCCTTCTCGTTCCGCAATTCGTTCTGCAATTCGGTACATGGCCCTCCTTATAAGGGTGACCAGCAGATTATCTTGATACGCACGATGAATGGAGGTTTGAACCTCCGTGAAGGACACCATATGAAGCTTTATGGCGTCAGTGTAGCCTGCCAACTGATGCGCAAGCTCAATGACCTTATCCTTTGCGCGCTCACTAGTGTAAGGGTAACTATGGAAATGAATAGCCTCCATCGTCAATCCTTTCCGCATCGCTAACCAACCTGCAACAGGACTATCAATACCTCCGGACAGCATTAGCAGCGCTTTGCCACTTGTTCCTGACGGGAATCCCCCAGCCCCTGCAATAACTTCTACGTATAAAAGCACCTTATCCTCTCGGATTTCTACTCGCAACTCTACCTCAGGCTTTCGAACATCCACCTGTAACCCCGGAATTGCTTGAAGCACATAGCCGCCAACCAAATAATTCATTTGCTGTGAGTCATGCGGAAAAGTTTTATTGACTCTGCGCACGGTAACCTTAAAGGTCGCTGGTTGTTTAGGAAGTGATTGCATCATCCGCAGCGCCGTTTCTTGAATCGCCTGAAGTTCTAGTGGCGCATGATACGCTGGACTGAAGGATGCAAGTCCGAAAACTCGCTGTAAGGCAGCAGAAGCCTGTTCATAAGCGGCACCCCCTAGCTCCACATATACGCGTCCAAACTCAGGAATATACCTAACGTCAGGAAAAGAACTCAAAACTTTACGAATTTGAATCATGACGCTCCGTTCAAAACGGTTGCGATTTTTACCTTTAAGCATCATTTCGCCAAAACGCAGTATTAAACAATCCGGTTTCATCTTCGCTTCCCCCTTTGGATAACGGATGGGTTTCTCATGGGAGCAAGCTCCTGTACCACCTCTTGTAATGAGCGTAGAAATTGCTCGATATCTTGCATGTGATGTTCATCAGATAAGCTTACTCTTAAGCCGCTAATGGCTAACTCTCGACTGATGCCCATAGCTAACATTACCTCACTCGGTTCTGACTCTCCGGATGTGCAAGCAGATCTAGTTGAGATGTAGATCCCTTTCTGCTCTAGCGCATGCACAACAACCTCAGCCTTCATGCCTGCAAAAGCAAAGTGAATGATATGAGGCGACATCTCTTGATCCACAGTGGAACCCGTTATTTCAAGTTCTGGTATTGCTGTAATACCTGCTCGCAATTGCTCTCTAAGCTTATATTTATGGGACATTTTCGATGTTTGGTTGTCCATGCTCATTCGCAGCGCTTTCGCCATACCCACAATTAAAGGGACGTTCTCCGTACCGGAGCGAACGCCATATTCTTGTCCCCCTCCAGCCAGCAGTGGTTTGAGCTGTACGCCCGCTCTCCGATACAGAAACCCTACACCCTTTGGTCCTCGGAATTTATGCGCTGAAGCACTGCAGAGATCAATTCCCCATGCCTTTGGCTGCAAAGGCAGCTTAGCAAGGCCTTGTACTGCGTCCACATGAAACATTATTTTGGGATACCCAGCGAGGAAACGTCCTATTTCTTGAATGGGTTGAATCGTACCAACCTCGTTATTCACATACATGACACTTACAAGAATCGTATCCTCACAAATCGCGGCTTGAAGATCCTCTAGCCTTACTCTGCCTGTCTTAGAGACTGGTAAGTAGGTGACTCTAAAGCCCTCCTGCTCCAATTCGGCAAATACTTCCTTCACCGAAGCATGCTCGATTTGCGTTGTAATCAAATGTTTACCACGTTGTTGATAGTTGTAGGCTACACCTTTGATCGCTAAGTTATTACTTTCAGTCCCTCCGGACGTACAAATAATTTCATTCGACGCTACATCAATCGCGGATGCAATGACGCCCTTCGCACTCTGCAGAAGCTTTTCCGCTTCCACACCTAAACGATGGATCGAGGATGGATTCCCATAATGAGACTTCATCACTTCTGCGATGGTATCAATCACTTCTTCATAAAGCGGCGACGTTGCCGCGTAATCCAAATAAAGCATGGTCTGCAGATTCCCCTTCATACCCGTTAACTAATTGTTCTTTGCCTCTTCGGATACCTTTCACTATTAAAGCTTATAACCAGTGAGAACTCAAGTAAGTTAGCTAAAATGCGAAAAGCCGATCTCCGCATAACACATGCGAAAATCAGCCCCTTGTTACACCAATTACAGAGCAAAATTGCGACGATGATCGAGTACTTTCGAGACGTATGCTTGCGTCTCCTTCGGTAAGAACTGAATCTTACTCACCAGATCCTGATCTGTCTTGATACCTAAGCGATCGACACGACCTGGCCCCGAATTATATGCAGCAAGCGCAACGCCCTCATTGCCATTATATTTCTTAAGCAAACTGCCTAGGAATTGAGTGCCAGCTTCTACGTTCTGTTTCGGATCAAATGGGTTCGTTACCCCATAACCACTGCTCGTCCCGTCCATGAGTTGCATCAACCCTTTGGCACCAGCTGAGGAGACAGCCTGATGATTAAAAGATGATTCTTGTTGGATAACTGCCTTTACCAAGGAAGAATCTACACCGTATTTCTGACTAGCTTGCCCAATCAGTCCTTCAAACTGTGCTGCGGAAGTTACGTGAGGGATAGACTGCAAAGGTGTATATGATTTATTCAAAGCGCCTAATGCGCTTGGTAGATTACCTAACGATTGTTGAAGTACTGATGTGTCCAGAGTGTCCGTGTCAGTCCCCGTACCTACACCTTGTCCCATCAATGTATTTAATAGTTCACTAAAGTCACTCGAATCATCTGAAGTTGAAGCTGAAGCGTCATTCGAGAACAGACTTAATTTACTCAACGTCTGAAGCTGAAGCAGCTCTTTCAACACTCTAGGGTCAATACTTTGCGTATTTGTATTCGTGATGCTGTTCATCGTCCAGACCTCGCTTTTTCATGTTCAATGTACTTATTGTACACGGTTTGAGCCCTGACGACTAGCCTTTTATTCCAAAAGAAAAAGACAGTCATTAGACTGTCCCTCTTGCCTTTCAAGAAATATTCTGCTGAAGCATTTCATTGTCATTCAGTGATCTTCTCACTGTGACACGAGATATGCGCAAATGATCGGTTTCTTCCACGATAAACATAAATTCATCATTGTAGCTTACTTGTTGATTACGGCTAGGCGGAATTTCGGTTTGGGAATAAATCCAACCTCCGATTGTATCGTAGTCATCCGACTCAATCTCAAGCCCGAAGTAGTCGTTTACTTCGTCAATCAACAACAGTCCATCTATTGAGAATGTATTATCATCCTTCATTTCAATTGTTGGGCGCTCCTCGTCAAATTCATCTTGGATTTCACCAACAATCTCTTCCATAATGTCTTCTAGCGTTACTAAGCCTGAAGTACCGCCGTATTCATCAATCAGCAAAGCCATTTGGCTCTTGCGTTTCTGCATCATTTTCAACAGATCACTGATATGAATGGAATCAGGTACGGTCGTTATCGGCCGAATGATTTTCTTAATGCCCTTCAGGTTGGCATCTGGCTTCAGCAAATCCTTAATGTGAACGAAACCGATAATATTATCCTTATCTGGATCACACACAGGGTATCGCGTCCGCATTTCTTTGATGGCGATAGCTAAATTCTCTGCATAAGAAAGTCCTGCATATAAGCATTCCATTTCCGTACGAGGAATCATAATTTCTCGTGCTGTCGTCTCTGCGAATCCGAATATATTATCAACAAGCGTGAGCTCTGTGTTATCAATTAGTCCGTTTTTGTGACTTTCCTGCATCAGGACTCGAATTTCGTCCTCCGTATGTGCAGATTCATGCTCCGTTGTAGGCTCAATTCCTGCTCGGCGAAGCATCCAATTGGATATGCCATTCAGCGTCCAAATGAACGGGTACATCATTTTATAGAACAATACCATGGGTCCTGCAGAAAGCAAGGTAACTTGCTCTGCTTTACGAATCGCATACGTCTTAGGAAACTGTTCACCTAACGTAATATGAAGTGTCGTCATCAATGAAAAAGCAATAATAAAAGTAATGGTGTGAAAAACGGAGTCAGGCAATCCCAATGGGGCAAATAAGGGCTCTAGAATTTTGGCAAACGTCGGTTCACCCACGTAACCAAGTCCTAACGATGTGAGTGTGATTCCTAATTGACAAGCACCTAAGTAAGCATCTAGATTATTCATAATTCCCTGAGCAAACTTCGCATTTCGCCGGCCTTCACCGACAAGCGATTCAATCCGACTTCCACGCACTTTCACCATAGCAAATTCAGCAGCGACAAAAAAACCATTTAACAACACTAGTCCAAACATTAACAGAAAACTGATTAACGTTTCGGGCAAAGGATCTTCCAATACCTTACCTATCCCCTAACAAGTGCAAATACTGCACCCAGGAGAGTAGGTACACCTCCCTTAATTTTCGATTTTAATTTTATTAAATATCACTACTCATTATATAATAATACTGTAATCATTCAAAGGTGCGAATATGACACTTGAAGCCAAATAGTACGAGCAAATGGGCGTAAACACATTAAAATGAGCCTTTCTTGCGCTTTTACATATGAATAATGGCATTCTTAAGCCCATTTTCACCTTTTTTTCAGAAAAAAAATAAAAGCAAGCCGATTTCTCAGCTTGCTTCGAAAGCTATGAATAATAGGGAATCAATAAAAAATAGGCGGCAACGGCAATAAAACCAAGTGCAACGGACCAAGAACCCAAGCTCTTATTTCCCATTACAAAAGCAATCACACCGAGAATAATACCCGAAATCCCAAGTAATACCGGCCACACAAATAACGAGGCCAGAGCAACAAACAGCGCAACGTACCCCACTGCTTTATTGCGTGTTACAGCTTCTACAAGTTCAGCGACTTCCTCATCAGAAACTGTCGAGGCAGGTTCATAACCTCGGTTTATTCTGTTATGAGGTACAGCAATCTCCGCTGCATATTCTTCTTGGGCATGGAGTCCGCTTTCAATATGAAGCTGACTCTTCTGGAATCGCTCCTTGGTGGCATTGTCTAAAGAACTGTCCTCTTTATTCATGCTACCTCCGCGTTACACATACCTAGTGTTTAGTCGCAGGCTTAAACGTGTGGCAACACGTATTAGCCGCTTTAGTTGCAGTATCATGATGCGTAGTATCAAACGATTCCTCTGAAGCAAATTCTTCATTGTAACTGGCATTAGCGTGCTGATCAATTTCAATCATGATCGTGTCTGCATGACAGTTGTTTCCTTGTGTCCAATATTCACAATTGGCTACTGCACACTTGACTGCTGGCATCATCATCACCCCCTTAACAATTTGCCCGCCTCAGGAGTGATCTATGCTTAGCCTAGTCTGTCAGATAAGACCAAGAACATCGCATGTGACCAAAGCAATGGAAGTGCTGGCATGCCATGTTTGGCGATCCATTCCGCATAAACGGCAGGCTCGCGAAGATGTTCATCTACTTGCTCTGGTAAACGCCCCAGTTCATCAGCATGGCTTGCTATCCATGCTAAACAACGCTGGGCTTCTGCTTTATTCCCAAGCTCAAGCTGAATCCAACCATACCACGCGGTCAACAGAATCCACTCACCGCCTCCGTAGTACCTGTCTTCGATATAGCGTTGAATCCCGCCATGCTTAAGATCCGCTTCAATCGCTTGCACCGTTCGAAGCATGACGGGGTCGCCCGGCTTACATGCCCCAAATGGTAAAGCAAGCCACAATAAGCTTGCATCAACGCCATAATGAGCAGGTTGCCATACTTCATTCACGCAATGTATGGACTTCACGAAACACCCCTCATGAACAGCATGCGTATGTATAAAATGTTGGATGAGTTCAGCTCTCTCAATCAAGTCTGGACGCGCTTCCAGCTCACCTAGTGCCTTCAGTCCCCCATACAGGCAAGCTAACGTCGCTGGATGGACATAATCAGGAAATTCCTCCCAACAATCAAAATTCGGATAATGCCAGAAGGTCATGATATAGTCTACCGTCATCTCTAAGCTCTCTCTGAACTCTTCCAGAAGCGATGTATGCCCCGTTATGCGAATATGTTCGACAAGTCCCCATATCCATGCGCCGTAGCCATCCAGTTGAAAGTGTCCCCATTCAGAATGATCATCTCTACCATCCAAATGATACCTCGTGCCTAGAAACTCCGAACGGTCAATCCATTCTCGATTCTCGTGTTTTCGCAGCAGCTCCGTTACCCGCGGACGCTTATCCTTCAGAACACCATGAACCCAGCGGTAGAATTGCTCCGCACTTTTCGTTTCGCCTACGCGATCCATGGCATTGGCAATAAAAGTGCCATCACGCAACCAACTATATGAATAGGGTGGAAAAAGAGGAGAAGCCACATAGCCTCCGCTAGGATGTTGATTCAGCTTAATGATTTCCTTGCTAACGCTTACTAATCGTTCTAGCTCCATAAATGTTTCTCCCCTTTATATGAAAAGGGATGCGTTTGGTCGCATCCCTTTGTAAGTTTCTATTTGTTATTAAACTTTTTCGCCTTGCATACGCCGTTGTGTGATGTAATCTGTTTCATAGTAAGCCAGGTCTTCTCTAAGCTCTTCAAATACCTTGGACAATTCAATCGTTAAGTCACGAACTTCACGTGAAGGTTTTTTGCGGAAACGAATCGCATCTTGTCCTGTATACGCGTAGCGACCGTCCTCGGAGTAGCACTCATTCTTAGGATAGAAGAAGGTATTAACACATGTATGATATACCTCATAGAGCACTTTTTCCGAAAAATCAACATTAAACGTAGGACGTCTCAAGCTAACGCCCAATTTCTCATAAGCCACTTCACAAAAAACTAGAAGATGACGAGTGTCCTGTAAATACCCGCGGTAAAATTCGTCCATTGCCGGATCATTTTCCACATTTAACAGTGAGAGCGAATGTTGATTAAGAAACAGTTCCATTTTGGCCGTCGTTTCTTTGAGCTTAGTACGCGTGGAATCACAAACATTTTTCACATTAAAAACAGCCATGTAAGAAGACCTCCTATAATTGCGCTACTTCTATCCTACCATAAATTAAAGCGAAGTGGTATATGTAAAACACCTCTTACCATGCATAAAAGATTCCCGCTCGCCTAACCCTACTCTTAGTTGATTTGTTTTTCATTTACGAGTTGGCCTTTTTCTACAAACAAAAGGAGGGCATGATTATGTGGCGTTATCTCTCCACCATTGCGGTTGTTCTTGGATTGGGGGTTTTCCTTTATCCTGATCAGCCTCAACACCGCACCAAACCTGGACCTGAGGTCTATAGCGCGAAATATGAAACAACGTCCAAGCTTGCACTGCTAGAACAGGATGTGAAACTCACAGATGAACTATGCAGAAGTCAATGCGCGGTCGATTATACGACCATGCTGGGTCAGATCGAAAGCGGTGAGCCTGTTACCAATGTGCTGAAAAACATGCGGAATCACCATGAAAAAATGGAAGTGCTTGTCTGGTCCAAGCGCGGTCAAACTTGGGAGCAAGGCATCCAATCGGGCGAACTGCCTCCCTCTTACAAAGACCAAGCCGCAACCTATTTGAAGGAAGCTAAATCTGCTGTTGATGGAGGCAAGCACTTTCAGTCGCCTAAATTTGGAGCTGGGCATCACGTTTATTTCGTCCAAGGAACGCCTTCATCCAATGGCCAAGATTCACTAATTGGGGTTATTCATCAAGATGTGCTCGCACAAGTAACAGATCATCAAATGAAAAATTTGAGACTTGAGCCATATCCTAATGAGAATCGTTGGAAAGTAAAAGCTGTAGAGACAAATACACTTAATGAAAAGGTTGTCGATCATCCCGAAGATAATCAAGGGACTAGCCACTATCAACAAAATGAAGTGGTCGTACGCTTCAAATCGGATCCAACCGAAGCTCAGCTGAATCAAATAAAAAATGAGATCAAAGCAATCTCAGCGCAAAAGCTTGGATATACGTATGTTTTCCGGACAAATGGTATGGACGCCAAGTCATTGATTGCTTATTTCGGCAAATGGAATGTCGTTTATGTTGAACCGCATTTTCTCTATATGACCAATGATTACTATGATGATCATGATCGGGCGGATTCAAACCCAGCCGATACTGATTCTGACACTAATCAAACGCCAGTCTCATCGAATTTCATGCCAAATGACAATTTATATCAAAAGTATCAATGGAACCTACCACTGATTGAAACAATACAAGGCTGGCAATTGAACCGCGGCGCAAATGATGTAATAGTAGCCGTTGTGGATACTGGCGTTGATATGAAGCATCCTGATCTGCAAGGGCAATTACTTCCAGGATACAATGTCATTAGTGGGAATGATAATCCTCAGGATGATGTTGGACATGGCACACATGTCACAGGCGTCATATCAGCCTTGGTTAACAATAATCTAGGCGTTGCAGGTATGACATGGTTTAACAAAGTATTACCTGTCAAAGTACTTGATCAGACAGGTGCAGGCAGCACGTACTCGGTAGCTCAAGGTATTATCTGGGCGACGGACCACGGTGCCAAGGTCATGAACCTCAGTCTTGGCAATTACGCAGATTCAGGCTTTCTCCATGATGCTATTCAGTACGCGTACGATAAGGACGTTGCACTTATTGCGGCAAGCGGGAATGATAATACCGAGCAACCTGGATATCCAGCCGCTTACCCTGAGGTATTTGCTGTAGCTGCCAGCGACTCGCAGAATGAGAAAGCCCCCTTCTCGAATTACGGCGACTATATCGATGTAACTGCGCCAGGTGTTACAATTGCCAGCACGTATCCCAACAACCAATATGCCGCATTGTCTGGCACCTCCATGGCTAGTCCGCATGTGACAGCACTTGCCGCGTTAATTAGATCAGCCAATCCCAATTTGAAAAATACCGACGTTTATGAAATTATGAGGCAGTCTGCTCAGGATCTTGGCGATAAAGGTCATGACAAATACTTTGGTTATGGTTTAATTGATGTTGTCAGAGCGATTGAAATGGCGAAGCAAGATACAGCGCCGATGTCTTACTGGCCGCAGGATTTAGCACGTCAATTGCATTTGGTTCCGAAGAAGTACGCGGGTAGTTTAGGCCTTGAGAAGTAATTAAAGTAGCGAATCTTAGACAAAAACCTTCAATCCCGTTACCGTTTAGGTGGGATTGAAGGTTTTATTGATTTTAAGTTGTATTTGAAATTTTAGGTGAAAATGAAAACCCGCAAGGCCGAAGCCTCACGGGTAACCGACTGTTTGGAAAGTTTGCCGTAAGCCGGGTTCTGTACTTCCAGTGGTCATAACGGGCGTCTGCTCCCCTGCCACTATTGAAGCGACAATCATCTATCTAGGCTGTGCATTGCTACACAGCTCAAGCGACCAACCCGAACGCGTCTCAGGCTAAGACTGCTGCCTCGAAAGCAGCTTGCGTTCCACTAGGTCTTGCTCCAAGTGGGGTTTACCAGGATCTATGTCACCATAGAACCTCGTGGTCTCTTACACCACGGTTCCACCCTTGCCTGTGCTATATTTCAAGCCATCGGCGGTCCATTTCTGTGGCCCTATCCTTCAACTCGCGTTGACTGGACGTTATCCAGCACCCTGCCTTATGGAGCCCGGACTTTCCTCTCGCTATGGCTTACCCATAGCCAGCGATTGTCTGTCAAACTTTCCATTGCATAGGCTAGTATACTAGGAATGCCTTCGAATTACAACACATGATCATTTCCTTCATTTCCATGTGCAACCGTAAACCTACCTAGACAAATTGAAATGGCTCGGTATTGATTGCGGATGCGACTACCTGTGTATCCGTCTTGGCCAGCTGCGCAGCGAGGTAGTCTGCGACACCTCGCTTCATGATTTTCTCGACATTGTGTCCAACGTCGAGGAGAGCAAGACCCGCCGCAAGCGCATCGTGTGCGGTGTGGTAGTCAATATCGCCGGTGACCAGCACATCGGCGCCGGCAAACATGGCGTGCCGCATGTAGCGGCCGCCAGAACCACCCAGCACGGCCACCTTGCGGATGGGCCGTGCTAGATCGCCGACGACGCGCACCGTCGGCACGTCGAACACAGCCTTCGCGTGCTCCGTGAGCTCGCGAAGCGTCATCGCCGCGGGCAGCTTGCCCACGCGGCCCAAACCGAACACTCTACCCTTGAGATCCATCGGGTAGAGGTCATAGGCCACCTCCTCATAGGGGTGGGCCTTCAACATCGCTTGAACCGCCCTGCGCTGCATGCTAGCGGTAACGATCGTCTCTACGCGTACCTCTTGTACGCGCTCGAGCTTACCCACTTCCCCGATAAACGGAGTCGCCCCTTCCTGCGGCAGGAACGTCCCCGTCCCAGGGATATTGAAGCTACAAGAGCTGTATTGGCCAATGCCGCCTGCTCCAGCCTTAAATAGGGCATCCAGCACGACTTGATGATGCGTCTCAGGTACAAAGACGACAAGCTTCTGAAGCTTCTCTGTATGGACATCCTCCAAGTGAGTCATTTCCGTTAGGCCAAGCTGTTCCGAAAGCAAATCATTAACGCCGCCTTCTGCCACATCCAGGTTCGTATGGGCAATATACACAGCTATATCATTTTTGATTAATTTCTCATATAAACGACCTGCTGGCGTTTCTGTCTGAAGATGGGCCAAGGGTCTGAAAATAATCGCATGATGCGCGATAATAAGGTTCGCCCTGACTTCAATCGCCTCATCAACCACAGCATCCGTCACATCGAGTGCAACGAGCACTTTGGTAATGTCTTTCTGTAGTGAGCCTAGCTGCAAGCCTATTTTGTCATCTGCCATCGCATAATGCTTAGGAGCCAGCTGTTCGAAAAGCTGAATTACCGTTTGACCTTTTGCAAGCAAGCGAGTACCTCCTTTATTTCACGCATTTCTTGGCTAACCTGCTCTGCTTTTGCAATGGATGCTTCAGCCGTTGACAGCTTTAGTTGGTCTACGATCATTGCAAGCTTTTTCAGTTCACTTTCCCACTTGATAAACCAAACTTCCGGCGCTTCATTAATCAAATATGGCCCCATCTGTTGCAAGCGTTCACTTGAAACGGCAACACCACCTGGAAGATGACGTTCCTGATAGAGCAGTTCTAAAGCTCCACGCTCCTCGTTATCAGCAGTTACCGCAGTCAAAATCTCATAGATCTTCCCATCTTCTTCGAGAATCGTCTCTGATTCCAACTTCCAACCATTGTGTAATAGCCAACGACGCACATGATCTTCACCTACGTTCGGCTGTAAAATCAAATGCTGAACACCTGGAAGTTTCGATTTTCCTGCCTCCAAAATACTCGCCATTAAGCTGCCGCCCATACCAGCGATCGTAATGACGTTTACTTCGCCTGCCTCGATAACCGCAAGACCATCACCAGATCTTACTTGAATGACCTTGGATAAACCACTTTCGAGTACTTGTCTCTGAGCGGCCTCAAAGGGGCCTGGATTCACTTCCCCAGCCACCGCGGCTACAATAATTCCCTGTTGTGCCAAATACGTTGGCAATAAAGCATGATCGGAACCAATATCTGCAACTTTGGAACCCACTGGCACGCGATCAGCAATCATTTGAAGTCTTTTCGATAATTTAACCATATGCTACATTACCCACTCTACCCATTTTTTTCGCAGCAGAAATAACGCTGCGCCTACTGAAACTAATTTTGCTGTAAATGAAATTTGAATAAGACGCGAGCTCATTTCGATATCTACAAGTAAAGTCATGGCTTCAGGAATAAACCAAACCAAGCCTCCTACTAGCATGAGCACGCTAGCCGCCTGTTTATTCGTATGATGTGCAAGCCAAGCCATCCATATGAGTACAACACTCACCGGAACCCAACTTAATTCAAGCGAAAACCAGGAAGGATGGTCTAACTTCTGTACTAACAACCAACTATACGTCCCTACAAAACCTATCCATCCACAAATTTGAAAAATAGCCATCCGTCCAACTAAGCCATTTAATAGCCAAATGCAACTGCAAAACGCCAAATAACCAATATACGTAGTCGTAGCGTGAACGCCTGACAAATCCATCATGTGTAATCCTAATAGTAATAAGGCTATAGAAGCTAAACCGCATAAAACATATGAAATGATAGGCGTACGACTAAAATGTCTATATGCAACTCCATAACAAATCATGACAAAAAGTGTGGAAATACCAATTTGCATTGGCAATCCAAAAGAGTTAAAATTAAGAGCAGATAAGGCAATAGCGGCAATTACCGCTAAACCAAACAACCATATTTTCCAATTACTGTTTGTTACTGCTGTAGCCGAAACACCTAGAAGGGAAGTCGGTTTAGGCGTCAAATCATCTTCATACAAATTCATTAGAAAATCGCAATAATGCTCAGGAAGCAAT
Source organism: Paenibacillus sp. J22P169 (assembly GCF_059691995.1). Lineage (NCBI taxonomy): Bacteria > Bacillati > Bacillota > Bacilli > Caryophanales > Paenibacillaceae > Paenibacillus > Paenibacillus sp. J22P169. The sequence goes on along the minus strand of NZ_JCAUAO010000005.1, from coordinate 327,018 downwards.
TTGCTCCGGCGCCAATGTTCGATTTCTCTAACAATTACTTTTCTTCTCTCAGCATCCATCTATCGCTCACCATCCTAGCTTCTTTATCGGTGATTTAATGCTTAGATTTTAGTAATTTTTATGAAAAACCACAAAAAAAGACCCCGCCGAATTTGGCAGGGCCCACTCCTAGCGATTTATTCCAAAAAGTCCTTCAAACGTTTACTACGGCTTGGATGTCTTAATTTCCGCAAAGCTTTTGCTTCAATCTGACGAATCCGTTCCCTTGTAACACCGAATACTTTTCCTACTTCTTCTAATGTTCTAGTACGTCCATCATCAAGTCCGAAACGCAACCGAAGTACATTTTCTTCTCTTTCAGTTAACGTATCCAGCACATCTTCAAGCTGTTCCTTCAGAAGCTCATATGCAGCTGCATCAGCTGGCGCGAGTGCCTCTTGATCCTCGATAAAATCCCCTAAATGTGAATCATCTTCCTCACCAATTGGTGTTTCTAAGGAAACAGGCTCTTGTGCGATTTTCATGATTTCACGAACTTTATCCGTGCTTAAATCCATCTCTTTAGCAATTTCTTCTGGCGTAGGTTCGCGCCCCAATTCTTGCAGCAATTGACGTGAAACACGAATTAATTTGTTGATCGTTTCAACCATATGTACCGGAATACGAATCGTTCTCGCTTGATCCGCAATTGCGCGAGTAATCGCTTGACGAATCCACCAGGTCGCATAGGTACTGAATTTGTAGCCCTTGGTATGGTCAAACTTCTCCACAGCCTTAATAAGACCCATATTACCTTCTTGAATCAAATCAAGGAAAAGCATGCCGCGACCTACATAGCGTTTGGCAATACTTACAACAAGTCGAAGGTTAGCTTCAGCAAGACGACGCTTCGCTTCCTCATCACCGTTTTCAATCCGTTTGGCCAACCCCACTTCGTCTTCCGCGGAAAGAAGCGGTACGCGACCAATTTCTTTCAAATACATCCGAACTGGATCATTAATTTTAATCCCCGGCGGCAATGCCAGATCATCATCGAAGTTAAATTCATCGCGCTCGTTTTCTTCAGGATTCATCGAATCTTCATCCGATTCATTCCCCACGTCAATACCTTGCTCGGAAAGTTGTTCAAAGAACTCATCGATTTGCTCAGGATCCTGATCGAAGGGAGCTAATTTCTCCATGATATCCTTGTAAGTTAGTGAGGACCGTTTTTTCCCCTGCTCTATAAGTTGGTCTTTCACCTGGTCCAGGGTCAATTCTGTCTCTAATTCTGTACGCTGATCATTCGCCATGGTACGGACTCCCTCCTCCCTAGTCATGTCAGTTTAGCTAAGATGACTTCAACCGTTTTTCTAGGGCAATAATTTCAATTGCAATTTGCGCAGCTCTAAGATGGTCTCCCTCGCGTACTGCGCGAGCTTGTTCTTCTTTCTTACGTTCAATTTCTTCTTGCATTGGAACTTTGCGAATTTGGCGAATATAGTCGTCAATCACTTGTTCGTTTATTCCATGACCGGCTCCCATCATAACGATGGAGCTAGCCAAGCTCTCCAGCTGTTCGTCTTGCAGCATGGCAATGTATCGGCTTGCATCGGGCTCTAAATACTGAGCGTAGTAAGCATATAAATAAGCAGCTAAGACTGCGTGAGCTTCAACATTAAACTGGTCGCCTAATTGCGCTTCAACATGTGCGCATACATCACGATCGTGCATCATTACGGCTAAAATCAAACGCTCCGCATTATGATAGGCAGGCAGTAATGAAGGCGATTTTTTCTTCGTTCGTTCCGCTGGTCTCCCATTATTCATAACATTATTCCACAGAATTGGTTTATTATCCCCATCTGGTCGGTTTTTTTCCGATTGCAATAAGATTTCGTGGAGATCTAACTTCATGGCTTCGTAGGATGAATCTGGAAACTCTGAAGCTAACTGTTTGAGATAATGTTCGCGTTCCATTGGAGATTGCAACTGACTAATTAATTTTACAGCAGATTGCAGATAACGTAATCGGTCACCGTCCTCATGCAATTTAAAATTTTTGCGAATATATAAGAGCTTATATTTCATCGATGGCACGGAAGCTCCAATAATCTCCCGAGCGAATCGGTCAAAACCATATTGACGAACATAATCATCAGGATCTTTGCCATCTGGCAGCATTGCAACCGTGACTCTACTTCCTGTCTCTTCCAACAAAGGAATGCTCTTGAAAGCAGCAGATTGTCCAGCATTGTCACCATCATAACAAATGACGATTTCATCCGCATTGCGGTTCAGTAAGGCAGCATGCTCTTTCGTTAGTGCCGTCCCCATCGTCGCAACACCATTTGTAATGCCCGCTTCCCAAGCTTTGATCAAATCCACATACCCTTCAAAGATAACGGCTTGCTGAAGCTTTCGCATATTCGGCCGGGAGAGGTGTAAATTGTACAAAGTCCTGCTTTTATTAAAAAGAACAGATTCGGGACTATTTAAATATTTAGGCTGTGCGTCGCCCATCGCTCTTCCAGCAAATGCAATGACCTTGCCTGTAGAGTCGCAAATAGGGAACATGATCCGTTCGCGGAATTTATCCACGTAGCCATGACCTTCATGTTTGGCAGAAATCAAACCGCCTTTTTCCATGAGGGCTAAATCAAACCCTCGTTTTTCTAATTGCTGAACGAGCGTGTCCCACATCACAGGTGCATAACCAATCTGGAACGTGTCAATCAACTTATCGGAGATCCCTCTTGAAGTAAGATATCCTTTGGCCGCTTTGCCCTGATCGGTATTTCCTACAATATAATGATAGAACTTCGCTGCAAATTCATAAGCCTTTAATAAGGTCGCTTTTTCTTGCTGCTGCTCATTCTGCTCATCAGATACCTCTTCCCAAGTGATTGGGATATCCGCGTCTTCTGCAAGCTTCGTGATCGCTTCGGCAAAGCTCAGGCCCTCAATTTCCATAACGAACCGAATTAAGTTCCCGCCTGCCTGACACCCAAAGCAACGATAAATCTGTTTCTCCGGTGTGACAGTAAACGAAGGACTTTTCTCCGAATGGAAGGGACAAAGCCCCTTCATATAATGCCCTTGTTTGCTCAAATGTACGTGCCTGCCGATGACATCTACGATATCATGGCGCTTCAGTACAGCCTCAATAACCTCTTCAGGTATGCGTCCGTACCTCATTTCAATCCACCTACAATTCAGGTCGCTTTTCCGACTAATTACTATTCGCTACTTGTTTTCGATTTCCTGCAAATTTTTCAAAAGATTTGTCAAACCATGTAGAAAATTTTTACGATCCGTCTCTGTAAAGGGTTTAGGCCCTTTCGTATGCTTACCATTTCTTCGCATTTTGGCGGAGGCGTGGCGGCGTTCCAACAGATAATCGATCGAACTATCGGTGTATTCCTGCCCCCGATTCGTCAAACAGATCGAACCCTTCGCGAGCCCTAATGCGGCGAGTCCAAAGTCTTGTGTTACCAAAATATCACCTGACCGAATCTGATTGGCAATATATAAATCGACAGATTGATCGGACCGATCTACTTGAACTACCTTCACACCAGGATTTTCCTTCATCTTATGATCGAAAGAAGCAACTAGTACAACTTGTACACCAAACTGTCTACCTGCCTGTTCAATTTCCGACTTTACTGGACAAGCATCGGCATCAACGATAATACTTCTTGCGCGCAAGTGTTCAGCCCCTGCCTTTATAAGAAATCTCACCGTACTATTATATACGATGGACTTGCAAAAAATCCTGCAAGCCAGAACATAAAAGCTTACTAGATATGTTCAATGTGGTCCATGATTAAACTTGCTGTTTCTTCAACAGCACGATTGGACACATCGAAAATGACACAACCGATTTTGCTCATAATTTTATCAGCAAAATCCAGTTCTATTTTAATACGTTCTACATTCGCGTAGGTTGCATTTTCTGCAAGACCAAGTGTCCGAAGTCGTTCTTGACGAATCACGTTTAATTTATTTGGATCAATTCGCAAGCCAATTATCTTGTCTTTCGGCACGGTATAAATGGCTGCAGGAGGCTGCATTTCCGGTACCAATGGTACGTTCGCCACTTTCAATCTTTTGTGCGCCAAATACATAGACAACGGTGTTTTAGATGTACGAGATACGCCTAATAGAATAATGTCCGCTTTCTGAATACCGCTAAAATCTCGACCATCGTCGTATTTAACCGCAAACTCGACAGCCTCAACTTTCTTGAAATAATCTTCATCCAGCGGATGGATCATGCCCGGTTGTCTGCGCGGCTCTTGGCGCAATGCATTTCCAAGCGTAGTCACAACAGGTCCTAGCAAATCAATATAAGGAATATCATATTGTTTCGCTTTGGCAATCAAATCATCTCGCAGTTCTGGAATAACCAAGGTAAATACAACGATTCCCCCGTGGGATCTAATCCCATTGATTACTTTATCTATACCCTCGAAATCATGAATAAACGGAGCTCGCAATATTTCAACTGGCACAGGATGAAATTGCATGGCAGCTGCCCGCACGACCGATTCTCCTGTTTCACCGACAGAATCCGAAACAACGTAGACACGAGTAGGTTGTGGATGTTCCATATTCCTAACCCCTTTCAGCAGGGACAAGACCCTACACTAGCATTTGTATGTAAAGAACTTCAGAACAGAACGACAGCATGAGAAAAACCTCACCGATATGCGGACAGCACAAGGGCGAGGTGTTTTCCACCACATCATATCAAAGGGAGAATTACATGTCAATTGAATCCAATAGGATTTAAATATTGTATTTCTCCATCTGCTCAATAAAACCTCTTGATTTCCACTGTACGCCAATATGTATGTCCATATAAGCACGCATACACTGCTTGAGCTGCTCTTTTGTCTCTTCTTTAACTTGAACGGAACCAAGTCTGCGCATGTCCATTCTTGGAAAAAGTTTAAGCAATTTATGAGCTCCATCACCAATAGCAATCGCAGATGCATCTTTGAAGCGACAACGCCCACATAATGTTCCACCCATATTCGGACCGAATGTCGTGATTCCAGCTGTTTCACCGCAAGCGACACAAGCATCAGTAACGGGTAAATAACCGGCTAAATCGAACATTTTCATCTCATAGAGATGGGTGACGATTTGCATGTCTTTATTCTCTTCGATCGCCATTAAGCCAGCCTTAAGCTGCTCAAATATGTAATTGTTGCCTTCTTCATCACCCAGCATGCGATCCGTCATCTCCGCTAAATAGGAGGCATAAGCCGACTTGTGCAAGTCTTCACGCAAGGCATGATGAGCTTCGATAATTTCAGCACCGTTCAGAGACCCCATCTGACCTCTTTGTTTAAAAAAAACAAAATCGCCGTACGTAAACAGCTGCGTAACGGCGCCATGTTTGCTCTTCAGTTTCTTCGCACCGCGAGCCATGATACCAACTTTCCCCAGCTCGGGGGTGAATAAACGAATGATTTTGTTGCCTTCTCCATAGTCCATGCTACGAATGACAATACCTTGAACGCTATGCAGCAAATAGCTTCCCCCATGAATGCCGCTCTGAGCAAACAAATCCTTGCTGTCACATATTCAGACCATCGAGCGGCTCTTCGTTACTTTGATCCTCTTCTTGCACTTCCGAATCCATGCCAGGTTCTCCCGTTACTTGTTTGTACAGCAGATAGGCGTCCACATCACCGGTCTTTGAAAAATACGTCCACGAAAAATCTTTCATGTTCAGCATCCTCCCCATCGAACGTGATGTTCATAGAATGTGCATTGGGCGCCTGTCTATGCGATGTAAAAACTGGTACTCTCAGGAAATTCTAATTACTCGTGACGGAAACCAAGATCACGAAGGACTCTGTCTTGATTTCTCCAGTCTTTCTTGACTTTCACCCATAATTCTAGGAAGGTTTTGGAACCTAAAAGTGTTTCAATATCTCGACGGGCTTGTCTCCCAATTTCCTTCAGCAACGCGCCTTGCTTACCGATAACAATTCCTTTTTGCGACTCGCGCTCTACAAAAATGACAGCGGAGATATGAACGACGCCATTCGGCTCGACACGCATATCTTCAATTTGCACCGCAATAGAGTGAGGAATTTCTTCCCTTGTCATATGCAGAATTTTCTCGCGAACGAGCTCCGCGCACACGAATTGCTCCGGATGATCGGTAATTTGATCTGCAGGGTAGTATTGAGGACCTTCAGGCAAATAGCGAATGATTTGCTCCAGAAGTGTCGTGACATTGTTCCCTTTGAGCGCAGATACAGGTACGATTTCAGCGAAATTGTACAAGTCTTTATAATTCGTAATGATCGCAAGCAGCGCTTCTGGCTGAACGAGATCTATTTTGTTCAACACAAGAATAACCGGTGTTTCAATATGCTTCAGCTGCTCGATAATATAACGGTCTCCGCCGCCAATACCGTCTGCCACATCGACCAAGAATAAAACCGCGTCTACTTCGCCAAGTGTCCCATGAGCAACTTTACTCATGTAATCACCAAGCTTAGACGTAGGCTTATGGATACCTGGTGTGTCTAGAAATACAATTTGTCCATTTTCCGACGTATACACACCATGGATCTTATTTCTAGTCGTTTGAGGCTTATCCGACATGATCGCAATCTTTTGTCCGATAATTTGGTTCATTAATGTTGATTTTCCGACATTCGGCCGTCCGATAATCGCGACAAACCCTGACTTAAATTCTTTTTTGGCCACTTCTACTTATCCTCCATTTGTGTGCAAATCTTTTGTTGTAAAAGCGCCTGGCAATAAAGCAGCCACCGTTGTTTGAACGAAAGCTCCTTTGAGGTTACTCAAATAAACAGGCATTTCCGGTTCGCACAGTTCAATTAATACTTGTCGACATACGCCACATGGCGAAATCGGGCCTTCCGTATCTCCAGTTACCGCGATTGCTTGGAAAGATCCTCGCGGATGCCCATCTGCAATTGCACGGAATAACGCAGTTCTCTCGGCACAGTTTGTCGGTCCATAGGCAGCATTTTCGACATTACACCCTAAATGCACGTGTCCATTCGCATCCAATAACGCGGCACCGACCTGAAAGTTGGAATAAGGCGTATAGGCTCGCTTCATCGCTTCCTTAGCGAATTCAATGAGTTCTTGCGGATTCATAGCCATCCACCCTTTTATAAGTGATAGTAAGTAATAGTTAAGTTATAGCATGTTTAAGCAGGAAAAAGCGAGGAGCGTCACGACAATACCAATCATTGCTCCCAAAAAGAGTGCTGGGAAAGGCCTTGTTTTCTTATCATACAAGACAATTAGGATGATAATAGACAGCGTGTACGCAAGCAAAGCCGCGATCGTTTCAGTAACAATAACTAAAATAACAGTAGCAATAGCAAATGCAATCGCTGTTAATAAACTCGGTCTTACTAATTTCCCTTTGTCTGAGAACCGTGTCTCAATCACGATCACAGTCAGCATAACAAGTGCAATTAAGATCCATATCGTACCCGCTGACATCGGTGTTTCTTGGAGTCTGGCGTGCCGCAGCAATTGATCTATGGGTTCATAGAAAACAACTAACCCAACAACGACTGCAAACATGGCAGACACCAATACGGACGCCGCGGCGACGTCCTTCGCAATTTTGGCTAGTGGATGACGGTCTGGCATAGCTAGATCCACCGTTTTCTCCACAGCCGTATTAATTAACTCCGTAACAATCATGAGTGTTACCGCTAATAAGATAAATAAAATATCTGTTTTGGACAAATGGATGAATAGTGCTGCTAGTAAAACAAGAAACGCAACGGAAAAATGAAACTTCATGTTACGTTGCGTATCTAGTGCATACTTGATTCCTTCATAGGCATACCGAAAGCTTCTGCGCCATTTACGGAAGCCGCCCGACATTAACGCGTCAAGCCTGCTTTCTGCAAAATGTCCTCCTGTTTAGCGAACATCACTTTCTCTTCCTCTTCACTCTGGTGATCATATCCAATTAGATGCAGGAAGCCATGTACAAATAAGAAGCCCAGCTCTCGTTCTACAGAGTGACCATAATCTTCGGCTTGCGCGATTGCACGCGGAACTGAAATGATAATATCGCCAAGCGGTTCAATGAACGCTTCCGATACGGTTTCCCCTTCTTCAAGCTCTCCCTCGGAATCGTCGCCATCATCTTCGTAATTGATCTGAATCTCGTCATCACCAAATTCACTCATGGCAAAGGATAGGACATCTGTTGGCTTGTCTAAATTGCGGTACTGTTTATTCAAATCTTGGATCGTCTCATCATCAACGAACGTCAGCGCAACTTCACCTTCTGTAATGCCTTCAAGCTCACCTGCTAGCTTAAGAATCTCCTCAAGCTTATCGATGAAAGCAGGTGAGATTTCTTTCTCTTCTTGTTCGCTGCTCCATGCTAACGTCAAATCTACACTTGCCATTAGGAAATACCCTCCTTCTTATGCTCCTGGCTTCTTAGCCGTTATTTCACTTGGATACTCAATGCGAGAATGAAAGATACCTAACAAGGTTTCATTCAATGTTTTAGCTATCTTATCCAGTTCTTTCAACGTGAGGTCGCATTCATTGAACTGACCATCATCCAACCGTGATTTGATAATTTTGGTTACCATGGAATCGATTTGTTCGAGCGTAGGGTTACGCAAAGAGCGTACTGCCGCTTCTACACTGTCTGCAATCCCCACAATAGCCGCTTCCTTCGATTGCGCTTTAGGACCTGGATAACGAAAATCTTCTTCACGTATCCCTTTCTCACTATTCTCTTCTTCAGCTTGCTTCTTCGCTTTATGATAGAAAAAGTGCAGTAGCGTCGTTCCATGATGCTGCTCAGCGATATCGCGAATCGGTTTCGGCATTTTATAATCCTTCAACATATCAACACCGTCGCGCGGATGCGCAATAATAATGGATTTGCTTAAATTCGGATCAATGCGATCATGCGGATTCTCAATATTCGTTTGATTTTCAATAAAGTAGCTTGGTCGCTTGGTTTTACCAATATCATGGTAGTACGAACCTACCCGGCACAACAGCCCATCTGCACCAATGGATTCTGCCGCCGCTTCGGATAGATTGCCTACCATCACACTGTGATGATACGTACCTGGCGTTTCCGTAAGCAGCTTGCGCAGCAAGGGATGATTCGGGTTTGACAGTTCGACCAGCTTAAGAGGTGACAGGATTCCGAAAGACGCTTCAAAAAACGGAAGCAGTCCAATAACGAAAACGACCGTTACAAGTCCGCCTGCTGCAGCGAATGACAAAGACATCAGTGCTTCTCTTTGTTGAAAGTGATCTTCCATCAATAGCATCGCCGTTATGGTCAACATGGAGAAAAAGGCGATCATAAGGCCTGCTTTCAAAATAGTAGCACGTTGACTTGCGCGTTGAATTGTAAATACACCGCTAAAACAAATCACTAAACTGACTAAGCCAAACCGAAAATCGAATAACGAATCGTGCTCTGTATTAAATATAATGCTGGCAATAATAGAGAATAACACCGATGAAATAAAGGCTAGTGGTGCATCCAGCAAGATGGCGATCAATATACTCCCAAGCGCTGTCGGGGCCAGATAACCAATAAATGGATAATCAAAATTCTGAAGCAGTGAAATGATTTTCATGCCAGCAATATTCATCAAAAATATCAAAACGAGCATGACCAGTTGCGAATTATTGTATTTGACCTGTAAGTTACTCTGTCTGACAAACACAAAGATGACAAACGATAAGAGCGCACATAGTATGCCGAGACCAAACTGTGGCAAATGATTGGCTTTATCCTTTAGTAGTTTAAGCTTTTCCAACCGTGTGTATATCTCTTCTGTAATGACATCTCCAGCTTTAACCAGAACATCATTCTTATTAATATAAACGGTCTTCATATTGCCTCTAGCTTGCCCTTTTGCATCATCTGTACCTTTTTGGTCAAAAAATTTATTCGGAGTTATTAAGGCTCTTGCAATTTCAGTCACCATCTCACGAGATGTGTTTTTCGCTAAAGTAGACGTGTTGACTACCTCGGCCACCTTAGCTCGCGCGGTTTGTGCATCGAGAATCTGATCATTCATGAGTTTAGTCACGATCTCTTTGGTTACAGGACGCATGTCCGCAAGGTCTTCCTTAGTCAGCCTAGGCAGCTTAAAATAAACTTCCTCAGGAAGCGGATATTTCTGATCCGAAAGACCAAGTTGAATTTGTTCCAGTAATAAATCGTTATATTGCCCACTATTCCGCAGTGTTTTGATGGCATCATTCGTCAAGTCACTAATAAGCTGTGGAATGACACGACGGTAAATACTAACCTTATCATCGAACTTCACTTCTTCATCTGCATTGATCTGAGATAATTTATCAAAAATTGCATCACTGATGACTTCATTTTTGAGGTTAACGATCCGATAAACAGGCTGAACGCGCTTCGCAGCATCTTCCTTGGCTTGCTCCGTCGCGACAGCGTTCTCAATCTGCTCTGGTGCATAGATCGTCTTCTCGCTCTTCATACCCAGTGTAATATCAAAAACTTGTGGAACAAGCTTAGCATACAGGGTGGAGTAGAATATCAATCCCAATATGAGAAACAAAAGTATTCTTAATCCTGTATTGTATTTCCATCCGCTCAGCCGGTAATGAAATTTGCCTTTCATTTGTACTTCATTTTTCATTACGGAGGTCATTCCTCTCTATCTAGCCAACCTAGCATCGTTACTTATTCATTTCAGCGTTATAGGCCACAATGATCTTCTGAACGAGTGAATGACGAACTACGTCACCCTCATCAAAATGAATAAAGCCCAGTTCTTCAATTCCACTTAGAATGCGAGACGCTTCAACCAAACCTGAGGACTTGCCTCGCGGTAAATCAATCTGTGTCACATCGCCTGTAATGACCATTTTGGAACCGAAACCAAGCCTCGTTAGAAACATTTTCATTTGCTCTGGTGTCGTGTTCTGCGCCTCATCCAAAATGATAAATGAATCGTCCAACGTACGCCCTCTCATATAGGCTAATGGGGCGATTTCGATGAGTCCGCGCTCTAGTGACTTCGCTACTTGCTCAGGTCCTAGGACATCATTAAGAGCATCATACAATGGGCGTAAATAAGGGTCAACTTTTTCCTGCAAGTCCCCTGGAAGAAACCCAAGACTTTCCCCTGCTTCTACGGCTGGACGTGTAAGAACAATGCGTTTTACAGCCCCTTCTTTCAATCGCGTCACGGCAAGAACAACAGCCAAATAAGTCTTACCTGTCCCTGCTGGTCCAATCCCAAACACAATATCCTTTTTCTTGATCGTGTCCACATATTTCTTCTGCCCAATGGTTTTGACACGAATCGGCTTCCCTTTATGTGTGGATGTAATTTCACCTTTGAACAAATCCAATAATTGCTCTGCCTTCATTTGTTTCGCTAACTCAACGGCATATAACACATCTCGTTCTGTTACTGTGTAATTATTGCGGATAAGCTGCAAAAGAACTTCAAAGAGCTGCTGAAGTGAGTTCACTTCCGCAGCCCTGCCTTGTATCGTTATTTCGGCTTCGCGCGTAAAGATTTGAGCATCAATTTCCCGTTCAATGACGTGCAAGAATTTATCCTGCGGCCCAAATAAAGCTAGTCCCTCAGCCGGATTTTTCAATGTAATTTTTACAGATTGCGCATTTTCTATCAACAGGCCTCATTCTCCTTGTGTCACAATTGGTTGTTCTTCAGCTATATTCTCTTCGACCTCAAAATGAACGTCTATATAAATTTTACCATTCTCTGTTTTTTCATGCAAAATTTTTTCTCCGACGATCCTCGCATCCTCGCCTGCTACAGCTAATAATTTGGCTCTAGCCTGCTCAATGCCAACCTTTTTGGCACTTGCCGCTTCCATCGGCTCTTCTACCAGATGTACCTCCATCACTTTCTCATGAAGCCATCCAAGCGGGAGTGAAAATGACCGCCAAGCAAGTGTTTTACGATCAGGAATGGTTTCGAAATGTTCGAAGTTCGTCTTGCCATAACCTGTAAGCTGAAGAGCCCTTGTCCCAAATACGAGATAGCTTCGATGTACCGTTTCACCTGTGTAGACTTTATACTGTTTCGTAAGTGGCGCTTCGATTCGGGAGGTATACCAGACCACTCCTCTTATTTTACCATCCGCGACAACGTTTTGACTATTTTGCTCATCGCCAATCGTACCCGAGATTAGAACAGTACCTTTACGTACATAAGTATTCGGTTTAACCAGCGGTCTTCCTTTTTTGGACTGAATCTCAGTAACCAGCGCACTTTTGGCAGCAATAATATTTCGTGGACTGTTTAAAGGCTTCGGATCTGGTATGGTCGCTTCAACGACCTTTATCGTGATGTGCGTACCTCTGATTTCTACGCCAACCCACGCTGCACTCGGCAATTGTTGCTGTATAGCGCGAGAAAGGTCCTCTGTCTTGTCCAACTTAAATTTCCACTGGAATTTATGAATCCCTTGTTTGGATGCCGCTTGCAAAATTTCCGAAGCCGCAATGCGGTCATTCCCATCCACCGTCACTTGCCACACCAGAGAGGTCAGCACATAGAGACTGATGATGAAAGCAGCGATTCCACCAAATAATACTTTTCTTCTACTAATTTTATCCATAAAGAACGGCAGCCCAAATCGCTCTAGTACGTGCATTCTGCAGCCTGTCCGTTTCAAGAGCGGCCGAAGTCGAAAGAAATCCTTGATGAGGATATACAGCTCCAGCTTCCCATCTTTGCCAGCTTGAATATCCCAAATGGAGAAGCCACCCTCCACCATGGGATGTATCAACCTTTCGCAGTCCTTGCCTCTAATTTGTATGCGAACATAGCCACGCAAACGGGCAATGAATAGGGATTGTTTCATGACTCAGCCTCCAGTTCTCATTCACACTACCAACTACATTTAAGGCATATATTTCACGTGATCGATGATGCCTTCGATGAACACTTCTTCAGAAAGAATCGCTCTAATAACCAACTGCTGGCCGCATACCTCCAGCGTTCCTTTCGTTAACTCCAGCTTCAAAATTTCACTAGAAAAATGCAGTACGCCCCGGTGATTCTCTACATATAGCTGTACGTTGCCGATCATCGTGATTCGCGGCAAATCCTGTACAACGTCTTGGGGAAGATCAAGGATCTTGGCCGTGAACTGGTTCCATTTGCGGGTCAAGCGACGCATAGCTGGGCAGTACCCCCTCTAACTAGAAGATCAAGAACGCAGAAAACGTGCATAGACTTTCTACCAAATTATGCGGCAGAATCCGCTTTTATGCAGAATAAACGACTTCACCGTCCTTCTTGGACGGATGGGTTTATCCAGGAAAATAGCCGACTTATCGAGAGAAACATTTCCATGCTGATATTTATAAAACTGAACACAAAAAACCCTTTCGCTTTTGCAAAAGGGCGTTGTTTAGAATGATCATCTGCGATATGGCTTTTTGGCACGCGGCGGACCTAGTATCTCAGCCCACACAACTCCTTGTAGCACTTGCTCTCGACTGGGTTGATCCGGAAACGGACTCGTAGTAGAAATTTCATCAGAATAAATAGGTGAGCTTGCCGTTATTCCACTTTTCGCAGTTTGTGGAGTGAATGGTGATGTTTTCTGCTTAGGAGTCATCACTGTCGATTTACCAAGTCCAGACTGATTAAATTCGTCTCTCGTGCGTTCCGGACGACTCATTGGAGCAACATGTCCAGCCTGCACTTTCTTCGCTTCTAGTGGCCTTCTAGCGTCGCCTGGACCATTGCCAAAGGTCGGCATGCCTTGTTTCGGTGTCCCACGCTCAGCTCGTTTGCGCCTGCTTTGTAATTGATAGAAGAAGGTTAAAGCAATTATGACCAAATACCAATGCTTAAATAAGAATACGATTAGCGCTTCCATCCGATCACCACCTCGTAACCTTATTCCTTCTCAGTTTTACCGTCATTTATTTTACCTAAGGAGGAGCGCATTTGCGTATCGGATTCAATATTTTTGAGATTCATATAATCCATGACACCTAATTGACCATTTCGAAGTGCCTCAGCCATGGCAAGCGGCACCTGCGACTCGGATTCAACAACTTTAGCCCGCATCTCGACGACTCGCGCCTTCATCTCCTGTTCAGCTGCGACAGCCATCGCGCGGCGTTCTTCCGCTTTCGCTTGGGCAATTCGTTTATCCGCTTCGGCTTGTTCCGTTTGTAAATGAGCGCCAATATTTTTACCTACATCGACATCCGCAATATCAATAGACAGAATTTCAAATGCTGTCCCCGCATCCAAGCCTTTACCTAGAACTGTCCGTGAAATCATATCCGGATTTTCTAAAACATCCTTATGAGATTCGCTCGAACCTACGGTTGTTACGATCCCTTCTCCAACGCGGGCAATAATCGTTTCTTCACCCGCTCCACCTACGAGTCGATCTATGTTCGCACGAACCGTTACCCTCGCGATAACCTTTACCTCAATACCGTTCTTAGCTACAGCTGAAACATTAGGCGTTTCGATCACACGTGGATTTACACTCATTTGAACGGCTAGCAACACATCACGCCCCGCCAAATCAATAGCCGCCGCGCGTTCGAACTCCAAATGAATTTTTGCACGATGTGCAGCAATTAATGCGTTCACAACCCGGTCAACATTACCGCCTGCTAGATAGTGACTTTCCAATTGATTGACACTAAGATCAATACCAGCTTTCGTTGCCTTAATCATCGGATTCACAATGCGACTAGGTGTAACCCGACGGAGTCTCATTGCAATCAGAGTAATAATGCTAATTCTTACTCCGGAAGCCAGTGCAGATATCCATAGCATAACTGGAACAACACTTAGTAAAATCGATAACACGATAATAATGATGGCTGCAAGCAGCACCAAGTATAAGCCTGGTTCAATCGTCATTGTATGTTTCCTCCTAAATGTTATGTTGGTTATCCACTTCTTTTACTACAACACGAACCCCTTCTACTTCTACAACGACAATAGTTTGGCTTACAGAAATAAAATTCCCGTTCGTTACGACATCCACGCGTTCACCCTGAATCATTGCCGTACCAGCTGGCCGCAGCGGCGTTAAAGCTTCACCCGTCAGACCAATTAAATAGGATCGATCCGGATTTGATGTAAAACCCTTACTAGTCGTTAATTGCTCCTTCAGAATAAAACGATTCCAAACACCGCGATGCTTAAATGTCCTGATTGCAGCAATAACAGCCACAATCGCCACGAGTAAAGCGATGATTAGCATATAAGCAGCTTCCTTCGGATCAGAGGAGGCCATCATCACGCCCCCAAATAGGCAGATCGCTCCTAGCACACTGAGAATGCCGAAGCTTGGAACAACTAATTCTAGAATCAAAAGCACCAAGCCAAGTCCCAAGACGGTTAAATCACCAAAACTTGCAAAGCCTGCTAAATAGAAGCCTAGAAAATATAAACCAAAGCCAGCAACACCAGCTAAGGCCAATAAGCCACTACTGAAAAAAAGCAGTTCAAGCGCGATTCCAATAATGCCAACCATTAATAAAACGGTTGCTGTTACAGGGTGGGTCAGAAACGCGGATAAGTTATCAAGAAACATCGTCGTTCACTCCTTCCCCTAAACTTCCTACTCATTAGATATGTACGTTTTAATTTATGAACTGTTTCGGAATTTCATTAGAATAATTGAGAAACATCCTGAAATGGAAAAAAGACCAAGCGGAATGATCCACTCAGTCTTCACAAAACATATTTGGTATTAACCTAATAATTGTTGAACTAACTGATTGATAAGTTTACCATCAGCGCGTCCTTTAACCTGAGGCATTAATGCCGTCATCACTTTGCCCATATCCGCTTTGGAAGAAGCACCAATTTGCTGGATGGTCTGCTGTACAATGGCTTTCACTTCTTCCTCAGAAAGCTGTTGCGGCATGTACTCAGCTAGAATAACAAGTTCTGCCTTCAGGTTGTCGGCTAGATCATCACGACCTGCCTTAGTAAATTCTTGGAGGGAATCCTTACGCTGTTTGATCTCACGAGTTAGAACATCAAGCACTTCATTGTCGTCTAAGGGTCTTTTCAGATCAATCTCAGAATTCTTAATCGTAGAACGTACCATTCGAATTACAGAGAGCTTAAACTTGTCCTGACTCTTCATCGCTTGTTTCATATCTTCGTTCAATCTATCGCTTAAGCTCATGTTGCCTCCTAGAACTTTCTTTTACGAGCAGCCTCTGATTTAAGCTTACGCTTAACGCTAGGCTTGTCATAATGCTTACGTTTCTTAACTTCTGCAAGAACGCCATCCTTAGCGATGGAACGCTTAAAGCGACGAAGTGCAGCATCTATAGTTTCGTTCTTACGAACTCGAGTTTCTGACAACAGTTTTCCCTCCCTCCGAACAGACCATCTAAGACAAAACGGTTCATCAAATCTCATTATAGGTGATAGTAATTAGGGTGTCAATCGCTAAACTAATCTTTCCTGCTAGGAAAGATTAGTTATGAACACCAAGGGGTGCCAATCTAGCACCAGCCATCAGATGATAATGCAAATGGTGAACGATTTGCCCTGCATTTGCTCCAATGTTCGTTATTACACGATAACCGGATTCTTCTACCTCTAGCTCTCTAGCAATTTGCGCAGCAACACGCTGCATTTGCCCTACAACAGCCCAGTCTTCCGACTGTCCAACAGCAAGTGAGGCAAAGTGCTTTTTCGGAATAATAAGGACATGAATTGGCGCAGCAGGTTGAATATCATGAAAAGCTAGAATCTGATCATCTTCATAGACTTTCTTCGAGGGAAGCTCCCCTGCAATGATTTTACAAAAAACACAATCACTCATTGATCCATTCGTCCTCCCGACATTGTTATCCTACTTAGTTATAAGTTTATCGGAAAGCCTTCAAAAAATCCAATCCAAATAATATCGCTTTTAGCGATGAGGTTGGCTTTTGAGCGATTGATGGATCTTCTTCCATTTTGCTTTCTCAGCAGCTTGAAGACCTTTATCCTCTTTACGAGCCAAGTACGCTAATTCTTTCTGTAATTTCACATAATTCTGGAATCGCTCCGCGGATAAGGCTCCGGAATCCAAAGCGGCTTTCACCGCACATTTCGGTTCATTCTCGTGCTTACAATCTTGGAAGAAGCATTGCTCGGAGAATTCCTCGATATCCTGAAATGACGTACTTAGCCCCTCAGAGGCGCTCCAGAGCTGAAGCTCTCTCATCCCTGGCGTATCAATTAAAATGCCGCCATCGGGCAGCAGAATAAGCTCACGATGGGTCGTAGTATGCTTTCCTTTGTCATCCCCAGATCGAATATCACCTGTGTTCAGAATATCTCTGCCATAAATACGGTTGACCAACGTTGATTTCCCTACACCTGAAGAACCTAAGAGCGCAACAGTTTGACCGCGAGTCATATAGCCAGCAAGTTCATCTAAACCACGATTCTCGGCTGAGCTAATGATATGAATGGGTACACCTATAGCAACAGCCGCAACTTCAGCCGCGAGTTCATCCGGATTGTCGCAAAGATCGGACTTGCTTAATACGATGACAGGATTAGCTCCGCTCTCCCATGCCAAAACCAAGTAGCGCTCAATCCGGCGGACATTAAAATCCTGGTTCAAAGCGTTTACCAAAAATACTGTATCCACATTCGTTGCAACGATTTGTTCTTCGGTGACTTGCCCGGCCACTTTACGGGAAAACTTACTTCGACGAGGAAGCACCGCATGAATCACTGCACGCTGCTCTCCTTCTCGCAGCGAAATTACAACCCAATCCCCTACGGCAGGGTAATCCTCGCGACGTAGCGCTTGGTGACGCATTTTGCCTGACACTTCAGCCAGCACTTCGCCAACTTCCGTCTGAACGCGGTACATATGCTTATGTTCTAAGGAGACGCGACCTGCGACAAATCCTTCTTCGTTAAGATACGGTTCAAATGCTTTTTCAAAAAATACATGCCATCCTAAATCTGTTTTATTCAAGTCAAAAGTTCATCCTCTCAAGGTGTTCTAACATGAAGTATATACCTAACTTATGTGCCCCACACGGGAAAGAATCATTTAGATTGTTTAATCCGACAGCCCGAATTTGGCACCGGTCAATTCAATTGTAGACTGCAAGTCTATTTTTGCATATAATAGGTGTAAACTGATCGTTTGAATGGAGTGAGCGGATGAGTCAATTCATGAGAGCCTCGACCCGCAAAAAGCGTGATGTAATGATGGAAGTCGCCTTAACCATGTTCATGGAGAAAGGCTACGAGAATGTCTCTGTTGATGATATTATCGCAGCTACCAGCACATCCAAAGGAACTTTTTATCATTATTTCAAAAGTAAGGATGCCATTATTTCAGCGCTATATAGCAAACAAATTCAACTGATTCAGGACTGGGTGAAACAACCTCCTTCGAAGGTACAATCACTTGAGGGACATATTAATCGCCTCTTTTTAGACTTAGCGTCGAATATCCAACTCTCACCGAGACTTATTCGCAGTTTACAGGCCCTTTCCTTACAAAATGATACGGTAAAATCGGAAGAGCACCAGCAATTGAATGTTTTGAAAGAAAGCTTGATGCATTGGCTCCCGGAGCCCAAAAAGATTGAACTGCTCGTATGTATGTATGCCGGAACGATCCGTACCTGGTGTACACAAGAGGATGCCGACTTACTCTCCATGATGAAAAATAACTTAGCCTGGCTTTGGGTAGGCCTTCGATCCGAAGAACCTTACGCATCGTTGCAGGTAGAACCAGTCCCCAAGGAGGAAAAGCTAATGAAAGTAGCCATTATCGGCGGAGGTCTTGCTGGACTAACAGCGGCCGCATATTTATCTGAAAATCCACACGTAGAGGGCATTCTGTTTGAGCGTAGTCCTCAGCTCGGAGGTCGAGCTTTTACGTATGAGAAAGCTGGTTTCACACTCAATTACGGTGCACATGCGATCTATGGGATCGATCGCCATACGTTGACTACGATGGAACGTGAGCTTGGCC
Source organism: Paenibacillus sp. J22P169 (assembly GCF_059691995.1). Taxonomy (NCBI): domain Bacteria; kingdom Bacillati; phylum Bacillota; class Bacilli; order Caryophanales; family Paenibacillaceae; genus Paenibacillus; species Paenibacillus sp. J22P169. The sequence continues at coordinate 308,010 of NZ_JCAUAO010000005.1, read as the reverse complement.
TTTCGTTCTCTTCCAAGCAAGTAGATAAGCGTAAAGTCGTATATGCGAAGCATAATCAACTTACAACCGCGCCGCTGGATGCCATCAACCTCCTCAAAACAGATCTGCTAAGCACGATTCAAAAAGTAAAATTTGTTGGGGAAATTGCCGCTATTATTGCTAATATTCACAATATAAAGAACTACGCTACCTTAGCTGATTACCTTGCAGAGTCTAACGCTGATGAAGATGTGAAGGAACTTTGGGAACATCTCGTTTGCTCCAACTTCTTCATTACACCTGAGGACGCTCGAAATGTATCCGGCGCTGTCATTAGTGAGTACTATCATAACTTGTTCCTCTCTAGTAAGCCTGTTAACTATGTCTTGGGCAGCTGGGCTGTTATTACGAATCAACTGAAACAAAAACTGACTACATCAGGTAAGTGGGAAATCGCCCTTCAAGAAGGTGTTGATGGACTTCGTTATGAGGATCGTAAATTCGTTTTAAAAACGAAAACACGTGAAATGGCATTTGATAAAGTGATCTTCGCAATGCCGGTTCAACAAGTTGTGAAACTGCTCAAAGGTACGGCATGGGAGCCTTTCCTTGCTCCGTATGAGTCCAACACAGCAACTGAGGTTATGGTTTACGACATTGGGTTAAGCCGCGTAGTCGCTAGACCATTCAGTTACATCAGTGATATGGATAACAAGCTATTCATTAGTGATGTATCTGCGACAGACCACACGCTAGTACCAGAAGGCGGGCAACTACTCCAAGGCATCGCATACTTAAGCGATAACTTCGAAAGCGATGAAGAGCGAAAAGCCTATTTGGAGAATAAAACCTCGCAGATGGAAGCTCTATTCGATCGACATTATCCAGGCTGGCGCGATGTCACGGCAGTAAAACGTGTATCGAAGAAGGCTATGGTTTCCAGTGTGAAAAATATCGCTTCGAACCGACTTTTACCAACTCGCGTCGAGAACATTCCGTTTTATTTCTGCGGAGACGGCTGCACAGGCAAAGGCGAACTTGCTGAACGTGCCTTCTCGAGTGCGCGCAGCGCGGCACTATCTATCGTGCAAGAGGTAGAACAAGCTTTACAGAACGCCTAACTTTGAAATTGGTTGCCTGACGTAAACAAATAAAAGCTGCTTAATCTCTGACTTGTCGTCAGAAATTGAAGCAGCTTTTTCATTTACCATTACTTGGTTGTTATGGATACGGTTCTAGTTACCCCGTCCCAATTGACAGTACCACCAAACGTCTCTCCCACGAATCTAGCAGGCGCAAGTGTATAGCCATTCACTAGTCTGGCTGGCTCTTCCAACTCAATCGGCTTACCATTCACGTAGACTGTTCTTTGGTCAAGTGTCAGCTTAACGGTTGTGCTCCCTTTGGTTGCCGTGACGGATCTTGTAGCCGCATCATAATCAACTTTGGCTCCCATCGCTTCGAAAATAGCACGGAGCGGTGTAAATGTCGATCCATTTACAATCGCAGGGGCTTGCTCAAATACTTGTACAGTCCCGTTGATATTTACTGAAACCTGTGATGAAATCCCAAACGTTCGCAACGCAACCTGTTGTCCTGATTTATTCAGGATACGAAGCTGTAATACCGAGCCTTCTGGCACCTCACCAGCTTTTAGATCTAACCCATAAGGCAAACTCGTTTGGGAAGCAATCACCCGCCCATTCAATAGGTACTCCACCTTACCGATGTAAACTTCAGGTATTTTAATAAAAGGAATAATCCTTGTTTGCTTCGTAAAAGCTTGGTGTTTAGCATCAATCGGCACATAACCAACATGATCTGCAGGTTTAGCAGCATCCTTTACTTCCGAGAGAAGATACGGATTTGCAATCAATTGGCTGTAATAGCTCTGAATATCTGATGAAGTCGAAAGTGAATAATCGTTCTTAGCGTTACTCATTTGCTGATCCACATTAAAATAAGTGATAGCTTTCAATCTTGGATATTTGTAAGGCATAATTTCATACAACCGCTGTAGATTAAGCTTAGCCCACTCCGTGTAATCTTCGCTTGCAGAATGTGAGTAGTGAGGAACTCCTGTCTCACTAAGCATCAACGGCTTACGATCAGCATAGGTGTTGTACAATCTCGTCAGTCTTTCTACGTTACTTGTTGCAAGCATAGAAGGAAGTGAGGGATCCCCATTTTCATAAGGCTCAATATACAAACTTACACCAACCCAATCTACATAGGCATCTCCTGGATAGTAAGGATCGATATCATTCGCAGGCACATCCCCAGGACTCCATACCATAGCCACGTTCGGTGCTTCAGCAGCAAATACATCATGGAGCATTCTAAACTTCGCAATATACTGCGCAGGATTTCCGTGCCACTTTACCCAAGCACCATTCATCTCACCGGCAAAACGTAAAAAGATTGGAATCCCAGCAGCTTTCGCTTCCTTAGCCCAATTTCGCAAATAAGTGCCATCCGCTACAGGATCTAGTCCATTGTCCGGTTCCCAAGCAATTTGCAAGGCACCACCAGCATCTTTGGCTCGCTTCGCGTAGGATGAAGGAAAGCCCTGTCCCCAATGTGCATATGCCAAATAAATCGCATGCTTTTTACCATATACGGATTGCATTTTCGTGAAAATATTACCGACTTTCGGATCTTGCTCTGAATAAATCCCTAAATATGTTCCATAAGCAGGTTCAAACTTAGCTAGTTGTGAGCCGTTAGGTTTCGATAGCTGCTGTACAATACCCTCGCTATTTTCTTTCCGATACAATTCAACAGTGGTCCGGATTTGATCAGCACGCTGCAATTTCACAGCTCCCCAATCCTTTCCCGCATTCACCCAGAACTGATTTTCCTGCTCATAATAATGAATCGCTTGGTCATAATCACCGATAGCGTCAAAATACGCATCTAATTTCCCACTAAATAACGCAGCATTCTCCCAATCCCCTGTACCAGCATAGTAATCCGTCAGATATTTCCAATGAGGAACAGCTGCATCTGAATTTCCTGATGCGGCAAGTGACTCCGCTTGTTTCCAATGATCCCAGACAACATCCGCACGTACGGGTGCAGGTGATTGCGCAATACCCGCAGTAAGTATACCTACAGCGAGCGATAGTATCCCAATTCGTTTATTCATCTTCAAGAAAAACAGACTCCCTTTCATGCCGTTTTAAATAATCGCATGTACCTAGATACGTAATGAGTCTCAAAAAGTAGCACAATATTCAAAAAAACTACAAAATATCCTGTATTATAGACAGTTTCAAGCGAAATTTCATGAATTTCACCACGACAGTTCGATGCTTTCTGCAAGCCATAATTGTTAAAATATAGAAAATGGTTTGCGAAAGGGATTGTTTCTCATGAAAATTTATGGAGCGAGTCTTCTTCTTGCGGCTTGTCTAAGTTTGCTAATTGTCGGTTGTGAGACTGCTCTCCACCCCTTATCCATGGAGAAAGTGAATCTCGCTTTAGATTCGAGTTCATCTCAATCCACGCAACCATCCTCCACTCCGCAAGAGTCAGGAAACCTGCCAACAGCAACAGCAATCGTCTCAACACCATCAATGACAGATTTAGATCAAAAGATTAAGCCAGAATCCAACCTTACGGTAGAAAATAAAGACGATGTCGTTTCTCCAAGTGTCGTATATGTACAACCTTCACCTTCCAAACAAGAATTGCAAGAACCATTACATATTCTCTATGCTGGCGACGCCATGTTCGATTGGTCTGTCAAGGATGCGATCAGCCGAAACGGACCTGATTATCCATTCCTTCATATTCAATCTGATATCCAACAGGCTGATTTCTCTTTCGTCAATCTTGAAACAGCCGTTACGCTTGAGGAGGAGAAGGATACCAATCAGATTTACAATTTCAAATCGAATCCAGAGTCACTAAAAGGTCTTAAAGATGCTGGTTTCGACATGGTATCCGTTGCAAACAATCATTCTATGGATTTCTTGCAGAAAGGGTTTCTTGATACACTGTCCCATTTAGATAAGGCTGGTTTACTCTATGTAGGAGGAGGCCTAAATGTACAAGAGGCTTACCAAGCGAAGCGTGTTACCCTGAAAGGAAAAAAAGTGAAGTTCCTCGCATTCTCTCGCTTTATCCCAACCGGAGATTGGTTCGCAGGGCCGAACAAGCCTGGCATTGCGCAGGCCTATGATCGCAAGCCCGTGCTTGATGCGATTGCACGTGAGCGTGTGGATGCGGACTATGTCCTCGTCTACCTTCACTGGGGAGTAGAGATGAATAATCGCCCTGAACCTTGGCAGCGAGAGTTTGCGAAACAAATGATCGATGCTGGCGCAGATGCCATCATCGGCAGCCATGTGCATGTCTTGCAAGGTTTTGAATATTACAAAGGCAAACCCATTGCCTATTCGATCGGTAATTTTCTGTTCCCTGACTACGTAACAGGTCCCAAGGCAGATACTGGTTTACTTCATTTGAAACTAGCGGAGGATCAAATTCAAATGTCTTTCCAACCTTTTTACATCGAAAAAAATCAAATCGTCTCCAAAGGCACACCATATATAGATAAGCAATTGGCTTATTTGCAATCTATTTCGTACGGGGTGGAGCTCGAAGGCCAGAATATTCGGCCAAATGTGGGGATCGCCAGTCGGTGATTGAGAGTTGAATTGCATCTATATACGAAGAAGCTAAGGTAGCAAAGGATAACAAACTCAGATGATGGATTTATATGTACAGGAATTACGATGCGTTTCACTCTACATCAGGAATTGTAACAATTCCTTCTTAGAGCGCCACCATGTAATTCCTAAAATTATCGGGCTATTACTAGATTAGAGCTGGTTCTCAAATTACCTTTTTGTTACTTATGCAACTTCACCAATATGGCTCTCGTACGTTTCCGTTGCTGCTCTGTCAAAGGCTGAACGTAAGAAGCATCGCCAAGTGGTGCTATTCCTTTCACTTTACCGGCCGTAAAGGTACCACCTGCAGCAGGAATTGCCGTACGTACACCATAGGAGGCCATAACGATACCAATCGGGTTACAAATGGAACGAGAGCCATCCGCTGGACCAGCGAAGTTAAGAGCCACCGCATAGCGATCACTGGAACGGAGCCAGACGGAACCCGAATCACCAGGAAGAGAAACTGGCCCAGAATCCCCAACGATGACAGTCTGATTACGGAACAGCAATGTACCCAGGCTTCCCCCATAAGATACACGCACATCTACATTATTAGACTCCACTGTTCCCCTAACAAAGCCCGTAGTTCGTCCTGATTTAAACACTTTAAGTCCGACAGGATAGCTTAATAGATGCCCGGGCACTGTGACTAATAGTCCCGATGCACTGCGTAAATACCGTGGATTTAATAGGCTGTTTGAAGTCGGAAGCGCTATGGACGAATCCTGAAAATTCACTTCCCCCACGCGTAGTGGAACGAATTGAAAAGCTCTTCCGACACGATCCGTCCCTGATACCCCTCCATCTGCAGGTCCCGGTTGTACTGTTTCTGAAAATGCGGATGAATTATCTCTGATCAATACATGGTTGTTACTCAGGAGGTAAAGCTGATTATTTTTGATCACAACTAATCCAGCTGTCCCTGTGGAGAAGGGATTGGTTTTTCCAATACTCACCCCGCCAGGAACCGGACGATTTCGATTTTGAAAGGACTTTGCTTTGTACATTTTGGGTTTGGAGGTCTTGAGCTCATGAGATTTGAACGAATTCGAGGAGAGAAAGCGAACCGGCACGGATGAACCTAATTTTGAGGCAACGCTTTTGAGATTATTCAATCCAGATGGCACTATTTTTTGATGGGTATATACAATGACGCTAGCACCAGCGGTTGGTCTTTTGGGATCTGCGTATCCGACCCCAACACCCATAACCTCTGCCCTTTTCAGTAATACTGGCGAGAGACGATTCTTATGTTTCAGCGCTTCATGAAATGTTGCCATGCCCATTCCCCTTTTCGTCATGTTGGTGCAGTGTATGCCAACTTGTACGATTCGGCTTGATACCTTTACCTAATGCTCACGCTGGAAATAAAAAAAGGCTAATGACACCCATGCGTCATTTAGCCTTTTTGTTAATTACGATACAAATTTCATCTATAGACCATTGCTCCATCAATGACTGACAGAGATGGCGTTATCATAGTTCTTCTAGCGAAATACGACTCCCACGACCTGACGGCTCAGCCGGATGGACGATTAATTTGCGAACGAGTCTCGCACGCAGCTCGGGAACGTGAGAGATAACACCTACAGCAAGTCGGTCTGTATGCAGCTTTTCTAGCGCACCAATCACCATATCCAACAACTCTTGGTCAAGTGTGCCGAAGCCTTCATCGAGGAAGAAAAACTCCAATGGATATTCGCCTTTCAGTTGGATCTGTGCGGACAATGCCAACGCTAATGCTAACGAGGTAAGGAAGGTTTCCCCGCCGGATAGTGTACCCACCGGGCGCTTCACCCCGCCATTCGCATCGTCACGAATGACGAAGCCACCGCCGGAGTCGACTTCAATGCCATAACGTCGACGAGTCAACTCTCCCAGCCGCTCAGATGCTGCACGACTCACCTGCATTAACTGCTCTTCGGCGAGATACTCGACGAAGGCATTAGCCTTGAGCACGGCTTGCAGCTTGCCAAGCCGCTCCAGCTGCGTCGCCTGCTCCGTGCGCTGCGCTTCGAGCTCGCACCAGCGCAAGTGCCGCGCAGCGAGCTCGCTTGCGCCCTGCGCCGCCTTGGCCCGCGCCTCCAGCGCGGCCTCAGCGCCAGCCTTCGCTTCGCTCAGCTGCGCTTGCGACTGCGCCCACTCGGCCGCGCTCAACACGCGGCCCTGCAGCTTCGCTGCCAGCTGCGCCAGCTGAGCGCGCAGCGACTGCTCCCGCTCGCGGTGCTCAGCCGCGAGCTGCACCCATGCGCTGCGCTGCTCAGGCGCCAGCGCAGCGGCTTCTGCGGCTTCGCGCGACGCGAAGCCGCCTCTCTCGAGCGCGTCAGCGAGCGCGCGCTCGGTTTGCACTAGCTGCCGCGCAGCGGCGGCAGCGGCTTCGGCGGCGGCGCTGTAGCGCTGCGCCGCCAGGGACTGCTCGCGCTGCGCAGCAGCGTGCGCGAGCTTGGTCTGCTGCGCGAGCTGACGCAGCTGCGCCAGCGCGGAGGTCGCCTCCGCGATGAGCTGCGGCACCGCCGCGCCAGGCGCACGCAGAGCGAGCTGCCGCGACTTGTCGGCGGCGAGCTGCGCGAGCCCTTGCAGCCGCTCATGGAGCTGCAAGGCTGTTCGATCGCGCTCCTGCGCAGCAAGCTGAAGCCGCTCGATATTAACGAGCAGCTCCTCCAGAAACGGAATGCTCTTCTCAATGCGTCCGCGCAGCTCGTCGGCTTGTCGCTCATTCTCAAGGAGCTGATGAAGCTGATCATCGACTGTATCCCATGACAGACCTGCATAATGTTCCTGCCATAGATTTCTTTGATTGTGAATGCTTTCCGTTAGACCAGTTAACCTGCTTTCAGCTTCGGTTAAAAAGCTACCAGCCGCTTGCGATTGCGTGCTTAGAACAAGTTCCTGTTGGACAAGCTCGGTATGCTCTTTGTGTAAATCACGATAACCCTGGTCACATTCCTCTACTTGTGAAGCCGCAATCTGGAGCATTGACTCCACAATCTGCCATTCCTTTTGCCAATCATTCCAACTTATATCCGCATGTGAGCTACTCCTTTGCCGAAGTGAAACCACTTCTTTGCCTACAGCCGCTTCATCCAGTGTGTATCCACCATACGCATGTTCTTCCTGCCGCATCCCTAACACTTCAGCTGGGAATGCCAACCCACTTGCCTGCTGATGCAAACTTTGCATTTTCCGACCAACTTGAGTACCTTCAAATTGTCTTTCTTTCGCTAGTCGCAGCAGTTGCTCCACTTGATCCAACAATCCCTCAGGACTGCTTGTCTCACTTGCAGCCCCGGAGATTTCATTGCTCATTCGAAGTGCAGGATGATCCGTCGCACCACAAACAGGACAGGGGTCACCCATTTCCAGTTCAGCAGCCAGCAACGCAGCTAAAGCGTGACGTTCTTGATCCTTCAGCAGTTTACGTTGTGCTTCCAACCAATCTTGCAAGCCTTTAAAGTACGTTGTAAATAAACCGTCTTGCCTCTGTATATGCTCTTCCCATGCGGCATAAGTAGTGAACCATCTAGTTAGCTTCGCATATAGGACAACCTGCTTATCCACAACCAAACCTCTGTCATGCTCCACAGATAGATATGCTTTCTTTTTGTCAGCATAATTTTTATTCGCTTCCAGCTCTTGTGACTGCAGTAGAAGTATTCCTTTTTTCTCTTGTACAGCGTTTTGTAACTGTTGTCTCTTTGTGGCATCTGTTTCTACAAGCTTTAATTGTGCTTTCAGCTCTGCTTGTTTTGCCATTGCTTTTTGTTTCGTCTCGTTTGATTTAGCAATCTCCACTTGCAAACTTGATAACGCCGACTTTACCTCAATTTCTTGTGTTTGCGTAGTTTGAATTTGGTATTGAACCTGTTCAAGCTCTTGTTGAATAACTAAAGCTTGCTCCAGCTGATCCAAACGAAGTAGTAACGGCGCTTCCTGAACGTCTAAATCTTGTTGAGCTTTGTCATAAGCTAGTGTTGCTTGTTTATAAACTGTTTCCGCGATCGCCTGAGAAGAAGTTGCTGTTTCAAGCAGCGATTGGCTTGACAACACATCTTTAGCCGCTAACTTATGCTGCTCCAAATAGGGAATAACCCGCTCCGCTTGTTCTGCGAGCTTCAGCAGCTGTTCTTTTTCAGCGATGAGCCTATCCTGTTCTCGATGCTTCCCTTGTTCAAGTTCTAGAATTTCCGATTCCTTTATCCAATGGTAGACTTGCTTATTCTCCTCATAAGCCTTCTCTTGTTGCGCCAAATGATGTCGACTGCGAACCGCTTCTTCTTCCGTCTCAAGTAGTCTTCTATTCGCTTCCTCCAACGCTGAGGAGGTCGCATCACCTAACCCTTGCTGTTCAGCAGCAAGCTGCTTAACTGCGCTGTCCGTTTCCTTTACTTTAGAGCTAACCTTAGCACTTAAATGGTCACCATAGGTTTCAAGATGGAACAGTCGCTGCAGCATTTGTCTACGATCCTTACCTGTCAAGGTCAGAAACTCAGCAAACTTCCCTTGCGGGAGAACTACAGCTCGCGTAAAGTCCTGCATCGACAGACCTAGAATGCTCTGGACCTGTTGATTGACTTCACCTGCCTTATCCGCGAGTACAACCGTTTCGCTGTCACGAATATGTAAGAGGCGTGAAATGGTTCCGTTGATTGACATCTCAGCCCCCCGCTTGAATTGCCGCTCAACTCGGTAACGTTCTGTACTCGTTGCATTCGTTAGTTCAAATGTAAAAGAAACGAACAGCGTTTGCTCCGCATGATTCATAATCGCTTGCGTGCCTCCGCTTGCTCTTTCTACTTTGCCATACAAAGAAAGAGTTATCGCATCTAAAATCGATGATTTCCCACTTCCCGTTGGCCCAAATATACCAAAAACACCCGCATCAACGAGTTGGCTAAAATCAATCGTTTGCAGCTCCCGATAGCTCTGCAAACCGGACATTTGTAGCTGGATTGGACGCATCGTGCTTTCCTCCTTTCATTACACCTTAAAGTTATCCACAAGTACTAGTTGGGGAAAAATTGAAGATTCCCGCTCACTTACTCGCCCGAAGCATCGCCTAGATCTTTTTCCTGCAACAGCTCCAAAAATAATTGAACTAACGCAGGCTCCGGCTGTGCTCCTCCCGTTTGACGGGCATAGAAGCGTGTAAAATGCTCTTCCATCGAAAAAGCTGCTTTTGGCATTGCCGCACGTACAACTTCCATTTCTGGATAGATCGGACGAATATGGACGAAGCCTTCATAGGCTTTGCGTAACGCTTGTATTTGTTCAATAGACATGGCCGAAGTCATCGTGATCTCCAGATCAATCCATGCTGTGCTATCTCTTTGCTCATCTAGCCATTGATGCACCTGACCTATGCCTTCCTTCGCCTTCCAGCTCACCAGCGGACGACCAGAGGTCAAGAAGATCTCCTGCGGCTCAGCCTCCTGCCCAGGCGCAAGATCAAGAATCGTGACAGATTTGGCTTGACCTGCTTCTGAGAAACTATAAGCGATCGGTGATCCACTATATCGAATTGGTGATGCAGCCTTCACATTTTGGGGGCGATGCAAATGACCAAGCGCGACATATTGCGCACCTGCTGTCAAAGCCGTTGTATCAACCGTATAAGCACCGCCAACTTGAATAGGACGTTCCGATTCCGTTTCATGACCGCCTAGCACATAGAGATGACTCATAATCAAATTCACGGTACCGGGCTCAAAAGATGCTGCCTGTTTACGAATCAGAGCACCGACACGCTCTGAATATTTACTGCGCAGCACTTCCTCCTCCGCAATTTCGGACAGTAATTCCTTTAATCGAGATTCCGAAGGATAAGGCAAAGCGATTAATCTAGCAAGCTCTCCAGTTCGCGCTATCCCAATGGATTGAATATCCTGAATGGGTAGACCAATCAGTGTGATACCTTGTGTTGCTGCCAAAGGACCCGAAGCCGCAAGCCGATCCGGGTGATCGTGATTGCCTGAAATGATCGCCACCTGTCTTTTACCACCATCTGCGAGCCTAGCAATACCTTCATAAAACAGCTGTTCTGCTGCCGCAGGAGGGTTCACACTGTCATAAATATCCCCAGCGATCAACACCAGATCGATCGCTTGATCCTCCACAATAGAGACAAGTTCATCCATGAACGCGATCTGCTCCTCCATCCGGCTGCGCCCTTCCAAGGCTCGTCCAAAATGCCAATCCGCTGTGTGTAAAATTCGCATGTCTCATCTCCTTTCTGAAAACCCCACGGTATCTATTAATTCTAAATAGTCATCCTACATTTCTACTAGTTTGGCACCGTCAAAAAAATAAAGGAATTTACCATGTACTGGACGCTTCCAAATATGTTCCACAGCACGTGCATATAAACTTATTTGCTTCTCATAGCGAAGCTGAAGCTCTGACTCCGTGCTGCCTCTTACAGCATCCGTCTTATAATCTACGAGAACGAGTCCCAGCTCATCTTCAAATAGACAGTCAATAACCCCTTGGATGAGCACAGTCTCGCCAAGTGTAGATGGATCCGTCTCAGAATAAACCTCATCCGCAGGCAGTCCATAACTAAATGGGACCTCTCTCTGCACATTGCGCGACTGAATCATACGTTTACCAACCGATGTCTCGAAAAATTTCAAAATAACAGGAATATCTACCACATCTCGCTGATCCTGCGTCATGGTTTGTTTATCCAGCATCTCTTGGAGAGTGGATTGGATACTTGTCTCTGTTGGCAATTCCGCTAAAGACATATTTTGCATAACGGCATGCACAACGGTCCCTTTCTCTGCTGCCGTTAGCTTTTTCTCTTCCATAAATCTCGGTCTACGCCAAATCAATGCTGCTGGCTGACTGGCCATAGGCACAGCTCCATGGCTGGAGGAGGATCCCCCGTGAACAGGCGACTCGAATTCATCTACAATGCGATTGATCTCAGATAACCGTTTCATTTCCGAAACCGTCGTTTTGGCAAAGTGTTTTGGCGCATCCGAGAAGGCATATTGCCAAGATAGACGCTCTTCTAATGCCTCTTTCCACTTCCCTGAGGTAGCGACAGCCTCTCGTTGTTTAATTGCCATGAAACGATCTCGATCTGGCTCAACTACTTCCTCTTCAAGTACATCCAGCATCTGCAGGCTATCTGGTGTTATCACAGACATCTTCCATTGCGAAGAATCACGCAGCAAGCGTACATCAGACGACCCTTCACTTATCCCAAGACGCTCACGCCACAAAGCCGCATCCGGGTGACGCAGCAAAGCAGGTCCCACCCAATCCAGATAGCTCTTTGCTTTAGCCAGCTCAAAATCAGGCAAATACCAAGCCTCTCTTGACAAGTGACGTCCCCAACCTTTTAGCAGCTTATCGAGAGATTTCACAGTGCCAAGCAAGTACAATTTCTCCCGTGCTCTCGTGAGTGCTACATAAAGGACTCGCATTTCTTCAGCCAGAAGCTCTAGTTTTAACCTCTTTTTAATCGCAAGTGAAGGTAAAGTCGGATAACTGACGCGCAGCGTCGTATCTACAAATCGCGGTCCAAAGCCCAATTCTTTATGCAATAAGAACGCTTCATTCAAATCTCGTTGATTAAACATCTTTGCCATGCCTGCCACAAAAACAACGGGAAACTCCAAGCCCTTACTCTTATGAATGGACATAATCCGTACGACATCTTCCTGTTCACCTAGCGCACGCGCGGTTCCTAGATCGCCACCGCTTTCTTTCATCCGTTCAATAAATCGTAAGAAACGGAATAAACCACGTAGCGATGTGCTTTCATATTGTCTTGCTCTATCATATAACGCTCTTAAATTCGCTTGTCTTTGCATGCCGCCAGGTAAACCGCCAGCGAAATCATAATAACCCGTTTGTCTAAAAATGCTCCAAATCAAGTCAGCAAGAGAGCCTTGTCTCGCGTCATTACGCCATTGCTCCAATTGTGCAAGAAACTGCTTCAATTTGATGAAAAGCTCATCATTCTCCGAACTTGAACTATGCTGGACTGCACGTAGTACAGACTCATAGAAAGCTACGGTTTTATCCGCAACCCGAATCTGTGCTAAATTCTCAGCTGTCAGTCCGACCATCGGAGATCTTAAAACAGCAGCCAAAGGTACGTCCTGATAGGGATTGTCAATAACCTTCAACAAGGAAAGCATCGTCTCAACTTCAGTTGCCGAGAAATAACCTGTACTAAGCTCAGCATATGCAGGAATGCCTTGTTTCTTAAGCTCATCAATCAGAATTGGTGACCAGGCTTGGGTTGCTCGCAATAAGATCACGATATCCCTGTAGGTTGCTGAGCGATCACCGCCTGTTCGTTTATCAAAAACTTGAAATGGCTCTTGACCAACTGCGCCTAACAACCCTCTAATTTGACGAGCAATTGTACGTGCTTCCAGCTGTGCAGTTTCCAGTTCTTCCGCTTCTAAGGCAGGATCTAACCCACTTTCAGTGCCCTCAGCATTTAAGTCATCCCCTAAATCGTCCGATTCCTCTGAGAATGCATCACTTTTGTCAGCTCCATCTTTTCCACGGTCAATGATCAGCATCTCAACTGAGCAATCTGAGGCAGAAGGCGGGTAACCCGCTCCATAAACCAGTTCCGCACGCTCATCATAGGCGATTTCACCGACAGTTTCATTCATCATTTGTTTGAAAATAAAGTTAACCGCATCGACGACTTGAAGTCGACTTCGGAAGTTTCTTGCTAAGTCAATTCTTCCACCACTCAGCTCAAGATCTGACGTTGCCTCTTTATTGGAACGATACGCTTTGTATTTTTCTAAGAATAAACCTGGTTCTGCCAGTCGAAACCGATAAATACTTTGTTTCACATCGCCAACCATAAAACGATTTCCTGGCTTTGAGGTTGAAATCAACTCTACAATCGCTTCTTGGACACGATTCGTATCCTGATATTCATCCAATAATACTTCAGCAAATTGTTTCCGATAGGCTTGTGCTGCTTCTGAAGGATACAATTCACCAGGCATGGAACCAGGGGCACTTAGAATTTGTAAGCAGTAATGCTCCAAATCAGCAAAGTCAATCAGACCTTTCGCTGCTTTAGCCGACTGATATCGATGTCCGAAATCAACGATAAGATCAACGAGAACATGAAGCAACGGAGCCATTTCTGCAATTTCCTGATGAAATTGTTCCGGTGTTCGTCCGAAAAGTTCTTCTTTTAATTTATTAATCTGGTCCTTAGCCTTGTTGCGCAGCTCCTTGACTTCTTCTTGCAGTCCTTTATCGAAATCATCACCTTTGCAGGCTTTGAGTTTACCGAACTCAACCGTTTGAAAACCACGATACAAGACGGACCAGGGATACGTTGTAGTTTCTATTAAATTCTGAACGAGCAGTAAATCATCTCGTAGATTTTCTATATATGGGGCAGGTCCTCCCGGGCATTCCGCGATGATGAGTGCTTGTCCTAGCAAATCCGATGCTCCTTCTAATTCCAGAGAAAGATCACGAACTAGGCTTTGCTCCCATAGCGAATAATCCACTGGCGCTGAAGCCGCGGCAACATATGGCAGTGCTTCTTCAGCTACCATTCTTACCTCATCAGCCAACTCTCTGTCCATATCGCGTTCAGGAGGCCCGAACATAGACGCCGTCCCTCTTAGCCAATGCTCTGGCCAAGGATGACTACGAGATACATCGTAAAGCTTCTGGATAAGCATCATAATCGCGTTATCGTTGCGCTCGCCGCTAAAAGAGTCAACTAAACGCCAGAAGGCGCTGTTCTCCTCACTTGCAGCATAATATTCTTCTAGCATCTCGCCGAGCAGATCCTGACGGAGCAAATCTGCTTCAGTTTCATTCGCTATACGGAAGCCAGGGTCTAATTGGATAAGACTAAAATACCGTTGAACAACCTCTAAACAAAAAGAATGCAAAGTTGTAATCGATGCCTTCCCCATCAGCGCTAATTGCTTGCGCAAGTGCTGTGAATGCGGCTGTTTCATCAATTCTTTTTCAAGTGCCTCACGAATCCGATGCTTCATTTCGGAAGCTGCCGCCTTCGTAAAGGTTGCAACGAGTAATCGGTCTACATCGATCGGCTCCCATTCATTGGAAATCCGTCGAATGATACGTTCCACGAGTACTGCCGTTTTGCCAGAGCCCGCAGCAGCGGCAACCAGCATGTTTTGCCCTTTGAGGGTGATGGCATCCCATTGATCATCCGTCCATGTACTACCGATGGGTTTAGGTTCTTGCTGTTGTGTCACCTTGTACGCTCCTTTCTACCTTCACGGCCCGCTTATCTGCGCAGCCAGCTCCGTCCAAACTTGATCCTTCGCACGCGGGCGAAAAACTTGAATTTCATTCCCTTCAAATAAGGGATCTATTTGGCAAATCGCGGTATACGAACAATGCTGGCAGGCTGACTTTTTCCCTAAACGATAAGGAGCAATATCAACATGACCATCTGTAATATTCGTCCCAATTTGTTTTACTTGTTTACGTACATATGTTCTTAATGTATCCCACTGTTCGTCTGTTGCTACCGACGAAGTCGAGTAGAAGCTTCCATCCTTCTTTAAAGCAACAGGAATGAGCTGTGAATGGCCTGAGCTGTGAATAAGCTCATCATCCATTAATCCAGCTACCTCAGCGTCTGCCGTAATCAAGCCCTTCATTTTGAAACGTTTCCGCAGCTCTTTCTCAACGGAAGCAGGATCGAGGGCATTTTTCTGTTGAAGCATCGGGTTATGCACATGGAAATACAGAACGCCCGCAGGCTTCGCTTCCACACCTAGCCACGTTTCTGCGTGTGTAAGAATAACATCCAGATACGTAAGCATCTGCAGCGAGAGACCGTAATACACCTCTGAAAGTTGCAAGGCTGTTTGACTAGATTTGTAGTCAATCACACGTAAAAGAACACCTTGCTCGCCATCTGCTCGATCTACACGGTCGATCCGGCCGATAATCTCCATCGTACATCCGTTTTCCAGCTCAAATGTCAGGGAAGGCAAATCCTTTCCTGGACCAAAATCAATTTCCAGCCCTAGAGGTTGAAATTGACCATGCTTGGCATGTTCGCCGAGTATGACGGCCGCCCTGCCAACCACTTGCTTTAGTTTTCTAGCAATATACGCATAACGACTTGAACTTAATAGAATCTCACCTTGAAGTCTCGGTGCTAGCTCATCCACCACTTGTGCAGATCTCTCCATACATTGCTCGGCAGATAGTGACCCCCAATCCAGCTGGTCATGCTGCAGCTTCTGTACGAATTGATTCAAGGCTGCGTGGAACAATTGCCCGATATCCGGTGCATCCAAACGATATACGCGACGTTCCTGTAGGCGTAATCCATGCGAAATGAAGTGAGAGAAAGGACATGCCACATACTTTTCCATACGCGAAACACTGGCACGCAAATGCTGACCATATAACTGTTTACTCGTTGTGGAGGTAAGCCCCTTCTCCTTGTTCGTATATTCCAATGCCTGCACAAGAGATTGCAGCTTCATCTGCCAGGCTGGTTGATCCACATACCAATTGTACGCATCCCACCATAGCTCTGACATACGTCCACCCAGCATCCAATGTTTCATGCGAACAGCCAAATAGGAGATCGCCTGTGTCGGATGAGCTAAATACGCTGCTTGCTCATTTTCTGACGATTCCACAGACGGTTCTGCAAGAAGCAGCGACTCTTCCGTTCCTGGAAAGAGCTGTCGCATCTGTCTAATTAGCTCCGAAGGCAATAGCGATTTCCCTTCTTCATCCGCTAACGGATAACTCATCCAAAGCCGCTTGCCTGGTACAGTCAACGATGTATAGACGATAAATTGCTCGTCCAACAGCTTCCGGCGGCTTCCATCAGCCATAGGTAAACCCGAGTCCATCAGAACACTTCGCTCCGCTTCTGTCAGCACACCCTTTTCAGCCATCTGCGCAGGAATAACCCCATCATTTACTCCTAAAATATAGGCATATCGAATCCCGCTTGAGCGAGTTCGATCCATACTGCCGATCAGCAATTGATCCATCGAAGGCGGAACTAGCCCCAGCTTCATGCTTTCCATCCCTGTTTCGATAAGACCGTTAAACATCTCCAAGGATAGTTCATCATCGCCCATGGTTTCCACCAATTGATCCAGCATATCCATCACACTGTTCCACATTTGTCCATGTTCGCGAGCTTTTTCAGGTTTTCCATCACGTGTTGCTTGCTGTGTCCATGCTTCTAGCTTCTCTGGTGCTTGAACGGATACTAATAGCTCGTAAACAGCTTCAACCTGCGCCTTAACCGTGCGGGCTTGTCCAAGACGATTGGATAATGCAAGTAATGGACGCACAACCCACGATTTACTCGTATTTAGTGCTAGAAGCTCGGCTGTTTGTTCTTGTACCTGATCCTCCGCTTGCTCCAAGTTGGCACGAAATTGATATGTCCAAGGCTTTCCGTCCGTCCATCGATAGCCTTGAATCCCGAAGGCAAGCACATAATTCTCTAATTTATCCAGCTCAGTCCTCTGCGATGTTGCACCCGGAGGCAGCAGTAAATCTGTTTTGATGCAACGGAATACAGCATCGTAATGCCAATTATGCTGAACAACTTCGAGGGCAGATCGAATGAATTCTACAAGCGGATGATGTAGAACCGAACGCTTCTGATCGAAAAAGTGAGGAATCTCATAATCCGTAAGTACCATATTTAACAGATCCTGATAGCCTTCCATATTCCGCACCATGATGGCCATTTCACGCCACCGCACGCCATGCTCGCGGACTAACTTCAGCATGTCACGCACAGCACCTTCAACCTCTGCACGGCGATGAACAGCTTCCATAATGACAAGCTGATCGGCTATATTCTCCCCTGGAGAAGTCTTATACTTAGGAGCTCCACCACCAATGCGACGATCAAAATTCTGCTCTAAATAGGCAAGTGCAGGACTATCTTCGTATCGCGGCGAACGCTCGTGAGCAAGCTGAACAACTTCAGCCGCACCAAGTCCTAGCTGCCAAATCATCTCCTGTAAACGTACCATCGTCGTCGCTGTGGGATGAAATAAATCCAACTCATCCGGTGTATCCCCTGCCTGCAATTCGCGATCCAGACATAACGTGATCGTCACTTGCTTACAAGCGGCGAATAGCGCACCAAGCACCTTGAATTCTTGTGGTGTAAACCCGTGAAACCCATCAATCCACACCGAAGCAGAGCGTAAATAACTAGAGTTGGGCACTTGCTCCGCAAGCAGCGTCAAATAATCCTCACCGTCCAAATACTGCTTGGCAAGCTCCGACTCAAACTGCCTGTAGACGAGTTGAATATCGTGCATTTTATCTCGCAGCAAGCCGTGTTCACCAAGTGTGGTCACACGCTTATTTTCATGTGTCTCTAGTTGTTCAGCTGTCACACAATAGCGCTTCATTTCTGTGAAAAGCTGGTTCAAACGGTCAACGAAGCCCATTTGCTCAGCAGAATGACCGAATAGGCGTAGCTTATCTTTGTATTTATGTAAAATGCTCGTTAACAGCAGTTTCTTACCTGTATCATCAATTGGCAGCCTCGCGGTGCCGCCTTCTTCTTGCATCACGCGCCATGCTAAACGGTGAAAGCTTAACACTTGCGCGCGGATCATTCCGCGTATACTCGGATCTGAAACTAGCGCGTGCTCCGCTTGAAATGTAGCTTGTTCAGGGACAAGCAAAATCAACGGATCACCTTCAGGTGCCGATGCCAACTGCTGTTTCATTTCTGTCAAACAGCGTTCACTCTTGCCGCTTCCGGCTCTACCAAGCACGAATCGAATGGACATTAGGGCCTCCTAACACTTTCCGTCGGAAAGCTTGCTTCGTAAGCAATTCTCGTTTTCTATCTTTCTATTCTAGCATATTTCTATGGATGAGTCGGCGTGGTAGATCATGGAGGGGGATCTGGGGGATTCAAATTAAATATATAATGCGAACGTACATTCTGTTATTGTAACATGGAAAACGAAAAACGGAAAGAAAGGCTTTGTTTAATTGTCCAAAATAAAAATCCACTGATGGAAGTAGCAGACAGACGAAAGTGTGGCTACGGTGGAAACGGTGATGAAGACTACAGTGACGTTGGGCTACACTCTGCGTGAGTTAGTCGATTTAATCGACTAACTGCTCTCGAAAACCTGCTGACGCACACAAATTAGTCGATTTTATCGACTGACTGCTCTCCAATACCTGCTATCCCACACGAGTTAGTCGATTTTATCGACTAGTTCTCCCGAAACCCGCTAACACGGCACAAAAAAGCAAAGCTAGAATAATTCCAGCTTTGCTTACTTATCAAAGATACAATTAAAAACCTACTCTTACTTGCTTCGTACTTCAAAAATCGCAAACTTTAAATAATGTCCTTCATCTACGCCTAGAATGCGAGGGTGGTCCATTCCTGCCCCACGAAACTCAATTAAGCGTAGCAGTTTCCCCGCATCCGTTGCCGCTGCATGGATCGTTTCTAGGAACAACTCAGGATGCATGTGATAGGAACAGCTAGCTGTGACAAGATATCCGCCCTCGTTCACGAGTTTCATCCCGTGCAAGTTAATATCTTTATAGCCACGGCAAGCTCCTTCAACGGCACTTTTCGTCTTAGCGAAAGCAGGCGGATCGAGAATAACAACATCCCAAGTTCGGCCACCGGTACCAACAGGCTTAGAAGTGTCTACCTTGGCTTGTCCTGCCGCACCAGCAGAAGAGCGAAGCTTACGCTCATCCAAGCCTTTCACTTGTGTACGCAAGTATTCAAAGGCATCCGCAACAACGAATTCAACGCGATCCTCGAAGCCATTCAAAGCAACGTTCGTACGCGCGCTTTCAATCGCATGCTCGGAAATATCGAGACATGTCACTTTTTTTGCACCGAATTGACAAGCATTTAACGTAAAGCTCCCTGTATGCGAGAAGCATTCCAATACAGAAGCCCCGTCCCAGAGTGGGAACGTCACTACTTTGCCGTTTGCATTAACGGGCAGCATTTGTGTTACGCCGTCCTCTTCGACTTCCGTCAAATTGATGCCGCTGCGGTGTCCCCAGCCTGTCATCAACGGTGCGATCGCTGCGCGATTCTCACGTTGATCGAAGAAATAACCCGTCTTCTGACCTTCCTCAATATCAACACGAATGCGAAGGCCATTTTCTAAAATATCAACATGCTTCGCACAATCTCCGTACAGAAGCCCCTTTGTCTGTTTCAGGCCCTCTAATTCACGAATGGAAACGTCACTACGTTCATATATCCCTGCTGGCTTCATAACTTGTACCAGCGCTTCCACAATATTGTCCCGGCAGAGGTCCATCCCCAAGGTCAAAAGCTGCACAACTAGTGTGTTCTCGAACTTATCAACAATGAGCCCTGGCAGGAAATCGGCTTCCCCATATACCAACCGATACGACTGCGCTCCTTTCACAAAACGCTGACGATGCAGGAAACAACGTGTAAATCTTTCGACGAAGAACTCAGTCGTCATCGCCTCAATCGGGTTATACGATACAATACGTACCGTCAGCTGAGAAGCTTCATTGTAATAGCCGGTTGCTAGATATTTTCCTAGGTGGTTCTGAACGGATACAAGCTGTCCAGGCACAATATCTCCGTCCGTGCGCTCGATTTCACTCTTATACACCCACGGATGTCCTTGCTCCAAACGGGGTTTGCGTTTCTTATGTAAAAATACTACTGCCATGTTCTATAGCCATCCTTTGCGTGAAACCGTTCACCTACACCATCTGGCTTGTCATGCTTGTCTGTACGGTCACATATATTGGTTGAAAACGTCACTCGCTCACGAAAAGGAGATCCTCTCATGATTCATGCTATTATTCTGCCTGTTGTTACAGGCTTTATCTTATTCCTGCTTGGGATGAAGCTGATGGAAACCTCGCTTCAAACCTGGGCAGGCCCCCGCCTCCAGCTGTGGCTGGAGCGGTTTACCCGCACACCGGTACGCGGGCTCATCACCGGCACCGTGCTGACAGCGGCGCTGCAAAGCAGCACCGCAATCACGGTCATCGCCATCGGCCTCGTCGGCGCCGGCGTCCTGTCCTTCCCGAGAACACTTGGCGTGATTCTCGGAACGAATATCGGCACGTGCCTCACCACGGAGCTGATCGGGCTCAGCTTAGGCGGCATCGGCGTGCCGATCCTGCTCGCCAGCGCCAGCGTCTGGCTGGCGAGCTGGCTGGCCGGGCCGCTGCCGCAGGCAAGCGGTCCGCGCGCTCTCAGCGCCGCGCTGCCATCCGCAGCGGCGACACTACAGCAGAACGCCGCCGAGAACAACGGCGGTCGCCAATGGCTGCGCAGCATCCGCTACGGCTCGCTTGCGGCTGCTGGCTTCTCGCTCGTGCTGCTCGGCATCGAGATCATGCAAACCATCGGGCCTGCGCTGCAGTCCCGTGGTCTCTTCACCTGGTTCGTGCACCAGGCGCAAACAAGCCTGCTCTGGGGCATCCTTGCAGGCGCAGCAGTGACCGCGCTCGTGCATAGCAGCGCAGCCGTCATCGCCATGGCGATGGGCCTCGCCGCAGCTCAGGCCCTTCCCGTCGAGCTAGGGGTAGCTATCACGATAGGCGCCAATGTCGGCACCTGTGTCACCGCGCTGATCGCCGGTATGAGCAGCTCACGCGCTGGACGATATGTTGCTTGGTCGCATATCCTGCTCAATGTCGGAGGCGCGATCCTCTTTTACCCATTTATCCACTGGCTCGTCAGTCTTTCCGCTCTACTAGCTAGTGATGCATCATCGCAAATCGCAAGGTCCCAGACCATTTTCAATATCGTAGGTTCCCTAGTTGCGCTGCCTCTCTGCTATCTTAGTATGTGGAAGCGCCTTGAGTTCCGTTCACAATAGCTACGCCTGAGCTGGTACCTAATCTTGTCGCGCCAGCTTCAATCATCGCAATCGCCGTCTCAACATCTCTTACGCCACCTGATGCTTTCACGCCAATCGTACTGGACACATTTTGACGCATCAAGCGAACATCTTCTACCGTAGCTCCACCAGGACCAAAGCCTGTCGAGGTTTTCACGAAATGAGCGCCAGCTTCTTCTGAAAGACGACAAGCCGTAGCCTTTTGCTCATCTGTAAGGAAACCCGTTTCCATGATTACCTTGACGATGGCTTTCCCTTTAACAGCATCCACAACTTGTTTAATATCAGAACGAACTGCATCCAGTTGTCCTTCCATTAGCAATCCAATTGGCAATACCGTATCGATTTCAGCCGCTCCGTTTTCAACAGCTTTAGCTGCTTCGAAGGCTTTCACTTCGCTCAAGCTCGCTCCAAGCGGGAAACCAACCACAGCAGCAACCTTAACACCCGTTCCTTCCAAAGCTTTAGCAGCTGTAGCAACAAACTGTGAATTCACACACACACTGAAAAATTGATGCTGGGCAGCTTCCTCGCACAATTTGTGAATCGCAGCTGTACTTGCATCTGCTTTCAATAGGGTATGGTCAATATAGCTAGCAATTTCTTTCGCGTTTAATGTCATCGAGTAGCACCTCATCTAATATAGTCATTTCATCCATGCCTTCTAAGCTCCCGTGTAATCGAGAAAACCTCTAACGCAGTCATTCAAAAGGAACGACCACGTGTAGAGGTAGGTAATTGCCTTAAAACTTCACTTACAAATTCACTACGCCTTCAAGAATGCGTACGAGTTGTCCCTTGCTTTCATTCACACCTGCTTCAGTAACCTTCACACGGCACACTTGACCGATCATCTCTTCTGAACCTTCAAAAACTAACTGCACATAGTTATCGGAATAACCGCTGTATAAGCCGCTATCAGGTGCACCTTTATATGTGCGCTCTGGAATAACTTCTAAGACTTGACCGACGAATTTCTGAGCATACGCTAGCTGCATTTTTTCGGAAAGATCAATCAACTCGTGTACACGGGCATTTTTGATTTCTTCATCCACTTGATCCTCCATCCGCGCGGCAGGGGTACCTGTCCGCTTGGAATAAGGGAAAACGTGCATTTCGGAGAACTTCATTTGCTCCATGAACTTGTAACCGTCACGGAACATCTCTTCCGTTTCACCCGGAAAACCAACGATAACATCTGTCGTGATTGCTACATCCGGCATAATCTCGTGCAGACGCTCAATCTTACGAGCGAACTCAGCAGTCGTATATTTCCGGCGCATACGCGCAAGCACCTGATCATCGCCAGCTTGCAACGGGATATGCAGATGACGGCACATTTTGTCCGAAGATCTCAGAACTTCAATGACTTCATCTGTAATTTGGCTAGCTTCAATGGAAGAAATTCGAATGCGCTTCAAGCCTTCAACTTTATCCAAATCCTTCAAAAGCTTCGCCAAGCTATAGTCCTCAATATCTTCGCCATAGCCCCCAGTATGAATACCTGTGAGTACGATTTCTTGATAGCCTGCTGCAACGAGCTGCTCCGCTTGCGCAATAACGCTTTGCGGTTCACGGCTGCGCATGAGTCCACGCGACCAAGGAATAATGCAGAAGGTACAGAAGTTGTTACAACCTTCTTGAATTTTTAGAAATGCACGTGTACGATCAGCAAAATCAGGCACGTCCAATTCCTCAAATTGACGAGTTTTCATGATGTTTCGAACCGCGTTAATCGGTTGACGATCCGACTCAAATTGCTTCACAAGCGGAATGATCTTCTCGCGATCCTGCGTTCCGATAACCATGTCTACACCAGGAATCGCCATAATTTCCGCTGGTGACGTTTGCGCGTAACAGCCTGTTACAGCAACAATCGCTTCAGGATTACGACGAATTGCACGACGAATCATTTGGCGACTTTTCTTATCCCCTGTATTCGTAACCGTACATGTGTTAATGACGTACACATCCGCTGTATTTTCGAAATCAACTTGCTCATAACCCTCGTTTTTGAAAAGCTGCCAAATTGCTTCTGTATCATAAAAGTTTACTTTACATCCCAGTGTATGAAACGCTACCGTTGCCATCTACGCTCATCCTCCCATTTCTCCGGTTTCATAAAACAGACAGGTAAGACCCACCATCGCGGCCGTCTCTGTCCGTAAGATGCGATTCCCCAGCGAAACCGAGCGAAAGCCAGCTTCTTCAGCTTGCTTAATTTCTTGCTCTGTGAATCCACCTTCGGGGCCAACCGCAATCAACACCTGCTTGCCTGGTCCTATTTGGCCTGCTGCTAGAGCTGCCTGAATGGCAGGCTTTAACTGCTGACCGTCTTCCTTCTCATAACAAATCCAAGCAACATCCGCTTCCTTCGCTCGCTGCAGCAATTGCTTCCACGAGTAGACAGATTCAATCTGCGGCACACAGTTGCGATGGGCTTGTTCTGCTGCTTCCTTGGCGATTTTCTGCCAGCGCTCCGTGCGCTTAGCTTCTTTCTTCGCATCATATTGCACAATCGTTCGTTCCGATAAAAAAGGAAGAAACCGGGCTGCCCCGATCTCAGTCCCCTTTTGAATAATAAGCTCCATCTTATCGCCTTTGGGCAAGCTCTGCGCAATCCACACGTCAACAGCCGCTTCCGCATCCATCGCAAGCTCTTCCACGATTTCCGCGGTCACAGCTCCCTTATCCAAGTGAGTGATACGGACGAGCACCTCACGATCCACGCCATTGCTGCAGATCACTTTGTCTCCAACTTCTGCTCGCATGACGCGACCAAGATGATGAGCGTCATCACCCTCGATGGTTACTGTTTGTGTAGAAGCATGGAACTGCTGGGGCGGGAGAAAATAACGCTGCATAGTCAAAGCCTCTCTATCTTCGTTCATTTGAACTACATTCGAACATCTAGGTCCCCGTGAAACTTCCACACACCATCATACCTCGTTTGAGCCCGAAAATCCATATGGAACTCTCTGGTTTGAGGTTACATGCCCAATATGCTTGTAATCACAATGGCAAATTGATTAATAATATCATCGCCTAAACGTAGATATGGATCTAATGTTACCTGACGTAAAGGTCTGATAAAGACGACTAATAAGAAAATCACAGAAGCCCATTGCTCAAACTTTTGCAATCTTTCCGTATATCTCAAATCAACCAAATCTTGAATAATGCGATATCCATCTAGTGGTGGAATTGGAATCAGATTAAACAGAAATAACGTGATATTAATGTTCAACATCAGCTTCAAGAACAGGACAATCGCATCTGCACTGCCCTTTGACATGCCATCCAGCCAACCATATTTCTGAAATAACGCGAAAATAAATAACGTAATAAAGGCCAAAATTAAGTTACTTATCGGTCCAGCCGCGGTCACAATAATCCCAAACAAACGTGGACGTTTGAAATTACCACGGTTTACTGGCACTGGCTTCGCCCAACCAAAGCCGGCAATCAGCAACATAATCGTCCCGAAAAGGTCCAAATGGACCATCGGGTTCAAGGAAACGCGACCAAACTGATATGCCGTAGAATCTCCTAATTTATAGGCGCTATACGCATGCGCCCATTCATGAATCGTAAACGAGAGCACGAGTACCAAAATCACAAACGGCAGCGTGTTCCAATCGTAAAATAATAAGCCTCCCATGAATCAACACCTACAGCTTTCTAGCTACGATTACAACCCAATTCGAATCATAGTTTTTCTCTACGATCGTGAATTTAGCTGCAATCAGTGCTTTTTCTACATCCGCTTCTTTGTTCGTAATGATCCCTGAAGTTATGTAATACCCACCTTGTTGCAGCACCTCGTACACATCATCAACGAACATCACGATGACCTCAGCCAAAATATTCGCAACGACGAGTTGAACAGGAATCGACACACCTAGCCCTGCATCCCCTTCGGACTCGCTTTCTTTTAGTACGCCAAGTAGATCACTAAGTTTCACAGTAATTTGATCTTCGAGTTGGTTTTGCTTCGTATTATCCAATGCACTCGTAACAGCTACCGGATCAAGATCAACAGCGAGTACATGTTTTGCGCCAAGTTTTGCGGCAGCTATGGAAAGAATGCCTGAGCCTGTTCCCACATCAATCACATCGTCACCTGGCTGAAGAACCTTCTCCAACGTTTTCAAACAAAGTGAAGTTGTGGCATGAGTACCTGTACCGAACGCCATACCTGGATCAAGCTCTAAGATCAATTCCCCTGGAGAAGCCGTATATTCTTCCCAAGTTGGTTTAATCGTCAAGCGATCGGATACACGGATCGGTTTGAAATATGTTTTCCACGCATGTGCCCAGTCTTCATCATCAACTTCGACTACTTCAAACGTCGGGTTCCCAGTATCAATATCGAATTCTGTCAATTGTTCAACAGATGCCTTCAAATTCGCCAGTACAGGCTCCATGTCTGTACCATGGTAGAAGTAACCTTTGATCACGGCTCTTCCTTCCGGGATATCGTTAAATGGCGTTTCGTATAATTGACCAAATGAAGTATCTCGCTCTTTATTTAAAGTTCCGGATTCTTCGATGGAAACACCTCCGGCACCCAATTCATGAACAAAGTTGGTTATCATTTCAATCGCTTCTTCTGTCGTATGTACAGTTAATTCTTGCCAAAGCATCGGTATTGCTCCTCCTGTCGGTTACTCCTATATGAAAACATCACCCTTTTGGGCTATTTTCACAAAGAACATTGTACTACACTTCGCTTCTGGGGTAAAATGGAGTCATCAATGTAAGCGCTTTTTTTATTTTTCTTAACACTGTTCTAACACTCTGGTGCTACATTGAATAAGTCATCATTATTATGTATCGTAAGAACGGAGACAGCTTATGCGCAAAACACTCATGATTCTTCCTGTTTTCCTTGCAATGGCGCTTATCGCCCCCCTGACAACCAAAACCATGATGGCTGATAATTACAGTCAAGTTACAGCTCATCGAGGAAGCTCAGGGCATGCGCCAGAGAATACGCTAGCAGCGTTTCAACAAGCCATTGCCGATCACGCTGGATATGCAGAGTTAGATGTTCAAGAAACAGCTGATGGCGTCGTCATGCTTATGCATGATAATAGTGCGTATAGGACGACTGGTATCAACAAAAATATGTGGGAAGTCACCTCCACTGAGCTCAAACAAGCAAGTGCAGGAAGTTGGTATCATAAGGATTATAAAAATGAGCATGTCCCTACTCTAGATGAAGTAATTTCACTCGCCAAAGGTCATCTGAAGCTGAATATCGAGTTGAAAAATAATGATCATGCGGTGGAGCTTGCACAAAAAACAGTGGATATCATCCAATCCCATGATTTTGTAAAAGAATGTACCGTGACCTCTTTCGATGCGGAGCTTTTGCGTAAAGTAAAATCTCTGAACTCTTCCATTAAGACTGGTCTCATCATTGGTCAAAACACGGAAGATATCTATGAGCTAATGAAAAGCTCTGATTATGAAGTTATTTCTGCGGCATATCCCCTAGTGAATGAATCTTTCATGAGGCTGGCCGAGAATCACCATAAAGAAATATATGTTTGGACAGTGAATGACACTAGGATGATGAGACGTATGCTCGCTCTTGGTGTGTCCAGCATTATTACGAATTATCCAGATAAGCTTGTCAAACTGATGAGCGTTGAATAAATGTTGTACATGTAAAAAAGCACCTGTTCCTACGGCCTCGATACTTGAGGTCCATTGGAACAGGTGCTTCTTGTTTAAACCGATCCACCCGCTGTTTCAATCACACGGATGGCCTGCTCATAACACTTTTCATCAATCACTGCAGCTAAAACAATGTCAAGTCTGGCGGCATCAACCTCGTAATCACTACTAATCATACTATCCGCCATTGACGTTTCAAACCCGCTGCCAATATCATTTGTAAAACGGTCAACCTGCACATCAACAGCTCGCAAGGCCTTCAATTTAGAAGCGACACCTTCAGCCTGTTCTGGTGAATAAAAATAGGCAAGAATCCCTCGCTCGGCCATTATTGATCTTCCTGACGGTCATCCGCTGCTTGCGCTCGCGCCGCAGCCTCGAAATCATCCTTATCCGCTACTTCTGCTGAAAATTCAACATCCTCTTGCTTAGCAACTGGTAGATCATTTTGTGCTTGGTTATTTTGTTTCTGATTCATATACCTTTACCTCCTATATCCCTGAATCCTTAATTGAAAGCCCCATATATCGTTTGCGAACCGGCATCATTTTATGCAAGAAGTTACATCAAGTTTAGTCCTTTATTTTCTCAAAAGATGCATCATACAACCGAAACATCGTTTTGTAGCCCGATTCATCAAGCTTAATTCCTACATCGAGCTTCCCAGTGATCAAGAGAGGACCTGAAGTATATCTTAGTTTCGTTGAATCTGGCACATAAACAATCATAATCTGATTCCAGTAAGTCTCATCGCCATTATCGAATGGACACTCTGCACCCGGCTGCGGAATCAGAAGAAACCAATGCTTTTCAAAGGACAGAACTTCCCCCATAAAACCTTTGATTTGGACGGTCTTCCCGTTCATATCCCAAAACTTGTTAGAAGGTGTATCTTGCTTGACCGTATCGAAGAACTCCGTCCATTTGATCTCGTTAGTCAGTTGGTGTTGGGGCGATTTCGGTGTCATGACTGGCTCTGTCGGTTTGGTATCCGACTTCGTCTCCGATTTTGTTTCCGTCTTTGTCGCCGTACTTTGCCCAGTCTCTGAAGGCTTTGGCACTGCCATTGTGGAAAGTGATTCACTACTTTTCACCTGTACCTGTGGGGAGGACGCTGGTGTTAGTGTAGGCACCGAAGTTTGCTCTGCTATTTTGTCTTGAGCGATAGCTGTAGGGCTTGCATTCTCCACAACAGACGCAGGTGTCTCCTTGGAGGACACAGGGGTGCTTGGGGTCGCGGAAACGTCAACTGTCGAAACGATACTTCCGAAGGACTGTCCTGACATCTCCGCCTTCTTTTGACCGCAACCCGAAATAATAACCAATATGACCAACAAGCTCATTCCTGCAATGCTAAGTCTATTTTTCATCCTATCGTCACCTCAAGACCGGAATAATTGCAAAGGATCAACCCGATAAGCTTGAATCGCGGGCCCAATTGAAGCTGCAATAGCGATCAGCAATGTAACTACGACCAGCAAAGACTCCCCTGGCAAGAAGGAAATCGCTTGTATTTGCAGACCTGTATGTGCGAAAACAACATCTCGGCTCAGATAACCCCCAACATGTCCGAGAACAAGTCCCAGAACTAACCCAATTAAAGTTAATATTGCGCCTTCACCGATAAGTGAAAACCAGATGAACTGCTTCGATTTCCCAATTAGTCGAAGTAGCGCAACATCTCTTTTGCGTTCATGAACGGCTGCAATCAACGATAATAGAATGGATCCCGCTGCCAGCAAAATACATATCAAGGTAACAAATTTCACCGCCTGTGTCCCTTGATCAACAATGTTTACAACATCAGCAACAGCTTTGCTCGTAAATACAGACTGCACATTATTGTATTGTGCGAACTCCGTTTTGATGGACTGAGCGCCCAGAAGTGATTTCGGTTTAACAAGGATCGCTGTGATATCTTGCGTGCCACTGTGCTGATTCTCGTGAACAGCCCACGCATAATCCAGAGTCGTAAATACAGCTCGATCATCCGATGTGTGTAAGGGCGGCAATATACCCACTACTATATAGGTAAAGGAATGGTGCTCCTCATCTTCGTCCTCTTCGTCTGAATGCGAGCCCTGAATTAGCCCGTGCGCACCCACAAAGGTGTCTCCCACTTGAAGGCCAAGTGAGCTTGCCACATAGGAGCCAACAATGGTCTCCCCCAACTTTCCGTAAAGATTGCCCTGAGCCATTTGTTTACCTGCGCCGTAACGTGTCAAAAAATAACCAGGTTCCATGCCGACAATTGGAAACCC
Source organism: Paenibacillus sp. J22P169 (assembly GCF_059691995.1). NCBI lineage: Bacteria > Bacillati > Bacillota > Bacilli > Caryophanales > Paenibacillaceae > Paenibacillus > Paenibacillus sp. J22P169. The sequence goes on along the minus strand of NZ_JCAUAO010000005.1, from coordinate 278,526 downwards.
TTGATAATTATCACCAGTCGTCATAGCATAAGCCGACTCCACGTAGTCATTTTTGCGCACATCGGCTAAAATCGTGATAGGAATATTGCCCGTAGGCGCACCAATGTGATAATAAGTATTAATAGCAAGCTGAGAGCCGCTGCCTTTTGCTCCAATCGTCACATCGAAGGGACCATAGCCTTTCTCAGCGCCTTGTTCCACGCCTTGACTGCAGAGGAGTAGGAAAACAACTAATGCTGCAGTAATCGCTACTGAACAGATAGTCAATAGTGACAAGATTTTACGATACCATATTTGACTCCAAAGCAAAGAAATTACTTTCATACCGATACACTCCCAAGTAGATCGTTCAGTTCTTGCATGTATACTCTTTTTGGAAACATCTCTGCGATATGCCGATCATGCGTAACCGTCAATAAGGTCAATTGCTCATCTTTACAAATCTCAAGCAGCAATGCCATCATCTCGCTCGCAGTCTCCCAATCCAAGCTGCCAGTCGGCTCATCCGCTAAGAGGAGTGGTGGTTTTGTTATTAATGCCCGAACAATAGCAGCTCTTTGTTGTTGACCACGAGATAGTTGAGAAGGTAGATGGTCCCTACGATCTTTCAAGCCTACACGTTCAAACCACTCGTCAAGCTTCTCCGTTCTTTCCCGCTTCGTCCAAGTACGCGGCAGGATTAATTCGACGTTTTTCCTTACGGTTAGTGAAGATATGAGATGAAAATCCTGAAAAATATACCCGATATTCGCCGCTCGAAAGCGATCTCTTTTACTTTCGTTGAGAAGATGAACAGGTTGACCAGCCACCCATATCTCACCTTGATCTGGTGTTATGACACCGCTAAGCAGATGTAACAGCGTGCTTTTCCCACAGCCACTCGGTCCCATTAGTGCGATTCTTTCTCCTTTTTGTATCTGCCACTCCGATACTCGCAAAATTGGCAAGCTTTGACCATGGAGTCGGAAAGATTTCGATATACCCTGCATGCTGATCATGCGAATCCTCCTTGCTTCTATTCGTATACAAAAGAAAAGAGGACATAGGGAAGGAGCCCCCCATGTCCGTCTGCTCCTATGATTAATTTTTTACAATACGCTCATTAAAGGAATCCCATGTAAAGGTTTTTCCAGTCAGTTGGTTGAAAACTTCAAGAGGCAAGTACAGCTTACCGTTATCTACATTGCCAACCCATGCGCTTGGAGTACCATTCACAGTAATCGCTCCAGTAGAAACAAGTACGGAAACTTTTTGACTATCCTTTGTAAAAGTAACAGTACGAGCTGCTTCATCCCAAGCTACTTGAATGCCTAATGACTCCGCTAAAGATCTAGCTGTGAATAATGTTTTGTTATCTCGTGTTACCTTAAAGAGCGGATAACTATATTTGTCTTGAAGTTCTTTCGTGGCAGCAGCCAAATCAGCACCAATTACTTGCGCACCACTTTTTGCTATATCCGTATTATCCACATCGCCTTTTACAAGATCAGCAATTGGACCGTATGCCCACACACCGACGTCAACACCGGTATGGCCATGCCCCGTCCAACCCACTGCAAGACGCTTTGATACAACCGCGTTATAACCGCCGCCACGACCGTAGGAGGAGCCATCACCATTCAAAATCAATTGGACTTCCTCATCCGACAGATCCGTGAAGCCAATGTTGTCTGCTACGATTTTGCGGATATCATCTGCTGTTTGAGCTTTTTTCAAGATGCCATCAATATACTCATAGGAATGCTTTTGTTTATTAAACAAATCAACATTCAATTCATAGACATTGTCTCTTGCAAGTGACAAACCGCCTGTCTCATGATCTGCGGTAACGACAACGGAGGTATTTCCATCTTTTTTAGCAAAATCAACTAACGTCTTGAACGTAGCATCTAGCTCCAGCATTTCTTGAATGTTGGCAGGAAGATCGTTGGCGTGGCCAGCGTGGTCAATACGACCTTGCTCTACCAATAAGACGAAGCCATTTTGGTTTTGGGATAAGATATCCAATGCCTTTTGCGATATTTGCGGTAAGCTTGGCACTGAATCCGTACGGTCAAGTACGTAAGGAATTTCAGCATCAGCGAAAAGGCCTAGCGCCTTGCCTGCTGTTACTGGGATTGCATCTAAGCCTTTTTTATCAAAAGCCGTTTGATATCCTTTGGCTTGAAAATCAGGAATGATATTTTTGTCAGTACGCTTCCCTTTGTCTTCTTTCGTCGTGAAGTTGACCTTTCCACCTCCGAAGATGACATCGACACCGCTGTTCAAATATTGCGAAGCAATCGCGTTTTGGTTGCTGCGTTGACGAACATGGGATGCCCATACGGCAGGAGTAGCCCCTGTAATGTTGTCTGTTGATACTAGACCCGTTGCTTTGCCTTGCTTCATTGCCGCTTCAATTATTGAAGCGAAAGGCGTAGCTACATCACCGTTTGATACACTGATCGCATTGTTATATGTCTTATTTCCTGTTGAAAAAGCAGTCGCTGCTGCTGCTGAATCCGTGATAGCACCTGACTCCGTTGTATAAGGACTTGCTTGCGAGTATGTAGTCGCTTTCCCAACATAATAGCCGCCATCCAATTCCAAGCGATCTTTACCCAGGAATTTCTTCGCGTAATAACGTGCAGCTGTCACTTCAGCCGGGCCCATCCCATCGCCAATCAGAACGATTAAATTTTTCGAAGGTGGAACTGATGACGGAACTGATGGTGTTGCTGAATCTGCAGCGGAAACTGTACCTGCTAGGCTTAGAGTTAATAAGGAAACTGCCATTCCTGAACCCACGATTTGTTTTAACCCTTTTTTCAAATGTTTTCCCTCCAAAAATAGTATTTCACCTTACTAGCATAAGGCTCATAGATTTGGAGAACGTCAATTTCATATGTAGTTTATGTAAATTTGGTAGGTATTGTTAAGTAGGTATAAAGGGTAAGGGGATCTCGGCGCTCGGACGTGGTTGGTGGTGTTTGTTGGTTTTGAAGGACTCGTGCTCTATGCATTTGTATTAACTGGAAAAAATACAGCTAATTATGATAAATTTCCTCGAAAACTCGATGTAACTGTATACTATGTAGTTAAAACTAACTCTTTTGTTTAAATCATGAAAATTGCACAAAATGAACTGTAGGTTTTCCATCTATTCTTCGTTTGATCGGAAAATCCAAAAATTTATCTGTAGAAAATCCATTTATTCGCACTCGCCCCATTAGAGAGGCAAGCTTCACTGCCCAAAAATCACAAACATATAAATCTGGCGTGTAAATAAAAAACCTCGCTTACATGGTATTCGGAATGTATCCGAACAACCATCTAAACGAGGTGCTATGACAAACATCTAGTCGCCTAAGAAGGCTCTTTTCATACGTTCAAAAATAGATTGGCTCTGCTCATGCGTATGCTCGCCGCTTTGCTTGCCGAACTGACGCAGCAAATCCTTCTGATCCTCGGACAGGTTGGTCGGTGTCATTACGATAACTTTCACGTGTTGATCCCCTTGACCGAAGCCGCGAAGATGCGGAACGCCTTTTCCTTTGAGACGGAAATACGTATCCGTTTGTGTACCAGCCGGAATTTTGAGCTTTACTTTCTCCGTAAGCGTTGGAATTTCAATTTCGTCACCAAGCGCTGCCTGCATGAAAGTCAATGGCACTTCACAGTACACGTCATTGCCTTCACGTTGGAAGAACTCGTGATTTTTCACACGAATAACAACATAAAGGTCGCCAGATGGGCCTCCACGAGTCCCGCCTTCACCTTCACCAGATACGCGAAGCTGAGCACCATCATCCACACCTGCTGGAATCTTAATGTGAATGGTGCGTGTCTTCTTCACTTTACCCGCGCCATGACACGTTCCGCATTTTTCTTTGATGATTTTACCGGAACCATTACATGACGTACACACGCGGCGGTTCACAATACGGCCAAATGCTGTATTCTGAACCACTTCTTGTTGTCCGCTGCCGTGACAGCCGCCACATGTTTCTGGTTTTGTTCCCGCTTTGGCGCCTGAACCATGACACGTATCGCAATTTTCGGTACGTGGAATGTTGATATCCATTTCTTTACCGAAAATGGCTTCTTTGAATTCCACTGTCATCGTATATTGCAAATCGTTACCACGTTGCGGTGCATTCGGATTACGACGATTACCACCGCCGCCGCCGCCAAAGAACATATCAAAGATATCCCCGAAGCCGCCGCTGAAGTCCTGGCCGCCCATACCTTGATTTGGATCGACGTGGCCAAATTGATCATATTGACTACGCTTCTGATCATCGCTCAGAACATCATACGCATCCTTGGCTTCTTTGAACTTATCTTCTGCGTCTGCCGCTTTATTCACGTCAGGGTGATATTGACGTGCCATTTTACGGTAAGCCTTCTTGATCTCTTCCTGTGAAGCATTCTTCCCGAGACCTAACACCTCGTAATAATCACGTTTACTCACTTGTTCCACTCCCATGTTCAAGACTACAAACGGAAAGTCAAAGCCACGGAGAACCTCCCCTTGGCTTTGACTCTTACGTTAATTAATAACAAATAGTGTCTAAAAACTTCTTTAAACTTCTATTTAGTTAGAATATGTTTATTTTTTAGGTTCGTCAACCACTTCGTAGTCAGCGTCAACAACATTTTCTCTGCCTTTAGGAGCTTCGCCCGCGCCAGCACTAGCATCAGGACCTTGAGCTTGTGAAGCTTGCTCATATAATTTAACAGAAAGCTGTTGAATCACTTCTGTTAATTCTTCGGTTGCTTTTTTAATCGTTTCAAGATCGTTGCCAGCAAGAGCAGCAGTTACTTTCTCTTTCGCTGCATTCGCTTTGTCGATCTCGCCTTGGTCTACTTTGTCGCCAAGATCTTTGATCGTTTTGTCAACGGAGTATACCAATTGATCAGCTTCGTTACGAGCTTCTACAAGCTCTTTACGTGCGCGATCTTCTTCAGCATGTGCTTCCGCATCCTTCACCATTTGTTCAACTTCTGCATCGCTCAAGCCGCTGGAAGAAGTGATGGTGATTTTTTGGCTTTTGCCTGTTCCTTTATCCAAAGCAGACACGTTAACGATACCGTTCGCATCGATATCGAAGCTAACTTCGATTTGCGGTACGCCGCGTGGAGCTGGAGGAATGTCACCTAGCATGAAACGGCCAAGTGTTTTGTTGCCGCTAGCCATGGAGCGCTCACCTTGAAGCACGTGAATCTCAACGCTAGTTTGGTTATCTGCATAAGTGGAGTACACTTGTGATTTCGTAGTAGGAATTGTTGTGTTGCGGTCGATCATTTTCGTGAATACGCCGCCTGCTGTTTCGATACCTAGGGAAAGTGGTGTTACGTCAAGAAGGACAACGTCTTTCACTTCACCAGTCAAAACACCAGCTTGAACAGCTGCGCCAAGTGCAACAACTTCATCCGGGTTAACACCTTTGTGAGGCTCTTTACCGATCAATTTTTTGATCGCTTCTACAACTGCTGGAATACGTGTGGATCCACCAACAAGAACAACTTTGTCGATTTGGCTTGTGGACAAACCGGAATCTTGAAGCGCTTGACGCGTTGGTCCAAGTGTTCTTTCAACAAGTCCAGAAGTAAGCTCATCGAACTTCGCACGAGTCATGTTCAACTCCAAATGCTGAGGCACGCCGTCTGCTACCGTGATGAACGGAAGGGAAACTGTCGTTGTCAAAACACCGGAAAGTTCTTTTTTCGCTTTTTCAGCTGCATCTTTCAAACGTTGAACAGCTGCTTTATCTTTGGAAAGGTCAATGCCTTGCTCTTTTTTGAATTCAGCAACGAGGTAATCCATCACAACTTGGTCAAAGTCATCTCCACCCAATTTGTTGTCGCCGCTTGTTGCTTTAACTTCGAAGAAACCATCGCCTAGTTCAAGAATGGAAACGTCAAATGTACCGCCGCCAAGGTCATAAACAAGAATCGTTTGATCTTCTGTTTTTTCCAAACCGTAAGCAAGTGCTGCTGCTGTTGGCTCATTGACGATACGAAGAACTTCAAGACCAGCAATTTTACCAGCATCCTTCGTTGCTTGACGTTGGCTGTCGTTAAAATAAGCAGGAACCGTGATTACCGCTTGTGTAACCGTTTGGCCAAGGTATGCTTCTGCATCCGCTTTTAGCTTTTGCAGGATGATTGCAGAGATCTCTTGTGGCGTGTAGTCTTTGCCATCAATGTGCTCTTTGTGGTTCGTACCAATATGACGCTTGATGGAGCTGATTGTTTTATCAGGGTTTGTGATCGCTTGACGCTTTGCTGTTTCACCAACAACACGCTCGCCATCTTTTTTGAAACCTACAACAGAAGGTGTTGTACGGTTACCTTCTGGATTTGGAATTACGACGGCTTCTCCGCCTTCCATAACGGCAACGCAAGAATTTGTAGTACCTAAGTCAATACCAATTACTTTACTCATTGTAAAGATGCCTCCTTATGTCCCATTGGAACGTCATTAGTTTATTTTGGAAAAGATAAGATCCTTATACGCTAACTTTCACCATTGCAGGTCGGATGACCTTGTCTTTTAGGATATAGCCTTTTTGTAATTCTTCAACGACGATACCTTCTTCGTGCTCCTCTGATTCCACTTGCATAACAGCTTGATGGAATTCTGGATTGAAAGGTTGGCCAACTGCCTCGATAGGCTTAAGCCCTTCGGCAGTTAATAGTTGATCGATGCCGCGGTACGTCATATCCAAGCCCTTCACCAATGCGTCGAAATCCTTCGTCTCTTTGCTTGAAGACAGCGCGCGATCAAAGTTATCCACAACCGGTAATAGCTGTTCAATCAATTTTAGCGAAGCGTATTTCGCGAAATCTTCCTTCTCCGCTCTTGCACGGCGACGGAAGTTGTCGAAGTCCGCTTGAACGCGTAATAAACGCTGATAGTTTTCTTCGGCTTGCACACGCGCCTGTTCCAATTCGCTCGATACAGTAGCTTCCTCGGAAACTTCTACGTTGTCAACAACCTCAGCTTCTCCAGTCGTTGCTTCGTTGTCGGCTGCGTATGTAGTGTTAATGTCTTGTTCGACTGTTTTGTTATCTCCAGTACTCAATTGTCCTTCACCTCCTAAACATAATACACGACTTATTTGGGGTTAGTTTGCCCATCTTTAGTTCTCTTCAAAAGGCTGCTTCATCTTAATCACTGTATGGATACGCAGTACCGCGGCAGCTACTTCACCAGCCGCTTGCAGCGCGTGAATTTTCACATCTGTCGGATCCATGATCCCTGCCTCCACGAAATCCGTGATCAGCCCTGTATCACAATCGATCCCTAGGCTGTCCGTATCCTGTGCAAGCTGGGCCGCTTTCAACTCTTCAACCTTCTCGAGCGGATTGTAGCCTGCATTCACTACGATTTGTGACAATGGCTTGCGCAGTGCGCCCGCGACAGCAGCCACACCAAAGCCCTCCATGCCCTTCATCGTCTCGCGCACACGCTCAAGATCATACGCGACGGCCATCTCCGCTGCGCCACCGCCGGGCAAGTACCCGCCGCGCACGGCGGCTTGGACGGCTGACGCAGCGTCCTTCGCGATGCGCGAGCGCTCATGCGCTGCTTCGCGCGTCGCGGCGCCTACGATCACGGTCACGTGCTGCTCACCGTGACCCTGCGCAACACGCACGCGCTCTAGCCGCTCGTCATACGCGGCATAGCCCGCGTGACCGAGCGCAGCGCTCAGCTCCGGCGCGCTCTTGCGCAGCGCCGTGCGCCGCACCGGCCTAGCGCCGGTGTGCTCGCTCAGCAGCTGCAGATCCCGGCGGGACAGCCGCTGCAGCACGAGTATGCCATGGTCGGAGCAGAACTGCTCCGCCTCAGGGTCTACCCCGCGGTCTGATGCAATCAGACCGACGCCAAGCTCCAGCAGCGAGCCAAGGCTGCTGCGGAAGTGCTCGCGGAGCTGCATGTAGCGCTGGAAGCCTGCCTCGGTGACCAGCGATTCCTCGCTGACCGCCTCAGGCTCCAGGGCATCATGCAACACGAGGATGCGAGCATCTCGACGCTCATGCTCGAGATGCAAATTCATCGGCTTCTGGTTCAGCAGAATGCCGGTCCAGACCTCACTGCTCGCTACTTCATGAGCGAGCACGCTGTCCGCGAAGCGATAGCCCTCTTCGCGCAGCTTCGCCTCACCGACCGCTTCGGCCGCTTGAATAACAAGCTTCGCAATATCGGTCTGCTCACGGCCTGCTGTATAAGCGATACGCTGCAGCGCACGATCAGAGAGTCCCTCTATTTTACGACTACGGTTTTGTAAGCTGGCAACAGCTAATTCTATGCCTTGAAGCATGCCAGTAACAACCTTTGCGACAGGAACACCTCGTGTGACCTGCGCAACACCTTCTTGCACCATGGCGCCAGCAAGAACTGTTGCTGTTGTCGTTCCATCGCCGATTTGTCGCTGCTGACTGCGAGCGACTTGAATCATCAATCTCGCTGCAGGATGCGTAACATCCATTTTTTCCAATATGGTCACACCATCGTTGGTAATAATGACATCACCTTGACCACCGACCAGCATCGTGTCTAGCCCCTTAGGACCTAGTGTTCCTTCGACCGCCGAACAAATCGCTCTAACAGCCGCGGCATTATTAACTAACGTAGAGTACCGTTCTTCACTTTCACCGTGCATGGGTTTGACTCCTGTCATTTGCCATACCAACGTCCTAGGACCAATTCCATATGTTTCGATAGATGCTCCATTAAGCCAATAACTCTACCGTATTCCATGCGAGTGGGTCCCAAAATACCAATCGTTCCAAGCGGCGTACCGCCAATGGAATAGGAAGCTGTAATTAAACTGCAATTCGATATGGCTTCAATACTATTCTCAGCACCAATTTTAATCTCGATGCCTTCATTTGACGGAGTGAATAACTTGATAAGGGTTGGTGCTTCTTCCAGCAGATCAAAAATGCTCTTCACTTTCTCCACATCCTTGAATTCAGGCTGTGTGAGCATATTCGTCATTCCGCTAAGGAAAACGCGGTCCTTCTCATCACTTTGAAGCACACTTTCAACCATACCAAGAAGCTCTTGATATCCAGTTACATATTTACTTAACTCATTAGATATTTCATTGTAGAGCTTCGATTTAAACTGAACTAATGGCACATTCTTAAGCCTAGTGTTCAGAATATTAACGACCTTCTCGATTTCCGACATCGGAATTCCTTCCGGTATCGTTACTGTCTTATTTTCAACATGACCCGTATTCATCACGAGGATCGCAACAGCCGTTGAATCCGAAATCGGGATGATCTGGATATGCTTCAATGTCGTGCTAAATACCTCAGGACCGAGCACAATAGACGTGTAATTCGTAAGGCTGGAGAGCATGCCAGCAACGTGCTGAATAACACCTTCCATCTCTTGAATACGTTCTGCGAAAGCACCCTTCATAGAGTCCAAATCATGACTATGCAAGGAGCCGTGCTTCAACAAATGATCGACATAATAGCGATAACCTTTGTGTGAAGGAATACGACCTGCGGACGTATGAGGCTGCTCAAGATAGCCCATTTCTTCGAGATCAGACATTTCGTTACGTATGGTTGCTGGACTAAACCCAACATTCCCACGCTTCGAAATACTTCGCGAACCAATCGGCTCCGCTGAACGAACGTAATCATCAATGATTGCACTTAAAATCATGCGTTGGCGCTCTGTCAACATGAGTACCCCTCCTCCTCACTTCTCACTATTTGCCACATTCGTTAGCACTCGTATTTAGTGAGTGCTAAATCCTAATACAAAAATAACAGACCCTAAGGTCTGTTGTCAAGTCAATCCAAACGTTTAAGTACGGCGATTTCGTCGCAACAATACTGTTTTTTGCAATGCATGCAGTCTCTCCAAACCTTCTCCGGAAAAATCTCCTTAGGAACGAGTGTAAAGCCGTTTTTTTGAAAAAAAGCCACTTCATAAGTAAGTGCCATAACTTTGATAATTCCTTGGCTTCTTGCCTCTTCAACTAAGAAGTCAACAAGCTTACCGCCGATTCCTTGCCCCTTGTAGCCAGGCGTCATCCCCAGTGAGCGAATCTCAACAAGATCTGGCCCCAACCTCGTCAACGAACCGCAGCCTATTAATAAGCCATCAAATTCAGCAACAACAAAGGTATCAATTTGATCTTGGAGCATTTCCCTGCTCCGCGGCAGCATGATGCCTTGCCCCGCATACCCCTGTATAATTTCAAAAAGCTTATCGATATCATCCACCGAAGCTTTTCTTACGGACACCGTAGTTGATGTATTCACGCTTCCCCACCCACCATTCGCACAAAAATGCATAAAAGCCACGCTAGCGCCCTGCGGCTTTCCGCTGTTTCGCTTGTGGATTCATGTATAAATATACAACAATACGTATAAATGCACAAGCGTTTTTTGTTCAAAGGTTCCGTCTTATGTCAGGAAAGAAGCGAACACTTCATTACCAAGCAGAATGCCATGTTTAGACAATCGATACCCCTCGTTTGTTTGTTCAAGCAAACCTTTTGTCAACCACCCCTGAAGCGTAGCTCCGAACTGAGATTCGATAGTGATCCCGAATTGGTCCATGAAATCCTTATTGCGGACCCCCTCAAGCAAGCGCAAGCCAACCATCATAAAGTCTTCCATAGCTTCTTGCGGCGTAACTTCGAATTGCTCCATTATCGGTAAGCCAATCTTCGTAGCGTCAATGTAAGGTTGAATACCCTTCACATTCACATGGCGCTGACCATTCATATACCCATGTGCCCCAGCACCTAATCCATAGTAGGAGCGATTGCGCCAATACATCGTATTATGTCTGCTTTCGCGGCCAGGCTTGGCAAAGTTACTGATTTCATATTGCTTGTAACCCGCTCCCTCCAGCCTTTTCATAATCAACTCATACATATCGACTTCCTCGTCTTCACTCGGGAGCGGCAGCTGATTTTTATTGAATAAGGTATGGAATAACGTGTTTTCTTCTACTTTCAAGCTGTATATCGAATAATGCTGCAAATCGAGTGACAGCGCCTCATCTAATGTTGCCTGCATGATCTCTACCGTTTGCTTGGGAAGCCCGAACATCAAGTCGATGGATAAATTATCGAAGCCCAGCTTCTTCGCATTGGCAATGCTTCTGTGCACATCATCTGTATTATGAATACGGCCGATTGCCGCAAGAATGTCATTGTTAAAAGATTGCACACCGAAGCTAATGCGATTCACACCACCGGCTTTCATCACAGCCAATTTATCTTCGTCCGTTGTTCCCGGGTTGGCTTCCATCGAAAACTCGACCTCTGCACTATCTGCAGGGAAATAGGTTCGCACAATACTTAGGAAACGTTCCATTTGATCAGGAAGCAGCACAGTTGGCGTACCGCCGCCCACAAATATCGTCTCCACCTTCTGAGGTGGATGGTTGCGTACCGTGAGCTCCATTTCGCGTTCAAGCGCATCTAGATATTCCATCACGGGCTGACCTTTGAGCACGTACGAATTGAAATCGCAGTAATGGCATTTATTCGTACAAAAGGGGATATGAATGTACACCGCTGTAGGCGTTGTATGGGTAACTAACATAAGGGTAATTCCTTTCTAGCTTGCTTATTGAGAAAAAGCCAAGGGACAGCGTACGCTGCCACCCCAGCTTTTCGTTTTAACATCTATTCGTCGATTTTCAGAACAGCCATGAATGCTTCTTGTGGCACTTCTACGCTACCAACCTGCTTCATGCGTTTCTTACCTTCTTTTTGCTTGTCTAACAATTTACGCTTACGGGAAATGTCACCACCGTAACACTTCGCAAGTACGTTTTTACGCATCGCTTTAACCGTCTCACGCGCCACGATTTTCTGTCCAATCGCCGCTTGAATCGGCACTTCAAACATTTGCCGCGGGATGAGTTCTTTCAACTTATCACAGATGATTTTACCGCGGTGATAAGCCGTATCTCTGTGAACGATAAAGGAAAGAGCATCTACCTGCTCTGAATTGAGCAAGATATCCATTTTTACTAGATTGGATTTCTTGTAGCCGCTAACTTCATAGTCAAAGGAAGCATAGCCCTTCGTCCGCGACTTCAGCATATCGAAGAAATCATAGACAATCTCTGATAACGGAATCTCATACGTCAATGTTACGCGATTCGTATCCAAGTATTCCATATTCATATATTCGCCGCGTTTGCCTTGGCAAAGCTCCATAATCGTCCCAACATAATCATTCGGTACGATGACAGATGCTTTTACATAGGGCTCTTCCACGAAGTCAATACGCTGCGGATCCGGGTAATTCGATGGATTATCAATCTCCATGACATCGCCGTTTGTTAATGTAATCCGGTAAATTACGCTCGGTGCCGTTGTAATCAATGGAATGTTGAACTCACGTTCAATCCGCTCTTGAATGATTTCCATGTGCAGAAGTCCTAAGAATCCGCAACGGAAGCCGAAGCCTAATGCTGTCGATGTTTCAGGCTCAAAACGCAAGGATGCATCATTCAGTTCAAGTTTTTGGAGAGCTTCACGAAGATCGTTGTAATCGGTGGTTTCAATCGGATACAATCCGCAGAAAACCATTGGATTAATCCGACGGTAACCTGGCAATGCATCCGGTGAAGGACGGTCCGCTTCCGTTACCGTGTCACCGACACGGGTGTCACCAACGTTTTTAATACCAGCTACGATAAAACCAACATCTCCAACCTCAAGGGATGGAACAGACGACATTCTAGGTTTGAACGCACCCACTTCGATAACTTCAAACACTTTGCCTGTCGCCATCATTTTAATTTTGGAGCCTGCTTTGATCGCGCCATCCACAACACGCACATACACGATTACACCTTTGTAGCTATCGTAATGGGAATCAAAAATCAAAGCCTTCAGCGGTGCATCAGGATTACCTTGTGGAGCTGGTACCTTCAGACAAATTTGCTCAATGATTTCTTTAATACCGATACCCGCTTTGGCTGAAGCATGCACAGCATCACTAGCGTCAAGTCCGATAACGTCTTCGATCTCTTGCTTTACTTTATCCGGGTCTGCGCTTGGTAAATCGATTTTATTAATGACAGGTAATATTTCTAAATTATTTTCCAGTGCAAGATACACGTTCGCTAGTGTTTGAGCCTCAATTCCTTGAGCTGCATCGACAACCAGCAAGGCACCTTCACAAGCTGCTAGGCTTCGTGATACCTCATAGGTAAAGTCTACGTGTCCTGGTGTATCAATTAAGTTAAGGATATAATCTACGCCATTGTCAGCGCGGTAAGCCAATCTCACCGCTTGAAGCTTGATGGTAATCCCCCGTTCGCGCTCCAGATCCATCTGGTCGAGAACTTGCTCTTGCATCTCACGTGAAGACAATGCACCTGTATATTCCAGTATGCGATCAGCTAGTGTTGATTTACCGTGATCGATATGAGCGATAATTGAAAAGTTGCGAATTCTTTGTTGTCTTTCTCGAATGTCCGTCATGCTAAAGACTAACCCCCACTACATGCAAATAATTTTCATTATAGCAGTTGTGGGAAGTCGGAGCAATGCACACCTAGCCTTTGCCTAAAACAGCATCAAATAAGGAAATAAATAATTTAATACCATGATGCGCCGTTATCTGCAAAAGCTCACCTAATTTATTCCCTACACGGTTCAATGAATTATCATGAACAGCAACAGGTTCAGCTTTAGGCTCAACGGGTTGATTGCCTTTAACAACTGTGTTTTGAACAGCTGGTGTAGGCGTTGCTTTGGCAACCGTCGTTACTACTTTGCCCGGTGCTTTGGTTGGAGCAACTTGTGGGGATGCTTTGGAGGAAGGCTGAGGACCTTCAATTCGTTCCATTCCGCTGGATGCTAGACTAACGCCGAACAAAATACAAAACAGCAGCAAGAGTCCAAACAAACCAACCTTCAAATAAAAGTTCCTCAGCCTCATCACATTTCCTCCTTCAATTATGAAGTCCATTTACGACTTTTTAGCTGTATCCGCCGGTGCGTCCACTTTCTTCGCGTTCAAAATAACTTCCGATATCGCTTCTGCCAACCAATCCGTTGTCCGGTAGCATTCCTCGAGAGTATTGTAGGGGCCTCCTACCTCGATCAAAATACTGTTAGGTGAAATGTTTTGATTATACAAGCCATTGCCCTCACTCGCTTCTTTCGCATGAATCCCCTTCGAGACACCTGGGTGCTTCGCTTCTAGTACTTGATGAATTTTACTTGCGAATTCCTCGTTCTTTTTCCAGTTCGGGTTCTTTCCACCGATAATAAAATACACCTGTGCAACATCCTTGCCTTCGATCGTAGCTGTTGTTTTATTGCGTGCTGCTGAATCGCGATGAATATCGAAGAAGTACTGTAAATCCTGATGCGATGCCATCGCTTCCTGGAGCGTTTTGGCAGAATATTTGTAGGAGTACGGATATTCAAAACCTTTGACAGTGCTCGGGTACACGGTTGAAGAATGGACAGCACCAATGCCGTCTTTTTCTAAGTTCTGAGCTAACCGCTGACCAACGGAGATGATATTCACTTTATCGCTATAAGCTTTATCTGGATCTGTCACACCTTTTAGCTCTGGGAGAAATGACTCATTACTATGCGTTTGATAGATAAAAGCGACATTATCGCCTGCGGTTTTTGGTGGTTGACCAACTGCACTCGGAGAAGGGGCTGCGCTACTAATGGGCGTTGGTTCTACAGATGGTGTTGGAAGTGGAAATTTAGCTTCTGCCTCTAAATTATTCGATCCTGGATTCAAATCATAAGGCGCACTTGGATTCGTTTCGCTTCCTTTCACCAAAACCGTTGATTTATTCAAATCCATACCAGGCACTTCACTTGCGACTAAGCTTTTGGGATCACTTGGATTAATATCCGTCATTAATTGAAAAGCGAAGTGAAACACATTGTGCTGGGAGAAAGTGAACTTTTTCTGATCCTTATTTAAATGAGGGACTTCCATACCCAGCATATCGATGAAAAACTGATTCGTGACAGATGCGGCGAGACCTTTCATGGAAGAAACCGGCGACGTCGACATTAATCTACTTTGTAGGACGCCACCCAGCCCAATGAGAACAAATAGAGCTAAGGTCGAGGTGCTGAGTACAATAAACGTTTTCCCGACGGAACTGGCGCTCTGAAAGGTTTTGCGAACTTGGCTGAAATTCCATGTGGCTGATGTCCATTTCATAGTTTGATTCCTCCTAAACTATCTTAATTCAATCTATGAAACGAGCCCGAACGATAGAACTAGTTTTCGCTAGATTTTTTTGATAGAGAAGGATTTTAATGAGTGTTGGGAAGTGAACTTATCAATGATGAGCTCAGACGAACGGCAAAAAAGAACTGCCCCCACGCCAATGGGTCCAGTTCTCTTCTTTTATTAATGGGTATAGGCAGCCACGTTATCGACATCCACGGCATCATGTAAAGCCGCATTTAGGCCGCTAGCGATGATATTGGCAATATCCTCAATAAACTGGTCTATTTCCTTCGGGGTAACGAGTAGATCGTGTCCTACGGGATTTAGCACCTCTTTAACAAGCTGTAGCCGCTCATCTTCGTTGATATTATCCAGAAGTCCAAATATCTGTCCCGTATTGCTCGTCTGACCGCTGAAATGTTTCTGCATCAGATCAAAAGCGTTGTTCACAATCGTTGAAGCATAGACAACCGTTGGAACACCGATCGCAATAACAGGAATTCCCAAATTCTCTTTGGTTAAACCTTTACGCTTATTGCCGATGCCTGAGCCAGGATGGATGCCGGTATCCGCAATCTGAATGGTCGTATTAACTCGATCCAATGATCGCGATGCGAGTGCATCTATCGCGATGATGAAATCAGGCTTAGATTTATCTACAATTCCTTGCACAATGTCGCTGCTTTCAATCCCCGTTGTACCAAGTACCCCTGGTGCTACAGCACTCACAGCTCGATAGCCTGGGCTCACATCTTCAGGAACCAGTTCAAAGTAATGGCGCGTCACCATAATATTTTCAACAACTAGGGGGCCCAAGGCATCGGGAGTAACATTGCCGTTGCCCAGTCCAATAACAAGGGCTTTCGCATTTTTGGGAATACCGACTTGCCGCAGAAACTGCTCAAACTCCTGAGCTAGCTTTGTCGCCACGCGATCTTGCAATTGGCTGTCTTTCTCCCGCAGCGCAGGTACTTCAATCGTTATATAATGACCCAGAAGCTTACCTAGCGCCTTGGAGCCTTCTTCGTTCAGGACATTTATTTTGGTTACGCGTATCCCGTTTTCCCGTGTGAACTCTTGTTCAATGCCAGGAATCGGTTGCCCCTGATTGGCTGCATGGGCCATATCCCTTGCATCGAGTGCAAGATCGGTCTGTGTATTAAATATGCCTAAGTCCATTGGAGGTCCCCTTTCTTACTTGCGCTGTATTGCTTATTGTGTGACAACGACCAGCCCCTTATTCAAAGATGAAGACCACTGAAAACCTATTGACAGCTCTTGCATTTTGAAATATTGCGTGGTAGAATACTTAAAGTTGTCAGCAAACATACAAATGTAACGTTGAACGTGTTTTGTAAGTAGGAGGTGAATTTCATGCCAAACATTAAATCCGCTATTAAACGAGTAAAAGTTAGCGAAAAGCGTCGTCTTCGCAACGCTTCCCACAAGTCCGCTTTGCGTACTGCTGTGAAAGCTTTCGAAACAGCTTTAACCCCTGAAGCTCTAGTTTCTGCTTCCAAGAAATTAGATAAAGCTGCTTCTAAAGGTTTAATTCATAAAAATGCCGCTAACCGCAAGAAGTCCCGTCTAGCTAAAAAGCTAAACGCTCTTACGGCTCAAGCGTAATACACGGACATAAAGCAAAAGACTAATTCTCCTAGGAGAACTAGTCTTTTTTCCATTTAAGGGACTTCATACGGAGTAGCCGTATAGATGATTCCTCTTCTTAGGCTGCCAGCCTAAGAAGAAATAACTCCAACCCCAATACCTTGTCGATTTTCCCTGTTTTCATCTGCAAATCGAGATCAGCTAACTCCCCCATAATTCGGGTCAGCTTATCCCCATCGTACTTCCGCGCCTGCCCCTCCGCCACCTTAACCGCAAAAGGATGCAAGCCAATCTGTGACGCCATCTGTTGCTGCGAATAACCTTGTTTCCCCAGCTCTTTCACCTGCAGCATGATGCGGAACTGTCTGGCGATAAGCGATGCGATTTTGATCGGCTCCTCACGCTGCTTCAGAAGCTCCTCCAAGATCACGAAAGCCCGCTCCAATCGTACATTCACGATATCTTCGATGAGAATGAATACGTTCTGCTCCGTGCTTCGAGCGACCAATTGATCAACGACGTCTGGTGTCGCTTCACCTTGAGCACCTACGTACAACGAAATCTTTTCAAGTTCTGCTGATAACGATTGCAAATTGCCCCCGGTATACAGAATCAACTGGTCAGCAGCCCCACCTGAGAATGTAAAGCCGAGTTGACTCGCTTGCTTAGCTACCCACTGCGTTAGTTCCTCTGGACTCAAAGATAGGAAGGGCACAGCAGCTTCCATGTCCTTGAGCGCTTTTACAATTTTCTTACGCTCGTCCAATTTATCGGCATCCACCGTGAACACCACAATCGTATGCTCCGCGGGAGATTTCAAATAAGCCGTCAAACGCTCCATATTGTGCTCAAGCTTCGTATTTTCCTTCGCACCCGTGAAAAACAACGCATTTTTCGCGATAACTAGCTTCTTTGGCACCATAAAAGGTAAAGTTTCAGCATCATCTAATGCAGATGAAAGCGGCATTTCGCTCAAATCAAACTTACTTACTGCAAATTCCCGATCTTCTGGACCCATTAAGGAATCCGTTAAAATTTGAATAAACTCGCGCATTTTATATTTCTCAGGACCGTAGCACAAATAAACGGGAGCTGGGCGGCCTGCTTGTATATCTTTCAATGCTCTCTTCGCGTCCATGACTGGCATTCACCCCTCCCGTTCATTTTACCAACAACAAAGGGATTACGTCAAAGTCCGAAGACCTTGCAGCAATCCCTTCGCCAGTCTATTTAAACACCGATTTAAGGCTCTAGAAACCTTAGCTCGTGTGGATGAATGAACTGTCCTCTATTTATCTAAGATAGTTTACGCAATCTCGAACCATTTGGTGCATCAATTCTTATTTTTATTTATTGGCTTCTGTTTTCTCATGCACATCGATAAGAAGCGTTTGGAGCGTTCCCTTGCTTATAACTTCATAAAACAACTTATCATCCTTGGACCATTCCAACAGCTTGATTTGATCCTCGGGCTGCCACACATGCTTGGAAGTAAATACAATCTCAAGCGTGAGGGTATTTCGAATGACAACATGCGCGTCTTCAATCGCAGCCTCATAAATACCCGTTGAAGACTTCAGTACAGCCTCACCTTGAGGAACTGAAAGAATACCCTGACTCGTATTTATACGCGCTGTATTCGAAGGATCTACAGTAGGAACAGGAGTTGTTTTCCTTGCAGGCGACTCTGTTGACTTCGGTTCTAACGTTGATTTGGGAACGGATAAGCCTGCCGCTGGCGTAAAGATATCCGCATTCTGGTCCGCTTTATCCGAATTCGTATCGGACGCATCCCTATCCTTCAACCGCTCTGGTGGCGAGGTAGACGGTGATATCTGCTTCCCCTGCAACTCACTTCCGCTTGCCGGCGAGGTATACGCTCCTGGTTTCTCTAGCTGCGCGTCGGAGGTAGTCTGAGGCGTGTTTCCACTGCCTACAGACGAATTAGCATTGTCTGTCCCTTTTGCAAGCGAATCCGTTGTTGGAGCGGTTGGTGCCCCCTCATTAGAGCTAGCATTCACCTGATTCTTAGCTATGATATCGTTTCCTTGCTTTTGATTCAGCTCTGAAGCTGCGGTAGTACGTTTGTCAGTAGCCCCATTGGAATCAGATCTATTATGAGTTAGCAGCCCGTCTGCATTGTCAATAACGGGATTCTGCATATTAAAAGCAAAGAATCCAATAATCAGTCCCGCGGCAACGACACCGCTTGCGAACTTCCACGAGAACTGTTCTTTCAAACGGTTCAAACCTGAGCGTTTAGGCTCACCTTCAGATTCTGCCCTTGCAACCAAGGTTGGGAAAGTAACGACATTGTCCATCTGAGGCATTTCTTTTTGCTTATCCAATTCAAGCAGTTGTGGCATAATCGCATCAACCAAACTGAAAGGTGGCATAACCTTAGGAAGCTGGGACAATTCGCTAGACAAGGCCTTCAGACGTTCAAACATCTGGGCACAGTCCAAACAATGCATTAGGTGAGCATGCAGCTCATCTTCCTCTTCTGGAGCTAAATCCCCATCTAGCTGTCTTTGCATGTACATCATCACCTCTTGACATTTCATCCCCGAACACCTCCTTTCTGATAATCTTGGAGTAACGACTGTAAGGTGTGTCTAGCTCGAAATAAGTAAGACTTCACCGTATTCAGTGGTAAGCCCAGCGATTCTGCAATTTCATGATACGAAAAGTCCTGCAAATAACGAAGAACAACTACAGTGCGATGGTGTTCGGGAAGCTTATCGATGGCTTCTCTAATATCCTGAGCTAGGTAACCCGTCAATATTTCCTGCTCTACATCATTATCAGCTGTAAAAGTCATCTCATGCTCATCCATAGAAACCGTTGGTTTCGCTCTGCGAAATTTATCGATGCAGATGTTCGTAACAATCCGCTGTACCCACGTTTTGAACAAGGCTTTTTCTTCATAAGAATTAATTTTGGTATATATGCGTATCAGTGCTTCTTGCGAAGCATCAAGCGCATCCTGTTCATTATTCAAAATATAAAAAGCTGTCCGATAAACGTGAGACTCAATCTCTCGCAATAGGGTAATGAGCGCATCACGGTCACCGGCTTGTGCTGATCTTACCAGTTCGGGTGCTATCACTGGGATCCCTCCCCCTTGCAATCTTACTAACGCAAATGCATCTCATAAGGTTGCAATTTTTTTAGAATAAATATATTGGTAGCTTGCATCTATCAGAATAACAAATAATGAGCGATATAACACCTTTTAGACGTAAAAAAGATAAATTTGTTTCAAAATTGCTGAAGTTTCGAAGATTTACAAATAATAAGCCTTAGTCGCACACTCCATCAAGGGAATGCAGCGGCTAAGGCCCATACTTGTACATCTATTATACTTTGAATTTAGATAAGGAGTTTTGAAGAGCATTGGAGAGCTGCTCAAGTTTAGAAGACAATCCAACCAGTCCATCACTTATCCGTAATTGTTCCGAGCTTAACGCGGCAACTTGCTCGGAAGAGGCTAGCGATTGCTGAGAAACGGCACTTACGTTCATCATGGCATCGCTTAACACGACCTGTGATTCTTCTAGTTTTAACACCGTTTCACTTACGGCTCCCAATTGTGAAATAAAGCTTCCCATACGCTCTTGTACCTGCTTAAATAGTAAATCTGCCTCTTTAACAGACTGAATCTGCTCCTGAAAAATCGGATAGGCTTCCGATAATACCCAAACTGTGCCTTCGATTTCTGACTGAATCGTCTCGGTTATTTGTCCGACATAATCAATTGACTGCTTCGATTGATCTGCTAGCTTACGAATTTCGTCTGCCACAACCATGAATCCTTTGCCCGCACTCCCTGCCCGCGCCGCTTCTATCGTCGCATTGAGTGATAGAATATTCGTTTGCTTCGTCATACTACTTAAAATATCAAGCACCTTCCGAATGGACTGTGTGCTTTCCTTCAGCTTATCAACCTTATTCACCATCGAATGTGTCATCTCTTCAGTCACACTCGTTTTCGCAATTAACTCCTCCATATATCGAATACCGGATGAGCTTGTATGGTGTACTTCTGCTGCCGAGGCGCCCATCTCTTGATTAGCTTGGACAACACTCGCAATTTGTTGACCGATGTGGATCGTTAATTCATTCCCCCGCTCTGCTTGAGTCGCTAATCCTGCCGCACCACCCGAAATTTCGGTTGTAGCGACTGCGATTTCTTTGGCCGCAGCTGCTGTGTGTTGCGACGAGCTTGAGATTTCACCAGCTGTCTGCAGAACTTCTTCAGAAGAGTGATTCGTTTGTCTGAATAACTCCGTAATTTGCTGCATCATCGTATCAAAGCTATTGCCTAATTGACCGATCTCATCCCTCGCGTTGGTCTGCACGCGAATACGAAGATCACCCCCAGCTCCGCCTTCCATTAAATTACGAATATGACCCAGCGGCTTGCCAATCATTCTTGCTACGAAATAGCCAATACCCGCGGCAATGACGAAAGCACAGAAAGCAACTATCAACGTCAAATTATAGATGGAACTCATATCTTTCGTGAGGTCCTTCATCGGGATTGTGCCTATCGTGAACCAGTCTGTAATCGTCGACTTGGAGAATACAACTTGCTTCGTCCCATCTTCCGTTAAAAAAATATCTGTTGGCGTTGCATTGCTATTTACGGCATAAGAAGATTTGACCCCCATTTCCACCGCATCCTGACTGTAGATGACCATACCTGAACCATCAATCATTTGAATAGAGCCCGTATCTCCCATTCTAATGTGCTCTAGCTGTTTCTTAACAACATCCAAATTGATGTCAAAAAGGACTAGGAACACTTCATCCGATTTGGCCTGATGAATGACACTGCCAACAGAAATGACTGGGTTTAGGAGACGGTTTTCCTTCAGTTTGGTTGAAAACCAAACGGGTTCACCATCTTTTTCAATGACACTCTTAAACCATTCTTGACCCGCGTAATTTTTATCCGACATCGAACTAGATTTGGTTTGGATGATATCGCCAGATTTCGTAAATATCTCAATCGACTGAATATTATCATTGGCATGAAAATAGTTCGAGATCGTCGTATCCAGTGAAGAGAGGTTCGCCAGATAAGCCGTAGAATCCTTCGTTAGCTTAGTTGCATTGGCTACCTGCCCATGCAGCAAGTCATCCATAACAAGCTGAAGTGAAAACTTTTCAAATATGTCATATATAAAATCGAGTTTCTGTCCTGCTTGCTCAATCGTTTGTAACGAGGCATCGCCGACCTTTTTTTGCATCACGTTTTTGGAGATTTGATATGAGGCAATCCCCATAAATAAAACAAGGAACAAACTACTGACAATAATTGTGACGCTTAGCTTTACGCCAACTGATCGAAACCCCGTCTTGGAATCCTGCCTTTTGGCGACATCATGGCTCGGTTTAATTTGTTGCGAAAACGTCTTTTGGAGCAAATTCGTGGGGTTTTTCTTCATGTTTTCTCCACCGCCATGTCGTTTTATGTATTTTTTTGATCAACTCCCTTACAATTTCGACATATATCCTGAAAACCCTTTCAATTAATGATTATCTCAATCAAAATTTTGCGGAATATATTTCCAAAGACCTATCTTTTTAAGTCTAAGGCCTCTATATTTATAGATTTTCTCGACTTTTCAGTTCCCTAACTTCATTCGTGTGAAAATCCCCGTATTCCGTACCTCCATTTGTACTTCACCCATCCGATCTGTGCGGAATATTCCCACCCTAGCGTCAACTAAATGATCAATAATCTCTGGCGAGGGGTGTCCGTACGTATTCATGGCACCTACAGATATGACGGCTACCGCTGGATTCCAATACGCCAACCATTCAGGGGTCGTCGAGGTTTTACTGCCATGGTGGGCAACTTTGAGCACATCAATTGGGCGTTTAACTGCTGCAGCGGTCGAGGAAGGATAGACAGAGGAAGAAATCCCAGATGACTGCTTAAACCTGTTATCGTTAGCGTCGGCTATTAATCCGGGGTGAACATGCAAATAATCAAGGACAGCCGATTCTGATTCTTTTTCCATATCTCCGGTAAACAGCCAGCGAGTCCCTTGCATGTCAAGCAAGAAAACAACCGATCTCGCATTCTGCTCTTTGACGATTTCAATCTCTGACTGATTGGTTTCAAGTGGATAAATCACTTGTAATTTCGTTAATGGGTCAATGGTGATCCAATCATCCACTTGTGCGGGCAATAAGGGAACTTCCTTTTGCACAAGTGTTGAGAATAAGGTTGTTACACTAGTGCTTTCCTTAAAAGTCCCATTAAATAAAAATTGCTTCACTGGAATTTGCTCTATGACTGCCTGTAGTCCGCCACTATGGTCGGCATCCTCGTGGGTAAGCACGACCAGGTCCAACTTATGTATACCTCGTTTCTTAAGGAGTGGCACCAACATCTTTTTCCCTACCTCATACGGATCCTTGCGAACTTTCCATTCATCCCCTGGTTTGCGGAATGTAAGTGTTCCTCCACCATCAATTAATAAATGGCGTCCATACGGTGTTCGTATTAGAATGGCGTCGCCTTGTCCTACGTCAATAAATTGCACAAGGCCTGTACGCTGAAAGCGATTTGGTGAATAACCGATCCATAAAAGTATAAGAAATCCACCTATGGCAAGGAGTAAGCTTAGCTTCACACTTATCTTCTTTTTACTCTTGTCCCTGCTGAAATCCAGCATGATGGGAAGCTCATCTGTAGCGCTTAAATGGCTGCGATGCCAAAGTACATAAATAAGAATCAAGAACGCGTAATACAAATAGATCCACGGTATACTTGGGGACGGCCAAATCATTTTGAGATAAGGAATCTGCTGGAGTTGATCGGTTATCCAAAAAATAGCTTGATTCAACCAAGTGATTAGTGTTCCTAATCTTTGTCCAAGGGGGATAAAGAGCAAGCCGAGTGCGAGAGCAACCAAACCTGCAGGAAACACGATCATGCTGATGACAGGAACTAACACGGCATTCGCTAACCACGATAACAAAGAAAATTGATTGAAATAATAAATCGAGACTGGGAAGGAGACGGCTTGAGAGACTAGCGTGATCGCGAAGGTGTTTCGGAGCGTCGGAGAAGTAAGGTAAGGTGAAAGCAATATCGTTACTCTTTGCACGCCTACAATGAGTCCCAGAGTGACTAAGAACGACAGTTGGAAACTTACATCGAGCAAAAAGTAAGGGTCCCATACAAGCATCGACCATGCAGCAACAGCAAGTATATGCAGTACTTCTTTCATTCCTCCACGCCGAGCTGCGTACAGCGCAATCATCGACATGAGTCCCGCTCTGACAATAGATGGAGATGCCCCTGTAACGAGGACGTAGAACGGAAGCAGACACATACAAATGAGCAAATATGTCTCTTTGGCCATTTTAAAACGGCGTAAGATCCAGATGCACACGCCTAGAAATACGGCAATATTTAACCCTGAGATGGCCAAAATATGGGTTAATCCCAGCTCCGAGAATTGCTGGAAGCGATCTGGATCCAGATCGTCGGTCAAGCCGATCAGCATGCTCTTCATGAACCCCGCCTGCGACGCGGGAAAGATCACGTCCATGCGCCTGCTGAGCGCTGCGCGCAGCTCGTCGTTCCAGCGCAGCAGCTGGACGACGCTGAAGCGCGCCGCCGCAGGCTGCACCTGCGCCTGATCCACCCCTTTGGCTGAAAGCTGCCAATGGGTGTGGTGAAGGCGCAAATATCGGCGGTAATCGAAGCCGCCGAAGTTGCGCGCCGGGGACGGGCTGCGCAGCGTCCCCGTTAGCGTCAGGCTGTCGCCTCGGCGCCAGCCCGACGCCACAGACTGCTGCGCCTGCTCCATCAGGCGCAGAGAGACCTTTACGCTTTCCCCGCCGAGCGGGAAAGCGATGTCGTCCTGGAAGCGGACGGACTCCGCTTCCAGAGTGAAGCTAGCCTTGTCACCGTCTATGGTGACAGGGCTAGCAAACCGGCCGAGCAGCGTGACCTCGCTGCCGGCCTCGCCTACCTGCTGCTGCTGCGCCAGCGGCAGGGCAGTAATGTTGCGCTGGTCGGTCCCTTGATAATAGCCGTAGGCTATTACGACCAGCAGCAGGGCGCCCAGCGGCTGCCGGCCAGGCAGGCGCAGCGCGTAGAGGACGGCGAGCGCGGCTACCAGCAGCGCGCTCGTTGTCCAGGACAACCAAGGGAGCTCGGTATAAATCGCAAGCACATAGCCACTTATCCACAGACAGCATCCTTGAACAACTGGTCTTTTCACGGTAGGACTCCCTCCTTCATTTTCATTTTCATTTCCTTTTTCATCTTCATTTTCAACTTCACTTTCACTTTCACTTTCACATTTACGGGACAACGCGATTTTTTGGCAACAAAAAACCCCCCCCCTAGCGCACCCATACGGCTGCTTCTAGAGAGAGGTTCTTCCTCTCATAACTCACTATTTAGTTCACGACCTCTGAAACCGTGCCCGCAGGTGGCTCATAGCCTGTCATCTGACGAAACGAAATCCCTCTCGCACCCATTAGTTGACTAACCTTTTCATGATCCTTCGGATACCCCCGATGAAACACAATTTCGGTTACGCCGCTATTGGCTAACATATTCGCACAGGTCCAGCATGGTTGATCCGTAACATAAACGGTAGATCCTTCGCGATCCTCGCGATCGGTAAACAGCAGCAAGTTCTGCTCAGCATGGATGGTACGAATGCAACGGTGCTTACGTACGACCTCTTCTACATCGGCAACGACCTTCAACTCAATCTCTTCCACGAGCATGCAGCCCGCTTCCGTACAATCCGCCACGCCCATTGGAGCTCCGTTATAAGCTGTGCCTAGCAGCTTTTTCCCCTGTACAAGGACTGCCCCAACATGTCTACGATTGCATCGCGAGCGTGTGGAAGCCATATAAGCGATATCTAGAAAATACGTATCCCAATCTTTCCGGATGCTCATGATGATGGACTCCCTCCTGATGAC
Source organism: Paenibacillus sp. J22P169 (assembly GCF_059691995.1). Classification (NCBI taxonomy): domain Bacteria; kingdom Bacillati; phylum Bacillota; class Bacilli; order Caryophanales; family Paenibacillaceae; genus Paenibacillus; species Paenibacillus sp. J22P169. The sequence goes on along the minus strand of NZ_JCAUAO010000005.1, from coordinate 252,744 downwards.
TCGGTTATTCTAGTTACTCTATTCGAAAGCAAAACTATTTCTAGTATTTTCTCATATTTCACTAGAAATTAAAAGATAAGCTAGCTTGGCGCCACGAACAATAAGCCCTTAAGCTTTTCGACCATTTTCTCACCAATGCCTTTTACTTCCATAAGTTCTTCAACTCGCTTAAAGCTCCCTTTCTTTGTACGATACTCCAGAATAGCTTTGGCCTTACTTTCACCGATCCCTGGCAGCTTATCCAGCTGTGCTAACGTAGCCGTGTTCAAATCTAAGCGTCCATCTTGCCCTGCAGTTGGTGTGTTTCGAGTCTCTATAGAAGACGATGCTGCTTCTGGAATAGATGTCGTTGTCGAACTTGCCTTCGGAGATGTCATACTCGCCTTCGGCGTTGCCGCATCTTTTAAAGCAGCAACTGGAGAAGCTTTTGTTGCCATTTCTTTTTTCTCATTGACTTCTTGCCCTAGTAATGCCTCCATCTGTGTATTGATCGGCATGAACGCCGTTTGTATCGTTGGTTGCCCTCCACGGAGAAATGGCCAAACAATCCAGACAAAAAGGGAGACAATGCCAAGGAGCAGCAGGATTCTCTTCATTCTATTTCCAATAAAATCCACAGACTACCTTCTTTCTTAGCATATTTGCGTATGAGCAACCATATACATGAAAAAGCGTCCCAATGACTGCTGGCTGTGCAACCGCGCTTTTAGGTTGTTTTTCGTATAAAGACTGATTTTATCGGGAGGGATAACTTGATGAAAGCTGGATTCATCGGTACTGGGAGTATGGGAAGTATTCTGATTGAAGCATTCATTCATTCCGGGGCATTCAATCCCGAGCAAATTATCGCTAGCAATCGAACATTACGTAAAGTTGAACTAATTGCGGAGAACTATCCTGGCCTGCAAGTGGCAGAAACGAATCGTGAAGTCGTGCGCGGAAGTGATTTGATTTTCCTTTGTGTGAAACCATCTGAATTCAAAAAGGTTATTGATGAAATCAAAGAGGACGTGCTTCCCTCTCAATTTATAATATCAATCACGAGCCCTATCCTGATTAAGCATTTGGAAGGACTATTACCTGCCAAAATAAGTAAAATCATACCTAGTATCACAAATTACGTACTAAGTGGTGCTACATTATGTATTCATGGAAATCGTATGCAGCCTGAAGATAAAGAATGGCTTGAAAATATTTTCACACATATCTCGACGCCCATACGTGTATCCGAAAATTATACGAGAATTTCATCTGATTTATCCAGCTGTGGCCCTGCTTTTCTAGCTAGCTTTATCCAAGCCTTTATTGATGCTGCTGTGGAGGAAACGGGTATTTCTGCTGAAGAAGCTACACTGCTTGCCAGTGAGATGACTTTAGGTACAGGGAAATTGCTTACAACGGGAGGCTTCAACCCTATCAGCTTACAAAAACGGGTATCTGTTCCTGGGGGTATTACTGCGGAAGGCTTGCGTATTTTGGAAAAGGAACTTTGTGGGGTTTTCTCTCAATTGATTAATGCGACTCATGCTAAATATGAAGAAGACATTGAGAAGGCTGAGCAGCTCTTTACCTTAAAGCAGCAATAGCCCTCTCAATGCTTAATCTTTATGTTCTTATCCTACAACGATATTGACTAATTTACCCTTCACAACAATCAATTTGCGAACGGCCTTTTCGGCGGTCGCTTCTTTGACTTTGTCGAGTTCAAAAGCCATTTTCTCCATTGCAGCTTCATCTGTATCCTTCGAAATCATGACGCGGTCAACGATCTTCCCATTGATCTGGACAACGATTTCGATTTCATTATCTACGGTCCAAGCTTCATCATAACCTGGCCACGCTTCGTACGTAATGGATTCCACGCCGCCCAACTTCTCCCATAGCTCTTCTGCTAAATGCGGAGCGATCGGAGAAAGCATTTGCACGAAATTCTTCATCGCTTCAAGTGGTAGACGCTCTGTTTTGTAAGCTTCATTCACGAAAATCATCATTTGGCTAATCGCTGTATTGAAGCGAAGTGCGTCGAAATCCTCAGTAATTTTCTTAATCGAACGGTGCCACGTGCGTTTGAATGTATCGCTGCCCAGCGTTTCATCCCCGCTAATTTTCGTATGAATCTGACCGTTGTCATCAACGAACAGTCTCCACACACGGTTCAAGAAACGGTAGATCCCATCTACACCTGTTGTATTCCAAGGTTTTGTCGCTTCCAACGGCCCCATGAACATTTCATAAATACGAAGTGTATCCGCACCTTGATCGCTCACGATGTCATCCGGATTCACTACATTTCCGCGTGATTTACTCATTTTCTCCATGTTCTCACCAAGAATCATCCCTTGGTTAACAAGCTTATGGAACGGCTCTTTCGTATGAACAAAGCCTAGATCGTAAAGCACTTTATGCCAGAAACGCGCATATAGCAAGTGAAGAACCGCATGCTCCGCTCCACCAATGTAAAGATCAACCGGCAACCATTGCTTCTGCAGCTCATCCGAGCAGAAAGCTTGATCATTCTTCGGATCGATGAAACGAAGGTAATACCAGCAACTGCCCGCCCATTGTGGCATGGTGTTCGTTTCGCGGCGAGCTTTCATACCCGTTTCTGGGTCAATCGTATTCACCCATTCAGATACGTTGGCTAGCGGTGATTCGCCAGTACCGGATGGTTTGATTTCATCCACTTGCGGAAGTAGTAACGGCAGCTGGTCTACAGGAACAGGCTTCATCGTGCCATCCTCAAGGTGAAGAATCGGAATCGGCTCACCCCAGTAACGTTGACGGCTGAACAACCAGTCTCTCAAGCGATACGTTACTTTGCCGCGGCCTTTGCCATTTTGCTCCAACCAAGCGATCATATGGCTGATGCCTTGCTCAATGTTCAATCCATCGATTGGACCGGAATTCACATGCTTGCCATCGCCAGCATAGGCTTCCTTCTCCACATCTCCGCCTTGAACAACTTCGATAATTGGCAAATCAAATTGTTTCGCAAACTCCCAGTCGCGTTGATCGTGACCTGGAACCGCCATAATTGCGCCTGTACCGTAACCGCCAAGTACATAATCAGCGATCCAAATTGGCACTTTAGTGTCATTTACTGGATTGATCGCATAAGCACCTGTGAACACACCGGATTTGTCTTTCGCCAAATCTGTACGTTCCAAATCGCTCTTGCGTGAAGCTTTCTCTTGATATTCTTTAATCGCAGCAACTTGATCTTCTGTCGTAATCTGCTGGACAAGCTCATGCTCAGGCGCTAATACACAATAAGTTGCACCGAAAAGTGTATCTGGACGTGTTGTGAAAACCGTTAGGCTTTTCTCAGCATGACCTTCAATCGCGAACTGAACCTCAGCACCCGTTGATTTCCCAATCCAGTTACGTTGCATATCCTTAATGCTTTCGGACCAATCAAGTTCCTCAAGGTCTTCAAGTAAACGCTCCGCGTACTCCGTAATTCTCAAAATCCACTGACGCATCGGTTTCCGAATAACCGGATGGTTACCACGTTCACTTAATCCGTCAATGACTTCCTCATTAGCAAGTACAGTACCTAGAGCCGGACACCAGTTAACTGGTACTTCATCGACGTAAGCAAGTCCTTTATTGTACAACTGGATGAAAATCCACTGTGTCCATTTGTAATACTCTGGATCCGTCGTACTAATCTCCCGATCCCAATCATATGAGAATCCAAGTGACTTAATTTGACGGCGGAAGGTATCAATGTTTTTCTTTGTAAATTCGCGCGGGTCATTCCCTGTGTCTAGAGCGTATTGCTCAGCTGGAAGTCCGAACGCATCCCAGCCCATTGGATGAAGCACGTTAAAGCCTCTCATCCGTTTGAAACGGGAAACGATATCTGTTGCTGTGTAGCCTTCCGGATGTCCTACGTGCAAGCCTGCGCCTGATGGGTATGGGAACATATCCAAGGCATAAAATTTCGGTTTATCCGAATTTTCCAGTACCTTAAATGTTTTCTTTGCATCCCAGTATGCCTGCCACTTCGGTTCAATCGCTTGCGGATTGTAGCCTTGTTGTTCCTTCGTTTCTTTCAATTCCTGTGTCATGACTTATATCCTCCTTCAAGTTGCTCTCTGCTCATGTATGCCTATACGCACAAAAAAACCTCACATCGCTAGCGGATATCGCTAGGGACGAGAGGTATAATTCCCGTGGTACCACCCTAGTTAACACAAGGCGTTCTTCACCTGTGTTCACTCTGCCCCTTAACGCGGGTGAGACGATCCAGCTAGCGCACTGATCTAGGATCAAGCGGTTCACCTTCTAGCTCCGAGGCGAGTTCTCAAGACTAACATCTGCCGGCTCACACCCTAGCTCCGACTCTCTGAAAGATGCTGTACAAGGTACTATTCCTCATCTAAGCTTTCCATACAACTGATTAGCTTTGATTATATGTAAAATAATGCCGCACTGTCAAGCCACGGGCGAACCCTCATCCGTATTATTTTATCGCAACAAAGAAAGCTCGCTCTGTCTGATCAGTTGGCTGCTCCCACGTAAAGTCTGCCGCTTGATGAACCTCACGAAAGCCTGCCTCGATCAGCATCTGTTCAAGCCACTTCAAAGGATACGCTCGTTGTTCGTGCGTTTCATCAATGCGGCGGAAGGTTTCCTGCTGCCCATTGTCCTTAACAAAGATCGTTAAATCATGTTCAATCTGAACGCGTTCCTCATCTAGCTCACTAGTCCATATGTAAGCAACATCATCTTCATTTAGAAAAAAAGGCTGAGAATCCGCATAGGCAAACAATTGCTCTTGCGTATGAACATCGAAGAGGAATAACCCACCTGGCTTGAGTCCCGCCCATGTCTGACGGAAAGCATCTACAATATCCTCTTCCTCAAGTAAATAATTCAGACTATCACAAAATGAAATGGCAACATCGACTTCCTCGCCAAGCTCCCATTCTCGTATATCCTGTTGAATCCAACGAATGCTACTGCCGCGAGGCTGACTGGGTTGTTCACTATGCTTCTGCTCGGCAACTGCTAACATATCCTCGGAGAGATCAATCCCCGTCACCTGCAAACCTTCGGCAGCTAAGGGAATGGTTAAATTGCCTGTCCCGCAACCTAGATCAACGAGTGTTGTTGGCTTTATTTCAAAGCGATCAAAACTTTCTTTCACGAACCGCAGCCAGTCCTCATAAGGCATGCTGTTCATCAAGCGATCGTACGTATAGGCGAATTTTTCATAACTCATTTCAGCCTTGCGTCTCCTCTGGTTTCAGATAAGTCCAATCTGCTTCCTGATAGATGAGCCCATCTTTCATAAGCTTACCTAAAGCACGTTTAAATGCCGCTTTACTTAGGCCGAATTTATCCTTAATAATATCTGCCTGCGTTTTATCCGAAAATGGCATCGCATTCCCCGGACGTTCACGAAGCACTTCTAAAATGCGTTCCGCATCCTCGTCGCGTCCTTTTTCCTTTGGAAGTCTCATTGATAGGTTAACTCGTCCATCTTCTTCACGGACGAAGGCAATCCTTACATCAACTTGCTCACCAACGCGAAGTAAACGTGTCCGCTCTTGTGGGATGATAAGCCCGATGACACCATACCCTAGGACACCTGCTTCACAAATGACGAAGGTCCCCATTTGCAGAGGTCGATAGACGCGAGCTTTCACCCATTGGTTGGTCCAACTCGACGGAGCTCTAACACATAGCGGAGCTAAGTCTTCTTCAAGCGCCAGCTTCGCGATCAATCGGCCTTGGCGATCGTGTGCAAGCGTTGCAAACACCTTGTCCCCAACTTGTGGTCTGAGCTCTTCTAATTCAGGCACATGTCGATAAGGTAACAGCAGATGACGTCCTAAACCCATTTCTAAGAAATAGCCGAAACGCGGGTGAATATCAACAACCTCTAGAAGCCCAACCTGACCCATGGTCAGAAGTGGGCGTTTCATGGTGGCCATGATCCGATCTTGCGTATCGTGGAATAAGAATACCTCCACTTTATCCCCCGGACTAATTCGATTACCTACGATCTCTGCATAAGGCAGCAGAAAATCTTGGTAACCGTCACTCAGGAAAAAGCCGTTAGGCGGAACTTCCCTTGCTACCTCGAGGGTAACAAGGGATCCTGCTTCCATTCTCATACGCGCTCCACAACTTTAGCATCGGACCAAAGTCTCTCGATATTATAGTATTCGCGGTCATCACGATGGAAAACGTGGAGTACGACGTCTCCTAGATCAAGCAGCACCCATCTTGCTGTATCTATCCCTTCATAGCCTCTAATATGAACACCATATTCATGTGCTTTTTTACGAGCCTCGCTTGCAATAGCTTGGACTTGTGTTTCCGAATTCCCGTGGCAAATAACGAAATAATCCGCAATCAGGGATACGCCTTTCAAATTCAAGCTAACGATATCTGCCGCTTTTTTGTCTTCCGCTGCCTCAACAACGAATGCTAATATTTCTTCTGGGTTTTTACTCATGCAATCATCCTCCATGTCATTAGGTGTGTATTTGGATTTGTTCCAATAAATCATTCCGAGTTAGAATTGTTAGTGGATAAATGCGCTTTCCTTTGGATATCAAGAAGCTGATCGTGGAATCAAAGCCGGCAACCAATGCGCGTTCGAGACTTGTCTTCGCAAGCTCACGAATCAATTCGACCCCGGGGAAATCACGACCTGGCTCCATATAATCCGCCAAGCAAACAATTTTGTCTAGCTGTGTCATCTGTTCGCGACCGGATGTATGATACCTGATTGCATCCAAAATTTCCTCGTCGTCGATTCCGAATTGTGTCTTCGCGATGAAAGCACCTGCGTGCGAATGCCACAGCTCTTTATCGAAATCTAATAAGTCTTGCGGTAAATCGTTCTCACGAATAATCTTAGCTTGCTCTTGAATAGGCCAATACTTGCAATAGTCGTGCAAAATCGCTGCGACATCCGCTTTGACCGCATCACCGCCAAATCGTTCTGCCAGCATGACGCTCGTTTCCATAACACCAAGCGTGTGCTGCCAACGCCGCTCCGGCATTTGCTCTTTCACTGCTGCCATTAGGTCTTCACGTTTCATATAAGCGGTTCACCTCCATGAATTGCCCAACCTTATCTGGCACAAGATACCTGACAGGGTCCCTCTTCTGTCTCAACGCCCGAATAGCTGTCGATGAAATTTCAACGAGGGGCATCGGAACAAGCTTCACTCGGTTTCGTATATGTTCGGGAAGCTGTGTCAAGTCCAGCTCATAACCAGGTCTGGCCAATCCGATAAAATGAATATGCCGCACGATGTCATCGATGCGATGCCACTGCGGCAAATACTGAACCATATCCGCGCCAATAATATAAGAGAACGCGATGTCCGGATATTGCGTTTTCAACAGCTCGATCGTATCGATACTATATGATACGCCGCCTTTGTTAATTTCGATATCGACAGGACGAAAAAAAGGATTGCCTTCTGCAGCAAGGCAAACCATCTCCCAACGCTGCTGGCTCGTTCCCTTCGGAGCATTAGGCTTATGCGGCGGGACGTTAGCAGGCATCAGCCATACCTCGTCCAAGCCCCCTTCCACCCTCGCACGTTCAGCTGCGATTAAATGACCGGTATGAATGGGATCGAACGTGCCTCCCATAATTCCGACAAGCATACGTCCACCTCATTAGCGCGGCAGTTCAATCTTCTTATTGTCACGGGATTCTTTGTACAGCACGACAATCTTCCCAATAACCTGAACAAGCTCTGCGCCAGATTTTTCGGATAATTCAGCTCCGACTTCTTGTCGATCTTCACCACTGTTGTTGAGTACCGTAATTTTGATCAGTTCACGAACTTCAATCGCTTCTTGGATGTGACGAATCAAATGCTCATTCACGCCACCTTTACCTACTTGAAAAATTGGATCTACATGGTGCGCCAAAGAGCGCAAATATCTTTTCTGTTTGCCTGATAACATGGATGTCCCTCTATTCATTCTTATTCAGTTAACGACTGTTCTACCACCTGTCTCATCTCCGCAACCGGCGCAGGGGTACCCGTCCAATACTCGAAGGCATAAGCGCCTTGATAAATAAACATGCCGAGCCCGCCATGAATGCGAGCCCCTATAGCTTCCGCTTCACGAAGAAATCTCGTGATTCGAGGATTATAAATAAGATCACTAACTAGGTGGTGAGGTCGAAGCAGGTGAAGCGGTAAAGGGAGCTCATCTACGTTAGGATGCATACCAGCGGAAGTCGTATTCAGCACGAATTCAACATTGTCCACAACATTCTCCAGCTCATCCATCCCTAAACCTACGGTTTCAGTGAAGGCGCCAATTGTGGCTGCAAGTTCGACAGCACGCTCTTTGGTCCGATTCGCAATATATATACAGCTCGCACCTTCTTTGGCTAGTGCATAGGCAACACCTCTTGCCGCGCCGCCTGCGCCTAGTAGAAGCACACGTTTTCCTGTGAGCTCGATGCCCGTCTCTTCCTTCAAAGAACGGACGTACCCAATCCCATCCGTATTAAAGCCTTTGAGCTTACCATTCTCATTTACAATGGTGTTGACTGCGCCAACGATCCTAGCCCCTTCATCGATCTCATCGAGGTAGTTCATCACATCTACTTTATGTGGAATGGTCACATTCACTCCGCGATAGCCCAGAGCTTTTATGCCACGAACTGCGTCTCCAAGCTCATCAGGCTTTACGTGAAAAGCTGCATATACCCCATTGATCCCTGCTTCCTGAAAAGCGCGATTCAACATGATTGGAGAACGAGAATGCCGAATAGGATCCCCGAATACCCCGTATAGTACCGTATGACTATCGATCGTCGTCACAAGTTTCTCCATGATCTCCCCAATGCCCCCTAAATCAACGACTCCCGTGTAATGACTTTAATGCCTTTCGGTGCATGAACTGCAAGCTCCGCACCTGCTAAACTATTCACTTTAATCCAGCCTAAACCAGAGATCAGCACATCCATCTGTTTCCCCTTAGGAATGTGCAGCGGATGCTTAACCAGCTTCGGAAGCTCTTCAAGATCACCAGCTTGAGGTGGCGTCAGCATGACACCTTTGTGTTCTTCATACAAGTTATCAGCCCGTTCCAACTTCGTACGATGAATCTGAATGGCATTTGACGTGTAGCAAGTGAAGGATTGATGCTCTCCTTGGATAAAATCAAACCGAACTAACGCACCAAAAAATAAGGTCTGCGCTTCGTTTAGTTGAAACACCATCGGTTTAAGAGGTTTGTCTGGCATTAGCGGTGTTAAATCACGCTTCTTTACAACCTCAGTCAAGCGATGTTTGTACACAATCCCAGGCGTATCAATAATGAATTTGCCATCATCAAGTGGAATTTTGACCAAATCAAGCGTAGTTCCCGGATATTGCGACGTCGTTAATTCGGCTTCCAAATCACTGTAATCACTGATAAGGCGATTAATTAACGTCGATTTCCCTACGTTCGTTGCACCAACCACGTACACGTCCATATTGCCGCGGTATTCTTGTACAGCTGTAATAACCCGGTCGAAACCGATGTTTTTCTTCGCGCTGCAAAGCACGATATCAACAACCTTGAGGTTCTCTTCCTTCACTCTGCGCTGCACCCAGTTGATGATCTTGTTGGCATTCGTCACTTTCGGCAGTAAATCGATCTTGTTAACTACGAGCAAAACCGGGTTGTTCCCAATAAATCGGGCAAGTGAGCTAATCATACTGCCTTCAAAATCAAAAATATCCACGATTTTCACGACTAACGCCTTCGTTTGACCAACATGTCCTAATAATTTCAGGAAGTCGTCCTGTTGAAGGGTAATACTCGAAGACTCATTATAATGCTTAATCCGGTAACAACGCTGGCAAATCAAAGGCTCCTTCAACAAGGCAGCCTCTGGAATAAAGCCCAGTTTAGTTTTGTCTTCTGTTTGCAGCCCAATGCCGCAACCCGCGCAATGTTGTATTGTTTCTGTACTCATGAAACCTCCTAATTCTTCATCCTTGCTAGAGCCCATTTCTCAATTAGGCGGTTCACTTTCGTGAAGAAGCCTTCATCTTTCCTTGAGATGGGTTGAACGAGGATCGTATATAGCCCCATTCGATTGCCGCCAAGCACATCTGTCAGCATTTGATCCCCGATAACAGTCGTCTGTCGCGCACTCGTTCCAAGCAACTTCATCGCTTTATGGAAGGAAGCATTCGTCGGCTTTTTGGCACGGTGAATAAACGGAATGCCCAGTGGCTTTGCAAAGGTCGATACCCTGTTATGATGATTATTCGACACAATGACAACTTTGAAGCCGATCTGTTGCAAATGATTCAGCCATTCTATTAACTCAGGCGTCGCATGTGGATCGCGTGCACCAACAAGTGTATTATCAAGATCCGTTATAATTCCGCGAATACCGAATCCCCACAGGTGATTGGCATCAATATCGTAAATCGTATGAACAGACTGTCTGGGTACAAGCTTTTTCAGCAAACAAATTCCCTCCAACTGCTTCCTTGACATATACGTGAAACTATATCACAGTGCCTCGTTTGTTGCAAAAAGAAAAGAACATATTTTCCTACTAGGCTCTAGTTGGCAACGGCAACCAGTCTAAAACGCGTTGAATTTTGCGATCCCAGTAACCCCATTCATGTGTGGCAGACTCTTCTTCATAGGTGATTTGCAATCCCTGAGAACGGCAATAATCTCGGAATCGAATATTATCCTCATATAGAAAATCTTCAGTGCCGCAGCATTGATAGAGTTGCGGTCTTTCTTGTTTACTCGTAACGAGCTGGTCAGCCAGATAAAACAAATCATTGGGACTATTTTTAATCGTAGAGACATCGCCAAAAATCAATTGAAAATCATTTGGAAAAGCAGCAGCTCTCTCAACAATATCAACTGCACCAGACAAACTTGCCCCTGCTGCATAGCGATCCGGATGCGAAAGCGCCAGCTTCAGAGCACCATATCCGCCCATAGAAAGACCTGCCACGTAGTTCAACTCTCGTTCTTCAGCTAATGGGAAAAATGATCTGGCTAGCAATGGCAATTCTTCACTAATAAATTCCCAATATTTTGGTCCTGACGCCATGTCGGCATAAAAGCTGCGATTCACCGCAGGCATGATGACCGCAATACCAAGCTGAGAAGCATAACGCTCAATGGAGGTTCTCCGCATCCACATCGTATGGTCATCTGACAAGCCATGCAGCAGTAACAATGTAGGGTGCTTGCCACCGAAAGCGCGTGAGGCCAGCCCAATTTGACTTTTGGCAACCTGAGGTAATATTACATGCATGGAAGCAGCAACGCCAAGGGATTCTGAGTGAAAATGACAATCGATAAACGCCATTTGAATAAATCTCCTCTCGTAGGAAGCCACCCTCCGTAAACGGAGAGTGGCTTCGTTTTATTATTTCATTTGTTCTATTTCATTTGTTCTTTTACTCGCAGAATTAATTGATTCGCTTGTTGATATTCGATTTCGGACACAGCTAATTGACTGTATTTCGCACGTTCAAACAGTTCGATCAATGCGTCAAGTTCTTTCTTCAACCACTTACTCTGTGATGACCACCTGGTTGTTGCTTCACGCACAGTTTCATACTCGTATCGCGTATACCCTTTGCGACGAGATGATCGAAGCATTCTTTCAAACTCAACAACAATTTTCTGATTGAAATTCACGACTTGCTGCTGTTTCCTACGAGCGCGCCAGTTGTGCCACGCTTCACTTCTTAGCAAGAAAAATACAGCGACAGTTAGAAGTCCTACGACAACTACACTGCTTAGCGTCAGCCAAAGCCATGTGAGGCTTGTTGCTTCAGTCGTTTCTTCTGGTGTAGTGCTTGGTTCCGTATCCGTTGTTAAGTCTTCGGGTGGTGGTGTCGCTTCCGGGAATACATTTGGCAGTACAAAGCCGGAGGTAGGTTCAAAAGAAATCCAGCCAAAGCCTTCAAAGTAAACTTCTACCCAAGAGTGCGCATCCGAGTTGCGAATCGTATACGTGCCAGCACCATCTACATCTATCGTTGTTCCAAGCAGACTCAAGATACCCTGCTCACGAATCTCATCCGTTATCGACGAGGCTCCAGAGGAATAACCTTTCACCCAGCGTGTAGGCAAACCAATCGAACGTGTCAGGACTGCCATGGCTGTTGAGTAATAATCACAATACCCTTGCTTCACTTCGAATAGGAAGCGATCCACAAAGTCCTTGCTTTTCCCCTTTGTTTCGTCCGGTGTATTCGTATAGGGGAAATTCTCGGACAAATACTTCTCGATCGACTTCGCTTTATCATAGGGGTTTGATGCATTCTTCGTAATATCCAGAGCTAGCTGCTTCACTCGCTCGGGCAAATCAGCAGGTATTTGTAAATACTCTGCCCATTCCGGCTTGTTTGTGAAATCTTGCTCCGTTTTGCGGAGGAGATCTTCCTCTAGAATCGGTTCTTGCGTAACGATCGAATAATCTTTCGGATAATTCGTTCGTCCCGTGAAACGAAGCTCAGATTGTCGCGGTGACCAGATAATACGCTGGAACTGATTCTCACCTTGATTGATTCCTACGATCTTCTGAATGGCATAGCCCCCGAATAATACTGGGAATACCTCTTCTCGATCCATCACAACACTTTGTGTCACTTCCGCTGTTTTTAATTGCGAAACGTTAAAACGTGGATCCAGTGGTAACGGATTTAAATTCACCCGAAACATCGGCAGTCTCTTCTCCGTCGGTCCAAGCTCCCAACCTTTTCCGTTATACATGGATCTCGTTTCACCACGGAAATAAGTACGTTTGCTAGATTCAATCGTCATTACCGGCGTATAATCGAATCGAAAGCCCCCGCCTAGGCGGCTATCATCTCGGCTATAACCTGATGAAGCATCCATGGTCGAAGATACAATGCTAACCCCTTTGCCAAGCAATGGCACTGGTTCTCCACGACTTACTTTCCAAGCTGTATACGGATCCGTCAGAATTGGATTCACCGTTGGAGCGAATACGCCAGCTAAAGCAATTACTCCAATCAAAATCAGGATAGGAACAGCGAATGAAGACGGGTAGTCGGAAATCGTTTCCCACACGTCTGGTGCTTTTTTCTTCAGCTGTGAGAAATGTCTCACGATTAGGAGCAAGAATCCGCACAGCAGTATCATCGCCACTTGAGGCCATAGGAAAATCATACTGAACGAATCCCGAACGGCAAAAAACAAAATGCTTACAAAAATAAGGACGACGATACGAAACCTTGATTGCACGGACCACATGGCGAATAAATAAATGATCCACGCACTTAAACTAAACCAGATATACGGTTCAAGCTGCCCCGCGTTGAGTCCAATCCACCGTAGTGCTTCCTTCCAGGTTGTAATATGAACGGATACCCAATGATAACCCATTCCCAAACCATGGAACCAAATAATAAGAACGAATTGGAGAAAGGCTCGCCAGCCATCTTTCATTTTGGGAATACAATAGGTCGCTGTAATAAGGACCAAGGTCCATGTTACGAAAGAAACTGTCTCTGGAAGCCACAAACCATCTTCTTTCATAATCCAAATCAAAAATTGATAAAGGAATATACCAACGAAGATCGCCGATACGCGCATCGCCCAATCCTTGAGAAGGAGTCTGCTCCACCATGTGTTAGGCATACCGTTTCGCCCCTCCCAGAAGGTTAGGCAAGTCCGTTAATTGACTTACCTCATACCCCATATAGCCTTGTGAGCGAATCGCCTTAATGTAATCCTCATGCGTGGAGATGTGCTCGACGCCCAGTGGTCCAAAGGTATGGTCATCTTGAGCATGAATCCAAATATGACAAGGCTTCATTTGAAGCAGCGCCATTTGCTGAAACATTTGCAGCATCGCACTACCTTTTTGCGGAGATATGAGCACGATTAAGCTGCCTGCAGGCCACTCCTGCGAGCGTTCCTTCAAAATTCGACTCAAGGATTGATAACCATCCGCATCGACACCAACGAGATGTTTAACAATTTCCTTGTAATGATGCTGACTGTGTTTCGGTTCAAAATAGGTGAACTCTTTGCCGATCGACAATAAGCCCAGCGACATTTCACGTCCAGTACCGTATCGGAATAAGGAAGCTGCAACCGACACCGCCAATTCAAATTCGGCGGCATCACGGTACGCACGTGCAGTTCGGTCTAGTAAAACAATGGTTTTCGGCAATGATTCCCGCTCGAACTCCTTCGACTTCCAGGTTCCTGTCTTAGCCGTCGCGTTCCAGTGAATGCGTGAAAGCCGATCACCATAAATGTACTCACGAACACCATTAATTTGCGTTGTTTCCCGATGCGCGCTAGTGGCTGTGGAGTGGTGCTGCATGCCTTTGAGCATCTGATGAAATTGCGCCCATTCGCGGATTGCAACGGTTTGCGGATACACAGTAATCGGCTGTTGCAGATCTAATCGACCCTTGTGCTGAAAAAAGCCGAAAATATCTTCTGTTAAGCACTCTGTCTCCCCAAAGCGATAATAGCCTCTCCGAAGTGGCGGTGTGCTATAGGTGAATTCACCTCGACGTTTCCAATCTGGCACGATCGACCCTTCGAATATGGATTCATCGCCATTCTGACGAATGAGCTGATCTTTAATCATCACATAAGGTACTGGCCAGTACCCTGGCAATTGGAGCCCGATCTGAATTTGTAAGGATTGTCCTGCCTCGAATTTGGCTTCTAAACCTGTATTGGTCAGCTTGCGGGTCCCTTGCACTCGCTTGATCCCGCTCCAATTCCCAGAAAGTAAATACACTGTTAAAAATGACATCGTAATGAACAACATGGAGGCCAGCTTTCCACCTTGATACAGCATGAATAACAAGCTAGCCGCCAAGCACGTTACAAGTAGCCAAAAAGCTGCCGGAAACCGGGGGAGTTCCCCGAATCGTTTGAATACCGGTCGTTTCATAGGCTCACTTCTCCAATCTGACCGGAACCCGTACTTGCTCAAAAATCGTAGCAAGTACAGAGGCAATGCTGACACCATCCATACGCGCTTCCATTTGAAGAATCATACGGTGACCCAGAACAAAAGGAGCTAAATATTTAATATCATCCGGGATGACATAATCACGGCCATGTAAGAAAGCGTAGGCTTTGGAAGCTAACACTAGCGAAAGTGTAGCCCTAGGACTCGCACCGAGGAAGACAGCGTGATGCTCCCGTGTTTTTCTCGAAATCGTAACTAAGTAGTCGGCTACAGCTTCATCCAGATGTACATGGCGAACCTGCTCTTGAATCTCTAGAACTTGCTTGGTATCCACAATGGCCTGCAGCGCCTCCATCGGATGTACCTTGCTTTGGGAAGCAATCATCATTTTCTCGGCTGCTTCACTTGGGTAGCCCAAACTCAACTTGATCATAAATCGATCCAACTGAGCCTCTGGCAACGTATAGGTGCCTTCAAAATCAATCGGATTCTGCGTCGCTAGCATCAGGAACGGAGATGGGAGTTCATGCAAATCTCCATCTACCGTAATATGCTGCTCTTCCATCGCTTCCAGCAAGGCTGATTGCGTTTTGGTCGTCGCACGATTGATCTCATCCACAAGTAAAATATTTGTCATGATCGGCCCAGAGCGGAACAGGAATTTCTCTTCTTTGGGATGATATATAGATACGCCAGTTATATCTGTTGGCAATAAGTCCGGGTTACATTGAATACGGCGGAACTGCCCGTTAATGGATTTCGCCAATGCTTTAATGAGCACTGTTTTACCTGTACCTGGGACATCCTCAAGCAGAACATGACCACCTGCCAACATCGCAGTAAGCAACAATTCAATTTCAGCGCTTTTGCCAAGAATACATGATTCTAAATTTGCTTTCAGCCTAGCTAGTACTTCTACATGATGCTGGGTGGCAGTTTCCATGTGTTGATCCTCCTTAGAGTTTTGCTTGTCAACTTGACTTTGTATAGGTGGACTAGCTTAAAGCAGTGTCTACGTTGAAAAAATGTATGCGTAAACATGGCTATTGTGTACGAACCTGCCTCATCTTCTGTATGGATCAGAAAATAAACAAAAATGTACGTATATCTAGTTTACAGGAAAGTTTTTCTTCCGTATACTTGTAAATCCTCTAAAGTTATTTGTTAAAATTACCCACGTAATCAAGTGTAAGATTAATTGTGCTCGTGGGTAGTCATGAAATGGATTTGAAGATACACAGATGGGGGATTTCTGGTGTTGATTGGGGGGCTTGGGAGGCAGTTCACGGAGGTTGAATTGAGAGTTAACTGATTAATCTAGCTGGAAGTTCGGGAGGTTGAGATGAGATTATGGTGAGGGTGAGGTAGTGATGAGTTTACGGTGAGAGTATGGTGAGAGTTTCGATGTGGTCGTGATGAGTTTACGACAAAGTTGGTTATTTGAATAGGATTACGTTAGCTAGTTGAGTCGCCAAAATGGAGTGCCTGATGGTTTTATAGGGGATTAGATGTAAAATATACAGCTAATTCGGCTCATTCATGCGATAAACTACGAATAACTGGATTTCATACAGCTAATTCCCCGGCCTTCTCATAATTTCATCAAAAATCGAAGAATTAACTGTAGTTTTTCCATTAATTTTCTCATACAGGATGGAACCCATGAAATTAAATATATTTTTTCCAGTTAAACATCAAT
Organism: Paenibacillus sp. J22P169; assembly: GCF_059691995.1. Taxonomy (NCBI): domain Bacteria; kingdom Bacillati; phylum Bacillota; class Bacilli; order Caryophanales; family Paenibacillaceae; genus Paenibacillus; species Paenibacillus sp. J22P169. The sequence continues at coordinate 236,104 of NZ_JCAUAO010000005.1, read as the reverse complement.
CCCCCCTAGCGCGATTAAGTACATGAAATAGAAAAAGACGCCTTTCGGCGTCATTTGCAAAGCTCTACCCTTTAGGTTTCACAAACAAGGCGGCTAAGAAAGAGAAAATGATCGCAGCAGATATCCCTGCGCTGGTCACCTTGAAAATACCTGTAATGATACCTATATACCCTTCCTTATGGAGCTCCTCTAAAGCCCCGTGAACAAGGGCATTCCCGAAGCTCGTGATAGGCACGGTAGCACCTGCGCCAGCAAATGCAATCAGTGGTTCATATAAATTACAACCATCTGCGATGGCACCAAGGACAACTAGCGTGCTCATCGTATGGGCTGGCGTTAATTTGCCAACGTCCATCATGAGTTGTCCGAGCACACAGATCGCTCCTCCAACAACAAATGCCCAAAAAAAGCTCATACGTATAGACCTCCAGACTCTATGGAAACAGCATGTGCGATGCACGGAATGCTCTCACCTTGTTGGAATGAAAGCGGTGAAAGTAAGGCTCCTGTCGCAACAACGAGGATTCGCTTCAGTTCCCCCTTAGCCATACGCTTCAACAAGTGCCCATAAGTAACCGTAGCAGAGCAACCGCAACCGCTGCCTCCCGCCTGAACTGTTTGCGTTTCGCGATCGAAGATCATTAATCCGCAATCATTATAGGTTGTTTGCTCGATTGGGAATTGATGCTTGTGAAAGAGCTCACGCGCAATGCTGCTCCCTACCGCGGCCAGATCCCCCGTCACGATAAGATCGTAATAGGAGGGATCGCGATTCAATTCGCGGCAATGCGTTTGAATCGTATCGACAGCGGCAGGCGCCATGGCAGCGCCCATATTAAACGGATCCGTGATCCCCATATCCACGACTCGTCCGATCGTGGCCGCGGTGACAACCGGGCCGTCACCGGTCTTCCCAAGCACGGCGACGCCCGCGCCAGTGACGGTGTACTGCGCCGTCGGCGGCTTCTGCGACCCATATTCCGTTGGATAACGGAATTGCTTCTCCACCGTGCAGTTATGGCTGCATGTGCCAGCCATAACATAGTTGGCTGCGCCAGAGTCCACTAGTTGAGCGGCTAGCGCCAACCCTTCCATGGATGTGGAGCAAGCACCAAATATACCGAGATACGGGATATTTAGCGTCCGCGCTGCGAAGGTATTGGAGATAATCTGATTCATCAGATCGCCTCCAATATAGAATTGGATTTGGCCGTCGGTGAGACCGGCTTTCGCCAGTGCATGCTGAGCAGCTTCCTCCAGCAACGCTTTCTCTGCTTTTTCCCACGTTTTTTGACCAAGTGTCAAATCACCATGGACAATATCAAAATCTTCATTGAGCGGTCCTTTTCCTTCATCAGGACCCACAACAGTGCCTGTTGAAAGAATGACAGGCCGATTTTCAAAAAGCCAGCTTTGGTGTCCCTTCAGCATCTCGTCAGCCCCCCGTGAAGATCAGATGTGCAATCCCTACAAAAAAGGCCGCCACTGTTCCGAAAACGATGACAGAACCCGCTAATTTAAACATGTTACCGCCAACACCGAGAACGAGTCCCTCAGCACGATGCTCAATAGCTGCGGAACAGAGAGAGTTCGCAAAGCCGGTAACCGGGACAGAGCTTCCGCCACCAGCCCACTGTGCGATTTTGTCGTAAATACCAAAGCTTGTTAAGATCACCGAGATAATAATCATGACAGCAACGGTCGGGTTGCCGGCGGTCTTCTCTGTAAAACCAAAGTAATTAATGAACATATGCATAAAGCATTCACCGATTAAGCAGATGGTCCCACCTACTAGAAAGGCTCTGCCACAATTTTTGAGAACAGGTCGTTTAGGCTCTTGCTGCTTGGCTAATTTTTGGTACTCCTGCTGTGTCATTGTTAAGTTTTTCTTCTTGTTGTTAGGCATGACTTACTCCTATTCCCTCAAAACCTAAGCTCTGAGAATCGTATGTACCTGCTGGATAATTTGAGTTAACTGAATGGAACATGCTTCATACATTTGTTTAGCCTCAGAATTGTTCGTCGTTAATGAGTACAACTCTAGGTCTGCTTCACATTTCTTCAAGCACGCAAGTACGGCAGGTCGTTCGGTAGATGCCGGTAGAACTATTTTGTCATCAAAAAGGTCAACGGTTAATTCACCATGCGTATCGACCTGTCCAAGAAAAACATTTTCTTTCGCCACACCCATCTTTTCAAGCTCAGCTTGCAGCCAGCCTCTACTTTTACCAGCTGCAGCTAAGGCCTCATTTTGAATAACACCGTCCATCATAACGGCTTGAGTCGGTTTCTCTATGGCCAGCTTTAGCCCTAAATGCTTTGGCGTTAATGGTTGGTTCTCACTCTTCAGAAGAATACTCAAATCACCACTGGATTCCAGCATCGCGAATTCCACATCCGCCACCCGAAATACACCTTTCGTACGCAACTGCTCGAGTAATTCATCACCTGTATAGCGTTCCTTTTTTAAATTACCTTCTAAAATCTTGCCATCCTTAATGAGAACTCTGCCATTGCCTTCAAACCAGACTCGAAGGGTCTTGCTCTTTAACGTCAATATTTCCAGCACTAATGGCACAAGCACCCATATTAGAATCGCGATAACACCATGTAAATAATTTGCTTCGACGTCGGTCGAGATGTTCCCCGCCAGATCCCCAAGCGTTATGCCAATGACATATTCAAAGAAAGTGAGCTGAGAAATTTGTTTTTTACCTAGAATCCGCGTCATTACAAACAGAAACATCAAGGTACTTAATGCTCGAATCGCAATAAGTATCCAGTCCGGCACATCATTCCTCCCCCTTCTCCAGCTTTCAATATCTACATTATGTGCCATTTGAACCCTAACTATTATTGCTCTAAATTGGATTTATTTGTTAACATGAGCCTTTCACAATGCGGGCATATTAACAACCGCTAACCGAAGCGCACATGGAGTCCAATTGTACTTATCCATGATCACAATTGAGGAGTGTTTACGACATGACAGTAGCATCACAAGTTAAAACTACCTTAGCATCTTTAAAAAGTGCCCAAGCCAGTCTTGAAACTTTCGCACTTAGCACAGAGAATCAAGAGGCCAAGCAATTATATGAGACAGCTGCCCAATCGACCCAGCAAATCGTGGATCAAGTGTCCTCTCGGGTCCAGCAATTAGAGAATGAAGAGCCACAATACAAAGGATTTTGAACACGAAACAGCCGCTGCGACGAATCGCAGCGGCTGTTGTTTTATCCTTATCATAAAAACAAACATAGAAATAAGATTAGCAAGACAAATAAAATGAGAATGAGTACGATCAGCTGGTCCTTTGGCATGAGAGCCGCCCCTCGTTTCGTTGAGATTCCTTTGGATACACTCATTGTAACGGCTGTCCTGAAGCCTTCCTCACTTCATTCGCTAAGCGATTAAATTCCTTCCTTGCTTCCGCGTCTGAGGTCGCGAAATAGGCGGCTGATAAGAAGGCAATAATCTTATTCGCATCTTCTACACTTAACATCGCAACAGGCCTCCTTTATTTTCTTATTATTTGCCAGTCCAGTAATCAAAGGTCAACTTACTATTTTTGAAAAAAGAATATGGCAGGTAGCAATAACCTGCGTCCCCCCATGCTTTTCCCCATGAGTTACGCGCTATAATGACACCCTGTCCTGCTTGCTTACCATCCTTATAGCCAACTGCAAGCAACGCATGACCACCCAGAAGATTTTCCTTTTTCCGATTGGGATAGGGGATTTTGCCTGTTTGTGAAGCCGTCTTACTCTCGAAAGATGAATAAAGCCATATACCAAATACAACCGGAGATCCATCGGCAAGAGCCGCCTTCAACCCTGCTAGATCATGGATGCGATGATATCCATCAATACGATAATATCTAGCAAGAGATTCCGCTTGATAATTCGGGGTATCTTTAAAATTTGCAATCTTATACGGCCATGCATCCTCTGGGCAAACGCCGGTTTTATGCAGTACTTTAAGCCCATCACGGATCGTAGCCCCTGCATCTTGATTAACCGTATTCTCTAACTCACGTTCATGCCAATAATGAAAAAGCCGCGATAAACGCGTTGTATTCTCTTCTTCGGTTCGCAGCCAAAATTCACGAAGTCCACTTACAATTGCATTCGAAGTGCACGATCCTAACGAACCCTGATTTACGACAGGAGAGAGTTTGTTACGCAAATCGATTTTCTTGGGCAACTGGGATTCCCGGATGTAATTGACACTCCTGTATGTGAAATCACGGAAATCGCGAGGGTCTCTTTTCACTGTATATTTCCGCATGTGTACCTCCTAAGAAACCTAATCGCTGAGTAATCCAGTGTATTCACCCATAGGCAGGAGCGTGCAAAAAAGAGCCCGACTTCAGATAATGAAGTCCGAGCTCTTTCGGTCATGTGTTGTTATTCCGTTATCGTAACCGTAACAGGCGACCACTCGCCAATAATCGTTTGTCCGTGAAGGGAAACACTTCCTTGCGGCGTCAAATCCTTCTCCGTCATCATACCTAGTGCGACTGTGAAGCGATTGAATTTGATTGGCACGTTCTTTTCACGACGTACTTCTTCACCATTCACATAGAAAATGACTTCGTCGTTACCACGGTGGTACGTAATTTTGTATGTGTTAAATTCGCGCGGCTGGAAATTCGTTTCTTCTTTGAAAATACAGAAAAAGCGCGTCTTATCTGTCTCAGGAACCTGTACACCTGGGAAAGGAAGTACCGCATAAACACTCGCATATTTATCATTGCCAGCGAAGAAATCCAGCGCTGCACCTGTTGTGAAATCAAGTAAATTCAATGAAACGAATCCATCATATAGATCATTAGGTTCCGTGTTTTGCGTACGTGCTCGGATTTGCAGTTCGAACGAAATTTCGCCTTCTTCAGGCACTTCAACATCTTGAGCCGAATAATACATATGCTTTGCGTTATCTAGAAATTGTACATAATCATTTTTGCGGCTAAGCGGCGCACGCGCGTATAGAATACCGTTTCTAACAATAATCGTCGCATTCGGTTCTCTGAATTCCCAGAAAGAGCCGTCCGGCATTGGGAAGCCACCTATTTTCCATACTTCGCCTTCCGAAAGGATCGTGTGAAAATCACCAATTGTAAATTGCTTGCTCATCGCTTATGACCTCGCTTCGTGTGTGTATTTTATGATTGAAAGATAGCTTGTACCACCAAGGCAAGCATCATAATCATGCCGCCTCTAATGGTTGCTTTTAGCGAAGCACCCATCAATGGCAAATAGGCTGGTGAAGGATTCTCTGACTTCAAATTACGATAGACGCGATAAAATGGAACGGCTGTTAGTAAAGCAAGTAGGGCATAGTAAGGGAACACGCCAATGAGTACACAAGCTATCAATGCTACGTAAGATAATACGAATAGAAATTTGGAGAAAACCAGTGCTCGCTTCTCGCCCCAAACCACAACTAGCGTCCGCTTACCAACGCTTTGGTCCGCTTGCCAATGAAGGAAATGATGATTGAATAGTATCAATGTCGTCAATAACCAATGGGCAAAGATAGTAGGATCGGTCGATAATCAACCTGCATCGTTTGCACATAATAACTGCCTAACGTAGGTAAAACACCGAAAGATAGCAAAATAGCAATCTCACTATAGCCTTTCCCACGGTATCCGAATTTAATAGGCGGCGCCACATAAAAATAGGCAATCAAGGCGCCCAAACCGCCAAACACGAGTACGAGCCAACCACTGCTAATACTTAGTATAAGTCCACAAATAAGAGCAACCGCAAACAGTGACCACGTTAGAAAACTAAACGTTCGTTCTGCAATAATGCCATTTGCCAGAAATCCTGAATTTGTTGAAATCGTAGAGGCCGTTTCCTTAGCTGCCGTATCGATTCCATTTCGAAAATCCCATAAGTCATTAATCATATTTGAGAATAGATGTGCTGCAATTGACCCTATGAAGGTCAGCACAAATAGCATTGGATGAAATGTATCGTTCCACACAATGGCTCCCAGTCCACCTAATAGGACGGGAATGATCATGACTGGAATAACCCGAAATCGCGATGCTTTCATTAATAGAGTAAGGTTTAGGTTATTCATCTCTCACGTTCCTTTCAAAAAATACTCTGCACCTCATACTATCCCAATCTTTCTAGTACTTCAAGTGAGTTTCTATTCCCTCGGAACCACGGTCTACCAGCTCTGGTAAATTGTCGGAGAAATAAAAAAAGGATACTAGAATGAACTCTAGTGATCCTTTAACTCTATTTCTATTTTAGATAAAATACTTCGCGCATCGGAGTAATTGGCACCGCTTCACGGAAGTCGAATGAACCTACGACCATTTTGGACGTAATGGCATTCCACCGATTACATGCGTCGCTCTCAGCAAGATAATTGAAAGCAGCTTCTAAATCATCACACAAGAATACATAGAAGAATTGGGCGCCATTTTGAAAAATGGAGTAATCCCGTATGCCTGCTTTACTATGCTCTTCCATAATTTCTGGCCATGGAGCTAAATGCATCTCAACATACTCTTCCAGTACTTCCTCACGAATCGTCCAAGTCCAAGCAAATTTCCCACTATTTTGCATCAGGTTCTACCCTTTCTTTTACCAAATGTTAGATTGCTAACTTCACTTTACTTTGTCACCTAATGGCAGTCAATGCTAATCTTCACATGTTATCTTCGTCAACCAACGCACACTATTCAATATTAATCTTCTATAGGCTTCAGATTGAAAAGACGGGGCATGATGGCCTGGCTGCAGATAAACTACCCTCCCCAGACCATAACGATGTTCCCATGCTGCTGGGTACTGCACCCCTTCATACTCGTACGACAGGAACACATTTCTTGGTGTAACTGGATCAAAATCAAACATATAAGGCTCCTCATCCAGCTGAAAGTTTCCAACGCCTTCCAGAAGTGGATGTTCCTCTATCGTCCGAACATAGTGAAGCGATTGATAGGGTGGATGACTTGTAAACTTAGCCCCCATCATCTGTCTAAGCTCATAACTACGCTGAATAGAAATACCATTGTGGATGACCAACAGGCTTCCGCCACCTGAAACGAATCTTAACAAACCCGCGGTTTGCGCTGCCGTTAGATCTCGATTCCAGCAGTCCGTATAGGACAAGCAGAGTGAGAATTCATCCTGCTCCAACGTTTCAAATGCGTGGTAATCCTCGGTTGCTTCGAGTTGATATTCCGTCTTAAGAATCGACTCTAGTTCCTGTCTCGCAGGCTCTAATGGATGCCAAGGCGCATCCGTTATATCACCAATCAATCGTACCCTCGTTAGCTCATTCATCTAATTCACGTCCTCCTCGTCATTTCTTACCAAGGCAACCGTTTGCCGGTGTCTGCCTCCAAATAAATGGGCATCTCTTCGAGTTCATCCTTATACATGTCAATCTTACTCAGGATGTGAGATGCCGATTCCTCCGCTGTATACGTACCCGCGTCATTCCAGGTGCCGCTCATATACGTTTTAACCCATCCCGGATGAAGAATCAGTACTCGCCCGCCTTTGAGACGAATTTTGTTATGAATGATCGTGGAGCCCATGTTAAGCGCGGCTTTGGCCATGCAGTATCCGAACCACGCATCGCGGTGGCTATTCCCAATGCTTCCAGCCTCTGATGAGATCATGACTATCAGCTTCCCGCCGCGCATGATCGGCTCAATGAGCTGATTCGACATACGAATGGCGCCAAGTGCAGATACATTGTAAACACGCTGGATCTCGTCAAAATCAAGCTCGTCTTCAACCGTTTTCGTCGTGTCGCCAAGGATTGCCGCATTGTTGATTAACAGATCCAGCTTATCAGTCTTGCTTCGGATGAACGCAGCAGCTTCCTGAACACTTTCATCCGAGCCGACGTCCAAGTGGAAAGCATATAACTGACCAGGATACGCCTCACCAAGCCTAGTCAGATCAATATTGTTCGCCTGAATGCCTCCTGCAAAAACAGTAAACCCCTCCCGCAATAAGAATTGCGTCAGAGCTAGACCAATTCCCCGATCCGTACCTGTAACACAAGCGATTTTGTGCGGCTGTTTGGATGCCATTTGTGACATTTCGTTCACCTCTCCCAAATAACAATTCTAAAAAAACTACAAAAAAAACTAAAAACTATGGCGTACCTGCCAAACAAATGGGTCGCTATACTTAAGATATCGCAAATGGAAGCACTTACAAATAGAGAAAGGAGGTCCGTTTCACTATGCGATTATTACGAAAATTGGCACTTGGTATCGATACATTCATCGAGTCGGCGTCTCTTATTGGATTACTGAGTATGATCATCATCGTCACCGCTCAGGTTATGACACGCAAGTTATTCAATTTCGTTTTCTTCTGGTCCGAAGAAGTCACCATGCTCTTGCTCGTTTGGTTCTCATTCATGGGAATCGCGATTGGTTTTCGAGAAAAGCTTCATCTTGGGATTGATTCCTTCACGCATAAGCTTCCGGCCCCAATCAACAAAGCGCTCGATAAGCTCATTGAAATCACTATTCTCGCATTTGGTGTCTATCTCCTGCTATATGGTTGGGATTTCACTGTCATGATGCATGAATCCGAACTGCCAGCAACAGGTCTGCCCAACAGCACGCTATATGTCATTATGCCAATCACTGGCGTCATGACTTGCGCTTATTCACTTTTGCAGCTCTTTGGCATTGATACGAAACGGCATGTCAACATGCAGGAAGGAGGCACCCACTAATGGACTCGACCATTGCCATTCTCATCTTATGTGTCACCTTCGTTGGTCTGATCGTCCTACGATTTCCGATCTCCTTAGCGTTGGCGGGCTCATCACTACTTACGCTTGTTTACTTAAAAGTTCCACTTGCAACTGTTGGCCAAACCATGATTCAGGGTATGAACTCCTACTCGCTGTTAACGATTCCCTTCTTCATTCTTGCTGGCCAAATTATGAGCGAAGGACAAATGGCGCTTCGTCTTATCAATCTCGCACAGGTTCTTGTCGGGGGCATACGTGGAGGCCTTGCCATGGTTAACTGTGTAGCTTGCATGTTTTTTGGCAACATCTCAGGCTCCGCAATAGCCGATGTCTCGTCTATAGGCTCTGTTATGATCCCCATGATGAAAAAGAAAGGGTATGACACAGACTATGCCGTAGGTGTCACGGTTTCTGCTGCTATCCAAGGCGTCGTTGTTCCACCGAGTCATAACCTTGTCCTCTATTCCCTTGCAGCAGGCGGCGGTATTTCCATTGCGTCTCTATTCCTCGCAGGCATAGTCCCAGGTTTGATTCTTTGTGTGTCACTTATGGTTACTAGCTATATCATCGCGATCAAACGCGGTTATACCAAGAGTGAAACGGTTCCTTTACGTGATATTCCAAAAATCGTCCGAGACGGTCTCCTGTCGCTTCTGACTGCCGTCATCATCCTCGGCGGCATATTCACTGGATGGTTTACAGCAACGGAAAGCGGCGCATTAGCCTGTTTATATGCTTTCATCTTAACGTTTCTCGTCTATCGGGATATACCAATTAGCCGTATGTGGGTCATCCTGAAAAGAACATTTCGAACGGTATCCATGGTCCTATTCTTAATTGCAGCCTCGGCTACTTTTAGCTATGTGCTTGCCTTTCTCAAAGTTCCTGGCATGTTAACCGATTGGATGCTTGGCGTGACAGATAATCCCATCATCATCTTGTTAATTATCAATGTACTTCTATTAGTACTAGGCGCTCCGATGGATATGGCACCGCTCATCCTCATTATGACACCTATTCTGCTCCCCGTCGTGACTGCCCTTGGCATGGATCCTGTTCACTTCGGCATCATTATGATGTTAAACTTAGGCATTGGACTTCTGACTCCGCCTGTCGGCACCGTCCTGTTTGTTGGATCGGCGATAGGCAACATTTCGATATCGGAAGGCACGAAGGCGATGATGCCATTCTTCTACGTCATGTGTGTCGTGCTGATGATTCTAACCTATATACCAGGCCTCGTCATGTGGCTGCCTAATCTACTGAAATAGCTGAAATAGATTTATCAAACTTTCCGAAAAAGGGTGAATACCAAAATGAATATAAAAAGAAAATATCTGTCCATGCTTAGCACTGTGATTGGTGCAAGTCTATTACTCACTGCTTGCGGCAGCACAACGACAACCAGCTCAAATTCAACAACGAAAAAAAGCGATGGACCTAAATTGAATTTCCGTTTAGCTGAAACACATCCAGCGGATTATCCAACCACGATTGGCGATAAGAAATTCGCAGAGCTCGTCAATCAAGCATCGGACGGTCGCATCAAAATCGATGTATTTCCCGCTTCACAACTAGGTGAAGAGAAAGCGGTAATCGAGCAAGTTCAGCTCGGAGCCATCGAATTTACACGTGTCAGCACAGGAGCGCTTGGCGGCTTTAACAAGCAATACGAGGTGTTCAGCTTGCCGTATATTTTCGACAATGACGCTCATCAATGGAAATTCCTAGAGAGTGAGCAAGGTACGAAGCTCCTGGACAGCTTGGAGAGCTCCCGCATGAAGGGACTTGCTTATTACAGCTCCGGAGCGCGTCACTTCTACTCCAAGAAACCGATCAAAACATTGGCCGATCTCAAGGGTCTCAAAATCCGTGTCATTCAAAATAAAGTAAATATTGATCTTATGGCTGCACTAGGCGCAAATGCAACACCAATGCCATATGGCGATGTATTCAATGCTCTGCAGACGGGTATTATCGACGCCGCAGAGAACAATTATCCAAGCTATTTCTCTTCAAATCATTTCCAACAAGCGAAAAATCTCATTCTAGACCAGCACCAACGTGTTCCAGAAGTTTTACTGATTTCCAAAGTAGCCTGGGATAAGCTTTCAAATGCAGATAAAGATTTGATTAAGAAAGCAGCTCAGGAATCCGTCAAAACACAAAAGGCAGAATGGGAGAAATTCGAGAAGGATTCTGAAGCCAAAGTGAAAGCAGCCGGAGTTACGATTACGGATGTTTCCGACCTGAAGCCTTGGCAAGATGCCGTGAAGCCTGTTATCGAGAAATATCGCAGCGAATATAAAGAAACGCTAGAAGCGATTGAGAAAGCGAAGAAATAGCCCAAATAAGAGAAAAGGATACATGAGAGGTGAACTGCACCTCACATGTATCCTTTTTCTTTGGGTATTCCGCCACTTTTGCGATATTCCAAGGGTGAATACGTGGTTATCTTCTTAAACGTGGTACTGAAGTAAGAAATATCTGTATATCCCAGTCTTTCAGCAATTTCAGAAACACGCAGAGAAGTTTTCATAAGCAGCCTTTTCGCCTCTTCCATTCGCATTTCAATCACAAAATCAACGAACTTGCCTCCGGTTTGCTGCTTAAACAGCTGACTTAAATAGCTAGGATTAAGATGAACCAGCGTCGCCGCATCGGTCAACGAAATCTCTTTATGAACATTGGCAACGACAAATTGCTGCACGCGAGCTATGGCAGAAAGTTCGTCCGAATCTGCAATCGAAGCATCTCCCCGAGCAACCTCTTCCTGTGTCTCTCGTGCTTGAATCCACCTCCGCAAACAATCTTCCATCGCTTCCGTTTCCACAGGCTTGAGCAGAAAATCCTTCACCCCATACCGAATCGCTTTCTGGGCAAATTGAAAATCATCATACCCACTAACCAAAATCAAGTTCACCGACTTGAGCGCCAATTGCTCCGCCAAACCAATCCCATCCATAATCGGCATCTTGATATCAGAGATGACAAGATCTGCTTGATGGTGATGAAGTGCATCTAATGCCTCTAAGCCATTACTGCATTCCTGCATGATCGCCACTGGCAGCTTAGTTTGCTCAACGGCTTTGCGCAGCACAACACGGACCCATTTCTCATCATCGACTAGAATGATTTTATACATCACTACCACCTCCCTTACCCTGTACTTTCAGCGGCAGCTTAATCCTAACTATGGTTCCTGCTCCAACGCTGCTTTCCAGTTCAAGGCCAGCCTCATCCCCGAATAAATAAGAAATTCGTCGATGTACATTCACTATGCCGATCTGTGACACCGCAGTAACCATATCCTTTTGGCGTAAATCGAGCTGGAGAGATCTCAGTTTATCTGCGGGTATTCCTGTTCCAGTATCTGTTATTTCTATTACAAAATGCTGATCATCATAACGATTCGTGGAAATATCAATATGTACGGGCTTATCACTTGTCTCCATGCCATGAATGACACAATTCTCAACCAGTGGCTGTAGAGCAAACTTAGCAATCAACTGAGTCTCCGCCCATGCTGGTGTTTGAAACGAATAGGTGAGTTTATCTGGGAACCGATAACGCTGGATACGTAAGTACATGTCACAGATATGAATTTCTTGTTGGACTGAAATGGTAGCCCCAGCATGATTCAAATTGTAGCGTAAAAGTCGAGCGAGTGAAGCAACCAACACAGAGATATCAGTCATATCCCGCTCCAACGCCATGCCTCTCACCGTCTCTAACGCATTCATCAAAAAGTGTGGATTCACTTGTGACTGCAGCACTTTCAGCTCAGTTTCTTTCTGCCGCAGCTGCAGATCCTTCTCACGAAGCTCTGAATAGTAAATTTCATCCATGAGTACTTGCAGCTTTTCAACCATTTTATTAAAATCATTCGTTAATTGCCCGATTTCATCCTTGGATTCAATATCTACACGGGACCCAAAGTCCCCTTCTTTCACTCTTTTCATGAAATATTGAAGCGATCTGATCGGTCGAACAATACTTGTAGCAAACCCAATACCGATTAAATAGGCGACAAGCAGCGTCACGACAACTGTCCACCAAATGGTTTGCCTGATAAATTGCGTGCCATGCGTTAATTCGGATTCTGGAATCATCGTAACCAGTCGCCAATTCAGGTAAGATGACTTGCTCCATGTAAAGAACGGTTTATCTCCTGTCGCCGCTTGGTAGGAGCCGCTTTCTTGTGTGAGAATGATCGGTAATTGTTCGAGCTCAGCCAGTTGCCCGATCTCCTCGTAGGCTGGTGAATACATATAGTGACCTGTTGGATCGATGATGGAAAGATAACCGGTTCGACCAATCGTAACGCGATCTGCAATTTCTTGAATGCGTTTGAAATTCACTTCCATGATCAAGGTTGCGACAGGCTCCAATGTATTCGGACTAACTAACCTCTTCACGATGGAGAGTACAGGCACATATTCAAGCTCATAACGAGGCGAAGGAGGACGGATAATGAGTCGAATATCACTATTGGCAGGAACGTTGGAAAACCAAGGCTCTTGTATTAATTCAATAGCTGGTGTGACGTTCTTGTTAAAGCTTGTATCTAATACGGCCTTGTCCTCCATGACAAGCATGATGCGTGAAATATCCGAGCGAGAATACGCGGTATCGTGAAATAATTGCATCAACGGTTCGCGGATATGAGATTCGTTCACTTCTTGCTCACTCGTCATCCGCAGAAACTGCTGCATTGCAGGATGGTTCTGCATCCGAATCGAATCAATTTCGAAATCACGTATGTAATATTCAATGTGGAGCTTTACCTGTTCAATAATTTGTTCATTGCTTAAATTTGCTTCTTCCCGGAGCACCTCGGACGATTTCTGATAGGAAATAAAACCGACTACACACAGCGGAATCACTACCAACATAGCTGAATACACGAGTAATTTAACCGTCAGTGGACGATCACGTAAAAATAAGCTTCGGTAAAACCAAATCCAAGCTCTTCGGCCTCTTTTTCGCATCATCAGCCCCCTCAACTTCCCATGTAATCGCATTCATTTCTAAAGAAAGGAAAACCAGTTGCAGGAGCAACTGGTTATCTTTTCACCAAGTCTTCACGAATCGGTGTAAATACATCTAAGAGTGCAGAGTCTTCCAATGCTGTAACCCCATGCTTTGCTCCACTAGGTATGTAAACCGTTTGGCCTTGTTCAATTACTGTAACGACGCCATCGATTGTAAATTCGATTTTACCCTTCAAGCAATACGACATTTGCTCATGTACATGACTGTGCTGATAACCAATGGCACCAGGTTCAAAGTGAACCTCCATCATCATTAAACCTACCTCAGCTTTCAAAATACAGCGAGTAACCCCTGGTTCTGCTGCTTCCCATACGCCAATATTAGACATCTGACTTTCCCCTTTCGTCATTCAAACGCTTCCATGAGAATAAAAAAGAAGGACCGCAAGCGGCCCTTCACTTACCCTCTAATTATAGCTGAAAAGCACCCAAATGAACATACTTGAAAATAAATGAACCTTACGCGTTTGTTGCAGCTCGATCCTTACCTTTGTCAGCTTCCCCAGCGTTCTTGTTCGCTGCTTCACGATCCTGCTGCATGTCAGCAACCGATTTCACCTTCACACGGGCTGCTCCTTTATAGTCGCGCGTCGGTATAAGATTCCCAGCTGCAAGACGCTGTTTAGCCTCAGCAATCGCAGTACCATACTGCGGCAGCCAAGCCTCTTGCGCGACCAACATTTCATCAACCATTTGCCAAATTTCCTTCGGATTGCAGACAGCTCCAACAAGGGGATCCATCATAAAGGCTTGACGCAGCAGCTTATCATCGCCGTTAACAGCCGCTTCTACTGCTAACCGTTGAACAGAGATGCTCACATTACACACCGCCGCTGGTCCCAAAGGTAGATCACCGACATGCGGCATCGAGATACCGTTGCGATCGACATAGCCAGGCGCTTCGATAATGGCATCATCCGGTAAATTCGAGATAACCCCTTTATTGACTAGGTTAAAATGACCCCGATAGACGCGTCCAGTCTCTAGGCCTTCGATAATGTAGGAACCATGCTCTTCACTGCGCTTCTCGCTCGAATAGACGAATGCTGAATCTTTCATCCAGTTCGGGAAATCCGTTTCAAACCAGCTGCGCCCCTCCGTGCACACACGTAAATAGCCACCTGTTTCACCATTAATCCAGGACCCCATATCAATCCAATCCTGAATTTCACTGGCCCGCTTCCGATACCAAGGAACATATTCACTCAAATGTCCATTAGACTCCGTGCTATAGTAGCCAAAGCGGCGCAGCATATCGATTCGAACCTTCTCTGTTCGGGCATACTCGGCATGATTTTCAAATGCTTCTAGCAGCCCTGCGGTTAAATCTTTCCCATTATGGGAAGCTTGGATGTACCACGTTTGATGATTAATTCCTGCGCAAATAATATCTACATCTTTCTTATCCAACCCGTAAACATTCGCGATTTGATGATGGCCATGCTGAACACCGTGACAGAGGCCAATCGTGCGGACGCCGCCGTACTTATTACAAGCCCAAGTCAACATAGCCATAGGGTTTGCGTAATTCAACAATGTGACATCAGGTGCAGCAACCTCGCGAATATCTTGACAGATGCGCAGCATTTCGGAGATTCCACGCTGTCCGTACATGATGCCACCCGCACACAATGTATCGCCTACGCATTGATCCACACCATACTTCAAAGGAATGTCCACATCAGTTGCAAAAGCCTCGAGACCACCCACACGTATCGTGCACAGCACGTATTTCGCTCCCTCTAACGCTTCCCTGCGATCTGTCGTTGCTTGAATCTGAATCGATAAGCCATTCTCATGGATATCCCGCCTACAAAGCTCCGTCACCATCTCTAAATTGTGTGGATTAATGTCTGTAAAAGCCACTTGAATGTCATGAAATTCAGGTACAGCTAATAAATCCCGAAGTAGTCCACGTGTGAATCCGATACTTCCTGCTCCAATGAATGCCACCTTAAATGCCATATCTATCGCCCTCTCTATCACTTCGTCTATGCTTCACATTGTACCAAGCAAAAGAGAGAAAACGTTATCAAATTTCTAACCTCATTGTTCACCAAATGTCAAAAATCCTAACTTCCTTCTGGATACAAATGTTTGTGCGTATTCATAGATTTCCGATAATCCGTTGGCGTTAGATGGGTATGTGCCTTAAATAACATGTGAAAATACTGCCTGCTGCCAACCCCGATATAATCGGAAATATCCGCAATCGGGATGTCTGTTTCGAGCAGCAGCATTTGTGCTTTTTCCATTCGAATTTCCGTTAAATAAGCCATCAGCGTTTGGCCTGTCACTGTTTTGAATATTCGCTGTAAATAGCCCGGATGTAGATTCACAGCTCCAGCAATATCCTTCACTTGGATCTCGCGATCGTAATTCTGATGCATGTAATCCATGCTTTGTTTCACGTACCATTCGCTTTGTACCAAACTGCTGCTTACGGATTCACGGCGCAAACGAGCAATTCGGATCAGCAGCTGAGCTATCAACAATTGAATCATCGTCTCACTTTTGTCAGTCGGCTTATCTAACTCTAGCACCAGGCTTTTCATCACATGGTAGACTTCATCTGGATCACGCAGCACTAAGTAAGCGCTTTGAACATCCAATAACGTGTAAAGTTGTTTTTCTTCCGCGGCAAGTTGTTGAAGTGAGGGCGTCACGCCTTGATGCACTGTAAAGCGAAACTCCACATTCAGCATGCGACATGGCTCATCGTCCTCCACAATAAGTCGATGAGCCACATTCGCATTAAGCAAAATGAATTCGCCTTTCTTCAATCTCACCCTTTCGGTGCGAGCAGGGGACAGCTGAATCTCGACATCACAAAAGCCTTGTATGGTATACATAATCTCTGTAGCATCATGTAGGTGAAAGGGCATATGAAAGCCTTGCCATTGTTTAAAATAATAAGCAACCACCTGCGGATGGCAGGGGAATTCCGCCAATAAAGCTGGAAACAGACGTGTCGTTTGCATCATCGGGAGCTCCCTTCCTACCGGTCTTAGAGTCATTGTACTCCCCTGTCTTCAAAAAGAAAATCCCTTCCTAATGGAAGGGATTCGGATGCTTCTACTGGTATGTAAGCTTACCACAGCGTTTCAGTTAGTCTCGATCCGTATAATCATCATTCGAAAATGGGTGACTTAAATTATCCATAATTTTTTCAACAGCCTCACTCAACATATCCGTCGGAGTAGTATCTTCCTCATCTGGCAGAGTTGGAATTGTATCATTACATACACGATCAAAATAGTGACTTTTGTCCATTTGAATGCTCCTCCTATTTCTTGTTCTCATATTAATCTTCACTCGTTTGTTTGTTTTGTACATATTTAGCTAACTTTATTCACAACTTCCCAAATTTCCGAAAAAGCACACAAGATCTCCTTGCCTAAATCGGCGATATGAAGTAAATTAAACCTATATGAACGCATATCAACACAAATAAACCAACTCTAAGGAGAGATTAATCCATGGATATCCGCTATGCCTCACACCCGAATGAAGTTAAACAATTTGACACTGAACGCCTACAAGCTGAGTTCCAAATTCAGTCCTTATTTAAAGAAAACCAAGTGACATTAGTTTACTCACACGTTGACCGTTTCATTATCGGTGGCGTCTTGCCAACTACGGAAACACTTCAATTAGAAGCTGATCGCAAAGAAATGGCTGCAGACTACTTCCTAGAGCGCCGTGAGATCGGTATTATCAATGTTGGAGCAAGAGGTACAATCACAGTTGATGGTACAGCATACACGATGGATTCCAAAGACTGTATCTACATCGGTCTTGGCTCCAAAGAAATTTCCTTTGCCAGCGATGATGCAGCAAACCCAGCTAAGTTCTACTTCAACTCCACACCGGCTCACACAACATACCCAACTGTTAAAGTTGCAATTAGTGAAGCAACGCCTGCTCACCTAGGCAGCATCAACACTTCCAATGAGCGTACAATTTATAAATACATCCACTTGGATGGCATTCAAAGCTGCCAGCTTGTTATGGGTATGACGCTATTGAAGCCAGGCAACATGTGGAATACAATGCCAACTCATACGCACAACCGTCGTTCTGAGGTTTACTTCTATTTTGACATGCCAGAAGATGCCGTTGTCTTCCACATGATGGGTGAACCGCAACAAACGCGTCACGTTGTTATGCGTAATGAGCAAGCTGTCATTTCACCAAGCTGGTCCATCCACAGTGGTGTTGGAACGAACAACTACACATTCATTTGGGGCATGGCTGGCGAAAACCAAATGTTCAACGATATGGACGCTGTAGCAATGCAAGATTTGAAATAATCGGTAATCCCATTTAAAGAACGGATGAAACCCGATGAATCCTCTACGTAGATATGAAACGATTATGGAAGTTCTACTCGCTCAGAAAGAAGTCACCGTGAATGAGCTGAGTGAACGACTTGAAGTAACAGGAAAAACCATTCGCGAGGATTTAGCCAAGCTGGAGGAAAAAGGGCTGCTTATCCGCATTCATGGCGGTGCTATGCTAGCTCAAAGTGATCAGCTAGGCATACTTTCCGCGAAAGAACCGAATATCAAGCATGCCGACAAAAAATCGGAGATTGCGTCCCTCGCACTCCGATACATCCAGCCTCGCGACATCATTGCGCTGGATGGCGGCTCTACAACGCTTGAAATCGCTAGGCGGCTGGATAATCAGCCGCTTACCGTTGTAACTAACGATCTCTATATCATCTCTGAGCTTGTTCATAAGGATGAGATTCGACTAGTCGTTCCAGGCGGCTATCGTCTGCGTAACATGCTTGCTGGCCCAGAAGCCGTAGAGTATGTCCGTAGCCTCAACATTCAGAAATCGTTCATTTCTGCAACTGGCGTGCATTTGCAGCACGGCTTTACCATTTACACGAATGATCTTGTTGAATATAAGCGTGCTTTAATCGGCTCGAGCGCAACCGTTTATGGGGTTATTGATCACTTCAAGTTCGGACAATGTGCTCTGCGAACCTTCGCTTCCTTATCTGAGGTGGCCATGATTTTGACCGATAGCGGCTTATCTGAGGAAACGGCTTCGCAGTTCCGCGAAACGGGCATACGCATTGAAACGCAGTAACAGATCCATTTTATAACCACTAAATCGCTTAATTGGAAAAGGAGTACGTTATGACACTTTTTAATCTCTCGGGAAAAACAGCATTCGTAACTGGCGCTTCAGGCGGCCTAGGTCAAGCCATGGCAATCGGACTTGCAGAAGCAGGCGCGAACGTGATTGCGGTATCCTCTTCTGAAAGCGTTCAAACCGTTGAAGCGATCCGCGCATTAGGCGGCAAAGCTGAGCTTATCGCGGCAGATCTTAGCAATGAAGACATCCTAGAGGATGTTGTTGCTAGAGCGATTGGTATTTACGGCGGCATCGATATCCTAGTCAATAATGCGGGTATTATCCGTCGTACACCAGCAGTTGATCACGCACGTCAAGATTGGCACGATGTTATTGACCTGAACTTGAACTCGGCCTTCTTCCTTTGCCAGTTGATTGGTCGTCATATGATCGAACGCGGCAGCGGTAAAATCGTCAATATTGCTTCCATGCTGACGTATCAAGGCGGAATTAACGTGCCTGGCTACACAGCAAGTAAGCATGCGATTGCAGGTGTGACGAAAGCATTAGCGAACGAATGGGCTGGAAAAGGCATTCAAATTAATGCCATTGCCCCAGGTTATATGACGACGAATAACACGGCTCCTATTCTCAAAGATGAGAAACGTACAGCTTCAATCACCGAGCGTATTCCAGCAGGTCGTTGGGGTTCACCAGAGGATTTGAAAGGCCCTGTTGTCTTCTTGTCTTCTAACGCTTCTGATTATATGAACGGACACGTGCTCTGCGTGGACGGCGGATGGATGGCCAGGTAGATGGGAATCGGGACACTCGCTCACACCGTCGGTCATCTGCCCTTGAAGGAACTGACTGCGAAGCTAAGCGGTCGAGGCATCGACTTCGTTCAATTAGCACTCAGTAAAGCGATTAACGATTATGATTTAAGTCTTGGGAAACTAAGTCCTGCTCTTGCCAATCACATTGGTGAGCAATTTCATCGCGCTGGCGTGCGGATTGGTGTGCTCGGTTGTTACATCAATCCCATTCATCCCGATCCGCAGCAGCGTCGTTATGAAATTGATAGATTCAAGGAGCATTTACGTTACGCACGTGATTTCGGAACGTCCATCGTGGCTACTGAGACGGGTGATCTGACAACGTATCTTGCGGAGGATGCTAACGGGTATGAGGCCAGAGGATGGTCCATCCTGAAGCAAACGGTTGAGGAATTAGCTGAAGAAGCCGAGCGTTGGGGCGTTCATATCGGATTAGAGCCTGTTTTCACACATACGTTGTCCAGTACGGAGAAAATGGCGCAAATCCTAGAAGAAGTGCCTTCCAGCACGTTGGGAGTCGTTTTCGATCCAGTTAATTTGCTCCCGCCAACTGTGGTTGAGCCGCAAGATCAAGAAGCTTTCTTAGATCATGCCTTCGCAACTTTTGGCAGCCGAATTGTGCTGACTCATCTGAAGGATTACGTCGTGGACAATGGTCAAAAGAATGAAATTCCGTCCGGTAAAGGTATATTCGAGACAGCCTCCTTCTTAGCAAAGCTTCACTCGCATAAGCCTGGTGTCGACATTTCGTTAGAGCGACTCCAAGATCATACGATTGAAGAAGCGTTTACGTATGTAAGAGGACTTATAAAATGAAACGAACCCCGACTCCTCACTTAGGTGACATGTCGGGGTCTTTTTATTTTTTAATATCCGCATCCGTTAGCACCTCGAATTGATCTCCGAGATGCTGCTGAAGCGCCTTCAATGTCGCCACACCAACTGCAATATCCTCCTCGCCTGCCCCTCCACTGACACCGACTCCGCCGATGACTTGACCGTTCACCACGATGGGGAATCCGCCTACGAAAATCGCAAACTTCCCCGGCATCATGGCGTGGATCCCAAAAGCTTCCCCGTGTATCGTCGCAGGCCCGCCAGGCTGATTGAACAAGTGCGTCGATCGTCTGTGGCCGCTCGCTGTGAATGCTTTCGCCATCGCCAGTTCAGGACTCGTGTTGCGCGCTCCGTCCATTCGCTCCAACGCCAACAAGTAACCACCCTCGTCAACAATGCAAATTGTTTCTGCTGCCTTCGCTTCCTTCGCAGCTTGAATACCAGCAGCAATCATCACCTTCGCTTCCTCAATTTCTAGCTTCAATACGGATCTCATGATGTATAGCCTCCTTTGTCGAAACTCCCTCCGTAAGGTACTTATCATATTCAACCTCGTCACATTTTTCATTTATATGGAGCAATAGGCGAAATAAGTCGTATCTATTCCTAGCTGGTGAGGATTTTGACACAAAAAAAACCTACTTATTCTCCTTGGAATGAGAATAGATAGGCTCTTCGGGATTGCTTACTTATTAGACTGTTGCTCACGAGCTGGTCGGACTGGTCGTTCTACCCAGTTCTCACGACTCATGCGCTTCACTTGATTAATCGGATTCGAAAGATCAATTACTTCAGCTTTGAAAGGCTGCTCTGCTGCAAGCTTCTCTTTAAACCCTGTGCCAGGTGCAGGACCGCCTCCACCATTCCGTTTTCCTTTGTTCCATACGCGATTCTTACTCATGCCACCACTCCACCGTTTTTTGTTTAAGTGTAATAGCAGTTGCCAAAAAACGCAAATACAGGTTTCACAATGGAGCTAACTGGATGCGACGTGACGTTAGAGACATGGAAAAAGTTGAATAAGGATTCGGCGCAAGGCACCTCCAACTACTCGTTCTGCCTACTAGACAGCAACTACTTACCTCCAAACACTCCCTTTGCCCACTAGACAGCTACAACTTACCTCCAAACACTCCCTCTGCCCACTAGACAGCCACTACTTACCTCCAAACACTCCCTCTGCCCACTAGACAGCCACTACTTACCTCCAAACACTCCCTCTGCCCACTAGACAGCTACAACTTACCTCCAAACACTCCCTCTGCAAAATAAATGGAAAACATGTAGCTAATTTCACACATAATCGCTAATTAATGAGAATAACTGGAAAACTTACAGCTAATTTTCACAGTATGGCTGAAATGAAGCCAATTCTCTGAAATTAGCTACATGAAATCCAGTTATTCCACATTTTCAAGCAAACCCGGCGAAACTAGCTGTACATTTTCCAGTTAATGGCGTGGCGGGAGGGGGATGGCTTGTTTGACAAGGGAGCATCCCCTCATTCAACCACTACAGCTCAAACGCCTTCGCAAGCAATCGATACGAATGCAAACGCGCCTCGATGTTATGAATCGGTGAGACGACCATGATTTCATCCGCTTGATAAGCCTCATTCAGCTTCAAGATCTGTTCTTTCACTTGCTTCGGTGTACCGACAATCCGCCGGTGGCGACCATTTCGAATCATGGCGTAGTCATTTTCCGTATACGGGTAATTGAGCGCCGTATTCACCGACGGGAACGACGGCAGCAGCATCCCGCGACCCAAAGACAAGAAGAATAAGTCCGTGCTAAGTGCCAGTTGATTCGCTTCTTCCTCCGTATCCGCGCAGATGACTAACACAGCTGCTAAGGAGTGCGGCTTCTCATTCAAGATGGACGGCGTGAAATGCTCCCGATAAATACGCAGCGCCTGCTCACAATCCGCGTTCCCGAAAAATTGCGCGAAGCCGAATGCCGCCCCTTGATCAGCAGCAATTCTTGCGCTGTCATAGGAGGAGCCAAGCAGCCAAATTTCCGGAGCCGTCGGAATAATCGGCGATGCATGCAACGCGGCGAACCTGTGTCCCGCCGGTAATGAATCATATAAATAACCCGTCAAATCAGCGATTTGCTGCGGGTATTGGTCAACACCTGTATATTTACCCTCTTGCAGCGCACGCGTGGATATAGGCATCCCGCCTGGTGCTCGGCCTAACCCAACATCGATACGACCGGGATGAAGCGCCTCCAGCAATCGGAAGTTTTCAGCAACTTTATAGGCACTATAATGGGGCATCATGATGCCACCCGAGCCTAGTCGAATGCGTTCTGTTTTGGCAGCCAAATGCGCGATCAGAACCTCAGGACTCGAATGCGCCAAGGCTTGTGAGGCGTGATGCTCCGATACCCAGAAGCGGCTATAACCAATACGATCTGCTTCTTGAGCCAGTTCGGTCGTCTCAGCTAACGTTTGCGCCGCATTACGACCTTCTCCAATTTGTGATTGATCCAAAATACTTAATTTTAACACAAGTCATCACCTCCACCTAACTGTAACATACGCGAGCACAGAATAGCAAAAATCGCATCCAACTCTCCTTCTATCGTCTCCATTCCACGTGAATTAATGAGAAAATCACTTTAACATTCATAATTTGACAGAATCTCTTATTTTACACCTCTACCAAACATATCCATTAGATGTTATTTTATTATATACATCCAAGTGAGGGAGAGATTGCTATGAAAACAATTTACGAGAATTATAGAGGATTCAAAATTAACAAAGATGACAGTACCTATAACGCTATTCATGCGGATCGTATTATATTTGCGCAATCGCCGCTTAGTCAGGTCTTAGATTCAATCGATCATTACATTGATATGACAGAAAGTTCTGAATCACCCGAAGATCTGTCCCCCTTTCCGCAAAATTAACTAACAGCGCATTTCCACGAATGTGGCTATACGAACAAACTGGACTTTTACTTGACAAAAAATAATTCCAGCACCCACTAGCATCTGTCCTACGGCGGCTAAATACGTGGATGAAAAAAAACGCAACTGTCCTTTTGGGACGGTTGCGTTTTTTTCTTCTTTTCTCTGTCCGAGTGCGAGTTCTTCGGAATTATCTAGTTTACATACTAACTCGAGGCGGATTGCTCCACTGGCACACTAGTTAGTCGATTACTTCGACTAACTCACTGCCACATCTGCTACAGAATCACATGCTTCAGCTTCATCAGCTCTGCGACCTTCTGAAATTGGGACGCATTGTGCCCGATGGACATGGCGCAGTGATGCGTTGGCGCTTCCGCAAACCAACGCGACATGTACGCATCCGGGTGCTCACGGAACTTCACCGGCGTCTGCGTGTTGCCGATTTTCATAATCGGTCCATTCGTGGACTCCCCTTCGCTAGAGATCAGCTTCAGCTTGCCATCGCCGGTCTGCGTCACGTTCAGCGTCGTGATCGCGCCGGTCTTCACCTTCGCTTCAACAGACACGCCTGTGCCCTGCTTGCCGTGATACAGCCCCATGCCGCGCAAAATCGGCTTTCCTTCGGAAATCGCGATATGAAATGGCCCGTCATGGCCTAGCAGAATCGTCTCGTCGATGTAATCCACGACGACGATTTCCGAGAAGGAGCCGCCGACGCCGAGAATATCGCTGATTTTCATCGCGACAGCCGTCTTCAGATCTCCTTCGCCGGAGCAAGGAATGCCACGCGCCGTGAGCAGCGAGTGACCCACAATGAAGCCGCCTTGCATCTTCTCGTATTCACCACCCGGCGCACCGTGGTAATAGTACGACAAGGCGTCTAAATCATAGGCGCGCACAAGCTTCTCTTGTGCTGCAGCTACCCGACATGACCACTCCAGCTGCTCTTCGGTTGGCTTCTTAGCAATCGGATCCGAAGGTGAGTCGCCGCTGATTTGGAACATGTCATGCAGTTCATCCAGCTTCCGCTTCACATCCTGTGCCGTCACTTCTCGCAGCATGCGGTCCAGATCACACATCTCAAGCACTTCCACATGAATACCTGTTTGCGCGGAAATCATCGTAAAGTCACTATACATATCGAGCATGCCACTATAAGTATTACCTAAGAAACCGAAGCGGCTATGCTGCATGGTTCTAGGTACTCCTGCTGCCCTAACCCATTCTTCGATCTCCTTCCACGCACGCAGCGCTTCACGACGCTCATGTGTCACTTCATCCGTTAATGAGATAGCTGGCGTATAATCCAGCCCCAGCATGCCATTCACAACTCGGAATGGAATACCCGCTCGATTGAACACATTAGCGAACTCCGGGACAGGGCAAGCACCGCAATGCGCTAACCATTCCCCTGTCGTCGATAGCTCATAATTAAGTCTTGCTGTTGGCTGTAAATTGAGAAACACAACAGGCGCTTTGCATATTTGATGAATCGGCAGAACCGTCGAGCTCGTGGAGTAGGTGGCTGCATGGCAAAATACAAGGTCAACCTGGCGCTCACTCAGCCATTCGCCTGCTTTCCGCCCTTCCCCTTCCGTATCGACAAGACCAAAGTAATACACATCTGCCCATGCGGACATTCGTTTCTCAATGAAACGACCGTATTCTTCCAAACGTTCTTTCAAGCCAGGGAACTGCTCCCAATACGCTCGAAGTCCTACGGAGTACAACCCAATTCGCGGCTTAAGGCTTGCTTTTATTGCTGGGTATATGGACATCTATACATCTCCATTCAATCATAAATAATAACTTTATAAACCTATTGTAATGGCTTACAATATAGATATCATCCAAGGATCTTGGTTAAAAATAATAGAATCTTGCGATTTAATGGGAGGCTTCCCTTATATGAAAGAAAACTTCACAACCGCATGGTCGGAAGACTCAATTCGATTCATTGCCAGCCCTTCCTCATTCGCCAAGGCGAACCTGTTTTACGTACAAGAAATCGGCCATTTCCACACCAAGCCAGGCTATTTCACAGAACGAGAAGGTCTTGACTCCTATTTAATCGCCTACATACTTAAAGGCAATGGGATGTTGACTTATCAAGATAAGATTTACCCCTTACGTGCTCATCAGTTATTTTTCATCCAATGTGATAACTATCATCGCTACACAACCAATCCTCAGGAGCCACTTGAGCTTCTCTGGGTCCATTTACACGGTAGTGCAACAGCCGCCTATTATGAGCAGTATGCGTCAGCACATGAGCCCGTTCTGCAGCTAACAAGCGATTCAACGGTTTCAACCTATTTGCGTCAAATGCTGCAGATCCAACAACAAAGAAGCGCTGCAACGGAGCTTCTCTCCTCGAAGCTTCTTGTCGAGCTGCTAACGGATATCGTCCTTGCTGCGCAGCAAATAAGCTTGTCCGAATCGGACAAGCCTGATTACATCGATGATATTTGCCAAACACTGGAGTCCAGATTCACGGAAGCTATTTCGCTAGACGAACTTGCACACGAACATGCTGTCAGCAAGTATCATATGGCCAAACGTTTTAAGCAGTATACGGGATTCTCTCCACATGAATTCCTAATTGGCATCAGGATGACGCATGCGAAGGAGCGTCTGAAATATTCCGATATGCCCGTATCCGAAATTGCGGTCTCGGTTGGCATCGAGAATGTCAGCCACTTCATCAATTTGTTCAAGGACCGCACCGGCGACACACCTCTCGTCTACCGAAAGAAATGGCAGCGCCCTCGCTAGGAGGTTATGACCTACTTCAAATCCGACTCATCCAACACCGCCGGAATCTCAATCCAAGCCCTTACCCCTTGATCCTCCCTAAGCGCATACTGCAAGCCAAAGCCTTCCCCGAAATGCAGCTGAATCCGCTTCTGCACATTAATAATACCAAATCCTTTATTACTCTCTTTCCCCTGCAGAATCGCATTCAGCATCCCAATATCGGCCGGGCGATATCCGTTATCCTCGACGCTGATGATGATTTTGCCATCCGAGTGTTTTACCTTGATCCAGAGCTCCCCATCTTGACTCATATTCTTAATCCCATGGAGAATGGCATTTTCAATAATTGGCTGCAGGAGTACCTTCGGCATGAGGAAGCGCTTAGCCTCCTCTTCAATTTCCCAATGCGCCTTGAACGCGTACTCATAGCGGAAAAGTTGTAACCTTACATACGCCTCAGCATGATTAATTTCTTCCATCACCGGAATGAGAAGTTTACCTTTACTAAGCCCAATCCGCATAATGAGAGACAAATCCTTAATCATTTCGGCCGATTCGGCTGCCCCTTCCATTAGCGTGTGCCAATAAACCGACTCCAACGTGTTATACAGGAGATGCGGATTTATTTGTGTATGCAATATCGACAATTCAACTTCCTTATGCTTTAATTCAAGCTCATATTGGTCATATATCGTCTGATTCAATCGATTCGTCATGCGAATAAAATGATTGCTAAGCAGCACGATCTCATTTTTACTTTCTGCATGCATAGTAATGGCTAAAGGTTTTCCTGGGTGATACGAATTCGTAATCCGAGCTAATCGGGAGATCGGCTTCAAGATCGATTGAATAAAATACATACTCGCCAAGATCAAGATTAAGAAGTAAATCAACATAATCCAATCCACAAGTCGCTGGACCGAGATATGATCACTAATAATCGATTCGACCGGAACACGCATTAGCAGCTTGGTAGCCGTAATCTCACTCGTGTGAATGACTGACATGATCTCTTCATCGTTCTCGATTTGCTTATAGACCCCTTCCTCTTTTCCCGCAGGTATGCCAATCTTCGAGCCAATGCCGAATGCTTCCGTATTCGTAGCTAACACCGTATTATCGGGGTCAAGCAGCAGAATTTGAGCATCTTTATACTTATCGAAAGGGACGAAATCCATCTGCAACGGCGTCTCAATGCCCGACACTACCAAGTAGCCGATAACTGTTTCGCCGTTATAAATACTGTTTAACTGCCTCAGGTAAGCAACTGTTTGCGTATTATTCGGATTGTATCCGAATTTATCAATAACACGAATAATGCCCTTCCCTTTCGCATTGCTGACCGCTTTATACCACGATAGATCGGTCATATCCGTCGAATAAAACACCCCGTTATTCAACAGGTCTGAATTAGGGACGAACGAATACAACTTATCTTTATCCGAGAAAAACAACGAATACCGTACGGCATTAGTTGAATAATTGTTCAAATATTTATCTAACGTTTTGAAGATCTCAAAGCGTTCATATTCGGAGGATGAGGGAATGCTTACCAATTGTTGGATTTCTTGCGAAATCATAATTTTTTCTGTTTTTTCTTCAAAATCGCTGCTTTCCCGATCCAAGGTTAGATGACTTCCCCGAACTAATTGAAGCAGGGCAGTCCCGACTTGTTCTTCCGTAATGGATTCCAGCTTCTTGGCAACAACTAAATCCAGGACGAGAGTAGGTATCACAACGAAGACGATAAGCAGTAGGATCAGTTTTTTCATCAATTTCATATTTTGCAGCATTTTGCGCATACGTGCTTATCATCCTTTCCAAGCTTTCCGCCAAGCTGCTATGGCAAGTACCCTCTGCAAGTTAGGCTCTCAGTAGGTTCGCTAAGCTTGAAGGATTCTCCTTTAAGCAACAAGAAAACGCCTTCAGAATTTGCATTCTGATGGGCGTTTTCCTCCTAACCTTTTACACTAGACACCGATAAACCGCGAATCATAAACTTCTGGAAAATCAAGAAGAAAAGTACCGGTGGCAGCATAGCCATAGTCAACACCGCGAAACGTACACTCCATGGGATTACAGAGTTCGAATATACAACATAGCGATAAATGCCGGTGGCAAGTGGATACATACTTTTATCCGTCATCACAATGTTCGGCCAGTAGAAATCATTCCACGTGGTAGAAAACGACAGCATGAGCAGTGTGCCAATGATCGGCGTTGACAGCGGAACCGCAATCCGAATGAAGGATGTGAATTCACTTGCCCCGTCAATACGCGCAGCTTCCAGCACTTCTTTGTGAATGCCATCGAAGAAATTTTTGAGCAGCAGCATGAAATAAGCATTTGCCGCCGCGGGCAGCCAGAACGCCCAGTAGGTGTTGATCATCCCTAAGCTTTTCAAATTCAAAAAGTTAGGTACGATATACGTTGCAGGTGGAATCAAAAGCGTTGAGAAAAAGAAAAGTGTCATCCAGCGCTTGAACGGTACTCTCAAATGGGATAAGGCGTAGGCGGCTAACCCAATAAATAAGAGGGAACAGACCACATTTCCAACATAAATCACTAGTGTATTTTTCAAAAAGGTCAGTAATGGAAGATCAAAGCTGTTGAAAGCATCATCATAATTTTTCCAAATCCAATGCTTCGGGAAAAAGGTGGGTGGAAAGGTGAAAAACTCTTCCCGCGTTTTCAGTGAGCCAAAAAAAGTATTTAGAAACGGATAGATGGTCGTTACCGCAATCGCCAAAATGAGTAGTACCATTAGCGTGTATCCGAGTTTGACGGAACCTTTTTTGAAATCATGCGGGGATATTAACCCTCGTTCGCCTTGCTTCATGCTTTCTCACTCCTACGCTGCATGACATTGTATAGTAGGGTCATTCCAATGAGCACGAAGAACATCAAGCTACCCATGGCACTCGCTTTGCCGAATTCCAGATCGCGGAACGCCGTGTGGTTGAGCCATAGCAAGTACGTCAACGTTGCGTTATTAGGACCGCCGTCGGTCATCGATAATTGCGCTTGGAAGCCTTGTGAAGTCGTGATCAATTGGAGCACAAGCAATAATCCCATTAAGGTTTTGATACTAGGCAAAACAATATAACGAACGCGCTGCCACACACTGGCCCCATCGATTTCAGCAGCTTCGTATAAATCCTTCGGAATCCCTACGATCGCGGCAATATAGATTAACGTAGCTGCCCCGAAGCTTTGCCATGTTTCTAGAATAACAATCGAAGCCATCGCTAATTTCGGACTAAAGAACGAAACTTGCCCCAAGCCTATTTTTTGTAACAGACTATTAATAGGTCCTACGGCATCAAAGAACCACATCCACATGCCGTACAAAACAATGGCAGGTACCGCACTAGGCAAATAGCTGATGATACGTGCTGCGCTTTGAAACCGTCGAAGCTCGGATACAGCGATTGCAACCAACGGCGGGATCCAGAAGCCCAGAATAATACCTAAAGCCATATAGATCAATGTATTCTTAATTGAAATCCAAAGCAGATCATCCTTCAGAATACTCACATAATTTGCTAAGCCAGTGAAAGAATTGCCATCTACGAAATCAACGTTATAAAAGCTATAAAAAATCCCTTTGAAAATAGGCACCCAGAGAAAAATAATGAATAACACGACTTCCGGTAAAATAAACAGTGTACCCCATAAATACCAGTTCATCTTCTTCTTCGATACCCTGCTGGCTACGACCGGCTGTGAACTTAGCTCTGCATCCATCCTAAACACTCCTTATAGTGAGAAAACCCCTACTCACGGCCACTCCATAATAAGCGGCCGCAAGTAGAAGTAAGATTAGGCTTACCTATTCGACCTTCACTTTGTCAAACGTTTCCGTTTGCACTTTGGTCGCGGCTTCAGACAGTGCTTTTTTCAAATCCACATCTTTCGTCGTAAACACTTTTTGAATGACATTAGCCATTTCTGTGTAGTATTTTTGAGCTTCGTATTGAGCTTCAGGCTTACCATCCCATAGAGCCAGCAATTGCGGATCGTATTTGAACACGTTATCATACTTCGTTAAAAGATCTGTATACTTTTTACCGAAATCAGAGGAATCTTTCCAGTAGTTGATTGGTTGTGGAATGTACACGCGGTTTTTGCCTTTACGATCTTCGATTTCTTTCTTCGTGGAGTTCAAGAAGTCATCTGTGAAGTACTCATCTGTAATCCATTTAAATGCCATTTCTTGTTGATCTTTATCGCTCTTCGGATTAATAACACGATAGTTACCACCAAGTACGCCCGTATGTTTGCCACCTTTGGTAAAGGAAGGCATTGGATATACGACGAGATCATCCTTGCTGATGCCACCTTCGTTAATCGCAGTATCTGCTGCGTTACCGCTGCCACACATCACCATCGCGCCACGGCCTTGTGCAAAAGCATTCAAAGCATCGCCATAACCAAGTGCCCAGTTTTGCGGGATCAGGTTCTCATCCTTCAGCTTTTTGTAGAATTCAAGCGCTTGCAAGCCAGCTTCTGAATTGAATACGCCAACTACCTTGCCGTTTTCTAACTTCTGAACATCGCCACCGGCTGCATATAGGAAATTCGTCCAGTTCCATCCTGCTTCTGGTCCTTTGCCCATGGGAATAAAGCCTGCGATCCCTTTCGCTGGATCATTGATTTTGCGAGCTGCGGCTAGCAGATCCTCCCACGTCCAATCCATTGGTGGAAGCTCGACACCTTTCTCTTTGAACAGCTTTTTATTCAATGTAATCGTCATGACGTAACCATCAATCGGTACACCGTAGGTTTTGCCATTCACCACAAAAGGTTTGGAAAGTAAATCATTCATATCCTTAGCATGTGCCCAAGTGCTCATGGAATCGGTAATATCAGCAACCCATTTCTTATCTACAAGCACTTTGCCTTCCGTTGCATACGTCGTATACTCGGTTGGCGCACTGTTCGATGCCATTTTGATACCGATCTCAAGCGGATTGTACTGCCAGTCGTCTTTTTTGAAATCCGCATTCGGGAATTTCGTTTTGAATCGTGCAATACGCTGATCTAACTGATCATTCTTTTCCTTTTGGTCGGCTTTAAAGCTTTGAGCTGTGATCGTTACTTTCTTCGCAGCAGGAGTGGCCGTAGCAGCAGCTGGTGTGGATTCTTTTGCCGCCGGAGCAGGCGAAGCTGTGCTCGTTGTTCCATTGCTTGAACTACACCCCGCTATCAATACCGTTAACGCAATCGCACTCATTGTAGACGCTTTCTTAACTTTCATGTTTGGTTCCCCTTTCGAATCGCTTCTCGCTTGTGGTTGCTACAGTTTTGATTATAAAGGGAGATCCTACCATGAGCGATGTGTCGTATTACGCTAAGTATGTCGTATGTTACGTACCTGCTTGCTTCACTTCGGAGATATTGATCCCGAAATGCTTTTTGAATATTTTGCTAAAATGCTCAGGAGATTCATAACCGATTTCTTCCGAAATCTCATAGCGCCGTTTATCCGTCGTCAGAATAAGACGCTTCCCTTCTTCCATCCGCAGCTTCGTGACATAGTCCCAGATGTTCGTCCCCATCACTTTTTTGAACAAATAGCTCAAGTAATTCGGACTCAAATGTACCGCATCCGCGATATCCTGCAGCTTTAACCCTTTATCGCAAAAATGGCCCTCAATATACAATTTCGTGTCATACACAATTCGGTTATTCGCCTCATCAACCCCTGTAATAGATAAGTCGGGATTCGGATTGATGCTGTCTTTATCCTCAATATAAAACATGTAGTGACCCTTATTCGTTTCACAGCAGGTTAAGCTCACTAGCGCTTCCTTATACATCACTGGCCATTGCGTAATGCCTTCACGGATGCGACTGATGCCGATCTGGCTTTTCACATTCAAATATTTCTGCAAATTCGTATGAATCATTTGGGCCACCATCAACAGCTGGTTCACACGCATCGAGCCCCTGCTCTCCTCTTCTGTAATTTGCAGCAGCAAGGTGAAGGTGGAATTGTGGTTATTGAAAACAAGGTGACTCCACTGACTCGCAGTTTCCTCCATAATGTTCAAAGCTGCGTATTTCAACAAACTGCGATCCTTCAACGTCGATATTTCCTGATCATGAATTCCGCCACGTTCGAGTGATAATTTGATGGTCAGCATGCTAAAATACGTGCCATTCATGCGATGATCCAGTGTCTCTATAATGGAAGGCACCTCGGACTCATGGATCGTCCCTGTCACCAATTCATTCAAATAATAATTCGTCTCGTGCGACATATGCTCTGGCAGCGTGCGAGGGCCTTCCCAATTCGCGAAGCGTTGACCCTTCTCTTCCTTTTCCTTCAGAAGCTTGGTCACGACCGAAATGAGATGCGGCGGCGTAATCGGCTTAACCAAATATTCCTTCGCTCCAAATCGGATCGCTTTTTGCGCATACTCGAATTCACCATGCGCAGACAAAATCACAATTGGAATGGATGGGTCCTCCAGGAAAATGTTCTCGATCAACTCGATGCCATTCATTTTCTCCATCTGAATATCTGTAAATACAAGATCAATTTTCTCTAAATGTATAAAATCAAGCGCCTCAAACCCGTTATACGCGATGAAGACCTCGTTAATGTCCAATTTAGACTGCTTCAAAATCGTCGCAACACCCTTGCAAATCATCGGCTCGTCATCTACTACTAAAATATTAACCATACTGCCACCTCGTTCATTTACTTGCCATAACTCCATTTTATTGTACAACAATTGATGTGAATAGGTGTTTTATTACGTTTATCGTGTGGGATGTGTGGTTGCTCGGTTACTCGACGTTAATTGAAGCAGTACGCGATTAAGTCGATTTTCTCGACTTACACATCCACAATTGCCGCTGAGGACACGTGTAAGTCGATTTTTTCGACTTACACATCCACATTTGCCGCTGGCAACACGTGTAACTCGATTTTTTCGACTTACACTACCACAATTGCTGCTGAGGACACGTGTAAGTCGATTTTTTCGACTTACACATCCACATTTGCGGCTGGCGACACGTGTAACTCGATTTTTTCGACTTACACATCCACATTTGCGCCTGGCGACACGTGTAAGTCGATTTTTTCTACTTACCTCACTTGTTACGATGCAAGAGTCCCACCGCTTTTTCAGTAATCATGAATTTATGACTTCTAATCATTCCGCTACCAATTGAATAAATCAAGCCTTTTGCTTCCAAATCTCGCAATACTTTTCTGCAAGTTTCTCTTTTTAGCTGAAGCCACATGCATACGTCCGTCAATCGAAATGTTTATTACCTAGCAACGAGAACCTCAAAACTTCCCGCTCATAAACAGGCAGCTGGAGCAACCCGACACCCTCCGCGTTACCGATTCGGCCGATTAATTCATACAAGTTTCTTTGGCAGAAACTCGGCTTTTTCTCAAGCTCATCTCGGCTATGAGAAACGGTCCCTCGTAATTCTCTCAGCATGGGTGACGAAGCTGTCCTCTTCGAAAACAATCCGTAAATTGGGGTGAAATACGTCACCGTAAATCTTCACTCCTGACAAGTTCATCATTTCATATTCAAGCACCAAGCCCTCTAAAGTTCCCAAAACAGGCAGAAGCACTACTTCCAAAAGTTTCTTTGTTCCTGTCAGGTCCCTTTGCAGCATCTCTAGCCTCTGACCGCCTGCACGCCGAACTTGTTCTTCCAAAAAGATTTCATACTCCTTCTCGAACACTGAGACCATCTCCTTAAAAAAAATAAAAACGCCGCCAACTCCAAAAAAGGAGCTAACGGCGTGTTCTTCACGCGTAAAATCATACTTATCCTCACGATACCAAAACATTTTACACTTAGCAAAGTATATCTATTTATCCCTATCTCTTAATTAATTTAAAATCATCATAATGGAAGCCTGGTGCAACTACACAGGAAACCAGAACGGGTTCATCACCTAATGGTCGCGCCATTTGCCATACGTGAGCTGGAACAAGAGCTTGTGGATGCTGACCGTTCAGCACATCAGGGCCAAGAATAATTTCTTGAGTCGCTTTAGGTTGCTCACTTGTTCCTCCTAATGTAAGTAATATTGGGCTGCCAGAGTGCCATAACCATAACTCGTCGGAAAATACAGTGTGCCATTCTGAGAATTCATCTGGATGAAGCAAAAAATAAATGGATGTTGCTGCGTATCGCGAACCGGAGTAAGCTTCATGTAGGACCTCTTTCGGAATTTCGAAGGAAGCCTTCCAGAGCTCCTTGTACCATCCGCCTTCAGGGTGAGGCTTTAAATCCAAGGTTTGAACAAGTGGTGAAAGCTGTTTGGTAAGCATATGCTTTCTCCTATCTCTCTCTAAACTTACAAAGAATGAATTATACCATAGGGAAGTCACATAGTGTATATGGAATAGTTTCCGAAACCCCCAACCGATAAGCACGTATTGAAAAAGGAATCCATCTAACAAATGCTGGGAAACGAGGGATGAAGATGCCAAATCATATGAACCTTCAATTGAGCGTAGCGAAAGAACGGATGTTTCGACTGCACAAAGCAGAACGCAAAAGAAAAGATCTTCAGAACCGAGTATATGAGCAGGAACGACTCATCCTACGATTAGAGGTACAGCTTGAGTCTGAGCAGGCAGATGTAGACAAATTAACACGCTTATCTCTTGTGAATTTATTCCACACGATTCTTCGCAGTAAATCCGAACAACTCGAAATGGAACGCCAACAAGCCCTAGCGGCTGCTCTTCAATTAGAAGCTGCGAAGCAAGAGCTTCAGGATGTTCAGAAAGCGTTGATCCAAGTAGGTGATGACCTAGCTAACTACCAACGCGCAGAAGACGACTATAAGAAGCTAATGGCCGCTAAAGAATCCGCACTTTTAAACACACCTTTATTATCAAGAGAGCTTGAAATGATGGACGATGGCATCGATGATCAAAAGCTGTTGGTAAAAGAGCTTAAAGAAGCATTGACCGCTGGAAAGCTTGTACTAGCTTCCTTAGCAGATGCGTCCAATAGCTTGGAGAAAGCAGAAAATTGGGGGAAATGGGACTTGTGGGGCGGTGGCGGCATGATTAGTACCCATGCAAAGCATAGTCATGTGGATGATGCCAAACGTTTTATTCATCAGGCTAATCACCAGATTCTAAATTTTCGTGACGAACTAACCGACTTGAATCGTAGTTTTCACATTGAGATTGATATCAGTGACACCTTGAAAATGGCTGATTATTGGTTTGATGGACTCATTGCAGACTGGATTGTCCAAGGTCGCATAACGAATTCTCAAAGCCAAACGCTTTCAGCTATGAATAAAATTCGTCCTGTCGTTGCTCAGCTTCAAAAGGAGTATTTAGCCGCAGATGCGACTCTATCTGGCCTGGTTACCAAAAGGATCAATTGGATCGAGGAGTCTAGCTTGGACATTTGAACAAAAAGAGCCACTCCCAACCAACGTTGAGAGTGGCTCTTTCCGTACCTCAGCTTCTATTTCATCTGTTGCAACAAATTCACACGATAAGCTTCGCTTTCCAAGCCTTGAATTTCTTTGTACTCTTCCTCGGTCAATCTGCGTGGTGTACCTACAGATTTCGCGATCAAGTAAATTTTCGCGCTCTCTTCCATAACTTCGGTGCGGTAGTAGGCTTCGCGCAGGTTTTTGCCTGTGGTGACTAGCCCATGATTGTTGAGCAGAAT
The DNA here is from genome assembly GCF_059691995.1 of Paenibacillus sp. J22P169. Lineage (NCBI taxonomy): Bacteria > Bacillati > Bacillota > Bacilli > Caryophanales > Paenibacillaceae > Paenibacillus > Paenibacillus sp. J22P169. Next base: position 200,165 of record NZ_JCAUAO010000005.1, on the reverse strand, counting down.
CGAGCTATAGCGATCCGCTTTCTCTGCCACGAGATTGGCCAATTTGTCCGTCGTCGGCACAACGTAAGGGACGAAAGCGACGTCGCCAACCAACGCGGCTTGGTCTGGGAACAACATTGGCAGCTCATTGTCGACGAGCGTCAATGCGATGCAATACGCAGGATGCGTATGCACGATTGCCTTCATTTCGGGATTAACCCGGTAGCAGAACAAGTGCATTAACACCTCAGAGGATGGGCGATATGTTTTATCCAAAATATTCCCTGAAGGAATATCTACGGGCACCCACTGCTCGGGTTCGATGTCTTCTAGCGCAAATCCGCTTGGAGACAGATACATCGTATCTTCAAATCTAGCACTTATATTTCCTCCAGGTCCTACTACTAGGCCCTTGGCTACACTTTTGCGCGCATACTTCGTTAATTCTTCTCTGGTTAGCTGTTCGGACATGATGTCTTCATCTCCTTCCTGATTTCTTCTCAATGACCTTCATATAGGCATGATAAGCTGCGGCCCACTGCTCGGCGGCTTCTGGCTCATAGCGTTCCGGCGGGAAGCTGTTCATTACGACTTGGCGGATTTCTTCCAGCGAACTCACCTCGCCATGCGCCTTCACTTGCATCATGATGTTCCCGATCGCTGTAGCTTCAATGGGACCTGCGATGACAGATCTTCCTGTCGCATTGGCGGTCAGCTGGCACAGCAGTTGGTTCTGTATGCCTCCACCTACCATGTGAACCGTCGATAACTTACGTCCCGTAAGCCCTTCGATTTCATCCAGCGTTTGCTTGAACTTCATGGCTAAGCTGTCGACAACACAGCGAATCAACTCCGCCTTCGTTTGCGGCACGGCTTGCCCGGTCTGCACACAATACTGGCGGATACGCTCTGGCATATTTCCAGGAGCAAGGAAGACAGGGTCCTGTGAGTCAATATAGCTTCTCAGACCTGGCTCGAGCCGAGCCATCTCCTGCATCTTAGCGAAGCTGAGCGACTCGCCCTCAAGCTCCCATTGACGCTTGCAGGCCTGCAGGAGCCAGAGTCCCATAATATTTTTGAGCATCCGAATTTTCTGCTCAGCTCCGCCTTCATTCGTAAAGCCAAAACTTAAGCTGTCTGCTGTCATCATCGGTTGATCGAGCTCCACTCCCATGAGGGACCACGTTCCGCAAGAAATGAACGCATAATCCCCAGCTAAGGAAGGGATCGATACAACAGCGGATGCTGTATCATGTGAGGCCGTCGCTACGATCGGAAAAGCTCCGATCTGAAGCTCTCCCGCGATTTCTTTGCGCAGCGAACCGCCAATTGTTCCTGGCATTACGATGTCTGTGAACAGCGTGGAAGGTATGCCCAGCTTCGAAATCAGCGAAGTATCCCATGTACGAGAGGTTGGGTTCAGCAACCCAGTCGTACTTGCAATTGTGTATTCAGTAGAACTAATACCAGATAAATAGTAACGAAATAAGTCCGGCATCAGCAGTAAGCGAACGTCATCTGGCACCTGTAAGCCATCTTCCAAGGTTTCGGCATACAACTGAAAAATCGTATTAAAAGATAAGGGCTGAATTCCCGAATGCGCATAGATATCTTGCGCTGACATTGTCTGAAGTAACGCGGACATAGCCCGCTCATTCCGAGATTCCCGATAGTGATAGGGATTCCCAAGTAGCTTGCCTTTGCCGGTAACCAAGCCATAATCCACACCCCATGTATCAACGGCAAGGGAAGCCGGAGCGCCCGCGGCATGTTGCTTGTAAGCAAGCACACCTTCCTTCAGTTCATGGAAGAGCCGGAGAAAGTCCCAATATAAACTGCCATTCAGCTCGACAGGATCATTTGAAAAGCGATGAATTTCTTGAGTCGTCATTGTAGAGCCGTTCCAACGCCCAAGTATCGTTCTTCCACTACTAGCACCAAAATCGACGGCCAGCATGTTTAATTGGTTGTCACCCACGCGGGTTCACCTCCGCAACTGCTTACTTATATAGAGGACCAAAGTTGCTGCACGCTCTGAAGTCTGCACCCTCAGGATCTGCTGTTCCGAAATTGCTCCAAACACGCGGACGGAAAACATCCTCTTTTGCCACGTTATGCATGGATACTGGAATACGCAAAATCGCTGCAAGCGTGATCAAATCTGCCCCAATATGCCCGTAGGAGATGGAGCCGTGGTTGGATCCCCAGTTATCCATTACGGAATACACATCAGTAAACGAACCTTCTCCAGTCAAAATAGGCGCAAACCAAGTCGTCGGCCAAGTTGAATCCGTACGGTCATCTAAGGTCTGATGCACATTTTCAGGCAGGTCGACGGAGTAGCCTTCTGCAATTTGCAGAACTGGCCCTAAACCTTTGACCAAATTAATCCGTGACATCGTGACAGGCATTCCGCCCTTAGTTAGGAAATCTGTGGAATAGCCGCCCCCGCGGAAATACTCAACAGATGCTGGACGCCATGAAGTCGCTGCTAGGCAATCCGTTACTTCTTGATCTGTAATTTCCCAGAAAGGTTTCATAACCGGTTTACCATCACGCGACTGTTGACCCGTTCCATCCAACGCAGCAGGCCCTGAGTTAATCAAATGAAGGATACCGTCTTTGGCTGCACCTGTAAGTGTGTGACCTGTTACGCGTTTCACTGCGTCTGGGCTCCAGAAAGTTCTTACATCTGCGAAAATTTGAGCTGTATTCGTCAACAGGTTACCGAACAGCATAACTACGCCATTCAAGCTGTCGTTCTCTGTCGCAACAAGGTAAGGAGCACGCTTGCCATTCCAGTCAAAAGAAGTGTTCAACACGGCTTCCATGAAGTCGCCATTCGGGAAATGATCCGTCCAATGGCGTTGGCCTTGGAACCCAGAAAGAATCGCATTATGCCCCAGTGCCTCTTCGCCGAATTCGATATCTGCCAAGCGCGGATTGCCGACCATCAGGTCGCGTACGATCATCGTCATTTTAACAACCGTTTCCCAATCCTGATCTTTCTTCTCACGGGTCGTTTGAATCGCAGCTGGATTCTTGTCGGGACCTTCTACGCAGTTCTCCTTCACCCAATTCAAGGCCAATTGATATTCTTCTGGATCAAAAATTTCTTCGTCAATCCGGCGTACTAACTCGGACATATCAACATACTCATTGCGCATGCCCAAATAGTTTTGGAACAGCTCCTCGTTCACGATCGAGCCCGCAATCCCCATGGAAACGGAACCGATGGAGAGGTACGATTTCCCTTTCATATACGCCGCTGCAAGTCCTGCCTTAGCAAAACGAATCAACTTCTCATGAACATCCTGTGGAATCGTTGTCGTTCCCGAATCTTGCACGTCTTTGCCGTAAATGCCGAAGGCTGGGATACCTTTTTGTGCATGACCGGATAAAACAGCAGCCAAATACACAGCGCCTGGACGCTCAGTTCCATTAAAGCCCCAGATGGCTTTCGGTGTTGAAGGATCCATATCCATCGTTTCCGTGCCATAGCACCAACAAGGTGTTACTGTGATGGAGACGCCAACGCCTGACTTCGTGAATTTATCCGCACAAGCAGCAGCTTCTGCAACGCCACCGATACACGTGTCCGCGATAACGCATTCAACTGGCTGTCCATTCGGATATTTCAACGTTTCGCTCAGCAAAGCAGCAACGCCCTTCGCCATGTTCATCGTTTGCTCTTCAAGTGATTCACGAATACCTTTTCTTCTACCATCAATCGTTGGGCGAATACCAATTTTCGGGAACTCTTGATTCCATCTGAAATCGCTGTTTGTCATATTCATTCATCCTCCTCGTTATGTAAAAAGCTCATCTATCCTCTTACTTGTGCACATAAAGTAGAGTTATCGGTAATTCATTTCACTCGACAACTACGCCTTTTCTTAAAATAACATTGGCATAAAGCGCCTTTTCACTCGTCGCCACAATGGCATAAGCTTTCTTCGCCCGCTCATAGAAAGCGAACCGTTCCACATACTCGATGGCCGGTGCAGCGTGTTCACGAATAATCCCCTCATACTCACCCCATATCGGTGTTTCAACAGGATCACCAGGTACGACGGCCATGAGTGCAACAGGATGTTCACTGTAAGTATCCAGTGGATATAGCGATAATACCGCTTTCAACAATTCCGGTACACCATGACCATCACAACGCAATAGCCGGTTGGTATGACTGGCGGCTGGGAAATTCCCATCTGCTAAGATGATTTCGTCCCCGTGTCCCATCTCCATCAGCACTTTGAGCAGCTCAGGTGACAGGATCGAAGGTATCCCTTTTAACATCATCAACATCTCCTAGTTAAGTTTGTGTTACCGATAACTCAAAATTAACAACTTTATGTCTTGCTGTCAATCCTTTATTTCTATACAATATGAAATAAACGGCCTAGCAAAGGAGATTAACACGTGATAACAATCTATGACATCGCCGAAAAGGCTGGAGTTTCCGCGATGACGGTTTCCCGAGTGATCAATAACACCGGCCGTATCAGCGAAGAGACGCGCAAGCGCGTGCGGAAAGTCATGGAGGAGCTCCACTACATTCCGAATGCATTGGCACGCAGTCTAGTTTCCCAGAAGACGAATCTCATTTCCTTGCTCATCACGGATATTACCAATCCGTTCTATACAACACTCGCCCGAGGCGCCGAGGATGCAGCGAAGAAGGCTGGCTATCGCTTGCTTTTTGCCAATAGTGATGAGGACTATGTGAAAGAAAAGGATTACGTAGATATGATTCTATCTACACGCGTTGATGGCGTGTTATTCGCACCCGCTGGTGATCATTCCCACGACAACCTACTGCAGCTGCAAAAGCATCAGATTCCATTTGTTGTCCTGGATCGTGAAATCCCCGGGATTGATGCGGATGTTGTCCTTGGAGATAGTAAAGAAGGTGCTCGCAATCTCGTAGAGCATTTGATCGCTCTTGGGCATCACCGCATTGCCTTGGTTAACGGTACACAGGACGTTTCAACAGCTCGATTGCGATACATAGGCTATAACGAGGCGCATCGTCTTAATGGACTAGCCCTCGATGATTCACTCGTGGTTCATCTGGGTTACCGCGATTTCCACGATGATTCTGCTCTCGATGAGCTGCTCCAGCTTGATGATCCGCCTACCGCTATTTTTGCAGCGAACAATATGTTGGCCGTTGGAGTCATCCAATCCCTGCGTCAGCGCGGCTTACAAGTGCCAGGGGACATGTCTGTCGTTTGCTTCGACGACTTCGGACCCGCGGGCGCGATCAACCCGTTCCTCACCGTTGCCGCACAACCAGCCTATCAATTTGGTCAACTAGGCATGCAGCTCCTGATTGAACGTATAGAAGGCGAATCTAGCGTCGAAGCTCGCAGAATTATGTTGCCTTCCGAGCTCATCATTCGCTCGTCGACACAACTCCACCCTCAGCTCACCACATAGAGAAATAGAGGCTATTGTTCTCCCCATTTATGAGCAATAGCCGCAATAATCTCTTCTTTCGTCTCCTCCGTCAGCCCATTCCGAAGCTCCGTTATAAACTCAATAAATAACAGCGATATGAGTTCATTCGTCTCCATATTCAATTGATGGTGATGCTTCCAATTCATATCATCGAAAAAAACACGCATCCGATTAACCTCGGCTGGGTGTAATCTGACATTTAGCGTTAGAAAGGCCGATCTCTCTGTTTGACTATCCTGAAAGGAGAGTCCCCATTGAAAGCCGGGTACACTTCCTGGATTAGGTCGTTCATTCGTGTTTGCACTAGCAATAACACCGCCAAATTTAGTCCTTAGCTGCAAAATGTAGGTGTACAGGTCCTTGCCTTTTCGGACGTGATCCATAAAATTATCGAATAAAAGCTTAACGAGAAACGTTTTATTGATCCCGCTAAGCTCATCTTGCGATGTATACACGATATCCTCCAAGAAAGCATCTGCTCGGTCAAAATAGTCACGAGGCGCCCGTACTTTAACCGTATGGTAGATGTCCGTCGCTCCCTTCTGAAATAAGCCCGCCCATGATTTTAGTGTGAGCATCGCGCATTCCCCCTTCTTTCCCCTCTTAAACTACTATTCCAAATCTAGCACAAAAATGACTACTCCACGGCTCGCTGTAAAAATAGTTGAAATCTCACAAGCGAATTTTGCACTTGTCGCATACACTGGTTTAAGAGAACCTACTTCAAAGCGGTAAAGCCGATCTGCTTTAAAGTCCATGTTTGCGCGATAATCAGGCCTGCATTACAATACGTGTAACGAATTTATCTTTACGCTGTACACATATAAAAGCGATGATGGAAAGAGTAAGCGAAAATCATTCCTTGCCAGGGACGATGTGCCATTGACTGTAAGCACACGATCGAATGTTTCGCCCAAGTTCACTCCTGAGCCGGTACCTGAACAGCACTAGATCTTCACCTACTAGCGCTAATAAGGTCACCCGTATCCCTGCGATAAAGGGCTGAAAGTGAGAAGCAGCTTATTCCGATAGGAAAGAACGCTTCTAATAAGGGTGGTACCACGGCTCCTCGTCCCTTGCGACGGGGGGCTTTTTGCTGTTTTTAGCAACTAATTTGAAAGGGTGAACCAGGATGGAACACACGAAGTTAGACACACTTAGGGGACGTATTGACGAAATTAACCAAGGACTCTTGGAGCTGCTCTCCGAAAGAGCACAGATCGCCCAAGAAATCGGACTGGAGAAGGAAAAGCAAGGCGTGCCGAAGTTCGACCCACTACGCGAGAAAAGCATGTTAGAATCATTAGTCGCACGAAATACAGGCCCGTTCGAGGACGAAACTATTCGGCACCTATTCAAACAAATTTTCCAAGCTTCGCTATCTTTACAACAAACAGATCATAAGAAACAGCTGCTCGTTAGTCGAAAAAGACAGCAAGCAGATACAATCATCCAGCTTGGCCCTGTTGCTATCGGCGGGAGTAAGCCCATCATGATCGCAGGCCCCTGCTCCGTCGAGAGCTACGAGCAAGTACGAACGGTCGCTGCCGCATTGAAAAGCGCTGGTGTGACGGTTCTGCGCGGAGGCGCCTTCAAGCCTCGCACATCGCCTTATGATTTCCAGGGATTAGGCCTAGAAGGTTTACAAATCCTCAAAGAAGTTGCTGATGAGTTCGGACTCCAGACTATCAGCGAAATCGTGGATCCCGCACACATTGAAATTGCAGGTCAATACATCGATGTGATTCAAATTGGCGCAAGAAATATGCACAATTTCGAACTACTGAAAGCGGCTGGCGAAGTGCGTATTCCGATTCTTTTGAAGCGCGGCTTATCTGCAACGATCGATGAATTCCTCCATGCTGCCGAGTATATCCTCTCACGTGGCAATACGCAGGTTATGTTGATTGAACGCGGCATCCGAACCTATGAGCGAGCAACGCGAAATACACTCGACATCTCCGCTGTTCCTATTCTAAAGCAGGAAAGCCACTTGCCTGTCTTGGTCGATGTGACCCATTCCACGGGACGTAAGGACATCTTCGCACCTTGTGCCAAGGCTGCTTTAGCCGCAGGAGCGGACGGGATTATGGTCGAAGTCCACCCGAATCCAGCCACAGCCCTATCCGATGCACAGCAGCAGCTGACGATTGAGGAGTTCAACCAATTTTATGCTGCGATAAAAAACTCGGGATTGTTTTAATAAGCTGGTCAGGCGCATAGCCGCTTCTGCGCTCGAGTTAGTCGATTTTATCGACTAACTTCCCACACTTGGCCGCTTCTGCGCTCGAGTTAGTCGATTTTATCGACTAACTTCCCACACTTGGCCGCTTCTGCGCTCGAGTTAGTCGATTTTACCGACTAATTCCCCACACTTGGCCGCTTCCGCGCTTGAGTTAGTCGATTTTATCGACTAACTCCCCACACTTGGCCGCACCTGCGCTCGAGTTAGTCGATTTTATCGACTAACTTCCCACACACTGCCGCTTCTGCGCTCGAGTTAGTCGATTTTATCGACTAACTCCCCCCTCAGGGCCGCTTACGCACCAATCAAAAAAGCCTCCTACCCCACATCTAGTGGAATTGGAGGCTAACTTTTTAAACTGTTTTATCTACAAAGGATATTTTATTATGCTCAGCAAATTTCTTTAATTTGTCGGACATCGCCGCGATATCAAAACGGTTCAACGTTTTGTTATATACCCAACGGGGAGATTTCCCTGTAAGCTCAATGATAATTTGACCAGGTGCGTGTACAATCTCTTTAATATTTTCCGCACCAAGCACTAATTCTCGGGCCAGACCACGCTTCGAAAGATTCGTCTTGGTCACTCGCAAATACGGTCTCCGCACGAAATAAATGAGTACACCAACGACCAAATAGCTAAGCGTTGTATACCAATACATCTTGTCCCCTTCGGTTTTCGTCAACGTAAACAACAAGAAGAGCGAGACCACGATGAAGAACGCGGCCAACAAAATACTTCTACCTTTAAATACGACCGGACGATCCGGATCTGTTGAAATCGGCGCTTTCCCCTGCTTGGAACGGGTCTGGTTTGCCTTTTTCGTATTTTTACTTACCATTCTTTCCCACTTGCGTGACATGCCTTTCACTCCCTGCATAATAGTTACCAAACTCTTCTCCTCATAATCCCATACTTACGACAGAATGTCGATATTTAGCTTGTCACACACGGCAAAAAGGAGCCCTCTCGGACTCCCCAACTACCTATTCGTTCACATTCGAGTTATACAGATTTCCTCCGCCTGTCCGGACGTCATTTGCCGCTGTGGTTCCTGTTGCCGCACTTGTTGCATAAACCACATATCCTGCCGAGCTATCCAAATTCACGGTATTATGATCAAATGAATTATTCACACCTGTTGCATATTCCGTACCATGCGTACGGACTTGGAAAGCATCAACTACATTCGCGTTGCCATTCCGATACCCTTGATTGTAGCGGACAATCGTATTTACACCTTTTACATCAACAAAGCTGTCAGCACTGTTCGCACCACTTATCCCCGTACCATTAAACGTGCAGTACTCGATAATCGTTCCGCTTGCGCCTTCCTTCACATCGATGTGCTCTGCCGTAATGCCACCGTCAAAATTAGTGTGACTAATGATATTACCTGTCACGACATGTTCATACGCAGCTCCTGAATCAGAGCCAACATACGCCCCTTCCCCATAACCTGCTTGATACAAGCCCGTATCATAGATGAGGGAGTAACTTAGGGTATTATAGGAACTGCCGTCCCGGAAATGAACCCCCTCATCTCCCACATCATGAACTTCAACATTGTTCAGCAGATTGTTGTTGCCATTGTCGATGACGATCCCCTTCTGAGCATGCGCAATTTCGACATCACGAATTTGCCAATAGTCGCCCGTTAGATGTATGCCATAAGAACCATCGTTCACATTCAAGCCCTTCAGCACAGCTGGATTAGCTGCATCACAGCTTTTCAGTACGATAGGGTTTGAGGATGTTCCGTTTTGTCCCGAGTAGAACAACCCCTGTCCTCCTGGGTCACCACTTGTCAATCGATCCCCGACGTAGTTGCCCGGAGCAATCAGAATAACTGTCCCTGCCGTGGCATTCTTCATGGCATTTTGAATCGCAACGGTTGTTGTCAGTGCATTCGTACAGCCAGTTGGAGGCGTACCTGCAGCCGTAGTCACATTGATGGTACTGCTTTGACTAGAAGCGTTGCCCGCCGCATCTTTTGCTTTGACATAGTAGCTATACGAGGTAGACGCCGTTAAACCCGTATCACTAGTGGAAGTACCAGTGACCGTCTTGATCAATGAGCCATTCCGGTACACCTCATACCCCGTTACGCCTACATTATCCGAAGACGCATTCCAGCTCAGATTGATTTGATTGCTGGAAGCCGCTGTACCATTTAATCCTGTTGGCATGGTCGGTGCTTGGGTATCTCCTCCCGTGCCGCCACCGCTAACGACGACTAACTGCGGCTTATTCGAGGCATTCTCATTACTGTTCAACGTGGTGTATTTACCCACACTTTCTTGCAGCACAATGGAAACAACCCCATCACCTGCCGCTTGCGAAGTCACATACGATGTCACGTCAATCTCGTTATAGATAGTCGTCGTATTGATACCAATACTGCCTGCCGAGCTGCCGACTGTGGGTTTCGTGCTCCAAGTAATACCGGACTGCGTCCAGCTATCTGTCGTTTGATACGCCGATAAGACCGTGTTCGAGGATGCACTGCCATATACACGGAGCTTGGCACTTGTCACACCCGAAATACCTGAGAGGCTGAATTTGAGGTATGTGTATCGAGAAGCACCAGGGTCATTCTTCACAAACAATGAAGTGGCTGTTCCGTAATTACTTGTCGGATTACCTTCATGCACATAAGCATCATCAGAAGGACTAAGCGTAGATGTCGCCGCCCCTGCTACTGCCGGAATTGCAAGCACCATTACTGTGGATAGCAACGCGATAATTCCCGTCTTACCTTTAAATCCCTTAAAAAACTTACTCATTATTATTCCTCCTCTAATTCCATTGGATAGCGCTTACAAATGAAATTATAAGAGATCATCCTACGCACATGTTACCCTCTATTGTTCAGAACTTGCACGGTGTTGCTGTCTTTCACACCTGCATCCGATACGACTTCGGCGTCGTACCCAGAACTGTTTTGAACACACGAGAAAAGTACGAACCACTCTGAAAGCCCACTTCCTGCGCGATGAAGCTAGCTGACTTGGACGTCGTTTCAAGCAAGAGACAGGCTTCTTTCAATCTGCGAGAAATGATAAATTCGGTAATGGTCCGCCCCGTTGACTGCCGAAAAATGTGAGATAAGTAAAAGGTGGAGAGATGCAAATCCTCTGACATCCGTTGGAGATCAAATTTTTCCTTATAGTGTTTTTCAATCCATTCTGTCATCTGCCCTGCTGTATGATTGCTTCTCAACTTCAGCTTTTCCTTCTTAGCCTGACAAATCTCACTTTCATAAGGTTCAAGCTGCTGAAGCATGGAAATTATGCATAGGACGAATTCTTCTTGCTGCTTATGTATCGAGACGCGACTTAGTTTGCTATGTAAATGTTCATAAAACTTAGCAAGATGTTGTTGATTTGGAATCGCGTGGCTGGTTAACGACTCCTTCCAAAGCAGATTAAACCAAGTTCGAATGCCATTAAACGCACTAAGCGCTGCATCCATTCTGTATGGATCAAACATGAGGACAGATCGAACAAAGGGACCTTGGATTTGAATGCGATGCAATTGAAATGGCTGGAAGATCAGCAGGCTTCCCGGCTCTACGGTATACCAGCGTTTGTTCACTTCGACACGACCAATCCCTTCATACACATAGAGAAATTCCATACAGGAATGTGCATGATAGACTTCCCAATTCTGCTTTCGACTCGATTTCTCGTGATTCAAATGAAAGGGTTCTTTGGTGACATCAACACATGTGCTAAGTTTCAACAGCCATTCCTCCCGAGATTGGAAATAGTTGGACGCTTCGCGCGTGAGCACACTGTATCACAATTTCGCACAAATAAATTGTACAAAACCTAGGATTTCCTGTGTTTTGTTTAGGTGCGCAGCGCAAAAAAAAAAGATCCTGCAGTTTTTCTCTCACGAGAAAATCAACAGGATCCCTTTAATCTTCATGATTATACGTTGACCTTTTCGACGCGTTTGTCCGGAGCTTCCAGATGCTCAGGCGCTTCCTTCCCTTCACCGACAAGCTCCCTGGCTGAATTTTTAAATTCATGCAAGGTACGCCCTACCGCACGACCGAGCTCAGGCAACTTAGACGGTCCAAACAAGACCAATACAACCAATAAAATTAACATGAGTCCTGGTAATCCAATATTTTGCAGCATACGCACATCATCTCCGTTTCATTAGTCTTGGTTATGGTGCTTTGGATACACAGCTACAGCTTCAATCTCAATCAACCAATCAGAGCTCACGAGGCTTGCAATACCAACTGTAGAACGTGCAGGCTTCACAGGATTCGCTTCTGTACCAAAAAATTGCGCATAAGCGTCAAACCAGCCTTGATAATCGAATTTACCTTCTTTGGCTGCGTCTGGCGTTACATAGACTCGAAGATAAGCAACATCTGCAAGGGTTAACCCTTTTTCTTTTAATTGCGTCTCTATTGCTTTTAGAATGCCAATCCCCTGTGTTTTCGTATCCCCATACCGCTCATATACGGTCTTGCCTTCTTTATTGATAACTGGTGGCACTGTACCGCTAGTGAATAAATAAGAGGATCCCGCTGGGACCGACACACCTGCAGCAATCGAAGAAGCAGGATTGCCATAAAATTCGACTTCATTAATAGGCTCTGCATTGTATTTACTTGATTTCTCTGTCCCAGCCGCATACGCACTTACACAAATCAGACATGAACCAACGGTAGCTGCTACGATCGTCTTCCACTTTTTCGTTATAATCATCATGATTCACTCCTTCTCCTCTACTCTTTCATTACACGCTCATGTATTTCGGTAACGACTTTCCGCGCAGACTCAATAGCCCCGGCCTGCCAAGCTGTAATATAACTGATGTGCTCTCCTGCCAAATAAATGCGGCCATCGGGTTTACAGAGGGTTGGATAGTAGTTCTTACGATCGTCTGCCGTATAGGAAGCCCAGCCGCCTTGATTATACTTAATCTTCTTCCAATCCACAGAGAAAGAGGTTTCGAACTCTTTATGGTATTGCGGATGAATCTTTGCACCTTGGCTTAAGGCATAATCTTCTCGGGCCGCAAGTGACATATTACCAAGTTTATCTGCATTTGCTCCGAATGAATAATAACCTAATAGAATCCCCTTTTTGGAAAAATAATCATTCGGAGGGTAATAGATATTGGCAATATCCATATTCGTCAATGAGCTTCCACCATAAATCATCTCATCTTCTTCCCAGAAGCGACGCTTGAATTGAAGACCGATTTTGCCTGCAGCCGCATAGCTAATCTTCGCGATTGCTGTTGACATTTCGGGAGAGAAGTCCGCTTTAATGTCCTTGAGAACAGGAAGCGGAATGGTACAGATACAGAAGTCTCCAGCAATCTCTTTATTTGCCCCGCTATTCAAGTCCTTATACAAAATCTTAACGCCATCGGAAGACTGTTTAATCTCGTGCACTTCCGAATTGAATTGAATTTTATCTCCTACGCGTTTCTCAAATGCCTTAGCAATCATATCCATCCCGCCTACAGGGTGGAACATCATCATTTGCTGATCATAGCCATACTCACTGCTGAGAAATTGACCAAAACCAGAATTAATAATCGCTTTTAAGCTAAATGGATCCTTGCGAACACCTGCGTCAAATTTACCGCCCGGTTCTTCCACATATCCCGCTCTACTTGAGCCTTTATAGAACAGATCCGCACTCAAATCTCCTTCGCTTTTCAAAAAAGCTACAAGTTTTGTTTTTTCTTCTGTCGTCAAAGGTAGATCTAACGCATTCTGATTTACAGCCTTCGCCAACATTTCAGAGACGTAACCGCGAACATCGGCTTTCGCCTGCCGCTTTGGAATTTTCTTACCTGACAACTCACCTACGTTTTCATTATAGTAGTAGCCGCTTTCGTTCACATTATTGAAAGGTTCAATAGCAACCCCGAATTTGCGCGCATAGTCCAGTGTCACATGAAATTGTGGGATCCGCATCGGTCCTGCGTTGAAATACATGCCATTATCGAAGCGAGCCACCTGCTTCGTGCCACCTATCTCCGTAACCGTCGTCCCTCTACGTACCGTCCATGCTCGTCCGCCTGAACGTGCTCTTGCTTCTAGTATTGTACACTGATAGCCAGCCATTCCAAGTTCATATGCCGCTGTCATCCCGGCAATTCCACCACCTAGGATGATGACTTTCTTTCCATTACGATTCGTCGATGTAAGATCCCTTCCCGATGGCGGTGTATAATCTGCGGCTTTCATCGTTTCCGGGGAGAGTAGTCCTAAAGTACCCATCACACTAAATATTGCGGCTGACCCTCCTAATTTGCCGACTGTTGTTAAAAATTGTCTACGTGTAATTTGATCTTCTTGGATCGGTGTCTTCTCCATGCTTCCATCTCCTCGTGTTTAAGTTTGGCTATCCGCTACTTAAACTTAACAGCGAGGGATTGAATAGTCATTACTTTGTGTAAGATAACATGACATAAATTATAATTATACTAAGATAATCAACACTTATTTGATCGTTTTTACATAAAATGATAGAGTTTCATTAACATACGTCATATATAAGTTAAATAACCTTACATTAAACTGGAGGGATAGGCTGATGATGACAAAGAAAAAAGTAATTCAAATTGGTGTAGTAAGTGAACTGACGGGGTTAACTGAAAGACAAATTCGATATTATGAGGACCGAAAGCTCATTTTTCCAGATAGAAGCAAAGGGGGCGTTCGAAAATATTCCTTCGAGGATATTCAAACCATTATGGATATTCACACCAAACTAACAGATGGGTTTCATACGGTAGAATTAAGACGAATGCTTGCCGGATCTTAGCACCATTTTTACAATTAGACTGGAGGGCTCTTATGCAGATCAAAGAAATGATGTCACTTGTCGAACATCTTACTGAACTACGTACACGCATTATTCGCGTCTTCATTGCCATAATCCTTACCTTAATCATTGGATTCATCTTCGCTCAGAAGATTTTACTTTACCTCAAACAAAGCTCTACAGCCTCCGATATTACGTGGCATGTATTTTCACCTATGGATAGCATTCGCATCTATATGTTGATTGCATTCGCCGTTTCCCTCACACTGACGCTCCCATTCATCCTCTATCAAATTTGGGCTTTCGTTAAAAAAGGACTTACCAAAGAAGAGCAAGTCGCCACACTGCGGTACATCCCCTATACGTTCTTATGCTTCTTAATTGGTTTAGCTTTCGGTTACTTCATTGTGTTCCCAATGTGTATCAAATTTACATTGGGTGTTACCGAAAACCTTGGATTAACACAAACCTACGGTGTTGCACAATATTTTAGCTTTATGCTCAATATTATTATTCCGTTGTCTCTAGCCTTCGAACTCCCTATTGTCGTCATGTTTCTAACGAAGCTGAAGCTGCTGAATCCCAAATTACTAAACAAAGTTCGCAGATACGCATATCTGATTCTGATTATTACAGCGAGCTTGATTTCTCCGCCTGATTTAATCTCGCATCTGATGGTAGCCATCCCTTTATTTGCTCTATATGAAATCAGCATCTTATTATCTCGCATCGTTTATAACGGACAACAACGGGAAGAGAGTCTCAGTCAAGTCGAATATGGAATCTCCTAAAATAGTACTACTCACATATTGTTCATCTTTCTCAATTCAGATATAGTTACTTCATAACTGACACGCAGAAAAGGTGAACTATGCGAATTGAACAACTCATTTATATCATAGAAATTAATCAAACTGGCTCCATTTCTTTAGCAGCTGAAAAGCTTCACGTTTCCCAGCCGAACATCTCTCAAGCCATCGTAAGCTTAGAGGAAGAGCTTGGCGTGAAGCTTTTTAAGCGTTCACGGATTGGAGCCGTCCCTACCGAAGACGGCAAATTAATTATTAGCAAAGCGATCGAAATTATGAATAAGGTTGAAGAACTTCGCGAAACAGCCGGCTTTCAATTCAATCAATTGTCAGGCTCTCTCTCTATTGCCTCTGTACCAAGTCTTTGTTTAAGCGTACTCCCTCCAACATTAGCTATTTTCAAAGATAAACACACGGATGTAGAGCTTGTCATGATGGAGTTGAATTATCCACAGATTATCCAAGAGGTACTCGGTGGACAAGTCGATTTGGGACTCATTGCTGTCGCAAGAAATTATGTCAGCCCCCATACCCAGCTGATCACAGAACATCTGATGGACTGCCGAATAATGGCCTATGTAGGTAAAAAATCCCCTTTATCACACCGAACTAGCATCTCCATCGATGAACTCCTTCAAGAACCCCTTTTGATATCCTCTGATTTCCTAATCAACATATTCAAACAACATGGAGAACCTAACATCTTATTTAGACTGGGGAATTCAGAAGCAGCTAAACGGATTATTGCCGAAGGAATCGCGATTGGCTTCTATACGGAGACGGGTATGCGATATGATCCTTATTTAGAAACGGGGAGTATTGTTGCATTAGAAGTCACTGGTGTGGATTTTGGGGTTTCCTTCCGAACCTTGCGCCTTAAAAGCCGGCATCTTTCACTGCCATGCAAAGAATTTATCAAGGAACTCAAAACCATTATTGCGGCAATGTGAGATTAGTAATTTCATTTGCAGATACAGGTTTAACTAAAATGCTTGCGATTCACACACTGAATTTGTCGAAATTCGACTAACATTATTTAGGGCTTTTCCCTCATTGTTCCTTCCTCTTCTTTCGGCTATAGTTACCTCATAACAAACTTTTAGGCATATTCACCTCGCGCATCTCATATCATGTATAGTTACTTATTTCTGAAAACCAAATGTAATTTTGCAGAAAACTAAGTTCAAACTTGAAGGGATGTTGATTTCGTATTCTTACACTAGAGAAGATCCAATTCATCGAGGCTCAATGTATCAATCCGCAAGATGCCATCATTATTCGTCTGTTAATCGAAGGTGTAGCTGCCCACGAAATTGTGTATCTAAAAAGTAATTCCTTAGATGAAAAAAAACAAATACTTACCGTGTCTGATGCCATGGGGGGCAAAAGGTACATCCCGGTTTCCAAGACTTGTGTCGAACGGTTTCAATCCGCCCTGAAGCAAACCAAATATTTAACAAACTTGGGTGATCCACTTCAACCAACGATACTGACCAATTTAAGATCTAGTCCTTATTTAATCCGAATGAGCATGTCCGACTATGTCGCTAATCGAGCAATGATCACAGAATTGGATTCAGTCATTCTTCGAACGATTTACATGCGGCTTCGCCGTTTAGCCGAGCACTTCTCCCTCCCGGAGCTTACACACTTAACAACTGTGAAGCTGGAACTGAAGCAACTTGCCCTTGTATAGCTATCCTCTTTAAAGGCCAATTGGCCTTTTTTTGCGCGAAAAAAAGTGGATCCCCCAATGACTCAGAGATCCACCTGTTTCAATCCGTTTGAAGACGTTGAACGCGTTGTCTTCGTTTTAATAACTCTGGCAGCGCAATCCCTAACATGGTTATGATCACACCTAGCCACTGCAGCCCATCCACGGACTCGTGAAGAACGATAAAAGACATAATTACTGCAGTTGGCAGCTCGGCTGCACTCATGATAGTCGCCATACCACCGCCAATTCGGGGCACCCCAATTGCAAAAAACAATGGCGGGATGACCACGCCGAACAAAGCTAGCAGCAATGCCCATGGCAATAGGGATTCATGTAGAGATCCATTCCATAGGAAGTGAGGCGGGAAGATCAGCATAACAATGATGAAAGAGCCCGTTTGCATAACAGCACCTCTTGTTATCGGCGCAACTTGCTTAGCCACCTTGCCACTCATGGCAATAAATAACGCGTACGTCAATGCTGAAAGCAATCCTAATCCAACACCAAGCCATGAGGGTGCTTCCAGATTTCCTTTCAAATATCCACTTGCCATAATAATGCCGATAAATAAGAAAATAAGTGCAATAAGCTTATCTTTACTAGGACGCTTCCGATCCATAATAGCTTCAAGTACGATTCCGATCCATGTAAATTGAAACAATAATAGAATGGCAAAGGACGCTGAAACATATTGCAAAGCCGCATAATAAAAGATACCAGTTAATCCTGAGCTAGTGCCGACTAACATAAGCATGAGAGCTTGACGAGGTGAGACACGAAACGTTTTGGCCTCAGGAGAACCCAGTTTAGCAGATTTCGCTGTGACGAACGCCATGAGCCACATCATAATGAGACCAAAAAAGATTTGTGAGCCCACGACCTCACCCACATGAAAACCTGATTCATAAGCCTTCTTTACGAAGGTCGACAACAGCCCAAAGCTGCAGGCGCCTGCTAATACATAAACGTAGTATTTCATGCTAACGACCTCATCAGGATATCCCTGACGGTGTCTCTTGTCATGATTTTATATTGCCCAATCGTGGGCTTCATAAATGATTTATGCACTAATTCTTCAATCCGCTGATCATCAATGCCATAATAACCAAGTTGATTCGGAGCTCCAAGGGAATCCCAGAATTGACGCAAGGCTTGAATGCCTTCCATTGCAACCTCGTGATCCGTTTTACCGTTGGCATCAATTCCGAACACGGCCATAGCTAGCTTCTTCATGCGCGAAGGATCCTCTTCCGCACAATGCGTCATCCAGTTCGGGAACACAATGGCAAGTCCGCCTCCGTGAGGGATATCATAAACGGCGGATAATCCATGCTCAATTTGATGAGACGCCCAATCGCCACCGTCTGTCCCACAAGACAACAGACCATTGAAGGCGGTAGTTCCAGCATACATAATCGTAGCACGATGCTCGACATCTTCCAGATTCGATAATAGCTTCGGCGCAGCCTCCATAACGGTTAACAAGACTGCTTCCATGAAGCGATCCATCATCGGGGCATGTTCCGTGCGGTGAAAATATTGTTCAAGTACATGTGACATCATATCTACAATGCCATAAACCGTCTGATCTAAAGGAACGGATGTCGTATAGGCAGGGTCTAAAATAGAAAAAGCCGGATAAGCTAATGGACTGCTCCAGCCGCGCTTCTCATTTCGATCCCAATTCGTGATGACAGAGATGTTATTCATTTCCGAGCCTGTCGCGGCGAGCGTTAGTACAGTTCCGAGCGGCAATGCCTGATCTGGCTCAGCTTTCCTTGTGATGATGTCCCAGACATCTCCTTCATAATAAACACCAACCGAGATGGCTTTGGCACAATCGATGACACTCCCTCCACCAACGGCCAGGATGAGATCAATTTGCTCGGTACGGCATAGCTCAATCCCTTTCTTCACTGTTGTCAACCTTGGGTTAGGCTCCACACCTGGCATCTCAACAACCGTGGCTTGCATATCTTGAAGCTGTTTCATCACAGCATCGTATACACCATTTTTCCGGATGCTGCCTCCGCCATAAACAAGGAGTACGCGGTTCCCGGTTTTGCCTAGCTCCTGTTGCAGTTGCTTGATTTGACCTTCACCAAACCATAATCGGGTAGGATTAAACTGAATAAATGATTGCATATGTGTGTAAACTCCTTCGATGACTAATATCTACAGAAGTATATCACAAGTCGAAATCAATAGCATTGGAAACACCTTCGGTATCCACACATCCTTTCCATATAAAAAAACCGCACACCTCTTAGTAAGATGTACGGTTTGGATCACTTATATGCGGTGTAAAGGCAGCGAGAATGATATGCTGCAGCCCTGACCTAAGCGGCTTTCTGCCCAAATTTGCCCACCATGATACTGCACAATTTCCTTCGCAATCGCCAGACCTAACCCGCTTCCACCGGAGTTGCTGCGCGACTTGGATACCTTGTAGAACCTTTCGAAAATATGAGGTAGATCCTCCTCACTAATCCCTACACCCGTATCTGACACCCGAATTACAAGCTCATACGGCTCATGTCTAATCTCAACTCGAACATCGATGGAACAGCCGCTTGATGAGAATTTAATCGCATTGTAGATAATATTGGCATACACCTGCTCAATCCGATCCATATCCACAGTCAGCATTTCCTGACCATCCATTTGCGCCATGTTCAGTGTGTAGGCTATCCCTGCATTGGTTGCATCTAATTCATACTTGGCAAAAAGTTGACGAACCGCGGTCGCGCAAGATGTAGACGCAAGCCTAAAATGAAACTGCTTTGTTTCAAGTCGGCTCAGTTGGTATAAGTCCGTAATTAATCGTTGGATTCCGACGATGCGCATATGCACCACGGACAAGTATTTCTTCTGCTCCTCAGGTTCCTGAATGACACCATCCAAAATAGCTTCTACATAACCCTGGATCGATGTAAGCGGAGTCCCAAGATCATGGGAAATATTCGAAAGGAGATCTCGCCGCGATGTTTCCATCAAGATTAACTCATTCGTTCGTTCTTTCACCTTGGATTCAAGATCATTGTATAATCTGGCATTTTCAATAGAAATCGCGGCTTGTGCCGATAATAATTTGATCACATCTAACCGATCGGAAGTGAATGCATTACGAATTAAATTATTTTCCAAATAAAAGACGCCGACTAGATTCCCTTGATGTAGAATCGGTTCACAGAAGATCGATTTACTCTCCGTTTGCCGGATGTAGGGATCGTTTGCGAATAGAGCCGATTTCTCCGCATCATCTAACACAATACCTTCTTTCATGCGGGCAACATATTGGATCACTGCTTGAGGAACATTCTCACGCGATTCCAACAAGACAGAGCTAACGATACAGGAATCCTTCCCCGCACTTGCAAGCATCTCCGCTTCAACGTACAAGCTGTCCTTGTCTTTTAGGACGAGAATACTTCTCTCTGCGCCAGAAGAATAGGTGACAATTTCCATCAACCGTTTGATTAACTGTTCCAAGTTGACTTCACTTGAAAGCGAACGGGATGTATTCATAATGGTTTTGAAATCGATCGCTTGTAAGGAATAGTCACTGATTTTGGTTGTTGCCCAATCGGGAGCTCCATTCAAGTTGGAGAAATAACTTGGATATTTCAAAACGAGATGATCTGCTTTCGCTCTAGCCCCCCAGCTCACATACCCAAAATACGCATCGATGAGATAGGTTTTGGCAATTTTCTCACGCCCAGCTTGTTTATAGTACTTGCCAGCCAGCTCAGATGCGATCGCCTCATGCTGAATAAAGCCCTGTTCCCTCGCTTGTCGAATCGCATTCTCATATCCTTGCTCTGCCCTCTGACCATGACCAGTAACACGATCCCATTCCGCCTGCATCAATAGACTGAGATGCAAGAAATTCTCCGGACAATGCGAAGCCCATTTTTCCATTTTCCTCATCATTTTCTTCACTTGTTTGGCAAACCATTTGCGATCACTTAGTGATGCTTCAGGGAACTTAGCCGCAATGGACAAAACAAAATAGAAATAATTCTCTGGCATATGAAATAAACCGAAGGATGCAGATTGACGCGACTCTGCTGTTCTGCCCATTTTCACCGCTTCGTCATACTGTCCAAACAAATACGACAGCATCATCTTCTTAACGCTATATACATGAATGATCACTTGATTCGGATGGACGGTTAATTTGCGGACAAATTCTTCCTCTTCCTCCTCATCATTACCTATAAGCAATGGATTCAGCGTTTTTCCTTCCAGATTCAAAATGACCATACGCAGCATTTCCATCATAAGTAAAGTATCATGATGATTGGTCTGCTCTAGAATCCGGTAGTTTTTCACTAAGTCTTCATATACTTCGGAGAGGGCAACACCTTGCAAATCTTTGACCAAAACGTGATAGGTAAGCGCATACCCAGCAAATACCAAGTCACCGTCTTCAATTCCGCTCCGGAACGAATCCTTCAAAAGCTCAAGACAATTGTGAAGCGGCTTCACCCATGGTGTGACAAACAAGCCGAATGAAAAATAACTTTTACTACGGAATTGATGGGATTGAAATCGCTCATTCATTCGGTTGCCAAGTTGTCCATATTGATAGCCTCGTTGATAATCTCCGAACCCCGAGCCCAATATTAAGCCATACGAGCCATACACATACGCCATAGCCGGTGAATTGCCGAATTTAAGTGCAAGTTTGGTCATGTTTAGCATGAAAAGTACGTATAAGTTCGTATTTACGAAATAAGCCGAAATGGCGACACTCATCATGAGATTCATTAATTTGGTGCGATAGTCATCTTCCATGATGGGTAAATCATAGAGCTGCAAGGTATTTCTCATTCCTATTTTCCGTTTCACATCTAAGTAAGCCACAAAAATGCTTGCGCTTAGCGGCGCTTCAGGTATCCGTATACCTTGCTCCGCCAGTGCTTTCAAGCCTAGCTTGACACTCTGATGCTGCTTGCCGACATTCGTGTATAAGACCACCTGTAGGTTATACAGCTCGAGTTTTTGTTCCACGGTTTTTGCCTCTTGCAAAAGCTGCTCGTAAGAAGCCTCCGCTTCGTCTGCTTGACCATTTAAATAAAGTACCTCTGATTTCTCCAGACGGATGGCGTAGCTCAACTCATCTAACTCGATGACCTTAATCTGTTTTAGTGCTTGCAAGGCTTTATTGTAATATTGAAGCGCCGAGCGGTACGCATTGGAGGATTTCGCTTTACGGCCTGCACAAACATTGTAGTCTAGAAGCTGCATATAAGCGGGATGCTCAGTAACCAAATCCGAACCTATATTCAAATGATTGACAATTTCAAATAACCGCAACTCTATTTCTTCTACCGATAATTCTGTGAGCAACATCTGAGCGATGCTGTGATGCATCTCCGAAAGCTTAGCCACATCAATAGAGCCATAAATAGCTTCTTGGATCGAGTCGTGTACAAACATAAACCGGATGTTACGCGCTACTGATTCCCCCATAGACTCCTGATAAAATTTATAATCCATGCCAACTGGGATAATCAATCCACTCTGGATAGCCCCTTCAAGTTCATGCAACGCATCAACGAATGACGTTCGCATAATAATCCCTAATGCCTCCAAGTCGAAAGAAGAGCCTAGACAGGAAGCCAATCGCATCACATGTTGTGTTCTTGCAGGCATTCGCTCCAGCTTCTCAGCGAGAAGAAACATTAAATTATCTGTGATTCTAAGCTTTTGAATCTCGTTCATATCCCATTGCCAACGATTAATTTCATAATTAAAATGAAGCAGCTCTTGCTCATGCAACGCGCTAAGGAATTGTTTCACAAAAAAAGGATTACCTCCGGTTTTGTGTATGACGAGTTTCGCTAAATCTGCGACTTGACCCAACTCCGATTTCAGCGATTCTGCGATCAATTGCTCAGCATCTTGCAGATCTAGGGCTTTTAATACAATGCGTTCCTCAACCAGACGCGCAGGCAACCTATCAAGGAGTTGAACATGCATAGATGACAAACTGTTCTTCTCATATTCACTGCGATAAGAGCCAATGAACAAGAAGTATTTCAATTGCGAGTCATTCAAAAGCAGATCCAACACCTGTAAGGACGCTGCATCTGCCCATTGCAAATCATCTAGAAACAAGACGATAGGTCGATCTTTCGCACAAAAAATCAGCAAAAATTGCTGCATTAAGAAGTGTAGACGATTCTGTGTTTCTTGCGGAGGCAACGGCTTCACAGCAGGCTGCTCACCAATCAGAAGCTCAAGTTCAGGGACTAGATCGATTAATACTTTGCCACTCGTTCCTAGTACCTTCAGCAATCGCACGCGATACTCTGCGAGTTGATCATCCTTACGAGTCAGAAGTTGCCGAACGAGCACTCGCAAAGCTTTGGCAATTGCATGATACGAGACATGATGTTTATTAGGTTCGAAGCGACCCGATAAGAACCAGCCTTCATCCTTCATAATCGTCTTCATCGTTTCCGCGATGAGAAAGGTTTTGCCAAATCCAGATTCTCCAGTAACCCACACCGCTTCCAATGATCCATGGACGGCATTCGTATAAACGTGCAGCAGCTTATTGATTTCTTCAGATCGACCATACAAGCCTTGCGGGATTTGAAACATATCCGTCATATCATAGCGACCTACTGTGAAATCATAGATGACTTCACCAGAATTACACCATAACATCACTTGCTCAAGATCTTGAATGATCCCATATGCGCTCTGATAACGGTCCTCCGCATCCTTGGAAAGCAATTTCATAATAATATCAGACAGCGCCTTAGGGATACCTATTCTTAATTTGTCTGGGGGGATTGGCGTAACAGCAAAATGACCATGCAATAGCTCTAATGGATCTTCTGATTGAAATGGCAGACTTCCTGTGATCATTTCATAGAAGGTGACGCCAAGCGAGTAATAATCCGTACGATAGTCAATGATCCGATTCATTCGCCCCGTCTGCTCGGGAGACATATAACTAAGCGTCCCTTCTAGCATTAACGGATCCAACATTTCCTGACGCTCTCTCATAAACGACGAAATACTGAAATCTCCCAGCTTCATAATCTGTTTCTGCCGATTCATAATAATATTACTAGGTTTAATATCCTTATGTATGATATAGCGTTGATGAACCTCGCCAACGATTTTGGCTAGTTGGATCGCTGCCTGTAGAAACGCCTGAATCGATTGTTGAAACAATGGAAAATACGTCGACAAGGTCTCCCCTTCAAAGTCCTCCATTACTAAAGCCACACTATTGTGGTACTTAGGTAACGAAAGCGGCTTAACAATACCTGGTATATCTAACATTTTCCCAATTTCAAACTCACGCTTTAACCTAGCGATATCCGCAGCAACCGGAAAGTCGGAGCTCATCGTCTTAATGATCACTTTCTCACCCGTTGACTTATGAACTGCACGATACAATAGATGCCGATCGCCATGATAGATTTGTCTGATTATCTCGTATTCCGGTAAAATTAACATGACATCCTCCTAGTAAGTCTCGCTGCTAGTAACAAGAATTAGAGCATCTTTCCATCCCAAGGTAGCCCCTTGTCCAAACGTCGCTTATCATGAATATGATACATTTTTAATACATCAATATGGCCCAATTCGAAGGTGTACATCTCCCAAATCTCGCAAGGCTCTTCCTCTGATCCATCACGTGTCAATATCGCATTGACCGCCCTGCGTGCCGCTTCATTCGCACCTTCCATCGTCGCAAGATTCGTGTTGGTACGAACATAGTCTGAAGCAAGGAATAAATTCGGTATACCGGTAAAAGCTTCGGGACGATCATCCCAAGTACCTACACGATTAATGAGTAACGGCTCCATGTTCGTGCAGGCATGCTCAGGGTTGTCAAATTGAATATCGGTATCCAAGAACCATGAGTGGAGTACGGAATCCTCCAAAATTACAGCTCCGTCAATATTCAAACTCAGCTTCATTTGAGCCCATACCTCAGCTTTAATTTCATTAGGCGTGCAGTGCTTCGCCGTTCTGCCAAACAAGATACCCGGTGTATCCCAATCCGAAATATCAACGGACAAGATGCCTTTCACCGTTCCATCACCATATTCACTCAAATTTACATCTGGCCAAAATTGCTTCTGTGAAACCGAGGTAAGTGACCACGGGGCATCCAAGTAAATCACGTGTCCATGTGTAATCGGAACATCCTCACGTAAGTAATACTGGATTCCATTCATCCAGGCAACGGAGTCCACGAGCCTCCGCACACCTTGAAGTGAGGGGTCTACCTCCAGCATCGCATCGGTTATCATTTTCCCCATCACCTCTACGGGGAATGCTGCGATAAAGTAATCGGCTTCAATGTCTAGTTTTTCGCCATTCATCGAGATCGTCGCACTGCGGATTTGACCATCTATACAATTGATCCTCTCTACGTTTGCACCCAAATGATAGTTTAGACCTTGCTCCTGAAGAAAGGATAACCACGGGTAGATCCATTTATCATTTGTTGGACCATTCAACAGTCTTACAAAACTCGTGCCAGGCGTTGTAATATCTAACGTCATTTGAACAGCCACAGGTCCTACCGTCTGTGTATTCGCAATCTTGGATTGACAAGCTACAAGCGTTTTTGTGAATCCTGCAAAAATTTTCTGAAATGCAGGGGATTGCTGTTCAGCCTCAATAAATTCCCACCAATCGATTAAATTATATTCCTCACGAATGCGTTCGTCGCAGCTAGTCATGATCTGCCACAGCTTACGACCATATTGCTCCATATCATCAATAGTAAGACCTAAATCATTATCAAAAAGATCTTTTATCAGCACCAACAAGTTGTCTAAGCTAAACTCTATTTTGGCTAGTAAAGGCAATAAGGGTGCGGTATAGGTGGCGATATCTAATCGCGTGACTTCTGTTAAATTATCATAAACCGTTCCATTCTCGTAGGGAATTCGTTTCAAGGTATCAATCACATGACGATAGAATCGTGGAAATAATCGAAATCCATGCTCCCCGGGCAAATCCTTCCGTCCACCAGTTCCACTGCCCACAAACGGCATACTTCTAGCTTTCCCACCAGGTATTTGCTTAAATTCGTAAACAGATACCTCATATCCTCTTATTATTAGTTCGTGAGCAGCACTCAAACCAGCGACTCCACCACCTAAAATCGCGACCTTTTTCAACATAATTCCCCCTCGTTTTGGCGTTTTTTGTAAATTCTTCTGTTCTTCCTATCATATCATTTAGGTCATTTGAAGCATAGAAGAATCCTAGTAAAACTAAACGCAAGAAAGGTAAAGGGTGTACCTATTAATCTAGTTGAAACTGAGGTAATGTATGAAGGTACTTCCACGTAATTTGAACGAATTCTTCCATAGAGACCGATACTTTTCGCTCAATTTTCTCAAGATTATTCCAAAATGCAGTAAAAAGATGTACAGTAAAGTGTAGGAGGACGCATAAGCTTTCCTCAGGATCCAAAAACATCATCAGTTGTAGGCAATTCCAAACTTATCAACACAATTTACCAAATTCACGTTGCACGAATATCCCTGTTGACTTCCTTTTAGCTCCCCGCTTACATTACGCAGCCGGAATAAAGAACACACAACTCGATTATGGACCCATCTTACAATGCATTTATTAACAGGCAGGCAATTCGAACTATAATGATAAAATTCCACAAATTTTTCACTTGATCAAGTTATTTTTTATAACGAGTACTCCTAAATTCCTATCCGCCTTCGAATCCTTTATAATAAAGTGTAAACAAAGTGTAAACCAATCACACACGCCAGAGAGGATGGTTAATCCATGCCCGATCGAATAGGTACACGATACGTGCCAAGTACACAAATCGTCTCTTTCCCTCATGGAACTCTCCATTATGGTGATGATGTATTTCTGACTCGCAAAGTATTACTGTATCGTAAAGTGCTTCGTCACAATCAACTCGGTGTCGATTACATAAGCTCACTTCAGAATAAAGCCGCGTTTATTCACGACGGATTCTATCATATGTTGGATACATCTATCGCTGAGGATGCCGTCACTATTATTTTGCAAGCGAAGAGTGGTTCCTTGTTTGCCGATGTCATGTTCAAACGCAAATGGTCTTACGCTGCTGTTGTCGCCCTCATTAGCGACTTAGGTGTCTCCTTGTTGGATGCGATGGAGGAAAAGATTACAGGCTTTTCCGTTCGACCTGATAATCTATGGTTAACTGATCAGAATAAGCTATCCGTCATCAACTATTGGGATGCAGATGAACTCCAAGAGCAGGGTGCCATTGGTCTTTGCCGCTTAATGATCCAGTTACTTACGGGGAGCGCATCGATATCCGATACGTTCGAGGTTATGCATACGAGCCTGGAGCGCGCTTCACTTCCAAGCGCAACTACAGAGCAAAAATTAGCTTTGATTCGCCTCATCAAATTTATTTGCCATGGGCAATCCTCGATCTCATCGCTCGTTTTCGGTCTTCGGAGCTTACCTCCCTCCGCACCAGGCAACAAAAGTGCGAAGGTAACAGCTCCGCCCGTAACAGAGTCAGAGTCAGAGTTAGAGGCAGTGCCTGTTGAGTCACAGCCGGATTCGCATCGTTCGCGTCTTGAAAATGATAACCTAACACGTTCCACGCGTTCAGCTAAACTAATTGCACTAAGTTCCGTTTCGGCGCTAGTTATAGGTGTCTTTGCCGTATGGTATCTATGGCCAGAGCCGAAAGTCGTAGAAACCGTCGTCATCATCTCCCCAACTCCTACGAGTACGCCAATTGTGAGTGTTAGTCCCAGCGCCACGGTCACTGCGAAGCTAACGAGTACAAACGAAACGCCAGAGAAGACCGTCGTACCGAACCTCGTTGGCCAAACGCAACAGGTAGCGGAGCAGATGGCCCTAGCTGCTGGACTCCACTACAACTTCGTCATTGAAACTAGCACACAGGCTAAAGGGACCGTAACAAAGCAGGAACCTAAAGCTGGTACGAACAGCTTGAAGGAGGATAATGTGACGTTTTGGGTGAGCAAGGGGGCACAGTAGTGAATGACACGTAGGTAAAACGGGGGCGCGTGAGTGACATGTGTCGCGGGCATGACGCGAGTGGCACGGTGCGTGGACGATTACCTCAAACCATACTCATCAGCACGCTCGAAAACTAGTTTCTTGCTCCCATGGGGCAGTCAGCTAGCTGCTAACTCTACTTCGGACTCCAAGTTCCGGTTTAACTGGAAAACATACAGTTAATTCTACTTATATCTACGCTTATTTACATTTAGATGGAAAAACTCCAGCTAATTTTCGGGTTTCTGCATATTTCGCAGGAGATGCCTGAAAATAACTGGAGTTTTTCCAGTTAATTCTCAAAAAGGTGGAGAATCGAAGGAAATAGATGGAGTTTTTCCATCTATTTCAACTTCGACGCAGCATGATGGCGCAGGCCCCCCCGTACCTCCACCTCTCACCTCATCATAACTACTCTTCCCACTCCTCACACTAACTCCACCATTCACCTCAACATAACTACTCTGCCATTCCTCACATTACCTCCATCTCTCACCTCATCATAACAACTCTTCTCACTCCTCACACTACCTCCACCATTCACCTCAACATAACTACTCTTATCACTCCTCACATTACCTCAGTCTCTCACCTCAACATAAACACTCTTCCCATTCCTCGCATTACCTCCACCATTCACCTCATCATAACTACTCTTCTCTCTCATCACATTACCTCCACCATTCACCTCAATATAACTACTTTTCTTATCCCTCACATTACCTCCACCATTCACCTCACTTTAATAAATTTCCCCATACCTCACCTTCTTCTTCATCTTACCCCCTATCCATCTACTACCGCTCATTCCACATCCAATCCCAAAGAAGATCATTCCGCCCCTTTTCGCATTCAAAATACTTTAACCACCACCCACATAAAAAAAGAGCAGTTCAAGTAGAAAACTACTTGAACTGCTCTTTCCTATTAAGCGTGGAAATCTTGACCTGAACGAACTTCTTTCACATAGCCTGCGCGAATAACGAAGTCACCGAAGTGCTCTTCACCTTGACGCTCTTTGGCGTAGTGAGGAATGATCGTTTGCAAAGAATCCAAGATCTCGGATTCACCGATGTTTTCTTTGTACAATTTATTCAAGCGGTTTCCTGCGAATCCGCCACCTAGGTACATGTTGTACTTCCCAGCCGCTTTACCGATGAAGGCAAGCTCAGCTAGCATAGGTCGTGCGCAACCATTCGGGCAACCCGTCATCCGGATTGTAATTTCTTGCTCACGAAGGCCTACACCTTCAAGAATAGCCTCGACTTTCGTAATCAAGGAAGGCAGGTAACGCTCCGATTCTGCCATAGCGAGTCCGCAAGTCGGGAACGCTACGCAAGCCATGGAGTTTCTGCGCAATGCGGAATAGTGAAGACCATCCGTAATGCCGTGCTCTTTGATCAGTTCTTCGATTTTCTTCTTTCTCTGAGCGCTTACGTTGCCGATGATCAAGTTCTGATTCGACGTGAGTCGGAAATCACCAGTGTGGATCTTAGCAATTTCACGAAGACCTGTCATCAAACGGTAATCCCCATCGTCCATGACCCGGCCGTTCTGAATGAACATCGTGAAATGCCATTTCCCGTTGCTGCCCTTCACCCATCCATAACGATCTCCGTTGGATTCAAAATGGAACGTACGAGCTGGTTCAAGGTTCCAACCTAGACGCGTTTGTAGTTCATTCACGAACCACTCAATACCACGATCATCGATGGTGTATTTGAAACGAGCATGCTTACGAACGGAACGATCACCGTAATCACGTTGAATCATGACCGTTTTCTCAGCTAGATCAACAGCTTGCTCTGGCTTAATGAAGCCGATCACTTGACCAACCTGCGGATACGTCTTGACATCGCCGTGAGACATCCCCATACCGCCACCGACGGATACGTTAAAGCCTACCAAGCGGCCTTCTTCAATAATCGCAATGTAGCCAAGATCCTGCGAGTAGACGTCTACATCGTTGGATGGCGGAACTGCGATACCGATTTTGAACTTCCGTGGCAAATAGACCGGCCCGTAAATCGGCTCTTGCTCTTCAGCGTCACGGATATCCACGATCTTCTCACCATCAAGCCAAATTTCATGATAAGCTCTCGTACGCGGATCCAAGTGATTGGAGATGCGATTCGCCCACTCATAAACCTCGCCATGAACCTCGGATTGGTATGGATTCGGGTTACACATCAC
Organism: Paenibacillus sp. J22P169; assembly: GCF_059691995.1. Classification (NCBI taxonomy): domain Bacteria; kingdom Bacillati; phylum Bacillota; class Bacilli; order Caryophanales; family Paenibacillaceae; genus Paenibacillus; species Paenibacillus sp. J22P169. The sequence continues at coordinate 169,903 of NZ_JCAUAO010000005.1, read as the reverse complement.
GTTACGATTCACGTCGCCGCATGCAGCAAGCGTGCTTAGCATGGAGGCATTAACTTCTTGAATCGTTTTCTTCATGTTCCATTTGATTACACCATGCAATTGGAAGGATTGACGCGTCGTAAGACGAATCGTCCCATTCGCATACTTCTGAGCTACACGATCCATCATCAACCATTGGTCTGATGTCACAATTCCACCTGCAGCACGAACGCGCAGCATGAACTGGTACGCAGGCTCTAGCTTCTGTTTCGCACGTTCGTTACGAAGGTCACGGTCATCCTGCATGTAACTGCCATGGAATTTCATCAAACGGTTATCATCCTCGGGGATGGAACCAGTGATGCGATTCTCAAGCGTTTCTTCTAAACTTCCGCGCAGGTAGTTACTGCGAATTTTTATTTGTTCAACATCACTATGCGGTGCACTATTCTTCGATAGTAAATTATTTTCTGACATCTTGAGCTTTCTCCTCTCGCGATCGCGGGGATCCCGGTTTAATAAACATCCCGTTGATAACGTTTTTGCTGTTGCATGTTAGCCAAATATTGCACGGCTTCTTCGTTGTTTAATCCGCCCTCTTGCTCAAGAATCGTAAGCAAAGCAGCATTCACATCGTGAGCCATTTTCTTCTCGTCACCGCAAATGTACACAACAGCACCTTCTTGCAGCCATTGATAAACCTCGCGACTGTTCTCTAGCATGCGGTTCTGTACGTATACTTTTTGATCCGTATCACGGGAGAAGGCTACGTCTAATTTCGTAAGAACGCCATCTTTCAACCAACGCTGCCATTCAACTTGATACAAGAAGTCTGTAGCGAAGTGCTGATCCCCATAGAATAACCATGTTTTTCCTTCTGCACCCGTCTCTTCTCTCTCTGCAAGGAAAGAACGGAATGGCGCTACGCCAGTACCAGGTCCAATCATGATAATTGGTGTTTCTGGGTTCTCAGGCAGCTTGAAGTTCGGGTTGCTTTGGATGTAGACTGGCAACGCTGCGCCCGATTGTGCGCGCTCAGCAAGGTGAACGGAGCAAACACCATAACGGTTGCGTCCATTGGCTTCATAGCGAACAGCACGTACTGTGATATGCACTTCATCCGGTGAAGCTTTGGATGAGCTCGCAATCGAGTACAAACGTGCAGGCAATTTACGAAGCACGGCTACGAATTGGCTAGCAGACACACCTTGTAAGGAGAAATCTTGCACCAAATCAAGTAAGTCCCGACCTGCAAGGTATGATTTCAATTCGGATTCATTACCTGCAGCAACTAAAGCATGTAATTTATCGTTTGAAGTAAGCTTTGCAACTTGCTCTAACAAAGGCTTCGTCAATGTAGTGATTTCGTAGTAACGCGTAAGCGCTTCTTGTAACGGACGCTCTTCACCATTCTTGTTAACGGCAACCGGCGTGCTTGCATTCCAATCCATCGCTTGAATCAATTCAGTGACAAGACGCGGATGATTCTCTGGGAATACGCCTAAGCTATCGCCTGGTTCGTATTGAAGATTGGAGCCCTCTAAGGAGATTTCCACATGACGCGTTTCACGATCGGAGCCGCGGCCATTCAAGTTCAAGTTCTCAAGCACTTCTGCTTGGAACGGGTTCGTTCTAGAGTATTCCGACTCGGAGGAAACTGCACTTCCTACTACGACTGCTGCGCCACCAACAGAGGCACTCGCGGATGAAACGTTTAAAGCATTAAGCACGCTAGACACCCAAGCTGCAGCAGGCTCATCAAAGTCAACATCGCAATCAACACGCTCTGTTAATGATTTACCGCCAAGCTCTTGCAAACGCTTATCAAAATCCTTGCCCGTTTGGCAGAAGAACTCATAAGACGTATCACCCAAGGAGAGAACAGAGTAACGAAGTTCTTCCAATTGAGGCGCTCTTTTGCTATGAAGGAATTCGTAGAATGAGATCGCATTATCAGGCGGATCTCCTTCACCATGTGTACTTACAATCATGAGTAGGTTTTGAACCTTTTTCAGATTGTTCGGTTTAAAGTCGCTCATCGAGGAAAGTGTTACTTGGAACGATTGTTCTTCTAGCTTTTTAGCCAGTTTTTTAGCTAATCCATGAGAATTACCTGTTTGTGATCCGAAAAGAACGGTTACTTCTTTAGAAATGGCAGGTTGACTAGCCACAGCCGTTGGTACGGAAGTCGCAGGCGCTGCCGAAGAATTTGTCGATCCTTGTTGAGCCGTTAGATAGCCACTCAGCCAAATACGTTGAGTATCCGTTAACGTTGGTAGGACGCGGTTGAGCAATTCAACTTGCTCTTGGTTAAAAGGACTGTTTAAGACTTGAAGTTCCAACAAAATCCACCTCATCAGCATGTATTGATAAGCTTTGCTATTTTTCGCACTATTTTTACTCTCCATTGAAACCTATCATACGTGCGCACCATAGGTCAATTAGAATCATCTTATGAGACTTATAAGGGTTATTGATATATGGTTAAATGAGCACTTTTCATGCAAAAAATGACCCCAAAATGGGGTCATTTCAACATTTCTGACAGATATTAACCTTTCACAGCTGACCCTACGGTCATCGCCTTCTCAACTTGCTCACTAAAGAGCACATAAACGAGTACCGTTGGCAAGCTGGCAATCGTCATCGCCGCCCCCATTGCGCCCCAGTTCGTTGTAAACTGGCCTTGGAAGAACAGCAAGCCAAGCGGTAAGGTTTTCAATGATTCTTTGGTTATCAAAATGAGTGCCATTGTGAATTCATTCCAGGAGGATAAGAATACGAAAATGACCATTGTCGCCATTGCCGGCTTAATAATTGGTAAAATAATGGTATAAAAAGTTCGATAAATGCTAGCACCATCCATACAGGCGGATTCTTCGAGCTCCACGGGGATGGAACGAAAGAAACCATAGAACACCATACTTGAGAACGAGATATTGAATGCAATGTATGGAACAATGAGTGCACCGTACGTGTTAGCTAAATGGAAATCGCGAACAAGAATCGCTAGAGGGATCATGATGACTTGGACCGGAATGAACATCCCGATGACCACATAGATGCGCGCCACTTCCTTGAAGCGCCATTGCATACGAGCAACCGCATAAGAAAACGTTACGGAAAGGACAATCGTACCAACGACCGTACAAGCTGCCACGAGCAAGCTGTTGCTGAAGTACTGCGGTACATTAAATTTGGACCAAGCATCCACATAATTTTCGAAGCGAAAATGCGTTGGAATCCCGAAAGGATTCGTAACGAAAATTTCATTGTTATTTTTTAGCGAATAAAAAATCATCCACAATAAAGGATACACCGACAACCCCGCATACACCCATAAAAGGATGCCAAGGAGCGGATTTTTTTTGCGTAATTTGAGTAGGCCGTTCATTTGTCATCCTCCTTAAAGTTTTCGTAAGAAAACTGGCTTCGTAATCATTAGCTTAAAAGGTAATACGTTCACGTGCGATGAGTTTGTTAATAGCTAATGTTACGATCAAACATTCAATCACAAGGAACGCTGCAGCTGCACTGCCATAGCCAAACTCACCTACACGGAAAGCTGAACGGTACATGAGGTATGTCAATGTGTATGTCGAGTTACCTGGCCCGCCGCCCGTCATGATAAACATGTTAGCAAAAGCATTTAGACCTCCTGTGATCGCGAGGACTAGACAAAATTTGTAAGTCTCAGCCAGCATCGGAATCGTGATCTTCATATGTGCTTTGAATTTGGAAGCGCCGTCGATACGAGCAGCCTCTAAGTACTGTTCTGGCACGGACTTCACAGCTGCTAGTAGTAGAGCGAACTGGTAGCCCATGTACTGCCAAGCGTTCACGAAGGCAATGGCGAAGATAGCTGTTTTGCTGTTGGTCAACCAATCTTGTCGATACGATATACCGAGTGCTTCGAACACCTTGTTGATTAAGCCATACTCGCTGTTATACATCGCCAGCCAAAGCTGACAAACAACGGTAATGGAGAGTACGACTGGTATAAAGTAGGAAATACGTAGAATCTTACTCCCTTTGAAGCCCTCTGCTACGGCAAACGCGAGTACGGTCCCGATCCCAATTTGCACAAAGGCTAGGATGCCTGCAAACACTAGTCCGTTATAGAGGGACGTATAAAAAATACTGTCTTGAAACAATCGCGTGTAGTTGTCTAGAAAAATAAACGTGCCCTCGCTCAAGCCATCCCATTCGAAGGTACTGCGGTAAAAGGTTTGTAAAATCGGATAAAACACGATCACTGTATACAAAAGGAGTGCCGGCAGCGTGAACAGCATAATCGCTACTTTATTTCCCATGAATTTGCGCATGTCATCACTTCCCTTGTAGAGTAGAAGACTCACCTTAGGACGAGACGTTCCACGGTGAGTCTTCCATGTCATAGAATCATATTTACTTCGCTGTTACTGCTGCTTTATTTAAATCTTTCACGAATTGATCGGACGTATAATTACCTGTCATTAGGTTTTGTGTTGCATCTTCTAGCGCTGCTTTGAACTTCGGATTGGACAAGCCCCATGAGAAAGCGGTTGTGCTTGTGATTTTTGGAATATCCTTGGAAAGCTGATCCATCATCGGTGGGAACTGCTTCACAATCGGTTTGTCTACCTTCGTTGCTACGATCGGATTGCTGCGGTTCGTGAACTTGTACTCCGCATATTTCAAGGAAATGAACGATGCTACTTTTGCTGCTAGCTCTTTATCCTTCGTGTTTGCGGAAACGGCGTATCCACCAGGACCACCACTTCCACTGAACGCTGTTTTACCTTTTTCATAAGCGGCTGCATCGGCTGCTGGCAAGTACATGTAGCCGGCTTTGTCGCCAAGCGCTTTTGTTGCTGCTTCAATTTCCCATTGACCATTGATGAACATCGCTGCTTTACCTTCATGGTAAAGAGCCGCTGCCTGATCATAGTTCAAGTTCGTTGCGCCTTTTGGAAGCATGCCTGCTTTTACAAGCTCGATGATTTTGTCAGCAGCTGTTTTGTAAGCTGCGTCTTCTGCTTTCGCCGTGCCTTTATCCAACTTGTTGATACCGCCTGGTTCAGCACGAGTAACGAACATGTCATACAACGCCACGCAAGGCCATTTCTCTTTGGCGAAAATGGAGAGCGGTGTCACACCTTTCGCATTGAACGTTTTAACAGCCGTCATCATTTCTTCATAGGTTGTTGGCACTTTCACGCCGTTTTGTTGGAACAAATCCTTGTTGTAATACAACAAGGCGACTTCGTTCCCAGCATAAGGGAATGCGTAGGTGTGACCATCATCCGTAACCAGCGTATTCATGGCGCTTGGCTGCATTTTGTCCTTGAAGCCGAACTTCGTTACATACTCATCCAACATCAGGATGTTATTGGACTTTTTGAAGGTATCAATGATATCTAGTCCTGCTTGGAAAATATCTGGAAGGTTGCCAGTCGCTGCATACGTCTTCAACTTCTGACCATCATCTTGTGCTTGGATATCCAACTCAAGCTCTACATTTGGCATTTCCTTTTTCAATTCAGCCACAGCATAGTCATAAGGTGTTTTCGTATCTTCATCCGCATACTGCGCATAAATTCTTAGTTTTACTGGTTTCGCATCTGCCTTAGCCGGTGCTGTCGTTGCTGCAGCTGGTGCCGCGCTGGTTGTTTCTTTTGGTGTGTCTGTGGAACCGCAAGCTGCAAGGCTAGTCGCAGCGAGTAAGCTTACGAGAGTAACTGCCATCTTTTTCATTTGTAGACCTCCCAGAAATTCTTGTGCGTTTCTCCTCTTTACATCCTCAGTATAGAAGGAAAAACCCTCAGTGATAATGGAATAACTGAGGGCTTCTTGTAAAATCCGCACATTCATGTGCAGTCGTTATAGGCGATTATTCTCATACTCACTGGGTGAATAGCCGAAAAATTTCTTAAAGATTTTGCTAAAATAACTAGGATCGTTGACCCCAATCTGCTCCGCAATATCCGCCAAGCGAATGTTTCCCTTGCCAAGTAATTCCTTCGCTTTATGCATGCGAACATGCGTCACGTAATCCGTTACGGTCATGCCGATCTCCTTTTTAAATACCGCACGCAAATAACTTGGGTTAATAAACACCTGTTGGGCAATCTGATCCAATTGGAGCTCTGAATCCATATATTGTCCCTCGATGTACTCTTTGGCTGATTGCGCAATTTTGGAGGATCTCGTCTTCTTGTGCCTGTTCGTATATTGAATCGCCTTAGCGAAAAGTTCCTTAATCCATGCCGATGTGCTCTCTATTGAACCCAAACGTTTGATTTCACTATACGGATAAAAGGCTTCGCCGAAGCAGTCCTCAATGGGATGCCCCATCTCCGTGACGTAGGACAAACAAACAGAAATGAGTCCCATGGAAATCACATAGGTATACTCCAAAGATAGCCTTTGCTCACGGATAGATTGGAAAACTTCTTCCAGTTTATCTTCTACCTTCTCCGCATTATGCATGCGTAAGAGCACGAGCAGCTCCTCATTGACTTCCGTCGGGTAGAGTGCCTGCTTGCCAGAATCAAGCACACTGGAACCGTAGGCGATCACACGGTCGTTACCTAATACGAACTTGTTTTGCAAAGCCTCTAACGCTTCTAAATAGGAAGTTCGAATGCCTGTATACCCAGCGTGACTGCGGCCGACGCCAATGGTGATCGTAAATTTCAAGTATTTTTTGATCAAAAAAATGAGCTTTTCATACCCCTCTAGCGCTGGAACCTCAAGATCCTTCCCGCCTTGGTGCTCAACCAGACAAATAATTCGCCCTTCTGGCCCGTTGAAAATGAGATGATGCCCCGTTTCCTCCAGAGCTTCATTCAAAATGTTCGTAACGGCGTATTTCCACAGTAAGCGTTCGCTCACTTGGTTCCATTTGACATCCATATGGTCGATCTCAATACACGCCACAACAAACAGTGAGGAGGCAAACGACTCCCCTAATTGCTGCAATTTCAGAGTCGTTTCCTCCGGGGAATGATGATATTCGCTGCTTAGCAAATGGTTCAAGTAACTTTCCTTCATCAATTGTTGATTTTCTTTCAGTGTGGATCTTTCTTCCCGTGCTTTTTCATGCTCCTTCTGCAGCTTAAGCAGTGTTAAGACGAGTTCATCCTTGGAGAAGGGCTTGAGGATATAATCCTCCACACCGAGTTTAAGCGCCTTTCGCGCATAATCGAATTCATTATGACCTGTAATGAGGACCACACTTGTAGCGGGATAGTGCTCCTTTAACTGCTCAGTGAGACTTAAACCATCCATAAAAGGCATTGTAATATCTACAAGCGCTATATCAGGATGATGCAATTGGGCTTGCTCCAGAGCTTCGATCCCGTTCTTGGCTTCGGCACAGAGCTCAAAGCCATAAGCCTCCCAATCTAACGCTGAACGCAAATATTCGCGGAAAATGGATTCATCATCCACGATTAATATTTTTTGCATGCTCTACTCCTCCTCACGTTCAAAAGGCAACCATAGCGTAACTTCTGTGCCTTGTCCCTGTTCACTTGTTATTTGCAAGCCATATTCGTCTCCATAATACAGCTGGATGCGGTCATTCACATTCTTGAAGCCATATCCCACTGCTTCCTGTGGAGATTCTGTCTTTTTCACAATAGCCATAAGCCGATCTGAATCCATGCCCACACCATCATCTGCGACAATGATTTTTATTTTGGAATCGACAATTTCGCCTGTTACCTTTAGAAGCCCAAGGCTTCCTTTCGTTTTGAGCCCATGATAAATGGCATTCTCGACTAGCGGTTGAATGGTCAGCTTCGGAATTTGACCGCTTAGCACATCGTTATGAATATCAAACTCATACGTAAATACATCGGAATAGCGAATTCGCTGGATGGATAAATAGTCTTTCACATTGCGAATTTCTTCTTCAATCGTGATCGTTTCACGGCCTTTACTAAGCGCTGCGCGATAGAAATCCGCCAATGCTTTCGTTGTCCGCTGCACATCACGGGTTCGTCCCATTTCAGACAGCGTATAGATGACGTCCAACGTATTATAGAGGAAATGAGGCTTAATCTGTGCTTGAATGAGGGCAAGCTCGTATTCACGCTTCTTCTTTTGCTCCCAATTAATATTGGTCAATAGCTCTTGAATCCGCCGGATCATGGCATTAAAGCCAGAGGACAGCATCCCGATCTCATCCTCCGAATTCACTTGGAATTCGATATCCAAGCTGCCTTCCTTGACCTTTTTCATATATTTCGTGAGCCCCATAATGGGCTTGGCGATTAGCTGGGAAAGCATGCCCGCTCCTAGTAGGGCAAAAAACAAACAGACGATTCCTAGCAGTACAATGAGGAATGTAATTTTGCGCGTATCTGCCGTTAACGAAGCTAGAGGTGCCATCGAGATTAATTTCCAACCAAAGCTAGGTACATCAGAGCTTACGACGAGTGTTTTCTCATATTCGAAGGAAGTAGGTACAGACGAATGCTTACTTGATGTGATCCAGCGCTTCATCTCAGGAATCGCTACTTCCTGAAGCACATCCTCTGGATGTTGAGAAGACGTAACGACACCTTCATCATCCACAATAAAGTAGCTTCCGGCTTGGATCGAACCTATTTTCTGATAGATCGCGGATAAGGAGCTTTCCTTGATATTAAGCACAAGCAGGCCTAGCTTCTGTCCCGTATAAATGTTCACGATTCGTTTCCCCAACGTCATCACTGTCTCCTGCGAACCATTGGTTAAATAATCCCTGCGCTGCATGGGGAACCAAATATTATTTCCGCTCGACGCATCAATTTGCTTTAACAAGGGACTTGAAGGTATCCATTCCCGATTCCGCTCCATGAGTAAATTAGAGCCATAAATCCGATTATTCGTATCTATGAATGCGGCTGACTGCACATCAGGAAAAACAAGCAAGGCAAAGCTAAGCTGATTCGTAATCTGCGTGTACATCTGCAGGCTCGTTTCTGGAGCGGCTAAGGATTGCGGGTCTTCCACGATCACCTTATTGAGATTGATCGTTAACATATTCGCACAGCTCTCCACATTCGTTAACATGCCGGTGATGCGGGTTATAATGAGGGAGGAGTTGTCCGACACATTTTTGATCGTTTTCTTGACGATAGCATTCGTATACACTTGGTTCGAAACGAAACCCAGCACAAACAAGGGCACGAAGATAAGCGGAAAATAAATGAGAATAATTTTATATCGGATGCGTTGGTTTCGAAACCAATTTGTAGGAATCAACTTCTGAAGTATCCTCATATAGATGTGGCCTCCCCTTTGCGAAAACAAAAAATCCCCTACACTGCAACGTCAGGAGCTCCCTGTCCGTTACATTGTAAAGGATTCATACCTTTTTTTAAACTCACCTCTCATGGTGAGCATTTAACTTGTGCTTTCTAAACTGTTATCGTGGAATAAGCTAATCTGTCTAGCTTGAATTTCTAACAGTAAAAACATGAGAAATTCCTTACTCAGCTTCATTCGGCTTGCATTTATATAGGCATCAACAAGCGTGTCATTGGAGATGGCTTTCAAATTATCGCGATCATTCATTATGCAACAACCATTTCGGGTTTTCTTCTAGCATCGACATCATTTTTTTCATCGATTGTTGGATTTGTTCATCGGAGGGCAAGCATATATTGCCATAAGATTGTTGTACAACATCCGTTAACACCGAATCAAAAATGCCATTAAACTGCTCTGATTTCACATGAACCCCTCCTAATTTTCATTTATTTGGAAATTTCTATTTCTATCTTATCTTGAAGCGCGCAAAAAAACAGCGCATTTATTTTTGCATCTCTTACATCTTTTTTTTCTATATTATGTAATTTTGCTTGCATTCTGGGGTATGTTCAGAAAGATTGACGTCGCGGGTTTGCGTGGGAAAGTGCGTGAGTAAGTGCGCGAGTTAGTCGAAATAATCGACTTACTCATCTCCAAGAGCCTTGCCGTGCTCGAGTTAGTCAATTGCATCGACTTACTCACCTCCAAGAGCCTTGCCGCGCTCGAGTTAGTCGAAATAATCGACTTACTCACCTCCAAGAGCCTATGTCCCGCTAGAGTTAGTCGAAATAATCGACTTACTCATCTCCACATTCCCTCGCTCGTACGCGAGCGCTCACCTCATTTTCGCCCAAATTAAAAACGCCGCCAGCCCCGTCAAAACGGAGATAGCGGCGTATGCCTACAAGTTAATTGGTGCTAAGTTCCTTACATTTACTCACGATGATGTTGATGATGCTCGACAATACTCGATGCTTCCATCAATTCACGCATTACGTCTGAACGCAACTGTTGATTCGTGAATTCACCTTTTACATATAGATGTCCCTTCTCACTGGAAGTATAACGTGGCGGAAGTTTGTTCAGTGCGATTGCCAATATATCTTCTTGGCACGTTAAACAAACACACTTCAATTCATAGTTTTTCCGAAATTCTTCGAACAACTGCGTGACCACGGTTTCCATTGCATTGACGACAGCCATGTTGTAACTCTCCCTTTTTGAACCTTCATTAAGTCTATTATACTCGATAAACTTAGAATGACAAAGATAGGGAAGTGGCAGATTCGACGCGAAGTTGGTAGATACCTGAGCCAAGCTCAATTGATACATCCCCATCTACTTCTTGGGCACCTTTGAGGCCCGTTATAGCTGTTAACTTTTGCCCCTGGCAGGTCACTGCCGTAAGTGTCGTCCCACGTAGGATCGCTTCCCCGCTAGTATTCGGTGGAAGCTGGAACGTGTAGCTGACGGCTCCATCATCTTCGATGCGCCATTCACTTCGAACCTCCCCGTAATTCGTGACGAGGGATGCCTTGGCATACGTGAGACCAGAATCTGTTCGAGGTCGGAAGATGACTCTTTTGTACCCTGGCTGCTGATCATCCGAGTCCAAGCCTGCTACTTTCCGATATAACCAGTCGCCAATAGAGCCGTAAGCATAATGATTATAGGAATTCATATTATCGCTCCAGAACGTACCATCCGGTTTGATGCCATCCCAGTGCTCCCAAATCGTGGTTGCGCCTTGATGGATCGGATACAACCAGGAAGGATAATCTTCTTGCAGAACAAGCTTGACTGCCACATCATGATAGCCATTCTCAGACAGCACATGACACAGATATGGTGTGCCAACAAAGCCTGTCGTCAGATGATAATTTTGCTCCTTTACATAAGCAGCTAAAGTCGCTGCTAAGCGCTCTTTGGTTTGCCCCTGCACAAGGCCGAACATCAACGGAAGCACATGCGCAGTCTGTGTGTGTCCAGCTAACCTGCCGCTTGGCGTCACAAACTCCGCTGTAAATGCCTCCACAATACGCGCAAAGAGTGTTGAATATTCAGCAACATCTGCTGTGTGTCCAAGTACTTCAGCCGTTTTGACCAAAAGCGAAGTGGAATATGCATAGAAGCATGTCGCAATTAAATCTTTTGGCGTTGCCCCGATATAACTGCCCTCTTTGGCATCAAGCCCTAACCAATCGCCGAAGTGGAAGCCCGTTTGCCACAAATATTCATTCTCACCCTGCTGACGGATGTAAGAAATCCACCCTTTCATACTGTCGTACTGCTCTTCTAGAACTCGCTTATCCCCATAAACTTGATAGAGTGTCCATGGACAAATCACCGCCGCGTCTCCCCATGCTGCAGATGAATGGTCACTCTCTTTCAAGACGTGCGGGATCACGAAAGGCACCCCTCCATCCTCGCGTTGGTCCGCTTTCAAATCTCGCAACCATTTACTAAAAAAGAGGGCGACATCATAATTAAAGGCAGCTGTACGAATGAACACCTGCGCATCCCCCGTCCAACCTAATCTCTCATCACGCTGCGGACAGTCAGTCGGCACATCGAGGAAATTGCCGCGCTGCCCCCACACGATATTACGCTGCAGTTGGTTCAAGAGCGAGTTCGAACATTCAAACGACCCCTTTGCTGCCATATCCGTATGGATAACCAGCCCTGTGAAACAAGTTGCATCAAAAGCCACGTCCTGTGGCCATCCAACTACTTTGACATAGCGGAAGCCTTGGAAGGAGAAATGTGGTGCATACGTTTCCTCCTCTCGCCCGCTGCACACATAGATGACCTGCTGCTTCGCCGAACGCAGATTTCCAATATAGAAATTACCTTGTGCATCAAGCACTTCCGCATGCAACAATTCAATGCGTGTACCCGCAGGTAAGCTTAACCGCAGCTGCACTTTCCCTACCATATTTTGCCCAAAATCAAGCACGGTTTCCCCTGCCGGGGTTTCTAGGACAGTGACAGGGTTTACCAGCTCCGTTACGCGAGATGGCTCATTCTCCTGCATGACAAGTGTTTCCTTACTTTCATTAAGTTCAACTACCGGAACCCAAGACGTGTCTTCATAACTCGGCAGACTCCAACCTGTAAGCTCTAATCCAGCATCGTAAATTTCGCCGTGATACAGTTCTGACATCCGGACAGCTCCGAGCGAAGCTCGCCAGGAGGAATCGCTGATTACAACTTCTTCAGATCCGTCCTCGTAGACAATATGCATTTGCATGAGCAGCGCTCTGACGCTTCCATAAATATTCCGCTGATGCGTCCACGCTAAATTGCCCTTGTACCACCCATTCGCCAAAACCGCGCCAATCGTATGCTGCGTCCCAATCGTCAGACTGTTTGTTACATCGTAGGTCTGTACCTGCAAGCGATGCTTATAACTGGTCCAGCCTGGTGTCATCTCCCAATCGCCAACTCTCGAACCATTGAGCTCCAGCTCATATACACCGTGACTTGTCGCATAGATTGTCGCTTTGCGAATCTGTCCACGTAAAGTAAAGGTTTTGCGAAGATAGTAAGCTTCTTCTGCATCTGGATCTAATCTCGTCGGATCAGGTGTAATCCACTCCGCTTGCCAATCTGAGATCTGAAGCTGCCCCATTTCCCAGAAAGCGATTTCACTCCAAGGCGATTCAACACCCGACTGATTCCATACTTTAACACGGTAGAAATAACGAGTCCTCGGGCGTAACACAGGTCCTTCATACCCAATAAGGACAGATTGATCCGAAGTAATCCTGCCTGTATCCCAGATCAAACATGCTGAATCGAAGTTACTTTCTTCCATGCTCACCTGCAGGTGATAAGCAGCTTGCAGGGTTGCGTTAACGTCAGTTTCAATTTGCCAAGTGAAGCGTGGTTTAGCGATGTCCAATCCGACTGGATTGACGCGGTATTCACAATGCAAGGTTGAAATTCGAATGGCATTCATGGGCTTATCCTCCTAGATATATGAACCATCTTGTTAGCTATTTGTGCCGTTTGGGGCACCTTTACATCTAATTGTAAAGTATCTAGTTGTTTGATTGTACGGTGTATCCAGACATCTATATAGGTTAAAGGCGACAATATCACTTTTATATTGCGATACCCTTAATTTCCATGTATAACTCGAATAGTATAAAGTTATATCGAACTCATTGATCAGATAGGAAGGCGATTATTATGCTGCAAAAAACACATAGTGTTGCTGGAATGATTGCTGCGGAGATCGTGCTCATTCATGGCGATATCAGCTTTTTCACCTGGGATGCCGCAGGCTCTTTATTACTCGGTTGTTTGGCGGGCACCTTAGCCGACGTAGATAAACCTGGCTCCACCATGGCCAAGGTTCTCTTCCCGTTATCTGCTTTGCTTCATGTTTTAAAAATTAAGCATCGAACGTTGACGCACTCTTTGCTTTTTATGGCGTTGCTTGCGGTGATCAGTTTACCTCTGAACCCTTTGTATTTCTGGGTATTCATCCTTTCCTATGCCTCACACGCTCTAATTGACCTTCTGAATGATCGTGGTGTCCAGCTTTTCTGGCCAATCCCGCTCAAAATACGTCTGCTACCCAAATGGATTGCCATCGACACGGGTTCAGCGAGTGAAACTGTATTTCGTTGGTTTCTACTGGTGGCTTGCCTTGCACTTCCGTTCTGGAACTATGTGCTGCCGTATCTGCCTTATTCACTTACATAAGAATCAAAAAAAATCGCTTATTTGGCTGACCAAATAGCGATTTTTCTTATTTAAACTATTGCATAGGTATCGATAGCTGAAAGTATATGAAGCCATCTTCTACCTTAACCTCGATCGTCCCCCGATAATACTCAACACGTTCCTTTACCACTGGCAGGCCAAGCCCTTGATGTCCACCCTCTAATTTGGTGCTATAGCCGATCGCGAATATATCCGTATCATCCTCAAGATGAAATCCGGGATTCACCCGATTTTTCACGGAAATCTTCACATGATTCGATTCCTTCCAGCCGGTTACAGATACCTCTCGCTCTTCGATTGGAAATTTACTCGCTTCGTCAAATGCATTATCAATCAGATTCCCGATAATTTTCACGAGATCTACTGATTTCACCCCGAGTGATAACCCATCAAGACCCTTGAATTCATAGCTAAAGGCAACTTTGGTTCGCATCGCTAATGTAATTTTGGATTGAATTAATGCGGCAATAGCAGGCTGTCCAATTTTTATAATGTCATTGACCTCATTGATTTCCTCAATTAATTCCTCCATGTAACGCATTTGATCTTCTTTTTTCCCATTCGATAATAACGCATACAGGGTTTGTACGTGATTGAGAAAATCGTGTCGCTGACTGCGAATCGTCGCAAACATGAGATCCACATTTTGAATATACATCTCTTGTGTGTTCTGAACAGCTGTTTCGCGTGATTTTGAAAAGAATCCAAATACCAAAATAACCAGAATACAGCTACATACGGTAAAGAGCACGATAACTAGTAAGACACGTACAAGCTGGCTAGATAAGGTCTTTTGAATGGATTGATAGTCCGAAACGATTGTGATCACGTAGGGGATTTCTCGCTGGACTTCCGTTACTTTCTCTTTAATTGGCACATATACAAATGTCTTTAAAATCGGCTTTCCATTGTAGCTTTCAACTACACTTATAGGCTCTTTATTCGCAATGGAAAGCTGATAATTGGCGAAATCATTCACATTGATAATGTTATAAGTACCGAACATCAGCGGACGATCATAGACAGAGACGAAAGTTTCACCGTTCGCGCCTCTATATTCCTTTGGCCTTGTGCCAAAGGTTTTCCCATTAAGCCCTGAAATTTCTAAAATATCGGGGGTTGACGCAAGTATCTTTTTCACAATCGTATCCGAACCAACAATATCCTTGAATTTCTGAATTTTATCCGCATTCACAAACGCACAAATGATATAATTCGTCGTTCCATCGTAATAATAGCCAAATTTACTGACATCGCTGGAGCCAGAAGCTGGTACTTCATAAATACCTGTCCAGAAATTAGGCAGCTTATAGCCTTCAGGTATGGTTACGTTGTGGAATCTCAGTAGTTGATCAAATGCTGTATACCAATAGCCAAATGACTTTGTGCTAGTTATCGAAAGCTCCTTGGGTTCAGATGATTTGCCAACCATGATGTCATCGCCAATATCACTTCGCTTCATGAGTGAAAATCCATCTACATTTGTTTCTCCCGCAAGTGCAACTAACTGTTCATTCGTTACCTTGTCGATATCTGGATCAAGCTTGTTCAGAGCAATGAGAGCAGCAGAGCGCAATTGCTCCCCGATCAAATCCTCGACGAAGAAGGCCCCCGCTTCCGACTGCTCAATCGATGTTCGAATTTGGTCCGCCGTAGACGCCATCTGCTCGGATAGCGACTTGGTTAGCAGTGATTTCGTATACCAATAGTAGGACGTATTGTTCGTAACTAACAACAAAATAACAATAATAAAAGTGATATAAATAATTCTAGCGTTAATTCTCATGTATGTACTCACACTTTCCTTATTTTGTATGCTATAAATTACAAGTAAGCCGAAATTTTTTTTCTTACGATTTGTCGAATACCACAGAAACTGCTGTCACGCTATGTTAGTATAGTAGCTGAACAATATGTTGTCTATCAATTAAAAGTCAATAATTCTTTTATTTGGTTAAATTACTCAATCATTCACAAAAGACTAGAAAATGGGGGAACACTCATATGTCAGCAACTGCTTTAATTACCGGTGCTTCATCCGGAATTGGCGAAGCTTTCGCCCGGAGATTGGCTGCTCAAGGAAATCAACTCATTCTCGTAGCCCGCTCCAAAGACAAATTAGACGAACTAGCCAACGAACTTTCCCGTACATATGCTGTAGCAGTAGATGTCATTGCGATTGACTTAACGAGTACCGATGCTGCTGCTGAAGTGTACAAGATGACCCAGACGCTTGGCCGGCATGTGGATCTGCTTATCAACAATGCTGGTTTTGGTTTGAGCGGGGAGTTTCTAGCTCATTCCTCCGACAAATATCATCAACAGATCACATTAAATATTACTGCTCTTGTGGAGTTAACGCATCTCTATTTACCTGCCATGGTGCAAAAAGGGAATGGTGCCATCATCAATGTAGCCTCCTTATTAGCCTTCTTCCCGTTTCCGTATTGCTCCGTATACAGTGCAACCAAGGCTTTCGTCCTGTCTTTCACAGAATCCTTATGGGAAGAATATCGACATAAAGGCGTTAAGCTTCTGGCGTTGTGCCCAGGTCCTACGGATACGAAGTTTTTTGATACCGCGAAGGAAGTTGAAACGAAGAACAAGCGGACACCTGAACAAGTTGTCGAGACGGCGATGAAAGCGCTTGGCAAACAATCCTCTTACGTTCTTGATGGTGGCAACAATGCGTTCACCGCCCTGCTTGCACGGCTGCTTCCAAGGAAAACCATCCTCAAGATGTTCGGGTCTGCCATTCGCAAATCGATGCATCAGAAATCGTCCTAAGCTCGGTCATCACAAATAATTCCTTATGCCGATTGCTTTACTTGTCTCATAGACTTTAGTAGTATAGCTAATATCGAATGAAACGAGGTGCTTTTCTTTTGTCCAATGATGAAATCATTTTGACCCCTGAGGGTTTGCGCAGTTTAGAGCTAGAACTTGAAGATTTGAAAACAGTGAAGCGTAAGGAATTAGCAGAACGTATCAAATTGGCGATCTCCTACGGCGATCTGAAGGAAAACAGCGAATATCATTCTGCGAAGAATGACCAGTCTTTCATGGAAACTCGCGTTCTAACGATTGAACGGATGCTCAAAAAGGCGAAGGTCGTGAAGAATACCGGCACATCCAAAGTACAAGTGGGTTCCACCGTTGTATTGAATGATGTGGAATTTGCCGAGAAAATCGAGTACAAAATTGTTGGGTCTCAAGAAGCAAATGTCAACGAAAATAAAATTTCGTATGAAAGTCCGCTTGGCATCTCCCTCATGAATAAGTCGGTTGGTGATGTAATTAGCGTGAACGCACCCATGGGCATCATCAGCTACGAGCTTCTAGAGATTCGCATTTAACGACATAACGAAAAAAGCAGTCTGTAACTAGAAACTCTAGTTATAGACTGCTTTTTGTCATTTTTCAGCTTGAAGGACGGCTAGCGCCCTTTCCATCTTCGCTATGTACGCGGAATCCGAACTGGAGCACATCCATTTCACTTGTGCCTTGCCCGTGCCCAACAGCTGGTCGCTGTCCTGTAACACCTGCATTAAGTGATTCACAGTACCTTTGCTTCCATCTACAATTTGAATGTGGCTCGGTAGGATCTGACTTAAAATCCCGCTATAAAACGGATAATGTGTACAACCCAGTACGACGGTACCGTAAGCATTCAAATCGAAAGGCGCCAATTTGCCCTTAAAATAGTCGATAATCTGAGGCCCTTCCATGATGAGATTTTCACAAAATTCCACAAGCTCTGGAAGTGGAACTGAATCTACCATCCCCATATCATCAATGCGAGATACGAGCTCTCTGTATTTCGCTTGCTGCAGCGTAAGCTGCGTGGCGAATACAAGCACTCTTTTGCCTGATGAGCGATTCATCTCTAGGGCTGGCTTGACAGCAGGCTCCATCCCAATAATGGGGATCTTATAGAGGTTACGTAATTCGGCTATCGCAATGCTCGTCGCTGTATTACAAGCGATCACTAGCGCCTTAACATCTTCCTGAATAATCGCATCAACGGATTCCTTGACGAAGGCTAGAACCTCATCTTTCGATTTAACACCATAGGGAACATGCGCTGTATCTGCAAAATAAATAAAATCTTCATGAGGCATTCTCTTCATGGCTTCGTTCAGAACCGTGATTCCACCTAGACCTGAATCAAAAAAAGCAATTTTCATCCTATTCACCCTATTTATTAGCGTTCTGTCTTAAAGTAGTCCTGCTGTGATAAGGCCGTTACGCACGCCTTCTTCATCCACATGTGTTGTAACATGATCAGCAAATGGCAATAAATCTTTATGGGAATTGCCCATCGCAATGCCGAAGCCGACATAGGAAAGCATCTCCATATCATTCAAACCGTCTCCGAAAGCAACCGCGTCCTCCGGCTTCAAGCCGACCAACTCCAGCATCGCGGCGATGCCTTGCGCTTTGGAACCGCCAGCAGGCAACACATCCATCGCATGCTCGTGCCAACGAATAAGCTTAAACTCCGATAGCAGTCCTTCATACAAATGTTCGTCCTTCGCTTCACAGTGAAGGAAAATTTGATAAATATCGTTTGATTTCCAAAAATGCGGATCATAGCTTGGCAAATCAACCTTTAACGAGGATACAGAGCTATGTACAAATGGATGATCCTGCGCATCTGTCGCAAACGCATGCTCGCCCTCAAATACAAGAGAATGCTGGTGAGTGGCAGCTAGCTCAACTAAAGCTTCGATAGCACTCTTTGCGATGACACGGTGGTAAAGTGGCTCGCCTTTGTAAACGGCATATCCGCCATTTAAGCATACATAGGAATCAATGCCAAGCAGCTCAGCCAGTGGCTTGATGAAATAGGGAGCTCGTCCCGTTGCTATCACGGGTTCAATCCCGCTTGCCTTCAGTTCGTGAATAGCCTTAACGGTACTTGCAGGCACCTGCTTATCCTCGTTAATTAACGTACCATCAATATCAAAAAAAACAATTTTGTACACAGTAGGGTTCTCCTTCGCATTCGGAAGCAACAGCTGCCGCTTCTTCTCTCTTTCTCTCAATTAAACACCAAATGCCCGGAAAAAACAAAGAAAAAAGAGAATCCCTTGGGCTTCTCTCCCACTTTGCCTATACAATACTATCAATGATGCCATAGGTTAACGCCTCTTCTGGACTGATATACCAGTTCCGTTGATGCTCTTTCACCCGTGCCAATTCCTCGGCTTGCAGATTCGTTTTGGCCAAAATACATTCATCATAGATGTTCTGCAGCCTCTGCGTTTCATCCACTCGATTCTTCAAATGCTCCAAATGACCATCAATATGTGTGGAAACGGAATGATACATGAAGGTACTCAGCCTGCCTGCGTGTCTTTTGTGCCCGCTAACTGCGATCAACAGACTCATACTTGCGGCAAGTCCGTACACGTAGGTGTGAACGGGTGTTTTGCTGTTCTCGATCACATTGATAAGACCAAAGCCATCGTATACGCTGCCTCCGTTACTATTGATAATCAGGTCGATGGGCACGCGTTTAAAATCCTTTTCCTTCTTGTCTTTGTCATCGTCAAATTGATTAATTTTCATAATTTGTTCGACAATCAGCTTCACAGAGGTCTTATTGATGCCATCGAATAGATAAAGGGTTCTGTCACTCATAACATGCCTCCTGTCCGTATGGCCTTGTATTACAGTAGTCTATTCTCAGTCTGGAAACTTTGTAACTCTTTGCTCGCTGTTTTCAGATTTTTGGGCGAAAAGAGTTGGTGACGCGGCCGAAATATCCCTTCGGGCACTCAATGGAAAACAGACTACGCGATACGAACCCGGCTTGAACGAACTAGTTGATTGGCAACGAATCAGTAGCATTATCCGTAGCTCCGGAACGCTTTCCGTTAGACTGCCCCTTATATGCAAAGAAACTCGTATCCGTCCTCGTCAGCTGTTTCGTTCCGTCCCCCCCATTCAATGAATCCTTCCGACTCGTACACGCATTCCGAATAGGACATCCTCCTTCCCCTCAAACGACTGAAACTCCACCCTCCAATTCAGTTAAACCCTAGGCACTTAACTAGCTCCCCCTACCAAACACCAGCTACCGCTACTCCTCTCATAAAACTCTCCTCAGTCTCGCAAAGGGGAACGTGGATACGCTAATCGAGCATTTGGGGCCGATTCTGGACGTGAGAGGAACGTCGATGCGCTAATTCTGCTTTTTCGTCTGGTTTTGGCCATATTCGATTAGAATAGGACATCCTCGTTCCCCTTGACATCACATTTTGCAGCAATTGCGCCAAATAGAGCACCGTCGTTCCTCCTCCCATGCTACAAGAGGAGTTGATAGCTGCGTGCGCGTTCCTTACCGCTCGCTACAACTAAAAGTTGCCTATCACACAACTCATGTAACAAAGTTCTAGCGTGTCTTTTGCTTACTTTCAGGTGTTCGGATAGTTCTGGAGCTGTGAACGGACGGAGTTTCCTGCGAGCGAAACGTATAACTTCGCTTTCGAGCCAAGGGAGTGTCGGCGGTACATCGGTGGCAATGAACTTACCAATAAGAGAAAGAATGAGTTGTTGACACTGTTTTGGCGCTTCGACAATGGACGGGTATGCGATGGGGAGAACTAACCATCCATCTAGAGCAAGGTGAGCATGGCGGATGCATAAGTCTTTGAATCGCCATATTTCAAGATCTCGCGCATGTGAACTGTAGCCTTGGATTTCAATCGCAGCCCTAGCATCTCCTGGCATATAGGCAAAATCCAAATAGCGATAGCCATTCGCGAAATCACGAACCTCCCATTGGGGATATAGAGCGTTGAAGTTACCAACCTTCGGATACCAAATCGTACGCAAAAATTCCATTTCTGCATGTCCCAATCCTCGTTCTAAGCGTTCCCGTCTGCGCCGGTTCGTCTCCTCTGCAGTTTGTTTTGCCATAAATGCTTCGAATGCCTGTTCAAATTTCATCTCATCTTTCTCTCCTAATATGGACACAAAACAAAACACCGTTCCCACCATGATCACTGAAAGGACTAGCTTCTCAGTAACCATGAAAAAAACGGCGTGTGCTTCACGACCCATTTCATATTATTTGATTTAGTACACTAGGTTATGGCGGCAACATGCTAGTAATAAATGACGTAAGAAACCTTTATTCCTCTTCGGGAGGAACTTGATAATTTGCTAGAGAAACCCTAAGCTCGTCCGTAACATGGACACCCTCCGCCTCTAACAAAAACCGCTGTAACTGCGCACCCTCATCATCCTGGATCGCAATTTCGCCCCGAACGTTGAGGACTCTGTGCCAGGGGAGACGGTGTTTTTTACTCATAGCGTGCAAAATTCGCACAACTTGCCGTGCTGCCCTAGGACTCCCAGCATGCCGCGCGATCTGGCCGTATGTCATTACTTGGCCTTCGGGAATGGAGCGAATAACCTGGAGTACTCTCTCTGTAAATGGTGTCATTGTACCGGGAGGAACTTGATGCATACTGGCTGTGACATCTCAAGAACGCTACCGGTTGGAACTAACTTACCAGTCGCTTCATCCCGTGCAAAACTTACAATATTGTCGGAGTCTTTATTGGCTACAAGGACGAATCTTCCGTCCGGGGAAATCCCGAAGTTACGCGGGTGCTTCCCTAGCGTTGGTGCATGTTCAACGACAGATAGTTCGCCCGTTTGGTCGTTAATCGCATAAACAACGATGCTATCGTGGCCACGATTGGAACCATATAGGAAACGTCCGTCATGGGATATGTGGATGTCAGCGCAAGCATTTTCGCCATCGTAGGAGTCAGGTAGAGTTGTAATTGTTTGGATTTCAGTTAACTGGCCACGTTCCTCATCATAGTTGAAAGCAGTAACTGTGGAACCCAGTTCATTAATCACATAGCCATACTTGTAGGCCGGATGGAAAGCAAAATGACGTGGTCCAGATCCAGGCGTTATCGACACTTCCCCATGTGGAATGAGACGCTTCGCGGTGAGATCCAGCTTGTATAGAATAATTTTATCAAGACCTAAATCACAGGCACCTATGTAGCGATTATTACGATCTACGAAAACAGAATGCGCACGCGGCCGATCCTGTACGGGAAGCAGACTCGCACCATGATGCTGCTGAATATCGGCGGAAGTTCCTAATTGACCATCGACTAGAATTGGGGTTAATCCGACCATACCACCATGATAACTAGTCACCATCACCACTTCATTTGTGTTGTCCAACTGAATATGGCACGTTGTCGCGGGAAGGGTGATTTCTTTGTTAAGTAACATTAATTCGCCTGTCTCGAGATTAATCGTGTAGGCACTGGCTGCGCCACATTTCTGACCCTCCGTACCAACACCTTCACCAAGTGCGTATAGTCTTGAATTGACGGAATCGACAGCTAGAAAGGTTGGGTTTTGCAAGCCCGTTACGTTGTGCGTAAGCGTTAGACTCCCTGAGTCTACGTCATATTGTGCCGTATATACGCCTGGATTCTTCGCATCGGCGTAGGAACCGATAAAAGCTAAAGTTTGTTTCGTCTGATGCTGCTTGTCCACGGATGTCACTCCCATTCATCTAATTTCACTATGAGCATTATCTCAAATCCGCCACGTATGGGCAACTGTTTGGCGGACGATTGATTTGGTCAGCTTGATGCAGAACTGCGTCCGGATGAACAAAAGCTTCTTTCCCTGAGATTAGATTATCAATAACATGAACTTTGATGTCTTGTTTAATTAGAACCTTATAAACCCAGCTCCCCCAGTAACAATTGCCTTCACCGCTCAACCTCCTTTTAACAACGTGCTAATTCCTTTTTACATTTATACAGGCAGAATGCGTTAAAGCTGAGTTATTTTATGTGCACATTTTCTGTAAGTGATTAAGCCTACCATATGGACAAAATCCACCTGGAGTACTATCGAAAAGTACTAGTATTGAAAAAGCTGCGATCTCCTATATGTGGGATGATCGCAGCTTTACGTTATAACCCTATCCAAAAATGATTCTACTCATTTGCTCAATGCGCTGAGTATAGCTATGCTGCTCTAAAGTCTTTTTTCTTCCCCTCGCAGCGATCTTGTTTCTCTCAGCATCATGATTCAGATAATATCTTGCATGCTCTATAAGATCGTTTGCTGATGTAAAAACCTCGATTTCTCGACCGATTTCATAATGCTGATTCAAATCGGCTCTAATGTCTGTCAGTTGAAAAGTTTGGCAGGAGGCTATTTCAAAGGTTCGATTGTTAACAGACTCAGCGGGGCGGTTCATGGAATTGTTATTATGAGATACACCTGTATATCCTCGATGCATATTTAACACAATTTTAGCACCACAGTAGTAATTCGCTGTTTCTTGAGGGGAAAGCCATTGATCAAGCAATATTTTATCTTTAAGCAAGGAATAGTTTTTCAATCGATCCCACCATAATCCAACAAGTATGAATTTGGTTTGAACTAAATAGGAAGCAATACTGTCAATCAAGTCGATTCGATTCTCAAAGCCATTACCAATGAACGCGATGTCGGTTTGATACTTTTGAGAGACGATACGTGGATGGAACTTTTCAACATCAGCTGCTAACGGAAGGTGAAATACCTTCTTACAGCCCAACGATGAATAGAAAGCCACACAGCCATAGTCTTGTGTAAAGACGTAATCAAATGGCGGTGCAATGGTGCGAGTCCAGTCCGTATAATACGGGTCATCAGTAAACCAAATTGCCGTTGGAACTCCTCTATCTTTGAAGGCCTTCAATTGACTGCAAGGAAATGACAAGCCCTGAAATACTAAAACCAAATCCGGAGGATTTTCATTCACATAATTCGTCAGGTTGGGATCGTTGGGTCGCTTTATGGTCAGCTCTCCTGCTGCACTTGAGAGAGCGCGGCATACGCTATCCTCAAGCGGAGGGTAAGGAACATCGACTCCGGAAGTAATAAACAAGATCTTCTTATTCTTCATAAGTTTGCCACTCGCTTCCTAATATGAAGGAAAATATGAAAAGTGTAACCGTTTGTCCCTTCAAAGTAATTGAATTAACCAGCAATTCAACAATTTGTTGGCGAAGCTCGCTGCTGGAAAGCTGAATACGAAAGTTCCTCCGTTTCACTAAAATTCAACCATTATTAACTATATGAGCTCCCGGTTTGGTTGGTTCGGGCGAATGTTGATTGGAATCAACAATTCCTGATAGAGCCTCCTAGGACGGTAGAAAAGGCGCATCCCGATTGGGGTGCGCCTAATTTCATGTTTTTACAACCAAGAAAACAAGATATACAATCCTAAACCTTACGCGAAGTCAGCTTCGCTTGCGTCAACAGCATGAGGTAGTCATATCCGCCTGCTTTGGAATCAGTACCCGACATGTTGAAGCCGCCGAATGGATGCACGCCGACAAGGGCTCCCGTACATTTACGGTTGATGTACAAGTTACCGCAATGCACAGTTTCCAATGCTTCTGCGATGCGATCTTCGTCCGTTGAGAAATAAGATCCCGTCAAACCGAACTCAGTATCGTTGTACATCGCAATCGCTTCTTGCCAATCCTTCGCTTTCGCAATCGCGAGCACAGGTCCAAAAATCTCCTCCTGCATCAAACGCGCCTTGCCACTCACGTCTCCAAACACGGTTGGCTGGATGTAGTAGCCATTGCCTTCCGCTCTGCCACCGCCAACGAGCAGCGTGCCTTCCCCTTTACCAACTTCGATGTAGTCCAAAATCCGTTCATAAGACGTCTTATCAATAACCGGACCTGCCGCGAAGTTCAACTCAGGTAATCCGCTTTGCAATTTGTTCGTATAAGCAACAACCTTCTCTACCACTTCATCGTAGACAGATTCTACGATAATTGCGCGGGAGCCTGCAGAGCATTTTTGACCTTGGAAGCCAAAAGCAGAAGCCACAATCGCAGCTGCAGCTGCATCCAGGTCCGCCGTTTCGTCAACGACGATACCATCTTTCCCACCCATTTCAGCGATTACACGCTTGATCCAAATTTGTCCTGGCGCTACGTCAGCAGCAAGTCTATTGATACGTAAGCCAATCTCTTTGGAACCTGTGAAGGAAATAAAACGTGTTTTCGGATGAGTCGTCAAGTAGTCGCCAACCTCAGCACCACTGCCTGGAATGAAGTTGATAACGCCGGCTGGCAGACCTACTTCCTCCATCAACGCGACGAATTTATGAGCAATAACAGGTGTCGTGGAAGCTGGCTTAAGTAAAACAGTATTCCCAGAAACTACAGCAGAAACCGTCATCCCAACGCAGATCGCAAGCGGGAAATTCCACGGTGGAATTACAACGCCAACACCTAGCGGAATGTAAGAAATCTGATTGTTTTCGCCAGGAATTCTTACCAAAGGTTGTGTTTCATTGACTTGGCTCAGACGGATCATTTCACGGGCATAAAACTCGATGAAATCAATCGCTTCAGCTGTATCAACATCAGCTTCTACATAGTTTTTGCCTGACTCTAGAATCATCAGAGCTGAGAACTCATGCTTCCGTTCACGCATAAGTGCTGCTGCTTTGAACAAATATTCCGCACGCTCTCTAGCGGGAACCTTTTTCCAAGACTCGAAAGTTTCGAGTGCGACGTTCATCGCTTTTTCAGCCAGAGCCTGATCCGCTTTACTCACGTACCCGATAACTTCATCCACATTCCCAGGGTTAATTGACGTAATCTTCGCTTCTGTCATGACCTTCTCGGCACCGATGTAGAGCGGGTACTCGCGCCCAAGCTCACCTTTCACCTTTGCGATCGCAGCTTGCATGGCTTTGACATTGTCATCCTGAGCAAAATTCGTGAATGGTTCATTCGCATATGGACTTACCTTCGTTGTTAGTGTATTCATGTATAATGGCTCCTCTCCGAATAGAAAGCTTATTTTTATTTGAACATATTTTTAAGAACAAACCAGACATTGGCTGGACGTTCCGCTAACCTTCTCATGAAATAACCGAACCAATCCACGCCATACGGCACATAAATACGGACGCGGTAGCCCTCTTTCACTAGTTGCTTTTGCAAATCTTCACAGATCCCATAAAGCATTTGGAACTCGAACTGATCTTTCCCAATGTTATTCTCACTCACGAATTGTTTCGTAAAATTAATAATGGCCTCATCATGGCTGGCCACCGCTGTATAATGGCCATTTAGCAGATGCTTCTGAATAATGACTTTGTAATTCTCATCGACTGCACTTTTCTCTGGAAAAGCAACCTCTGGAGACTCTTTATAAGCGCCCTTCACCAATCGCAAATTCGCGCCTAACTCATGGAGATCATCCATATCCTGCAGGGTACGGAACAGATATGCCTGAATCACAATCCCGACATTGTCGTATTCTTGGCGCAGCTCGCGGTAAATATCAAGCGAAACCTGACAATGCGCATAATCCTCCATATCGATACGGACAAAATTCCCATGCAGACGAGCACGATCCAGAATCCGTTTCATACTGCTTACGCAAAGCTCTCTGCTAATATCCAATCCTAAGGAAGTCATCTTCAAGGATAAATTGGAGCGAACACCCGACTCGGCAATTGCGTCCAGCGTTTGGATACACATTGCAGCTGATTCTAACGCTTCTTCCACGCTAAAAACAAACTCGCCCAAATGATCTAATGTCGCTACGCGGCCATCTTGATTCAAGCCACGCACAGCATCAATCGATTGTTGGATCGTTTCTCCTGCTACAAAACGTGCAGCACCAAAACGAAGTCCATATTTCTTCGCTAAGCGATTGGCTGCGCGACTTTTACCTAGGGATTGAAACATATTACGCATCATGAGTTCCATCTGTGGTTGCCTCCAAGAAGAAATTGTACACTTATGTTTAATTTATAATTGGATTATACACTTAATTTTCGATTTTGAACACTACTTGTTCAAAAATATTTGACGACTTGTACAAAACCCCTTAATACCCATTCATATCTGTACAATATTCATCTGAGAGCTGAGATGTGTTGAATCGCCTACCTTTTCATGGTAAATTAAAACCAAATAAGGCGGATAAAAGAGGGTTAACATGTTCATTCCTGAACACTTTCCATTGAACACACAGTTTCAAACACTTCCTATAGATACAAAACTTACAGAGATTGCTTCTTATATTCAAAAAGGCGTAGCCATACTCATTCAACATGACGCTGGCATCGCCTTGTTTTTGCCGGAGGACATCGAACTCCTGACATCATTCACCGCAACGACTGCACAGTCTTTACTGGAATCCAACACTTTTTTCAACACGCACCAACTTGCCCTAACCAAACTACATGCGCAAGTACAATTACAAGAGATCCCTCAAGGCATGACGCGAGCTCTGTTGTGTACCAATGAACAAGGGATCATTCTAGGCTATGTCACCTTACTTGCCTATGTCGCCTACGCGATGAAAGAAGGACAGAAGTGGTACGCCTACTTTACCGCGCTAGCAGATACCGTGACCGATGCCGTAACCGTTGTTGATCGAGAAGGCGCCGTTATTTGCTGGAACCCCGTTGCAGAAGAGCTTTACGGTCTGTCACGGGCAGACATTGTGGGTAAGCGGATTGGAGAGCATTTTGACGTCGAAACCCTGATGGTTCTGAAAATGTTAGATGAAGGCCGGCTCATCCGCAATACGTATCACCGCCCAAGACCTGAAACGCATGTCCTCATTAATGCTTCACCGATCAAAGATGCCGCGGGTACGATCATTGGCGGTATTGCAACCGAACAAGATATTACCCAATTGGTGCGATTGAACGAACAATTAACAACCGTCGAGTCCGTAGGACTACCTTTTGAAGCGTCGCATGATGACCCTTTTGCCCTGATCAAAGGAAAGGGACCTGCCATCGGCAAGGTCATTCAATGGGCCAAAAAAGTCGCAGCCACTGAAACACCTGTCCTCCTAATTGGAGAATCCGGGGTAGGAAAAGAACAACTGGCACAAATCATACATCAGTCCAGTTCGCGCTCGGCGCAGCATTTTTTAACCGTACATTGCGGTGTCGTGCCTGCAGGGATTTTGGAGACTGAATTATTCGGATATCAAGGGGGCGCATTCAGCGGAAGCGAAAGCGGTCAACCCGGTAAATTAGAACTGGCCAAAGAGGGTACACTATTTATTAACGATATTGAGAAAATGTCTCTGGAGCTCCAAGCCAAGCTATACCGCTACATCAATCAGCAGACGCTTGTCCGCTCTGGCGGGAACCAACCGATCAATGTAAGGACGCGCATCATTATTGCGACGACACAAGATTTGGCTAGCAAGCTTGCTTCACATGAATTCCGAGCGGATCTTTATTATGCACTGAATGTCGTGTCCATCCGAATACCGCCTCTGCGCGAGCGCGTCGAGGATATTCCAGCGATGGTTCATATGTATCTCAAACAATTTTCGATGCACTATCAGAAACCAGCTCCAACACTAGCGCCAGAAGTCATTCTGGCCTTGACGCAATACGATTGGCCGGGCAATATCCAAGAATTGAAAAATGTGATCGAGCGGAGCATTATTTTGAATGAAGATGACGTCATCACATTAGACCAGCTGCCTTCCACACTGCAGGAGCAGCAGTCGAGTTTCGTTCAGGATGCAGAGCCATCGCCGATGAATTTAAAAGAAAAAGTCACCGAAGTGGATGAAATCACTTTAATTGAAGAGGCACTAGCCAAAACAGCAGGAAACAAGAGCGCAGCAGCTAAGCTTCTCGGGATTTCGCGTGGAACGCTTTATAATAAGATGAAGGAATTTGAGATGGAGTAAGTAATCTATTCATAGAAAGAGGGCTACCGAGTAGGGTATCCCTTTTTCTACTAGTAGTAGTTGAACTTGAAAACTCGCTGTGCAAAGGAGGCATATAATAGGGGTTAACTGAACACGATATTCGGATAGACAAGCACCTAGTGCTATATAACAAGATCACTCCTTGGTATCATGACATCATCAAGAACCAAAAGAAAACCAAAACCGAAGGATTTGAAGACTTATTTATTCAATTTTACAAGGATGAGCCTTACTTTGAGCAAGCCCTGCAATGGATTCGTTCGATTCGTGCAGGCACAAGTTAACGCACCTCCATTTTAAATAGTACACGAAAAGGCGCGTCCCAAATCCAAATGGGGCGCGCCAATTTCATTTATAGCAAAACTACATAGATTACGAAAAAGCTCAAGTTACTATCAGTCATACCCAGCAATCGTCATAGATAATGAATCATTGTAACATTGAGCTCCATTATGAATAAACTTTATTTAAATAAACATTAGTTAATTGTAATACCTGCACTTGCAAAGCCGACTACAGTTTCCAAAATGTCCAGACCGTCTGTATCGAGGGAGAATACCATTAAGAGGCGCTCTTCTGCTGCAACTGCTACTGCAAATGGAAGCATAGCATGCCTAGTTATGCCTATATTTACCGGTCCATTTAGAGAAGGGGTCAAAGGTACTACGGCAGCTGTCGGCGAGAAGATATTGCTGCCAGCAGGTGCTCTATACAAGGTTGCTTTAACAGTTACTGGGCTTACCAACGTGACGCCAAGCGTGACACTGAAGAATGCAGAAACGGACGTAACTGTTCCGGCGCGAGGCACTGAGAATGCAAAGTCGAGAAGTCCGCCGCTGGCTGCGAGATTAATTGTTAATCCACCTACAACAACATCATCGATTGAACTTCCGAAGCCGATAAGGCCACCTGTGCTGAGCAGCCCTCCTGTTACCGAAGCTAAAGCCACTGGAGTGCCTGAGGCAAATGGAATAATAGCACCTGGTCCAGGTGTTCCTGTTGCTCCTGTTGCTCCTGTTTCTCCTGCTGCTCCTGTTGCTCCCGTTGCTCCCGTTGCTCCCGTTGCTCCTGTTGCTCCTGTTGCTCCAGTTGCTCCTGCCGTTCCTGCTGTTCCTGTTACTCCCGTTGCTCCGGTTGCTCCTGCCGTTCCTGCCGTTCCTGCTGCTCCCGTTGCTCCCGTTGCTCCTGTTGCTCCTGTTGCTCCTACAGTTCCTGCTGCTCCCGTTACTCCTGTTGCTCCGGTTGCTCCTGCCGTTCCCGCTGCTCCCGTTGCTCCTGTTGCTCCTGTTGCTCCGGTTGCTCCTGCTGCTCCCGTTGCTCCAGTTGCTCCAGTTGCTCCTGTTTCACCTACTCCTGGTCCCGCTGGACCCATTGGACCCATTGGCCCCGTCACTCCTGCACCCATTGGTCCCATCGGCCCCATAGGTCCCATCGCTCCTACACCCGTCGGTCCCATTGGACCCATCGGACCCATTGGTCCCATAGGTCCCATCGTTCCTGCACCCGCCGGTCCCATTGGACCCATCGGACCCATTGGTCCCATTGTTCCTGCACCCGTTGGTCCCATCAGACCCATTGGCCCCATCGGACCCATTGGTCCGTGCGGTCCATGATCCCCTTTATCACCTTTATCACCTTTGTGACCTTTCTCACCTTTCTCACCTGTTGGTCCTGTTGGACCTGTAGGTCCATGGTGTCCGTGGTGTCCATGATCCCCTTTAGGACCCGTTGGACCTGTTGGTCCTGTATGGCCTCTTTTGCCTCTATCGCCATCTTCACCTTTTTTACCTTTTGGCCCTGTTGGACCTGTTGCTCCAGTTGCACCAGTCGTTCCTGTTGCACCGTGTGCTCCAGCTTCTCCGGTTGCACCTGTTGCACCTGTTGCACCTGTTGCACCAGCCGCTCCTGCTGCACCAGTGAAACCTCTGAAGCCTCTGAAACCACGTGGACCGCGATCTCCCTTGGGTCCCTTTTTACAGCATTTCCGCTTGATTTTCACAACAACAATTTTGTGACAGTGTTTCTTCACTCTTTTCTTGCGTTTATGACAGCCGCAACCACTTACTTTATGGAGCTTCGCCCCACTTTTTTTAATAATTACACGCTTTTTCACTGTCGTGGTACTTTTCTTTTTGCCAACTAAGAGACTCAATTACAACACCTCCTGTGATGCTTCATCATACGAGTGATCCCAGAGGTTTGTCTGTACTTTTTGGCAATAGATGGTTGTCCACTCCAAAATATGCATATGACTATATGTATGAGAGAAGTGTTTCTTCTATAGAAGCAATAAAAACAACTTTACATCGGTATGGGTTCCTATCTTGAAAAATCGATCATATAAAAAGCTCTTCTTACTTATATTCATTCAATCGATATACGAATGAAAGATTATAAGTAAAGAAGAGCCAAGTGGTTTAAACAATTCTCTCTACTATTTATTAATCCAATTAGTTAATTGATAATCCAGCACTAGCATAACCTTCAACCACTGTTCCAATGTCTACTCCAACTGTATTCGCAGTAAAGACCACTAATATTCGAGTTCCAGCAGTAACAGCAATATTTGGTAATGCTGCCGTTACGGCACTGATATCTCCTATTGATACAATACCTGTTAAACCAGGAGTCAACGCCACACTTGCTACCTGATTAAAATCATTATCTGGTGTTGGAGAAGTATACACTCTAGCTGTGATCGTAGTAGTTCCAGCTAAAACTAATGCTAATGTTACACTAAAGTAAGCTGAAATCGAAGTTAAAGTACCAGCACGTGGCATCGAAAATGCTAAGTTTTGTAACACTCCTGGACCACCAGCGATATCGATTGGTCCGCCTAGAAGTGTTGCAACTATTCCATTTTCACCAAATCCAACTAACGCTTGTGTTCCAGCTGTACCGAATAAAACTGATGTTAATGTTACTGGTAAGCCAGATGCAAAAGGAACTATAGCTGATGCTCCTGGTATTCCTGTTGCTCCTGTTACACCCGTTGCCCCTGTTGCTCCTGTTTCACCTGTTGCTCCTGTTGCTCCTGTTGCTCCTGTTGCTCCAGTTTCACCTGTTACTCCTGTTGCTCCTGTTACACCCGTTGCTCCTGTTTCACCTGTTGCTCCTGTTGCTCCTGTTTCACCTGTTGCTCCTGTTGCCCCCGTTGCTCCTGTTACCCCTGTTGCTCCAGTTTCACCTGTTGCTCCCGTTGCTCCTGTTGCTCCTGTTGCTCCTGTTGCTCCTGTTGCTCCTGTTGCTCCTGTTGCTCCAGTTTCACCCGTTACTCCTGTTGCTCCTGTTGCTCCCGTTGCTCCCGTTGCTCCTGTTTCACCCGTTGCTCCCGTTGCTCCTGTTGCTCCAGTTTCACCGGTTGCTCCTGTAGCTCCTGTCGCTCCTCCAGGTGCACCTTGTTCACCTACTGGCCCTGTTGCACCCGTAACTCCCGTTGCTCCTGTTGCTCCTGTTGCTCCTGTTGCTCCTGTTTCACCCGTTGCTCCTGTTGCTCCTGTTACCCCTGTTACTCCTGTTGCTCCTGTTTCACCCGTTGCTCCTGTTGCACCTGTCGCCCCAGTTGCTCCTGTTTCACCCGTTGCTCCTGTTGCTCCTGTTACACCGGTTGCTCCCGTTGCTCCTGTTGCACCTGTCGCCCCAGTTGCTCCTGTTTCACCAGTTGCTCCCGTTGCTCCTGTTGGACCGGTTGCTCCCCCTGCTGGCCCTGTTACTCCGGTTGCTCCGGTCGCTCCGGTTGCTCCTGTTACACCTGTCGCTCCGGTTGCCCCTGTCTCTCCGGTTACTCCTGTTGCTCCTGTTGCTCCTGTCGCACCTGTTGCTCCTGTTGCTCCTGTTGCTCCTGTCGCACCTGTTGCTCCCGTTGCTCCTGTCACACCTGTTGCTCCTGTCGCTCCTGTTGCTCCTGTTGCTCCTGCTGCTCCTGTTGCTCCTGTTGCTCCTGTAGACCCTGTCGCTCCTGTTGCTCCTGTCGCACCTGCTACTCCTGTTGCTCCTGTTGCTCCTGTTGCTCCTGTTGCTCCTGCTGCTCCTGTTGCTCCTGTTGCGCCCGTTGCTCCTGTTGCTCCTGTTGCTCCTGTCGCTCCTACGTAACCACCATCAGGAAACTCAATTTCAATTTCCCCATCGTTGTACAGTTCAATTTCAATTTCCTTGACCTGAATCCAATCAATGAGTGCTAAGAAATCCTCAAGTTCAGACATTCTTTGAGTGGTGCCATCGCCTTTTTGAAATTTCAAATTGAATTCAGTTTCATTAAAATACTCAATTTCAATTTTTTTGATATTCATAATTCCTACCATTGTAATTAGTTCCATTAATTGAGCTAGTTTACTCAAAGCCTTACACCTCCCTATGATGTTGAATACTAGTTACCTGCAACCGAGATACATTTTCTGTTAATAACACCAACCTCCCTTACTTAAAATGAAACTACTCTAGTTTCCTCGTATATTATATGTGTACAAACTTTCCGTGCATGGACGAATGAGAGAGGACATGCGCTGGAAAAAAACATTTTTTGTAAATAATTGATTGATTTAGGTGCTTAACTTCAGGACTAGAGCCTTCCATCGCGCTTCTAAACACATTTCGAACATGGATTAGTTGATAGATTTCAAGTCATATGTACCGTAAAAAGAAGCGGCTGCGCCCAAATTTTGGGGAGCAGCTGCTTCTTTTATAAACCTGAAGTATCAATGATATACGAAATGACCGTATCAACCTGTTTATCACTCGGTACAAGAATTCCTAATCCATTATTCGTGCTACAACGATGAACGCTAAGAGAAAACGATGAAACCTTTAGAAAATCTTCAATTGCCGTTAATACACCATTCTCTTCTCCATACTCCAACATAGCATTGAATTGAGTTTCATTAATACCTCCCGTTTCTACAAGCTCGTTGGAACCAGCTAACATCCCTTTTTTCGCATGTGGTTTGAGGTATTGATTGGGAATATTCTCGGGGAAGTAATAAGAATCCCGTCTTCCATATGGCCACTCCGTATCATGAAGAATAACAATCGGAAATTTGCCCGTTTTTGTTGCTATTTGCTCAACTGCCATTAATTCATGATACACGGTGTACCAATTATGGTCTCCGTCTATAAGAACCACATCAGCAGTTTCGATCTCCGATAATGCCTCTAAACTGTGCTTGGTATGAATGACGAATTCCTCTGAAAAAACAGCTTTATAAGCAAACGTATTAAATCCTGGTGCAGGATCAATGACTGTTAGCTTACTGTTCATCATTTTACAGAACTCAAGTAATTTAATAGTGGTACGACCACCTAGGAAAACGCCAATTTCTACAATGTGTGTTGCCTCGTATTTGATTAGAATGGGTTTAATTATTTTTTCAAAAAACCGCTCCATACTGCAACTCCTTTTTGATCACCATATTCCGTCAAAGGAATTTTGGTTCGATATAACCATCCTGCATACAAAAGTTCGTATGGTGAGGGGCGTAGCCTTCATACACATGCCGTGCCCTCTTATTGAAACTATGAATAGTTTAGAAAGACCACGTTGGTTTTTATCCTTATAAAGAAAGTGAGTGAACACGTTGATTACCATAAGTCTTTGCCTTATCGTTAAAAATGAGGAGAAAACACTTCGGCCTTGTTTAGCTTCCGTTGCCAAAGCGGTTGACGAGATCATCATTGTAGATACTGGTTCAACCGACCAAACGAAATCGATTGCTCAGTCCTTTACGGATCGCATCTACGATTTTAAATGGATAGATGACTTTTCGGCTGCGCGTAACTTTGCTTTCCGTCAAGCTACGAAGGAATACATTTTATGGTTGGATGCGGATGATATTTTGAAGGAAGAGGATTGTAACAAGCTCTTAGCGCTAAAAGCAGATCTGGAGCCTTCCGTCGATTCGGTAACGATGTTTTATAATTATGCGTTTGATGAATTTGGCAACCCGATTTCCAGGTTTAAGCGCAATCGGTTGGTGAAACGGGAGAATCAGTTCAAATGGATTGGAGCAATCCATGAATATTTGGAGGTCAGTGGGAATATTTTGGACTCTGACATTACCGTTACGCATTGCAGAATCCATACGAAGAGCGACAGGAATCTCAAAATATTTCAGAATAGACTGATGCGAGGAGAGCCGTTCACGCCCAGGGATCTCTATTATTACGCGAATGAATTAAAAGATCATAGTAAGTTTAGCAAAGCAATCATTTATTACAATAAATTCCTCACGACTGGAAAAGGCTGGATAGAAGATGAAATCTCCTCCTGCAGCAGGCTAGCCGATTGTTACCATGAACTAGGCAACAGTGAAATGGAACTGCAATCCGTATTCCGATCCTTTCAATATGATAGTCCACGTGCCGAGTTCTGCTGTCGTCTAGGTTATTATTTTCTAACCCGCAAGCAATTCGCACCAGCCGTGTTTTGGTATAACTTAGCTACAGAATTAAACGTACCTACACACAATTGGGGATTCTCTAATCCCAAATTTTCTACTTGGCTGCCACATCTACAACTCTGTGTTTGTTATGACAATCTAGGACAACACGCTAATGCTTATAAGCACAATGAAATTGCCCGCAGCTACAGACCCAAGGACCAGAGTATACTGCATAATAAAAAGTACCTTGAGTCCGTCCTGCATATTTCAGAAAGCTCTGATCAGTAGAATGAGAAAAACTTCAATCGAAGTAATTCGAGGAGGAGCGACCGCGTTTTAGAGGTTGTTTTTATCGCCAATAAGAATTTGTTCTTCCAAGCACCGGAAACTTATTAATTCTTATGTGGAGAGCAAACAGCGGCTGCGCCTTATGATACGAGGCGCAGCCGCTGCTTTTCGTTTAAGTCAACTTTCTTCCTCAATGATGGTTCGGTAAATTTCAAGATATTTATTTGTCATCCCACTTGTTGTAAAATGCTCAAGCACGTATTCGCGGAGCTCATAGGGATCGGGCAGCGTCTCATTAATCAATTTATTTGTCATCTCCTGGACAGAGCGGCATATCAATTGAGGAAACCCGCTCATTACCTCGGGAACAGATCCATTTGGCAAGGCCAATACAGGTGTTCCACATGCCATAGCTTCAGTCATGACAAGCCCAAACGGCTCCTCAACCAGTGTCGGAAATAACATGCATCTGGCATGCTTCAATAAATCTTGACGGGCTTGCCCTCCGACTTCACCGACATATTGAATAGATGGATTCGACATGGTTTTGGTGAGAATCTCCTTATGGAAATATTCATGATCATAGACGGGTCCAGCAATGATTAACTTCTGGTTGGCCCGTTCCGCCGCTTCTATCGCATGATGAACACCTTTGTAAGGAATAATTGCTCCAATGTAAAGCAGATAGTCTCCCTTTTGATCAGAAAATTGAAATTCATCTGGGTTTAACCCGTTATAAACTACGTTGTCTTGAGGGCTGCCGAACAAGTCTCGGTGTCTTTTACTCAAATATACGGCGTGTTTTACTGGATTCGTTAATGGGTTGTGGATCGTACAGACCGTTGGTACCGAGAGCTTCTTTTGGCCAACAACCGAAAGCTGAGTATGGTCATGAATGATGTCAACGCCTGGAGGCAATGTTAGCTTTACAAAACCAGGAATTTTCCACATGTCATGCCCCTCATGTAAGTAAGGCATCAGTTTTCCTCGTATCTGACTTCCAAAAGGTGCATATAAAATGACTTCATGTCCTCGATCTACAAGCTCCTCTGCCAACGTATAAACAACTCGCTCTATACCGCCGTATTTTACGGGTGGAACGGGAAGATAATCTGGACTTATTAGCGCAATCCTCATTCCTTTTCCCTCCTACATGTTATCCAATACGAAACTACTTCTTACTAATAGGTATATAATGTCGTTCGATTCGGAAAGGCTTTTCTCTTTCCACAAGCTCGGAAGGATTGTATCCAAATTGATCCAGTTCCAACCCCGTTATGCCCAACGACCACTTTTTGGAAAACCGTTCTGCATTCAAGTAGGCGCTTGCTGAATAATTGGTTTTGTTCGTTTGGAACGTACTTCCCCCATAATGATGAACATACACGTCATTCGCTACCCACAGAATCTGACCGCTTATACGAGCTCGCAAACAGAAATCATCATCTTCATAATTTCCTGGGAAAAACCTTTCGTCCAGCCCACCTATTTTGGCAATGAGATCTTTGTGAAAAAGCATGCAATGCCCGATTAATTTATGAGGGAAGAAGCCTTGATCTTTATGTTGGAGCGACCAATGGAGGGCGAAAACTTCCATCTCCGCAGAGGACTTATAGGGGACATTGTAGACGAGCTGCGACCAAGCGACATTATTAGAACGGGGACCTACTATAGCGATGTTAGGGTCCCTCTGAAGGCATCCCAGTAAACGAGTCAACCAACCTTCGGTAACAACGGTATCGTTGTTAAGCAAGCAAATGTAGTCACCATCAGCTTCTGCGATACCTTGGTTGTTACCAGCTGCAAACCCCTTGTTTTCCTGATTGCATATAAGCTTAGAGGAAGGAACTGTCCGTAAATACTCCACGGTTCCATCCGACGAGCCATTGTCTACAAACACAAACTGAATCTTTATGTTGTCATCAGCATGATGCAAAATACTTTCTACGCATTCTTTCGTAAATCTCAATCCATTCCAGGTAAGCATGACTATTGAAATAAGTGAAGCCATCCCATTTCCCCCTTTCAACTAGCCCCTTTATCATCTAAAATGACCATAATATAAGTATTCATTTGATTTTCATATGGTGCAGGCTCGTTGGAACAACCATTTCCAGAGAAATTGGCACATATGCTTCAAAAATTGCAAAAAAAGTCCCCTTTCCTAATATCGGAAAGAGGACTCCCTGCACCCTAGCATTCAGCTCCGCTCAT
The DNA here is from genome assembly GCF_059691995.1 of Paenibacillus sp. J22P169. Lineage (NCBI taxonomy): Bacteria > Bacillati > Bacillota > Bacilli > Caryophanales > Paenibacillaceae > Paenibacillus > Paenibacillus sp. J22P169. The sequence goes on along the minus strand of NZ_JCAUAO010000005.1, from coordinate 132,254 downwards.
CTCATTTGTAAAGAATCGTTTATACTCTTTCGGTGTCAGTTTCGTAGCAGATTCACCTACGTAATGGAACTGCAAGGCACGACGTTTCTTGGTTGATAGATTATTTGGTGTTCCGTGTTTGAGTAAACCGTGGAATATTAGAATGCCGCCAGGCAGTAAAGGTACCGCAACATCTCTCTCTACTTGTACGTGTGCATCGCAGAGCTGCCAGTCTCGAATGGCATAATGTGGCGTTGCCCCATCGGCATGGGAGCCAGGAATGACATGCATACAGCCATTATCCAACGCTGCTTCATCGAGCGCAATCCACACGCCGACCACGGGCTTATCATATGCCAAATTCCCATAGGCCATATCTTGATGCCACGGCTTCTCCCCTCCACCATGTGGAGGTTTAAGTAAAGCCATATCCTGAACTAGCCTCGGTGTTTCTCCCAGAATATCTTGAACGATGGCAAGGATCTCAGGATGCTCCGCAATCCCACGTAAGCGATCATCCACTTGAACGAACTCATGTACCTTTCTAACCGCTAGTTCCTTCTCTTCGTCTGTTTTCAACTCACTCTTCGGCTTCGCGTATTGGATTAGTGCCCCTTTATTGTCTTTAAAAATAAGCTCATACAAGGCTTCTTTCGAATTCTGAATTTCTTCTTCATTTAATACATGTTCGACAGCTGAGAAGCCATTTCTCCAATAATTGGCGAGATGAGTCTCATTCCAATTTTTGCTACCATCAATTTTGTCCGCGACACGCTCATAGCGATAAAGCCTTGCTGAAATTTCTTCAGGCGATTGATTTGTTGGTTCAGTATTAGGCATAATGGTAACCCCTCCGTTTAAATAATTTAACTATTCGTATCTTTATTATATGAATAGAAAATAGTAAAATAAATGCATTCATACACTGTATTATTTAAACTATTTTACATAGAGGAGCCATGAAACTTCATGATCAATTTCTCATCCCAAACGATTCAACTTACTCCCTACTTCGGTAAAGTTATCTGTGAAGTGAATTGGAAATGGACCAGCCGCGAGAATGAACCTTTCCAAGACTTCGACTTTTGGTATGTATGGGATGGAGAAGGAGAGGTCACCTTAAATAGCAAACGTTACCACGTAAGTGCTGGCGATTGTTTCCTGTTCAAACCAGGGGATCTGTCCAGTGCTAAGCATAATCCAGAACGCCCGCTTACCGTAACATTCATTCACTTCTCCGCAGAAGGGAATGACACGATTCCGATGTCACTGCCATCTTTCGTTCATTTTGATCCCGCCGAGTTCCACGAGAGCTATCTAGATCGTTTTGTACACGTACGACACACCGAGGCTCACGGACATGAAGAGGAAGCGAAGATGCTGCTTAAGCTGATTCTGTTGCTTTTTGAACGTCAAGCGCCTGACCATCAACCTCAAAGTGATCCGGTGCGAGGATCGATGAATCGTGTGATGATGGATATCGCGGCTCACATTCGGCAAGATCCCGGGCGACAGCATAGTATCCAAGATTTAGCCAAGAAAGCTCATCTATCTCCACGTTATTTCTCTTTAAAATTCAAAGAAATTATGGGCCAAACGATTGAATCGTATCTCATCCAGTCCAGAATTGAGCGCGCCACCTATTTGCTTAAACTAGGAATGAATGTCAGTGAAGTCGCTGAAGCGCTGGGGTATCGAAGCATTTATTTCTTTAGCCGCCAATTCAAAAAAGTAACAGGAACAAATCCCTCTCAGCTTCGCTCTTGATAAATATTTTTTGCAACTTTGGCTGGGCGTGATAGAATGTACCTTTACGACAGCATTGCGCTAGTTCATCAAGGAAGGTTAGGTCATCATGCATTCATCAAACTTATTACGATCATTTAACTTTATGTACTTTGCTTTACTTGCACTTTTTGTTTCATTTCTGCCTGTTTACTTAGACGCACAAGGACTTTCCACATCGCGTATAGGACTTATCATCGGGACAGGTGGCTTCATCGCTATCTTTTCACAGCCATTATGGGGCATGATAAGCGATCGGACGAAAACCATCAAGAAGATCATGTTGCTTCTCATTTTCTGTTCAACGATTATCGGCTACTTGCTGTATGACTCCAAGAACTTTATCGTTTTGCTTCTATTTACCATGCTGCTCTACTTTTTCTTAATGCCTTTAGATCCATTAACGGAAAGCCTTAATTTCCAAACCGCGGAACGCCTCGGCACGAGTTATGGTTCCATCCGTACATTCGGTGCTGTCGGCTATGCCGTGATGTCATTAATTGTCGGTTATGCCGCACAGTACTTAGGTATACATAGCTTAGCCTATCTTTTCGGCGGCATTGGGATTATCAGCCTCATCATATGTTTGGCTCTACCCGATGCGCCTGTTACAGGAAAGCCGATTTCCCTTCGCAGTCTTCGTAATTTCCTTGGAAATAGAGAAACCATATGGTTTATGGTACTCATCTTCATTTGTGCCGTTCCACAACGGATTAACGATACGTTTCTCGGGGTTTATATTCGGGAATTAGGCGGCAGCAACCATTTGGTCGGTATTGCTTTCTTCCTAGCAGCTGGGAGTGAAATTCTAGTATTTGCATTAAGCTTCTGGTGGCTGCGCAAAGGCAAAGAATTAGCGCTTATATCATTCGCAGCTTTCTTCTATTTCTTGCGCTTCCTCATCAGCGCTTGGGTAACCGACCCGCATGTGCTCGTTGCGATCCAGCTTCTCCAAACGTTCACATTCCCTATTTTCTATTCGGCGGCGATTCAATATTTATATCAGATTGTCCCAGAAGAATGGCGTGCTACGGGACAAACCGTGCTTGCGATTATCTTCTTCGGTATCTCGAGTATTGTCGCTTCTTACCTAGGTGGATGGTTCTATCAACAGTTCGGTGGACACACATTATTTATCTGGGTATCGGTCATGTCATTCTCCGGTTTCTTGTTTAGCTTAGCCCTGCGATCCGTGTATCGGAAACAGAAGCTGGCAACCTAAGCATTTTCTGCTAAAATGATAGGATAGAGATGAAACGGGGGCCCACAACATGGATTACATTATATTAGATATCGAATTTAACGGCCGCAAGTTTGCCAGTGATCTACCGATGGAGGTTATCGAGATTGGCGCTGTTCGTCTAGACGCTTCTCTTCAGCAAGTGGATGAATTCTCAGCTTTGATTAAACCGGTCTATTTCTCCAAATTAAATGCTTTTATTAAGAAGAAAACAGGAATTCCCCAAGAAGATATTGATGAAGCTGCTGGTTTCCGCAAGGTCATTACTGATTTCTTGGAATGGCTCAATCGGAGTGAGGAGCTGCTGCTGGTCACATGGGGCGGCGAAGATGTCAAACGAATCGTGTTTGATACCCGCATGCACAAGCTAGATGATGCTTATTGGATGGCTGTCGGCTATTTCGACTTACTGAAGGGGTTCACTCGCTTCAAAAAAGTAACGAATGACGTCAGCGTGGAAGCCGCGCTTCTCGATCTTAATATCGAGGCTGAGGGATCTGCCCATCGTGCCTTGGACGATGCCCGCATGACGGCGGAGGTGTTCCGCGCCATCTTCACCGAGCTCGACTTCGATCGCAAACAACAATACGTCGACATGTACACGAATGCGAAAGAACGGCGCCTGATCAAAACAGCCGTGAAGACCATTACAACTCAGAAAGTCGTTCCGACTTGGGAGCTATTCGTAGAAAAGTATTTCGCGGATAAAATCGAGGCGGCTGACGTCAAGAAGGTCACCGAAATGCAGACGCTATTCGCCGCGGAAGTCGCGAAAGGCGTGCCACCTGGGAAGCCGGCGGGGAATACCGCGACATCAAATTAACCAATGCACAACAACATTATCGTCTAAATAAGGGATCGTCGTTCCGTAACTAGGATGCAGCAGTTTCATTGCTGCTCATCCATGGATCGCCGTTCCCTTTTACATGCTGAAGACCTCTATTCGTCCCCTCCGACTCCCTGTAAAACAAAAAGCCAATCTACCGAATAAGCTTGCTAAGCAAGTTATCGTGTATATTGGCGGTCGCTCATCTATGAGTTCCATCGCTATAAGTTTACTCATGCCGAGATTACAGCTGATCCACACCTAAACGGTTCGAGTAGAAACCGTGGATCACTTTGTCTTTGGTCGTCTTGGATTCATTGGACTGCAAGGAAAGCAAGGTATCCGTTAGCTCCATAAACCACTGATGATCTTTGATTTCAAGGGCAATGTCGATCATACTGCGAACACTAGCCTCCGTATCCAGACCACTTACGGGTAATGCCTTCACACTGGAAAGCTTCACTTCAATTTGATGGCCAATGATTTCATCTTGATCAGAAGCAATGACATGTACGAAGGCGATACCATGCTGCAAAGCGATCGCTTCTACATACCCATGAACCAATTCATCTTCACTTGTTGTTGCGACAACCCAATCACTAATTGCAACGTTCAACATACGCCTCGCCACCTTCACTAGAAATGTTACTGCATACTGTAATTATAATTATTACAGTATAAAATGTCAAGTGAACGTTACACTTAGTTGAGGCATCCATTTGAAATGAAGTATGCAAAGTATAAATTGCTCTTGTAAAATTTACAAGTTGATCTCAACATTTTATAATAGAGACATGTGTTCCTATTGTAAGTATCCGAAGGAGTTTACTCATGTCTTCTACACCCGTTCTAAATGATGACCAATGGTCGAAATTACTCGAATATATCGCTGAAACGTATAACGAAGTTACGCTAAGTCGAGGCTTTCATTTCTATAAACAGCAGATGGTAACGTCTCTTATTATTTCTTCTGAAATGAAGAAGGTTAACGCCGTCGTGGAAGAGTTTGGCGAGAAGTGTATGGTTGGAATTGACCTCAATCAGTTGAAAGCCAGCTCCTGCACCTGCCCTGTTAAGACAGCTTGCAAACATGTGGCGGCAGCCTTGATGGAACTGGCAGATCGGCAAGGCTATCCAGCTTCCCAAATCATGAATGCCAAGATGGCATTGAAACGTGTAGCTGCTCAATCTTCATCGGTGTCAGCCTTGGAGCAATTACCAGGGATGACTGTGGATGATTGGCACAAATTCATGGAGCATTACACCTATCACCTCAAACCTTCTTTCGATCAATGGAATTATGTTGAATTGCTGCGAGGACAATTTGCTAATCTCAAACGAACAGCAATTCCGTTCTCCGAGACGGATCTGTACTATTTCGATTTGCATCAGAGACTATTTATCCTGCGCAAAATTGTCGAACAGAACGCGCAAGCTGGTGTCACGTTCTACACGGCCGCAACCATTTATCATTTGAGTGATGAACTCGATGATTGGTTGAAGGAACCTGCAAGTGGCTTGGATGGCGACCAGCATAGAGAAAGATTGACGCAGACATTCGCTTATCTTCGCGCACAAATGGCCATTGAATCACCGAAGAAATTGCACCACTTTCGGGTGTTTACGACATTTTGGGCTTTTAAGGCTCCACGTGATGATAGCCTAATCGCCACAGAGGTAGCTGCTTTCGAAGCGATGGAAGCCGCGGAACTCTCTCTTTCACTGTGCGCAGGACGAGCCTTCCTCTATCTTCGTCAATCGCAGTCTGATAAAGCTTGGAGTGCCATTACGTCACACGTTTCCTTCAAGGATGCGCCATCGCTTCTTTTTATCCCATTCCTTGCCTACTTGGAACATGTTCAGAAGTGGCATGAAATTGTGCATTGGCTGCGAAGATTAAGTTCATTCTATAGTGGCAAAAGGCATCATGACATCGAATCCTACGCTGCCTATTGGAAAGTCGCAATTGCTCACGTTCCTGATGCGGATGACCAGATGTGGGCGTCGTTAGTGGAACTACTACCTGCCTCCTATCGCATTATCGAGGCGTTCTATTATGAACAACGCAAATGGAAGTCATGGATCGAAATGCAAATCGCGCAGGGCTACGACCCGTTCACACATCGCGTGAATGTCCTGCAGCCCATTGAGAAGGAGTCGCCTGAGCTACTCCTCCCTTATTATCACCAAGCTGTGGAGCACTATATTCGGCTCAAAAACCGTCATGATTACAAATCAGCCGTACGTCTCTTGAAGCGTTTAGAGAAAGTATATAAAAAAATGAAGCAACCCGAACGATGGGAAGCATTCTTCACCCAATTCGTCAGTCGGTTTAGCAGGCTGCGCGCCTTGCAGGAAGAATTGAAGAAAGGGAAGCTGTTAGAATGAGTACCAAACTGCATGAAATGTCATTATGTATGTCCCTAACGGATGGTGGAGATGCCTTGCTATGGGGGTTCAAAGATGGAAGAGAAGTCTCTGGCGACCATTTTCGTAAGCTGCTGTTCACTTGGCATGCTCCATCTCTCTACGGCACTCTGCTTGAGACAAAACAAGCTGGAGAGCTAGCCGTGACGATTCTCCCTGTGGAGCAAGTGCTCCCTTTCTTTGCAGCTCCGAACTTCATCGACATAGTGAGCTGGGAGATGGGGACAGAATCCGCACAACATATGTTACGTGTAGCCCCGATTCTCTATGAAGCTGCTCAAAAAGGCCAGTATGTGCCAAGCTATGAGGATTTCCGCAATGGTCAGTTAATTTGGACGTGGGATCGCAGCTCAGAAGAACTTGCTGAAGTCGATTGGACCCTGTTAGAGAGCATGGATGACCTTGGCGAAGGCTTGAAGGGATTACGCGCGGCATTCTCAGCTGCGGTCGTTGACGCTCACTATGCGGATGAAGCCGCTATGGCGGATTTGCGCCGGGATTATCCGGCTTTGTTCACGGCTAACCGGAAGACAACCTTGGCTGACGATTCTCCCGCAGCTTTTACAGAAAATGAATGGCTCTCTGCCATGGGATGGCGTCCGGACCTAGCTCCGTTCCGACCAGCGCTGCAGCTGCTTGAGCCTGATGAACTTGAAGACGAGTGGCGACTGCGGCTCGTCCTCCAAGATAAACAAGACAGCACACTGCTCACGCCGATTCGCTTGCATGTGGATGGAACGGCTTCGGGCGCTTGGGCATCGGAATGGAGCCCATTCGTCGTTGAGCGTGCCCCCGGTTGGGTAACACGCTTACTCGAAGCCTTGCCTCGCATGGCGGACGATGGCGAACTGCTCGCACATCCAATGAGCGATGATTCGGCATGGACGTTCCTGACCAAGGATAGCCGCCTTTTGCTCGAAGATGGCTGGAACGTTATGCTTCCTGCTTGGTGGGAAGCGGCTGCCAAACGTAAGCCTCGACTAAGCGCTAAGGTTGCTGCTGAAGCTGGCGGAGGAGCTGGTGGCGGCGGTAAAAGCGAGTCTTTGTTCGGCATGAACTCCCTCGTCAACTTCGATTGGCGGATTGCCATCGGTGATTCCGAATTAAGCGAGACGGAATTCAACAATCTGCTTAGCCGTAATGAGCGGCTTATTCGTTTCCGTGGACAATGGATCTATTTGGATCCAGCCTTTCTCGATCAGATTCGCAGATTGATGGATAGCATTGATCCAGCTGAGGGATTGTCCCTGCAAGATATTTTCCAGCTCCATTTATTGAGTGAGTTGGAAAGAGATAAGATCAAGTCCTCATGGGATGGCGAAAGTCCTGAGGAGTTGGACTATGAAGAAGAGGCTCGCTTGCAGCTAGAGGTTGAGCTGAATGAGCATCTGATGGCTTTGATTCGGCAGCTCGGGCAGCCTTCCGATTTAGAGCTCATTCCTGTGCCGCAAGGGTTGCGCGCTGAGCTGCGGGGTTATCAGCACCAAGGGTTTACTTGGCTAAGTTACCTGCGGAAGTTCGGGCTTGGCGCTTGCTTGGCCGATGATATGGGACTTGGAAAAACCGTTCAATTCATTACCTATTTACTACATCACAAACCAGTTTCTGAGCAGCCTGCTCTACTGATTTGTCCAACTTCCGTGCTTGGCAACTGGCAAAAAGAGCTTGCACGCTTCGCTCCCGAGCTTAATGTCATGCTGCACTACGGGAAAGGCCGATTGAGTGGCGGCGCTTTGGATGATGCTTTGCAGGGTGTAGATATTGTCCTTACTTCCTACACGACTGCACTTATGGATCAAGAAACACTTCAGCCTTACAAATGGAGTTCCCTCTGTTTGGATGAAGCACAGAATATTAAGAACGCCCAAAACAAACAATCTGCTGCGATTCGTTCGTTGAACGCCGTTCATCGCATAGCTCTTACGGGTACGCCAATTGAGAATCGATTATCAGAGCTGTGGTCGATCTATGACTTCCTTAATCCCGGCTACCTCGGTAACCAGCGCGGCTTTCAAGTTCGCTTCGCGAACCCGATTGAGAAGCATCAGGATACGGAACGGACCGCGCAGCTTCAGCAATTGGTTAAACCTTTTATGCTGCGCCGCAAAAAGAAAGATCCTGCCATCCAGCTCGATTTGCCAGATAAGCTGGAAATGAAGGTCTACATCAATTTGACCGCAGAGCAAGGCGCGATGTACGAGCAGACCGTCAAGGATCTGATGGAGCGCATGAAGAAGCTCGAGGGCATGGAGCGCAAAGGCGCGATTCTTGGCGCTCTCACACAGCTAAAGCAGCTGTGTGATCATCCGATGCTGCTCACGAAGGAAGCGGAGCTGGCTGAGGAGATGCTGCAAAGCGAAAATGGACGCGAAGCGCTCGTGCAGCGCTCTGCGAAGCTGGAGCGGCTTGTTGCGATGGTCGATGAGCTCCGCGACGAGGGCGATTCGTGTTTGATCTTCACCCAGTATGTAGGCATGGGCCGCATGCTGGCGGATGTGCTCTCCAAGCAGCGCGGAGAGCCGGTGTTCTACCTCAACGGGAGCACGCCGAAGCAGGAGCGCGACCGCATGATTGACCGGTTCCAAGCCGCTGATGGCGATGGACCGAATATTTTTGTGCTGTCGCTGAAAGCCGGCGGCGTCGGGTTGAACTTGACCGCGGCGAACCACGTGTTCCACTTCGACCGCTGGTGGAATCCCGCGGTAGAGAACCAGGCGACCGACCGCGCTTATCGGATGGGCCAAACGAGGAACGTGCAGGTCCACAAATTCATCTCGCTCGGCACACTCGAGGAACGGATTGACGAGATGCTCGAGAGCAAAATGAGCCTCAGCGACAACGTCATCTCCTCTTCCGAAGGCTGGATTACCGAGCTTTCGAATGATGAGCTGCAGGATTTATTTACCCTGCGGAAGTCTTGGTAGTATAGGGTGCAGCTGTGCACCCATAGGGGCAGTCTCCGTGTAGATTCTTCTACGCGGGGATTGCCCTTTTTGCATTGTTTTGGGGGGCAGGCCGTTGGGGCTACAAGGTCCGTGAAGGGCGCTACCGCTCGCGCGGCGATTAGCGGGCGGACTTTAGCGCCCGAAAGGGGCGTTAAAGTCTTCGGAGCGCTGGCTTTTCGGCGGTTTCGGGCACTTAAGGCCCGATAAGGGTCTTATTTCTCTCACAACAGCCCGCGCACAGGACTTTAGCGCCCAAAAGGGCGTTAAAGTCCTCGGTTCGCTGGATTTTCGGCGGCTACATGTAAGTCATATGCCTCCAGCCCCACCTTTTCACGCGTCTTAAACTAGACACGCTCGATCCTCATGCGTCTTAAATACCACAGCTCATCCGAATGGTATGATAGACTGTATATATTTCATCACGTTTCGACATTCACTTTACTAAAGGAGACCCTGCTTATGTTTTATAGGAAACTTTTCATTCCCACTACTTCCCTACTTCTGAGTGCAGCACTTGTCGCCGGAGGTGCACCAGCATCTGCCGCATACTCCCCTTCCGTTAATGCCGTTACGAAATTAGTTTACGCTGCAGGCAAAAACTTCAATGTTCCTGTGGTTACAGTAGATCTCACCGATCCAACGCTGGAGCTCGTTCCTGCCTTAGCTGATGGCGGGATTGGACATGACGAAGCCATGCAATCCATCGTTGAGCGTGAGAACGGTGTCGCTGCGATTAACGGAACTTTTTTCAACGCGTATGAGTCTAATCCTTATATCCGCTACCCCAACGGGACGCTGCTGAAATCTGGCGAGCCCATGCATTCTGGGGAAAATCAGACGCTATTCCTGAACAAAGATAAGGTGCCGGACATTCAGTTCGTCAACCTCGACATTGCGATTCGCACAAGCGAAGGTGGCGGTACTTACACGATTAATCCTTGGGGGATTAACAAATATTACGGCGATACGAGCACCGACCAGATTGTCTGGTATACGCCGGATTTTGGCCGCTGGATCGGCTTTCCCAATGGGACCAAAGTAGTGATCAGCGATGGACTTGTCACTCGCATTACGCAAGATTCCGTATCGGTACCGGCAGGCGGATATGTGTTATTTGTCGGTAACAGTGCCAACAATAAGCAAAATGTTCTGACCAAGCTGGATGTAGGTGATAGAATCACGAAGGATATTATTGCGAAGGGTGAGGGCGGAAGTAATCTTGATGCCAAAACCTGGCTGTCCGCGATCGGCGTTGGTCCTAAGCTCGTAACGAACGGTGCTTCGGATATCAATGTGAAACGAGATGGTTTCACGGACCCTAAAGTTACGCAATCTTCCGCTGCTAGAAGCTTCGTTGGGATCGACGGCTCGAATCGGCTCGTAATGGGGACAGTCCCGAGCGCCACCTTGTCAGAGCTTGCTTCAATTGCTATAGCACTTGGATTAAAAGAAGCGATGAATATGGATGGCGGCTCCAGCTCTGGTCTTTATGCGAATGGGACGATGATGAGTTATCCTGGTCGAAAACTCAGTAACGTGCTCGTCGTTCGCAAACTGGACAAGCCTAAAGTTCAAATTGATATTAACGGTCAATACATTTCGGATTTTGCCGGTTTCATCGATAAAGAAACAACGGTCGTGCCGATTCGTCCTTTTATCACGGCGATGAACGCTAGTTTTGCGTGGGATGCTGCTACTAGAACAGCCACCATCACTAATGCTGGCGTCACCTTGAAGCTGAAGGATGGCAGCTCCGTCGCTACGGTGAACGGAAAGTCCGTATCTGTGCCTGTCCCCTTGCAAATTATGAGTGACAGCCGGATGTATGTCCCGCTTCGCTTAGTTGCAGAATCGCTCAAAAGCACCGTCGAATGGAACAGCAAGCTGTACCGCGCATCAGTGAAACTACCCTAAGCAACAAATAAAAAAGGCAGCCACAAGTAAATCTTGCGGGCTGCCTTTTTTATTTTAGTGTAATCCTTCCAACGCTACGTCTGTACGCGTTTCTTGATATGCTTCCGTCTTGCCGCGGCGCAGGAAAAGACCAAGAACGACTCCGCACATTGCGATAATCATCATACATGTGAAGGTATACCCGAATGCATCAGGAGCTACGGATAGCATCGACTTTTGCATTTCTGCTGGGGAACCAACAGGTAGCTTCTGCTCCGTAATCAACGTTGTCACACGTGAAGTCAGAATCGTCACCACGATCGCAACACCGAACGAGCTAATAACTTGCTGCATGGCACTTGTCAACGAAGTAACCCGACTGACAAGGTCCTGCGGTGCTTTTTTGATTAAATGGGAGTTGATTGGCATCATCATGAGCCCCATACCCGCACCCGCCATCGCTAGCGGAAGAATGAGATCCGTTCTTTGGGTGCTCAAATCCATATGTGAATATTGGAAAATCGCCCCAGAGACCAGTGTAAGACCGATGACGACCAACCAACGAACGCCGATTTTATCAAACAAATAACCGCCAATTGGCATCATAAGTCCAGAAGCGATTGCTTGTGGGAACAGCGTCAAGCCTGTATCAAACGCACCGTAACCACGGGCTTGCTGTAGGAATTGTGGGAGAAGGAAGATCGCCCCAAACATACAGAATTGGATCACCCATTGAATGAATATACTAAATGAAAAATCGAATGATTTGAATACGCGAAGCTCAAGCAATGGAATTTTTGTTCTAAGCTCAACAATTACGAACGCTATAAGGGCAACTGCACCAACGATAATACCACCAAGCGCTTTATCGGAAGTCCAGCCTGACGCTCCCTGCGAGATCCCGTAGGATAATGATGCGAAAGCGATCGGACCTAGGATCATCCCTGGCAGGTCAAAGCCAGCAACTTTTTTGCGTGCAACAACAGGTAATTTCCATAAACCGAAAATAAAGCTGAAAATGCCAACAGGCAGATTAATGAGGAAAATCCAGTGCCAAGAATGGTATTCAACTAACCAACCCGATAAGATCGGTCCAATAGCTGGAGCTAATAAAATAGGTACACCTAGCATACCCATAACTTGCCCGATTTTGTTAGGGGGACTCAGTCTGTATACATAAGCCATCGCGACAGGCATTACAAAACCTCCGCCTAAACCTTGCAGAATGCGGAAAAAGATCAGCATTTCAGCGGAGTTTGGCGTCGCACATAAAAGGGAAGCAATCGTAAACAGCAGTACGGATGTCAAAAAGACATTCTTCGCTCCAAAACGGTCAGATAACCAACCTGCTAATGGAATTACCGCAGCGGATGCCAGCATATAGCCCGTAACCGCCCATTGAATTGTAGGCAGATCTGTTTTAAAGTCAACGACCAACTTTGACAAGGCAACGTTCATTGCTGTCGTGTCGAGGATAACCATGAAAATGCCCGTAATAATCGCAATTAGTGGCACTAAGATGCTCGTAATCTTAAATTCCGGCTCCGTTCCACCGGATACAGCAGTTTGACTCATTCCTAACTCCTCCTTAGACAATCTCTCTCTTCAGTGTTACAATAGTTACGGGACAATTGTCCGCTATCTCATATTACGGACAATTGTCCGCAAAGTCAAATGATTTTTTCATGGAGGATCTCTCGACCAGGAGGAACGAAGAAATGAAACATCCAGATGATCATCATCCCTTATTTTGTGAACCCGATAAAGAAGCCAACCCACCAATCAGCCGCCGTGGGGAACGCGATACAGAATATCGTCGTCGTATCCTTTCTGCTGCTCGTACGCTTCTGGAAACGAATGATATAGATAACGTAACCATGCATCAAATTGCTAAAGAATCCGGTGTGGGCCAAGGAACCTTGTATCGCCGCTATACGCATATTGGAGATGTATGCAGTGATTTGATCAAGTCCACAACGACACGGTTTATCGACTCACTTGAGGAGAAGTACACGATAACTGATCCCGCCGGATCAGGCATGGCTCGGTTATCCGATTGCATCCATGATGTCATTGATTTCGTCGATGAGAATGTCACACTTCTTTCCGTTATCTCATCTATGCATGCGGACAAACGGAGCGTCAGCATTCTCAAAAAGCCTTTCTTTGTCAGACTACACAATATCCTAGTTCCACTGATTCAACATGCGGTTCAGCATGGCGAGATTGACGAAATTGATGTCACGCTAACAGTCAATACCATTCTCGTTTCGCTTTTTCCAGAACAATATATGTTTCATAAAGACGTACTTGGCTATACAAAACAGCAATTTACTGAAGGCATATGTCGACTCTTTGTAAAAGGAATATAAATCTATGAAATCAGATATGAATGCTAGCCAGCGTACCTTTTGGAAGAAATATATTGCGAAAGCAAGAATTGATGTCGACTATGCGGCCTATACGAAAGTATCGAGAAGTTGGAATGATGAGAACCCCGCCTGTCCAGTAAATCGGCTATATTTCATTATGGAAGGTGAAGGTTTTGTTAAAATAGGCGATCAAACCTACTATCCGCGGCCCGGCGAGCTCTACCTTCTTCCTGCTGGCAGCGACCAAGCCTATGGGACGATCAGTGATCATACCTTTGGTAAGTATTGGTCCCATTTCACAGCGAAAATCGGGGATTTGGATCTCTTTCAGATTTTGCACACCAGCCCCATGATTGTCGTTAAGGATCCAGCAGCGCTTCAACAAACATTCGAGAAGCTGATCGCTTATCGTCGAAGTGATGCTTTATCAGCCGAATTCCGAGTCACGGGCATTCTCCATGAGCTTATCGCAGAATTTATCGATGGCAATGCTTCCGTAAAGCTGAATCTAGCAACGACGCCAACGCATGAGAAAATGAATGGGGTTCTGCGTTACATGGAACAGCATATGGCAGAGCAGGTTTCAATCGAAACGTTGGCCCAGCTCGCGCATTATCATCCGAATTATTTCATCAACGCGTTCAAACAGTTTACGGGGTACTCTCCGATTCAATATATGAACCATCTGCGCTCGGAAAAAGCAAAAGATCTGCTCCTGACGACAGAGCTGAATGTCTCCCAAATTGCCGATTCGTTCGGCATGGAATTGTCTTACTTCTCCCGTATGTTCAAAGAACAAACGGGGTTTAAGCCAACGGCGTTCCGCGATTTGCGGCCGCGATGAGTTTTGTTGCGTTTGTTTGCACTGCCCAATAATAGCAAATAGAGACCTACAGCAATCGGCGTGTGGTCTCTATTTATATGAAGGAGTCTATTCTGTTGTAATTTCTACTGAATTGTTTTCACCATTCCACCTTACTTTGGCTCCAAGGATTTCAGAAACAAACCTTACGGGGACGAACGTTCTTCCGTTTACAATGGTTGGAGGAACTTCAAGAAGCTTATGTTCTCCGTTTATCAAAGCTTCATTTTTGTCAATTTGTAGCATAATTACAGTTTCCCCTTTTGTAATCGTTACAGATTGAGTTATCTCATTCCACTTGACTTCCGCACCTAGCACTTCAAATACTGCCCTTAAAGGGACTAAAGTTGTATCCTTTATGATTGCGGGTACCACATCAAAGATGATTGGTCTTTCATTTATTTTTACTTTGATAATATCTAAGGGTACAGCTGTAATTCCTACTTCCAAGCTTACACTACCAACATATTGATATCCGTTCCAATGTAAATCATAGATATGCTGCTTAATCATTGAATCAACTTCATTCCATATCATCCCGTTTTCTGAAAATAACATCAGATCTGATCCAAGTGCTACAAATCGTTTCCCATCCCATATGACAGATTCAATGAACTTGTTGGTATGTGATTCTCTTGGTGTCCATACATGACCATCATCAGAAGTCAAAATCAATCCGTTATTCCCCACAGCCACATACATTACGCCATTCCAGGAAACACGATTCAACAAATGTGCTGGATTGATGTTTTGTTTGGACCAGTGATTCCCATCTTGCGATGTAATGATCTCTGACCCGATTGCTACAAATTGTTTCCCATCCCAGAGTATATCTGTCAGAGCGCCTTCCGCCTTATAAATTGCATCCTCCCATTTTGCCCCATCCAGAGAAGTAACAATACTGCCATCATAGCCAACAGCAACTGATCTGCTCCCATTGCTTTCTATCCCATAAAACCACCCCATATGTCCGGTCAATGCTTCTGTCCATTTAAGCCCATCCCGTGAGATCAGAATACTCTTGGCACCAACAACTACAAACTGCTTTCCATCCCATGCAGCCCCATGAAGTTGATTGGCATAACTACATACTTTTTCCCATGATTCCCCATCGGTTGACGTCCAGATTGATCCTTTATTCCCCTCACCTCTTGCTGCAATATATCGACTGCCATTCCATGCAAGAGCCCCAGAAACCGCCGTCTCCACACGATTAATAGGTTTACTAGACTTCCACACCAGGTCTCTTCCTTCAAAAGCAAATCCTTGAGTTACCATTACGGTAAAAAAACATATTAAGGCTAACCCTAGTGCCAAATAATACCTTTTCATTATTGCCTCCTAGTATAGTTGGTTATGTCACCAAGCTCTCAATTTATGACTATAGTTATTTTTTTCCACTACATACGATTCGTATGTATCTGACTGTTTGGGACTTAGTCCATTAAGTTCTTGCATCTCTTGCGGAGATGTGGAACTACATACAAAAAAAACGATCTATCCCATGTTATCCATGGGTATAGATCGTTTCTTTCGATCCTATCCGCGCGCTTACGGATAAAACGCATTCTTCGCTGTCGTTGTCGGACACCAACGCGTGCCTAGCAAGAACTTAATGAGTGTATCCTTCGCGCGCTCCGTTCCAACGTAGCGCAAGGATTCCGCCGCATGTGCACGGACATAGCGGTTCTCGTCGTCCAGTGCGATTTCCAATTGTGGAATCGCTGCCTCTGCACGTGCCCCTAAACGGGACAGGGCCAAGCTGGACATGAACCGTACCTGCGCACTTTCATCCTGCAGCGCATCCCCTAAGCAGTTCACCACTTGATCGTGTCCTGCTTCCATAAGGCCAAGAGCATCAACCACAGCGCAGCGAATCGTCTCTGACGGATGCTGCATCAAACTAACAAGTGCAGGTACTGCCTCGCTTGCAAGTCCTCTCAGTTCACCAAGCGCGAACACGGCGTGCGCGATGATCTCCTCGGAATTCGCTTCCGCTCCTTCATTCTTACCCGTCGCTATCGCAGCAATTAATCCGCCTACCGCTTCGCTTCCCGCTACGGATAAGCCATAAGCAGCAATTCGCGATACATTTTTATCATCGCTATGAAGTGCTTGAAGCAATGCGTCTACACCACGTTGACCGCTTGCTGCAAGCTCATAAGCCGCATTAATCGCATCTGGCTCGAAGCTGCTCAACCCCGCTGCCAATTCCTTGATCCGATCTGGATCGGAAACAACTGTATTGGCGATGCTGCCGACTTGTCCAGACAGCCAATTCCACGTCTCTTCCCACATCAAATCGTGCTCAGCGATCGGCAGTTGTAACCCCTCCGGTTTGCGCCATCCGCTCTCTTGATTGTTCCAGCTTGGTGATTGCGGCAGCTCGGTGCGCATGAATTCGAACTTCAACATATAACGTGGCTGACCCAGCACATTCGGAGTAGAACGGTGCCAAATATCATAATGAATTAGCGCAAAAGTCCCCGCTTCCCCACTCGCCAGAACCTCTGCCTCTGGTTCATTTCCTTCAAAAGTACGAGACTCATAGTTTTGCGTGCCTGGCAGTACGCCCGTCGGTCCTAATTCCACAGGTGTATCCTGTGGGAAATACATAATCATCGCCCATTGCGGGTGATGGTTGCGCATCCTTTTATAACCCCAATAGCTATCTTTATGCCAACCACCAGCTACACTAGAGGCATTGAAATGTCCATGACGATGCGCATGCATCATATAATTAGGTCCCAACACACTGGTTAACGCACCAGTTACAACGGGATGATCGAATACTTTGCTCAATTCACGAATACGAGGCAAAAGATTGTTGCCTGGATTGCCTTCTTCGGTATACACCGTGTTCAATTGCTCAACTAGACTTTCGTGGAATTCACGTGGAAAATCCGTTTTGAGAATTAGGCAGCCATTCGTAATAAAAGTTCTCATTTGCTCATCAGTCAATAATAAAGGTGTGTTGCTTTGCATTGTCTCTGCCTCCTTGGCATGTTAGGAATGTGTGTATCTTGCCTTTATTATATGAATGATGATTCGGACAATAAATAAACAATCTTAATCCGTGCTAGCACAAAATTAAGGTATTATTATCCGCCTTACACTTCGCCAAAATAATCTTAATCTTGTGCTAATTTGAATGAGAAACGTGCTTATTATACGGTCTCCACTACCTTCATTCCCAAAGGTGGAACCGCTTCCAAATATGGAGATATTATCGGCAAGCCACGCAAGACATTGAGGTTGGCGAATGTTCATATACACAATATTGAAGGGATTCAGGGCCGCGGCGATCATTATAAACTTGAGTTGACGAGGGCTGAACTGCTTGGCCATCAGGAGTCCAGTATTAAACGAATTGGTCCTAGCTTATAGAAGCGCGGGCATTACGTAGCTATACACAGCAATAAAGTGGCAGGCACTTCCAGCCAGCACAAACAGGTGCCAGATCGTATGGTGATAGCGTAATTTGTGCCAGAGGAAAAAAGGGACACCAATAAGATAGCTCATCAACCCGAGTCCTAGCCAAGTAAAAGCCACATGAGGCAGTCGTACATATAAGGGAATGATGAAGAGCGTCATGAACGCGGCCATTCCTAAATAAACCAGCAGCCCCCATGGCATAAATCGCCCAATGATAACATGCACATATCTTACACCGCCGAAGGCTAGCGCCCAAATCACGATCAGCAACTCAGTCGCTAGTCGGCTTTGGATGGTGATCAGCAGAAAAGGCGTGTAGGAACCTGCCATGGCGATGAAAATCGCAGCGTGGTCCAGCTTTTCGAAGCGTCTTGCCCACTTGGGTGAGCGAATGCCATGCAGCAGTGTCGAGGACACATAGAGTAAGCAGAAGGAAGCACCGAAAACCACGTTGCTTGCCGTGTATAGCCAATTTTCAAAAAGCGCAGACCGCTGAAGCAGCAGAATGAGCCCGTAGACGCTTAAACACACGCCGATTCCATGGCTGACCGTGTTTAAGCGTTCTTCTTTGCGTGCAAGTTGATCCTCCATAAGCCAAGGCACTCCTTTCGCATGTATGCCCTAGTTTTTCCCAAGGAAGGGTGCGCGTATGTATGTCCACTTCAATTGCCGCAGGGGCGCTCGATTTAGTCGGTTTCATCGACTAATTCCACTCCTTTTGCCACTGGCTCACCCGAGTTAGTCGGTTTCATCGGCTAACTCCTCTCCAATTGCCACTGGCTCACCCGAGTTAGTCGGTTTCATCGACTAACTCCTCTCCTTTTGCCTCTTACGCGCTCGAATTAGTCGGTTTCATCGACTAACTCCTCTCTATTTACCTCTTGCGCACCTGATTTAGTCGGTTTCATCGACTAACCAACCACTTCCCTCATTTTTTACCATGCAAGAGTACTACCGCTTTTTCAGTAATAAAGAATTTATGGCTTCTACTTAAGCCGCCGCCTATGGGACGAACCAGTCCTTTCCCTTCCATCTTTCGCAAGATTTTCCCACATGCCTCTCTTTTAAGCTGAAGCCATCCGCACACATCATTCACTTGAAAAGGCTTATTGACCAGCAAAGAGCACCTTAAAATTTCCCGCTCATATACCGGCAGCTGGTACAACCCAGCCCCCTCCACGTTTCCGATTCGGCCGATTAATTCATATATATAGATTTCTTTGGCAGAAACTCGGCTTTTTCTCTAGCTCATCCCGGCTATATGGAAAGTAAGTGTACCCCAGTATCGCAACTGAACGTGCCCGCGCCTTTTCGAATGAGAAACGGTCTCTCGTAATTTTCTCAGCGTGGGTGACAAAGCTGTCCTCCTCGAACACGATCCGCAGCTTGGGATGACACACGTCCCCATATATCTTCACCCCTGACAAACTTAACATTTCAAATTCAAGCTCCAAGCCTTCAAACGTCCCCAAAACAGGCAGCAACACCTCCGCTAAAAGCTTCTTCGATCCCGTCAGATCCCTTCGCAGCATCTCCAGCCACTGACCACCTACACTGCTTTGAACTCCTTCTCGAACACACCGACCGCCTCCTAATAAAATAAAAACGCCGCCAGCCCCGGCAAAAAGGAGCTAACGGCGTGTGCTTCACGCGTCAATCATGTCTATCTTCACAATACCAAACTCCATGACTCTTCGCAAAACAAATTTGCAGTCCACACTTCAATAATCAATTGCGCACAATCATTTATCACGAAGGCCGAGAACCTTCTTTTTCTTTATTTTTCCTTTGCACAAAGACAGCCAATTCTTTATGGTGCTTGAGCATGACAAGCAGCGTATTCCCTCCCCATATCCATAACAACATAGCCGCAGCATCTCTCATATACAAATAAACGCCCAACAGCAGCATGCCGATCACGACCTGCTGACCATCGGCTTCCGACGAGATCGGTTTCCATTTGGTTATAACCTTCATCATTCCTAGCATGATTGCCAAAATAATGGCCAGTGCGAGTGACACTTCAAACTGTGTCAACCCGCTCCAGACGCCGAAGGTGACAGCAATGGCTTTGCCCCCTTTTCCACGTAAGAATGGTGAAAACGCATGCCCGAAGATCGGCGCAAGCGCGATTGGAATAAGTCCATACCCTGACATCCCGCCAACCTCAACGGCCAATAAGATGATCAGATACCCTTTGGCAAAATCGAGTAATACCCCTACAATACCAAGCCGATATCCCGCCGCTTTCCATAAATTGAGGGCACCTGGGTTGCCGTCTCCAACGGTTTGGAGGTTTTTCCGAGCCAACCGACCGAGCCAATAGCTAAACATCAGCGCACCCGATACAAAAGCACAAATCGTCCACAGAATGATCATTGCTCTCGCCTGCTTCCTACTTTGACGTGCCGCCCTTTCCATGCTACATGCCCGAGAAACACGACCTGATACATCGAGTACAGCATGACCATAATGAAAAATAACGTAGACACTACGTGCAACACGGGTGTAACAAAACCGAAAATACCAACGTATTTTACAAAATAAAAGAGCTGTGCCATGTAAATGAGGTAGCCGATAAGCAGCGGAATGCCCCATGAGGTTGCTAGGAAAAAGGGGAAAGCTGATGAAACAATCAGCCCGATAGCCCAAATCGCGGTTAGCGTAAGTGTGCCTGCTTTGAGCTTTGACGTTCCTAAAACGGCGCCTTTGCCGAAGCCTTGAATCTGGCTTTTCATCCCTTGTGGGTACATCCGAAAAGAGACCAGCCCATATCCGATAAAATTGTTGACAGGAATACCTGCCCGTGCATAAGTAGCACCGAGATTCAGATCGTCCATCATTTCCGACTTGATGCCTTCGTGGCCTTTGATCGATTCGTAATCTTCCCTCGTCGTTAAAATACAGGACCCATAGAGCCCCTTCTGTGCATTGTTTTTTTCAAAAGGTGATGTAAATGCGAATACGCCGAGCACATTGAAAATGAGTGCCAGCCTCTCTCTTAGATTCTCCGTATAATGGTAGGGAACAACGGACAGTACTCCACCTAATTTATTCCGCGCTTTAACTAAACATTCTAATGCTCGGGGTGCAAATCGAATATCTGCGTCCAAAAAAGCAATGAGATCACCGGTCGCGTGGGAATAGCCATTCCATACAGCCCAGTTTTTGCCCGTCCACCCTTCTGGCAGCTTGGGATTAGAAATCACGGTAACACCATAATGTTCAGCGATTTCCTTCGTATGATCCTCCGAAAAATCGTCCACCACAATAATTTCATAGGGTACTAGGGTTTGAATTTTCAGGGCATGAAGAAGGTGGGGCAGATTGTCTGCTTCATTCCTAGCCGGAATAATAATAGACAGCTTTACCTCATTCAGAGCTTGATCAGTGCAGCGAGGTATCACATGTCTTCTGAAAATCAAGAAACCAGACAGACATCCTATGATACATAAGAGTAGAAATGCCATCCTTAGAACTCCTCCTTCACATCCCAGCGTCAACGAATACTGAATGATCCCTTCAGTGATCGGGGCATACAGGCTATATTGATGTATATGAAAGATCAATCGCTCTTCATGCGAACAATTCACTCGGTATGTTATAATAATGCTTATCACCTATTAGGAGGCACACCATGCCTATGAAAATTTATGTCATCCTCTCTTTTGATGGGGAAACACTTGAGAATGTTTATGTCGGTCCCGATGAGGAAAAAGCGCTTGCGTTCAAGCCGGCTGATTTTGAAAATTGCGATGCACTTTTCGTGGAGATTTGGGAAGACGGGGAAAAGACCGATGATTTCCGCTTAGAAGAAGAAA
Source organism: Paenibacillus sp. J22P169 (assembly GCF_059691995.1). Classification (NCBI taxonomy): domain Bacteria; kingdom Bacillati; phylum Bacillota; class Bacilli; order Caryophanales; family Paenibacillaceae; genus Paenibacillus; species Paenibacillus sp. J22P169. The sequence goes on along the minus strand of NZ_JCAUAO010000005.1, from coordinate 110,669 downwards.
ACGAATTTGAAGAAGACAATGATGATAATGATGAGTTCACAGATCTAGACAATGATGAAGACAATGAGGAAAAAGTGAAGTAAGCTTTCCCTCTATATAGAATAGAAAGGTTGATTACATATGGATTATGCGTTCGCGATTCAACCAGCTGCGTTTACTCGATTTGATGAAGAGTCCGAGCTGATCGAACAATGTAAAGAATGGGGTTTAGTATCCGACAAAGCGACAAAAGCGAAAGCCTTCTTCTATAAAGGTAATAGCCTCAATGTGGCTTGCAATATTGTGGGTCTTGTGGATCCCATGACTGCTGTTATTGAATTGGATACGAAGCAATTGCACTGTATTCATCCTTCCTATTTGAAGGAAATGCAGGCAGCAAACTATAGCCAGCGTGGAGCCGCATTGGCTGATGACGCTGTTGCAGTGGACGAGCTTGAAACCGCTGAGCCAGAAGAAAAACCAGCCAAATCAGCAAAAGCCGCTAAAGCTGAGGTAAGTACGGAAGATGGACAGGCAGCACCTGTTGAGAAAGCGCCTGCGAAGGAAAAAACAAAAAAAGAGAAAGCCCCTAAGCTGGAGCTTCCTGAGGAGAAAGTGAAAATGAAGGCGACGGTCACGGAGTTTACGACCGTACCGAACAACTTCTCGGATACGGATGATGAAGTCATCATCTATGAAGCTGTTTCTATCCTCGAGCCAGCCTTGGACATCGGCACCGCTTGGTCGAGCCACAGTGCAACGCTCAAAAAGCTTGAGCTCGCGATCGGCGACACCGTCACGTTCGAGTGCAAAATCGTTGCTAAGAAGCTCAGCAAGCATCCGGTGCCTTACAAGATTAACAATCCGGGCAAGATGCAAAAGGTGACGGAATAAGATTGGTGGAACTTCAGCCCTGTGGGGGCTGAAGTTTTTTTGTTTCAGGGGCGGCTTGCGTGCCGGCCGGCGAGCTGACTTTAGCGCCCAAAAAGGGCGTTAAAGTCTTGGCCGCGCTGGACTTTCGGGCGCTTCGGGCGCTTTTAGGCCCCGAAAGGGCCTTATTGCCTCATGCGCCGGCTGGCGAGCTGACTTTAGCGCCCAAAAAGGGCGTTAAAGTCTTGGCCGCGCTGGACTTCGAGCGCTTCGGGCGCTTTAAGGCCCCGAAAGGGCCTTATTGCCTCATGCGCCGGCTGGCGAACTGACTTTAGCGCCCAAAAGGGGCGTTAAAGTCTTGGCCGCGCTGGACTTCGGGCGCTTCGGGCGCTTTTAGGCCCCGAAAGGGCCTTAAATGCTCACGTGCCGGCTGGCGAACTGACTCTTCATGTGATAAGTGATGAATTAAACTCGCACTATCTCTATAGATCGTAAGATCTACTGACAAATAACAGAAATTGTTATTCATCAATCCAACTATCCCCATCTACGCAAAAGACACATCATCTAATAAAAACCTCGAATAATCCGATTTTGGCTCAGCATGAACAGAACTGGTATCGCCCATCTCCTTAATAACGCCGCCCTTCATCATGAACCTCCTTTTCTGTTGCCAAAGGCACTCTGCAAAACCATCTCTTCATGCTACAATAAAGCATATAGAAAGGTGCTGATTATTCTGGCCTCCAACCTTAGTATATTGCCGCCCGTAGAAACGATAGGAATGCTTTCCGATTACCATTTCCCACCCTACATCACACTTGCTCATATGTTCCATGCGCCACAGGGTTGGGCGATCCGTGATCGCGAAATGACGCAGTTTATTCTGCAATATGTGGTGGATGGTTTTGCCCACTATCCTGTTGGCGATAATCCTTATGAGACGCATCGCGGCGATCTCTTATTTCATCGTCCGAATGAGCGGCACTCGATCATTAAGGCGGACCACAGCCCTTATGTGTGTATTTCACTGGTCTTCCACTTTGGCACATCCGCGTTCCCGTACGAGGAAATATTCAAGCATAAGCATATCCTCGGCAATTTTGCGGATCACCCAGTAGAAACGATGCTTTCGCAGCTAGTTTCGCATTATCGCCAGCCCGGACTCGTGCATCAGATGCATTGCCAAAGCTTGCTTATGCGCATTCTTGCTGAAGCAGCTCAAGCTGTCGAGTCTGGCACAACTCGCACCAAAACAGACGCGCTCACCATGCCGAAGCTCGTCTTGATCAAAAACTATCTTACCGAACACTTCAGTCGGGAGATTCAAATAAGAGAACTTGAGGACGTATCCGGCCTCAGCAAGAACTACATTTTGACCTTGTTCCGCCAGCATGTCGGCATGTCGCCAATGCAGTATTTGACGTGGATCCGCATCAACAAAGCGAAGGAGTTGGCCATTCACAGCAGCCTCTCCTTCAGTGAAATTGCGGATCGTGTGGGCTACTCCGATGTCCATACCTTTGGACGTATGTTCAAGAAAAAAACGGGGCAAAGTTTAACCCAGTTTTGTGCGAATTTGATTTATTCCTAGATAGTCATGCTTGTGATTAGTCGGGCTTCGGGCTTCGAACTTGCAACACGAATAACTGGATATTATCCAGCTATTCCTGCGAAATCCCCCCAGAAACTTGATTAAAATGGAATTTATGTAGTTAATTCTGCCTCTTTTGTTCATTTCGGCCAAGATGCTGCCAATTAACTGTAGATTATACAGCTATTCGGCTTCTGAAAAGAATTTCAGCAAATTTAACTGTATTAAATCCATCTAATGCTTTAAGTAACTCGCGCACCTTGCGTCACGCTCAATATAAATAAGGCTGTTCCCCCGTAGAACCACTAGGAGGAACAGCCTTTTCTTTATGCACGCCAATATTCAGCATGCGGATACCGATACGTCTTCGGCACCTGCTTCGTACCTATTGCGAATGCGCCTTTCGGTTGATAGTCATACGGAGTTTCACCCGATGTGTAGGCCGCTTCCTTGCGTTTTTCGATACAATCGACGAGCAAATGCTGTTTCAACGACAGATACTCTAGCGTATGCGGCCCAAACTCCGCTTCGATCTCGCCTGGCCGGAACTCGTAATACACCGTTCGGCGAAGCGCATTGCCATCTCCCTCAGGTGAACCGTGGAGCAGCTGAATATTGTGGAAGATGACATCTCCGGGGTTCATCGGCACCGGTACAGCATCGCTGACTTCGAAGCCTGGGCGAGCACATCGTTCCTCGGCAACCTCTGCTGCCCAATGGTTACTTCCCGGAATGACCCACAAGCATGACTTCAGATCGGCCTCATCCAAATAAAAATCAACATTGAAGATCGGCCGCGGATCTGTACAGCCCTCAGGCACTAATGCATCGCGATGCCAAGGCACGCTGGCCGCCTGATTAGGGATTTTCACAACTAAGGAATCCCACGTAGGAATGAAGTTAATCCCTTGAATCTTCGCGACAGAACGTAAAATGAACGGATGCGCAAGCAAGGCTTTATTCGCCTCTTGCTTATCAATGATATATTCCGTCCGCCAATATTTGCGCTCGCCATTCTTCCTCACGCGATACATATAATCTTCATCATCGCTTCCAGCCATTCCGATTTCAACGGCTTTCATCGTCTGCTCCTGAAGGAGTCTAAGCTCTTCCCCTACTACCACATTACGGATGACTAGAAATCCATTGTCTAGAAAAAATTGGGCCTGCTCACTTGTGATCTCCTCTTGCAATAAAGCATCAGCTTCAGGTATTTGAATCTCTTGTTGGCTCATAACAGCAACCTCCTCAGATATCTTTCATACCTTTACTTTACTGCAAGAAAGATTGAAAATCTTTAGTCCAAACAGGCATTTTGGTTGCCAAAAGCACATTGACCACTTTGATATTCCTTTGGCGTCATGCCAACTGACTTTTTGAACAGCTTTGTAAAATATACGGGATCCGAGTAACCGACAAGTGATCCAACTTCATACATTTTCACATCCGGGTAATCTTCTAAAATGTGCTTCGCTTTCACGATTCGGAGATCAGTAACGTAGTCCGTGATCGTCTTCTTTGTCTCCCTTTTAAACAACTTACACAAATAACTAGGATTCAGACCTACTTTAGCGGAGAGCTCATTCAGCTCAAACGCTTGATTGAGATCCGACTCCAGCATGCGAATCACATCCGCAATAATTTGTTTCTTGTGCACCTTAGGTTCAGCAGGCACGTGATCAGCTGCTTCCTTTTCTACAGAAATTGGCTCAGCTATACGCTCCCCAACCCGTTTCAACACTTGAAATAAATCCTTCTTGTTCACCGGCTTCGACAAATATTCTTCCACACCGAAACGAATCGCTTGACGGGCATACTCAAATTCGTTAAATCCACTTAATAGAATGATATGTGCATCCGGATATTCCGCTCTTGTTTTCTCAATCAGCTTCATGCCGTCCATCATGGGCATTTTTATATCGGTGAGAAGCACCTTGCAATCCTCATCTTCCCAGCCGCTCATTTTATCCATGGCTTGAATCCCATTCGCACACAATCCCATAATTTCAATGGGTAAGTTCATTCCTTCAACCATGGCCTGTAGACCAAGCCGAATTCGCTGTTCGTCATCGACAATCAACATTTTCATCGTCATCTCATGCACTCTCCTTCCATGCTTCAAGAACGGGTAGGACAATCGTCACGGTTGTGCCGACCTCGATTTCACTGCTCACTTGCAAACCGAATGGGGCACCATACTGCAAAATGATACGCTCGTTCACATTGGCAATACCGATGTTAGAACGATTTTCTTGCTGCAAGCCTAGCATCGCATTTCGAATAATTTTCAGCTGTGAATCTTCCATTCCGCACCCGTTATCCCTCACTGTAAAATATATCGCCTGTTTATCCTCGTAGGAACTAATCGTGATGAGGCAATCCTCTTCTTTCATTTCAAAACCATGCAAAATCGCATTTTCCACAATCGGCTGAAATAAAAGCTTAATAACGGGATAGGTTAGATGCGCCTCACTGATGTTCAAAGCAAGCTGAATATCCTTGGAGAATCGAAAGTTTTGCAGCGCCAAATATTTCTCCAAATGATCTAGCTCCTTATGTATCGTCACTTGATCCGTCCCCCGCAAAATGCCATACCGCAGCAGTTCGCCCAAATTATAGGTCATTTCCGAAATCTCATAATCTCGCTTTACTTCGGCCGTCATCCGTATCACTTCCAGCGTATTATAGATGAAATGGGGATTAATTTGATGCTGAAGCGACCTTAGTTCAGCCTCTCTTTTGCGATTTTGCGTCTGATAGACTTCCTCCACCAGTTCATTAATTCTTCTAATCATATTATTAAAATGCTTCGCTAGTATGCCAAACTCGTCCGAGTATTTCACTGGGATTTGGACATCCAAATTCTCCTTATTGACCTGCTTCATCGTCCTCATCAGCGTCCTGAGCGGCCGCGTCAACGCAATTGCAATAATGGCGGAAGTAACTAATGCTACGGTAATGGATAACAAAACGAGAATCATCGTGAAATCCCGTGTTACCCTCGTTTCTTCTGTCAATTGATCCACAGGAATAAGCACGATTTGCTTCCAGCCCGTTACTTCCGAAGTCGTATAAGAGGTCAAATACGATTTCCCATCCATCGTCACCTTAAAGCTGCCTTGCGCTCCTACAGCTTTCTGCACGAGTTCATTGCTAGCTACATTCGTTGAAATCCATTTCTGCTCACTATCATAGATCACTGTGTTCTGATCGTCGATGACCATGGTCCGACCTTTGGTAACCTCATCCAACTCACGTACGGCATCCGCAATAACCTGAATTCTTGAATCAAAAATGATCATCCCGATGCCTTCTAGGGAATTCGTATTCTTCAATTCTCGCGCGATAGAAAAATAATATTTGTCTGTTTGACCCACTCTAATTTTCTGGGTAGAAATCACAATAGAGGAACCTTGCGCATTGCGCACTTGTTGCCTCAAATCCACCGCTTGCTGCCGGATGTTGCCACGGATCGTATCATTTTTGGTACTATCGTACATGTTGCCATAATTATCGAATATGTAAACGGACTCCGTATCATTCTTCAAGCTGTTCAACCCTTTGACAAAGTTCTGGAGGCGGTTATTTTCTTCCACCGTTTTCGCCGGATTAGCTAAGGACTCCTGAATATCCTGCATATAAATTTGACTGCCTGTCACTCGTTTAATATCCGATACGTACTGGTCTACCCGCTCCAAAATTTTCTGTGAAATCTGATTCACATAGAGGGCCGTGTTCTTTTCAATAGACTTGGAATAACTCGAGTAGGAAATCATCGAAATCGTTACAATCGGCACCGTAATTAAAATAACAAAAACCGTTATCAGCTTTTTAGTTAGTGACAACCTCACAATCCAATGCCATATATCGCTTAGCACAAGAAGTTCCCCCCAGCTCTTTCATAGGAATGTAAGCCCTTTCTTTTTAAAACCAAGAAAACCCATGGCTCCTTAGCAAGGGCCTTGGGTTACTATTTCGACTTACGCCAAGCGGTGTCCTGCTAGCTTTTTATTTCACCGAACCATTCGTAATTCCGGAGAAAATATACCGTTGCAGGAACAAGTACAGCACGACTGTTGGCAGTAAAATGATCAGAATTGCCGCACAAATTAATTGCCACTCGGCACTATTCGTACCCGTAAATTTCATCAAGGTCGTGGAAACAACGCCTAGCTTCTGCGAAGGCATATACAAATATGGCGTATACATATCGTTATAAATCGAAATCGTTTTTAGAATAATAACTGTCGAGATGGCTGGTGTAAGCAGTGGTATGATGATGCGATAGAAGATGCCGTACAAGGATAAGCCTTCAATCATCGCATTTTCATCAAGTTCATAAGGGATGTTCCGAATAAACTGGAGCAAAATGTAGATCTGGACCACATCTGCACCGATATACAGGAGCACTGGCGCGAAATGTGTATTGAATAATCCCAACCATTTGATAATGGAGAAAATCGCCACCTGCGTCGTAATCACTGGAATGATTGCTGCCCCCGTGTATAGACCCAGAATGAGAAAGCGTCCTGGGAATTTAAAGCGTCCGAGTACATAGGCCACCATGGTTCCCATGACGATGTTCCCAAGCAAGGATAAGCCAATCACAATCGTCGTGTTGAGAAAAGCTTGCCCCAGATTCCCACGCTCAAATACAAGTTGGAAATTGTCAAAATTAAGAAAGGAGTTCGGCAGTGAAAACGCGCTGGACGTGCCGTATTCCTTACTTCCCTTAAATGCATTTACACATAAAATGTACAAGGGAAAGAAGATGATCAGGCTGGCGAGGGACAAAAGCGCATATTTCACTGTCGATGTGATCGGTCTTGGTTTCATGGGTCACTCCTCCTTTCCTCCAACAATTCTACGTTGTGCGGATACTACGGCAATGACAACGATCATGAGCAGAACACTCATCGCTGACGCGAGTCCGAAATTATTATATTGAAACGCGGTCTCCACTGTTTGCTGAACATACGTTTTACTTGCCGCCAAAGGGCCGCCTTTGGTCAGAACGAAGGGGAGATCAAATACCTCCAAAGCCCCAATTACAGTCAGAAACAGATTAAGCTCGATAATTTTCCTCATACCAGGTAATGTGATGTAACGAAGCACTTGTAATCTTCGTGCACCGTCGATTTTAGCTGCTTCATAGAGATCTTCCGGCAGCGACTGCAGCGCCCCTAAGTAGACGACCATGTTGAAACCCATAAACTTCCATGCGCTGATTGAAGCTAATGATATGTTGACGAGACCAGGCTTACCTAACCAGGAAATTGGCTCCACGCCTAACAGACTTAAGAAATAGTTCAATGAACCCATATTCGTATCAAAAACATAACCAAACATGAACGCTACGGCGACCCCATTCATAATGTAGGGCAAGAATAGCACCGTTCGAAACACGTTGCGCCCCTTGAGCTTACTGTTCAAAAGGACCGCAAAGAAAAAGGCAACCACATTTTGCAAAATGCCACCTACGAAGTAGGCAACGTTATGGAGGAAGATATAGAAGACCTCCGTATTTCCCATAATTTCTTTGTAATTTGAAAATCCAACCCACGTTTTAACCGGTGTCAGCCCATCCCATGACGTGAAGCTTAAATAAATGAGCCTCATGGCGGGATAGTAGGTGAACGTCAGCAACAGCACAAGGGGTACGATAAGGAAGGACACAATCAAAGTGATTTTTTGTTGTTGGTAGCTCATCTCCATACCTCATTGCTCTTTAATTTGAAAAGAGAGGCTGAATGCTCTCCAGGTCTCATTCAGCCCTCTTACGTTACACGATTATTTGCCGAGCGCTTTTTTTGCTTCTACCCATTTCTTGTTGTATTTATCGAATACTTTGGCAACGTCGGTTACTGCAACCTCTTGTGCGATATCGTTCAAGTCGATTTGCGCTTTGTTTTGAATCGCCATTGCGTCGCTGTTATCGGCTGCGATTTCAACGAAGTTCAGGTCTTTCGTAGCTAGGAAATCAGACAATTGTGTAACGGATGACTTCTTATCCTTCAAGGATGGAATGAAGCCAGCGAAATCATCATACCCGGAATCCTCAATTAGCCATTTGACGAAAGCTTTTGCTGTTTTGAGGTTTTTGCTATTCTTGCTTACGGCATAGAAATAGTCAGGTGTCATTAGCGTAGTCAACTTACCGGAGTTATCGAAAGGCATTGGGAAGAAGCCAACGTTTGCGCTTTCTGTGCCGTTTTCAATAACTTGTGGAATCACCCAGTTCGGCAATAGGTACATCGCCATTTTCCCAGACGCTACATCTTTCTTGGATTGCTCCCAGTTCGTGGAGTTGATGTCTTTCTCCGCATAGCCTTTGCTGATCATCGTTTTGAGGATACCTAAGGACTTGGCGAACGCACCATTCGGGTCAAAAGCATTCTCTTGCTTAATGCGATCATTCCAGAAGTTCGGATTACCCGACATCGCGACAGCTACGTGCTGCCAAGTGTAGAGTGGCCATTTGTCCTTGTAGTTGGTTGCAAGTGGGACAATTCCCTTCGCTTTCAGCTTCTCGGAAGCGGCATAGAATTCATCCAACGTCTTCGGAAGCGCTGTGATGCCTGCATCTGCGAACGCTTTCTTGTTGTAAACGATCCCTGTTGTGGAACCGCCCGTTACGAGACCATACGTGCCGCCGTTCGCTGTTTTGTAGTCTTTAAAGCGGATTTTATCATTCAGTCCAAGATCGTCCAGTGGGGCAAAATAATCAGGAAGCTGTGTATTCGGAATGTTCGGAATCAAAACAACGTCCGGCACTTCCGCCGTTGCCAAGCGCAATTTGATTGCGGCTTCATAATCCTTCAGAGCTTCGAATTCCACATCAGCATTCGGGTATTTCTTCTTGAACGCTTCACGGTATTCTTTCAGCTTCGTATCTATTAAGTCTGTACGGTTCGTTGCGAACACGATTTTGCCTTTAATGTCATCATTCGGATTCGCTGCTTTCGGAGCTTCCGTCGCTGCTGCAGCCGTTGCCGCTGCTGTTGCCTTCGCTTCTGGTGATGGGCTAGCTGTTGTTGTTGTTGATTCCGATCCGCACGCTGCAAGTAACGCTGCTAACAAGCAAATCGACGTTGTGGCTACTAATGTCTTCTTCATCCTATTTCCCCCAATGAACTAGTTTGTGTAGCGCTTACATTTTCATTATAAAACGTCCCTGCATCAAGTAAAATGGCACGCATTTGTTTTTCCTTGTACTGTATTTCCACTTTTCAGCGGAAAAGAGCTAAAATATTGGGGGCCGAGGCCCCCATTTCACTCATTTTACGATATCGAGCTTATGCAGCAGATTGTAGAAGACTACGGCAGCTTCAGCACGAGTTGCAACAGCTTGCGGTCGATAAGATCCGTCCGGATTGCCGCTTAATAAGCCTGCGGCCGTCGAAAGACGAATCGATGCCTCTGCCCAAGAAGATACACTAGCAGCGTCTGTGAATGTGAGTGTAGCAGCTGCCTTCACTGTTTGAGACAGCTTCGTTAATGCCAATGCTCGGCTGAGCATCACAGCCATCTGCTCCCGCGTAATGGTCGCATTAGGCTGGAAGCTGTGGTCCTCGAAGCCATCCACCAGACCTAACTCACTTGCAGCATGAATCACAGAGGTATACCACTCTTGTGCGCCTACATCGGAGAATTTGGTTTGCGTACTTTTCGACGGAACGATCCCCATAGTTTTCACCAGCATCGTGGTAAACTCTGCTCGTGTGACCGCTTGATCCGGTGCGAACGTCGTGTCCGTCATGCCATTCAGCAGCATTTTGGAAGCTAAGGCTTCAATCGCAGACTGGGCCCAATGTATCAGCGGAACATCTGTGAATTTGGCTTGATGTGAGACAATCGCATACACACTATTCCCATTTCTACTTAGTACCGCTTCTACTCCATTCTCATGTTGGTGGAAAGAGGCTGGCACAAACGTCATTGCACCTGTTTGTTCGTCAATTACAACGACAGTGGCTGTAGATAAATCCGTAACGCCATTCGTGATGATGCTCCGAGTGACGAATAACGACCCGAAATTATCAATCTCCGTTTGTTTTCCACCACTTGACACCATGAGTCGGAAAGACACCGGCGTACCGATCAATGTTACGCCTTGCTTTTCAGCTGCTTGACGAACTTGTGCAGCTTGCTTGGTTGATACAGGCGTAATGGCTACATGCAAGCTAGCGTCCCCAGAGTCTGTTCCTATCGCATTCAGAATAGCAGGGTTAGATAGGATTTGGAGTGGGATTGCGTATGAACCCGCTTCATTTTTCAGCGTAACCATTGTATTGGCTAGTGCAACAGGATTAGCTGCAAGTGCTTTTGACAGTAACGAACTTGGAATCACGACTTCATCCGTTTCATTCGTGCTGTATGCCAAAACAAGTGGCGTCCCTTGCTCTTTCGTCAACAGAAGCTCCAAAGCCTTCTTCATATCCGCCTCTTGAATGATGGCTTCTCGGACGTCTTTACCTTCGCTATCCTTGACAGTTTGGCGTTTGAACGAATCATTCGTCAATTCAATTTGATTGCCTTTATCCACGACAGTTGGTGCAGGACTGGAAGCACCTGTAGATGGATGAACTACAGGCACTACAGGATCTGGTTCCTCCCCTGTTTTATAAACCTTAATCGTATCAAAATACAGCGTCCCTTGGCCGAGCGTACCTCGCGCTCCTTGATTCATATAAATCGAAAACTCCTTAATCGCATCCAAATCGATAATAGCATTACCGTTTGTACTCCATGGAGCTCTGGTAAACTTACTAAATGGCAGTTTGATAACTCCTGATTTATCATCATTCAAATCGATATAGGATTCCCATGCTGAACCATCAGACTCTAGAAACTGAATCGTCAACTGGCGATTGGATGCATCCTTTTTCAACCAGAAACGTATACCTTCATACGCTCTCCAGTCTAAGGCATCGAGCTTTTTATTCACGCCAGCAAAATTCTTAGATGCCGTTGGCAACTCATAAACATATTTGCCGCCAAAAGGTCCGGCCTCTTTCTGATCCGATACAGGCGTTAAAGTTACTGTCCCACCATCTTTGTTTGTCGAATAGTTGCCTCCAGCAACGAGTTCGCCACTGCCATAATAGTCAAAATTATCTATGGTCGGTACTTGGTCAATCGCGATGGAATCGATATAGATGGTATTCGATCCAACTTGCCCCGCACCTTTGTTCACGAAAATCGCGTAAGATGCAATTTCAGCTCGATCGAGCTTGCCGTCCCCTTTTGACCATGTTTGATTGCGGGCAAATCCACCGAACGGAATTTGAATAACACCGGCTTCCGTTGAAGTCACCATCGTCTGCGCTTCCCAGATATCCCCGTCACTTTCTGTCAATTGGAACGTAATTCCATGCCCAACTGTATCAGACTTCAGCCAGAAGGACAGCGCATTACCTCCGCTGGCAAAATTGAGCTTCCCGAGTGTCCGTTTGACGCCGGCATAGCCTTTGTTTGCAGTCAATTCGTAGCTTAGTTTAAGCGCATGAGCCCCCTCTTGTTTGGTGCTGTTTTCTAAGGAAGCTACGATCTCAGCGCCGCCTGAATCTTTCACATAATCAGCACGCACACCAGCATCTGTTGAATAGAAATCGAAATTGTCGATCTCACGAAGCGAAACCGCTTGAATATCATCTAGATACAGCGTTCCTGCACCATTTCCAATAGAACCTCTATCCACATAAATAGAAAACTCGGCAATAGACGCCAAATCGAGTTTCCCATCTACCGCTACCGATTGATATCCTGCTAGATGGAAGGCGCCAAAAGGAATCTTCAATAGGGTGCCATTGGTATGGTTCATAAATACTTTGGCTTCCCAGTACTCGCCGGTTGCGTCCTTGATTTGATACGTAACACCGCGTCCGGCTTGCCCTGCCTTCATCCATAATTGGACACCATTGTTAGCCGACCAATCCGTACCACCGATTGATTTGGTTACACCTGCGTATCCTTTGGCAGAAGTCAGATCAAAGCTCAGCTTGAGACCAAATCCACCTGATTGTTTTGTCTCAGCATCGAGTGTTGCCGTAATGGGATCCCCATCCGAGTTGCGTTTATATTGGGCTTGCAGCTTTGTATTGTCCGTTCCATAGTCTTCGTACGAATCAACAACTGGTGACTTATACAGCCGGAAATCATCCAGGTAAACCGAACGTGTTACATTGGATGCTCCATCAATATTGATACTAAATGTCGTTATGGACGAAAGGTCAATGACATTGTTCCCGACACCTTGATTTGAGTTTTTCCACCAGTCTGGCACATAAAACTGATTAAAAGGCAACTTAATCAACTGTGGTTCACTACCCGATACCCCAATATCTTTTTTCCAAACCTCACCTTTCGTAGCGCTTCCTTCATTGAACTGAATGGAAATGCCTGTGTAGGCTTCCGCAGGCTGTACCCAGAAGGAAATGCCGCTGTTGCCAGACCAATCCTTATTCGTAATTTGCTTTTCCATGCCCCCCCAGCCTTTGCTCAGCGATGAGGTCAATTTCAAACTGTAATTCCCTTCGGATTTATGAACGCTATCCAACTTCAATCCAAGTGGTGAACCTGAGTTATTCACCGTATATGCGCTTTGTAACATCGAATCTGAGCCTGTATAGCTTTCAAAGTTTTCAATGACATCACTTTTCACATTGGAAGGCGGCTCTAACTTTTCTGAACCCACGCCAATTTGGATGCGTCCCACTTGTGGACTCCAGTACTCAGAAGCGAAATTTGGTGGAATAACCGGGAAAACAATTTTCAAATATTTTGTTCCTGCTGGCAAGGTGTAGGCTGTGTAAACCATTCGGCTCCAGTAACCTTCGCCTGGAACTTCATCTACACGAACCTGACTAACCGTCGAGTAATGTTCACCATCCGGCGATGTTAAAAAGGTAAAATTGGGAAGACGATACTTACTTGGTTCTTGTCTGGCAAAGCTCGTCATGACGAAATAATTCATATCCCCTGCTGTTTTATACACGAACGATTCCGCATTGTTAGCTGTACGTAGTAATCGCTTTAAATCGTTGCCAAAAAAAGCGCCTCCGGATTCGAAACCTAGATTCGGCGAGTGATCTGCCATTTTCAGCATATTATTCATTTCGTCTGTCAGTACGCCATTCGTGATTGCAACGCTAGAAATCGCTTCTTTATAGATGAGCTCTTCGCCACTCGTGTGGTTGTATACGATTTCAATATCACCGAGTTGAGATTCTCCATCCCCTTCTGGGAAGGTTACTTTGAAGTACTTCGCAGCCGTAGGCAGCGTATTCGTGCTATACACAATTTGACGCCAATCGCCACTGCCAGCATCTGTTTTAGTTACCTGAAGCTCCGTGTAATTGGTTCCATCCGTAGAAATCCAGAACTTAAATTCATTATTCGGATGATCCGACTTGCGGAATGCGGTAGTCTTTAATGACAATGCCCGCAGAGCAGTCGAATTTGTCGCTGTCGATGGCAGTGCGTAGGCCACGAATTGATCAACCGCATTCGGCTGCAGCTTGAGTCGATAATGATCTCCTCCGAATAGGGCTGGATTCAAATCATCTGTGGTGAATTTCAGATCCGTTGAGAATTGATACATTTTGCTGTAATCAATGAGTTCATCCTGAATAGCATGCTTTGCAATGACTGGACCTACTACTGGGGAATACGTGGATTCACCAACGGTATTTCGCGCCTTCGTTCGATAGAAGTACGTGGCATCCGTAACCGAGGTCATGTCGTCAAATAAATCCGTTTTGGAAGCGTCGTAGACCTGCGCTCCGACAATATCCCAAGGTCCATTCGCATATACGGAACGCTCTACTGTATAGGCAGTTGCTCCTGTTGACCCCTTCCATCCGATACGGGAAACTGTATCAATCGGAAGCATAATCGGTGCTTCTGGTCGTGGTAAAGCTGGCTTTGAATGAATACCGCGAATCTCATAAGCTTTATCCCGTAACAGCCCCAATACCGATGACTCCTCAAAGCCTTGCTCGCCAGCTGGGAAGCCTGGCCATTTATACGCTTCATAGAAAGTCCCGCCATATGTGCCTTCTGTATGTCGGAAGAAGCCACCATCCTCACTGTGATAACGAAGACTCCAGATCAATGCACCACTGGTACCTTTTTCAATAACATTGTTTAAGAAAGCTGTTAATTCTGTCTTTGGAATGAAGCCGAATTCCCCCACATAGAAGGGCTTTTTCCCTTCGGCCAAATTCTTATCAAGATTCACTTGAGAAGCAAAGCTAGCGTAATGGTTAGGATAATAATGGTTACTTACGATGTCGATAGGTGAACTTTCCTCTAGCGAACTGGCATCAATGCCGTATTTTCCGTCAATGAGCAAGTGTTTTTTATCGATATTTTTGATGAAAGTACCCATTTCAGTCGTCCATGCAGAAGATGGAGGTGTTAATTCATTACCTGTCTCCCACGCGAGAATCGCAGGATCGTCCTTGTAAAGCACGTTAGTTATCGTATTTCTACGATTCAATACATACGAGATCGTATCTTTGAAATCCTTCTTGATGTCCGGATCGGTCCAGAAAGCATCTTTGCTCTTCCCGCGAAACTTGGCGTACTCACCAATTCCGCCCCACCAATCATATTGATCAACGAAGGGGATAATGAGGCGAATACCGTACTCGTTGGCAAGGGCCAGGGCACGATCCAGCGCTACGAATGCTTCTTCGTTAAATTGTCCATGATCTTCCACATGCCGTATCATGCCTGGGTAATCGGTATCCTTTTTGACAGAAAGGACATAGGTTCTCGTTGCCGTTGCTCCCATTTGTTGCAATGCTTTAAATGCATCACGCTGCTCCCATTCCGTGGGAACCTGCCAATAGCCATCCTCGACCATGGTAAGCGTAGGCACATTCGCCCCAATAAAACGAAATTCACTAGCGCCATCCATCAATTTATCACCTGATCGGGTAATAAAATGGGTTAACACTGAATTTGTTTCCGCTTTCATTTTTGGCGTGCTTATAAATCCGCTCATGAGCAAAGACACCACTAGCATAGCTACTACAAGCTTTGCACACATGCTTTTCAAACGCATACGTTCGCCCCCTCGTATCCTACATTTTGTATCATTTTAATTATAGGAGGGATGATCGGCGGTGGAAATGTACTGGCTTGGCATTTTATTGGGCTCTATTGTCCTTCTAACGATTTTCGTTAATTGGACAATGGTGATACCTTTTTTTGTTCCATGTACATGCGAGGCGTGCAAAAATCCATCTATTTCGCGGCAAGAATGGCAAAAACAGAAAAGTCTAGACAGCACTTTCCAACGTTCCCTTACCATTCTCACTCAGCTACCTTCACACTTTCCTTCTCCAACCCCCACTCTACTCTCAAAGCCAACTAACTACCCTTCGCACGCCGCTTCCGTCCCTCACACCTCCACACTTTCCATCCCCCCTATGGTTGGGTTGGGTTGGGTTGGGTTGGGTTGGGTTGGGACAGTTAACAGGAAAAACTACAGTTATTCTTGAATAATCGACCCGAATATTTGATTTAGATGGAAATTATGCAGTTAATTTTGCCCATATTTAACCATTTCGGCAAAAGGATTGAAATTAACTGGATGAAATCCAGCTATTTGCTGAATAGACGGGATTTCTTGCAAATTAACTGGAGAAAATCCATCTATTCGCGGCGAGACGGCGAGAACTGGTTTCCTTGAACAAAAAAAACACCAGACCATGTCGGGTGTCTCACACTGGGAAAACCCAGCCTCGTCTATGCTATTCATGTACATCTAATGCTTCAATCTTCTTCTCGCCTCAAGCTCCTGCTTCAACGCTTGTTCTACCAGCTCGGCCATCATATCGAATTTCTCAGCAACCGTGTAGGTTAACATGGCCCCGCAGTGCGTACAACGCTGCATCTGGAGCTCTGTTGGTTTGGAACACGATTTGCAAGTAATCATGAGAAGTTGTCCCCTTTGTTAAAATAATATACATCTATTATACACATCTGGGGCGCATCGCACACCTTAGTTAGAACGGAAGGTACGAGGTGAACTTCCATATTTCTGCTTGAATGCTCGTTCGAAATGCGTTAACGTATTGAACCCTGAAGCGAAACAAATCTCAGTAATCGGAATATCCGAAGCTTGCAGAAGTGATTTGGCAAATTGCAAACGCAAACCTTGCAAGTAGATTTGGAACGAAATACCCGTCATTTTATGAAATACGAGACTGAAATAATTAGGTGCTAATCCAGCTTGCTTGGCAGCATCCTCCAAACGTAGTGCTTCGCGAAAATGATGATGCATATAAACAAGTGCACGTTGAAGTGTTGGGGAATGCGACGACGTATCCTGCAACTCTGGAAGAAGTTTGTTTTCATGATAGGTTCGGAATAGATACAATAGGATTCGCTCGAAAGCTCCTTTGATCAAAATGGGATGTCCTGGCCTCTTCATTTGAACCTCGTCACGAATCAATTGAAACTCTGACTCTATGACCTCATGATGAGACTCGTTCAGGTCAACCATATACTCCGCAACTTGCCCAAACATGAATTCTCGCAGCCCTTGTTCCAGCAGTTCCTCATCAAAAACAAGATTATACAGCTCCATAGCTTCATCCGGATACGAATAGATTTCATGGAAATCTGCAGGAGTTAGCAGGAACAAGCTGCCTTTTCGCAGCTCATGCTCGGTTCCATTTACAATATTCATGCCTCTACCACGAATAACAAAGCAAAGCTCATAGAATTCGTGCCAATGAAGTGCATGATGTTCAGTAATATGTTGAAAGTAAATTTGAAAGGAGGATGCAGGATGTATGAATTGTTCATTCGTTAGTCTCACAGGTTGCTTCTTCATCCGCTTCCTCCTCATCGCAAATTTTGTATATCATAAGATTTCCCTGATGAAAGTCAGAATCCTTCTACTCTACATTCGCATATTTATTTCCAGCTAGATCTTTGCCGCGAGCCAACCATACTTTAAAATTCGGGTTTTTATCCGCATAGATCTTCGTATCTGTAGAGAAATAACGCATCGTGTAGCCGCAGCGACGGAATTCACTCTTGTTGGGTTCAGCGCCGTGAATGATACGTGAATCATGCAGCGAGCATTGTCCTCTTTGCAGTTCAAAATGAACAGCTGTGGATGTATCCATATTCTTGATTTGCGTACTGAAGAGATTCTTCGTGCCGTCTACATTTTCGTATTCAGAAAACCCGTTGTTGTGCGTGCCTGGAATAACTTGCATGCAGCCATTTTCCTTCGTGCTATTGTCGATAGCTAACCATACAGTAATGATGTTATCGAAGTTGCTGACGCGGCCTTTCCAATAAGCAGAATCCTCATGCCACGGCGTTGCTCGGCCTACGAACGGATCCTTACAAATAAAATGGGAGGACCACAGACCAATGTTCGGTCCGATAATTGGCTCAACAAGGTCCAACACTTCATCCGATAATAAAAAGTTGAGTAGGCGATCCTCACGGAAATGCGGAGTGTCCAACTCGTCTGACAGTTTGCTGCCTTTTTGCTTCAGCTGATCTTCAAATAGCTCCGTTAATTCAGCTAATTTCTCCGGGGAGAATAGCTGTTTCTCATATAGAAAGTACCCATTCTTCTTATAAAATGCAACTTCTTCTTGTGTTAATTTACTCATCGTAACCCCTCCTGAAAGTGTGATCTTATCTACACACTAACTATACCCTGAAGTAGGATTCGAAAGCTTATCGTAAGCTTAGAAGAAGTTAGCTTATCTTCAGATATGTTGGCTGTGTCACCTCAACCGCCTTATACCCAGAACCAGAAAATTAGCAATAGCATCGTGAAGCGAACGATCTCGTAGGAGGTATCTACGGCTACGACAAGCCAGCTTTTGAACTGCCATACCTTTTTGCCAATTGTAAATGGAAGCGTATAACCCGCTGCTAGCAGCATAGTAAACCAGAAAGCATTGGATAATCGGTCTCCATCATATTCAAATGCCTGGCCACCAGCTTTCCATAGCTCTAAACAGACTGCGAATGCAATCGAGGTGATGAAGGATACAAGAATATATATCACAAAAGATTGGATCTTATCGCTTTTACTTACGTTAAGCTGGGCCTGGCCCCCCTTGCCGTACATATGCTTCTGATAAGGCTTTGCCCATATTACTGCCATCCATAGAAAGCCTAATACTAATGATAAAATCCCAGTAACGAACACAGCCCAATAATTAATTTCTTGAAATAACATTTCGAATCTCCTCATCTCGCCTATGTAGTTTTACGAAACCATTTGGTTTCGTTTTTCATTATATACAACCATTTGGTTTCATGTCAATTCCTATTTTTTGTAAAAAAGTATGCAGAAGTCTAATGGTTTTTCATGAAGTTCCACTCTTGTACATATCAACCATACACCTAATGACATATGCATAGAATTAGATAAACCTAAACTGGTTTATGTGAGGTGATCTTTCGTATTGCAGCAGTTCGAAGAGGTACAGAAGTGGATCACAATAGCAATTTCGCAGCATCTGTAAGTGCTTAGAACGGACAATTCACTTTAAAATACGTGATGGAGTGATGGTGGTGGACAATTATCAAATCGTTCCATGGATCGATGACGTCTTGGATCCAGGAATCGTAGCTAACATGTATGTTCCTCCAGGATTAGAAATGCTGGCGCGAGAAGTCGCGGGACATTATGACATGCAGGTCTATGATATGCTCTTGATTACTTCCAAGCCAGATAAAGGCGGCGCTATTTGGAAAATCAGCACAAGTAAGGGCAATCTCAGTATTAAATGTTTGCACAGACGGCCTAGAAGAAGTCTTTTCAGTGTCGGCGCTCAAGCCTATATGTCTGGTTTAGGTCACAGGGTTCCCTCTTTTATTCCTACGAAGGAAGGCAATTACTACGTTGAAGCAGGCGGGAAACTCTGGATCGTGACAGACTGGATTGAACCCCTGGTACCCGTATCCAAAGTCGACCTGGACGGAGCTTCTCAGCTGTGCTTTGGCTTAGGAGAATTCCACAAAAACTCCAAGGGATATGTTCCTCCTAGTGGTTCAGAGAAATCCTCGCGCATCTATGGCTGGGGCAAATATTACGAAAAAATAATAGCCAAAATTGGTTGGTTTCAGGATATCGCTCTCGCCTACTCTGATTCCGCTGCAAGTGCAAATTTACTTGCCGTCATTGAGGAATTCAAGCGGCAAGCTAACGACATGTATCTTCGTTTCCAAAATTCCCCATACAACGCAATGTTAGCCAAAGGTGAACCCCACTGGGGACTTGCCCATCAAGACTTCGGATGGTCGAACGGCCAAATGGGGCCAGGCGGCATCTGGGTTATCGACTTAGACGGCGTTTCCTACGATTTGCCTATACGTGATTTACGTAAATTGATCACAAGCACCATGGATGATATGGGTGTGTGGGACATAACTTGGATTCGAGGCATGATTGACGCTTACCATCGAGCAAATCCTCTTGATCAAGAAACCTTCGAAATCTTGTGGATCGATATGGCTTTTCCAAATGAATTTTATAAGCATGTCAAAGAAATCGTGTTTAATCCGCAAGTGTTTCTTGAAACTGAGCTAGACATCGTCCTTCAAAGACTCATGACAACCGAAGCAAGCAAATGGCAAGCATTAACTGAGCTTGAAAAAGATAAGGCCAACTATCCACTTGGAGACTACTCGACGGATTCCGTCCAACCGGCCATCGAACGTCCGGCCGTTGTCGTTCCTGGAGATTTGTTGACACCAATATATTCCGATATGCCAGTTACTCCAGTTACTCCAGTTACTCCAGTTACTCCAGTTACTCCTCTTACTCCAGTTGCGCCAGTCGTACCTACTACGCCAGTTGAGCCAGTCGTACCTACTACGCCAGTTGAGCCAGTCGTACCTATTACGCCAGTTGAGCCAGTCGTACCTGTTGCGCCAGTTGAACCAGTCGTACCTGTTACGCCAGTTGAACCAGTCGTACCTGTTACGCCAGTTGAACCAGTCGTACCTGTTGCGCCAGTTGAACCAGTCGTACCTGTTGCGCCAGTTGAACCAGTCGTACCTACTACGCCTATTACGCCTATTATGCCAATTATGCCAATTGAGCCAGTTATTCCAGTTGCACCATTCGTACCTGCTACACCAGTAACACCTGTTAAGCCTGCTGTTGAAGAGATTATACCAATTCCACTTGTGCCACAACCAATATATGCTGAGCTGCCTGCAGTAGAGGAACCTGTTTATGCCAAGAAACCAGTCGATAAGAAAGTCATCCCTGCACCTTATAAATCAGCGCCTGTTACGGTCACCATTCCTTCTACGCGTAAACCAGAAAGTGACTCCGCCAAAGCACCGGTTTTATCAGAGCCTGTTTTGGTTCCAGTTACACCAGAAACTGTAGCTGCAGGAGATCCTGCTGCTAGTACCGTGCCTCCAATGGCAGCAGTCATTCAATTCCCTGCTCGTAGACAGAAGAGATTTAAAGTCCGCGTTCCAAGGAAGCGACGCGCATTGAGAAAGACCAGAATCATCAAGAAAACTCGTTATCTCAAACGAAGAAAACTAAAGAGACTCACAAAATGGAAACGCATCACAGGTATCAAGATTATCTGGGGTTACAAAAAATGGCGTACTAAGAAAAAAGTGAACCCTATATCCCGTTCTAAGAAGAAACCATTGAAACGTAAACTGGGACTTAAAAAACCAGTTAAACGTGCAGTGAAGCCAATGATGAATAAAATACAACATCCCCTATTAAATAAGCAAGTGCCGCCACCGTGGAAAAAAAAGCAGATTCCACCTAGAAAAGGGACTGCCTGAGAAAGGAAGCTGTTAACTCGTGAACATTCTGATGATTTGTACGGAAAAGCTGCCTGTCCCCAACATTCGAGGGGGAGCTATTCAAACCTATATTGACGGTGTGGCTTCGCTACTAAGTAAACATCACAGAATTACCATTTTAGGTAGAACAGACCCTGCTTTACCAAACGATGAAGTCATGAATGGTATTCGCTACGTTCGTGTGGAGTCACACGGTCTACTTGAACCATACACTGCAGGGGTTATCCAATTTCTACAAAATACGGCGGAACATTATGATATTATTCAAATTTATAACCGCCCTTTACTAGTCCTTCCTGTTAGGGGCGTTGCTCCTACATCACGGATTATTCTAAGTATGCATAACGATATGTTCAATCCCTTTAAGATCGCGCTTAATGAGGGGACTAAAGTTATCGAACAAACTGAGCGTATTATTACCATTAGTCAATATATCGGAACGGCCATCTGTGATTACTATCCCCATGCAGCGGACAAAATAAAATCGATCTATTCCGGCGTTGACTTGAATCGCTTTGCTCCTTGGCTCGAGTCCGAACAGGCAAGGAGTGCTCGAGAGAGCATAAGGGCTGAATACAATCTTTCCAACAAGAAAGTCATTCTTTTTGTTGGAAGGCTCACCCGTAATAAAGGTCCCCATGTCTTAGTGCGTGCGATGAATCAAATCAAACATCCTGATGCTGTACTCGTTGTTGTCGGTGGTGCCTGGTTCAGCGATAACTCGGTCAGCGACTATGTCGCTTACGTCAGAGCGCTTGCCGTACGATCACCACTTCCTGTCATTACAACTGGCTATGTGCCTGCGCAAGATGTTCACCGCTGGTTCTGTGCAGGAGATGTCTTTGTCTGCACGTCGATTTGGCAGGAACCATTGGCACGTGTCCACTATGAAGCCATGGCCGCTGGATTACCATTCCTCACAACAGCTAGAGGTGGCAATCCAGAGATTGTAAAGAATAATAACGGATTACTCATCAATAATCCTGAAGACCCCAGCGAATATGCACAAAAACTAAATTCATTGTTATCTGATATGAACCATGCAAGACAAATGGGACTTAATGGACGAAGATTGGCAGAACAAAATTACCCATGGGAACGCGTTGCTCAGGAAATCCTTGCCGTCTGGGAACAAAGATAAGTATAGACATGGAGATTTCTAGTTAACTTAACTGGCTGTCCCAAAAGTAGATACTTCTACTTAGGGACGGCCCATTTTGTTGCCATGAGTCTCAGAGCAAGCCAGGTTAGCTCTTTACTTTAATTGCAGGAAAAACCCCTTCTACGAGCATGGATCCTCTGCGAAACTAGCAGAAGCCATAACAAGAGTAAGAGGTTTTTCATGCATGGAGTGTCAAGCTAATAGCCAGCAGTCTACTTACTTGACCATATCTCTTTGATATAATTTAACTTCTTCTACTTATGCTTCTTCTTCTTCATCGTCATTGTCATCGTCATCATCGTCATCATCATCGTCATCATCATCATCATCGTCGTCGTCTTCATCTTCTTCGTCTGATTCTTCTTCACCATCAGTAGAAGCGACAGTCGCTTCTTCTGCATTTTCATCTTCTTCGTCGTCGTCGTCGTCGTCTTCGTCTTCGTCTTCGTCATCATCGTCATCATCGTCGTCATCGTCGTCTTCTTCTTCGTCTGACTCTTCTTCTCCGCTTACAGCTGACACTGTTACTTCTTCATCTTCTTCATCTTCGTCTTCTTCGTCTTCTTCGTCTTCTTCGCCTGATTCTTCATCTTCTTCGTCTTCTTCGTCATCTGCTGCACCAAACGCTAATTTGGTACCGTCAGCTAATTCCACCTCAACTTCATCAACTTCCGCCCAAGCGATGTCTTTCTCTAAATCATTGATTTCAGTTAAATCAACCTTGTCTTTGTCACCGTTCTCAAACTCCAATGAGATCTCTGTTACTTCAGGATGCGCTTTTAAATAACTGAGTAATTGTTCTAGACTTTCCAAAAAAATCATTCCTCTCGCCATAAATTAGAAACTTTATTGTCTCCATGTATACTATGATTTTTCCTACTTCATGCTTAGGCTCTTGATAGAGTAGATTCGCGGATTATGTTTGTCCAGTTAGAAGATTTTCATTAAACGTATACATATCAGCTTATTTTCCCTGTTAATAGCCCTTACATTTCATAATTTTCATCATAAATTAATAATGTCTTCATATAGACAAGGAGGTAAAAGCTTATGAAAGGATTAATTCTCTGTGCAGGCAAAGGTACTAGACTCCAACCTTTTACCAATTTAAAACCTAAAGGTCTGCTTCCAGTGGCGAATAAACCCTTAATTCATTACGGTATTGAAAAGCTAGTGGAATTAGGCATCGACGAGATCGGAATTGTAATTCGGACCAATCTTCATGCCATGTTTATGGAAGAAGTAGGTGCTGGTGAAAGGTGGAATGTAAACATCACATATATTTTTCAAATTAATCCTTTGGGTATTTCTGACGCTGTGAAACACGCCGAATCTTTCATAGACAACGAACCCTTCGTGCTGCTTCTTGGGGATAATTTGATTACCCAAGATCTTCATGGCTTATGTCACGCAATTACACATGAGAACCATGATGCAGCCATTCTACTAAGAAAAGTGACGAATCCAAAACAATTTGGAATTGCCGAAGTGAATGAAGATCGCATTATTGGTCTGGAAGAAAAGCCTTCAGAACCCAAGTCAGATCTTGCGGTTCTGGGGAGTTATGCGTTTAAACCAAGTATATTTAAAGCAGTGCATGCGATCAGTCCCTCTGCCAGAGGCGAATACGAAATTACAGATGCCATTCAGTGGCTGATTCATCAACAATATTCGGTAGCCTATCAAATAACTGATAAGAATTTCTCCGATGTTGGAACTATGGAAGGCTGGCTTGAAGCGAATAGATGGATGCTGACGCTAATGGAGGAAGAAGGTTCACTGCCGTATCCTATCAATTATCAAGGAACCACTTTCATCCCACCTGTATGCATCGATCCTAGTGCTGAAATAATTAATTGTGTGATCGGGCCTTACGTAACGATCGGACCCAATGTCAGACTCGAAAGTTGTATTTTAGAAAACAGCATTTTGTTAGAGTACGCCATTCTTAAACCTAACCACTATCCAATGACGAACTCCATTATCAGTCCACAGTCGGTGTTTGTACAAGAAGATGGAGGGTCAGGAAAATGAACATTCTAATCATGGGTATGGGATATGTTGGCGTTACGACTGGATTAGTATTTGCAGAACTCGGCTGGCAAGTTACGGGGTTAGATACGGATACAATAAAAATTCAGGCATTATCAGAGGGGAAATTATCTTTTTATGAACCAGGACTGGATCAGTTATTAAAGAAACATATTGAATCCGGAAAAATCAACTTTACTTCCTCTTCCGAGAAGGGAATACGTGAGAATGACATCATTTTCATATGTGTTGGCACCCCTTCCGATAAAGATGGAAGCGCTGATCTTCAGGCTGTTCGAGGAGCCGCCCGAAGTATTGGAACTTTCATGGATGACTATAAAATTATCACTGTGAAAAGCACAGTTCCTATAGACACAAACCGCAAATTAGTCGAGTGGGTCAGAGAATCTCAAATCCATCCCATCCCCTTCGATGTTGTTTCTAACCCAGAGTTCCTTCGGGAAGGCAGCGCCTTGTTTGATTCACTGAATCCGGATCGCATTATTATTGGAAGCGATAATGAGCAAGCCGCAAATGTCATTCAATCCTTATATGGCAGCATAAAAGCCCCCATTTTTGTGACCAAACCCCGAACAGCGGAATTGATCAAATATGCATCGAATGCCTTCTTGGCAACTAAAATTTCCTATGTGAATGAATTAGCAAGACTTTGCGAATTGTTGGAGGTCAATGTTACCGATGTCACCAAAGGCATGGGCATGGATCAACGGATAGGCCCTCATTTTCTAAAAGCTGGGATCGGTTATGGCGGATCTTGCTTCCCGAAAGACAGCATGGCTCTCTTATATACGGCAAAAGAGCAAGAAGTTGAACTCAGCATCCTTGAACAAGTTGTTGCCGTCAACAACTCACAGTCTTCCTACTTTTTGAACATATGGGAGCAAAAACTAGGTGGATTCAGAGGTAAAACCATTGCGATTCTCGGCATTTCCTTTAAACCGAATACCGATGATTTAAGGGAAGCACCTGCACTTTCCATCATTCAACAATTACAGAACAAACAAGTGAACCTTAGAGTACACGATCCCATTACTAAGCTGCCTGAAGCTCTTCGCTCTAATACGGTTCAACAATTCGAAACACTTGAGATCGCATTGCAGCATTGCGATGCAGTCATTCTTTGTTCGGAATGGAAAGACTATAGAGAGGCAGATTGGCAGCAGTTAAAAGCGCAAATGAAAGATTATTATATCTTTGATGGTAGAAATACGCTGAACGGCAAAGAAATGACCAAGCTAGGCTATACTTATTACGGCATTGGAAATAGATAATCTGCTTAAGATGGGAGGCTACTTGGAAATGAAAATACTCGTCACTGGAGCAGCAGGGTTTATCGGATCTCATCTTTGTGAAAAACTTCTCCAGGATCCACGCAACGAAGTCATTGGGTTGGATGCTTTTGTTCAGAAATCTCCAACACCTGTTCAAGTTAGGGAATATAACCTTCGATATTTACTTGCGCATGAACGATTCACCTTCATTAGCCAGGATTTATTACATGTTCAGTGGGCGGAGATTCTTCCTGGGATAGATATTGTCTATCACTTGGCTGGGATGCCTGGCGTGCGTTCCAGCTGGGGGGAGGATTTCAAAACCTACGTCACCAATAACATCGAGGCAACGCAACGACTACTTGAAGGTTGTCGGATGTATCCCGTCAGTAAAATCGTGTATGCATCGACATCCTCCGTGTACGGCGAAAAAACGAATCAAGTGAATGAGACTGCTACGACAGTGCCACTCTCGCCATACGGGGTCACCAAACTGACTGGAGAGCAGCTCTGTAAGGTTTATGCAACTAAAGATGAGCTACCTATCGTTATTCTACGATTCTTTACTGTGTACGGCCCTAGACAGCGTCCTGACATGGCGTTTCATCGCTTTATTCAGCATATTCGACACAATAAGCCAATCCCTATTAATGGTGATGGACTCCAAACTCGCGACTTTACATTTGTTGGCGACTGTGTGGAAGCCATCGCAGCAACGGCCCATGCGGCGAATATCATTGGCGAAACCATCAATATCGGAGGCAAAGAACGTGCCTCTGTCCTTGATTGCATCGCCATTCTTGAGGAGCTTTTTGAGCGGAAAATAGACAGGCAATTTCTTGGCAAAGCCTCCGGAGAGCCTCTTCATACCTGGGCAGATATCAGTAAGGCACAAACACTGCTCGGCTACCAACCAAAAACCGATTTACGCACTGGATTACAAGCAGAAATCATGGATTTATCACAGACTCCTTATTTATAAGGAGTTTTTCTATTTGGATGAACTCCCTTCTAATGCTCCATACATATAAATTCGTAATTTGGACAAAAAATAGACCCATTTAACGCTGAAAAATCCAGTTATTTGTAAATAAAGGTAAAAATCATTCATTTTAATTGCATCAAATCCAGTTATTTGAAAATATCAAGTCTGACTCCCCCCCATATCGTCACAATTACAAGCGTTTACATGACTTTCATTTAAGAAAATCACCTTTCTCCTGCACATTGACGCTCTCTAACGTTTGCAATTCCTACCATCATCGTTTATATTTTTATCTTGCTGGCTATCCTATTAACATAGAATTCGGATTATTTAACAATTTAAGCCAGTATATAAATAATGATGAGGTGTACCCAAATGACATTGAAAAAAACAGCTGCAGGGCTTCTTATACTTACTATGGCAGTTACAGGCGCTGCTTGTTCTACCAAAGATTCTACAACTTCTCCAACTCCTGCTGCTACAGCAACAGCAGCTCCACAAGCAACCGCTGCTGTAACACAAGATGCAACGAACATGAAAGGTTATATTGCAGCTAGAATTGCTCGCGAGAAAGTAGATTACTTGTTCGCTGAAGCCAAATCAGCAGACGGAGCTTTCGTTGTAAATCCGATTGCAGCAACAGATAAAGAGTCAGCTAAGAAGTTTCTTGCTAACTATGTCGATGCCGCGATGCTTGATACGTTAGCAAATCATTATGTAACAGATACGAAGGCTGGTGCGACATTCCTTACTAACACGAAGTCGTACTTCACTTCCAATATCTTGGCGACAAAAAAAGAAGAAATTACGTTTGATAAAGCTAACACGCCTGAACTCGTGAAATTCACGACGAAAGACGGTGTGACGTATACAACGAAAAAAGTGAACGATAAATTCCTTCTCTCAGAAGTGAAATAGTATGATCCACGTCGGATCAACGAAAGCCCAGCCCCTAT
Organism: Paenibacillus sp. J22P169; assembly: GCF_059691995.1. Taxonomy (NCBI): domain Bacteria; kingdom Bacillati; phylum Bacillota; class Bacilli; order Caryophanales; family Paenibacillaceae; genus Paenibacillus; species Paenibacillus sp. J22P169. The sequence goes on along the minus strand of NZ_JCAUAO010000005.1, from coordinate 82,966 downwards.
AAATAGGGGTTGGGCTTTTTGTTGTGCCGCTCACCAGAGAATGGCCGCCATTTCTTGACGGGGGACCTCATCCATAAACCTTAACTACCTCAGAATCTCCAACTAGCTAATCTCTCCAAAACTCCTCGACCTTAATTGGCACTTCCCCTCCCTCGAGAATCAGAATAACTGTAAAACCTACAGTTAAATTTTATCATATAAGCGATTTAATGTAATAACTGGAAAATATGTATTTATTTTTAAACATTTCATGCCAGAATGGAATAATCACATTAAATAACCACATTATTTCCAGTTAATTTGATTTTTCAGTTCAATTGCAACAAATTAGTTGTACTTTATACAGTTAATTCGTAGTAATAGGCCTGACCTACCAACTAGCTACTCTTCCCCCAGCCAAAGTCCTCTCGCAATCATCTGTCCTAGGCGCCCCAGCATCATCTCTCGCACCGCGCACAAAAAGAGCTAAGCTCCCGCTTAGCCCTTTTCATTATTCAGCTATTTGTTAAAATAATTGCTCTTATGAAGCCAGTCCGCAATTTGGAACGAACGCATAATATGAGCTTTCTCCTCATCCCGCGGCTCGCCAACCAGCGTACCGTTATTAAGAATGGTGAAATTTCGATTCGTATTCACAAGAATTTTCCCCATTGCTGTTGATTCAAATTTCGCTTTATCTACGCCCATTAGATAAGCAAGCGTCGGTAAAGTGTCAATTTGCCCGCCAATCGTAGGTATCTCTTCACCTTGCATCCCTTTACTGTAAACGATGAATGGAAGTTGCAGCGAATGCGTTCTCCACGCTTCATTTTCTAAGGATGGAATCGCGTCAACTTGGTCTTGGTAGTATTTATGCACACCGGTATGATCACCATAAATCGCAACAACCGATTGATCCAACACGCCTAATTGATCCAACTTATCTATGAATGCACCGATCTGTTTGTCTGTGTAGTTGATCGCTTGGAAGTAGGCTCCCATGATCGTCTTATCCAAATTTGGATCTAGACGGAGCTGCCTTGTTTTCTCCGGTAAATCGAAAGGTCCATGACTGGACAACGTAATGACATGCAGCATGAAGGGAGATTGGACATTTGCCATTTTATCGCCAAGCTGTCTAAGATAGGATTCATCTGACAAACCAAGTCCAACGATATCATCTACTTTGTATTTCCGTAGATCCCAACTCGTTTGGTACCCAATATTGTGATGCGCCTCGACCCAGTTCCAGCTTCCCGCGGGTTCCGAATGTGTGGAAATCGTCTGATAGCCCATACCTTCCATCAGCTTGGGCAATGAATTGTACGTATTCGTTGGATAACGGAAGAAATTCGCTCCAGATCGAACTGGAAATACGGATGTCGTAGTCAACAAATCACTATCAGAACTCGTCCCATTGTTAACCTGCTCATAAAAGTGATTAAAATAGAGACTGTTACCAAGTAGTCGGTTTAGGTTCGGCGTAATTTCTTGTCCATTTACCTTCTCACCAATAACGAAGTTTTCTAGAGATTCCACCTGAATGACAATGAGATTCTTCCCTTGAAACATCCCTTTGTAGCTATTATCTGGCAGAGTTTCCGCATTCCTTGCAAGCCAATCTTGTACTTCTAAACGTTCTTGATCGGCGAGCTCGATGCCTTTCGCTTCACCGAAAAGTCGTAAACCATCATACAAATGATAGCCAATTGGTGACATATCTGACATAGATTGAAAAGGCGCCCAACTCAGATTGAAGAACATCATTTCTCCGTCTGTCGTATCCTTCACATCGATTCGGTAATGCTCGTACGATACAACTCCTGCAGCTAATATCATTAGCGTAATTGCTAATATTGGCTGTCTTTTCCGTTCAAGTCGGCGTGACATAATTGACGTATTTTTATATCGGAAAAGCACAACAGCACCAATCACAACGAGATCAAGCAGCAACCACAAGTCAAATGGGCGTATAAACGTCCAAAGATTATAATCAAGTGGGTTAAATCCATTGGGATGCACAATGAAGCGAAGCGATAGGAAAGCTGCATACGCTCTGTAATAAACGAGATCGCACACCAGAAGTAAACTGAATAACACTTGTACCCCTATCAAGTAATAGCGACGACCTTTCTTTTTGAAGAAAAGCCCAATGGCAACAACAAACAATATGAACATTAAATGTGAAAAGACGGGTGGAATTGTAAAATACATATCACCAATATTGATTCCCGCATTATCTGGCGCATGCAGTGCTGCTAGTAGAAGCTGTGACTTCCACAGAATAGCAATGAACGTATACAACGACAGCTTATCGCTGGTAACGAGTACACGAAAAAAACTTCGAAGCGTGGAGCCGATGGTCCTTCTTTTATAGGATGATAATTGCAGCAAAAACGGTTCACCTCATACCTGTTGATTTCAAGCCGATTTTCCCATTTTAACACAAGTTCCTGTCACAAGTTGCTTACAAATATTGCAATATAGCGACAAGCAGCTGCGCATGGGACTGCTCAGTAGCGTGAAGGACCTCGAGACAACGTGCCCCAAGGTCCTTTCAACAGGCAATTTCACTTCACTAATGAAGTCCTCACTTGATATATGTTTGGAGATTATAGATCAGGACAGCAGCCTGGGCACGATTCGTCGTCTCCTGTGGGAACATGCGATTCGCATAGCCATGCACCAGTCCTATTTGTACTAATGCAGAAATACTCTTCCGAGCATAATCAGAAATCGTGGAGATATCTTCGAAAGCAGTGAGCTCCGATTGATCTCCCTCGACACTGAGTTGTTTCGAGGCACGTAGCGCTCGATCCGTAAGTACCATCATATCCTCTCTCGTAATCGAAGTTTTCGGATGGAACTGATTGGCTTCGTCGCCTTGCACAATACCCAACGCCCTTGCAATTGCGACAGGTTGCGCGAAGTATTCTCCAGCCTCAATATCATCGAATGGTTCGCCAACAGTCGTGCCTTGCAATCCTAGCACTCTCATTAATAGCACGAGATAATCCGCACGTGTCACAGCTGCTCCTGGACTAAACTGTCTATCACCCGTGCCATTCACAATGCCCGTGGACGCCAACGCTTCAATAGCCTCCACGGCCCAATCGAAGGAAGCTAAATCATCAAAATGAAAGGGATCGTGGATCGTAAGTGGTGTATGCGTATTCGTTTGCTTCGTGACACTTGTCAGTTGGGAATCTACGATCTTCACACTACTTAGCGTTAGATCATTTTTACCATTTTGAATCGCTTGAAAATGTAACTTAAATAAGGACTGCTCACCTTCTAAGCCTTTCCCTTGACCGACCTTTGTATGCGCGAGTTGGATGTGAGCATCCTTGATAAGTGGTGGAACAGAGAACCCAGGTGCATCGGACTTTGCATCTATGAATTTTAACCTTGTAGGGTCATACGCCAGATTAATTTCAAATGCATACACGTCTATCAATTGATGTCCCTCAATGACAACTTCGATGGTGTCACCCTGATTCGGCATTTGTGTAGAAACCTTTATCGTAAATGTGCCTGACTGATCGGCCTCTGAGGCCCAAATGGATGTAGGAAGAATCAAACTTAGCATGAGTACTATAGCGAAGCTGCAGGTCATCCATTTCCGCAAAGCCATGTTCGATTTCCTCCTTCAGCGTTCAGAACGATTCAATCTTGTTAAGGAAAGCCTCGCCCGTCATAAAACTATACGAAACGTATCATAACGGGCGATCTTTCACCTATTTACTTTAACTCTGAAGATCATTGGACCTTTATTATTGCAAAATTCGTTGTGCCACAGCAGCCAAATCGACCAGATCCACTTTGCCATCTTTGTTGAAGTCAGCTTTCTTGAACTGTGCCCAATCCGTATCTGCCGATGTCTTACCGTAAGCCACGGCTACATTCGCCAAATCTATGACAGTGAAGATGCCATCATTATTCAGGTCGCCTTCACTACCGCTGTATTTCTTATCGTCAAAGTCATCTAAAGCCTGTTGCAGGTTGGCTACCGCTTGCGCCACTTGCTGATTCGTGACATTTGGATTCGCTGCCACACTTCTTGCAGCATCAATTGCGATTTGCAGTACTGCTTTCGCCCCTGCCGCATATTGACCACTACTATAACCTTCTGTAGCCCCATCATAAATGGCTTGAGCCGCCCCGATCTTACTGTTCAGGATCGTCAGATCGACGATCGCTTTGACCAGAATCACTTGGGAATCTGAGCCAAGGTTCGTCGCTGTTTGCAAATCGGCTAAGGCTAGACTGTCCAACGAGATCGTTGTGGTCACATTATCTGCTGGCGCTAACGCTTTCCAATGCAGTGTCATCAAAGGACCGTTAACATCACCACCAACCAAATTCGCTGTCAGAATCCGCAAATGTCCCGCTCCATCCTTCTGGCCAATAATCGTGATTGCGGGATTCAAAGCTTCCACTGAGACAAATTCAAGCAACCCTGCGTCATAAGACAGTTGAATATCTTGGGCATACACGCTGGAAACGACATCAACCAAGCTTATCCTTGTATCAAAAGATTGCCCGCTTGTGACCGTCGTTGGTCCCTCTATGGTAGCTGATGGCGGAACGGAACCATACACTCTTACTTCATGAACAGACCACCAACTGGAATTCGTTCCCGTTTGAACCACTTTGAAATATCGAGCCACCTGTGGTGCAAAATCGGCCGTTATAAGCTTATTCGTGCCAACTCCACTCGCAATTGGACTGCCCCATGTCACACCATCATTGGATACGTAAATCGCATACCCGCGTGCATAGTCATTATTGCTGCCTGTGGAATCCATCTCAATGCTATTGATACTCGTTGCAACCTTCATATCAATGGTGAACGATTGCTCTGGCGATGGCGCCATCGGCTTGCCCGCGCTCCAGCGCGTCCCCATATCGCCATCAATGAGATGGGCTGCCGGATCTGCGGACGTTGATGTCACTGTCCAAGCCGAACGATCCAAGGCTCTCTTAGGCGTTGTTACACTTAACGCTGCACTTAACGCGGAATAGTTATTTCCGCCATCTTTGGCTTTCACTGTGTAGCTGTAAGTCGTCAATGGTTTTACAGTCGTATCCAGATATTCAGCCGTCGTTGTTTGGCCGATGAGCGTACCATCTCGGTACACGTCATAGCTCGCCACATTGAGGTTATCTGTCGATGCGGTCCAACTAATTTTGACACGATCATATGCTGATTCTTTGAGTATTAGATTCGTAGGCACACTTGGCGCTTCTGTATCACCAGCATCCGTACCGTAGAAGTTTATCGTCTGTCTTTGTGAGCTGCCGGATGTCCCATACACACGCCCGCCAACGCCATTAATAATGTGTGTAATTTCACTGCGGGCCGTACCATTTAGCCAAATCGTCGTGGCATGATGGATTTTCACACCAGCCGTATCCGGTACCTCAATTGCATTTTCCAGCTTCACGGCTGCATCTCGGAAATAAGAGTAGACACCTAGTCCCCAAGCTTCATGCGTAGTGACCGTGTCAGCCACTTTATACGAGGCATATCCATTCTTGCTTCCGTCCATCCAAACGGCTTGATTCGGAACATCATACGGAATCTCAGACTGATAGAAGTATACGCGACCGCCGTTCCCGTTCCACAGCGTTTGATACTCGTTGTGATGCTCATTAAATAATCCGTAAAGAGTAACGTCATCGCCATTCACGATAAGTCCATTCGTCGAAACGTTCTCTGTCCAACCTGCACCAGCACCATGGTCTGCACGCCACATCCAGAAATGATCACCAATAATGTCATCGCTATTAATCGTCATCTGAGCTTTATTTTCACCAACAACAGCTCCTCCTGTGCGGAAAAATAAATCATGCAACGAAGTTGGGTTTGCCGAATGATCAGATGAACTCCCGGTTGGTCCGACTTCTAATAACGACGAGGTTGCATTCGGCCCCGCTTCATAAAGCAGACCTGCCAGCTTCACACCATCCACATCAGCGATCGTCATAGCTGGTTTATCAGATGTTGGAATAAGTGTCGGCATCCCTATACCAAGAACAACCGTATTTGCATTGTTGATACGTATCGTATCATCCAAGTGATAGATTCCCGGCGTAAATAGCAAATTCTTGCCATCCGCCAGCGCAGCATTGATATTCGCAGCACTTGTTGTTGCAGGTACATCAGCACGTACAATATAGAACTGATCAATCCCTATGGATTCACCTGGTGTTGAGCCATTAGCCCAGCTTGCACCTTGTGTATTCTGGGAGAGTGATGGGACGAATACTTGATACTCATTGGTGTTATTAATGTAGAGATATGGCTTCTCTCTTATGACTGGCGTGTTCTCAACTACGGTATAAGGCGGATCGGGAAAGTTCCCTGTTGGCGTATTCTTGTCACCTACGAACACCATGTTCCATACCCCGTTGGACCAACTCGACCATTGACTGTTTCTCGAGAACCATTGCTGCTGTGAAGCCGGTGTTACTTGACCATCCACAATGGAATCTGCTAGGAAACCACCACTTGCCCATCCTGCACCCCATCCAGCATCAAAATCGAACAAATTCAATTTCCCTTTGATATGTAAACGCCTTAGCGGTGCCGCTTGTGAAACGGCGATTTGCGTTGTACCTGCCGAGAAGTGAGCCGGTGCAGGCGGTGTATAATTGAAGGTTGGATTAATGCTTAGATTCTCAATACCTCGCCAAAAGTTACGTGTGGCATTCCCATTATCCCAATCTGCATTCACATTCAATCCGCCGTTGATCAACACATCATCGGGATTGAGCCCCAGCCCTGAAGCTTGTGTGTTAAACCCAATAAAGTAATTGCCATTATAAGTACCTGGTTTAAACAAGAACGCATCTCGTTCCGTACCAAATTCATTTGACTCCTGTCTTGTAAAGACTGCATTCACAGTACTTTGAATGTCAGCAGCCGGCATATCGGGATCAAACACATACACATTCGGACCAAAAATCGAAGAATTTGCCTCACCGATTGGTGTTGCTGCACTCGAAACGCCAGGACTCCACAAACTGAGAACAATCGCCATCATGGAAACGGATGAAACCATTTTCTTAAAACTTCGCATTGTATACCTCCCTTAGAATTGGAACCTAACTTTCCTGCTTCATTCCTTAATAGGTAAGCGATTACATAATTGCTCCGATCACCCTCTCATCTTACAAAGTAGGATGCTGTCTCGTAGTTGGTACCTTAATCATAGAAAAATACCGCCTTTAATGAAAGCGGTAAACTTAAGAAGATTAGGAGAGTTATTTAAGGTATTGGGATATTTTAACTATTAACAACGACCTTGCCTTATTCTACCTTACTTATGGATATGCTTATGTATATAGGCTCGCATCCGATCATTTTCTACCCTGGTCCTTATCCTGTTCACCTTACGAAACAACAGAAAATCCTTAAAATGAGGTAGAGTCAATCAATCAGGAGGTCGAACATGAAAAAACTAACTCTAATCTCTACAGCTTTACTCGCAACAACAGTGCTTGTATCCGCATGCGGAAACGGGGAAGAAGCTGCTACTGCAGATAAAGGTACATCCGGTGAGAAAGTAAAGCTTACCATTTGGCACAACTGGTCCGGTCAAGATGCGAAAGCAGTTGCAATGCGTAAAATTCTAGATGATTTCCAAGCTCAAAATAAAGATATCACGTTGGAGATTGAAGGTCTTCCAACCGACGGTTTGAAAACTCGTCTAAAAACAGTTGCAGCAGCCAATGAAATGCCTGACTTATTCGTAATGTGGCCAGATGCGATGACGAAGGAATTCGTTAGCGGTAACTTGCTTCAACCGATCAACGAGTTCTTGGATAGCAAACCAGAATGGAAAAACAATTTCATTCCAGGCGCTTTAGACGGATATACGGTAGATAACAAAATCTATTCCGTACCGATGAATCTATCTCCAACTTCCTTTATTTATTACAATAAAGCGCTTCTTGATCAATACAAAGTCGCTGTTCCTAAGACATGGGATGAGCTAATGGCTGCGGTCAAAACGTTCAATGACAACAAAATCATTCCAATCGCACTTGGTAACAAAGCAAACTGGGCTGCTCAATCCACCATTTTCAGCGGACTTGCTGATCGTATGACGGGTTCCGAATGGTTCCTTAAAGCTGCTAAGCAAGATGGCGTGAAGTTTACAGACCCTGAATTTATTCAGTCTTTGAAAAAGCTGCAAGAGCTAAGCAATGCAAAAGCGTTCCAAGATGGCTTTAACAGTATTGATCAAAACCAAATGAGACAACTGTTCTATCAAGGTAAAGCAGCGATGTTCATCGATGGTGGATGGGCAATGGCTGACGTCGTTCAGAACGCACCGAAAGATTTACTTGCCAACACCCATATCGCTTTAATGCCATCCATTGCAGGTGGAAAAGGTGATCCTCAATCCACTTCTGGTGTTGTTGGAACTGGACTTGGCGTTAGCAAGAAACTTACTGGGGCTAAGAAAGAAGCCGCTCAAAAATTATTCTACGCACTATCTGGTCCTGATGGACAACAAGCAACGTTGAACAGCTCAACATTAGTTAGCTACAAAATCGAACTTGATCCTTCCAAAGCAAACCCGTTATTCGTTGAACTCAACAACCTGATGAAAACAACGAAAATCACACCGGTTTATGATGCGAAACTAAGCTCCGCTGCTGTGGAAGTTATCAATAACGGTCTACAAGAGCTTCTAATGGGTGGAAACGCCGAAGCAATTGCTAAGAAAATTCAAGATTCACAAGCTGCATCACTAGGTAAATAATACGTTATCGTACAACCAGCCCTCCACATCTGTGGCAGGGCTGGCTAATTTCATAAATGAAGGAAGTGAGATTGATGAATGCAGCTTACGTCCGCAGGTTTGTCATTATGAGCCTCGCCCCTGCGATTTTAGTTTATGCCTTATTTGTGTTTGTCCCCGTCCTCTGGTCAGGCTACTATAGCTTCTTCGACTGGAAAGGAATTGGTACGGCGAAGTTTATCGGTTTGAAAAACTATGTAGAAATTATTCATGATCCTATTTTTTGGACATCCTTAAAGAATAACCTTATTTTTCTAGTTGTTGCTGTGTTTGGTCAGCTTCCGGTTGCACTTATCCTTGCCATTCTGCTGCACAAAAGCAACGCGCTGCAACGTTTCATCCGTTCTGCAGTCTTCGTTCCGATGGTTATGTCCTCCGTCGTCATCGGTATGATTTGGCAATATATATATCATCCGCAAATCGGTATCCTGAATCTGCTGCTCGATAAGCTAGGCTTAGAATCTTGGAAGCTGCAATGGTTATCTGATCCTAAAATTGCGATTTTCGCTTTAGCCCCTCCACTCATTTGGAGTTTTGTCGGTCTCTATTTAATTATTTTCATCTCCGCCTTTCAGAATATCCCTGGTGAAATCCACGATGCTACGCAAATCGATGGCGCAGAAGGCGCACGCAAGTTATTTTCCGTTACCCTGCCTATGATGTGGAGCACCGTGCAAATTGCTATTATCTTATGTATCTCTGGAAGCTTGAAATCCTTCGATCTCGTGTATGTGATGACCAAGGGCGGTCCTGCTCACGCGACTGAGCTGCTCGCTACGTATATGTATAATTCGACCTTTTCCTCGTATCGATATGGATTTGGTAGCGCCATTTCGACAACAATCGTCTTAATCAGCCTTATTTTCATTGGGATTAGCCAATGGGCAACAAGTCGTAAATCCAAAGTATAGTGAAAGGAGGAAGCTGACTATGTCTTCTGTTCCAATTCAAGTAAAACCAACTGTCACAACTCGCAAGTTCTCGCTTCATGTATGGAAACAAGGCGCACTCTGGACATTCCTGACCCTTTATGCGGTCCTTACGTTATATCCCTTGTTTTGGCTCGTTATTTCCTCATTTAAAACGAATAGCGAATTCTTTAATCATCCGTTCGGTTTGCCACAAACATGGAAATTTTCCAATTATGTAACGGCATGGCAAGCGTCCAAAATGGGTACAGCTTTTCTCAATTCCGTTATTGTTTCTCTTGTCTCACTTGCACTCACGTTGTTTTTGAGTTCCCTAGCAGCTTACGTTCTCGCAAGAATCAAATTTCGTTTCAAAGGCATTATCCTTGCCTTTTTCGTCATTGGGATGCTGATCCCTATTCATAGTACACTTGTTCCATTGTTTATTCTCATGAAGCAAATAGGACTTCTGAATACGTATTGGGCACTCATATTGCCTTACACCGCATTCGCATTACCGACAGCTATCTTCGTTCTTACGGCTTATCTAGCTTCTGTACCCAAGGAAATTGAAGAAGCAGCCTATATTGATGGCACTAAGCTATGGGGTGTATTCTGGCGCATCATGCTGCCAATCTCCTTGCCGGCACTATCGACGGTCGTCATTCTAAGCTTCTTACATTTCTGGAATGACTTCTCCTTCGCACTTGTTTTTATAAGCAAAAGCGCCTTAAAAACGTTGCCGCTCAGTATCGCCAATTTCGCGGATGGCTACCAAACCGATTACGGCTTAACACTCGCCGCTATGACGATCGCTGTTATTCCGACAATCGCTGTGTACTTGGCCTTCCAAGAGCAGGTTATGAAAGGTATGACCGCGGGAGCAGTTAAAGGCTAATTGACTTCTACCATCCAGACAACAAGTAAGGAGATGACACGTGTTGCGCAAGTGGTTTGGCTATTCCTTACAGCGTAAGCTATCCTTCATTATGCTTGTAACCACATTAATCCCCCTCTTGTTTCTGGGCACCTTCGCTTTCACGACGTCTTCGGATATTACCAAAGATAAAGCGCAGCAAACAGGCTTGAATTCGCTCGCGCAAATGGATGCCAAATTCCAGTTCATCTTGAAGGATGTTGAGAACATGTCCATTTTCCTCATCGGTCAACGTGATATTCAATCGTATTTGAAGCGAACCGATGAGAACTTGGATGCGCAAGCACAAATCCTTGGCCTAATGACCAATCTGGTGTACACCAAGGATTATATTTCAAATATTACGATTTATCCCAGCAATAACACGACGCCTCTTTCTACCTCTACGATCTACAAATCTAGTTTGGATCAAGAGATCACCATTAATCAGATTACAGACAAGCTGTGGACTGGCTTATATCACATTGAGAATTATTTAGGTAAACGACAAGTATTTTCCTTCATTCGGCCCTTACGGGGTATGAATACCTACCAGACGCTTGGCTGGCTATCCATCACTGTGGATGAGCAAGCCCTGTCCCGTATTTGGTCTATTCCGCAGCTTGCTGATGGTTATGGTCAAGTCGCTTTGCTGAATGAACGAAATGAAGTCATGTCTTCCACCTCCAAAGATTGGCTATCACAGAAGGCGGATAGCTTATTTCCTGGTTTAAATGAGCGTATCCATGGTCATACTTCCGGCGTCTGGACTTCAGGGATTGGGAAATCACAACAGAGCATTTTATTTTATCAAGAGCCCATGATCAATTGGACGATCGTTGGCATCATCCCATCGAAGCTCTATAGCGCTCAGAATCGGTATATTTTGCAATTAACAGCTGTAGCCGTTGCCCTTTCCGTCATAACTAATATTTTACTCACGATATTCGTTATTCGCAAGGTCACGAGGCCTCTCGGATCTCTAACTCGCTTACTATCGACCATTAATCCCGATGAACCCTTGCCGCTTTATCCCGTATATACAACAGATGAAATTGGTCGTCTTGCCGGCAGCTACAATTTGTTAAGTACCCATATCGAAGTCTTAAAAAAGCAGCTCATACACAATGAAACGCGAAAAAAAGAAGCCGATATGCGTGCACTGCAAGCACAAATCAATCCGCATTTTCTGTATAATACGTTGTCTTCGATACACTGGATCGCTTTACTCCAAGAGGAAGATCGTATTGCTGAAATGGTCGGCGCTTTAAGTGACTTCTTACGCTTCAGCTTGAATAAGGGGAAAGAATATTGTAAGGTCTCGCAGGAGCTCGCGCATATTCGTAATTACGTTCAAGTGCAATCGATTCGTTTTCCAGATGAGTTTACGGTTGATTATGTGGTTGATGCCCGTTTAAGTGATTCGTTCATGCTGAAATTGTTGCTTCAACCCTTGGTTGAAAATGCGATGATTCATGGCATTCAAATGAAAGAGGAACCTGGCACCATCTCCATCTATGTCGAACAAAAGGGCAACCTGATGCATTTCAAAGTGATAGATGATGGTATTGGGATGACAGAAGAGCGTTTGAATGAGGTATTCGAAAGTTTATACCCTGCAGAGGGCACGATAGGAAACGATGCCAGCTACGGATTGCGTAATGTGCACGAACGCTTGCAGCTGCATTACGGGCTTGATTCGGGCATCAAGATCGAGAGTCGATTGAATGAAGGAACTTGTGTGTCATTTTCGATCCCAGTTTTGGAGGATATACATGAAAATCTTGATCGTTGATGATGAAGTCATCATCCGAACCGGCTTGGCCAAAGTCATTAATTGGAAAGAAATCGGACTCGAATTGCTGAAGCCAGCCGTTTCGGCAGAAGAGGCGCTTCGCCGTATGCCTGAGGAACGTCCGCATATTTTGTTAACAGACATCCGAATGAAGCACATGAATGGCTTAGAATTAGCTCAGAAGGCGAAAGAAATCATTCCGGATATCGAGACGATCATCTTATCTGGGTACGATGATTTTATGTATACACAGCAAGCTATTCGACAAGGTGTCAGCGACTATCTCTTGAAATCCAGTCGGCCTGAAGAAATTATGAAAACCGTCCTCCAAGTGAAACAGCGCATTGAAGATAAATGGAAGCATCTCAACCAGGATCTCTATAAGAACAAAGAAGTTCGCAATCGTTTGTTTGAACGCTGGATTATTGAGGGGGAATCCGCGGCTGTCGATGAAGACATGCTGCCCGACTATCTCCCCCTTTTATTTATTACGCATGGCCAATTTCAACCTAAATTTCAAACCTACGTTGTTACCGCTGAAGGCTGGGGAGAAACATCCTCGGAAACCTCCTTGCTGCTGTTCGCTGTAGACAACATGCTGCATGAGATCTTGCAATGTGAAACCTTGATTTACCGGCAGCGAATTGTCGTAGCCCTTCCGAAAACAAGTGCATCTGACTTCTTCGATCATCCCGACTCTGCAAAGCAAAAGATCGAGCGTCTGCTCAAATGCAAAGTCAGTATATCTATCGGCGAAGTCGTTCATCAGCAGTCTGATTTATACAAATCTTATGTCACCGCAGATTATGCCTTCAGCTATAAACATCATCTAGATGAATCTATTCTGATTTATTCGGACATTGTTGGGCGCAAAGGCGGTAAAACCGTCTGTACCCACGAGGAGGAGCTGGAGCTCTCTTCGATCTTGTTGGATGACGACTCCGTCGCATTGAAGAACTGGGTTCAGCGTTATTTGCAATCGGAGCTGAACGACCCGCATATGACGATCGAATCACTTGAATCTTTGGTCCGTTCTGCTGCCCTGTCCGCACATCGTTGGCTAGAACGTGTGTTGACTGCAACGGGTCGTCAGGGAGCCCTCGATGATTTAAATATCGCCTTCGTCGTCAAACGGGATATCGTGCTGAAAGACGCGCTGTTTCAATACCTGCTGACGATTATGGAGCTGTATCATCATCGGTTAGGTGAGGGTCAAGCCACACATACACAGAAAGCGATGGCCTACATCCATGAGAATTTGGGGAAGGATGTTGGCTTGCAGCAGGTTGCTAAATATGTGCATTTGCATCCGAATCATTTGAGCGAAGTTTTTAAAAAGGAAGCCGGCATTACGTTTGGTGACTATGTGACTCGCCAAAAGATTAATCGTGCCATGGAAATCCTAACCGTATCCCCTGCCAAAATAGCCGATGTCGCAAGCTCAGTCGGATTTGAAGATATCAAATATTTCAGTCAAGTATTCAAGAAATTCACTGGTAAAACACCGAGTGAGTTCCGGGAGGAAGCAGTCCTTCATCCGGCTGCCCCATCTCCAAAATTTTAAAATACATGGTGTAAGAGGAGAAATGACAGATGGAATTATCAGGATTATGGCGATTGCAGCAGTTCGAAGTTGGTCAAGCTAGACCACTCGATGTCGCGGCAGCATGGTTAGACGATCGTTTCTGGATTACAGCTAAGGTTCCTGGGGATGTCCACTCCGCGCTGATTGAACGGGAGTTGATTGAGAACCCTTATTTCGGTCATAATGACGCGAAAAGCAGATGGATCGAGCAAAAAGAATGGTGGTATCGTCACTCCTTCAACTATTCGTTAGGGAATGCAAATGATGAGAAAGAGAAGCATGAGTTAACCTTCGAAGGTCTTGACACATTTGCAACAATCTACGTAAACGGTAAGGAAATCGGAACAACGAGCAACATGCTAATGGCGCATACATTCGATGTCACACGCGTCATTCAGGACGGTAAAAATTCAATTGCCGTTAAATTTGATCCTTTGCATTTACACAATAAGGATAAAGAATTATTCCAATGGTCCTCTTATACGAAAGAGCGCCCTTGGTTGCGCAAAGCAGCGATGAATTTCGGCTGGGACTGGGGTCCACGCATGGTCACAGTAGGGATCTGGGGCAAAGTATTTATCGAACGTTACCGCCGCGCGAAGTTAGACAGTGTTTTTGCTAGAACTCGCACGATCAGTGATACACAAGCAGAAATCCAAGTTGATGTTGACGTGACTACACTTCGCAAAGGTGCACAGAAGTCGTGTGACATTCGTTTATTAGATGAGGCAGGTCAAGTTGTTGCTTCTGCACAAGGAAATGTGAAATCATCAGAATCGTTCGCTTTAAACGTAGCGAATCCACAGCTTTGGTGGACACATGACCTCGGCAAGCCTTACTTGTACGAGCTTGAAGTTGTTCTATATGCTGACGGCGAGCAAGTGGATGCGTATCGCAAGCCGTTTGGTATCCGAACGATTGAGCTGCAAGTTAAGGATCCGGAAGGTCAGAATGCCTTTGCTTTTGTGCTAAATGGTGTCAAACTATTCGCCAAAGGTACGAACTGGATCCCTGCTGATCACTTCATCGGAAGCATTCCAGATCAACGCTACAGAGATTTAATTGATCTTTCTGTTACATCCAATCAGAACATGCTGCGCGTGTGGGCAGGTGGCATCTATGAGAAGGATGTCTTCTATGAGGAGTGCGACAAGCGTGGCGTTCTGGTTTGGCAGGATTTTGCCTTCGCTAACGCGTTATTCCCTGATTTTAATCGTGACTTTATGGAAAATGTTAAGAGCGAAGTGATCTATAACATCAAACGCTTGCGCAATTACACCTCCCTGGCCCTCTGGTGCGGGAATAATGAAATTGATTGGCTGTACGATATGAAATCCGCTGGTGGTGACATCAACTGTCCATTCTACGGGGAAATCATTTATCACGAACTGATTCCAGATGCGCTCGAGCTGCTCGATGACAGTCGTGCTTACTGGCCATCTTCCCCATTTGGCGGCAATGATGCCAACGATCCTGATGTCGGCGACCGCCATAACTGGCAGGTGTGGCATGGTTCTGTTTACCCGCGTCAGTTCGGCGATGTGCCATTGCTTGATTACAGTATTCAAGGCGTCACGTTCAAAAATTACAAAAAAGACTTCACCCTTTTCAGCAGTGAATTCGGCATGCATGCCTCAGCTAATCGTTACACGTTGGAGAAAAACATTCCGAATGGCCAATTTTACTGGAACAGTGTTGAAATGGCTTATCGCAACAAAGATACGAATCACCAAAAGGGTATTCTGCTCATGGAAGGATATACCGGTATTCCGACAAACATTGAGGAATATATGAACTTCTCCATGCTGACACAAGCCGAAGGCCTGAAGTATGGCATTGAGCATTATCGACGGAACAAGCACCGCACGAGTGGGTCCCTCATCTGGCAATTAAACGATAGCTGGCCAGGTACTAGCTGGTCGCTGATTGATTATGAATTGTTACCGAAGGCTTCCTTCTATTATGCCAAAAAGTTCTATCACCCGCTTCTGCTCTCGATCGATCATGAGCCTGGGCAGGACTTGGCCGTATGGGCAGTCAACGATACGTTATCCAACTTACAAGGTCAGGTTCACGTAACTGTTTATAACTTCTCCGGGGAGACATTGTTCACGCACGCGTTCGAAGCAAAAGTAGCGGCGAACACGGCTATCCAACTGGGAAGTTTGCCTGAAGCTTCCGTATTAAGTGGGGCATCGGCAGAGCAGGTTGTTGTCCGCGTACACACGACTGACTGGACTGCGCCAGATAATCTACATTATCTGCGTGATCAGAAGGATCTCCAGTTCCCTACGACTTCGCTTAGCGTGAATGTCGATGCAGATACGCAAGCCGTGCATATTACGGCCAATGGCGCACACGCGCGGATGGTGAAGCTGGATCTCCCTCAGGGAAATATTCGCTTCAGCGACAACTTCTTCGATCTGCGCGCTGGCGAGCAAGTGACTGTGCATATCAGTGACCCAACAGGGAACAAGGTTGATTTAACAAAGTTGAGCGTGAGTGCAATAAATTTATAAAAACAAATAGAGACTAATCATACTAAATCTGCTATTATGCATCTCTTTCGCAAAATAACTATCAGCGTATAAAGATAAAACCACTCCGTCCAATGGAGTGGTTTCTTTCGATTGAACATCTCTTTTATTGAACTACTGTACCTCTAACCAATAACAGGAATTTCAGGGAAATTGTATAAATGCCAAGAAAGCTCGGCATACTACAGGAACAATTTACTAATAAACACATCATCGGAGGTTTTAATGAAAAATGGTTCCATAACGTTTTTGCAAACATCCATGATGTTTATGCTTTCTGTTGGACTGCTGAACCATGTCATTATCATTCCGTTGGTGTTAGATAAAGCACAACGCGACAGCTGGATTTCCGTTCTGCTTGCAGGCGCTTTTTGTATGATTTGGGTTGTTCTGCTTTATTCGGCTATTTCTAAAAATCGAGAGATCCGTTTTTTTCAATGGCTAAAGCTTACCTACGGTGCAACGGTATCCTACCTAATGGCAGGAATTGCTTGTTTGTACCTTCTTACTTTATCGACGATTACGTTAAAAGATACCGTTACTTGGATCCATCTATCATTCGCAACTAGCACACCAAAATTTGTTTTAGCAACTTCTTTGTTGCTTGTCTGCGTTTACAATGCTTATAAAGGGATCGAATCTATAGCCAATACAGCCGTAATCTTTTTACCCTTAGTTGTCATTTTTGGATTTTATGTGAGCTTTGCTAATTATCCCAATAAGGATTACTCCTTACTTAAGCCATATTTGGAGCATGGCATGATGCCAGTCTGGCATGGTGTTATTTATGTTGGAGCAGGGCTAATCGAATTATCATTGCTATTATTTATGCAGCATCACATTCGTACTCGCATTTCGTTCATGTCGCTTGTTTTTCTGGCCTTGATACTATTAGGGCTCACAATAGGTCCTCTTATTGGGTCTATCATCGAATTCGGTCCTAAGCAAGCTTCACATTTGAGGTTCCCCGCCTATGAAGAGTGGAGACTCGTGACGATTGGCCATTTTATTGAACACATGGACTTTTTAAGTATTTATCAATGGTTTAGCGGGGCATTCCTGCGAATTTCTTTGTCTCTTTTTTTAATTAACGATATTCTAAACATTGAGAAACAAGGTAAAAAATTGTTATTTCTTTTCCTCTTATGCGCTATCCAGTTAATAGCGATTAGTTGGCCTTTTAGCGATCCTAAATTTATCAATCTGTTAACTGAAATTTTATTACCCCTTATATTTTGGGTGATGTCGTGCTATTTCCTAATTGTCATTGGGTTAATTCATATCGGAGACAGATGGAGAAGAATAAAATCATGACCAATACATTAGATCAGCTAGATTCTATGAATGATGAAACATTTCAAACCTTTCGGCAACTGTTCAAAGACTGCAGCGATGTACTCACGAATAAGCTGACTGTTCCACAAAAGAATGGAATTTCATCCACTTTACTCCTGATATATTGTGACGGGTTGTGCGATGTTAATCGGATTAATGAGTTTTTTATTCCCCACCTGATTGAAATGTTTAAAAACCATGTCATTTCCGATGACGCTGAACTCAGGCAGCAGCTGCCATTCCATCTTGACTCCATCCCGCATGATTTTGATGCGGATCTTATCATGAGTAAAGTATTTAATGGTGAATTATTAGTTTATTTTTATGACACAGCCTCCTTGTATGCTTGGAATTTGGCCAATGCCCCTCAGAGAAAAACGGAGGAAACGAATGCGGAGATTTCGGTAAAAGGTCCTCGAGATGGATTTATTGAAGAAGCGAAGACCAATGTCGCATTAATTAGAAAAAGATTAAAGACAAATGCTTTGGCAGTTGAAGAGTATACATTCGGCACTCAGACACAGACGAAAACAATGCTGCTTTATCTGAAAGAAAGCATTAATCCAGTCGTAGTAGAGGAGATTCAATCCAAGCTGGCCAATGTGAAGGTAAAAGGCCTGATTAGCACTACACAACTGGAGGAGCTGCTAGTCGGTAATACGTTATTCTCGAAGTTTGCGTATACGGGCAGACCCGATTTTGCGGTGAACTCACTCATGCATGGCAGGTTTGTCATTGTGGTCGAAGGTTCTCCAACGGCGATCATTGGGCCTATTAACCTGACCTTTTTGTTTAATACTTCGGAAGATGCCTATACACTTAATTTATTTGTCATGTTTACACGGACTTTAAGGCTATTCGGTATCTTTCTTTCTGTATTTCTTCCCGGATTTTGGATTGCATTGCTTACCTATCATCAGGATCAGCTTCCGTTCACTTTGCTAGGAACACTTGTAATGTCAAGGCAAGGTGTTCCGTTGCCGACGACTCTCGAAGCCGTTGTCATGGTTTTACTGTTTGAATTATTTCGTGAAGCGGGCATGCGCTTGCCATCCACTATCGGACAGACAATATCCGTTGTGGGCGGATTGATAGTCGGACAAGCGGCGATTAGCGCGGGAATGACGGCACCAGGCATTCTTGTGGTGGTAGCCATCTCGGTATTAGCATCGTTTACCATGGTAAATCAAAACATGGTTGGCCTAGTTAGTCTGCTGCGATTAGTCATATTACTGATTTGCGGTCTGCTAGGATTATTCGGATTATTGATATGTATCTTAGCTATTGCCATATATATGGTCAATCTGCAATCCTTTGGCGTTAAATATTTAAGTCCTATAGCTCCGATCAGCTTCCGTGACCTTTACAAAATTGTATTCCGAATGCCTTGGGGGAAGAAGGAAGGAGTACCAGACTTTACCCGAAAAAACGGAGATGAGCAACCGTGAGAATGATACGGCAATCACTGGTTTTTGGACTAGTCTCTCTAATGCTTACCGGATGTTGGGGAGCCAAAGAAATTGAACATCTCGCTTATGTCAATTCGATCGGAATTGATTATGTGAAAGGCAATGTCGTATTTTACACTAAAATGATTGGTTTTACTAATATTGCCAAGAAAGAAGCCGGGGCAGGACCTAACAAGGAGCTTGTTTCCATTGGCAAGGGTGAAGGAAAGACAGTGGATGAGGCTATCTTTGATCTCTACAAAACTGCGCAGCAAAGACTATCTTGGAGCCACGTGAAAACCTTGGTGTTCACAGAAGCAGCGCTGCGACCGGATGTCATTCATAGCATTTTAGATCAAATGGACAGATATTACGAGTTTCGGTACACCATTTGGACGATGGCAACCCGGGGTTCGATCGAGGATATGTTTAACGTAAACCCTACCCAAAACATGTCTACCCTTTATTCACAATTAAATAACCCGCTTGACCGATATTCTCAAAGCTCGTTGGTTGCTCCTCTATATTTGTACAAATTTATTTGGAAATGGGAGGAAGACGGACAGATATTGCTCCTTCCCGTCTTAAGCGTCAATACAGATAGCTGGATAGAGAATAAGAAGTCGTCACCACAGCTTCAACAAGATGGCATATGCGCCATTCAAAATAAAAAATTGACTGGGTGTTTTAAACTTGACGATATTAAAGGCCTGCGTTGGATGGAGAAAAAAACGGTACGTACCCCTTTAATGCTTCAGGTCGATCAAGAGCCGATAGCGATGATGATTATGTCAAAAATCAAACCTTCCATCGAATCCAAACTATCAGACGGAAAACTAACGTTTCAAATTAACGTCAAGGTGCAAGGCTCGATAACGGAACAGGAAAAGCCTGCAACAGAGAAAGAACTGGTAGATCTCGCAAATAAGGAAATAAGAAGGCAGATTCAGAAAACATATCTGATCGGACTTAAATCAGGTGCTGATCTTCTTGGTCTTTCCAATATGCTCTACCGATCCAACCCAAAGGAATGGCATCGCTTGAAGGAAGATGGCAAACTACCATTAAACCCTGAATCTTTAGGAGAGATTGATGTGAATGTAGATTTAGTCGATGTGGGGATTGCTAAAATAATTAAAAAAATAGACAGCGTTCCCTATCAATAAATTTACAAAAACCTTCACTTCCACTTTCGTGGCGGTGAAGGTTTTGTCACATTGCTATAGCTTATTTAGTTCTTTCGCAACAGCTCGTCCCGCTTCTCGGCCGCTAAATAAGCAGCCCCCGAGGAACGTCCCCTCCAGCGCACGATACCCGTGGAGACCGCCGCCTCCGAATCCGCATGCCTCACCGGCAGCGTATAAGCCAGGAATGGCTTCTCCCGCTTGATTCAGAACACGACCAGATAAGTCCGTTTGTAATCCGCCTAAGGTTTTGCGACTAACGATATTCAATCGTACCGCGATAAGCGGTCCATTCGCAGGGTCCAGCAGGCGATGTGGCTTCGCAACACGAATTAATTTGTCCCCGATATAATTACGAGCGCCCCGAATGGCTGTGATTTGCAGATCTTTGGTAAATTTGTGCGCAATTTCCCGATCTCTTGCCTTAATTTGCCGCTCAATATGGTCATAATCAAGCAATTTCTCCTCCGTCAGCGCATTCATGCCAGTGACAAGCTCAGCCAATGTAGAAGCAACAACGAAGTCCTCCCCCTTGTCCATAAAAGCTTGCACAGGTGCCATCGCGCCTGGCCGTGCTCTAGCCAACACTTTACGTATACTTTTCCCCGTCAAATCGGGATTCTGTTCGGAGCCTGAAAGCGCGAATTCTTTTTCAATTATTTTCTGAGTCAAAATAAACCATGAATAGTCGTAGCCAGACTTTTGGATCGTCTCTAACGTGCCTAATGTATCAAAGCCTGGGAAGTTAGGTGCTGGCAAACGCTGACCACGCGCATCCAACCAGAGGGAGGATGGCCCAGGAAGAATACGAATACCATGATTATGCCACACGGGATTCCAATTCTTGATCCCTTCTGTGTAATGCCACATCCGGTCGCGATTCACAATGCGACCTCCAGATTGCTCAGTAATGGCGAGCATTCGGCCATCGACATGTGCGGGCACGCCAGAGAGCATGCGCTTCGGTGCTTCACCAAGCCGACTTGGCCAATATTGGCGGACTAATTCGTGATTTGCGCCAATCCCGCCACTGCTTATGATAACCGCTTGCGCACGATAATCGAATTCGCCAATCACCTCACGCGAGCTCGCTTCCCCGCGAGCCGCAGTGCTAGCCACAAGCACAGAACCGCGAACACCGTTAATGGCACCCCCGCTTTGATTAAGCTCGTTCACACGATGACGGGGCTTATAAACCACGCGTCCATGCTGCATATGCGCCCGAATGCGCTGTTCAAATGGGGCAATGATGCCAGGTCCTGTCCCCCACACGATGTGAAAGCGAGGTACAGAGTTGCCATGTCCCTCCGCCAAATAACCTCCGCGTTCCGCCCACCCAACAACCGGAAAGAAGCGTATCCCCATGGCGTGCAGCCATTCGCGTTTTTCACCAGAAGCGAACTCGACATAAGCCTCCGCCCACTTGCGGCCCCAGTAATCCTCGTCGTCTTCACGATCGAAGCCAGCCGCCCCCTGCCAATCCTGCCAGGCTAGTTCTTGTGAATCTTTAATGCCTAGACGGCGCTGCTCAGGGGAATTCACAAGAAATAAGCCGCCGAATGACCACCAGGCTTGTCCACCAAAGGAAGCTTCTGGCTCTTGATCCAAGAGCAGCACCTTTTTGCCAGCATCCGCGATCTCCGCCGTCGCCACTAAGCCTGCCAGTCCTGCTCCAACCACAATAACATCATAATCCATGATCGAATTCTCCTTTGATTCTCGTCTCTAGATAGCCACTTTCGATCTTTTGCCATACAAAATGCCCCCTTCCGACCACTATAGCCAAAAAGGAGGCAATGCATAAGAATTTGTTTCCTTTTCCATTATGAATCTTTGAGATCCTCTTCCATGTCATCGATGACGACTAGTGGTTTCTCCATCACTAGCTTTTTTAAAGGCACAGGCTTCACCTCAATCGCTCTAGGGCGCGAATCCCCATAAAGCTCGGTAAAAATCTCTTCGATTTCATCACCTGTCAAATCTTCTCGTTTCAGCAGCTCTTCCGCAATTTTATGAACGAATTCCGTATATTCAAGTACGAGCTTCTTCACTTCGAGCATTTGTTCCTTGAGAAGCTCATTGATTTGTGGTCGAAGCGCTTTGAGTCCATCTGTGCGAGAACCGACTGCCAGGAAGCTGAACAGCTCATCACCCATCCCGAGCATCCCGAGATACGCACCTGCAATTTGGGTAGCATGCTGCAGGTCAGAAGTAACCCCATTCAATTTCTTGTGCAAGAATTCATCTTCTACCGCACGGGCAGCCAGACAAACCTGAATCTCTGCTAGCATCTCAGAGTCGCTGCGATTATATCGCTCGTGCGTCTCTTTCGTAGCCGAAAGTCCAAGTGCACCACCGCGCCTCACGATCGTCACTTTCCACACACGTTCGTGAGGCTTCAGCAGGAACTGCGCCACCGCATGACCTGCTTCGTGATAGGCCACATTCCTCTTCTCGTCATCGCGCATTGAGCGCAGCGGTTGCTTGAGCCCCCACTCATAGGTTTCCATAGCGGCCCGGAAGTCTTCATAGCTGGCCGCCGGTGCACCACGTTGATGTGCGATAACGACAGCTTCGTTAACTATATGTTTAATTTGTGCAGGACTATAACCAATGGAATCAAGACCAGCTTTCTCCGCGGTTAACGTTTCGTCCAGCTTGACCTTTTTCAAATAGTATTGGAAAATATCAACCCGACCGTCATAATCCGGGACATCCACCCATAGTTGTCGATCGAAACGACCTGGTCGAAGCAAGGCTGAGTCGAGTACATCTGGCAAGTTGGTGGCTGCTACAGTTAAAACTGGCGGGCGTTCCGCTTTTTTACGGCGTAGACCGAGCGAGCGCAGCATCTTAACAATCTTGGACGTGTCGATGTTCGGTGGGTCCATTTGCAGAAGCAGCTCATTCAGCAAGCCTGAACCGCCGCCCATTCCCATCATACCCATCATCCCGCCACCAGCACCGCCGCCTTGTCGGCTCATCCCGATCGCATCAATCTCATCAATAAAGATGATACAAGCGCCGTAAACGCGGGCAAGCTTTCGTGCTTTCTTATAAATCCCCATTACTTTTAAGTTACCTACACCGAAGAACATGTTCTGAAAACTTGGCGCTGATGCGTAAGCAAATGGCACTTGTGCTTCATTGGCAATAACCTGTGCTAAGTATGATTTCCCTGTACCTGGCGGCCCACAGAGCAGCAATCCACGAATCGCTTCGCCGCCCATCTCCTTAAACTCTTTGACACCCTTCAACAGGGTAACAATTCGTTTGGCGTTCTCCACAATCTCAGGATTACCGCGATAATCATCCCACGTAGAGCCCGTCTCCCCAGGCAAAATCCAGTACGTTCGCCCTCTCGCTAAGAACCAGAAGAGTGCTACGAACTGAATAATCATAAAGGCCATAGCCATAACCAGGTTCAACAGTAAGCCGATAATACTAAACGCGACACTCCAATAGGTTGGCCCACCTACCCATAACACCCCGAAAATCAAGGCAATGGCTGTCAGCCAGAGGATCAACTTTCGCCATCTAATCCATTGATATCTCCTCATGGCTACACTTCCTTCATATGATAAAGTTTGAATATCCCTTTGAAAAAACTCAATTCTAGACCCTGCTTGAAGCAGGGCCTCAGCAACGATTATTGGAATCTTTTAATGATATCGAGCACATACTTGATCATCACTGCGAGACCGCAAATGAAGTAAAAAATCACAATAATCCAACCTGTTGGATCAAAGGAAGTCATAGATAATAGAACGGTCAGTGGCAGCACATAGTATAGGACATCTTTCAAATAAACTAACACGAGTGCAGGGCCAAAGGAGCCTTCCCAAAAGGATTTGAAGAACGCGATAAGAAAATCAATCAGCATGAACCCAAAAATGCCCCAAAAAGTGTAAATTATCCAGCCCTCAAGTGTATTAGTCACTTTTCATCACCACCTTCCTACATACTATGCTAGGAATAGATTCGGGTGAGAAATCAGTGGGCAATAACCGATGAGCCTAAAAATATGTTACATCTATTACTTACTTCATTAAGCTTTATTTTCCTTCTAAATCAATGCGGTTTTAAGAAAAATATATTACTTTTTTTTAAAAATAAGACCGAAGTTTGGTCCAGAATCTTTGAAAATTCACTTCTACCTTGCCGCTAGATCGCGTAAGCGCAACCAAGCTAATGATATGATGCGACGAAAAAGAATTATTTCCTTTTTTTACAAGTCAACACCCAAAAAAAACCAACTATTTCCGAATACTTTAATAAGCTTACCAACTCAAGCACGCACCTCAAAATCGCAATTTTCTACTCATTTATTTTATTAAGGAGAGAAGAAAAAGATGAAGCATTCGCGTATGAAAAAACTGCTTGTACCAACACTAGCCCTCACACTTGTGATGGCAACGGGAACAACGGCCTTCGCTCAGAACGGCCACGACCGCAAGGACGATGATCGTAACAACAACTCACGCCAAACCTTTGACAAACGACCGTCTGCGGCAATTAAATTTGACTTCAAAGATATCAAAGGGAAAGAATTCGAATGGGCTTTAAACTACATCATGAGTCTAGTCTCTAGACGCATTTTCGATGGGTATCCCGATGGTACCTTTAAACCGCAAGAGACTGTCTCTCGTATCGAGGCCATCACGGCAGCTGTCCGGTTAATGGGGCTGCGCGATCAAGCAGAATCCGCTGAGGAGAAAGCAACCAAGCTGAATTTCAATGATGCAGCTGCTGTACCCTCGTGGGCTGTCGGTTACGTAGCAGTCGCATTGGAAAACGATTTGTTCGCCGAATCCGATACGAATGTCAACCCGAATCAGCCAGCAGATCGCCTATGGGCCACAACGCTCCTAGTCAAAGCATTGAAGCTACAAGACGAAGCTGAGGCCAATATGAATGCAAGGCTCCCTTTCTCCGACTCCTCCAGCGTACCCGCAGGATCCGTGGGATATGTCAAAGTAGCCGTCGACAAAGGCCTTGTGAATGGTTTCGAAGATAATACGTTCCGTCCCAAACAGCTCGTAACTCGCGCCCAAATTGCCGCTTTGCTGGATCGAGCAGGCAACCAATTGCCTAATAGTGTTGACGGTCTTGTAACAGGAACCGTTGTAGCCCCTGTCAGTGGCAATGTACTGACCGTTCGAACTAATGGCCAGAACATCAATCTGACCCTGGATCCTAATGTGTTTATTTACCGGAACGGCGCTAAAGTCAGTCCATCGGCTTTACAAACGGGTGATGTCCTGAAGATTCGTTCCAACGATGGCAACATCATTTATATCGAAGTTACACAGCCAAGCGGTGGCAACCCTACAACGCCCACACAAGCCATTGGGGTGAAGACCGGCATGGTGACTGGCGCGATTACTGGGAGTACACTAACCCTCTTGAGCAATGGGCAAACTATTTCTCTCCCGATAAACAGTAACGTACTTTACTACCGAAATGGTTCCCAGACGACGGCCTCAGGCATACAAGTAGGTGATATCGTCAGCACGCGCTCCTACAACTATGGTGTCAGCTATGTGGAAGTGACACAACCAGTAGGCACAAGTGGGACGCCAACCAATTACGCTTCGACTGTAACGGGCACGATGTCTTATCCGATTAGCGATAATATTTTATTGTTAACTACCTCTTCTCAACTCCAAGGCGTTCCACTGGGCAGTCAGACTATCGTGTACAAGAATGGTGCATTTACGACGCTATCGGCGCTTCAGGTTGGCGATGTCCTGACAACCTACGCCTACAATAATACGGCAGCCATCATTGAAGTAACCAAGAGTGTGTCGCCAGTAACGACAACAGGCGAGATGACCGGTACGATTACAGGTCCGGTCACCAATAACCTCCTTACGCTAACGAGTGGCGGCCAATCTTACAGCTTACAGCTTCACGCAAACACCTCCATCTACTTGGATGGCACGCAAACAACGAGCGGCGTACTACTGCCAGGTCAAGTCATCAAAGTGCATTACTATAACGGCATTGTATTGCATGCCGAAGTCCTTCAACGTGTAGATGGCACAGCTGTTACACAGCCTACAATTGCCCAACTCACGGGCACAATTATTTCGGCGACAAACAGTCTCCTAGTTATTGTGAACGGCAACCAAGCTCAAGCGATTACCTTGAACGACAAGGCATTCGTCTATCGAAGCGGCGTTCAGGTTAGTGGTTCAGCACTGCAACCAGGTGACATCGTTAAAATCCGTTCTTATAATAATTCAGCCATCTATACCGAGGTCACACAGCTTACCAACGGCAACAATCAGAGCTTCAATGTTTCCGGGACATTTAACAGCGTAACCTTTACGAATCAAGGCAAAATTGCAACCATCACGATCAACCAAACAGGCACCAATGGCAGTAACGTGACGACGACTTACAACGTGTCATCCACGGTAACGATCGTTGGCAATATCACGAACTTGGTGCAAAATCACGCCATATCGCTGCAAGGTACAGGTGCCTTGATTAACAAGATCACCATTCAGTAGCTTCGTTTCAATAAAAAGAGGTTCTCCCATAAGCCATGTATGTGGCGGGGGACCCTCTTTTTGCTATTCAGTGGATTTAGAGCAAAATGCAAAAGTGCAACCATTTTAATCAAATTCACCTCACTTTTTAAAATGCGTGCAATTGTGCAACTATTTCTGCCTCCACTCGTCGTTTTGGCACCTTTTCGGTGCTAAAAGATGCACTTTTGCACGAATTCATCTATGTTTAGCTTTTTCCCCGAAAATGAGTGTATTTTAGCATCTTTACCCATTTTTTTACACGCAACTATCGACATCTGTAAGCGTGTTTTTCAGCGTTACAGCGCGGAGGAGCATTCGACTCCCCTCTCGCTGAAGCGAACAACAAAGGAGCTAAGCGCAAACAGCCACTTAGCTCCTTTTCCATTCCAATATTGGCTTCGCTATATCAACGCAAATACAAACTTAGCGGTTGCAGCTTCAAGTCCTTCAAGCCGGCATGAACCAGCTTCGCAACTTCAATCCCGCCTTGCTGCTGGAAATGCGTGTTATCCTCGACACCATCCGGGAAATTCATGAATTCGCCTGGTGCCAGCCACATGAATAGCCGTTTGGTCCCTTCTGGCCCTAGCTCTTCAAATAATGCCTTGCTGCTTGCGGCAAGATCGATCAATGGCACTTCTTCAGCCGCAGCCAACTCACGCATCGCAATCAGATAATCGCCGTGCGTATCACGCAATGTCCCATCTTCTTCGAAAAACCGACGCTGCACGGATGTGACCAAAATCGGATATGCGCCTCGCTCCCGAGCACCGTCGATATAGATTTTCAACGTTTCCTTGTAGGAGGAAAATGGTTCTGTAAATCGCGCTTCATCCGGCTTCTGGTCATTATGACCGAATTGGATGAGCAGGTAATCGTAGGGCTTGATGCAGCCCCAAATCGTATCCAAGACGCCTTCGCGAATGAAGCTTAGGGAGCTTCTGCCCGATAGTGCATAATTAGCTACCGCCGCATCTGCTTTGACGAATAGTGGGAGCATTTGTCCCCAGCCCGCATACGGATACCCGTCTGTCGGCTGGTCGGTCACGGTGGAATCTCCTGCTAGAAACAGCGTACAAGCTGTAGGCATAGGCTCGATTTCCAACGCATTGATGCGCGGTGCCCTACCCGTGAACGTGAGCTTCAGCTGTGCATCCGCGACCCATATTGAGAAGCTTGTGCGAACAAAATGTCCCGCAGAAGTACGCTGCTTATGAAGCACAAGCCTTCCTTCTCCCGTGGTGATCGTCGTTTCTGTTTCGGCGATCTCATCGCCTAGTAGAATCGAAACACGATAAGTCCCGTTAGGAACATCCACCAGAAACGAAGTGTCCAGCGGAATACAGAAATCTCTCCGCAGCGCACCGGGCTCGTCCCGATCCTTGGCATGAACATTCTTCACATTGCTAAATCCATATCCAACCGTTTTCTCATACTCGGCTGCTGGAGTAATCTTGGTGTACCCTGACTCCGGGTTCCCAACCCCGAAATCAAACTTCAACGCGTGTGTCATCGTAGATATCCTTTCTCTTTACAACGGAATTTCGCCGCCGGGATATAGGGTTGAACTGGACAAGCGTTTGGGCTGCGGCAGTTGTGTGCCGGATAGTCCTTCTCGCAACGCAAGCGGCCCACTTGCATAAATGGCGGCTGTGTCGTCATTATAAATGATCACTTGCTCTGTCCCACTACCACATACATCGGCATGTACGGCATATCCGTGTAGCGGAAATTCAACAACAACGTTCATCTCACCATCATACAAGGATGGCCAAACCCCACCACCTCTACGGTAGGCAAGTATCAGATCCGCTGAATCTGCTTCCCAGCCGCGTAGGGGCTCGATAATCGTCAGCCAACCATCCGTTTGGCGATCTTCCTTCCATATTTCTTGACCTTCACTGTCCAAGAGAAATAGGGCGTCCTTCCCTTTCAATCCCTTCCCATCATCCTCACGAACGAGACGATCTAGTCCTGCAATTTGCAACCCTGGCTTATCGCTGCAGAACCTGCCCAAGGCGATATGCTGCGATTCGATGGAGCCTTCATAGCGCCATAGCTCTTTGCCGAAGCGGTCATACATCACCGTGACACTTCCGCCAATCACAAGCTCTGGTTGACCATCCCCATTCACATCCCCGATCCAGATACAGTCGGCATGATCCTCAAGATCCTGACAGCTCCACAGCTTCTGACCATCATGATCCAATAAATCATAACCAGCCATGACTTCGTCTTTCCCATCCCCATCCAAATCATACACCCATGGGAAATGCCCAGGATTACCTTCGTGAGTCCATAGTAAATTGAAATGACGATCGAACGCCCACATCGTGTGATAACGGTCTTTTAGGATAATGTCACTGGCATACGCCCCGCCAGTCAAATTCGCCACAATGATGCAGTCATGGGCATGCTCATGCGGCAGCTCGTATGTGGCCTTCACTTCGCCATTTTGGCCATTCAGGATGAGAAATCGCCCATCCATCACGCATAATACTTCTAACTGACCATCGCCATCGATGTCAGCGATCTGGGCAGGGTAGTCTGACCCCGCACTTCCAGCTCCCGAATCTGGCTTGCCTGTCTGCCACAGCAGATTGCCCTCCAGATCAAATGCCGTCAGGCATTGCACCTGATGGGGAATATATCGAACATCCTGTCGGTTGTCGGGATGCACCATTAGCATCTCCATACGACCGTCACCGTTCAGGTCACCTAGGAGCATTTTGCAGCGCGGGCCAGCCGCACGAATATCGACCTTTCCAATCAAATAAGCTTCCTTGCTTGTAGGTTCCACAGCTAATCTCTCCTCAATTCTGTCTATTGGGGTAGCCATTCTGATATAAGCTCAAGTGCGATTATCGTATTCAATGACCATTGTGCAGCCTCATTCGTGTTCATCCAATCGATCTCTTGCAAGGTATCCACGTGCGTAACGATGGAGGCCTCCTGCTGCAGATCAACCTTAGCAAACGCGCTTCCGAGCAAAATGGACCAGCATTTCTCCGCCGTCTCATCATCCCGCTTATAAAAAGCACCATAGGCTGTGATCGCTGCACTGAGCACTGGATGCTCGAAATGTTTCGTGGAGATCTGACCATGGGTCAGCTTATCCTTCTGCTCCTGCGTTTGGTTATAATACACGCCGAGCTCCGCCATCATGTCTTCCCATTCGGGGTCTTTCAACATGCCTGCAAGCTCGAACCACACCTGCGGTCCTCCCATACAAATGGCCAAATGCCTTCCCCAGTTATCGTCACCAAGTGGTGAGAGCACGCCTGTTTTCGGATCGTACCCATAGGTTGGTCCCGAGATAAGCCCATAATTCGTATCCTTAATACAATTGATGCCCACCAAGATTTTGTCCCGATACGAAGTATCCTCATAGCGTTCCCAACGTGTCATCCAGTTTGAGCTAAAAGCCGCCCAATCCGGCCCCACACGGATATGCGTTGGATGCTCATCCTTCGGAAAATAAGCCCGCATCGGATCCAAATTCACCGTCGTGAAATCCGAATCACGCACTTCATCCATGATATCCCCGATCCGCTCATCGGCGGTCAAATAATAGAAGTACCGATGTAAGCCCGCCATCCCAATGCGAGCCTCCTTGCAGCCGCAGCCCCAATGGACCACATTATGCCTGGATCCAAGTCCCGCATATTCACCAAAATGGTACAGGTCCACTTCACTTGTGTGACGAGTCATGGCTTCTGCCATTCGGAAAATATCCGCTCGACCCGTGCGGAGGAACATAACCCATAGCCACATGTTGGGCGCAAGCTCTGTATTTTGCCAAGCACAGCCACCTAAATCATAGTTCCATACATGCCTAACAGGATCATAACTATGCATGTAATCGCCATAATCCCAGAACCCGTACCACTTTCGTTGCTCAACTTCATCTTGATAAAAGGTAATAATGCCATCCAGCCGATTCTCCAGCTGCGCTTTCACTTTATGACTGCGGTCTGGTAAGCTCCAATAGCCGAAAGCTCCCGACTCGTGATAATACGTAGGCTCACAAATAAGAAGGGAAGGATTTTGCGTCTCCTCCTGCATATGCTGTAGCAGCTCCGTATCCGGCGTTTCACTCGTACACCACAGCATCAATTCACTCGTATTCGCAATGCCATATGGCGTTGCGCGAAGTTCTTCCGCTCCTTCATAGGAGGATTCTACATGTGTTTCTGTATCATAATGGCGAAGGTCCATCGGCGTCCCGTCAGGAGACCACAACCAGATCGTAAATGCTGCCTCCGAAGCTGCTGTACCATGTATCTCAAAGCTAGATGGATGCTTCTCCCAGAAGTTTCTCAACCCCACGGCTAAGCCGCCGCCTTCACCACCGACATAACTCAGTCCGCCAGCGCGAGCTCCGTCTGTCACCTTGACCCAGCTGCAGCCAGCTTTCGTCCGCTTCCAAATACGATAATGTTCAGATGAATCTTGAACAAGTTTAAAGCTATCCCATGTCGCTGAATCATCCAGCAGCCCTAGGAAATACGCATCCTCTGTGGGGTCAAATGTGGTCAACTCACCTGCCGTTTGATGCTCGAATAACTCTCTATACTTTCCTTTTGTTCGGCGGGTATGTAAGGTTTTGGGCGATTCGCTGAAATAGCCACGATCCCCTGCCAAACGGATATGCCGATTGTATTGGGCCCCTCTCATCGGCACCGCGAAGCGAATGCCTATGCCTTTAATGAAATCCTCGTGGGGATTCCCATCATAGTGAAACGTATGCACGAGTTTAATCGTTTCCTGTCCCGCATACACATACAAACGCAGTGTAAAAGGCAGCCACTCTCGGCTTCCCGTCGTCGATCGGAGCCTGCCATCTAGTTTAACGACAGCCCGAATCGGTCCGTTCTGTTCAACAACAGCGCGTAAGACTCGGCTTTCGAAAGTCTCCTCGCGGCTTATCCGTACACCCGACGCCTCGCTCAGTCCTTCTTTCAAGCCAATCAATTCGCCGCCGCTACATATCTGGTTGCCCTCACGAACGATACTGCGAAGCCATTGTTTCCCCTGCTTGCCTATTGTGCATATCATAACGCCTGTATCAAGCGTAATGGTGTCATCCGTTTCAGTTACTAGCATACGGTGATCGGACTCGGGACCTTTTCCTTTTCGAATGGTGAAGTCATCTGCTTTTCCAGGAAGAACGGCTGCCGAATGAGCGGACCATTTCACGCTGCCATCCGGCCAGTAAGCGGTCGGCCAGCTTTGGACCGGTATAGCTTCTTCACCGTCACCCGTTTCCAAACGCAATGACTCTTCTCGCCCAAGCACGCCCTCGCGCCAAGGAATTCCCCATGTTATCCCAACAGGTTTAGATGCCTCTTTGTTTAACCAACGCAGCTTAATTGCCATATCCGAAGCCAAGCGATCATCTCCTTTTCACATGTAGCCCCATTGTAGAAAGTGGAGCTCTTGCGAACAAGCGGACATTATTGCAATGGTGTACTCGGATCGTTTGCACTTTTTTGGCTAACTAATACATTATTGATTAGGAAGTCCGACTGAGCTCACGATAGCGCGTTGGCGTCATGCCCTCCAGTTTTTTGAAAATCCGATTGAAATACGTATGCTGATAACCGACTTGATCGGCGACATCGTTAATCCGCATTTCGGAGTCTCGCAGCAGCTCTTTGGCTTTGTCCATGCGCAGCTCTGTTAAGTAATCGATAAAGTTTTTACCGGTCACTTGCTTAAAGGATCTGCTTAGAAAAAATGGATTCGTCCCCGTATGCTCCGCACAATTATCAAGCGAAATATCTTGTCTATAATTATTTTGCAAATAAATCATCGCTTGTTCGATAATACGTTTCACTTGCGCGTCCGAACGTCCAGACATCTCATTCATAAAAGGCTTAAGCACTTTATCCTGAAACCAAGCAAGAATTCTCGTGGATTCCCGAATCTGAGAAAGCTGCTCATACAAATTCGCGCCTTTGAAGAGGCGATTCGGATTAATTCCAGACACCATAATGGCATGCTGAACATTACCAAGCAGATGCAGCATCCCTTGCTGCACTTCAATTTCTTTAGCCCCCTTGCAGGTTAACACCTCCAGGAAAGACACCAACAAGTCGCTGGCTTCCCCTTCTTTCCCTGTCCGTAAAGCTTGAATGAGCTCCCGCTCCTGTGTAAATGGATATTGCAATTCCATGTCTTCATCTCCTGCAAAATTGTCATGCTCCATATCGATAATCTGGTTCACATTCTCAAAGTAGCGATAGCTGACCGCTTGCTTGGCTCGTTCAAATGCGATAGGGATATCGGAAATCAGCTGTACAGGCCGACTAATGGCCATGGTCATGCGCATTTTCAAAATACGATTAATCGACTGCTTCAATTCGTCACTAAAGGCTTGGCATGCATCTGTATAAGATTGATCCTCAGGTAGGATGAGAAGAATACCCGCGGTTAGATCGTGAAAATTGAGTGTATGACTTTGTTCAAAATACGGAGTAGCCAGCTCCTCGATCATATTCACGGCCGCAAAGGTGACAAGTCCCTCTTCGCCAAGCCGGAAATTCCCCTCCATGCTTGTCATTCCAATCAATTGTACATAGAGGACAACGAATTGCTTATTCTTCACGTCCCACTTAAAACGCTCCATCCGATGGCGTAAATCGTCCTCTGAATAGGCATTCAAATATCCTTGAAGCAGTTGATGCATAAAGCTGTCCTTCAAGTGAGGGAGCTGTTCCGTCAGTTTCGTATTCAGCTCCAAGCTCTCGTTATGCAATTGCATCCATTGTGATTCGAGCAGTGTAAATTCACACTGTGGAGGGTTAGCTGAGCTTCCGCCCAGCATCGCAACAAGCCTTTTGACAGGCAAATAAATGCGGCGTGAAGCCAACCATGCAAGTAAAGCCGCAAGCAGCAGTACCGCGAGACTTACCGTGATAATCAACTTGGAAATAAAGACTACAGGTGATGTGATACTCGAAATGGGTGACGCGGATACGTACGTCCAATCCTCTGAAATTCTGGCCAAGCTGCCGTATGAAACGGTGTAGGTCGAACCTTTCCAATCCATAAAAAAGGAACCCTTTTTACCTGCTAGTGAAGCAACTTTGTCACGAAGAGCGCTTACAAATGGAGATGACGATGTATTCCCATTTGCAGAAACGAACAGCTCTCCAGCATTCTGAATCAGGAACGTCTCCCCGCCATCATAAGGCGTCAGCGTATTGAGCATATTGGCCACCTTTTGGCTATCAAAACGAAAAACTAATACCCCAAACGGATTCAGACTGCCACCGGGAATTTGATGAACGAGCGTTAAATCTTTGTTATCGGGACGATTCGCATCAAACGACCATTGTGTCCAATACGTCGTATGTTGACCGTGAATGAGAGGATCATATCTAGTTGCTGTGGCTGCAGAACGATCATCGATCTTCATATATTCAGGGTTGAACAGCACGGAGCTTGTTCCACCCACGTAAAGTTCCGCATGCTTCACCATCGCATTCGAGCCTTGCATAGCGACTAGCGTCCTGGTGATATCCTGCGTCCTCTCGAAATTTCGGACAAAATCATATCCGTTTAAGCTATAGTCAAATTTATTATCGAACGCCCAATGGGATAGCAGCAGCTCTAGATTGCCTAATTGGTCATCAATATTTTGCGACCGTTGTTCGATTTGTCTGTAATGCAGCTGCAGCAGCTCGGTTTCCACACGCCCGCCTGCCATCCAATACACGAGCACGCCCATTAATAGCCCTGGTATGCCGGAAACAATGAATATCGTGATCAGACTCTTTTTGTAAAAGCGTCCTTGACCGCCGATCGCCTTGCTTAAACTTCTTGCTAGTCCTTCTTTAATGGCTCGTAACATGCCCTCACCAACCGTTCGAAAGTTTTGTTTGGAGCGAAGACTTCACCTTTCAGCGTATAACGATTGGACGTAGGATGTAAGTTAATTTCCAGTGAATTTTCATTACTTTTCCGACTTTTTAGTGGGCGAGACTTATCTGTAATAATTGAAAAAGTCGTGTCCACTGGACACGACTTTCCATCTTATTTTTTCGTAGCTGCATAAAGGTCGTTCATTTCTTTCACCAAATCATCCCCGCCTGATTTTTTCCAAGTTTCGAAAGCTGCCTTCAGAGCTGCTTCGTCACTTTGACCAACGATGAATTTAATACGTGCATCGTTGATAATGTTATCCAGCTGTTGGCCTTTTTGTGAGTAAACTGTGGAGATGAATGGCTCAACTGGGTTTGCCACGATGTTCGCTTCAGCTTCTTTTTGAATCTTCGTCGTTTGCAAACGAAGCGGTGTTTGCTTCACTTTCAAGCCGCGATCTTCCGGGATAAATGGCAGCATTTGGTTCAAGCCTTCTACTTCAGATTCGAGAAGAGCTGTATCCTTGCTCACCACAAGTGCGTCGCCATCCTTTGTATAATGCTTGCCTTCGATACCGTAGCCAGCTAACGTTTGAAGATCCGGCTCATTCATTTGATCCAAGAATTTCAACACGCGTTTGAGCTCATCCTCTGTTTTCACGCTGGACTTCGAAACCGCTAGAATACCTGCAAATCCGGAAGTCGGCAATGCTTTCAAGCCGTTTTTGCCTGTCACGCCAATCATATTATCGACATAATGAATGTTAGGATTATCTTTGCCATCCTTGGCAAGCGCAGCATGAATTTTATCATCCATACGTGCGGCATTGTCTGTTACGTCTACGATGACCCCTGCTTGATTGTTGGCAATTGGATCGTTCCACTTCGCTGAATCAAACACAGCGAAATCCTGATTGATTAACTTCTCATCATATAGCTTCTTCATAAACTTAAGCGCTTCCAGATATTCTGCGGTTTGATGCTCAGGTACAAGCTTACCGTCTACAACGCCCCATTTGTTCGGAGCTCCAAACCAAAGCTTCATAATATCAAAACTGCTTGCCCATTGCCCTGTCCATTTGACCAATACCATGCCGTATGTGTCATCTTTGCCGTTTTTGTCTGGATCTTTTTCTTTAAACGCTTTCAGCATATTGTAGAAATCATCAATCGTTTTTGGAGGTTGCATACCAACAGCTTCCAACCAATCCTTGCGATAGTTGATACCATTTCTACCCAAAGCACGTCCACGGTAAATTCCGTAGTTTTTCCCATCAACCGACGAGTTGTTCATAATGACTTGGTTCGCTTTGCTGAGATTCGGGTAATCTTTCAAATATTTTCCAATTTCCCAGAATGCACCCGATTTAGCAGCATTAACGAAACTCGGGTTCTTCACATCACCAACGTAGATGATTTGAGGCAGCTTCCCTGATGCCAGGGTAATATTGAATTTATCCGTGTAAGAAGCGTTCGGCACCCACTCCAGGTGGATATTCGTATTGGTTTTCTTCTCAATTTCGGTCGTAACAGGACCATCATCCTTCGGGAAATTCGTTTTGAAGATAGGAAGCATGATGCTCAGATCAAGCGGAGCTAAGTTCTCAGGAGCCTTCGTCTGTGCAGCCGCTTGTGAAGGAGCAGCGGATGCTGCTGGTGTTGTAGTACTCGGTTTGTCACTGCTGCAGCCAACTACGGTCGTCATAACGGCAGTGCCCACGGTTGCTACGGTAACCCATTTTTTCGCGTTTTTTTTCATCTAACATGCCTCCTCTAAATTATGGACTTGCTTCTATCTGAATCCGTTACCCCTTGACCGAACCAATCAAGACCCCTTTAGCAAAATGCTTTTGCAGGAACGGATAGACAAACAAAATTGGAATAGTGCCCACGACGATAACGGCCATCTTGATGGATTGCTCGGGCGGTTTCACGAAATTCGGATCCATGGAATTGAGATCTCCAGCTGCAGCCTGTGACAGTAAAACAATCTGTCTGAGCATCACTTGCAATGGCCATTTGGCTGGATCGTTGATGTACAGTAAAGCTGAGAAGAAGTTGTTCCAATGACCTACGGCATAAAATAAAGTGAAAGTTGCCAATACGGGCATTGATAACGGCAGCACGATCCGCCACAGAAGACCAATCTCCGTACAGCCGTCAATCTTCGCTGCTTCCTCTAATTCTGGAGGGATCTCTTGGAAAAAGTTTTTGACAATAATCAAGTTAAAAGCGCTAATCGCGCCTGGAATCATTAATGCCCAGTAGGAGTCCAACATGTGCAACTCTCGTACAACTAGAAAGGTCGGAATTAATCCGCCGCCAAACAACATAGAGAAAATAATCAGATTCAACACGGTATTTCGTCCCATTAATCCCCGCTTCGACAAGGCATACGCCATCGTTACGGTGAAGAACAAGTTGACGAAGGTTCCAACAACCATGACATACAGTGATACCCCGATACTTTTCAAGATTGTATCCGTTGAGAAAATAAAGCGATAGGCAGCTAAGGTAAACGTCTCAGGTATGAGGAACACCGCACGTTTGGTCAGCTCCGCATCAGATGCGAACGACCCTGCTATGACATACAGAAATGGCAGAACGGCAACGATACCAATGATACCCAGAACAATATAATTAGTTACATCAAAGATGGTTCCGGGAACGCTCTTATATTGCTTTGCCAAAACCTCTCTCCTCCTTTACACATAGTATTCGTATTAATAAATGCCAGATTGTCCGAACCTCTTTGCTGTCCAGTTCGCACCTAGTACAAGAATCACGCCGATGACGGCTTTAAATAAACCAACTGCTGTGCTGTAACTAAACGCCCCTTGCGTGATCCCCATCATATACACATAGGTATCAAATACTTCCGCTACATCCCTGTTCAATGGATTCAGCATGAGGAAAATTTGCTCAAAGCCGTTATCCAACACATCCCCCATTCGCAGGATGAGCAGAATGACGATCGTACTGCGGATTGACGGCAGTGTTATGTGCCACAGCTGTCTCCAGCGGTTGGCCCCATCCACGATGGATGCTTCGTATTGTTCCACATCGACTCCAGCAAGCGCTGCTAGGAAGATAATCGTGCCAAATCCGCATTCCTTCCACATCGTTTGCATAATAATCATCGGTCGGAACCATTCCGGACTAGCCAAGAAGTCAATTTTATGACCCAGATATTTCTGCAAAAGCTCATTAACCAGCCCGCCTTGCGTCGTAAGAAAAACATAAGTTAAGCTGGCCACGATGACTAATGAGATGAAATGCGGCACATATATGAGTGTCTGAATGGTTCGTTTATACATATTGACCTTGATCTCATTGAGTAAGAGTGCAAGCACAATCGGTGCCGGGAAATAAAACACCAGATTATATAGGGAGAGCAACAACGTATTGCGAAGGAGCATGAAAAACTCTGGATTTTGAAAAAATACACGAAAATGCTCTAAGCCGACCCAGTCACTCTTCCAAAAGCCTAGAAAAGGCTGATAATTCTTAAAGGCAAGCAGCACACCCCACATGGGCACATATTTAAAAATAATGAAATATAACAAGCCCGGTGTTAGCAATGCGTAGATCCATTTATCCTTACGCAACCTTGCCCACACTTGCGATCTGCGAAGCCCTTTCGCTTCGGTCACCTGAACCAGCTCTCTGTTGTTAGGAGCAGTTGCCTGCTTCATCCTTTTCACCTCCACGTCATGATCGCCTTGTCAGCGTTTGTACCCCTATTATGCATCACCTGTGATTTACCGCCTATCAGACATTCTTGTAAGCCCTTCCAATCACTAATTTTCACCATGTTTCAAGAAAGTGCAAACCCGTCAAAACAGTTGAAATCCCCTAATATTTCCAGCAAGAATGTGTTATTGCCCCTGAGGCATGTAGCACTTATAGTAGTAACTAACTTTCTGATGAAGAGGATGGATGATAGAAATGGGTAAAAAGCTTTATCATGGTGCAGCCTGGTATCCTGAGCTTTGGGATCAAACGGTTATTGAACAAGATATTGAGCTTATGAAGCAAGCAGGTATGAATGTCGTGCGAATTGGCGAATTCGCTTGGTCAAATATGGAACCAACAGAGGGAACTATTGATCTTGGATTTTTTGTGCGAATGGTTAATCTCTTGCATGAAAATGGGATCGATACCGTTATGTGTACGCCGACACCTACGCCGCCAATTTGGTTTACGCACGGTCATCCTGAACGGATGTATGTAAATGAGCAGCTGCAGGTCATGGGCCATGGTTCGCGCCAACATGCTTGTACGAATCATCCTTATTTCCGCGAAAAGGCCGCCATTATTACCAAGCACATTGCTCAGGCCATTGGTCCCTTGCCAGGTCTGATCGGTTGGCAGATCGACAATGAATTCAAAGCACATGTCTCCGAATGTATGTGTAGCACTTGTCTCGTACAATGGCACGAATGGCTTGAAGCGCGTTACGAAACCGTTGAAAAGTTGAATGAGGCGTGGGGCACGCAAATTTGGAGTGAATACTACCATAGCTTCGAGCAAGTACCGCAGCCTGGTCCAGTGCCTTTCTTGCACAACTCCTCCCTCAGTACGATGTACCAACTATTTTCAATGGAGAAAATTGCCCAGTTCTCAGACGAACAAGCGGCGATTATCCGCCAATTTTCGGACGCGCCCATCACGCATAATAGCAGCGTTGCTTTCAGCGTAGATAATGAACGTTTATTCCGCGAGCTGGATTTTGCGTCGTTCGATACGTATGCGACATACGATCACCCTGCCAACTATTTATTAAATAATGATTTGTGGCGGAACTTTAAGCGCGGACGGGATTATTGGATCATGGAGACGAGTCCCTCCTATGCTGCCTCTCTTGCGAGTTATGCGAAGCCGCATCCGAATGGTTATCTCAAAGCCGAAGCGGTCGCTGCCTATGCATTAGGCGCAGAAGCCTTCTGCTATTGGCTATGGAGACAGCAGCGTGCAGGCTGCGAACAGCCTCACGGTTCTGTTATTAGCACATGGGGCAAGCCTACGGTTGGTTTTCCAAATGTACTCGAGGTTGAACAGGCCAGAAAAGAGATCGAAGCTACGATCCTAGCGACACGACCTGCGCAGGCTGAAGTTGCTATGACCTATTCGGATCGATCCAAAGCGTTCCTGAAAACTGAACCG
This sequence comes from Paenibacillus sp. J22P169, assembly GCF_059691995.1. Classification (NCBI taxonomy): domain Bacteria; kingdom Bacillati; phylum Bacillota; class Bacilli; order Caryophanales; family Paenibacillaceae; genus Paenibacillus; species Paenibacillus sp. J22P169. The sequence goes on along the minus strand of NZ_JCAUAO010000005.1, from coordinate 42,890 downwards.
CATCAAAAACTGAATCATCGCGGTCTGGTTACTGCGTTCTATGAGCGGATACTCCATCTAGGGATTCACCGAGATCTTGTGCCTGAAGGCGCAGAACTAGCTGGCTACAAGCTGCTGTTCACACCTTTCCTCCCTTATATCTCTGCCGATTTAATGAAGCGTGCTACTGCGTTCGTTGCCGAAGGCGGCGTGTGGGTCGTTGGTCCGCTTTCTGGCGGTCGCACAGAGGAGCACACCATGCATACGCACGCTGCACTGGGTGATATGGAGCAGCTCGCTGGCGTGGAGACGATCTACACGTTCCCAATGGACGGCAGCGGATCGATCGGAAGTGCCTTTGATGTCACTGCTCCATTGTCGCTTTGGAGCGCTGTCTTCGATCCGAAGGAGGCTGTTGCTATCGGAACCGTGGAATCGGGACTGACGCCAGGGTTAGCTTTCCTAACCGAGCGGAAGTATGGCAAAGGTAAGATCGTCATGCTCGGCTCCATGCCGACTGGCGAGGAAGGTGAGCTGCTGCTGGGCAAACTCATCACGCATTATGCGGATGATGCTGGCGTTACCCTCCGCACCGATGTGACCGCAGGTACGATTGTCGCACCAAGACGAGGCGATGGTTACGATGTGTGGGTTGTCGTTAACATGGACGGTGGCGGCGGCAGCGTGACACTCCCACAGGCGGGCGTCGATCCGATCACAGGAACACGATACCGTGAGGGGAAACTGACGATAGGCCGCTACGAACATAAAGTGATTCAATTTGCAGCTAAGTAACTTAGACACTTAGTAGTTAATTTTACGTAAATTTGATAGGACAGCTGGGTAAACGCACTGACAAGCAGGAGTCACCTCACATACGCTGACTAAAAAGAGGTGACTCCTTATGCCCACGTACAAAAGCAGTTCAATCAAGAGCAAATGGCGCAAAACAAAATGGCTGCTTCAACAACCTGAAATGCGCAAATTTGTCCCTCGAACGTTGCTTTTTACGAGAACTAATTTGCATACCATGCTAGATAATTATAAAACGGTCTTTTTCAAGCCAACCGATGGTTCAGGAGGATCAAATATTATTCGGATTAAGCAGAAGCCGGGTGGCTTCCAAACCCAATTGAATCGTAACAAGGACTTTTGTACAACGAGAAAAAAGCTTCATACCAAATTGTCCAAACATGCCGGAAAACGCTCCTATTTGCTGCAGAAAGGGATTAATCTTGCCAAGACCAAAGGCAGACCTTTCGATATTCGTGTCATGGTTCAGAAAACGAATAAAAGCGAGTGGGTCACAACGGGACTCTTCACCAAAATTGGAAGACCAGGCAAGGTAGCCACCAATTATAATCAAGGCGGGTCGGTTGGGTATTTCAAACCAACCCTGCTCGGAGCCGGTTATTCCGTTACTGACATACAAGAACGTGAAGCGCTATTGAAAGAGATGGGTATTGCTGTTGGGCATGTTTTTGAATCTCACAACCGGGGATTCAGAGAACTGGGACTCGACGTCGCACTCGATTCGCAAGGGAAACCATGGATCTTGGAAGTCAATACGCGTCCACAGTTCTATCCGCTGAAGAACATGTCCAATCGCAAGATGTATCGACGCATGCTGAATACGGGTAAACAGTATGGGCGAACCAAGTAGATTATGTTTCACTCGTTCTAGCAATTGACAAACTATAGCTGCTCCACTTGAAATAGATGGATATTGTCCATCTATTTTCTTTCATTTCCTCGATTATTAGGAAATAAGAGGAAAACCTCCAGTTAATCTTGGCGTTTCTGTGCGTTTCGCAGAGAATGGCCGAATTTAACTGGAGGTTTTCCATTTATAACATATTTTTAACGAATACACGTAAAAATAACTGTATATTTTGCAGCTAACACTTCAGGAGGCCGCTCGGGCTGTGGTGGGTTAACACCCATTCCCGAAGCTATTTTTCTTCGAATTCAACACCTCAGCAAGGAAAGTCAATGTTAATCCTTGTCCCCATCCTTGGATGCGTTTGTCCGGCACGCCTTTGTAGCCTTCCGCGTTTTTCATGACAGCTGTCCCAGCCGATACGCCTGTGACTGTGCCTTCCTCGGTGATTCGAGCCAAGATACCGTCGATCGAATTCTGCGTATATTTGTTGTACAGTCTACCTCGCGTTAGTAAGGCAGTCGCAATGCCTGCCGATCCGGAAGTTTCCAGCGGAGCTGTTGCATCATCCAGAATGGTGTGCCACAAGCCTGACTCGTCCTGCAATCGGACAAGTGCACTTAGCTGATCACGTAATGATCCATCAATGACCATGAACGAAGGATGCGTTACTTCAATGAGATGGAGCGCGCGTGCCATCGTGAGCGCTGCCCAGGAGTTCCCGCGTGCCCAGAACATAGCGGACATATTATTTTGAGCAATATTGTCCCATCCATGATAGTACAGGTTGGTCTTCGCATCTTGCAGGACATTTTCATGTCCATGATACTGCTTCAAGCCAAGCTCGAAATAGTCTTCATTATTCAGCAATTTACCAACACGCAACAGGAAGTAACCTGCCATAAACATCGTATCTACCCAGGCCTGTTCTGGGAAATTATAGGTCTCGGAATTAACGGTGTGCTGGAGGATATCATCCCCAAACCGCTCCGCTTGTGTTGTTAGAAAATCCGCCATTTCCTTAACTGTGTCTAGATATTTCTCTTCTTTCGTTACGTCATACAAGGTAAGAAGGGAGTGTCCGATGGACACCGCATTGACCGAAAGCTTCGGCAATCCATCTTCCATATTTTCGTCTACCCAAGCCTTCAGCCTTGTAAGATAGGATTCATTTCCTGTGGCTGCATAGGCTTCACTGACCCCATAAAATGCGACACCACCTGGCCAATCCCATCCAAAGTCCATCCGAAACGTGCGGTCTACCACTCGGTCAATTGCTGATCTGATTTCATTTTCCTCAAATATTAATTTCGGCATGTCTATAAGTTCTCCTCTCATCCTCTATCCTTTCAAACCGCTTGTGCTAATCCCTTCAACAATGTACCGTTGGAAAATGAAGAACACGACAACAATCGGTACAAGTGACGCGGATGCCATTGCGAACATGCCTCCCCAGTTATTCACGGACTCTCCGTCCAAGAAAAGCTTCAAGGCCAGGGACACAGGGTACATACTTGGCTTATTCAAGTAAAGCAGCGGGTTAATAAAATCTTCCCAGCGCCAGTAGAAGGAGAAGATCGTTGATGTAATGAGCGCCGGAACGATAAGTGGAACCAAAATTCGGAAAAAGATGCTGTATTTACTGCAGCCATCCATTTTAGCGGCTTCATCGAGCTCAATAGGAATCGTCCGAATGAACTGCATAATCAGGAAGATAAAGAATGGAATCGCAAAGAACTGCGGCACGATGATAGGTTTAAAGGATCCGATCCATTCCAACTTCGCAAACAGTACATATTGTGGAATGATTGTAACGTCATGCGGCAGCATCATGGTTAGCATCATACAGCCGAACCAGAAGTTTCTTCCGAAGAATGGAATACGACCAAATGCATAAGCAACGAGGGCTGAACTGACCACCGCGCCGATCGTAGACAGGATCACGATATAGAACGAGTTCAGGAAAAAGCGACCGAACGAATTGCCTGCGAAGCCTCTCCAGCCCGTTTGAAAGTTCTCCCAAGCAATTTTACTCGGAATCAAGCTGTAAGCGGTTGAAAAAATTTCATTGTTTGGCTTCAGCGAGCTTGCAAGCAACCAAATGATTGGGTACATCATCACGAGCGACAATAGGACTAAAAGGAGATGATAGCCAAAGCGTTTGTAGTTGTTCGAATATGCCATGTTATTTCTCTCCTTTGTTTTCGTAGTAAACCCAGTATTTCGAAGTTTGGAAAATAACAAGTGCAATGATACCGACAAGAATGAGCATCACCCACGCCATCGCGGAAGCATAACCCATTTCGTAGAATTGGAATGCTCTGCGGTATAAGTACAATGAATAAAGCAATGTATTGTCCAGCGGTCCGCCTTCGCCGCGAGAGATGATATAGGCTGGCGTAAAGGTCATGAACGCAGAGATTGTTTGCATAATCAGGTTGAACAGGATGATCGGGCTGAGCAGCGGAAGCGTAATTTTGATGAATTGGCGAATTTTATTCGCGCCGTCTACGCTAGCCGCTTCATAATAAGAAGCCGGAATATTTTTGAGACCTGCAAGGAAGATGAGCATGGAAGACCCGAACTGCCAGACGGACAATGCAATCAGTGTCCATAGCGCCGTCGACGGGTTCCCGATCCAGGACGTATCTGTGTGAATCCCGATAACGCCTAGTGCGGAATTCAGCAAACCTTTATCCCCGAACACTTGCGTCCACATGATGGAAACCGCTACGCTGCCCCCGATCAAGGAAGGCAAGTAAAACGAGGAACGGTAAATGCCTATACCTGAGACAGCTTTATTAAGCAGTACCGCCACCATCAAAGCGAATGCGAGACGCAGTGGCACGCTGGCGAACACGTACGTAAAGGTTACACTGACGGATTTCCAATACTTGTCGTCCGCAGTAAACATTTTTTCATAGTTGTCAAAGCCGATAAAATTCGGTGCATCAAACAAGTTGTAATCCGTAAATGAATAAAAGAGTGAAGAAATGATCGGATACAGCGTGAAAATGAGAAACCCCAGAATGAAAGGGGAAGCAAATATGTACCCTACCAGGTTGTCGTTATAACGCAGCTTGTTCATTGGTGATCAACCCCTAACCTCGATTTATGAAGTGGAAGCCTCGCTTCCTCTCTTCTCTACCTTTATTATAAAAGAGTTGACTCGCTGCCAGAAGGCAAAAAACCGTTCTGTTTGTATAAATAACAGAGTGATAATAACGGTTACACCGTCCTTACAGGATGCTTTTGAACATGAAAAAAGCCTCCGCAAATTTACATGCGAAGGCTTCCGGGCGAAGCTTATTTTTTGTTTTTAGCCAAGATTGCGTTCGCGTCCTTGCGGAATTTCGCTGCGCCTTCTTCAACAGTTAATTTTTTGTACATGATTTGTTCAGCGGTATCTTTCAACAATTTCTCTACTTCAACGGAGCCAATCGGACTTGGCGGATCCATTGGGGAAGCGTTTTTCTCTGCCCAAGCTACGTACTCAAATACTTTCTTTTGCTCAGGAGTCAATAGCGGCATCAATGCTTCTTTCACTTTGGAGGAAACCGGTACACCGCGCTCACCCATGATGATTTTGTTCGCGTCGATATCATTGATCAAGAAGCTGATGAATTTAGCTGCTTCTTCTTTGTTTTTGGAGCTTTTCGCAACAGACCAGAACATACTTGGTTTCAAGAACAGCGCTTTGTTCTGACCCCAGCTTGGTGTTTTCATTACATCCAGCGAACGCTTCGCAGCTGTATTGAAACCAATGAACTGGTTGGACCAACCGAATGTGGCAACCGCATTGCCCAGAACCATTTCGTCGTCTTCCGCCGTTCCTTTTTTCTGTGCCAGCTTATCTAGCGGCAGTAAGTAACCGGAATCATACCACTTTTTGTACATCGTGTAGTAGTCAACAAACGCTTTATCATCGGAATAGCCAAGACTAGCGCCATCTGCCGCATATAGCTTTTGACCAACGCTTCTTAGATAGAACGGGAAGTATACGTCATGACGAAGATCACCAGCGAGCATCTTACCTTTGGCTTTCAGCGTCGCGCCAACTGCGTCCAAGTCAGCGAAAGTCCAATCTTCCTTCGGCGCAATGCCATTGTCTTTCAGCATTTGCGAATCAACGGTAGCACCCAAGGCATTGGAGCCTGCGTTTAACGCAACCAGTTTACCGTCAACTTTGCCACCGGAAAGATTGTTTTCAGCAATATCTTTCACGTCCAGCACACCGTTTGTTGTAAATGTTGTCAAATCTTCCAATTGACCTCTGCCGCCATATTGTGTCAGGTAGGAGATGTCCATTTGAAATACGTCAGGCAATCCATTCGCTGCTGCTTGCGGAGCAAGCTTTTTCCAATAATCGTCGAATGCCGCATACTCCGACTCAATTTTCACATTTGGATGCTTTTGCTGATACAACTCAATTACTTTCAATGTATAGTCGTGACGCGCTTGCCCACCCCACCAGGCAACACGCAATGTAACTGGATCCGCTTTGGCACTTGTAGTTGGAGCTGCACTTGTTGCTGGGCTAGAACCTGTGTTTGACGTGCTTGATGATCCGCTTGTACCGCATCCTGCAAGTAGGACAGCAGCCGAGATCACAGTTAACATAACTTTTTTCATCTGTATTTCCTCCCCAAAGTTGTAATCGGTTTCTTTCTATTCGTATTATCGCGCCAGAAAGAGGAAAGGTTAATCCAAAATACAGTCCTATTTGTTTAAAATGCAGAGGTGTCTGTCGATTTCATGTACTCGGAAGGTGTCGAACCTCGGTATTTTTTGAATACTTGGCTAAAATATTGTGGATTGTCCCCGAATCCAAGTCGCTCCGCAAGCTCGAAAATTTTGATATCCGTATCTTCCGCGATCATTTCTGTCGCACGATTAATTCTTGCTTTCATGACATAATTCGAAAACTTCTCACCGGTTTCCTTCTTGAATAATTTCCCGAGATAGTCTGCATTCATATACAACATATCATGTGCTACCCAATTCAAGCTGAGTTCCGTGTTCCCAAGCTGGGCATTAATTACATCAATCACCTTCTGTACAATCGCACTATGCTTCACTTTGTTAAGTCCATAGAAACGTTCTGTCATCGTAATGACAACATTTTCCATGAAAGTTTGAATCGTTTGAAGCGTATGCATCTCCACAATCAATGGAATTTGCGAGAAATAATGATTCATTTCATCGGGTGCGCATTGCCGAACAAGGGATACAAATTGCTGAATGACATACGATTTCGTTACATCAATGTCCAGCTGCGCTTCTTTCAACCCGCCGATAAAGTCATGCAAAGCTGACTCCGCTTCCTCACGGTGACCGGATCTTACCGACATATTGAGACGTTCCTCGTCCCAACCCAGCTCTTTCGGCGAAGCCTCTTGCGATACTTCTGTATCTTTGCGGGTAATCAGACTGCCTTCTCCCAAATAAAAGCGATAATTCAACAGATGCAGGCATTGCTTATACAGATCTCTTGCCTTCGTAATGTGGCTGGGCTCACTAAGCGCAATTGTCGCGTCCATTTTATAATACTTCTGAAAGGTGTCTCGTATATGGTAAATCCGCTCGTGGAGCTGATCGATGTGATCTGATTCTTCTAGAAGAATTAAGACATGATTCCCAATTGTTGTACTTAGGAGAGGACTCTCTAGGATTTCCTGGGCAATATTCTTGATTGCAAACAGATGCTCAAACTCAAAGGCACCTTCCAACTGAAATAAGAGGAGTCGAATTTGATAATCAAAATCGAGCTTAAATAAGCTGCGGAAATAGTCCCAATCCCAATGTCCGTATGTTTTATTTGTCACGAATTCCTTTAAGAATTGTTCTTTTACATGCGGCATCACTTTCTCAAGCTCCGATTTCATGTTCTGAACGAACGACTCCTGATTTGTTTCCTGTTCAAGCTCGGCCACGATTTCCTGCAGCGCTTCGCCAATTTTGCCTTCGTTCGTTGGCTTTAGCAAATAGTGCTTAACCCCATGTTGCATGGCTCTGCTCGCGTAATCAAACTCGCCGAAGCCTGACAACAAGACGAATCTTATCTGAGGGTAAGCCTCATGCACCCGTGCCACAAGTTCAAGTCCATCCATCCCAGGCATGCGAATATCACTAATGATAATGTCAGGGGCCTGCTTTTGTATGAATTCGAAGGCTTCCACCCCATTCCGCGCAGTCCCGATTAGCTCCGTTTGTAAGGAGGCCCAATCCACCATACGAGAAATGCCATCTAGAATGATTCTCTCATCGTCAACTAACAATACTTTGTACATCCCTTATTCCTCCTGTCCATTTGGTAACCTTAGAATGATCGAAGCTCCTTGCTTAACAGTCTCATCCACCCCGATCCCGTATGTGTCCCCGAACGCAAGCTTAATACGATCATCGATATTCAAGAGCCCAATGCCCTTGCCTTTCGTCGTCACTTCACCACTACGCAGTCTTTCAATTACACCTTTCGGCATACCTGGTCCCGTATCTTCAACTGCAAGGAAGATCCCGTCTTCGGTACTCCAGCCTCGGATCGAGATTTCACAAGGCTCGATGGTTGACTCCAACGCATAATGAATCGCATTTTCCATTAAAGGTTGAAGCGTTAGCTTGGGAATGGAGCGATTCATTAATTCTTCAGGTACATCAAGCTTGAACACCAGTCGCTCTTCGAAGCGAATTTTCTGAATGGTCACATAACTTCGGACAATATCAATTTCTTCACCGAGCGTAATAATCGGTTCCTTGAGATCGACAGAGTGACGAAGTAAATACGCTAGCGCTTCCACCATCTCAGAAATTTTGGATTGGCGATTCACTTTCGCCATCCAATTAATCGACTCCAATGTGTTATATAGAAAATGAGGATTGATTTGAGACTGCAAAGCTTTAAATTCCGTTTCTTTTATCAAAAGACGGTTGGCATAATTCTCCTGAATTAACGTGTTGATCCGCTCTATCATGAATCGGAAGCTCCGCTGTAAGAGCCCAATTTCATTCATTGCTAACTGCCCGCCGCCAGGTGGAAATAAATTCGCTTCTTCGAAATTCCCTTTCTCCGCCAGCTTCATCCGCACCATCAATTCGTCGATTGGCCTAGTTAAGCTGTACGAGAACCGTATGCCTATTAAAATCACGACAACAAAGATGGCAATAAAGACGAAAACGACCATTTCTTTAATAAAAATAATACGATCAAAAATCTGATTAAATGGCGTAATATTCAAGTAAGTCCAACCCGTATTCAGTGACTGTATTTGGGCAATGAAATACTCTTCGCCGTTAATATTCTGGATTTCATAGCCTTTTGCATTATTCATTGGCGCGGCAATCCGACTCCAATCAAAGGAAGGATTGCTAGGGAAGATAACGTTTCCATTAGAAACAATCATCACATCCCCCTCTTCGGGTGCAATATCGCGAACAAGTTTCTCAATATTAATTCGAATCACAAGCGTTCCTAAATAGTCCAAATCAAAGTTCGTTTTGTGAAACGAACGAATTTCCCTCGTCGCGATTAGTGCCGAATCCTTGTTGTCAGGGTACATCCAGCGATTTTCCCCCATACCCTCAGCGGCGACATCCAGAATATGCCTTTTCCTCTCCGCATCCATTCTTAGGATATTTCCACCTTCATGCTCGTTTCCTTTGGCGTCCATAATTTGAATCGAGTATAGATAAGGTTCCTCGCCCGAATAGCTGATCAGCCGATCTACCAAGTATTGACTAATGATCAGACGGTCATAATCCGAAGGATTTTTTTTGAGCGAAGTCAACCATTCCTGAACCTGCTCCTCTGCCAAAATCCGATAAGAAAGCTGCTGTAATCGCTTGAGCTCCGTTTCTATCGCAGTAGATGATAAATTAAGCACGCGCGACGATTTCTCATAGATTTGCCCATCGTAGATCGAGAAGACATATTGCTGTATCAAGATGGTAAATGTCAATGAAACCGCGATAATCATCGTTATCAAAATGGATAATTTATTTTTGATTTTCATATGTCGATACGTATCGAGGACTGAACGTAACCCCATGGCTGGCCGACTCCCTATGTCGTTTTGTTATCGATTATGGCATCAAGTAGGATAATGGTCAACGGTTACACAAGGTTACCCCCTATATACCCGTGGTGAGACCCCCATATAAGTCGTGAATGCACGCGTGAAGGCATATAGCTCAGAATAACCCAAAGAATAGGCGATTTCTGTCACAGACAACGACGTTGTTTTGAGGAGATCCGCCCCCTTCTCCAAGCGTTTTTGGGCTAAGTAACGCTGAGGGGAGGTGCCATATTTTTTCAAAAATGCCGTATATAAATGCGACCGATGATACCCAAAATGCTGCGCTGCATCCTCAACGCGAATATGCTCGGTATAATGCAGATCGAAGAAATCCTTCACCTGTGCCAGCCAATTCTCTTTCTCTTTCGAGGAAGAACGGTTTATTTGGAGATTCATTTTATAAAAAAGGTCACTGAGCGCACGTTGTTCGAGAAACATATTTTTCTTCGCCCCCGAAATGACACCAATCACACTTCGCAGTGCTTCTCCAACTTCGTTACTCACGATGCCATCTAACCAATACTTAGTTGGTGTAAGACCAAACTCCGCTGTTACTATCGGCAATTGATTCCCTTCCATTGCAAGCCAAATCATTTTCAATGGGGGCATGCTGTCATCCGTTTGCAGCGTTTCATACACATAAGGACGTCCAGGAAATAAGCAAAATAGATCCCCCTCACTTAATTCGACGGTATGTTCAAGTGAAGTCACCCTTACCTTGCCTTGCAGAATCCAATGAAAGCTAGTCTGTTCAATCACTTTGGGGCCGATGTGATAACTAGGCTTAGCTATATTCTGACCCGCGCGTACAATCCAACAGCCGCTTGCACTCTGAAACACGTGGGGGATGGCAAACCAGACATCGGCAAATTCCATTTCAAACTCTTGCATCGAACCATAGACCTCCTTCTCCTCTTTACTTCTCTTCTCCCTAGCTTAATTAAAACCCAACAAAATGACAACTTCTAACATTCGATCATGTTGCTATCTCCCTCGTATTTTTATACTAATCATAGTGTGTAACACGCAGATGAAAGGTGGAGCATCCCATTGAAGAAACCGAATATTCTACTCATCACAAGCGATCAACAGCATTGGAATACGATTGGCGCTTTTAATCCTGAACTATCAACTCCGAACTTAGATCGACTTGTCCAAGAAGGAACAACCTTTACCAGGGCCTATTGTCCGAATCCTACCTGTACACCGACAAGAGCCTCCATTATTACTGGACAATACCCTAGTCAGCATGGCGCATGGACGCTAGGCACGAAGCTGCTAGAAGATCGACATACGGTTGGTGAAGATTTCAAGAAAGCGGATTATCGCACAGCATTGATTGGTAAAGCTCATTTCCAACCGCTCAAAAGCACAGCGGAATATCCTTCTCTTGAGGCGTATCCGATTCTTCAGGACCTCGACTTCTGGAAAGCCTTTGATCAGCCCTTCTATGGCTTTGACCATGTTGAATTAGCACGCAACCATACGAATGAAGCACATGTGGGACAACATTATGCACTATGGATGGAGGAGAAAGGGCTCACCAACTGGCGCGACTATTTCTTAGCTCCAACAGGAACGATGGACCCTGAGCAGCTGCATCATTGGGCGATTCCCGAAGAGTTTCATTATAATACCTGGATTGCAGAAAGAACGAATGCCCTTCTGGAGCAATACCAACAATCCGATGAAGGCTTCTTTCTATGGTCGAGCTTCTTCGATCCTCATCCCGATTATTTAGTCCCTTCCCCATGGGATACGATGTACGATCCAGACAAGCTAACCATCCCAGCTATCACGCCTGGCGAGCATGAAAAGAATCCACCACATTTTCGTTTAACACAGGAAGAGAATCCCGACTTTTCCTATTTAAAAGAAAGCGGCTATGGCATACATGGCTATCATTCGCATTCCCATCTGCCAGAAAGTGAGCGCAAGCAACTCGTGGCGACCTACTACGGCATGATCAGCTGCATGGATGCACACATTGGCCGTATATTAGACCGGCTAGAAGAGCTTGGGCTTGCGGAGAATACTATTGTTGTCTTTACAACCGATCATGGTCACTTCTTCGGGCAGCATGGCTTGCAATATAAAGGCGGCTTCCATTATGAGGATCTGATTAAGCTCCCTTTCATAGTCCGTTATCCTGGTCATGTGCCTGCTGGCAAAACTTCAAACGCCATCCAGTCTCTCGTCGACTTGGCCCCGACCTTTCTCTCCATGGCGGGTCTGCCGATCCCGAGCTTCATGACAGGTATCGATCAAAGCAGCGTATGGACAGGTCATGCAGAGCAAGTACGAGAGCATGCCATCTGTGAGTTCCGCCACGAGAAGACTACCATTCACCAGAAGACCTATGTGGATCAGCGATATAAACTAACCGTCTACTATAATCAAACATATGGCGACCTTTTTGATCTCCAAGAGGATCCAGGTGAGATTCGAAATCTGTGGGATGAGCCAGCGTTCAAAGAATTAAAAACCAATCTGCTGTTGGCTTATATTTGGGCGGAGCTGGGGAAAGAACCGTTAGCGATGCCGCGGATTTGGCATGCTTAAACAAAAGAAGCTCCCGCGAATGAATCGCTGGGAGCTTCTTTCTCTTACAAAACCGTTTGAAAGCCTGTCTTATCGGTATGCTTATATTTAATACCTGAACCACGCGTCGATATCACCATCATATCTCGCCAAATCAGCAAATCCGTCACCTCGGCTTGCGCATTCAATGCATGCAGCATGATGTTGCCTTTGATCTCGATCAGTTTATACAATCCCGTATTTGCACACACATAGACATCTCCACGATGCGCGACCAAGCGATTCAAAAACATTCCCTCAAACTGGTGCTGCGTTAAGCCGCCTTTCTTATTGCCAACAACTAAGCCTCCACGCTCCGTTGTTCCAACTAGCAAGGTGTTGAACACAGTTAAACTGGTCACTGCCTGAGTGAGCGGCATGCTGCACCAATCCCCTGTAAATAAATCGTAAAAAGCAACGCCATCCTCATAACCTAAAAATATAAAGTGAGGAGTAACTAGCAAATCATAGGTTTTCTTCCCCCGATAGGCAAGTGGCAGCCATTCCTCTTCATTCCCACAAAGCAAACCATTCTCCGTTAGAACGAATCGATCTCCCCAGCCAATTGCCCGATAACAGGGATCAGTGACACTCGTTTGCTGCCACACATCTTCCTCTAAGTGGTACAATCCATGGCTCGTGGAAGCGAATAATTTGGTGCCGACCCAATCTAATCGGAACACATGAACACATGCAGGTAATCCCGCTGACGCACTTTCCCATGATCGTAATGGCGAGAACTGGACCACACCATGCCCTTCAGTCCCCGCATACAACACCCCATCTGGGGAAGCCATCAAGGTTGTAAACTGTAGGGACAACAGCTCATTGGTGGATGGCCATGTCGAATTTATTTCCATGAAGTTCATCCTCTCTGCAGCAAGTACATCTGCGACTTTCCAAATACACATCTTTCACAAGTCTGAGATAATCCAACGATTGTTCCATTGTGAAATGGTTCGTCTCGATGCGATGCTGCTTACCGCTCATCAGATTTACGACTTGAAGCTGCACAGGGATCTCTCCGAAGGCTTTGTTGCAAAAAACAACCGACATATGTGTAAACAGTCCAAGCGATTCCGCGCTATCTTCCATGACAAATTTCTGAATCACAACCGAATCCTGTGAGGATTCCATCGCTTGCACGATCATGGATAATCCCAGATCAAGCTCTTCAACCCACACATCCATACTTTCAAATACAAGGAGCGGCCACTCGATCCGACCATCAATCGTCAGAATGTGATACAACTGATCGATGACATTATGCTTAACTTTGCTATAAAAGGTATCTGTTCCGAATTTTTGGACTTTATTCGTCCACTTTTTTTCGAACTCACGCGTTAACACGCGATGCGTCCGAGCGGCTGTCGGCAATGTGTACCATGCGTTGATCGCATGATAAGCTGCATACTGGGTAAGCTGCTGCCAATTCAGATCCTCGGAATCCGTTCCACGATCTTCATGAGTGAGGGTATGCAGCCAACGCTCTAATTGATAATCTGCAATGACCTGCAAGTTCCCGACGCCAATACCGTTCTCGCTATGATTCATATCGACTTAGCCCCCTCATGATGCCGTTCACTCTCGTCACCGACTGATAATCATTTTCATTTAGACTCACTACAACGAATGATAATGGTTCTCACTTGTATTGTCAAGACGAACGAACACATTTTGAAGCCTTTTGACAATATGTCAGAAAACGACAACGATTTTCGAGCGACATTGCATTCTAAAAAGGTTAATCTATGAAAAATGATTCATAGGAGGCGTACTAGGATGCAAAACTTACAAATCTGTGGATTGGGTTTTATTGTGCTGTGTATCATGTACTATCTCGTCATCGATGTTTTTGAGAAGAGCAAGCGCCTCAGACAGACTGAATCGATCTTTCAGGAACCAATGACCGAAACGATGCCTACAGTTATCAGCAGAGTAGCCCCTCCCATTCAGGAAACTGTGTATCCGATGTATATCGACTGTAGTCGCACTGAACAGTTTATCCCGCCACACTCGAATAACGCCTTAACCCCTGCGACCATATAAAATAAGCGCCCATCACGACAAAGAGTGTTACGGCTGGAACGCCCCAAACGGCCCAGCCGTATTGCTCTGGCCGCAATAAAAAAGCTGCCGGATAGAAGCTGGCTAAGGAGTATGGGATGATGTAGGTTAATAAACCTCTGAGCAGCGGATGAAAAATTTGCAATGGATATCTTGTAAAATCGTACAACCAAGTAACTGGATAGATCAGCGAGCGTACCTCTTGAAACCAGAACGTAAGTACACTGATCGTGAGTAGGATCGAGAATTGAATGAGCGCACTGCATAGCAATGCGATGATGACGTAAAGAACGCTCAAGAAAGTCCATGCCATATCCAAATGTGAAGCTGCATATCCCATAATCGCAATGCCTGTGACCAGCTGACCGACGCCATTCAATTCTTGCGAATAGCCTATCGCTTGAAAAAGCACACCAACAGGCCGCACCATCATCATATCCATCCGCCCGTTCCGAATGTAGCCTGTTAACAGGAACGGTGCGTTGAAGAAGGTCTGATTCAGCGCTCGCCCCGTAGCGGCAAGTCCGAACATAAAGACCAACTCATGGAAGTCCCATCCAGCCAGCGTCGGAATGCGTTTGAATATGACCGTCAAAAAAATCAGCGTGCTTCCCTGCGCAACGATTCCCGCAATGACCGCAATCATCGTATCCGCACGATATTCAACCAACGTTTTGATATACACTTTTAAAAAATGACCATACATCCCTATGAGATACACAACCTGCTTTAGCCAGCTTCTCTTCGGTGCAAGCATCCTCTCACCCCCCGTTAATCGCGAGTCGTTTCGCCGCTTTCATCCACAATAATCGACTAATCACAATCATCCCAAGTGCCCAAGCAAGCTGCTCCAATAGTGCGTAGCCAATATGTACGCCCGTCAACCTGCCTGTATAAATCGAAAGTGGAATATAAGCCATAGCTTGAAAAGGTAAATAAGTAAGAACCGTCTGTAAGCTGCTAGGAAAAAAGTCGAATGGAATCAATGTACCTGCGAAAATATCCATAATCGCTCGCTTCGCCAGCTGTACACCGAACGTATTCGTGGTCATAAACGAAATCATCATAATAATTGAATTAATGCTAAATGCCACTAAGAAACCTATGATGAGACTTAGCACAAAAGCAGCCCCAGCCGCCAAACTCGGTGGTGTTAGTATCCCAAGCCCAAAGATCAGTAAGAGGAGGGCAGGAATATTCACCCACACCATTTCCACGGCAAAAAAGCCCGCTGCTTCTACAAATCGCTGAACCTGAAAGTCCACCGGTCGGATAAGGTCTAGCGCAATGTCCCCCGAACGAACGCGTACCGCCATGGCATAAGTAGGTGCTCGCTCCGCGGGAGACCAACGTGCGAAGTTAATCGTTTGACCTACCATGATATAGGTAATCAGCTGCTCCCAGGGTAACACTTGCCCCGTCCCATATGTATAAATCGCTTTCCAGAGCATGTAATATAGCACGCAGAACATAAGCGTTGACACGAGTGTCATCATAAAATCAAATCGAAACTGCATGCGTTGTCGAACCGCAATACGGGACATACCACCTAGTCGTCTCAGGGTATCCATTAACTGATGACCATACCTTCCCGCTCAGGATGAGACGCTTGTGACGGACTGGAAAGACCCTCCCGATAAATCCGCGATATTAATGCGTCGATGTTCTCATCTTGCATAGTTAGATCACGCGGTTGTGTCTTCTCTAGCAAATGCTTAAGCAATGTGGAGGTATCGATGTGATGCTGATCATAGGAGATTTTGAGCATGCGTTCTTCAACCAGCGTGATGACATCATAGCCCTTAAACAGCGAAGCTGCCGCTTCGGCGAGCTTTGTATCTTCGAAAGTTGCCTTGATTTGACGCTCCGTCGCAAAGTGATCTCGAATATGCTGCAAGCTGCCATCGTAAATTAGGCGGCCCTTATCAATAATCATCGTCCGGTGACACAACCGCTCGATATCATGCATGTCATGTGTCGTGAGCAGCAGCGTGACACCTTTTTCCCGATTGATCTTCTCGATAAAAGCACGAATGCGCTCTTTCGCCACAACATCCAGTCCGATTGTAGGCTCATCCAGAAAGAGGATATCCGGCTCGTGCAGCAACGACGCTAGGATTTCACAGCGCATCCTCTGTCCTAGCGAAAGCGTTCTCACTGGACGGTTTAATAAATGCTCAACCTCCAAGACCTCTGCAAATTCACGTAAATTTCTGTGGTATTGCTCCCACGAGATGCTATACATATACCGCAATAAATCATAGGAATCTTTCACTGGCAGATCAAAGAGCAGCTGACTTCGTTGTCCAAATACAACACCAATCTGATACGAGCTCATCTTTCTACTTTTGTGCGGGATCAAGCCCGCCACTTCAATACTTCCGCTTGTTGGCTCCAAGATGCCGGTCAGCATTTTGATCGTTGTCGATTTGCCCGCGCCGTTCGGTCCCAAGTAGGCAACGCTCTCGCCTTTTTCGATGGAAAAAGATATATCCTCCACAGCCACCATCTCACGCTTCTCGGGCTTGATTAAGCTCCGAATCGTTGCAAATCGCCCCGTACGTCTCACATCGGTTTCAAATGTTTTCCGTAAATGCTTAACCTCAATTAACGACAAAGCGCTCTCTCCTTTTGGTTGCGATAGTCCGAAATGAATCCCATTTATTATACCAAGGTTTTCCAAGTGGATGTTACTACTTTTTTGCCTCATGAGGAAATCGCTGCAAGAAAAAAAATAACCCATCATCCGAAGATGACAGGCTACGTGGACTGGCTTAGTATAGCGGATATTTGACCCGCAGATCTTCCCGGAATAAGACGGTAGAATCATTCCGAATATAGTGACACACATACGAACGGCGCCAGCGATCCTTGCTGCGATTTTTGTAGGAGGAATGAATGAGCAGCTCATGGAAAAATAAAATGTCCCCTTTTTCCATAATAACGGGAATCTCTTGACTCAAATCTACACCTTCGGTTTCATCTGTCCAGCTTTCATGCTCTTCGAGATTCTGTACTTTCCCATGCGGAAGCAAGCCAAGTTTGTGTGTGCCTGGAATCACCCATAAACAGCCGTTTTCTTCATCCACGACTTCCTCCAAAGCGATCCAAGCAGCAATCATGGACTTCGGGTCATCCTTAATATAGTAGTAGTCTTGATGAGGCGCTTGTCCTGGTGAGCCTGGCTCCTTATAGAAGTACATACTTTGCACACATACGGCCTCTTCACCCATCATTTGAGCAAGAGCACCTCGGACAACAGGGAGCTTCATGATTTGCCGGGAGAAGCCATCATGCTTATGCGGATTAAATAATCGCACCGAGAAACGATCCTTATCCGTCACTTGCTGACTGCCTTTTCTAGGGAGTGCCCATTCGGCTATCTCATCAGCTGAACGTATACTGTGGATGTGTCCATTAAAGGCATCAACCAGATCTTCGCTGCAGCCTTTTTTCAGCAAATAATACCCATGCTCATGGAAAAATGCCAATTCTTCTTCGCCAATAGGTGTTAGTCGTTCCTTCACTTGACTTTGCATATCACAAATCCCCTTTCAAAATGGAAGCTCTAGCTATATACTTAGCATACAGTCGCACTCCCATTTCGAACATGGCTGTGATTGACGAGAATATATCTGTAATTGATATTCACACTATTATTGATACTTACTTTTACTTACTTTTACTTGCTTTCTCTTTCATCAAATCATAGAAAAGGACCTTGGATATGACCTCAGAACCCACTATTCACCTCCCTAAAGTACAGGCAGCTTTTGGCGGAACTGTTGTGTACCCGCCTGGAAGTCGCTTTGGCCCCCGTATCCAAACGGATCTTCAGCTAGTCTTGCTGCATACCGGCTCTATGACCGTGTATATTGATGAGGTTCCCCATGTCGTCCAGCCAGGGCAGGTCATCCTTTTGAAGCCTGGACACCACGAACAGTTCCTATTCGCGAAGGGAAATGAAACGTGGCATCGCTGGATTGCCGTACATGTCGATGAGCTCTCTGAGTATCAGCGACAGCAGTTAGCGCTATTGCCCCATACGCATGCCATAAGTGAAGAGATGAACCGCCTAACAGATATCCTGATTTCCTTAAGATTACGCTATGAGACAGACTCAGAAACACTTTGCAGTCTGGGTCTGGCGGCTCTTCAGTTATTTATTGCAGAATCGACAAGCAACCATTTGCAGCATAAACATCCATCGATTCAACACGCGAAGAAATATATCGAGCAGCATTTCCATGATCATCTCTCGCTCGAGGGCATTGCCGATGAAGTCGGACTTTCTCCAGAGCATCTAGTTCGCTTATTCCGTAAGCATGAAGGGATCACGCCGATCAAATTCGTATGGAACTATCGCATTCTGCGGGCCAACGAATTACTGACGCAAACAGGTTTAGCCATTGGTGAAATCGCAATGCGTTGCGGCTTTAAGAACTCGTTTCACTTTGCTCGCGTGTTCAAAAGTTCAACAGGCACCACACCATCGGATTATCGGCATGGCAACTGGCGGGGAGAATGATATAGAAGCTGTTCCATTCCAACTTCTCTAACTCGCCTCCCGCCGAGCCCTGTCAGGTCTGGTTCAGTTCGGATCAGTTCGGCACGGCACGTTTAACTGTATAAACTACAGCTAATTCTCCTCGTTTAATCCTATCCGATAAACTAGATGGAATTAATACAGTTAATTTCGCCTGATCTCGCTGAAACAGTCGATCGCCGGTATTTTAACTGTAGTTTT
Organism: Paenibacillus sp. J22P169; assembly: GCF_059691995.1. Taxonomy (NCBI): domain Bacteria; kingdom Bacillati; phylum Bacillota; class Bacilli; order Caryophanales; family Paenibacillaceae; genus Paenibacillus; species Paenibacillus sp. J22P169. The sequence continues at coordinate 23,785 of NZ_JCAUAO010000005.1, read as the reverse complement.
TCCATCTAATCCACAATTTCAGGCATTTCGTGTGAAAATAAATGGAGGTTTTCCAGTTAAACTCCGATTGAAGCATTAAACATCTGCTCATCCGAATTGTAAGTCGCACAACCAAATTTGCTAATTCATAAAAACCAACTTGTGTAGCCAGTCGTTAACACTGAATAGAGCTCCCATGTCAATTGGATGTGTACCACTAGATTTGGCGGGTTGACTGGAATTGATGAGTGTTGGGGTAGGCTGAGTAGCTGGGATTGGTTGAGTAGCTGGGGTTCATTGAAGTTAGAGCTGGCTGGAGTGACTATTAGATGAGTGTTGGGTTCGGAGTAACTTTGGATTCGCTGATGCTACATCTGGCTGGAGTGACTATTAGATGAGTGTTGCGTTCCGCTGAGTAACTAGGGTTCGCTGATGCTACATCTGGCTGGAGTGACTGGGATTGATGAATGTTGGGGTAGCTGAGTAACTTTGGGTTCGCTGATGCTACATCTGGCTGGAGTGACTGAAATTAGATGAGTGTTGGGTTCCACTGAGTAACTGGAGTTCGCTGATGCTACATCTGGCATGAGTGACTATTAGATGAGTGTTGGGGTAGCTGAGTAACTAGGGTTCGCTGATGCTACATCTGGCTGGAGTGACTATTAGATGAATGTTGGGTTCGCTGAGTAACTGTGGGTTCGCTGAGTAACTGTGGGTTCGCTGATGCTACATCTGGCTGGAGTGACTATTAGATGAATGTTGGGTTAGCTGAGTAACTAGGGTTCGCTGATGCTACATCTGGCTGGAGTGACTATTAGATGAGTGTTGGGTTCCACTGAGTAACTAGGGTTCACTGATGCTACATCTGGCTGGAGTGACTATTAGATGAGTGTTGGGTTCCGCTGAGTAACTAGGGTTCGCTGATGCTACATCTGGCTGGAGTGACTATTAGATGAGTGTTGGGTTAGCTGAGTAACTGGGATTGGTTGATTTGTTGGGTTTACTGCGTGTTGGAGTTGGTTTGAGCGAGCTGAGTAGCTGGGATACAAACAATAATTGTATTAACTGGAAAATGTACAGCTAATTCGAAGCAATCTCCTTGAAAATTCAATTTAGATGGAAATGATGTAGTTATTTCTCCCCCAAATGCTTCTATCAGCATAAACGCCAGAAATTAACTGGAGAAAATCCAGCTATTCAGGTTTAGGAGGCAAATACCTCAGAATTACCTGTATAAAATACAGCTATTCGCTTGCAAGCAGCTTCCATGCAGGCAGCGTCTAGACAAATAATGAAAAGAACCCCGCTTCATCCGCGAGGCTCTTTCTTTCATAACGATCATTCCCATAATTGCAGCGCTGCGCCAATCATACCGCTCCAATTGCCCCGATAGGCTGGCTCAATTCGAACGCTTTCCAACATCGCTGGCATGGTTCTACGCGCAACTTCTTTCCTTAGCTCCGCAAATAAGCGGTCGCCAGCCTCCGATACCCCGCCGCCAATAACGATTAACGAAGGATTAAACATGTGAATCAAGGAAGCAATGGCTGAACCTAGGGCAGCCAAGGTTTCATTCATAAGCTCGTTCGCCAACGGGTCACCCGCATGCCACCGAGCAAAAACCTCGCGCGTATCCACCGTTTCATCCGGTCTACCGCTAAGCGCAAGCTTCTCGCGCATCCGCCTCGCAATATTCGTCCCTGACGCATATTGTTCCAAGCAACCGATCCCGCCGCATACGCAGGGGATACCGGCGAAATCAACCGAAATGTGGCCAAGCTCACCGCCACCGCCCCATGCGCCGTGGACCAGACGGCCATCCACAAGGAGCGCGCCGCCAACCCCTGTCCCCAATGCAAGGCATAGAAAATGTTCCACACCCTGTCCAGCTCCCAAATGTTTTTCTGTCAGAGCTAGCACATTCACATCGTTATCGACGATGACAGGCAGCTGAAAGCGCTCCTGCAAAATTTCCTTCAGCTGGGTCCCTGTATAACCAGGAATAAGCTCAGATGCTGAGCGAATCGAGCCGCTCGCCCAATCAATTTGCCCTGCACTTCCGACACCAATGCCCCTAACCTGAAGACTCGGCTGCATATCCCGACCTTTCGCGATCACCTCGCGAATGGCCTGCTCAATGCGATCCACCGTCCTTGCTTCACCCGCCAATGTCGCTAAGCTAACCATACACAACACATCACCTTGTACGTTTACGACGCCAGCATTGATCTTGGTACCTCCAACATCAACACCAATTACGTAACCTGCTAGGGGGTTATACGTGTACTCTCCCACCAGTCTCCCCCCTACGCACGCTGATTTAATAGTGCCTTCACATATCGCTCCGTAATGAGCTGAGGCCGTGTGATCGCACTGCCCACTACCACATAGGCGGCGCCACAAGCCATCGCTTTCACCGCTTCCTCCGGTGTCCAAATTCTGCCCTCAGCAATAACTGGCACACTAACGCCCCCACATAACCGTTCAAGTAAATCAAAGTCCGGTCCTTCTTGCTGCGTACTATACGGTGTATAACCAGCGAGAGTCGTCCCAATGAAATCAACCCCAAGCGACTCTGCTGCTATCCCTTCTTCAAAGGTTGAAATATCCGCCATAACAGCAGCACCCATCTCGTGAGCCCAATCGATCAGCGGCTTCACCGCTTCCATTCGCCCTTCACGATTCGTAACATCAAGCGCTACGATATCAGCTCCCGCCATCACGATGGCCTTCACTTCGTCCAGAGTCGGTGTAATAAACACGTTAGAGCCAGGAATATCTCTTTTGATAAGTCCAATCACAGGCACATCTACTTCTTTTTTGATCATCAAAATATCGGAAACCCCATTTGTCCGTATGCCAATGGCACCCGACTGGACTGCTGCTCTCGCCATTTTCGCCATCGTATCTCCGCCATGAAGAGGTTCGTCCTCCAGTGCCTGACAAGAAACGATCAATCCGCTCTCTGGAAATATCGCTCTACGTCCCATCCGAATCTCTCCTTTCGTTATGCTTTTGCCAGCTCCACCAAGGTCATAATCCGCGTATTCAACTGCTCAATTCGATCTTGATCCTCATTCGTACAAGGTAATAAAGGCATCCTCGGATCTCCGATATCGAAGCCACGCAGCTTTAGAATCGCTTTGCAAGCCCCATACAAGGATGGGAATGAAAGCAATTCAACAATGAGCTCGTTCACCTTGAACTGCCAATCCTGTGCTCCACGCATGTCCCCAGCCACATAACACTGTTCAATTTTGAGGAAAAGCTCCGGCATCACGCCATAGGTACCCCCAATTCCTCCGTCTGCCCCAATGCTGCGCCCCGCTAAATATTGCTCATCCGGGCCGTTGAATACGAGGAACTCACTGCCTCCTGCCGCTTTGAACTGTTGAAGCTCGAAAGTGCTTTCAGCCGAGATTTTGACACCGATAACCTTATCCTGCCCAGCCATTTTCATTAACAAGCTCTTCGATAAATGAAAGCCTGTCGTCTGTGGAATGTGATATATGATGAATGGCAGCGAGGTCGCATCGATGATTGCCTGCCAATGGCTCTCCACACTGTTCGGCGATAAGCGATAATAAATCGCCGGAACCGCCGATACCGCGTGTGCCCCAACTTCGGCTGCATGCTTGGCTAGCTCGACACTATCTCGTGTTGCAGCTGCTCCTACATGGGCAATGATCGTCAGCTCGTCGCCGACTTCCTCCACCACAGCCGCAAGGATCAGCTTGCGTTCTTCAACTGTTTGCAGCATTCCCTCACCTGAGCTGCCGCCAACATAAAGTCCTTTCACGCCAGTCGAGGCATAATACCGAGCCAAACGACGCACAGCGTCTGTATTCATCTCGCCTCGCTCATCATAGCTAGCATATAAAGCGATAATAATACCGCGAAATTGTTCTAAATCATAAGGTTTCATATATGATTTCCTCCGAGTTATCGAATAATAATCTTCTAATTTTCCGATGCCTAATAAGAACTTTACCCTTTCACAGCGCCCATCGTAATCCCTTGTGTAAAGGCTTTTTGGAACACGAGAAAGATCGTAATCATAGGAACAGACGCGAGTGCCGCTCCTGCCATCATGATTCCGTAGTTGGTCGTAAATTCACCTTGCATCGTTGCTACCCCTAGCGGCAGCGTCATCATCGAGGTAGACCTCGTCATAATGAGTTGACTGAAATAGTCGTTCCATGAAGCAATAAAAGTAAAAATCGCTAGCGCTCCTAACGCTGGTTTAAGTAATGGCAGGATAATCGTGGAGAAAAGTCGGATTTCGGAGCACCCATCGATCTTAGCTGCTTCGATCAATTCACCAGGTACCGTTTGAGCAAACTGTTTCATTAAGAAAACACCAAATGGCCAACCAATCGCTGGAAGAATGAGTCCATGATACGTATTGACCCAACCAAAGTCAGCTAGCATGGTAAAGAGCGGTACTAAAATCACTTGCTTAGGTAACGCCATCGCAGCGATGAACATTGTAAAAATGATTTTTCGGCCTGGGAACAACTTCTTCGCCAGGACATAGCCTGCAGAAGCGGAAACCAGACAGACGGCAAACATTTCAACCAAAGCAATGATGAAGCTGTTTAACGTCCAGCGCCATACTGGATTCTTAAACAAATCCACCCAGTTCTGTAAGGTCGGTTTGAGCGGGAACCATTCCGGCGGAATTTGTGTCGCCACAGTTTGAAATTTAAAGGCCCCCGTCACAATCCAATAAAACGGAAATATAAAAAACAACGTAGAAAGGATCAACAATAGCGTAGAAAATCCATTAAATACCCTTTGCCCAGCGTTTACTTTCATGATGTCCCCTCCTAGTACTCAACATCGCTGCCAAAGAATTTAAATTGAATCAATGAGATAACCCCGATAATGATTGCCAGGAATACCCCCATAGCCGAAGCGCTTCCGAAATGACCAAGCACAAAGGCTTGCTCGTAGACGCCATACATGACGGTCGATGTACTATAAACAGGTCCGCCAGACGTTAGCAATTGTATCAACGCAAAGCACTGAAACGTATTAATTGTCGTGATGACGATAATATAGAGATTGGTCGGCATGAGCATGGGCCAAATAATTTTCAAGAAGATTTGCCACGGTGTTGCACGATCGATTTCAGCCGCTTCAATATAGGAAGTTGGGATATTCCCTAGGGATGCCACGTAAAGAATGATTGGCTGACCTACAGATGTTGTAATCAAAACTGCGATTATCGCAAGCAGAGCTGTCCGCTGGTCACCTAGCCACGAAATCGGCTCTAGACCAATTAGTCCCCCTAAATAGTTGAGAATGCCGTAATTCGGATGGTAGATCCATCCCCACACAACCGTAATACTGACGACAGAAGACACGGCTGGCAGATAGAAGACACCTCTGAAGAACGATCGAGCAAACTCTTTTTTCTTATAAATGGAAACCGCCACGAATAGGGAGAAAATGATCACAATAGGAACCGTTATGACGACAAGCAGCAGCGTATTTCGCATGGATTTCAGAAACGTTTCATTATGAATCAAATCCACATAATTATCGAACCCAATAAAATCAAACGTTCGCAAGGAGTAATCGAAAAAGCTGATATAAATCCCTTTTACCATGGGATAGGCAACAAAAAGCAGAAAGAATCCGAGTGCAGGCAGTAAAAAGACATAGCTCATAAGCCAATCTCGACGTATGTAACCTTTGGTTTTACGAACCGTTACCTCCATGTTTCTTCCCTCCAATTCTTTTGTGATTTAAAAAGAGTAGAGCACGATCGCACTCTACTCCCAGAGGACATTTTTCTTGCTTATTTGGAAGCTGCTTGATCCTTTTTGGCTTTGGCAATCGCTTCGTTCGCTTTCGTTGCAAAGCTATCCAACGCTTCTTTACCTGTTGCTGCTCCCGTTAACACACGTTGTAATTCAGGGAACCAGAACGTACGAATTTCTGCATAGCCATCCGCAATTGTTGGCGCATCCGTGATGAATTGACGAGCTGTCTCTGCGTATTTGTATTCGGGATCACTATAAAGACCTGTAATGGACGTACGCGCGGATAATCCACCTGTTTGGATCAAGTTTTTCTTCCCATATTCGGGATCATTCGCGATGAAATCCACGAGTTTTTTGGCAGCTGTAATCTTGTCCGCATTACCATTGTTAAACACGGCCATACCGCCCAAATACGGCTCAAGCTTAGGCTTAGATCCATCTAAAGTTGGGAATGGCAGAAGAATATCTTCGAATTGCACCTTTTTGAGCGGAACGTTTTGAGCTTTAAGTACGGCTGAATAATTCAGTGTAAAAGCTAATTTACCTTGCAAGAACAAATCGTTGACATCCGCTGCGGCAAGGGAGGCAGAACCTGATACGCTTAGCTTATCCTTCGTTGCCTTAGCCACCCAGTCCAAAGCTTTCGCAGCGTTGTCTGTATTTATCGCTACTTTGGAATTATCTTCACTTAAGAACCTCGATACACCTAAGTTGGCAATATAAGCGCGAGTCCCTTGATCACCTGCTGTGCTTTTTGCGAAGAATCCCGTCGGAATAATATCTGGTGCTTTATCCTTCACAGCTTGCAACGCTTTCTCATATTCAGCCACTGTCCACGTCCGATCAGGACGACTTAGCGGTAACAAGTCTAAAGCACCAATTTTTTCAAATACTGTCTTATTGACGGCCATCATGAATGGCGCTGTATTAATCGGATACATGTAAATCTGATCTCCGACCATGGATTGCTTCCACAGGGCTGGCGTAATATCTTTCTTCACCTCTTCGGTGACGATGTCATTCAGCGGAGCAAGTAACTTCTTCTTTCCCCAATCGATGATACGTCCCGGAGCATCGTAGATCACATCTGGCGCCGAGTTCGAGGCGATGGCAACGTTCAGCTTTTGCGGGCCGCCTTCAAAGGTAATCATTTCTAAGTTGACTTTAATCTCTGGATACTTCTTGTTAAAAGCTGCGATAATCTGCTTCTCGTATTTCCCAACTTCCCCATCAAGCGGTTGAAAGTTCGGGAAGTTCCACCACGTAATCTCGACTGGCTTTGCAGCCACAGGACTCGGTGTAACGGCCTTGCTGCCCTCCGTGCTCGTGGCTGTATTCGCTGGTGTATTCGTAGATGAATTCGTACATGCAACTAACTGCGACCCGACAAGAGCAACGCCAATCAATGTCATAAGTCCTTTTTTCATAGCCCTCATTTGAGCACCCCCGTTATTTTTTGTGGAATAAAATTGCTATGTTTCATTCCGTGCCCTTAGCATACGTGATATTGAAATCGAGGAGAATCCCCGTATCTTTACATTCATAGTCGTATTCTGACCTGTTCATTTTCTAGCAAATGACAACCTCTTTTCGGATAATTTTAGTGTTATACTTGAATTATCGCACAGTTTCAAGTCCTAACAATCTGGGGGAACTTCATGTATAAACTACTAATTGTCGAGGATGAACCTCTGATCAGAGCTGGGTTGCAGCACTATTTTGACTGGTCAGAGCTTGATGTCACTACGATCGTTGAAGCTGCAAATGGGAAGGAAGGATTGCTCACTGCTCTTTATGAACAACCTGATCTGATCATCACCGATATTCGCATGCCTGAGATGGACGGACTTCAGATGATTGAACACATTCGAGCGAAACTCCCGGATACCCTCTTTATTATATTGACTGGTTTCAATGACTTTGAATATGCCCAAAAGGCGATCCGTCTTGGCGGCGTTCATGCTTTTCTGCTAAAGCCGTTAGAATATGAAGAAAGCCTATCAACGATTCAAAGCTGTATGTCTACGCTTGAGCAAAGACGAAATGACCTGGTCCTACGTACGGAGCTGGAACAGCAAGCTAGCGAAAACAGAAGCTATAAGAACAATCAACTGGTCAAATTCGTACTTGAAGATGAGCATGCCGCTTGGGAAGAAGGCGTTGCTCAGCAGCTAAGCGGCTTCGGAAGCAAGACATTCATGTATCAACCTTTTGTTGTGACATGGTTACCTCTGAATCCCACTCAGACTTACGATAGAAAAGAGTTTCGGCAGCGAGCTGAGCGAATCATTCAGACAGCGTTAGATACCCTGAATGGCTCTAGTATTCCCAGTCACCTGTTCGTATATATAGATAGAGCAAAATGCTATGCTATTGCCGTTATGGAAGATCAAAAAAGCGTGCATCAAACAGACAATTTCTCACTTCCACCCTGCGATTCGAGCTTATTTATAGCCATAGGAAAGCCAACAACAGATAGCTCCCAATTAACTCAGTTGCTTCTTCAAGCGGATCAGGCACTTTACCAACGCTACTCTCAAGTCAATCGACAGTTCTTCTTTCCGATTGAAACTAGTGAGAAACCTACGCGTGCCAAAGATACCCGATTGCTTTTGGAAGAGGCTGATAAGAACCGTATGATCTCTGGACTTGAAGGCGGAAATAAAGATGACATTGAGCAGCTGATGCACCGTCTCGCCCAAGATTTAAGTCTTCATTTGCCCCAAACTTCGTTGGACCGCGGATTCGCCTTTATACAAGAAATCATCGGCATCACCATTCGCTTCGCCCATCGAAACGGGATTCCTGTGGAGGGTGTTTACAGTGAAAAGCTGCTAAAGCTGACGTGTGTCGATGATTTCCGAACGCTCGACGCCCTCTTCAGCTGGCTTGCGGCTTGGATGGTGCAGATCAGCGATGTTTTTCGGGATGAGTTCTCTTCAACGAATCACCAGGATGTGCTTATTTTTGAGCATATTGAAGCTTATATTAAAGAGCATATCGACCAGGATATTACGTTGCAAATGGTGGCGGATCGCTTCTTCTATAATCCATCGTATTTAAGTCGTATTTTCAAAAGAAAGCTTGATAAGAATTACATGCGGTTTGTAACCGAAATTCGCATCCATTATGCGCAAGAATGCTTGAAAAAGCCTGAGTACCTTGTGACGGATGTGTGCACGATGTGCGGATATAAAAGCTACAAGCATTTCGTCAAAACCTTCCGAAGCATCACGAATATGACGCCAACCGACTATCGGAAGAAATGGGGGTGGTAAACCTTTGAACGCATGGCGGCGGCTCTCGCAGCAATACCGGATGAAGCATGTTAATCATCAAATATTCGTTCTTATGATCCTGATTATCACGGTCCCCCTTTTGATTATCTCGGTCATTATCTATTTCTTTTCCATCCAAGCCGTCAAAAATGAATACCAGAGCTCCTCGAACCTGATTCTCACGAATCTGTCCTTCAATATTGACCAGTATTTGCAGAGTATTGAGAAAGGAACACTCAACGCTCAAATGGATGGGCAACTGCAGAACGCTTTGGAGCATTGGATTGCCGATGGGGACGAGAACAGTAATGATCAACGCATTCAATACGGAAACACCATTGAGCACTTTGTCAGCTCCATCGAAATGACGATTAAAAATGTGGACAGCGTGCAAATTTACGCAGGTTCACGTGTCTTTTACTCAGCAAATTTCAATCGCTCGGATTACGATGTGAAAGACTTCACGAAGGAAGACTGGTACATACAGACACAGCAAAGCAAAGGCGGTATCGTGCTATTCGGAACCCATCTTCCCTTTCATCGTGTGAATGCCAAGGCTCCCGTTATTTCCATCGCGAGGGTCATTAATAAGGTCGGAAGTAAGCAGCCTCTAGGGGTTATGCTCATTGATATCCGGTTGGATTCGTTACGTGAAATCCTGAAATTGTCAGAGACGAGTAAACGCAACTTCACAATAATTGATAGTCATGGCGCAAGCATTTACAATTCCGAAAGTACGCCTACGAACGCAAATGTACCGATCACGTTAGAGAATCAGAAGCTTCAGACCGTTTTGAATGCTGAAAATGGAAGCTTTTACGCTTATTTTGCCGGGGCCAATTCGTTTATTAACTTCGTGACCTCGCCCTATTCGGGCTGGAAGGTCATTCAATCCATCGATGAGAAAGAAATGACGAAGCAAGCCGAGATTTTGATTAAAATCATATTGGCATTAGCATTCTTATCCTTAGGTACTGCGGTACTCTTCATGTTCATTCTATCTGCACGTGTGACGAAGCCGATTATTCTACTGAGCCGCAAGGTAAAAATGGTTGGCTTAGGTAATTTCGATGTCGATATTAACTCAGATCGGCAGGATGAGTTCGGCGTACTATACCAAGGTATCCGGAAAATGTTAGAAGATCTACAAAACTATATTGAACGTTCCTCCATGGCCAAAGCCCAGCAAAAGGTTGCGCAATATGGTGCATTGAAAAGCCAGATTAACCCGCATTTTCTTGCGAACGTGCTGGAAACAATTCAAATGAAGGCGATCATCAATGGTCAGCGCGATGTTGGTGAAATGGTCGGCATTCTTGGCCGCCTGTTCCGCATACATATCCAAACGGGTAAAGAAACGGTAACCCTGCAGGAAGAATTGATCCACATTCGCCTATATGTGAATATCCAACAGCTGCGTTTCGGCGATAAAATCAAGTATCGTGAAGAGCTTTCTCCGAATAGCGAAACGCTGCAAGTGCTTCATTTTTCTTTGCAGCCGCTGATCGAAAATGCCTTTGTGCATGGTCTGGAACGAAGCAGTCATGCAGGGCTGCTTGAGGTATCTTCCCAAATATCGGGGGATGACTTGCTAATTCAGGTGAAGGATAATGGAGTTGGCATGGATGAGATGAAGCTGCAACAGCTGCGGAATCGGCTTGCCCAGCCTTCAGACACACTGGACGAAACACATATTGGTATCAAAAATGTGCACGATCGCATCGTTTTCTACTTCGGTGATCCGTATGGGATTGAAATCGAAAGTCAGCTAGGCGAAGGGACGATCGTGAGGATACGCATTCCTGCACGATAACGAATTAAACCTTCAATGACCACTTCAGTAAGACAGACAGGAGGTCCTTATGCTAGGACTCGCGATATTGCTTGCTTTTAATTTCATCGGCATTTGGCTTCAAACGAGCTTTCACATCCCGCTTCCCGGGAATGTGATTGGACTTATTCTTTTTACCATCGCACTCTTCGCTAAGCTCATTAAACTAGAATGGGTGGAAACGACGGCGAATTGGTTCACTGGACATATGATGCTGTTTTTTTTGCCTTTTGTCGTGGGGACTATGGCATTCTTCCCTCTGATCGGGCGGAATTGGCTTTCTATCGGGGTTGGTGTCATGGGGAGTTCAATTGCTGTCCTTATGGTCACTGGATTTATTACCTCCAAATTACAACGTCGTGAGGATAAAGGGCATCGGATGCATACTGGTGTAAAGGGGCAAAAGACGGCTGAAGGTGGGATGAAATGAACACCTCCGCTTGGCTTATGAACCCGATGTTCGGCATCGCACTTAGTGTTGTAGCCTATACGGCTGCTCAGTTTATTCATCAAAGGTGGCGTTGGTTGCATCCGCTTTTTGTATGTTCAGGCTTTATCATCTGCATCCTGCTTAGCTTCCATATCCCTTATGCCGCCTACAAGGTCGGGGCCGACATGATTACTGTGCTGCTTGGCCCAGCAACTGTAGCGCTAGGTGTACCGTTGTACAAGCATGCGGCATTGATCAAAAAGCACATCACCAGCATCTTGATTGCCGTTACGATCGGATCCGTATCCGGCATTGTTACCGCCGCTGCTTTGGTTGGACTGCTCGGCGGAAGCCACGAGATTCTGCTCAGCATGCTGCCGAAGTCCGTTAGCTCGCCGATCGCTTTGGAAATATCGCGCCATCTCGGCGGCTTACCGGAGCTAACGGCGGTGCTGACGGTGCTCACCGGGCTATTCGGGAGCATGATCGGCCGGAAGCTGCTCACATCGCTCGGCATCCGCGACGCTCTGTCGATCGGGATCGCCGTTGGAACTGCTGCGCACGGGATTGGCACAGCAAGGCTTCTCAAGGATTCCGAGGAGGAAGGCAGTATGAGCGGCTTCGCTATGGGGGCCGCTGGGATCATAACGTCGATTTTGTTTATTCCGGTGTATTGGTGGTTTACATAATTGTGAAAAACCCGACTTGAAGCTCACGCTTCGGGTCGGGTTCTTTGGTTGTACGATAGCTGTGTGACAACTTAACTGTAAAAAGTACAGCTAATCTGCTGCAAATATGACGATTATGAGCAATAGCTGGAAAAGATACAGCTAATTTTCAGCTTTTTAGCTATCTTGATAGATCTGGGTAAGATTAGCTGTAGGATTTACAGTTAATTCCTTTCGAAAGGTGAATTTGACGAAATTAACGGGAGTTTTTCCATTTAATTGATAAACTGCCCTTAATACTCCTTCTTCACATCTCACCTCATACTCCATTCAACCACAACAAACAACTAGTCATGACTTACTTACCTTCATTTCCTCGTTTCTTACTTATCTAACCTTAGCTACTTTTCCACTCCTTCGTCTCGCTGAATGTGCCTCTATACCTATTTTGTTGTACAATGAGATCGAAATCACTTTCGACGAAACTTGGGGGAATTTAGTATGTATGAAGGAAAAATTATTAAATTCTATCGAGAGAAATCCCAATTAACACAGGAACAGCTAGGGCGAGGAATTTGCTCGGACACACATATTAGTAAAATTGAACGAGGATCTACCGAATATTCACCTGAAATTATTACCTTTCTGTCCAAACGTCTACAAATCGATATTTCATTAGAAGCCATTCGGCTTAAAAATATAAGAACACGTCTTCATCATTGGCACGACGTCATTATTGAACAGCTTTTTGAGGAAATGGCTGTGTTGTATGAAGAATTGGAACAGGAACCGCTTATCCAACTCTCGGACTACCAACCACTTTACAACTTGCTGAAGGCCCGCTACTATTTGATGCACAACCAAGCTGATAAAGCATATAAGGTTATAAAGCACTACCATAAGGACGCTCAGCAACTCCCCCTTTATGAAAGTAATCTATACAAACATGTCATGGGGATGTACTATATGGCGAAACAGGAGTACTTAAAAGCCATTGATACGATAACAACCATCGTTCATGAGGATTACAATAATCCCGAGTATTATTATCATTTAGCCTCAGCCTATCACGCTATTCAATCACCCGTCATGGCTTACTTCTACGCGGAGAAATCACTCTCTTTTTTCAAAGGCATTAACAGCTTCTTAAGAATCATCGATGCCGAAATGCTGATGCTGATTCAAGTGAAAGATGAAAAGAGCCGAGACTTCAAAGAAACCATTCGGCGATTTGAGAAGCTGCTTCAAAGCTGTGACATCTGTCACGCGCCTGTTCGTAAAGCAAGAGTACTGCATAATTTGGCTTATGAGTACCTGCGAAGACAAAATTATGAGCTTGCAGGCAAGTACTATCAGCAATCGATGCAATTAAAAGAAAAGAAAACAGGCACATACCTGCTTTCTTTAGAAGGATATATTCGAAGCTGTTTACATGGTGAACTGCTCCCCAGGGAAGAATTATTGCAAATCACTAAGGATGGACTAGCCCTAGCCAAGAGGCTCAAGGAAGTCTTCTACATGCATCTGCTACAGCTCCTTCTCTTCTTGATACAGAAAAAGGAACGTGAGTACCATGAGTATTTAAGTGATGTTGCCTTACCGAAGTTTAGAGATTCGGGAAATACCTATATGATTCAAGGCTCAGAGAAAGAATTGTTTATCTATTACACGAAAACAAATCAATCCGATAAAGCTTTGGAGATTGCAAACATTATGATCATGAATAAAGTGAATTGATATTGCCTGTACGTTAGTTAATTGGCTTAAGCCCAAGTTCATTCAAGTAATAAGCCAAATCCTTTTTCCCGTCTTTCTCTTTCGGTTTACTCTTACCGTCGACATCTGCACCCACCTTCAGGAAGTTCTTTTCAATGAAACGAACATCCTTCTCATCCACGATGCCATCTTGATTTAAATCATCTTTCTTGGATGATTTCCCGTACGCATTGGCGACTTTCTTGAGATCTTCAATGTCGATCATCCCATCACCATTCACATCTCCTGCGTAGCTGATCGGTTGTAATTGTCCGAGCATTCGATTTGTCCCGATCAGCTCGCCACCTTCTGTTTTACTCAATTGCACCGTTAATTTACTTGTCAAATGCCCTGGTATCTCTACAAAGATCTCATAAGCTTGTTTCGTGACAGGCAGATTATCAATGTAAAATACGCCGCTTGGATCGACGGATCCCTCATACTTTCTTCCATCCGCCGATTTTGCAAACACTTTAGAGCCAATTCCGCTAAAATCCTTGTTCCAATCTAAGTAACCATTCTCATCTAGGTAGGCCTCAGCCCAAGTTACCGATGAAATTGTTGAGTGTTTCGGAATAATATCAAATCCGTTGATTTGATTAAACACAGGTGCTATTGTTTGTACAGTTTCTCCATCTTTCTTGTAGAAAAACTCCTCGATATTTTGCTCGATATTCATACTATCTTTTATGACTCCAAACCACTTATCATCCACTAATTTAAACGTAACATCAAGGAAGGCACTGTCTCCATCAAACCCGCGGAAATTTTTCCCCGTAATGGATGCTCCGATTTTCACCATCTGTTTGGATTCGAACACATCGTGGTCCGTTACAACCGCCTTGTCCACGTTAACCTTCAAGCCTCTTTGGGCAGCTATTTTTTGAAAAGCAGGATTTACCTTGACATCTACAAATTTAAAATGCTTATAGTAATCGACCGTATAGTTACCTGAGATTAGCTTTTCAACATTATTTAAGTTTAAAGTCATGGTAATCTCATCACCAAGATAAACTTTTTTCTTGTTATACTGCGGTACGACATAAGCCGAGCCTGCTTTGATAAATCCGTAGTGACGGAAATCTCTAATTAGACGAGCGTTAGTAGCCATGTCAATTGGGAATAAATTCATCGTTAACGGATGATCTTGTATATCCTCGGGAGTCACGCCGAACTTCACATTCCCGTTCGCCTGAATAGGGAATTCTCCGTCAGGAAAAACATTTTGATTTTCATAATAGTACAAATGATTAGCTGATTGCGTGATTTTTGATGCGGCTAGCGATTCAATCGCTGTGTCATGTACGTTAGCATGCACCCACAGAGCACGATGACTTTTACCGTCTACCTCTTCTACTGTATACATATCATCACTAACTTCGTAAACCCCCGGTGCATAGTCTAGGAATTTGAGTTCAGGTAATGTATTATCCACAACAAAATCTTGTTCTTTCGTAAAGGTGTGACCATTCGCTTCCGTGGCGATCATCCTGATTTTATATGCACCTTCTGGTAAGTCGACGGAATCCGGACTAATTGTCGGGTGAGAAGGATCACCTGTAAATGGATACACCCATCCACCAACGGGATAGATATATATTTCTTGGTCTAATGGAGCATCAACCGCATTAACTGTATAACCATTAGCACTTCCCATCACATGTCCATCTTTATTTGTAATAAGGACATCGATCGTTTGAACAGTGCTATTCAATTTAAAGAACAATATCTTAATTGGGTCTTCTAGAAATGGATGCATGATCTCAGGAGGATCCGTCATGATCGATTGATTACTTAGTTGTATATATTCGATTCCTGGCTCTACGACACGAACAGCGAAAGGAATTCGATATTTCTCTTCTGTTTGTGAAGCATCTGTCCTCACAATGTTAATATATCCTTCATATCTACCTAATGCCGCAGTGGTCGGCACTTGAATACTCGCTGTCAGATCGACAAACTGATTGGCTGCCACATTTACAATGTTTGGAACAGTTACCGTAACACCATTTGCTGCAGCATTCGGTACACCGGGCTTAGCCGGCAGATACTCAACTGAGAACGTAAATTGTTTATGTTCAACGCTTCTGTTTTGAATGAGCAGACGTCTGCTCTCTTCTACGGCTTTATTCTCAACTTTCGCGTGGTTTCCAAAAAATATGGAGCCAGTTGGTTCTTCGATTTCGACTAGTTCGCCTTCATTGTTTATGTTCAGCGTCTTATCTAATACTTTAATTGATGTAGTCGCAGATACGGCTTCGACGACATCAACTAATCCCGCACCCACTTCATAAACGGAATAAGTGCCATTCAGCGCATCTGCGGTATTCATCAATGCAGCCTTCACATCAAATGGCGTATACGTAGGATTTTGTTGCAAAACCAGTGCGGCAATGCCTGCCATATGCGGCGTAGCCATAGATGTGCCAGATATATGAGCATAGGCAGAAGAATAATCGATCCCATCTTCTGGACTATTGATATACTCTGGGTAGCTGGAGTAAACAGCCACCCCCGGCCCGATTACGTCCGGTTTAATGTCGTAATTCGTATTAACCGGTCCTCTACCACTAAAATCAGCTAATTTATTGCCCTCGGTTGTTATACTGCTTACATCACCAAATGTAATTGTAGGCAGACTTTCCAACCCTAATAAGGACTCCCCTTCTTCTTTGGTTAATCGGAAAGCTGGGATAAATTTTGGACCTTGCCCCGTATAATGCGGAATTTCTCCATCAACATTGTTGAACATGAGAACCGCTTTTGCTCCAGCCGCTCTGGCATTAACGACTTTCTCATCTAAACCATTTTCCCCACGCTGAATTAGGGCAACCTTCCCCGTAAAGTCCTTGCCTTCAAAGTCATAACCTGTACCTAGTCCCGCGAATTCGATCGGGAATGTCTGTCCTGTTAAATCTTCAAGGTTATCCGTGAAATTTTTGGCTAGCAGCTTCATATCCGGAAGTTGTGTATTAACGGTCGTATAGACAGTTGCAGATACCGTTGGAATGGACATGGAGAAGTTGCTTGCTCCAACTGTAATCCCAAGCGCAGCAACGCCTGGTACGGTTACCGTTCTCTCGTTTGGCCCTGAATTCCCAGCAGCCACAAGACAAACTACGCCAGAGAGCGTTGCATTGTTGATAGCTGTAGATTCAGGTGCTAATGGATCATTGTAAGTAGCTCCCAAGGATAAATTAATGACTTGCATCCCATCTTTAACCGATTTATCGATGGCTGCAATAATACCGCTCTCAGCTCCACTTCCATAGGGACCTAATACACGATAAACATAAAGATCAACTTCAGGAGCTACGCCTAAGGCTGGGGAAGCAACGTTATTGCTACCTTGGCCAGCGATAGTTCCTGATACGTGGGTTCCATGTGAAGTGAAATAAGTGGCTCCTTCAGGCTTTCCAGCATCTTCCCAATCCTTGTATGTCGTTTCCATAGGATCAGCATCGTTATCAATGAAGTCCCATCCCTTAACTGTTGTTGGATCGATTGACTTCGGATCAACATTTGGTTGAGTTTTATACCCTTTGTACACATCCTTTAAGTCAGGATGATTATAGTCGATCCCGGTATCAAGGACACCCACTTTGATCCCCGTCCCTTTAATTCCTTTGCTGTGAAGAACGTCAATACCATCTAAAGGAATACGATTCTCATCGTTTTGTTGATCGAATTGCGCTTCAATTTGAGCAGATGATAAGGCTGCTTCCTTAGGATCAAGCTTAACGATGTTATCTTTCCATATTCGATTTACGACGCCTGATTGTAGTAACGATTCAATTTCAGAACCTGGCAGGGTCATCGCTACGCCGTTAAAAGCATGGTGATATTCCCTAGTAATTTGCAATTTATTTTCATTAATAACTAACGGATTGATTCCAGGAATAGATGACGACTTGCCTTGCTTTTTTTGCACAAATTTATTAAATACATCGTGATCTTCCACAGCATTAGCTTGCGCGGCTGAAGGTGAGATGTGAATTCCCTCTGCCGCTTGCTTAATCACTTCTACTTTAGCAGGAGCCTGCTTAAATTCAATGATGACATTCGTCATCGCAGCACTCTTCAGGTTTAATTCTGGAGAAATGACAGGACGTCCAACTTGAATTTCGGTTAGCGCTTTCTTTTGCTCAATGGATAGATTTTTTAATAGACTCTCCGTATGTGGAGAAGGACTATCAGCGAGTGCCTGGTAGGGAAGAAATGATGATACGACTAACAAACCAGCTAAAACTTTTACGGTCATTTGGTTGAATTTACTTATACGCATAATTTCTCTCCTCACTATTTTGTACTCTAGTAACAAATGTTTTTACGCTAATAGAGTTAGTCTACAGGCACATCAAAAAGACGTAAATGGGGGGAATTTGGGCCCTTTTTCCGCATTTTCGGATTAAAAAAGTGAAGCAATTCTGGTGCAATTACCATAAAATACAAAAAAATGCCCCCCTAATGCTAGAGGAGCAAGCGTTTGATTCACATTAAATTGGGATATTTCTCCTATCTACGAAGTTAAAAACTTTATGCTTTTCCTACATCTCTTGAAGCTCATAGATGTGAATTGCTCACTACCAACAATTACCTCTCCAAACGCAACCTAATGGCCGAATCCATGCCATAATAAAAAGCGGTGCGAGACTAGCTCTCGCACCGCTTTTTCCAACTTTAGCCTATTCCACGTTATGATACACTTGCTGTACATCCTCTAAATCTTCCAAAGCATCAATCATTTTATCGAATTGGACTTGTGCATCCTCCGATAAAGAGATGTTGTTCTGCGCAATCATCGTTAGCTCGGCAACCGTAAACTCGGTGATACCAGCTTTCTTGAATGCTTCTTGAACCGCATGGAACTGATCGGGCTCCGCATATACCATGACCATTTCATCTTCTTCAATGAGGTCACGAACGTCTACATCTGCTTCTAGAAGAATTTCCATGATCTCATCTAAGCTCTTATCTTCAATACCGATAGCCGCAGTTGCATCGAACATGTACGCAACTGAACCCGTTACACCCATGTTACCGCCATTTTTACTAAATGCGGCGCGCACGCTTGACGCGGTACGGTTTACATTATTCGTTAACGTGTCCACAATAACCATGGAACCATTCGGTCCAAAGCCTTCATAGCGAAGCTCTTCATAGATTTCATCTGAGCTGCCTTTGGCTTTATTAATAGCGCGATCAATAATCGCTTTCGGTACATTATACGTTTTGGCGCGTTCAAGAACGACTTTCAACGCACGATTTGATTCAGGGTCCGGTTCACCTTTACGTGCTGCTACATAAATTTCAAGTCCGAACTTCGCATATACTCGACTTGTACTTGCGTCATTAGAAGCTTTCTTCTCTTTTATGTTATTCCACTTACGTCCCACTATGGATCCCACTTTCTATTATGATTTCATTACCTATCATAACCTATTTTCACGTTAAATTAAAATGTTTCCATAGGCCCTGATGATCTAGTCATAATAGATAATAACAAACTTTGAGTGAAGTAGGGAAGATTTCAAAGGATTTTTTATTTCGTCTACTTTCTCGTTTACCGACTGGTACCTCGCGTCAACGCTGATCCTATACGGGTTCGTTGTATTTTCGAGTGAACAATGCAGGAGGAACATGCCGAAAGTGAGTACATCCCTGTTTGAAATTCAGTTGTCGCCCACTTACCGCAGATGAATGGTAATCGAGCCTTCTTGATTCCAAAGATAGGTTTCCTGCATAGCAGGCGTCATACACGCTACAAGTACCCCTTCGTCACAGCGGGTAACGACAAGATCGAAACAAGCATCGAACGCTCGGATTGAACGAAGCGCCATAGAGTCCCAGTGTTCAGGCAATCGGGGAGAACAGGTAAACGAACGAAGACCCGTGGGCACGATGCCGAATAATCCCTCTACAATCACTCGCGCGTATAGCGCGCTCTCCGCAGAAAGATGGCGTTGATTGCCTTCGGGAAAAGCTTCAACCGCATAAGGGACGTGTTCGCCAAGTAACCTGTTACGGGAATATTCGAGGAGCCGCGTGATACCCTGCTCGGTTTCACCTGAATAGAGAATACCTCGCAATGCATACAAGGTTGAACGATCCCAATACGTGGTTTCTCCCGCCTGCGTGACAAGTCCGCCGTTTACCCACAAACGAGATGACAACAATGCGGCGATGGTCTGTTCCTTGCGATCCAAGATATTCATCGTTAGCGGCACGCAGATCCAAGAGCGCAGAATGTCGTTCCCTTCGTAGTACCGATAAGTCGCATACCCCTCGATGGTTGCACCAAAATGGGATTCAATCGCTTGCCGAAGGGTAGCAGCTTCCTCCTCTAAGCGTGAAGCGGTAGCCGCTTTTGCTAACTCTCGAGCAAGTTGTGCTGTGGATAGCATGGCCCCATAAGCTAGCGAAGATGTGAACAGATTGGCATCACCGCTTGGAAACCGATTCTCGAGTTCATCCGAGTCAGATGCAATAACACCCTCTTTGGTGAGCTTTCGCCTGCAGAATGCCAAACACCATTCGATGGCTGGCCACAGCTCCTCGGCAATAGTCCGGCTGCCGCTCGCCAACGCAAATCGCGCTGCACCGTAGGCATACATCGCCGCATCGCCGCGATCTCCTGCCCCTTCCCAGATGTCGATTCCTTCCGCGATGATCGAAGATGGAATCGGCTGGAAGGCAGGACCCATGAACGGCATGTAAAGTCGATACGCATTCAGTGAAGCCTCTATCGCGTCTGTCTCTCCTAGAAAAGGGAAAAAAGGCCCGGCATATTCTGCTTGATCGTTGGTCCACACAGCCGCGTAATAGGAGCCTCCTCCAGGACAGTGCATCAAACCGCTCTTGGTGCGAAAAACACTTTCCGCAGCGCGGATTTTGGCCAATTCAAACATTCGATTTAAGTGGGGCTCTGGTGTTTCAAGTCTCAGAGACGAACCCAGCTCCTGCAAAAATTCCCGCCGCTTCTCCTCCTCGACTTCAATATCCACCTTTTCTTTGGTCGCGTGTAACGTTGATGCGCAAATCCACCCCATGTAGGCATATGAAGTTCGTGCTTCCAGCTGCAGGGAAGCCGGTGCATCATGTCCCGCTTCCACCACATAAACCCCTTTGGTACCTCTGCGATATGTTGTCGATGCGGCCCCATCAATCTCAAGACGTATGGCACCCTCGGTCATATTCTGAACCTCTACGTGTTCTAACGCATACGGTTTATCTCTCGCCGGAAACACAGTTCTACGTACCAACACCCCTTGATCCGATACGGATGCTAACCGAAGTATGCCATCGAAAGTAATTCTATACAGTTTTTCTTGTACGAGTTGACCCTCTACTCGCATAGTCGGTAAAAGCTCATGTCCGAACTCCTCGATTAAACTTGCATGCGTATCATTCGGAATCGTGCGTAGACCAGGCCACACTACTTTTCGTTTTAGAATCACACTTCCTACCGAATCTACGCCGTAGGTCACGATGAGAGAGATCGCTTTCCCGCTCATTTCGACATGATCCTGGTGAGCAAGGTCTCCGAGTTGAATATCCCAGACGATTCCAGCTTCTTCGCCTATTTGCCAACGCATCCTTCCGCCCCCTTCCTGTTCTATATAACCTTACTTCGTTGGGATTATTTCTATGACAACTTGAGAGGCAAGCGTGGCTTCCCCTACTAACTCTTCCTTCTCCGGAATTCCGTTGGCGAAACACCATGGAATAGTGTGAATTGTTTGGTAAAATGATGGACCGAAGAGTACCCGAAATCTTCTGCAACGGCCGTTATGGAACGGTTGCTTTCCCACAAGGCTGCTTCCACTTGCCTCATAATGGCTTTGGTCCAGTACGCTTTGGGCGAGAGCCCTGTAGCTTGCTTGAAAAGCTCATGAAATTGGGTTTTACGAAGCCCACATTGGCTCATCCATTCGTCATAACCTCGGCTTGCATTCGCTTCCCTGTCCATTCGCTCGATGATCGGGATGATTCGGTAATCGATGAAGTATGGCGTAGAAGCGATCTGTACAAGCGCTAGAAGGAATGCTTTGAGGAGACTGCTTACGATTAATTCGGAGTAGTCGTCGCTTTTCCTCGACTGGGTCACAGCATGTATGAATAATTGACCAAGTGAAGCATCATGCTGGATGGGCGTCACGACAGGCAGCATGGCCAGCTCTGGGCACGGGACAATAGGTGTAAGCAACTCACGATTAAAGTCAGACTCGTCCCAAACGAGATGTTGACTACTGCTCAATTTAAAATTCCAGAGATCACAATACAGATTGTAGGTGGCTAACGGTTGATCTGGATGGGCGTAAAAAGAGTGACTCACCTCAGGTGAAAAATAGATCAGATCACCTTTCTTCACTGGATATGTTTTCCCCTGGGTGGAAACCGTACCTTTGCCACTGGCAACGAAATGAAAGGCATAGCAGTACCCGATCCTGCCCACCTCAGCTTGGTTGCGTTTAATTGGAAATTGATAATAATGGCCCACTCTTACAGAGGGATTAACGGCAGATAAAGAAGTCATCGTAACCCTCGCAATCGTTAGTAAATTGACAACATGAATGATCGGAAGAATTGATCAATAGACGAACACAGAAGCAAATACAACGACCACATGAAATGTTATTATTTTCTATATTACAACACATGTTGGAGGATGAGTAGGATGATCAAGCAAAATAAAAGCGGAAGTTTAACTACCGAGCAATCGCAGTTTTACGAGGAACAAGGCTATCTTATCATCCCTCATTTATTGTCGGAGGAGGACTTAGCCTCTGCTCGCGAAGCGATGACTGAGAAGGTTTCCATGATTGCGGATGAACTGTTCGCGGATGGACTTATCACGGATAAGCTTGAGCATCGGCCATTTCCAAATCGCTTAGCTGAGCTATTTCAAGATTTGTCCGCGGAAAACTTCCTGAAATACGGCCGAAGCTGGCGTGACCGCATCCCAGGCTACTTCACCTTGATGAGCAACCCAAAAATTTTGGACGCGGTAGAATCATTAATTGGCGGAGAGCTATTCGCTAATCCGGTATATAACGTGCGCCCGAAGGTGCCGAAAGTAGCTGCTGGCGCTGTTCCTTGGCATCAAGATAAATCATATTGGCCGGATGCCAATGCGAATCCCGTTATCACTGTATGGATCCCGCTTGTCGATGCGAATGAAGTGAATGGGTGCCTCCACATCAAGCCCCAGACACATCGCAAACGTGTGCTCAAGTGGCATCGCGAAACATACACAGGAACAGGGTACACAGCGCTCAAAGATAGTCAGCTTGGCAAAACGGAAACGGTTGCCCTGCCTGTACCCGCAGGAAGCGCGATCCTGTTCAATGATCGCTGTCTCCATATGTCCACTCCGAACATGTCCGATACGGTTCGCTGGAGTGTTGATCTGCGTTATCAGCCTACAGATCAAGATCCTATGCTTCAGCATGGGGTAGGCTTCCTAGCAAGAAGCCACAAATTTCCATCACGTGTGGCTACACTAGAGGATTGGCTAGCTGGGAAGCCAGAGCACACGGAGAACATCTAAGGAAAAAGTTCCCGAACAATAAAGCGGCTGTCCTGAAGTAGAAGAATCTACTTCAGGACAGCCGCTTCTTGTTACAACATTACCTTAAAGGTACGATGAAGGGGATTGTTCAGTGCCCACGCTTCCTGCACTGTAACGATGTAACGCCAGCTACCCAATCCCCTTGATGCGGCAGTAAGGCTTACGTGAACTGATGAGCACCAACTTGGGGATGACTCCACAGTCTAAATTAGAACTAACTGGAAAAAAACCTGTTAATTTCTCACATTCCAGCTATAGAACAAAATTAACTGGAAATTCTACAGCTAAATTCCAGGATATACGCACAACTGGCGGATTTGTTCGAAATTAACTGTAGGAAATACAGGTAATCCCTCTCAAACTCAGACTTTGAAGAAAATAACTACCTTTTTGCTCTTCTGTCAAGAAAGTGGACGTCACTAAGTTAAGCTAACCGCTGGTAGTAGAGCTGCTCGAATTGTGCGGGGGACATGTAACCAATTGTGCTATTCGACCTTGTACG
>NZ_JCAUAO010000004.1:0-522335 GCF_059691995.1 Paenibacillus sp. J22P169 | reverse complement strand
TTAAGATCAAGCGTTTCTAACTCTGGTTTTTGCCAATTTTTTTGCATAGTATCACCTCCCTTCATTCACCTTTGGTTTAGATTTTTTAGCAAAAGTACCAACAACAGTAAAGATTACTATAAATCCTTTAATGTTATATTTTAGTTCTTAGCTATGATTTGGTCCAAGAACTTCAAGACTATGATCGGTAAATGATGCATCCCATTGTTGATTCGGACTTCCGGCCATAGTCATGTTAAGATCAAGCGTTTCTAACTCTGGTTTTTGCCAATTTTTTTGCATAGTATCACCTCCCTTCATTCACCTTTGGTTTAGATTTTTTAGCAAAAGTACCAACAACAGTAAACCGTTTCATCTCTTCTGCCCCGGAGACATAATAGGGGCCGCTACGCAGCCAAGCATGGGCGACCATGCTCCCTGTTTCATCCCTCGCAGTTCCAAGATAAAGTGTACTATCGATCTTACGCCTCTCCAGCATTTTCATAGCCGCAAGTGCTCTCACCAGGCATTTGCTATCCCATGGGGTATAGCGGCTCATGGTTTGAATCGCACTAGCAACGCTAGAGACCTTCCTTCTATCGATATGGAGAGGGCTAATGCTTGTCTCATCCATCTGAAGGCCAAACATGTCAATAACTTTGGTGAAACGGATTGATTTAAGTATTCGGGCCCAGCCCAAAAATGTATAAGCTTCCATAAATAAAAGCATTGTTGTCATATCCAAAGAACAAATGAGTTTAAGAATGCGAATGAATCGCATAGGGACGATCTTATTTTTCACGAACATGAATAAGCTCTTCTTTCAACAAATGTTCCAAGAAGCCAATCACGTGTTCTTCACATTGCTCTTTGTCTACCTGGTACTCCGAGATTAAAGTAAGAATGATTTCTGCAACGACAACCGGCGATTCCATTAGTTCCCAGATCCTGCCGCCAACTTCGCCTAAATTATAATATTTGTTATGTTGCACATTGAGCATTACTTTTTCTCCACCCATATTACTAACGATGTTTCCTTTACCCTGCTCAACGGTATCAACAATTGTCAGTGTAGCTTGTTTGATCATATTTGCTCCTCCTCATGGATTGTATCTAGAACTAATGAGACAAGTTGATGAGCGGTAAAGCCGCTAGTCGGGCGATTCAATTGATAAATTTTTAAGTGCTCCGCCATGCGGGCGGATGTTTGGAAGTGCCACTCCAGCAAGCCAAGCGGCGCTAGAAAGACTTGCCGATACGTATGTTGAAACAGCCTAGATAAGCCTGTCAGTCTCGGAATTTCTTGAATACTTACCTGCTCACCGTCATACTTCACAAGCTCGAATACGCCTGCTAATGGAAGTGTTTCCGTTGTAAAATTGGCAGGTACAGGAATCGTATATTTCGTTTCTCTTTGGAAGATAGGACTGTATTGACTTGCTTCCATCCCAAAATGAGTAAGACTTTCCTGCCAAAGCTTTTGTTGCGGATAAGCTGGCATCACCATTGGCTTATCTGAAGTATCAAACGTGATCGGGATGACATCATCACTCAGCAGAGAGTAACCATGATTGATGAACGCTGATGCGAGCGTTGATTTCCCAGCTCCTGAATGCCCAACAATCGCATAGGCTTTACCATCAATAGCGATTGCACTGCCATGTAAAGGCAATATGCGCCTCTGCATCAATATCGCACCCATACAAGTACCAAGCAGATAGAGGCGAATTTTGGATTCCTCTGCATCCTTAACCGGTGAGACGGTAATCTTATTCCCATCCTGGATCAAGAAAGTGGCGGTATCGGCAACTCGAAAAATCACTTTATCCTCTTGAATAAGAAGGCTTTGATGGGTAGGCACTAATTCTGACCAAAGTTTGGATAAGTCAGCTATCGTAACCACGACATCAATATCACCTTGTTTCTCAACTCTCACGCTTAGTTCCGGTAGATGGAGTTCACTGCGAATGCTTAAGCCAAATGCTTGAAAAATCACTCTCTCTTGCGTTTTTATCATCTCATTCACTCCAAGTACGCTGTTAATTTTTAGAAAGCTACCCTTATACGAACCCTCGTATAAGGGCTATGTTCATTTTGCGTGCATTACTTAGCTAGGTCCATCAAGATGAACTGTTTGATTTGAATCTGAATATGTAGCATCGACAACTAAGTCAGGATCCCCAGCCAATGTCATACTCAGATCAAGTGCTTCTAATACAGGTTGATTCCACTGTTTTTGCATAATTTCACCTCCTTATGAGAGTTTCTTGAGAAACCTATAAACGATAAGACTTCTCATGAGAATCATAAAATCAGGGCTATACGCTTCATTCGCTTGTGGCGCATTGCGAATATTTGAAATTGCTGACTGTAACACAGGCACATTCAGCAACTCTGCAGCCATAGGATCCTTGCTTAATTGCTGAACCTCATCAATAAAGGCGGACCAATAAGGTGTCATACGATGAATCACATCAACACCTTGTATCCCTCTAACACGTTGATTTAACCGAATATCGTCTGGCAAAAGATTGTGCATCGATCTTCGGATTAGCGCTCGATCCCGACCCTTCTGTATATACTGATCCATGGGTAAGGATAAACAGAATCGGATTATCCTTAAATCATTCGTAGGGTCGCGTCCCTGCAGCTTATATCGAAGCGATAGCTTAGATGCGCTTGTATTACTTGTGCTCCATAGATTTAACTGTTGGAAGTGCCTGATTCTATCCTTCTTGAAATTGTTAGAAATTTCAACCCCTAATAGCAAGCCTCGCGCTTCCAATTTCTGAATGATATTGGTTTTGCTAGCTAACGCAGGATTCAGCAGCTGTGGAGGTGGTTCTTGCCCAGTTCCTTTTGAGAACAATTGATGAATCCCAGGAAATGCTTTTTGTGCGGTCAATTTGAGAATACGCGCTCTGCCAACACCCATATTCACACTGTATTTACTGACTTCATCATACAGATGGAGCCAGTTCAATTTCTTCATAAGTGATGCATAATAATGCACAGCCGGCCCCCACGAAATTGTGAAATTCCCCCGGCTCCCATTTAAGAGAACACCGATATCCTGCTGATGCGCTCTTTCATATATCCCTTTCATCCATACGGAATTCGCGAAAAACTTATAGGGCATCTCCATAATCTCAAGCCAATCATCCACTTCAGACAAAGCGCTTTTTCCTGCGAAGTCTAGATACTGATCGTTAATATTACCTACATGAGCAACCGTGGATTTGATAAGCGGTCTTTCATCAGCCAATGTATATCTACTCGTCCAATCCGAGAAATTCTCCTCGGGAATTTGACTATACGTATATAATTGTTTCTTCTGCTTCTGCAGCGCTCTTGCCGCAAAGCTTACGACAGACCCGGAGTCCAGGCCTCCGCTCAGCTGAGAACCAACATTACGATGTGTTCGCAGCCTCGCTGTCACTGCGCTTTGGAAGACATCCCGAAAGGCCTCTTCATATTCTTCATTGGTTTTTAACTTCAGCTGCTTACCTGCAGAGAAAGTACAATATTGAGAAAGTGTTACTTTACCATTCTTAACTGAAATACTGTGCGAAGGCGGTACTTGCTCGATATGCTTGTACACTGTTGATTCCACATCAACCGTATCAACCACACTGGAAATCGCTAGAAATTCAGCAAGCCACTCTTCATTCAACTTTTTTTCAATATAAGGTAAAGCATGTAACGGTTCTATCACGGTAGAGAACACAAAGTTCTCTGAATTCTGGAAGTAGTACAAGGTTCGGCTTCCGGTAAAGTCCCTTGCACCGAACAACTGATGCTGTTTGGTATCCCATATCATAAAGGCGAAATCGCCAATTAAGTACTTCGGAACATCTTCGCCCCATTTGCAGTAAGCAAGAAGAATGAGTGCACTGTCAGGTATCGCAGCCCTACGGGACTTCTCAACCTGTAATTGATCGAATAACTCATCACGATTATCAATGATGGCATCTGCCGTTATCGCCAGCTGCCTTTCGTGATCGTAGTAGGGAACTCGCTCGCCAACCGATTCAGGTGTAATCCACTGTGCGTGGCATCCAAAGAGTACGCAATCATTACTCCAAACTTGACTGTCATCCGCTGGGAATTTTTCTAGCACCTTCATTAGGAGAGCCCCATGCGCTAACGAAACAGGTTGATTATTCATTTGGAAAATACCGGTAATAGCGCTCATAGTGCCTCCAACATTCATTCTATTAAATTTCTTTTGACGCCTCATTATCGTTCTCTTGAAGAAACAATTTCACTTACTCACTCGTTCTTTCGTTCTTTATAAAGAACATTTTTAGAATATCATCTTACTTTCTACCTGTCAACCATTTATCTTAACTTTCTATTTTATCCAATTTAAAATGACTTGAAGACTTTGTTTCCCATTGTCATAGTCAAAAAGCTGGTAGTAAACCCAATTGAAATATTTACGAATCGTGCGTTGTTGCAGGTTCCGAATGGTACTATAATCCCACCAGAGCTTGGTTCTATTCGGCAGAGAGAGCTCCTTGATCCCCTTCAAATGAGGGAACTGATGATAGACAATCGCAAGTGTCCTTGTGATTCTTTTCAACGTTTTATGAATATGAGCATCCTTAAACAGTGTTTCGTAACGACAATCATCTTTCAAAACATGAATCAACTGAATAATATCAATAAAATATTTTAATGAGCTTAAATTATGTCTCCAGCCATGCAAACAAATCATATAGAACGTATGATAGTCAGACAATTCCTTGATATACCGATAATTCCCCATAGGTATAGCCTGCTTCCAAAATTGCTCCATACTTAAATTAGAGGTATTCTCTTTTAACAAATCCCAATGAAGCTCTATGGTCAGTGGAATAGGCGACCCTGGTATTTCCTTGCTGAAGCTCCAATGAAAATGGGAAGGGATTCGCTCTTGCTCAAATGAATACCCAAGCGCTTTCACAAATGCAACTGCCCGCTGAAGGTCGCATGTTTGAACCAAAAGATCAATATCGGAAGTAGCTCTAGCCCCCAAATTGCCAAAGTACTTCTCAGCAAACATGGTACCCTTAAGTGGAATCGCAGGAATCCCGGCTTCTTCTAGCTTTTCTAACACGATGTTCATTTGGTTGCGAATAAACATATTTTGAAACAGCGCATCGCGGTACTTTCCCTCAATTTTATCCCGAAAAAAGTCGGGCATTTTTTCTAAATGTCCTGCCTGCTTCAACAACCAATACATTTGTGGTGATATATCAAAAAACTCAATATCTGCCAGTACTTGTTCATAATACGCACGCTCCTGGGGTATCACCATTCGCCGATCATATAGCGCTTGTATCAAAGAAATGATCAACGAGTTCTCCCCCTTTCTGAAATGCTTGCCTATTTAAACTTTGATATTTGCCATTAGCCTGCATAAGATCATGATGCTGCCCAATTTGGACAATGCTTCCTTTATCCAAAACATAGATGACATCTGCGTGTTGGATCGTTGAAAGTCTGTGCGCAATGATGAGCGTCGTGCGTCCCTGCATCAATCGGTGCAGCGCTTCCTGGACCTGCTGCTCGGTTTCATTGTCTAGTGCCGAGGTGGCTTCGTCTAACAGGAGGATTGGTGCATTCTTTAACACTGCTCTCGCAATAGCCAAACGTTGCTTCTGACCACCCGACAATCGCGTGCCTCTCTCCCCAATTTCAGTATCGTAGCCATTCGGAAGAGACTCAATATAGGAATGAATGTTGGCAATTGTTGCTGCCTGTATCATATCCATCTCTGTAATCCCATCTCGAGCAAGCAAGAGATTCTCCCTAATTGTTCGATCAAATAAAAAAGTGTCTTGTGATACATGAGCAAACAAGCTCCGCAGCTCAGAAGGCAGTAACTGCTCACTAGAACGGCCATCAATGAAAATTTTACCTTTTTGTGGTTTATAGAATGCTTGAAGCAAATGAAAAAGTGTTGTTTTCCCTGCTCCACTTAAACCAACTATCGCAACGACCTTTCCGGCCGGGATCTGCAAATTCAAATGTTCGAATATGTTGTTATTTCCATCATAACTGAACGTAACGTCTTGAAATCGAATCGACGTTAACAGCCGTTTAGGCGGCGTCGCGATCGGTAGTTCCTCGGCTTCCAGCGGTAGCTCAAGGATACCGTGGAT
This sequence comes from Paenibacillus sp. J22P169, assembly GCF_059691995.1. Classification (NCBI taxonomy): domain Bacteria; kingdom Bacillati; phylum Bacillota; class Bacilli; order Caryophanales; family Paenibacillaceae; genus Paenibacillus; species Paenibacillus sp. J22P169. The sequence goes on along the minus strand of NZ_JCAUAO010000004.1, from coordinate 516,207 downwards.
TCTTTCTACCGCGGCTGCTGATCGTTGAAAGCCCGCCCACTGACCGGCTAACTCTGTCAATGGATACACCAAATGATTAACTAGATTTACAAAGGTTAACAAGGAACCCACGGTTAATAAGCCAATTGAGACATAGTAGGAACCCATACTTAGACTCAGTAGAAACGTTATCGTAGAAGCAGCTTGACCACCTACGAAAAACCATCCGCGTAATTTGGCATTTCGCAGTTCTACGTTGTAGATCTCTTGATTTTTACGAGCATAGCTGCCAACCATGATCTTCTCCATCATAAAAGAATGAATGATTGATAAACCATGAAATGTTTCGTTCAGATGCGTACTCATTTGTCCGATAAGACGATACACGATTCTACCGTTATTACGTAGTAAAACACCAAAAACAATACCAAACCCAAGCGCTATTGGGGCAAATGCCACACATAGGAGCGCTAATTTCCAATGTATCTGCAGCAAATATACAAAGACAGCTGTATATATCAATGGCAGTCTAATGAGGTTCATTAAACTTCTACCGATCACACCATCAATGCTATGAATATCATTGGCAAAGTGTGACATTAATTCACCGGAGTGATGCTTGGAGATATCCCTTTGTGGAACTCGCATGATATGTTTATATAGCTGAAGAGAAAAATCCCTCTTCACACCAAGAGTCGCTTTTGTTTCATAGACGGTATTCAGATACGTAGAAGTTAAGCTCACGATAAGCAAGATAATGCCAACAGGGATTAATAGCTGCATACGCGTAAACTGGCTTTGAATGGCCGCATCCGTCAAGCTTCCAAAGAACCATGAATAGGCCAAAGTTAACGCAATATCAACGAATAGAAGGACTACAAGAACAACATATACCTTCCAATACTTCAGCATGTAGGGAGCTAGCAAGGTGAGTGTTCTCCGAATATCTCTAAACGTCAAATACTCTCTTACCGTAGATAATAAGCTTCCAAATATTTCAGTCATATCATCGACGCTCCATTGAAAAATCTATCCTTGGGCACGCTTACTATGTGCTAAATAATAGTTTAACGCTAGCGAGATCATGGGAACTCCTAACACGATGCGGCCCCATGTATGAGCAGCCCATCCCTCCACACGAATAATTCGCTCTTTGCGCTGTATCCAGTCCATTTGTCCTATCAACAGCTCCTGATCAATGCCTTCATCACAGGCCAAATTCGTGTCACCTTTGCAATGGAGGATGAATCCCTGTTCCATCCTTACCTTGTGAAACAAGCGATGAGCAACTAAACTTCCATTTTGCGTAAAGAATAGAACGATATCGCCTTTCTTGAGATGATCAGCTTGAGCTGGTACAAACCTGCAGATATCCCCTTTTTTAATAAAAGGAAACATACTCGTTCCTTGCGCAGGAAGCTCGATCCAACCGTTCTTTTCCATAGCTTGTGTTATTAGCTGCCTATATTCCTTAGGAAATTGCATGTTGTACCAGGCCTCGGCTGATCATATCTTGCAGGAAGGCTTCAACATCAGCTTCAACCGGTTCATCCGCCGATTGATACTCCTTTCGCAAAGCTTCACTAATTGAGCTTACTGTTTGAGCTGTCCCTAGCATGGACCAACAAAATCCGCCCACTCCATTTAACTTCGTTAGGGTATATTCATCTGTGTTCAAAATAATCCATTCCATATCCAATTCAATGGACTCATAGTCGTTCATCCGAAGGTACTGGGTCATTACGAAATCAGCTCCCAAAATGTATTATTTTTTTGAAACTGTAGCTCACTAATCGAAATGGAACGAACCATTTGCCGCAACAATTGGATAATACGAATGGTTTCTTCCGGGCTATGCGACCAATAAAAGACTTTATCCATCAGATGTAGAAAAGCATTTGATTGGCTAAGTGGAGCAACGTGATTTGCACGTGCCTGCTTCAACAAATAAATGCCGGCAAGCGGGCTCATTTCCTTGGAGCCTGTTCGGGAAAGCTCACTTCGAAACGGCGAATCATACACAGTCACTTGATTAGAGGAAATTTTGACAATCGTAGCTTCATCCGAGAGAAGCTCGCGAGGATACGACAGCTTAGCTGCAGTAGATTTACCAGCACCAGAGTAACCTGCAAACACATAAGCTTTATCATGATCGACCACACATGAAGAGTGAATTAATAATCCCCAATTATAATGCACCAAATAAGAACTGTATAAATTCATCCACGCATGCTTCAATGCCAGTTCATTGTGCACAGCGATTGTGGCACTACGATAATCGATTGCTGCTTCAATGCAGTAATCGGCTCTCCGGTAGCAAATCTTATTTGCTTCATTAGATATCTTTACATCATAGTCGACAAAAGCCTCCCCGTAGCCATCGCACAATTGAAGCTTGATATGCGGTATGGGCTGCGGTGATTGGATGATCAAGAAGTTGCTGTTCATCCAATTCAGAATCATAGCCGACTTACATTGTACTTCAATCGTATGCTCGCCAATTCTCGTATAAATGAGTTCCATGTTCATCCCCTCAGGACTTCCATATAAGAATAGTGGAGATCAATTGTCTGAATAATTGACCTCCATGTATCTGCATTTTAATGCTTGCCATTTCCGTGATGCGGACCACTATATGGCGGGTTAGGGTAATGACTGCCACCATTCCCATTCCCATTGTGATTCGTATTTCCATGGCCTTTATTCCAGCTTTGTGCCGTTTCAAAGCGAACTGGTTGTTGGCTTAATACGCGGGGACGCGTGTATCTTTTTTGTTTCATTGCTGATTCATTTTCCATCTTTCATCTCTCCTATCGGTTCCATGTTTGAATGAGTCTTCTTACCTCACCAAATGGTGTATCAATAATTTCATACATGTTTAATTTCACCGTGGTTTCTAGTGTATTGAAGTCAAAGTTTAGCGTCTGTGGACCGCTGACAAGTTTATTCTCACCTGTGAACGAAAACACCCTTGAGGTCATAATCTTGTCAGAAGAATTAACAACCTCTAGTCTCAACTTAGACGCTCCTTGATCAGCTACAACCTCGTCTTGAAGTTTAATGTCAAAATCAACATTTAACTTGTAGGAGTACGAGCTTCCAGAGCCCATATTATAGTAGGTTGATAACGACCAACTATTCAATGTGGCATTAAACGGATAGAAAGCCTTATCTGATGAAGCATCCATAACATTCGTCCTGAAAGCAGCAACTGCGAAATTATAGGGCTCTACTCTTTTCGTGTCGAGGATTTCCATTCCTAATCGATTACCCGTTTCTGTATTAGGAACAATATAAGAATAGTAGACAACATAGCTGATATTTGGAATCAAGGTTTCCACCTTCGTATCTTGTCTATTACCCAAATACTTATTTCCGCTACTGCTTGTCAACACGGTCTGGAAACGTGGCACTTGAACAGGTCCTTCACTCTTATTAAGCAGTTTAAACTTAGCAACCAAAGCTTTAAACCCGCCGCCCGTGCTCTCATTCATATGCAAGTCAATTAAAGATACCTCAACTTCAGGGCGAATAAGACTACTTAAAGGATCAAATACGATAGGCTTGTTCCACTCATACAACGATAGTTGATTCATAAAACGCTGCGTGCTGGTAGCTCCTGAAAGATTGATCATCAATCTTCCGATTAAATAAGAGCTATGTGATTTATCCTCAGCAACAAAGTCTTCCGGCGTTAGTATGATTAAGCTCCTTAAATCTGCTCTGCTTTTAACTGGGATCGCATAATATACATAATTCTTTTCACCTGGATCCAATGTGATCGTTCCTGGATCTATCCGTTTTCCATTGAAAACCTTATTCGGTGATTTCCCGTTAACTCGAAAATCGGCTATCGTGGTTGCCTTATCACCGACATTGGTTGCCAGAAAACCAACAACGGTCACGGGTCCATCTGGCGTATTCTGTTCATTTAAACTTACAGGCTTATATTCGACATTGCTTGATAGCACAGGGATGGTAAACGTATCTTCCCATTGCTTGATCAACACCGGGTCAGATATAGCAGCCTTGTCCCCTTTCCACTCCAAGTCAGAAATGGGAACCGAGATGATTCTTGTTTCATGCTTGGGATAGACGAACTCATCAACATCCAACCAAGACAGTTCAGTTAAAGTGAAGTCGTCATAACGATCTACAACATTCATATAACTTAGCTCAATAGTCTCTTTCGGTTGTATATTTCTAGGATTCGCTTGACTAGGACGCATAATATACTCCAAGCCCTCCTGAGTCTTCGCACGAACTTCATATTCAGGTACACCGATTAAACGATCTCCGTCATTATAAAGGCGAACAACAGCACCTATTCTAGTTCCATTTGGGCTTGGTTCATTCAAAACACTTTTCACTTCTACTTTGATGGCATCCGTAAGTTGGTAGCTCAATTCCGTTGAAGATTGTGCGTATTTCGCATCTGCAGCTACATGAAAAGAGGCAGATGGAATTACTAAGGAGGTCGCTAAGATGAACATAATCGTCGTTTTTTTCCAGTTTATTTTCAAGTCGAGTCACTCCATTTTTAATTATTGCTCTTCCACGGCCGTCATTTGAACTCTCGTTTTATCGATTAGCGCACTAGGGTTAGTTTTAACAACAAGTTCCCCTTCTTTAAGGCCAGAAGTTACTTCTTGATTGGGCTCATTCAATCTTCCCAATTTAATGCTGCGTTTCTCCACTGAATCACCAGAGACTACATAGACAAAAGCATGCTCGCCCTCTTTAACGATGCTATACGTCGGCACAGTGACCACAATCTGGTCTTTGTCATCTGACATTTGAAGCTTGAGCTTCATGCCAGGCTTCAAGAGGATATCTTTATTCGGCACTTCTAAATTGATTTCATAGGATTTGCTTTCGGGGTCCATTACCTTTGCTAGGTAGCTGATCGGTCCCTTAAATTTCGTTGTATTCCCTGTTAGGAAATAAGACATCTCTGTTTTACCGCTAACTAATTTCGTTTCATCTTCAGTAAGCTGCGCTTTAATTTTAATGGGATCCAGCCTTTGAATAGTCCCTACCTGCACGCCTGATTGCACGGTCATCCCGGTTTCCAGTGGCATTTCGGTCAATAAACCACTAACAGTGGCTTTTACTTCTAGATTTTGCATAGATTGATTAAGCTGCTGTAACGCAACTTGGGCACCTTTGAGCTGTGACTCTAATGCAGAAGTAGCATCAATGGGCTCTAATTGGTTTTGCTTCTTCTTCAATTGATCCAGATCCATACGAGCATTCATCATTTGAGTTTCCATCTGATACAGCTGTGCCTTAGTAGCTAGTCCAATATCATAGTCATTTTTCATTTTGTTATAGCTACGTAGGAGCGTTGTCATGCTTAGCTCCATTTTTTGAATCGAGTTGCTCATCTCGAATTTCTGATTTTCCGTATCTCTTTGCGCCTTGACTTTCGCTTTAGCGATTGCTTCCTGAATGGCTGTGATTGCAGCTGCAGCCGAGTCTCTTTGGACGAGGGCTTCACTCGATTTTAGCTTAATGATAACGTCTCCCTCTTGGACCATATCTCCGCGCTTCTTCATGATCTGCTCAATATCGCCTGCCGCCTTGGCGACGACGGTAAATTGAGCAGAGGATTGTACTTCGGCTGTACGCTCGAGGGGTTCTCCAATTTTTTGCTTTATCACCTTGAATGCTTTAACACTGGGTACGGCCTGATCCTTATACACAGACGTAGCGTCCGTACTAGTAACTACTGTATCTGAGCATCCTGCCAAAATCCCAACGCTTAGCGTCAATATGCACGCGATTCTTCCGGTTCGCAGATGCGGCTTTCGTCTTTTTTGTCTCATTAGCTATAAACTCTCTCCCCTTACTTTGATTTTTCAACATAACGGATCAAAGATACGCATCTGCATGACGATTCCTTACTTCGTTCAAAACGACCCCAATCAACTTCACATTTGCCAGCATAAGCTCTTCTTTCACTTTCTTAGCTACATCACGCTTGACCTTCCCATATTCAACGATGAGAAGCACCCCATCACACTTGGTCGCCATAATCTTGGCATCCGTTATAGTTAGAAGAGACGGCGTATCTACAATGACAATATCGTAATTTTCCCTAAGGGCGACTAAGAGGGTATCCATTTGCTTGGAAGCTAATAATCCAGAAGGATTCTGCGAACCTGGTCCTGTAGTAATGATCGAAAGATTCTCTACAATGGTCTCACGAACAATCTCACTTACAAGAGCCTGACCTTCCAAATAATTAGTAAGCCCCCGTTTATTCTCATCACTAAAAGCTTGGTGAATCGATGGATTTCGGAGATCCGCATCTAGCAGCAGCACTTTCTTCCCGATCTGCGCGTAGGCCACCGCCAAATGAACAGCTGTCGTTGTCTTCCCCTCACCTCGGCTCGAGGAAGTGACTGTAATTGATTTCGCCTCTCGACCAAAAACAGAGCATTCGATATTAAATCGTAATGATCTATAAGCTTCTGATGTCGAGGAATTAGGATGGATGTGCATCATTATGGGAGAATTGGTATTAGTAGCTAGTTTTGGCATATGAGATATCCTCTGCTTTTTTACTAATTTTGTTTTTCCGCTTTACACGTTGCATTTTCCTTTTCACTTTAGGTATGTAAGCTAACGTCGAAAGTTCAAAAACCTCACGAATATCTTCTTCCGTTTTCAACGTGTCGTCCATCGCATCCCATAGCAGTATGATACCAATTGTAGCAGCCAAAGAGGCAACGAAGCTTAAAATGATATATTGATTTGATTTCTGATTCACAGGTGTGGGATTGTCTTGAACCTTGGCTCGATTCAGAATTGTAATATTATCAACCTTCATAATGTTTGGAATTTCCGACTGGAATACATCTGAAACAGCATTCGCAATTCGCACTGCTCTTTCATGTGAGAAGTGTCGTGCGACAATCGACATGACTTGTGTTTCATTGAGGTTGGTTACATTAACGATTGAGATTAATTGGTCCGTGGAGACATGTAAATCGGGGTATCGTTGAACAACTTTATCCATAATAGCTGGTGTTCTAATGATTTCCTTGTAGGTATTAATGAGGGACATATTAACACCGATGGCTCCGTAATCAATCTGTTCTTTACCGAGTTGATCTTGTTCAGAGGTTTTATTAACAATTAGTTTTGTAGAAGCTTGATAGATTGGAACATAGTTTGATGTCGAATACATGGCTGTGAGAATTGTACAAATACTTACAATTAGTACAATGATCCACCAACGTTTTAATATGACCATTACATATTCTTTAAGATTAATTTCCATGATTCCCCTCCAATAGAAGTCTATTTCTCGATTCCCTATGATACTATTTGTATCTTTATTGTTACTCTTACTTTAAGATACTTTTCGTATCATGTCAACACAATATTATGTGATTTTAGTTCCAAATCGTATCAATAGTTTGAGGATTATAGAAAGCAAAAAGCAGCACTTTCCTCCCTAGAGGATAGGCTGCTTTTACTAGGTAAAACTCTTTGATTATCTCATTCCCATTGACGCAACACGCACAGACTCACCTGTACTTAGCCTAGAAACTAGCAGAGCTTGCTGTAACAGCAAGGCTAGCAGCTTTCGCATGGAGCCAATGCCGATTTTACCCATGATGTTGGCAAGGTGAATTTTCACTGTTTTCTCACTAATACAGCAATTTTCGGCAATTTCCTTGTTGGTGTATCCATATGTCGCAAGTAACGAAAGTATTTCAGTTTCACGTTGGGTTAGACCATAGCTGGAATAAAATTGAAGTAAAACGTCTGACTTCTCTGAGTTCATTGGCTTCATATGACAACTTCCTTTATATGAATGTGTCTTTCTCGACTAAGATCAAGAAAGGAATTTTCGATTTTCACGAGTGGATTCGTATCATCTGTTGGATTAATATAGACGACTTCGCCCCAACGTCCATCCGTAAGAAGTACCTGCCTGCCTACTAGATTGTAAATGATGTTCTGTAAAAAGACGGAAACAATATGTGGATCTAATTCTCCGAAGAAACCTTTCCTTAAACGGCTGACAACCTCGTGAAAAGGCATCATTTCATGATACGGCCTCTTCGATGACATCGCGTGGAAAACATCCGCAACGGCGACGATTCGGCTCATTTTGTCCAATTGACTATCTTGCAGCTGCAGGGGATATCCCGTGCCATCCGCCCGTTCATGATGTTGAAGTGCAACCAGTGCTACACGATAGTTAATGCCCACCGTTTCACGCAGCATATTATAACCAAGAATGGTATGCTTTTTAATCTCGTCATACTCTTCGTTCGTTAATTTCCCTGGCTTCATAAGAATTTCTTGAGAAATCTTGATTTTACCAACATCATGCATGGTAGCCGCTAAAGATAGAAGGGCTACTTCCGTATCTGCAAGTTCCATCCATTTGCCGATGAGTGTCGAAAGAATGCCCACGCCAATATTATGTTGGTGCGTGTATTCATCCTTCGCCTTGACGGCTTGAAACAATTGAAAGAGATCAGGGTTATCGGCCGCCTGCTGGACGATTGGGATTAAATCCGTCTTTATCTCCAGCAACGGTATTTTCTTGTGTCTCTGAATACGCTCGAATAAGTCTTTGGCATATTCCGTAGCTTTTTGAACAAGACGATTCGCGTCATGAGCGGGTGCGGATTCAGGCTGGCCGTCAGACATGGCCGTGGTAACGATATCCATTTTATCGATGCGATGCTGCTTAAATAAATCCAAGTGCTCTTGATTGAGAACGGTATGAATAGGGACTAAGACTAGTCCATAACTTGTTGTCACATCATATCTTAATCTTTTACCCAGTAGGTCTCTCAAGAAATCCCGCTCCATTAATTTCAAAATCGTACCAATTTCCATTATATACGACAAATTCTTTCATATATATGGGAGGATTAACCTATATTTCGACAAGCAAACCTAGGTTAAATTTCCCAATTCGGACTATTATACCATTCCTTATAGGTCTAGTGATCCTTCATTTTTGTTATTTTCTAACCGTGACATCCGTCTATCCCCCTGCATATAGTAAGTATCGACAATCCGCTTTTACCTAAGGAGGACTTTACGAATGGCATCGAACAAGAAACAAGAACTGCGCGACGTTGAGCTTGAAACTGAGATTTCACAAAGCGCGGCAACGGACTCGGACTACCCTACAGCTTATTATCCACAAAATACGCCATACCCTTACGGCTATCCCGTACCTCAATATTACGGCTGGGTACCTGCCTATGATCCACGCGGCTTAGGCGGCTTGGGTGGCTTCGGCATCCCCGGCTTCCCAGGAACAGGCGGCGGCATGATGCCTGGCTTCCCAGGCCAGCAAGGTGGTTTCGGTGGGCCGGGCGGTTTCCCAGGTGGGCCAGGGTTCCCAGGCGGGCCAGGTGGTTTCCCGGGTGGACCAGGATTTCCAGGCGGGCCGGGCGGTTTCCCAGGTGGACCAGGATTCCCGGGCGGACCTGGAGGGTTCCCAGGTGGACCTGGCGGTTTCCCAGGTGGACCAGGGCAAGGGCAAGGCGGATATCAAGCGCCAACTTCTGCGCCACCATCTCACATACCGCAAAAGCCGCTTAAAGCGCCAGGGGTATACGCTGTAGATCCAGGAGGCATCTCCCGCTGCTTGTTCAGATTCACGTATATATGGCAAAGCAACGGACAACAATACTGGTATTTCCCAGTGTTCGTTGGACGGACATCGATTTCTGGATTCCGCTGGACCGGATTCTCTTGGATATTCTTTGGTATCGATTTGCGCTTTATCGACTCCTTTACTTGCTAATTCTTTATAAAAAAATTAAACCAGTTAACATCCGGTTTTGCGGATGTTAACTGGTTTTTTTGTTGGTACATCCCATAGCCACAAGTGTCGTTTTGGCTCAACTAATCGTTCGAAACTTGGGGCAGCGAGTGCTCGGAATGGACGCACGGGATGCGAACACGGGATCTTGGCGCACGAAAGCTATAGGTGGAGTTTGTAGGTCTTGAGGAACTAGTGCTTTACATTTGTATTAACTGGAAAATATACAGCTATTTGCGAGTAATTTCCTCGATTATTCGATTTAACTGTAAAACATGTAGTTAAAACTGCCACTTTTATTCAGATCGGCTAAAATGGTTATAATTAACTGCAGATTCTCCATCTATTCTGCGTTTGATCGGAAAAATCCAAAATTTGAATGTAAGTAATAACATCTATTCGCCTAGAGCATGTAGATTTACGAAACTTCCAGCCGGCCAACTCATTATTTCTGACTCAGCAATCTCTACTTCTACAGCTACTCCCTCTCTACTCGCAACCAGCATGTCACACATCATCATCCACTTCGCTAATTCTCCTGCCAAGCAAACCGGTACCCGATCCCCGGCTCTGTCAATATATACTGAGGTCTCGTCGGATCTGTCTCTATCTTCTTCCTCAGATGTCCAACATACACCCGCAAGTACTGGCTGTCAGATTCATACTGCTGACCGCCCCACACTTGTTTGAGCAGCTGTTTATGTGTCATAACACGACCCGCATTAACGCCAAGCACCTTGAGTAAGTCATACTCTGTTGGTGTTAGCTTTAGCTTCTCACCATGCAGCTCTACGCTGCGCTTGGCCAAATCAATAACGAGCTGCCCGAGCTTCAACACAGGCTCATCCGGCGCTTTGGCAATATGCCGTAGTGCAACTCGCATGCGAGCCATGAATTCGCCCATACCGAATGGCTTCGTCACATAATCGTCTGCGCCGCGATCTAAGGCAGCGACTTTGTCAGGCTCTTGATCCTGCGCAGTTAGGATGATGACGGGAACATTCGACCATTCCCGAATGCCGTCCAGTACCTCCATACCGGTCATATCTGGCAGCCCCAGATCTAGCACAATTAAATCTGGCCGGAACATCGCAGCCTGCAGCAAGCCTTCCTTGCCAGTTGCTGCTTCCGCTGTATCAAATCCATGCGCAGATAACGTAACCCGCAGTAATTTCCGTATTTGTGCCTCGTCATCAATGACTAAAATTTTCGCTCCTGTGGTTGTCATCATTCTCTCCGTCCCTCTTAGCGACTACTGTGATAAAGGCAAGCTCAGTTCGATAACCGTACCCTGACGGCCATCTCTCCTCGCACTAGCGGTAATTGAACCGCCATGCGCTTCCACAATACTTTTACAAATAGCGAGCCCAAGCCCTGTGCCAGGAATATGTTTGGTACGATCTCCTCGATAGAATTTCTCGAATATCCGTTCCCTATCAGCTGGAAGAATGCCCGCTCCTTCATCTGTTATTGTCAGACGCAGCCAATCGCCGTCCTTCTCTGCTTCAAGACGGATTTCGCTGCCTTCAGGTGAATACTTGATCGCATTGCTGATCACATTCATCAGCACTTGCTCAATTAGAACTTCATCTAGTGGGACAGATGGAAGCTCCGGATTCAGAGCGATATGAACGACTCTATTCTGCAGAGAATCCTTCAATTGCGTTAAGGCAACCCCAACAACATCCTCGATCCCGCACCACATTTTATTTAAACGCATCATGCCGCTCTCAATCCGAACCATACCAAGCAAATTCCCAACGAGTCTATTCATGCGCGTAGCTCCCTCACGGGTTGTAAGCAATAACTCTCGTCGATCATCTGGACTAAAGACGTCCTCTCCCTCGAGTAAACCCGTGACCGAACCAATAATCGTAGCCAGCGGCGTGCGCAATTCATGAGAGAGCGAATCCAGCAAGGCTGTGCGTAGCTTTTCAGACTCGGCTGTCAATTGCGCTACTTTGGCCTCATCCGCAAGCTTAACCCGAGATATCGCAACGGCTACAAGATCTGAGAGCGCTTCGATGATCCGAATAAGCTCTGGCATATCGGACATTAATCGATCGCCAACTTGTACAGCGAGCACACCATGTACCTGCTGGTCTGTAGCTAAGGGGACATGCAGATCCGATGATTCACTCAAAGTTCGAGTCCCTCGACCCGCAATCGTATTGTTACGATTCACCCATCCGGCGATAGTTAGGTGGGCTTCATCGCTAGCCCAATCTCCACTATCCTTCGAAAAAGCTTCAACCTGCTGTTCACCTTCATGGTTTGGCAAAATGATAGCAACCTTCGCATCAAGCGTATCGGAAACATGTTGAACAATCTGCTCCAGCAAAATGTCTAAATCTGAAATCGCTGTAATCTTGCGACTTAACGCATACAGGGCAGCGGTATTCGCTTCTTTCTGATGCGCTTGATGGAACTGACTCCGAAGCTTTGAAGCCAGGTTTGAGGTAAGGCCAGCCACACTTAAGAACACCAAAAAGGTTAGGATATAACGCAAATCAGCAACCGTTAGACTGAAGGTAGGTGGGACAAAAAAGAAATCAAATGCCAACACGCCTAATCCCGCAGCAAAAAAAGATGGCCCCCTCCCCCATCTAACAGCACTAAACAAAACAGGGAATAAGTAAAGAAGCGATATATTGACCAGATCGAAGAAAAAGTCAAAACCTTTTAAAAGTATCGTCAACAGGATGATAAAAAGTGCAGTCACACCATACGATTGCCAGTTTGTATGTTCGTTTTTTTGAGTTTCCATATGGTTTATTTTACCCTATTTCGCGAAGTTTGCCACGAATCATAATCAGCAACAATGAGCACATCCATTGTGCTTGCATGCGGCAAAAGCTTTTTGACGATATCGTCTTTCCAAACGATGATTTGCGTAGCTCCGGCGTTACTTGCTTTCGCTGCAAAAACACGTGGAATTTGGTTACGATTCATTACTTCCTGATAGGAGAATTCGCCTCCCAAGCGAATGGTCAGCTTCTCTAGCTTCTCTAGCTTTGTCTTCCACTCGTCATCCGTATGCCGAGCCGCAATAAAGCTTACATGCCAAGCGGCTTTAAGCCGATGCGCAATGCGAAACCCCCGCCGAATTAAGCGGTCAGCCTGCGTGATTTCGGTCACACACACATAAATGACTTCTTTCCGCCGCCATGGACCACGCAGGGAGCTCTTACGCTCCATCGATTCCAAACGTTCATCCACATCATCCGCGATTTCACGCAGCGCTAATTCACGTAAGGCGATCAGATTCCCCGTTTTAAAAAAGTTGTTTAACGCCTGATCTACTTTCACCATCGCATAAATCTTGCCGTCTCTCATACGAAGCTGCAACGCTTCTGGGGAAACGTCAATTAACTGAACTTCATCTGCTGTACGCAGGATGCTATCTGGTACAGTTTCCCGCACCCGAATACCCGTTATATGCTCAACTGCATCATTCAGGCTCTCCAAATGCTGAACATTTACAGTCGAAATAACCGAAATGCCCGCTTCCAGAATCTCCAGCACATCTTCATAGCGTTTCTTATTCTTACTTCCTGGTACGTTGGAATGTGCAAGCTCATCCACTAAGACCACTTCAGGTCGCAGACGAATAATGGCTTCTGTATCCATCTCCTCCAGCCTTACGCCTTGATATTGGTTTACGGCTCGCGGCACAATGTCAAGATCACCCACTTGCTGGGTCGTCTCTTTTCTTCCATGGGTTTCAAGTAAGCCAATCTTCACATCGATCCCTTTTTTGAGCAGATCATTGCCCTCCCGCAGCATCGTGTACGTTTTACCTACACCAGGCGCAGCTCCAATGTAAACCTTGAATCTGCCGCGTCTGATTTTTTCGATTTTCGCCTCCACTTCTTGCTTACTCAGACGTCTATATTTGTAAGGCTCCTTGGGCGTGTGAATATGAGCAGGCAGAATACGCTCTCCCTCCTGAGATGCCCGATCGGCAACCAGAAACACATCGATATTTTTGGTTCTTTTTAACACGCCATTGATGACCGAGCCTTGTAAAAAAGTTTGCCATCTCGTTTGTTTGGAATGCCCTAATACAATACGTGTAACATGATTGGCATTCGCATAGTTCACTAAGATCTTAGGAATGCAGCGGCGAAAAGAAAGCGGCAGCTCTTCAAATTTACCGCCTACTTTCTCTACAAGCTTCATAATTGACCTTCGAAAAGTAGCCGCTTCTTTGGTAAGCGTTTTACCTTGTTTTCGCAGCGTGACCACATGCAGATCACCATTCAATCGCTTCGCGATTTGTTGACCACGGCGTACATAAATGGATCCATTCCAGTGATATTGTGTTGTAACCAGAATGCGTTCCGTCGCTCCGGATGGCCCCTGAAACCCCATTTGTTCACGATGTGCTTCCAAAGAATCATTTACATCCTCGGCAACAAGACGAAGAGCCAATTCCCGCAGAACACCTAAATTACCGCGTTTAAATAAGGCTGCATCTTTGTTCCCCTTTAAATGCCCCTCTCCAAGCCGCGTTAAAATCGTTTCAGGCGTTGCATCGATGAGCCTCACCTCATCGGCCAGTTCTAGCGTATCCGAGGGAACGCAGCACCCCACTTCAATGCCTGTCAGCTTATGAGCAACTTCCATCGTCCCTTCTAGCTCATAGACATTCGCCGTGCTGATCACGCTAATATCGTGGGAGAGTAAATATTTAATATCTTCGAGCCTGGTTGGAAATTGGGCGCCCTCCCGGTTCTGATGAGCAAGCCCATCAACGAGAACAACTTCAGGGTTTCTTTCGAGTAAGGCTTCCAAGTTCAGATCCTTTTGTTCCACGCCGTCTTTCATCCAATGAATGCTTGGTATTCTCTCCAAATCCCCCAATTGTTCCACGGTTTCCGGTCGTTGGAGCGTCGAAACCGCACATATCACCACATCGATCCCTTGCCCCCTGAGATTATGTCCTTCTCGCAGCATGTGATATGTTTTACCAGAGCCGCTAACCGCCCCAATATAAATTTTAAAGCTGCCGCGGTGCAATTTGGAGATGGATAATAGGATCTCTTCTGGTGTTTTTCTTTTGAAACCATCCATATTAGTCACTTCCTCTCCTCCTTCTCTAAACGTGCAGAAACCACTCTCTTATCGAGAGTGGTCGACTGTCATCATAATTTCACTTGTTTGAGCAGTTCCATATTCAATTCAGTCACATTGACTCTAGGTTCACCGAATATGCCGAGCTGCCTTGTTATTGTAACTTGATCAACAAGGTCATTTAGCTTGCCCTCTGCAATCCCCGTTTCTTTACTAATTCTCGGAACCTGGGCTTTCGCTCCTTCTGGAGATAAGTCTGGATCGAATCCGGAACCAGAAACAGTGACGATATCAGCCGGGATATCCGTTAATTTCGGATTTTCTAACTTCCAGGCAGCAATTTTTTCTGCCATTGCCGCTGCATAATCGCTGGAAGCTACCACTGTATTGGAGCCCGACGATGCTGTAGGATCATACTTGGCTGCAGAAGCTCTTGGATGGAAAAGCTTTGGAGACTCGAAGCTCTGAGCCAGTAATTCCGATCCAATAACCGTACCGCCTGATTCTATGAGACTGCCATTCGCTTGTTTGGGAAATAAAACTTGAGCCACTCCTGTCGTAGCCAGTGGATAAATGAGTCCACAGACGATCATGAACAATAACGACACACGAACAGCTATCATAACCGATTTCATAACGCGATCTCCTCGTTTCTCTTTCTCTCTACACAATGTTTAAGCCGTGAAGTACCATATCAATGATTTTAATCCCGATAAATGGCACAACCACACCACCTATACCGTAGATCAAAATATTGCGAGACAACAATCTATCTGCTGACATTGCCCGGTATTTTACACCCTTCATCGCAATCGGAATCAGCAATGGGATGATGATGGCATTGAAAATTAAGGCGGAAAGAATGGCCGATTCTGGCGACGCCAGATTCATAATATTCAATGCCTGCAGCTGCGGCATAGCTAGAATAAACATCGCAGGAATGATCGCGAAGTATTTAGCAATGTCGTTGGCGATCGAGAACGTCGTCAAAGCTCCACGAGTGATCAATAGCTGTTTACCAATGGAGATCACCGAAAGCAGCTTGGTCGGATCGGAATCCAGATCGATCATGTTAGCCGCCTCTTTGGCAGCCATCGTCCCTGAATTCATTGCGAGTCCTACATCCGCTTGTGCAAGTGCAGGCGCATCATTCGTGCCGTCGCCCGTCATGGCTACAAGCTTACCTTCTTGCTGTTCTTTCTTGATCGCCGCAATTTTATCTTCCGGCTTCGCTTCAGCAATAAACTCATCCACACCGGCCTCGAGTGCAATCGTTGCAGCCGTAAGTGGGTTATCCCCTGTGCACATGACGGTTTTGATACCCATTGCGCGAAGTTCTGCAAATCGTTCCTTCAAGCCCGGTTTTACCGTATCCTTGAGGTAAATAACGCCATAGATCCGCTCGTTAATCGTGACCGCTAGTGGAGTGCCGCCGGCTTTCGCGATTCTGTTCGTTATCGTTTCTAAGTCATCTGGAATTTTGCCGCCAAGCGCAGCTACATATTTTTTGATCGCATCTACCGCACCTTTGCGGAATTTTATACCGTCTTTTAGATCAAGCCCCGACATCCTCGTTTCAGCGGTAAACTCCACCACTTCTGCATCCGAGTAGTGATCCGCTTGCCAAGACTCGCCAAGTTTATTCGCAAGCTCAACAATCGAGCGTCCTTCTGGTGTTTCATCCTTCACAGAAGCTTGCAGAGCTGCAAACGTAATGTCTTTCACAGATTTGCCACCCACAGGCACAAATTCCGAAGCCATCCGATTCCCGAAGGTAATCGTCCCTGTTTTATCTAGGATCATGGTGTCGATATCGCCAGCAGCTTCAACCGCTTTACCTGACATCGCAAGTACGTTAAACTGCGTCACACGGTCCATGCCCGCAATACCGATCGCTGACAAGAGACCACCGATTGTTGTTGGAATGAGACAAACGAGCAAGGCAATCAACGTGGAAATTTCTAATTTCACATTTAAATAGGATGCCATCGGAACCATGGTCATAATGACGATTAAGAAGATCAGTGTCAATACAGCAAGCAGCGTCGTTAAGGCAATTTCGTTCGGTGTTTTCTGCCGTTTAGCACCTTCGACGAGTGCGATCATGCGATCCAAGAACGATTCGCCGGGATCCGTCAACACTTTGACAACGATATAGTCAGAAGCTACCCGCGTACCGCCTGTCACAGATGAGAAATCGCCGCCAGCTTCCTTAATTACAGGAGCAGATTCACCTGTAATGGCTGACTCATCAATAGAAGCTAAGCCTTCAATAATTTCGCCGTCGGACGGGATGATCTCTCCAATTTCAATGCGGACCACATCTCCCTTGCGAAGAGAAGTCGAAGACACTTGCTTATAAGAACCATCCTTTTGAACCAAGCGAGCCATCGTATCGGATTTCGTCTTCCGCAGGGAATCAGCCTGAGCCTTACCGCGACCTTCGGCCAGCGCTTCGGCGAAGTTAGCGAATAATAAGGTGAACAGTAAGATTAAGAACACCGCAATGTTGTAGCCTCGCCCTACTTCCGTGCTGCCAAAAAGCTCAGGTGCGAGAGAAAGCAGAAGGGTAATCACCGTACCAATCTCAACCACAAACATGACCGGATTCTTGATCATAATCCAAGGATTTAATTTTTTGAACGAATCAACGATAGCTTGATTCATAATTTCTTTGGTTAAAGTTTTTTTACGTTCCACAGTCCAATCAATCCTCCATCTCTATTACGTCTATCCTTTTAACGCGCCGCCAGATGTTCAGCAATCGGCCCCAGTGCCAGCGCCGGGAAGAACGTTAGAGCACCAATAACTAGAATAATCATGATCATAATTCCCATAAATAAGGGAGTATTCGTCCGCAGTGTCCCCGTCGTAACAGGGACGACTCGCTTCGTAGCAAGGGAACCCGCAATAGCCAGCATCGCGATGATCGAAATGTAACGGCCAAACAGCATCACCATACCAATGCCCAAGTTGTAGAAGTTTGTGTTCGCAGTCAGGCCACCGAAGGCAGATCCATTATTGGCTGCGCCCGATGTGAAAGCATACAGCACTTCAGAGAGACCATGTGTGCCCTGGTTGGCTATGGAATGAATAGATTCAGGACGAATCAGCGCCCAAGCTGTCGGTGCGAGAATGATAAGCGGATGGGTAAGAATCGCGATAGCCGCTAGCTTAATCTCTTTACCTTCAATCTTTTTACCTAAAAACTCTGGCGTACGCCCCACCATTAACCCGCAGATAAACACGGATAAGATCAAGTAAAGCAAGCCGTTTAACAAGCCTACTCCTTTACCGCCGAACACATTGTTCAACATCATTTCTGCAAAAGGAACAATGCTTCCAAGTGGCGTAAGCGACTCATGCATATTGTTTACACTGCCTGTTGTTGCAGCTGTGGTCACGGCTGTAAATAAAGCTGATTCCGACGGTCCGAATCGAACCTCTTTACCTTCCATGTTGCCATGTACGCCTAACGCATCTACTGCAGGCACACCTTTATACTCAGCATAGAATACCGTAGCGACCATAACTAAGAAAATAATCCCCATTGCTGCAAAGATCGTCCAGCCTTGCTTCTTGTTCTTGATCATGAGGCCGAATGCATACACCAGCGATGTAGGAAGCAGCATCATACAAATAATGTGGATTAAGTTCGCAACAGGTGTTGGATTTTCAAATGGATGCGCGGCGTTCGTACCGAACCAGCCACCACCGTTGGTACCTATGTGTTTAATAGATTCAAAAGAAGCTACTAAACCACGGGTAATTGTTTGCCCAGCACCTTCAATGGTTGTAGCTTGTACGGCCCCTAGTAGGGTTTGTGGGACACCTTGAAAAACTAAAACCAATGCAACTATGAAGCTAAGCGGTAGAAATACCCGTGTAATCGCTCTTGTTATATCGACATAGAAATTCCCAAGATTATCTTGACGGCCAACTAGACCGCGTGTGAATGCAACGGCAATAGCAAATCCAGTTGCTGCCGAAGTAAACATCGGGAACGTAAGCCCCACCATTTGTGACAAATAGGACATGGTATTTTCACCGCTATAGGCTTGCCAATTCGTATTTGTAATGAAAGAAACAGCTGTATTGAATGCGAGTGCCGGAGGCATATTACCTATGCCATCAGGGTTAAGCGGTAAGTATTTTTGAAGCCTAAATATCGCATACATGAGCAGCATCATGACAAAGTTAACTAACAGGACAGCTCCTAAATACTTTTTCCATCCCATGCCCTCGTCTTCTTTAACGCCCATTATGCGATAAGATACACGCTCGAAAGGACCAAAAACACGATCAAGGCCACTCTTTTCATAGCCGAATACTTTAACCAAGTAACTCCCCACTGGCTTTACCAAAAGCATGATAATACCCAGTGTGATGACTACTTGTAACAATCCCATACCCATAGTAGGTTCTCCCCTTGCTTACATAATCTCATATTCTAGAATTAAAATTTCTCCGGCTTCACTAAAACAAAACCGAGATATACAATGATGGCACATGCAATTAATCCAATAACAATCATTTGATTGCCTCCTTTACGCCTTTTCACAATATTTCGCAAATCCCCAAAACCCTAGAAATGTTACGGCAAATAATAAAATCATCGTTACATCGTTGTACACGGACACACCTCCTTTAAATCAGACAGAACCTATGTTTTTATTTGTTTTTAGAGCTGATAGTAGAAATTTGACGTCACCATTTTTAGAATAAATGACATGATCAGCACCCAGTCCTTTATAAATCAACCGGGGATTCACGCTTTGCGTGATGATATAAATGGACCTGGAGGTCCAACTACGGCATATCTGGATATACCTGCAGCATAAAGGTAAGCTTTCCTCGAACAAAACGACATTCCCAATCGGATAGTCGGGAATGATAGACGCCCCTCGATCCGTCGTATCCACTTGGATAATTTTCTTCACTCCTTGACCTTCTAACTTGATTGTCTCCATCTTGTTGTTAGTTAATGCAACAAAAGGAAGACCAACCAATTTCGTATGTTTCATAAACTCCACGCCTGCTTTGGTTGGCGCAGCTATCAGCAAAAAATCACTTTGCATGCACACCGTCCTCCTTGCCTGAATCATTGTAACGCCGATCTGTATAAAAAGGGGGTAAAGAAACTATGGCATCCGTATAAAAAAAGTATAAAAATATGGATTCTCGTGTCGCCCAACCTAGTTAAATTAAAAGAGCACCTCCCCACGCAATTACAAGTGGTTGAAGGTGCTCTTTGAATTGGAATCAAGCTCTCTCTTAGAAAGAGATATACGCGCCAGAATGCTCAAATAAATAAGTGCGATCAGTTAGGCATGGTAGTTCTTGTTCACTTGCAGTTGATAAGTTCTCTAGCTTTTCAGATAAATTCGTTAGTGCAGATGCCATTAAATGAGATCTTACTTCTCCCCATGCCTCTTGTTTCTGATGAACGTACTGCAAACCGTCCTTAAGGGTTAAACCTTTGAGCTTCTGGAAAACAGCCGCCCATTGAACGAAATCCCCTTTAAGGTTGCCGCATGGAATCACGAATTGCCCTAAACCACATGTTCCGAGATTCGTTGAAATCGTCAGTAAACCGCAATGACAGTTCGTGCCATGCCCAGGCTGCAATTTATCGGATAATTCACAATCAAATCGAAAACATTCAATGCGGGTAATTTGACATTCCTTCGTACATGCATCTGATTCTCTTACTAGCGTCAGGGGTTCGGGGTACATAATAGATTCACTCTCCTCAATTGTGAACAACAAAAAGAAGCCAAAGAGCAGAGAATCTCTACTCACGGGCTTCGGAGCAGCGAGAATAATCGCGCTGCGGAAGGCACGCAAAGAAGGTGGTTCTCTCCCAATACGCTTACGAGGTTAGCTGTCGGATTCGGGCTTGGAAGTGCCCTACTTTGGCAAGCTGCGCTTGCTTTAGATTCACCCCGAGGAACCGATTCTACATGACGATCGGCTCCGGTTGGTTCCCCCGTTTCCCTTGCGGGAACTCAGCGTTGTGCATCTATGTGTTGTTGCTGAACCGAATGTTACGCCGTTTGCTCATGGATGTAAAATGCGCTGGAAGCACTTATTTCGCAATCTGTGGTAGGTGATGTTTATGAAAGCGCGACCAATTATAAAACACATGCATTTTCGATAGAAATGCTTCGACTTACTTCCGTTTTTGCCATTTTGCTGTAATCCGGCCTATGCTCCAACGACGTTTAGAAAACCAACGGATTTACATTTTTATTCTATTTTTATACGTTTGCTATTCATTCTTTACCCCCTTTTTATACGGTTCAAACATACAATTATGACATATATTCATTCACTACCGACTCTGAGACTAAGTCAAAAAGGAGAACTGTCATGACTTCCTCCCCCCGTTATTATTTAGGGATAGCACCTCATTTGTTAAATCCGGTTGATTTACATTACGAGTGGTTTGGTGTCTTATGGCTAGAAGAGGAAAATCATTTCCCTATCATTGTTGGTTACTGGTTTTCTAAAGAAAAGTCCGAGATTACACAAGATGCTATCCTGTCCGGATTTTCAACATGGACCGAAATATCTGATCATCAAATCATTAAGAGAATGTATCAGTCTATAAGAAACAAGCAAAAGAAACAGGATTGGGAGAAGCGGACTCGCTTGTCTATCCGTACGATTTTCAAATCACCTTGGAATGAAGTTGCCTCAGGATTGTATATCATCAAATCGCGGGAGACATACCCCCTTCATGTTTCTGCCGTTCTGAAGAAGAAATTCTTTGTTTGGTTGGAACATGCCGCCGTCTGTGAAACAGAGGAAGAGCTTCGTGGGTTTATGAAACGGGTAAGTGAAGAGCATCAGATGGAAATCTTAATGAAAAAAAGCCGTTAAAATAACAAAAAGCTTCAGATAACAAAGAATGTTAGATGAAGCTTTCCCTGTATGTAGCAATTTCTGCACTAAGTAGATCATCAAGTGGAATCCAGTCGATACCCTCTTCATGAGATACCTTTATTCTTCTAGATTCCTGATCAAGCTTAGTTATTAAACCGGTAATCTGACGGTCACCCTTGTCATCATATATGCTCAAGATGATAAATTTCTGATCTTGAAGAGCTTCACTAATTACATTCGCTAATTTTTCATTCTGTCGATTTACGTTAAATTTCATTCCCTCACACCCTCATAAGAACATTAGTTCGTAAAAATATTATACGCTTAATATCACATGAGGTAAAGTAATCGTAAATAATTAATTATTGAGCATTGGGTTCCCGTGCCGCAGGAGCATTCCCTGCCCAGTTAGTCGAAAAAATCGACTAACTCACGTGCCGGAGGAGCTTTCCGTACCCTATTAGTCGATAAAATCGACTAACTCACGTGCCGGAGGAGCTTTCCGTACCCTATTAGTCGATAAAATCGACTAACTCACGTGCCGGAAGAGCTTTCCGTACCGAGTTAGTCGAGTAAATCGACTAATTCACGTGCCGGAGGAGCTTTCCGTGCCCAGTTAGTCGACTAAATCGACTAACTCGCGGGTCGGAGGAGCAGCTTTCCGTACCCACTTAGTCGAAAAAATCGACTTACTCACGTGCCGGAGGAGCATTCCGTGCCCAGTTAGTCGAAAAAATCGACTTACTCACATGCCGGAGGAGTTTCCCCTTTTGAAACTCACTATCCCGTCAAGCCGCAGCCACCCCATCCTACTTTTTCAAATGATACGGCACAGTCGTCACAATCAAGTTCCGCTTATACAGCAGGAAGGCCCTTATCAGCAAGCTGGATTGATTGTGCAGGATGTTATGCCAATTTTTCTTGGGTATAAACTGTGGGATGATCACGGTTACCCGGAATTTAGACTCCGAAGCCTTGTGTTCCACCGTATCAATGAATTTGGTCAGCGGATGAACAATACTTCGATAATGGGAATGCAGCGTGACTAAACGCACATCGGGCTGCCACTTCTGCCATTTCTCCTCAAACTTTTTCTCATCGTCTCGTTCAAAAGCCACATACACCGCAATAATTTGATCGGGTGAAAGTGATTTGGCATAGTTCAACGAATTCTCCACCACATTGGTGAAGCCTGCAACTGGTACGATCATGACATTCCCTTCAATCGGGATGACGGGTTCACAAGAAGTGAGGCGCAATTGTTCAGCGATCGCATCGTAGTGTTTTTTAATTTGATGAAAAATAAAAACAATGAGCGGGAGGAAAATGAGGACACTCCACACTTGTCCAAATTTGGTGATAAAGAAGATCATCATGACGATAAAGCTCATGAATGCGCCAACCAAATTTACTGATAATTTGAGCAACCAGCCTCTCGGCTTTTCCCGAATCCACTTCACCAACATTCCTGTCTGAGCCAGTGTAAAGGGGATAAACACCCCCACGGCATAGAGTGGGATGAGCTGCTCCGTTTGCCCTTTGAACACAATAATTAACAGCATGGAGGTAACGGCTAGGAAGATAATCCCGTTCGAATAGCCCAATCTGTCTCCGCGCATGGTAAACATTTTGGCAATAAATTTATCTTTGGCCAGATTAACCGCCAACAAGGGAAACGCAGAATACCCCGTATTCGCTGCAAGAACAAGGATCATCGCGGTTGTGCCTTGGACGATATAATACATCAGATTCTTACCGAATGTAACAGTCGCTATCTGGGAAACGACGGTTTCCTTCTCGCGCGGCGCAATGCCGTAGTAGTACGCTAGGTAGATAATGCCCGCGAACAGAATGGCTAATAAAAGGCCCATAGCCATCAAAGTTTTCGAAGCATTGTTCGGGGCAGGAGTCTTAAAGTTAGGAATCGCATTGGAAATCGCCTCAACCCCAGTTAAAGCCGAGCTGCCTGAGGAGAAGGCTCTTAGCAATATGAATAGTGATATTCCCGCTACGGGTGTCCCCAATGGCGCATGTAAATCGGCTGAGATTTGGCCAGTAACAATTTTGTACAAACCAACACCAATGAGGATAAGCAATGCCACCACAAACAAATAAACGGGATACGCTAGAATAGACGCCGACTCTGTTATACCGCGGAGATTGAGGATCGTAATAAAGAACACCAGCGCTAATGCAATAGGGACCGTGTAGGCATGTAAGCTTGGGAAAGCTGATGTTATCGCGTCGGTACCTGCAGAAATACTTACCGCTACAGTCAAAATGTAATCGACCAATAAGGACCCGCCTGCGAACAACCCAGCGTTCATACCTAGGTTCTCTTTCGAAACGACATAGGCACCTCCCCCATGCGGATAAGCAAAGATGATTTGTCTATATGACAATATAAGGGCTACTAACAGAAACAGAACACCGCAAGCGATAGGGATTGTATACCAGAAAGCTGCTGCGCTAATCGTAATTAAGACAATTAGAATCTGCTCTGGACCATAAGCAACCGAGGAAAGCGCATCCGATGACAGAATGGCCAAGGCTTTCTTTTTATTAAGCTTCTGCTCGCCCAATTCGTGGGACTTCAATGGTTGGCCAATTAACAAACGTTTCAGATCAGACAACAATATGTACACCACCTAGATGTGATATGTTCGTCTCAGTTTGCCCTATTTCTCCAAATCAATTATAAATAGTGGAAATGCACTGTAGATTAACACAAAAAAGCGACCAATCGCTCGGTCGCTTAGTAAGCACTTCATAGTGGCTTCAATAAAAATGAGTTAAATGGGCTAGACGATCTCCACATCAATCAGCTTAAACTGAGTCACATCCACAAGCCCGCGGTTGGAAATGCGAATTTCTGGAATCACGGGTAGGGCGATAAGGGAGAACGTCATATACGGAGCATTCATCGAGCAGCCGATTTGTTTCCAAGCTTGATCCATCTGAGCGACTTCAGTCACCACTTCAGGCAAAGACTTCTCCGACATGAGCCCAGCGATCGTCATCGGAACTTGGGCCAGTACTTTACCATTTTCAACCACGATCATGCCGCCGCCCATCTTCACAAGCTCATTCGCCGCGAAGGCCATATCCGCTTCATCAATCCCCATCACAAGGAGATTATGACTGTCGTGGGCCACTGTTGAGGCAACCGCACCAGATTTCACGCCAAATCCATGTGCAAAAGCAAGCGATATCTGCCCCGTACCTCGGTGCCGCTCGATACAGGCTAGGCGAACCACATCCAGCTCAGAGTCAGGTTGAATAATGCCTGCTTCCACACGGAGCTCCGCCGTCATCTTCTCTGTTCTGGCACTATTCTCGATGACGTTGATCACATTGACCTTCGTTTGAGGCTGTTGGGTAGCCGTTGCAAGCCTGAAGTCTTCCACGGTTAGCTCCCGCTTCACGTTCATCGAGTTGCGAATATGCGCCGGGTACGTGAACATGGGGAATTCCACCGCCAGCTTTCCTTGCTCGGCAATGACTTGACCATCCGTGATAACGGTAGATGGCTCCATCTTCTGCAGATCATCGATCAGCAAGATGTCGGCGCACTTTCCAGGTGTGATGGATCCCAAATCATGCTCCAGCTTGAAATAACGCGCCACATTGATCGTTACCATTTGAATCGCGGTAACTGGATGAACACCTTCTTCTATCGCGCGTCGCGCCACATGATTAAGGTGTCCTTTCTCCACTAACGTTTGGGGATTCACGTCATCCGTAACGAGCGAAATATTGGACGTATTGACACCATCCTCGGTGACAATCTTGATGACCTCTTTGACATCATGCCACGCAGAACCTTCGCGAATCATAAGATGCATCCCCATTCGAACCTTGTGCAGACCTTGCTCTCGGGTTACCGTCTCATGGTCTGACGTAACGCCAGATGCCAAGTAGGCTTGCAGCATTCGATCATCGTCACTTGGAAAATGACCTGTAACCGTCTTGCCGCTTTGCAGCGTCGCTTCGATTTCTCCGCACATTTTGGGATCTCCGTACACGACACCTGGGAAATTCATTACTTCACCAAGTCCCACCACGTTGTCCCACTGCAGCCCCGCTTGAATATCGGCTACTTCCAGTGTAGCGCCGGCATCTTCCAGATCATTCGTCGCAGGCACGCACGATGGGAATGTCGTAAACACTTTGAGCGGCAGCTGCTGCCCCTCTTCATGCATGAGTCTGACACCCTCTGAGCCAAACACATTTGCAATCTCATGCGGGTCCATGAAAATCCCCGTCGTCCCTTTCACGATCGCGGCCTTCGCAAATTCCGTCACGGAAAGCATCGTACTCTCTACGTGCATATGGCCATCCAGCAAGCCTGGCACCATAAATTTTCCAGTCGCATCGATCACAGTGGTCTGAGCCCCGATGGTATGGTCCGCCTTTCCTATGTAAGCAATGCGTCCAGCTGCAATCGCGACATCCATATGTGCAATGAGTTCACCGGAATAAACATTCACTAAGGTACCATTTTGAATAACAAGATCCGCTGCTGTTTCTCCCATTGCAACCTTAGCCAAAGTGCGGCTCACGTCGGTAAGTTTATTTCGATTTGGGGTATATGTCATAGTTTTCGTGCTCCTTTACTTCTTCTACATTAAAATACGTGATGATTAATAAATGTACACTTTAATGTATATGAGAGCAACTGGTGAGAAAACCTCTATCGAGGTAATTCAAAGATGAGCGACCGCGTTTAGA
Source organism: Paenibacillus sp. J22P169 (assembly GCF_059691995.1). NCBI lineage: Bacteria > Bacillati > Bacillota > Bacilli > Caryophanales > Paenibacillaceae > Paenibacillus > Paenibacillus sp. J22P169. Next base: position 489,725 of record NZ_JCAUAO010000004.1, on the reverse strand, counting down.
GGTAGGTTTTATCGCCAATTAGAAAGATGCTTTCGGGAGCCGAAAGCTTATTCTTTCTAATGTGGAAAAGCATCATGCAAATTCTTTTTTCAAATGCTCCGAAATAGACGTAAAGGAGAATTCCTTCAACATGTGTTCTAGCTTGGTTTTCGTACCTTTCACATTGTAGTAATGGATGAAACGCTCCTTGAAGGGAAGCTCCAGTTTGTGCTCCCTCGGATCGATTTCACGAGGATGCAAATAGACAATGGAGCTCTTCCCTTGGCGATTAGCCGATTGAATCGCTTTTCTTATGATAAATTCGGGAAAGAATCTAAAATAAAATCCACCGGAATAGCCGATATTTCTCCCACCAGCTCTCATCACTGACATGGGAATTTCATATAGGTTAAGCTCTCTACCGTTAACCGTAGGTCTATGAATTTCCGTCGGAGCTGTTGGAATCCCATACAAAAAGGTTTTAACAGGGAAGATGCTAGCGTCATAAGCTAAGCCCAACTCTTCCAGTACTTCGAGGTAGTGGAGGTTGCTTTCAATGATTGACCATGACGGCGCCCGATATCCGAGTACCTTCGTTCCGGTTAAATTTTCGAGAATATGAATTGATTTTTGGACATCCGCACGAAACTCTTCTCTCGTTTGTTTATACGCTAATTCATGGGCATACCCATGAGAGGCGACATCATGACCCTCACGCGCGATGGCCTTCACGATATCTGGATAATCCTCGCCAATACAGCCAAGTGTAAAAAAGGTCGCTTTACATCCCGCATCGCTGCACATCTGAAGCAATGTATCCATATGTGCTCGGAAATTAGTGCCCTTGCTGCGGTCAGGCTGTACGTGGTCATAGTTCGCATGAAACCATTCCTCAATGTCAAAGGTTAGGATGTTGGTGAGGCCATTTGAGGAATTAGACATGCTTCTTACTCCCCTTAATAGCGAATGATGTGCATAAACGGTCGTACACCTTCCATTCAGCGTTTCCTTTGGTAACGAATGAGAACGGATGATAGATCTTTAAGAACTCTATATGCTCAAATCCGTGCTCCACGAACACTTTCTTCAGTTCATCCATCGCGTACATGCGATCGAATTTCTTCGTTTTCTCGAACAATTGCAACACTTTCCTCTGCCATGACCTGTGGTGCAAGGTTTCAATGAGAAGTGTCCCCCCAGGCTTCGTCACCCTAGCCAGCTCCGCAATAACGGCTCGATAGGAATCGATGAGCTGAATAACGCCAATACATAATACAAGATCAAATTTCCCATCTTCGAAGTGAAGAGCCGTTAGATCGTCCGACGACGTACGAAGACCTCTCTCAGCGGCAAAGGCGAGGCTTTTCTCTGAAAAATCCACCCCATACACGGCATTTGACCCAACGAGCGGCTCACTAAATGCACCTACGCCACAGCCAGCATCCAGAATGTCTTTCCCCTGCAGCTCTCCGAGCCATTTTAGCGTTTGATTTCGCTGCATAAAGAAGCTTTCCTCGTTATAATAGTCGGAGGATTGCACGGACGCGCCATGAACTTCTGCCCTCTTGTCAAAATATTGCTTCCAGCTAAGATTAGCCATGATCTATTTCCCCCGATTTAGTTGACAAATATAGTGTATACGTTACGGCAAAAGATACTTAATGAGCTGCTTACCAATCGGCTCTGTCACAAAGTTAGGCATGACCTTCCAGAGCTCTATGAAGAACCGAAGCTTCTCTTTATCCGGAGGCCCCTCCGCCTTATTTGCGCTGCCCATGACGAAATACGTGAGCTGCTCGGCCTTGGCCCCCCACTGTTCTTTGTACTTATACGTTCCAGAACCTGTCTGTGAACGACCAAGATCCAGCTGTTTTAACCCACTTCTTATTCCAAATTTCACGGCTTCCCAGTACATAAAGTTATTCAAATATTTATGATTATACGTCGTCAGATTCGCACCATACGGATAATACAGCGTCGAATTCCCTGGACTTATGAGGAGCAGCATGCCGCCCGCTATCTCACCGCTATCTACGTCAATAACAGTAAGCAGCTCCGCGTGATCAGGTAAATAGTCGAAGAATCTTTGGAAAAAGCGAATATCCTGCGCGGGTGAACCCAACTGCTTCATACGCCGAACATACACCTGATGAAATCCTTCCAAATTCCCCTTATCATAAGAAGCCGTGAACCAGTTGTTCTTGTAGACCTTCCGGATATGGTTTCTATTATTGCGAGTGGAGAGGGATAGCACCTCATCTTCATTCGTTAGTGGCAACACAAACGTGTGATTGGTGAGGTTTATTTGACCCGAAGTTACATCCAATTGACCAAGCAAGTGTGGTACCTGCTTTTCATGGCTAACGTGTGTCCCGTTCTTAAATCTTAACTCGATGTAGCTCAGACGGTATTTCGCCTTAAGTTCCGCTACCGCACCTAGCGCAAAGTGAGTTGCCTCCTCATTGCAGGCACAAACGTCCGTATAATTGACGAAAGGAAGTGCAACGCCTACCTTTTGGAGTCCTAAGTTGCGACCACGAATCAATGGAATTAAGGCGCATATATGGTCATTGCGATCAACAACCGCATGATATAAGCATTGATAACCAAACGTATCAAGTAGAATTTGTCTAAATGCTATCGTATGGTAAACCGTCCCCTGAGAACCTGCAAGCCTGTCCCAGTCTTCCTTCATGTCTTCGGTATATGGCACACAACGGTACATGCGGACTATCCTTTCAACCATAAAATGACACCAATCATAATAAACACACATCCAGCCCACTTCATGGCGCTAATTTGTTCATGGAAAATCATGATCGAAACTAGAATCATAAATATATATTGAATGCTCGACACGAAAGTCACATAGCTAAGATCAAATTGGGACAAGCAATAGATCCAGATGAATGCAGCCAGCGCATAAAAGGCAAAGCCCGTCACAATTAACGGTGTCGTCATGTAACCTAGGGCAATAGCCATAATTCCGCCTTCAAAATTGACAGCTCGACCACCTAATTTAAGCAAGGTACTGGCCACAACCGTCATGAGTACACTGGCAACTAGCATGATGTATTTGATGATTTTTCCTCCTCGTTGCTTTTCTTCTCAAGCTCTTCTAACCTCAGTTTCGTCAATCCCAGTTCCTGCGTAAGTGCTTTATTGTGTAGCTTTAAGCCCGAAATGCTAATACTCGTATTCAGCAGGAGCAGATAGGCAGAGGCAATCAAAATGGCGAAAAAAGCAGACGGCGCATAGTCGATACCTAGTAGTCTAGAAAACCACTCCATTAAATCCGTAAACATAGACATAATCAACGTAAATATGCCAATCAGAAACCATACAAGTGCATACTTCTCTCTAAGTCTTCTAGCTCTAACCATCATAAATACGGTGCTAATTAGAATAAAACTGAAGACCACGCCCATTAATTGCACACTATATAGATGATGCTCACTCGTTAACATACCTACCACCTCGTCCTTGTCCTTGTATAGGAGAATAAGATAGACATAATTACCTTCGTCATATAGTAGGGACTTTTGATCGGGGTAATCGATGAGACACCGTGCTCACGCTCTCTCATTTCAACTCCAATTTCACCGATTCGAAGCCCATGTTTGCTAAGCAGAATAATGGCATCTGGCTCCGGATAATCGTCTGGATAGAATTGGCTTAACAGCTCTATGCTCTTGCGATTATACATACGAAAGCCTGAGGTCCCGTCTGTTATCTTCGTCTGGATTAATAGTCGAAATAAATAATAGAACACTTTAATCCCCAGTCGTCTTGACCATGTCGTTTGAAACGATTTGATATCTAGAAACCTAGAGCCGATAACCATATCGCACCCTGTTTGCATCATAAACGCAAATAGCTTGCTTACCTCGCTGGGAAGGTGCTGGCCATCGCCGTCGATTTGAACCATATACGAATAACCATTAGCGTGGGCATATTTGAAGCCCGTTTGCACCGCGCCGCCAATCCCTAAATTAAAAGGGAGATCCACGACTTTGACGCCTCCGCCAGCTTGTTTGGCTATGGCCGATGTATTGTCCTTGGAACAATCATTAATGACAAGAATATCGCAGTGCGGAAGATTCTCTCGCACATCCCGGATGACTTTTAAGATATTGTTTTGCTCATTATAGGCCGGGATTACAATGAGTGCTTGTTGTTGTTCCATTGACACAGCCTCCCCCAAAGTTTGTTGGTTATGATTAGGATTAAGCTGATCAATCTTTCGGCCCCATACCCACAGACGATACATATAAAGGGCAACGCAGGAAGCTTATAGCGATACATACTATCCAAGAACAGCACCATACAAAAAATAAATATAGACAAGATAACTAACCAAACAATCGATGCTTTTCTGAATATGCGGGTCGTTATTGCAGCATAGGTTCCGTATAGAAATAGAAGTAATGGGATGATATCCTTGCCAAACTTAATCAACCCCGCCACACTCCGAATATCCGTCTTCCATACCCACCAGCCGATAAAAGCTATAGCCCTTCTGCCATATAACAGCAGCACATGATCCCAATTATGAATCAGAAAGCTGAGGATCAAGCTGCCAAATATATCAATTCGATAATCAGGACGATAGGCATAGTCATGACCTGAAGGGTTATCATAGATCCAACCTTTGGCGTAAATGTTATATAAAACTAACTTCGCATTGTATTGTAGTGAGGCTATAAATGGATCGAATTTGTGACCCAAAGCAAGATAGCAAACCGTTGCGAGGATAAAAAGTAAAGCGCATACAAATATATATCTGTACCGTTTAAGATAATGAATAGTTGAATGTCTGTTCAGGTTTATTACGATATACAGCAAAATAAAAGCAAGTGTCAGGACACCTGTTGGCCTGAATACAAGCATCACGATCGAGGAAATGACGAACAGCGAAGTAACGAATTTCTTTTTGCTCTCCAGCATTTTAAGAAGAAGTAAGACATTGAGCAGCACTAAATTCATGAAAAGACTATCTGAAAGAATGTACATCGACCAAATCATCATGTGCCATGAAGTGGCGTAGAAGTACGAGGCTATAATCGCGGTTATGCGGTTAAATAATCGAAGTGTGATGAAATACACGAGGACCACACACAACGCAGTCGTTACGGCCTGTATAAAAATAACCGTTTGCTCATCCTTAAACACACCGATCAGCACCGTGAGGATGAGGTTATAGCCCATATAGAGAAGATCATTCATATGTAAGCCAATTTTGAAATCTGCTAACAAGGAGTGGGCGTAGTTCAGATACCACTGTGAGTCTTCCGCTTTCGGAAGTCCCTGATCTGAATGCAAGATATAAAAGTAGTACTGCAAGACATGCTTTAGGGAAAGCACGACAAGGGGGAGGAGGTATATCCAGTTGCAATTCTTGTATTTGTGATAGATCTGATACACTCCGCTAACAACTCCATATCTGTAATTATAATTGTGAACGAATTGTAAAAAAAGTGTGATTAAAATGTGATTCAATTGTGAAAACAACTAGATTTTCGACACTCCCTGCTAAATTCCTGCTTCTTTTGAACTATTTCGAAAACTATTTATGTGAGCTAAAAAGAAGGTAGCCTTTTGGGATATTTCGTATCGTTGGAATATCTAATAGAACACGATAAACCCCTCTCACAAGGGGTTCTCCATCCAACCTATTCATGATCCGGATACACCACATCAACGCCCATTTATTTATTGTTTAATCCCCAAAAAAATGATACGCTATTTCTGTATGATATACTTTACAAGGAGGTCGTAAGGATGAAAAATGAACAAGAAAAGCCTATGTATTATGATGGAAGTGGTACGATTCAATTTACTCAGAAAGCGCCAAATTCCAATGATATCGTTATTAAACCTGTAGGCGTGAAAATTGAACACGTTCAAATCCCTTATTTTCCCTACCAATAAAATGATGAAGGGGCGACTTGCGCCCCTCTCCTTCAATCTTCCTCGTTCCTATCCTCGTTTTTCACATTTCAGGCGGAGCTGTTGTTGAAAGCATGCCAGCAAGCACAAAAATTAATATAGCTAGCACAATTTCCAGACGAACTCCCCAGATAAATCTTTTGAATACAATCGTGTAAGCAACCGTGTTCCCCAGTAACATAGCGTTCAATTGAGGCATCAGTATCAATCGGTGAAATCCTGCAATCATCATAATGACGACAAATGCCGATGATTTAGCCAGCACGAGTTGGCCATAGTCACTCTGAAATAGTGCTTCCCAACTTTTTAGCCGAAACAAAGAAAGTATAATTCCACTAATAGATACGACACCCATCGCCGGGAGTGCAAATGAGGAGAATCGCCAAATCAGTCTATTCAATGCGATAAAATTGTCGAGTGTATGATCTCGTTTATTTGTTGCGGCCCATATTCCGGTTAATCCTCCGAACCAAATTGCAGCGGCAATCATATGCAGTCCATGTGTCAAAATGCCGTACCCAACACCAGATACAGAAGCATAAGCATGTCCGGTCAACGGAAACGTGACAATGAGTAGAATGGCTAATGTTGCTTTCAAAAAGAAGATCCTGCGTTCATCCCTTGTCGGGATGAAGGTTAAAACAAGCATCCAACCTACTAAAGCAGGTCTGATCCACGAAGTCATACCGATCATCGTTGAGGGAATGATGGTTCGCAAGTTGTTCCATACACTTTTCATTCCACCCCCGCTCAATTGATCCGCCAGTATCCAAACATGCGAAGCCCCCGACAATAACAAAAGAACCAGGGCGATGACATAGATCCGACGCTCATTACTTTGTGAACGTATGTCCCTTGTTTCCTTCTGAGGAAATTCCCAACTAATAAATTTAAAGAACAGTGCACCTGCTAGGACAATCGTTGCCAGCACCTCTAAAATCCGCAGTAAATGATAGATGTTAGTTTGCCAAGTTTCGGGCTGCTGTACAACTGACTCCATCTCTATTTCACGCTCTGCAGTCTCCTTCATCTTCCCATCTTCGGATTCCGGTGATATCTCAAGAACTGGTGGTGAATCCTGAACACTTTCCAAATGAATAGGATTTTCTGTGCTAGAAGCAGTAATCCCGATATTTATTATTTCGTTCTTTGCCTGGGCATCATTTGGCAGAGGCGTTGGCGGTTGACTGGGAGTCGATTGTGGTTGAGGCGATGAAAGAGCTGGCTTCTCAATTTCCGGCTTTGTTTCTGGCTTTACTTCGGGCTTTACTTCTGACTTTACTACAGGCTTTTCTTCGAGCTTTATCTCCGGCGTTGACTCCGCTTTAATAGGCGCTGTACTTGGCTCTGATGAGGGCACGGCCATCTCGAGTGAAATGGTTTCACTCGGCTTCTCTTTGTTTATCGGAACCGAAATGGAGAAGCGAAAAGAGCCTTCAGTCACATGCGTATCGGCAGACAGGACTTGCCACTTCACCTTATAGATCCCATCATCCAGCTTCGGGATTGTATAGATTAACCATCTATTGTCTGCAGCACTTAACTTGCCGCCAATTATTTTCCCATTCCGATCCTCGATTGTAATTTGACTCAGCTTCACATTAACCTCTTCCGTAAACTGAATACGGATTTCAGGAGGTGACTCCTTCAGAACTGCATCTTGCAACGGAGTAGATCGCTCCATACTGGCATGAGCACTTACTTGAGAGGGCAGGCCAATTAATACAACGAGCAGACATACAGCAAGTCTCATCCATGGGAACCTCAATAAAGTCACTTCCTTCTAAAACAAACAGAGCCGCATGATTTGAAATGATGGGCTCTGTCTGTATGGTTCTACAGTTTGGTGTAAATCAATACCGCTGCTCGAGATTCCCCTACTGCTGGCAAATATTCGACGATTGCTCCCAAGCTCTCCGCTGCGGCTCGAAGTCCGACTACCCCCTCTTGGTTAAAGGCTGTATCCACATGTTTTTGCAGAAACGAAGCATTAGCATAAGTCACACCCTCTTGGGCGAAAATATCGTCCCCTCCAACTAATTTCCCATTTACATAAACATGAGGAATCGGATTTACCTGACCCAAAGGTAAATGAACAGAACCATTCTGCACCCGATATGTCATCGTTAGCGAATAACTTACTTTAGCGTACTCGCCCACCTTGCTCTCGTCTGTGGTAATAGAGGCTCTCAGTAAATAGTCATCTGCTGGCCCTGTCTGAAAAGTAACCAAGCCATTCGCATCAGTTTGAAAGATCTGAGCCTCCGAATTGCTTCGACGAATGAGAGATACTTCCGTATTCTCTACGGGTTTCCCCTTCATAAGAAGCTGGACAGCAACCCTTTCATTTGGTGTAACAGCGGCCGGGTTAAACTGGGGTACAAATTCAGCACGGTCCAGATTGATAGGCTTAGCGAATCCGTGCAATGCTTCCACGCGGTCGAGCGTCGGAAGGTCGCTTATGGCCACAAATGACTTGGCACTTCGGAGGGATCGGCTAGCCGCTGTCGTGTTCACACTGTCTGCTTCCGCCGTAATAATATAAGCTCCGGGTGCAGAAGATGTGAAGCTGGCGATAAAGCCGTTATTAACTGCTGGCTCTTTGTCCGTAGCTGCTTCGCCTGTGTAGTAGCGCGTGGCTGTAATATCTACCTTTTTACCTGCAGGCGTCGTTACATAGACCTTCGAGGTATCTGGGCTCCACTGACCAGCGATCCGATAGCTCTTATGCTCATTCGAGTGATTGCCAAGCAACAGTTCCACATAGGATACTTCGCCCTGAGCCACAATTGGAGCATTAGTTTGAGACCAACCATCATGGGCAAACACATGTGAGGTCAAACTGAAGGTGAGCGCTGTAGTGAGCGCGATGACTGCTATTTTTTTCATGCGCATGCGTAGTAAAGCCTCCATTACGTTAGAAAGTGTTATTCGACAACCACTGTTGCTTGCATGCTTGGATGGGTGGAACAGTAATAGATATAGGTACCAGCCCGAGTAAAGGTATAACTCCACTTATCACCAGGAACAATATTTCGGCTATCAAATTGAACATCAAGATCTGTAACCGTATGAATTTGCGTATCCTTGTTGATCCAGGTCACTCTAGTACCTGCTTTCACCTTAAGCTCCTTGATCGAAAAGGCCGCTTGCGTGATCGTCACGAGCTGCTCTCCTGCTTGTGTTGTAGAGGATAAATCCTCAGACGTTGGTACGTGTGCTCCCATATCCATGTTCATACCCGCATGCATATCCATTTCATGTTTATCCGGATCATACAAGAGAGTGACATTTCCCGTTGTTGGATCGTATCTAACTTTTGCCCCAAGGTTCTCAGAGACAAATCTGAGCGGAACCATACTGAATCCGTTTTGGTTAATTGGCGGCTGATCCAAGGTAAGTTCTTTCCCATTTATGACGACTTTGGTGCGCTCAATCCACAGTTGAATTCGGGTAGCTTTGGTCGTATATACAACTGATTTCTCCTCATCGATCCAGCGAATCTCGGCTCCTAGCTGATTCCCAATAAACCTAAGCGGAACATATGTCGTGTTGTCGATCAACTGTGGCGGAACATCCAATGGCGTCAGTTGTCCGTTCACCTGAACATTCGTATCTCCGGCATGCAAAACGATCGATTTACTCGCAGCAGAAGCGATGCTGACCATTGTATGCAACCCGCCAGGATACACGCCATTATTCGTATTATCTACGATGTTATGACTGTGGAAGGGGAAATCGCCGTCCTGTGTGAAGGTAACTAGCAAGTCATACCTTTCCGCTGGGCCGATATTAATCGTATCCTTATCCAAATAAGCTGGTAACGGTCTCCCATCAGAAGCAATGACTTGAAAATGATGACCATGCAAATGCAAAGCATGCGCCTGATAGCCCGAGTTAATTACACGAACTAGGATCGTTTCTCCAACTTTGCCCTCAATTAAGGTTGTAGGATCCGCCTCTGTATCTGGAAAAGCCTTTCCGTTGATTGTCCAGTAACGGGGATGGAAATCAGTACGATCATAGGTCGTGCCCGTTTCCACGGCTTTGTGCCAAACAGGGTCAATTTCATTCATAACAAACGTATATTCTTTGTCATAGGCTGGTCCGCCAGTCCATGCTTGATTTGCTCCGTCTTTTGCCTTCACAATAAATGCACCGTGCATGCCCATCTGCAAATGTTCCACGGTATCCACATGACAGTGATAAAAATAAGTGCCGGCATGATCTGCCATAAAATGATAAGTAAAGCTATCGCCCACCAAAATATCTGTGGAGGTATGCGGTACCCCGTCATTGGCTTGATCTGTGTCGAGTCCATGAAAATGGATCGTATGTGCTAACCGCTTTATGCCCGTCTTTTTCGGCCCGATGTTGGTTAACGTAACTTCTACCTGATCCCCTTCATTCACAACTAAAGTTGGTGCAGGATATACGGCAGTACCTTGTTCGTTCTTTAGACTGTATCCCCAGACATACACCTGCGTTTGGTCGGGTAACGTTAAATAACCGTCTGTCGCATACAAATGGAACTTCTTGACTGTCACAGCACCCTCAGCCTTAGCGAACTGGGATTGGACATATAGAAGGCCAGTTAACATAATAATCGCTGCGAAAAGTAAGGGAAGACATGCTCGGTGCAGCCACCTATTCGAACCTATCGTATTCATCGCTTGCAGTCCTCCTGGCAAAAAGCATGAGAGAAGCAGCAACGCTTCTCTCATGCCCTTCATGGATAATCAATTATTTAATTGTAACTGTGGCTAATTTCAATGCTTCGTTCCAGCTATAGCTGCCACCAAGCAGGCTGACCATGTCTTGAATCGCAGCATAACTACGACCGTCAATTACTTGTGGGGCAAGATCGGAGAAGAACTGTTTACCGTTGACGATAAGCTTAACGCCTGATGTAGGTACTAGCTGTGCAGGCAGGTCATGTGTGCCTCCGATGTTAACAACCACGGCATGCAGATTATCGTTCCACACCGTAGTCCCGCCTAAAGCTTCGATCACTGGAACAATCGCTGCATAGGCATGATTATGATACAGCTGCGCCGAAGCCGTAGTGAATGGCTTGCCGTTCACCATAAGCTTAACTGCACCTTTTGGCGCTACAACAATTGTACCTGTCATTTTGCTGCCAGAGTGCAGGTAACATTCATAGACATAACTGCCCGCTTTGGTAAATGTCAGTGTGTATGACTTTTGCGCCATGAGCATGCCAGAATTGGTAAACCCGGTTCCATCGAATTTATCTCCTCCAACAGGAGCCATGAATGCGGGATTCATATCTCCCATCGGTCCGAAAAAGCTGAGATCATCCGGTTTATTAAAGGTGATGAAATGGGGTTCATACAAATTGTCGTTCATCCATTCCACGGAGTCGCCTTCATTGATGTACAGTGTTTCCGGCATCATGGTATTCAAAGAAAAACCGCGATGCCCCATCCCTGCATCCACCATGTACATGGTGCTGCCATCAGCGTGCTTCATATAATTTGCATCCATATTGGTATGTTTTAGTGCCTCCACCTGTGCCAATAAATCATCAACATCGGACTTAACACCAGCCATCTGTTCGATTAGATTTGGAATTGCAGCACCTGCTGGGAGAACAACAACCGTCCCCGTCATCAGCGGATGCAGAATACAAGCATAACCATATGCTCCAGCTTTCGTAAATGTAATCGAATAATCTTGACCCGGTGTCATCAAGCCTGAGTTGATTAAGCTTTTCCCATCCCATTTGCTTCCGCTCGGTACGGAAGGCGCAAGTGCCTTAGGATCTTCCGGACTAAGCGGTGCTGTCCCTGCAAGAAAAGTTACTGTGTGCGGTGTGAACTTCGCACCATCCGTAAATTTAACCGTATCTCCTTCATGAATGTAAATGACTTTCGGAAACATCGAATCCAAAGATGTCTGATCCTGCTCCTTTCCTACGGAAACGTTCCACGATTGTGGAGCGGCACTATCCGCCGCAAAAGCCGTTCCGAACGAAGTGAGCATTAAAGCAGAAGATAGCAATAAAGCCAATACCTTTTTGCGCATTCAACGATTCTCCTCACCAAATAATTATTATGTAATCCATACTTGGATAACACCAGATACCGTGAAAATTTAAGATTGTAGTATTGACCATACTGTCCGATACAAATTGTATCAGAACATTCTGCCGTCTTCAATAGAATTGTATGGCAAAACTTACAGCTCACTCCATAAAGTTTTGATAAAAGTTCGTCGTTCCGCTGGCCGACAAAATGTTCTATCCAACTTGTTTGATGACAAAAAGAGACTTTTCCAAAAGGTCATTTTCATCGCCCCCGCTTATCTAGCAAATTTGAGATTGGCCATTTCGCTATCTCTTAACCCAATTGTAATCGTTTCATTTTGCGCTTTCCGCTCCAAATAATTGACTTTGCTCACTTATTTGCATCACTTTCGCAGGCTGCTTAAGTATCTTGGAAGGAATAAACACAACTTTAGAACTGTTGTCCAATGGTAACATTTACCTTAAAATAATAAGGAAACTAAAGGAAATTTGTTGAAAGTTAGGTAATTTAATTAGGGTGGTGCATTGTATTCATGAGTTATCAATCACATGTGAAAAATAACCAATCGTCAGAACCACACGATAAGCAGACCACATCTAACAGCTCGGCTAAACAGAATGGAACAGCGGATCGGATGTCCCCTTTTTCAACTTCACATATCGCACAACTACAGAGAACCATCGGAAATCGCGCCGTCGCTCAATTATTTAGATCCCAATCTCTAACACCAACACTATCCGAGAAGCCCATTCAGAAAAAGGCAAATAATACGGGCATGCCCGATCAGCTCAAAGCAGGTGTTGAAAATCTATCGGGTATGTCCATGGATTCCGTTAAGGTCCATTACAATTCCGATAAACCTGCTCAGCTGCAAGCCTTAGCTTATGCGCAGGGGAATGACATCCATGTAGGACCTGGTCAAGAGCAGCATTTGCCACACGAGGCTTGGCATGTCGTCCAACAGCGTCAAGGCAGAGTGGCCCCAACGCAGCAAGCCGGGGGCGTCGCCATTAATGATGATCACGGATTAGAATCCGAAGCCGATCAAATGGGAGCGAAAGCATCTGATTTGGGTGGAGAACGTATGCAAATGAAGAGATCGGACAACGATAGTTTAGTAAGTGGAGAAGCATCAGCCTCTTCGGATACGATTCAAAAGGTAGCTGCCACCCTGTATGATGGATTGGATGCCAATGATCCGAGTACGTATGATGTCGGTGGTGGGCATTCCTATGCCGATCACGGGGCGCATACCACGGAAGAACAACAACGCGAGCGGCTGAAAAGCGGTACCGCGCCTTCAGGTCGTGTGAGTAAAGTGCCAACGGGCAAAGCCGCTTCGAAATTCGTTTCGGATGATAAGCATAAGGCGGCCTTCACCAGTGCTTACAGTGCTTTAGTGTCCAAAAACGCACCGAAGCAAAAGCTCGTCGGCATGGGTACCGTGATCAGCGTACCAGGTGCAGGCGTCGGCTATCTCCGCGATGGCACAGAGGTCACCTGCGATCAGGTCCAATTAGATATTCAGCCAGACGATGGCAAATTGAAAATCAATACGATGTTTCCAGTAAGCTAGGAGGATGAGGGCATGGGTTCATCAGAACGGAATAAATTGAGTCAGCTCTTGGATGAGCTAACTATAGCATTGACTGCCGACGGGTCGCAGAAGATTAATAAGCAAGCTTTGGCGGAGCACATTGCGGATAACGAGCTTGATGAAGCAGGGGCTGCTCCTTCTTGGCTTATTGATCTCCTCACCTCGGTGAACGATAGAAAGGTCACAGGTCATTGGGTTGATTTCAAGCGGGATTCCGGCGATGACACGAATGTCTTCGATTTCATCCGGCACTTGCATGACGTGCTCCCGATCCAATACGAGAACAATGAGGAGAGCTGGTTGTTAACCTTTCCGCAGCTCCAGCTGGAAGCATGTATTTCGTTGGAGGGTTCTTGCTACAAGGTGAGCGGCATTGGCGATACGTGGGAACTAGAGGATGCGTTGAATAAGTAAAAAAGGCAGTCCCCCAAGTAGATATCTACTTGGGGGACTGCCTTTTTTTGAGAATAATTTACCTTTTCCACCGCGTTCTCCCTTGGCTCCGACTGTAAGCTTGTTTTTCATCACTACAGACGGCAGTTTGCGATTTCCCGACGCTGTAGTGGTGTTTTTCAACGTTACAGCATTAAATTCGGCCGATTACTTCCTGGCCTCCCTCTTTAAGCGTGTTTCCCATCACTACAGAGGCCATTTGGCGCTTTTCCGCAGCTGTAGTGATGTTTTTCAACGTTACAGCATGCCGCTTCTTCCCCTCTTAATCCTTATACGGATCAAACTCATCCGCCCCTGCCATACAAACACCGATTGGCTTCAACACGTGCAGAACTTCAATCGTCTCCTCATGCGCGCCCAGCACATCTTCCAGCTTCCGATAGACAAACGGACTTTCGTCCGTACCTGCTCCACGGAGCTCAACGCCGTAATCGTTGACCGCATCCATCATGCGATCTGGTGAAATTTGTCCGCCGCTTCGGGTGCGGGTTCTCCAGTTCATTTTGCCAGCTGCTTGCGTCCGACTCATAACCCTGCCAGCGCCATGCACCGTGCTGTAGAAAGCATCCCTATTCTCATCGGTATCTTTCCCTCTGACGATCACGGAAATATCGCACATGCTTCCCCCGATAAATCCCAGTTGCCCAGGTGCAGAAGGCGTTGCCCCTTTACGAACAACAACCGTCTCTTGACCATTATGAACCTCTTTCCACGCAAAATTATGATGATTATGCACCGCAAAATCAGCTTCTGCTCCTAAAATAGTCAACACTTGCTCCATCACATAATCTCGCCCCGCATAGGCATACCGCCCTGCCAACTTCATGGCTCTGTAGTACATGTCTCCCAGTTCACTCGACAAATCCAAAAGAATCGGCGGTTGATCCATCTTCTCACCTGGGGCGTTACCCAGAAATTCGCGGCCTGCCGTCAGATTGATGAAACCGCTAGCCGTCTTATGACCAAACCCGCGGCTGCCAAAGTGATTCGCCACCCACACTCTCCCCGTGCTCACTTCCTCAAACACGTCCACGAAATGATTCCCGCTGCCCACCGTTCCAAGCTGATCACGTGCTAGTGCCTTTAACTTGTCATGCTCTTGTTTACCGATTGCTTTGTATACATCCCAATCTGGGTCATCGAACAAATCATGATCAACCTTTTCATTATTTACACGTCCGATACCGAAGGAAATTTTGCGTGCAATTTGATCCATCAGTCCTGCCATGCGAGGTTTAATATCCGATGCCATTAAGTTGGTTCTTACGGCTTTATTCCCACAAGCGATATCATAGCCTACACCTGATGGCGACAATTGACCATCGTATACGACAACCCCGCCTATCGGCTGGCTGTATCCTTTATGATGATCAGCCATGAGGAGCGTTTGAACGACTCTTCCTGTTTCTGAACATGTTTTTGCTTGTGACAAAGCGCCTTCATCGGGCTGCCCCCAGACGCGTACGCCGTTTATATTTTGATAGGCCATGTCGTTCAGCTCCTGTACTTGAAAATTGTAAACCCTATCCCCATACTTCCTTCAACGCTGAGCGAAACAACTCGTCGAGCTGCCGATCCTGATCACCCTCACCAGCCTGCACAGTGGATGCGGCTCGATCATAGTAGGCTATTCTCGCCTCTAAAAACTCATTAATCGGATTGATTCTTGGCTCATAATCCATCTCATCACCTGCTATTTTACGAGCAAGCAGCTCTTGAATAGCTGCCTTCAGCGGACTGCCCTCTGGTACTAAACGGTCGACAAGTACTTGAAACTCGATGGGCGGCATTGTGTTATTTCGCTCAATCCATTCACAGGCCAAAATCGGGCGCAGGACATAGAAATACTTTTTGATTTTGACATGATCACCCTGCAAGTATTCCCGATAATTCCCCTTCGCCATGTGCAGGTAGTGATGCATACAAGATTTTGGTGAAAAGGTTAATGGCGAAATACGACGGATTTGATCAGCTATCGTCAAGTTCTCCATATAACGTATAGGAGACTGTAACCACTCTAATAATGGTGGATTCGATTTACGAAACAAATTCAAAGCCTTCCTCAAGTCCCAGCCATTGATATCCAACATATCGCTGATCGGTCGCTCGATGACATCGCGATTCTCAAAAATCGATAGGTACCACTCCACAGGCCTAATATATATAAATCTTACGTCGTAATCGCTATCCTTGGACGGGAAGCCCCATGCTCGACTGCCTGATTCACAGGCATACAAGATACGGACGTCTTCTTCCTTCTCGATCCGTCTCAATTCTTCTAGGATTTGTTGATGAACATCAGACATGTGGTTCTTCCTCCTTCGGTAAATGTTACACTCAATCCTCTAACTCTATCGCTGCTACCCGCTCCACAAGTGTTGAATATCCTTGCACAGACTGCGCAATGTAGGCAAGAACCGTGTCGCTCCACCCGTAAATGTAAAAGGTTTGCGTATCCTGAACTGGAACCATCGCATGCCGGTAAGGCGCTATATCCACGATAAATGCCTTCACATCACGATTTACCTTCGAGCGATACCGCCTCAGCTCTTCGTAGAAGGAACTGCCGCTGTTTTGCTGCTCATCCGTGATGATGATGATTTGATCTACTTTCTTGTGCTCCTGAATAAGCTTCCTGACCGGTGCCCCTGTATCCGTTCCGCCGCGAGCATGAATCTGCTCTGCCTGTGTGAGGATACTATCCTTACGGGAGGGTTTGGCATCCACAACCTCTGTATCGAATAGCCAGAATAGGGAGTTTCCTTGCGTCTTTTTGTACAGGGCCAAGGCAAAAACCGAACCAATTTCCAGATACTGACCGTTCATCGAACCCGAGATATCTAGGAAAATAGCAGTACGTTCCCCAAGCTCCGGCAAATTGTCAAAAGTAAGATCCGTCGCTTCGCGCAAAGCGTCTCGCAGGTCCGCGTGCTCCACCTGGCGGAACGCCGTCGCTAATCGGAAAGGCATAATCTTGGCTTTGTGCAACGCCTGCTTGTCAGTTATCCGATTGATGACATGTTCCAAGTTCTTCTTCTCTTCCAAAACCCCAGCCCGCAACAAAGCATTCATATGACGAAGCAGTGCAAATGTCGGCATCTGATAGAGCAGCGCTTCCCACACTGCCTTCGATGGCTTGATGGCACCTGTCACGGTTTCATACGGCAGCTTACCACGTTCAATCCATTCGATCTGTTCCTTCTCCGTTGTGGAGAGCTTTAACTTCTCCAGTGCTTCCACCTGCGGCAGCAATCCTTGATTCGCCTCTTGTCCCCGTAAATAACGGAACAACGCCTGCTGCTTCAAGTCTTGTGGCTTCGGATGTGCCGTAGCTATTGCATCTCCTAGACTATACCCTCTACCATGCCCGTTATACTTGATAGCCCAATATTCAGATACGCCCGCTAAAAAGCGATTCACCTGCCGTTTCACGGCACGGCCTCCTTCTCCTCGTCCAAGCCCATTCAGAATCGTTAGAAAATCCGACAAATCAGAAGGAATACGGATGACCTGCAGAAAGATTAAGGCGAACAAGTCTGGGCGGTACTGGGACAAAATCGCAAGCCCGAACAACGGCTGTAAGCGCATGAAGCCTTCATTTCGAGCGAAAACAATGGCTTTGGCCATAAACGTCGGATTGGCATCTGCCATTTCGTGATGTAGTTGCGCAGCCTCGGTTACTAACTCATTTTGATCCGCATAAAAGGTATTGCTCATTGTATTGGTTAGAAGTGTCTGCAGATACTGCTCTTCCACAGATCGCGTGAATGCTGGATAGTTGTCTTTGTTAACCGTATTCGGTCTAAGTGAACCGAACAATTTCTTGGCTATGCTCATTTTCTTGAACCTCCTTAAATGAAACACTGGTGAGGAAAAGGCGAGATAGGTTTGCTGCAGGAGTCGAACCTGCCATAATGCCCGGGTTTTACTATTGGTCGATTAGCTCGAAGTAACCCATCTCAGCGCCTCACCAGTTGTTCTTTTGTTTGAAAATCATCGAGGAAAATGGCGGAAAGGAACGTGCTGCTCTACCACTGAGCTATTCCTCCACTTGGAGGAAGTTGGATTCGAACCAACGACATGCCGATTAAAAGTCGAAGTAACCCTTCCAGACGCCTCGATGATTGTTATCTCCAACACATTATCGTGTCGGCCTTATGACCTTATTTTCGCTTATTTCTAACCCATCGAACATGGTAAAAGTATTACGACAACAGAGAAAGTTTACCATTTCGCCCAATTCCGTCCCCTGTTACAATGGAGATATGTTGTAGATTGAACGGAGGAGTAGCGTGGCTAAGGAAAGCTTTGATAAAGAAATCCAGTTTCTACGCATGCTTGTGCTGACGAGTGGTGCCTACAACAGACAGCAGTTCTCAGAGAGACTGGGCATTTCTATCCATACCTTTGACAAGACGATTCGACGGTTAAAAGAAATCGTAAGCTCCACGTATCAGCACTTACCGCAGGAGCAGCGCAAGGAGTTCGCCGAAACGATTCGCTTCAGCTATTACGAGTCCACCGATCCGATGCTGCTATTCTTATTTCGAGCCAAGTCACTGAAGGAATCTGAATCTCAGAGAATCTCATTGCTATTAGCTGCTATGAATGAAAAGGCTTTGACAGCCATGGAACTGTTAGACATCTGTTGCACCAGTCAGTCTTCCGTTCTACCCTTGCCAGATGAGAAGACGATTCGTTCTGATCTTAAGTATTTGGAAGAAGTTGGTGTCATTGCAAGACAAGCAGGTGCTCGTCCCTATCGCTACCGCATCCAAAACGATTTGATCCACGGACTGACAGACGATGAACTGTATGATCTTTATGATTTCGTAGATATCATGGCAAACACGCAGGTACCTTCTGTTCAAGGTTATTTGCTGCGCGACGGCTTGAAAAAGCACTTTCTTCGCCAACAAACAGAGAGGCACGCCATTGAGCCTTTTTTATATAAGTATCACTATTACTCACGTATCTTAGATGAGGCGCATTTGTTCACCATCCTTAGTGCCATTCGCAACCGCCGTAAAGTTCGATTCTTATATTTTTCACCAAAGTCCGAAAAGAGCTATGCCTCCAAGAACACCAACCCGCTATTCGAGCGGGATACGAACGGAAAAGTGGAGAAAACACTCCCGCTGAAAGTGGTCTATGATCACCAGTACGGGCGGTGGTATCTACTCTCCAATGGCAGAGAAAGTGTTCGGAAGTATCGTTTAGAAGGGATTACGCAGATCGAAGAAGATGAATCTGTTGACGAGGATGTCTTTGAGAATAGAATGAACGAGCTTCAAGCGAAAATCCGGTTTAGCTGGCTGATTGACACGGGGCGAGCCGTGACGGTTCGTGCCCGATTTTACAATCCAGAAGGTTCTGCGCCTAACTTTGTTAAAGAGCGTGTTATGCTGCAAGGACAATGGGGGCAAATCGTACAGGAGGACGAGCATTCTTTTATCTATGAGATCCTGGTTAATGGGACGACAGAAATTAAGCCATGGCTGCGCAGCTTCGGGTCTAGCTGTGAAATACTCGAGCCTGTTCAATTCCGCAGGGAAATGATCGCCGAATGGAAGGAGATTCAGGCTTACTATGAATCTGTTTGAGAAGATTTTTAACTACCAGATCATTTCCCGGCTAGAGGATTCAGGTACGTTCATGGTCACTTCACACGAAAGAGCCTGGCTGAAAACGATGCTCGGGCATCCTGCGGCGGATAAGGCTTTCACTCCTGATACATTGGATAAACTGCGTACTATCCTAGCACAAGATAGGGTCATGGATACCACTGATCATCTCATTGAGAAAGCACGAAGCTTGGAGAAACAGGTCTACCACCCGCTCCTGCGATCTTTACGAAGGCTTATCACTGAAAAAAGCGGAATCCAATTATCTTACGAGATCAAAGGTGGACGCGTTCATTCGGACCAATCAGGGATGCCTTATAAATTAGAATACTCCATGGTCAAAAGGGAATGGTACCTGCTTTGGTTCCACCTTCGGCACCACACGTTCATGCGCACCAAACTGGATAAGATAGCTTCTGTCACTGCAGAGGCATTACAAACGATAGATGCAGAGAGCATCCTGGTGAAGATCAAAATGGCCCTCGACGTTCGGAAAGGCGAAGCTGTTCTTGAAGTCGTTCGTGATTACAACAGGGAGTTGTCACGTATCCTATACGCCCTCTCCAGTTTTGAAAAAGACGTTGCGTATGATACAGAGCATGATATCTATAGAGTCAGGGTAGTTATACTTGGCGACGAAACGGAGTATCTGCTTTCCAAGATCCGTTTTCTCGGCAAGCGAGTTCGTGTCATTGAGGGGGATTTTTTGAAAAGACGCATGTTGGAGTCGGCATCTAAGGCTTTGGCGCGGTATGGGGTGAGTTCGGTTGATGAGGAAAAGGAGGGAGCTATATAGAACCTTTAGATGAATGGGATACAGGTAATAAAAGTAAAAACGGAAGAACGAAGTCGCATATTTGGATTGCTATTGCTGGTACAGTGTTTATTATTGCAGGAGGACTGTACCTGATGTGGCTCTCTATTGAACATTTTTTTACACAGATTTGTGAGATTACGCATTGTTAAATTGCCAGTTATTTCCAATTATCGCCACTCCGTGAGGCTACTGAAGAGGACCCACAGCATACAAGAAAAAGGTGCAGCTTCTCCCTTATTTCCAGAAGAATACTACACCTTATATACTAATTTCCTACCCAGAATTCATTCTATGTTTCTTGCAAATCTAGCGTCATGATCAAGCCATTAATTTCATGCCGGTCAACTTCTCGCTGACCTGCCAAAGACGTTCCGCAAAATCTGGGTCGATCGCCCAAGGAAATACACCCGACAGCTTTTGGCTCAGCCCTTGCGGGGCTTCTGCTGTAACGACTTCGGCAATATCGACATCTAAGCAGTAAACGCCTCCTTTGCCCTCAAGTTGCGGACTGGTCGCGCACCACACGCTAGTTGCAGCACCCTGCTCAGTGGTCTTCAATTCCCCAATTGCTGCAAGCTTTTCCTCTTCTGTCATAAAACGCACTAAATCGGTCATGATTCTGCCCGGATGGAGAGAAAAGGCGCGGACACCGTGCGCTTGACCACGCTTGTCCAACGCGACGGCAAAAAGCGCGTTAGCTGACTTGGACTGGCCGTAAGCTTTCCATTTATCATATTCCCGCCGTTCGAAGTTTGGATCCTCAAAGTCAACACCACCGAAGCGGACGCCAGTTGAAGAAACAGAAACCACCCGCGCCTTTCCCGCCTGTTTCAAGGCCCGCCAGAGCAGCAACGTCAATTGAAAGTGACCCAAATGATTGGTTGCAAATTGGGATTCGTAGCCGCGTGCATCACGTACTAGCGGAGGAGCCATGATACCGGCGTTATTGATCAGGATATCCAGCGGTCGACCTGAGTCCAGAAACCGCTTCGCGAATGCGTCTATTGAAGCAGGATCGACCAGGTCCAGCTCATCCAGCTCAACTCGAGGGATGCCTGCAACCGATGTGCGAGCTTTATCTGGTGTACGTGCGGGTACGATTACTGTCGCACCTGCTTCTGCCAAAGCGCGGGTTGTTTCAAGTCCGACGCCTGAATACCCACCAGTCACGATCGCGATTTTCCCACTCAAGTCACAGCCTTCGAGTACTTCCCTTGCTGTTGTTTGCGGACCAAAGCCCGAATGAATCGGTTTTTGAGGTGTAACTTGATAGGTGTTTTCTGTATTCATGTTCAATCTCCTCCTAAACTTGTTCGCTTCATTAGGTCATCAAAATGGTCCAGCTTATACTTCACCACTTCCAAAGTTGCCTTCATTTCCACCAGTTGTGACTCGATTTTGAGTTTATGCTCAGAAAGTACGTTGTAACAGTTTTCGTATTTTCGAGCGGATGCCAAGGACATATAATGTTCAATTTCCTTTAGCGGCATGCCGGTTCGTTTGAGATGTGTGATGAATATTAAACGTTCGAGATGGATTGTGCCATATTCCCTCTGCCCGTTTTCCTTACGCTTCGCTGGCTGCAGGAGTCCGATCTTTACATAATACCGTATCGTATCGTAACTGAGTCCTGACTTTTGGGAAATCTCTGCGATTGAAAATGTGGTCTCCATCCCTCGCCTCCTCTCTGATTCCAGCTAAGCAGTTTCGTTTTAACCGCATCCGCATCTTAACGTATGGAGTTTACTCCATGTCAAGCGATTCCCTCTATTTTTCTCGAACATCCGCCTTACATACTACCCAACTCCACCCAAATTATGGATAAAGTAAAAATGTGTATGAAAAAAAGCCGAATGGATCGTTCTCATCCACTCAGCTCTTAGGCTTATTTTATAATCTTATTCGTCATTTTTATCCTAGCATGTCACCTAACAGCAAAATTTCTTCCAAGGGGACAACGCCGTTCTCATCCCTTATACTGGCGGCTGCACCAACAACAACTTCCCAAGCTGGATCACCGTTTGATCGTACCAATCCGGATGCTCCCGAACATGCTCCCTACCTCGCTCATTGCCGGATGCCTCAAACACAGCCGCTTTGTCTGTCTTCTCGGTATCGACTTCGAAGCGAACCGTATGTCGCCCATTCGGAAGCTCTGGCAAGAAAACATACTGATTTCGATTATGATCGTTGTATGGCGTGAATCGGTCGACAAGGAAGGGCTCCCCGTCATCCACCGTCACTTTCAATCTGCCGGAATCAGGTCCCCCGATATCGAACAGCCCGATGTGAGTGCCTTCGAACTGCACCGTGATAGCCTCCCCAGAATCGACTGCCCGCCATAGGCCGGGGAACAACCAATTATACTCGCGGACCAGATCTAAATCATCGGCGCTCATATAGGACCATCCTGCCGATAATTTAGCATGGCCATCCAGCGGCAGCATAGCGGCGTACTCCCAAGGGTTGGCCGCGACCAAAGGGGTATGAGGCAAGTTATGTTCCACCCTTCCCAAGCGATCTCGAAGTTCACTCATTTTCTCAAATGACCGTGTGATCGTATCCGTGTAAATCTGGTGTCCTTCGGGAATTATAGGATGGATCGAATCATGCGTAAAAACAACGACCCCGGGAATGGACTTGTCTGCCCCTGAGCCCCCTGAGGTAAAAATAAGCTTTCCTCCCGTCACTAATTGACTGACCGCTACACCCAGATGAATCGAAGGAATACCGTAATAATCGGCCACTTCCTCTTGCATAAGCGCTCCCTTCTGGTATTCCCCAGACTGAAATCCTACTACATCTCGCTCCTTCAGCGTGTAAACGAACAGGATATCTATAAACCGGCTCCGCTTGCGGAGCTGACGGACGATTCCTTCGATCCGCGCCTTGGACTCGGGAACTCCGCCATCGTTACCGACAAACTCAACAAACACGAGATCAGGCTGATGGCGCAGTACATCCATCTCCAAACGAGCACAGCCCAAATCCGATCCAGTACCGTCAATGCCTGCATTCACAGAGCGGATATCCGCCTTGGGATATTGCCCACGAAGCCAATCCGCCGTCATAACCCTGTATCCTTTAGAACGCGTATTACTGCCGCCAAAATAGACGATTGTTACCGTTTCCCCATTCTCCAATTTCTGAATGACATTGGGTAACCCTCTTCGAGGGAATAATTCCTGCATCGCGACTTCACCTGACCTCACTTATCGTTTTTAGGAGCAAACAATTTTACAGCAAACACTTCATGATAAGGCGAACCGTAAGTTGCGCAGAAACTAATCCGGATTCGGGTAACACCTATCGTATCCACCTTATGTTTATTCAACGTGAGATAATTTCCACGGATTATGATTTCCCTTTCGGTCCCGTCTTCTAAGGTCAAGGTCACATCATAATCTTGGATAAGAGGTTCGATCGGATCGTCGAAATGCTCCAAATCCAACTGTGAATTGAAAACAAGATGGATTTCATCCAGATTTTTAGGGCTTGCAAAACAGAGTTCCAACCACTCCCGTCCTTCCGTACGTTCGGAAATCCAGCCGTTCGGCAGACCATAAGGTCTGGAGAAGCCGTTGACGACATTCTCGGGATTATACATATTCTGGGATGGCAGCAGGTCCTTAAAGCAGATGCTCTTATTGAATTTCTTCAGCCTGGAAGGCTCTTCCGGCCTATAATGGAAGCTGACCGCTCCTGTAATCTTCTCTTCATTGCCGTATACAGCAAGGCTCGCCGTACCTTCCAGTACGATGTATATTTTGTCGTCCGCCGGCTTCTTGCAGCCTAAGTCCAGCGTAATCCAGTCGTCATGACCGGCTGCAATAGCCAAGCTGTAGTCTTTCAACTGGCTGGTGGGAATGTAGTTTTCCTTCCGTTCCCCGCCAAACAGCTTCACATGCAGAGTTTCCGAATGCTCAGAAATATTTTTAATTTTGATCCGTACGCTTTCCGCCTTGGATGTCTGAATCGGCAAGACCAAACATACCCCTTTCTCCAAGGGAATCGCTTCGGTTGGATGAGAATTGTCATAGCTGCGCTGAGACGAGGCACGAATATGTAATCCGTCAGCAAAGTATGGATCCAATTCCTCTTTAAGCCCTACAATCGTTTGACCATCACGAAGCAGCAGCGCCTGCAGCTCCCCCATATGAGCTTCGACGATGTCTGCAGGGTCAACGTCATATTTCAAGCATAACGAAGCGGCTGTTCCAACTGCCTGCCCCATACAACCGCAGGTTGCCATTACCCTTGTCGATCCGAAAGCAACATGGGTAGCACTTATATTGCGACCAGCGAACATGAGATTGGGAATATTTTGGGAAAATAAACTGCTAAAAGGAATATTGTACAATCCAGGAACGAAATTCCATGCTGTAGCGGGTCCTTCATCGTAGATGCCCTTAGCAGCATGTAAATCCATATACCATCCCCCGACGGATACAGCATCTTCGAAATGCGGCTTTGTGGTCAGATCATTTTGAGACAACATGTGATTCCCAATAAACCGCCTCGACTCCCGCTTGCCCGGAATTGGGCAGACATAATCCAAGATGAGATTGTCGACATCATCAAATTCGCCACTATTTTTGATATAATCCCAAATCCCGTAAACCAATTTCCGCAGCTCCAATGCGATGTCTTCATTGTTTGTAATAACGTCCATATGCCCGCCGTATTCCAGCCACCACAATCCGCCAAGCCCGTTGATTTTTCTAGGAAAGGCCCGATGGTTCAAGCCTTTTCTGATACTATCGAAAAAGGCCAACTTCGTAATATCATACGCAAAGCCAGGTCTCTTGTACGGAACGGAATATTCTACGTCGCGGGCTTGGAAAAGGATTGTATCTCCCATGGTGTAATGGTCTGCCACTTCAGGAGCCAAGTCTTCCTTGTATTCATGCTTCGCTTCTCTCCCCCATCGGAAGAGAGCACCTGCCTGATATCCGACAACCCCGTCTCCCGAGCAATCGATGTAGGTTCGGCTTTCAAAACGGAATTTCCTTTCGGAAGCCAATTGAAGGCCCTCCACCCATTTGATTCTGCCATTCTCCATTCCCGTTTCATGCACGCATGTATTTAGAAATAGAGAAATGTTAGGCTCATCATAGACCATATCCAACAAGACCGTATCCGAAAGCGAAAGCATAAGCTTTTTGTTATATAACGGATTATAGTGGAAAATCTTCAACTTGAGCTCTTCTACCAACCCGCCCTCACGCGCATAATAGGATGGACTTTTGCCGAGATAGGCCGACCCGTTAATATGAACCCTAACCTCGCTGCTGGCATTCCCCCCAAGAACCGGTCGATCATTAATAAGTGACACCTGCAGCCCTTGACGAGCGGCAGCAATGGCAGCGCATAGCCCAGCAATACCTCCGCCTACGACGGTTACATCCGCTTTAATAAGCTCCATTTTGATAACCTCCATGATTAGATACATCTATCATGGTAAGCCTTTTAATCCCTGTTTTTTTACATGATTTCGAGAAAAACTCATACATTTTTTTGCAACCCTACTTGGTTTCATACCTTGTCATTTTTATCCGATATTGCTTAGGGGTATCGCCCGTATACTCTTTGAATAATTTGCAAAAATACCCTTCATTTACTATGCCTACTTCCTCGCACAATTCCAATAAAGAATAATCTTGAACATTTAACAGCTCGAGAGCCAATTGTATTTTTTTACGGTTGATGTAGCTGATAACACCTTCGTTCATTGTTTTTTTAAATAGGCTGCTAAAATACGATGGCGCTAAGTTCACATCCTCAGCAATAGCCTCCAATGTTAAACGCTGTTTCAGATTTTTCTCTATAAACCGCATGGCTCTCATGATTTCTGCCCGATATAAAAGTTGGCCGGCGTGTACATATTCGAATGTGAAGTCGGAAATATAGGCTAACTGCTCCCGAAATGCCATAAATTCTATGGGAAACTCTGCTACATCCGTGGTCGACGTGTTCCCCGATTTAAATTTCATAACAATATCTCTGTACAAGTCTCGAAGCATAGGTGCCATGATAGACTTATGGATTTTATGATCAGTAGCAAATTGGCTTAAATCAGCAAATTGTTTCTCCAGCTCTTCCTTGGCAACTTGTCTCTGCACCCATACTAGAAAATCAGCCAATTTCTTCTGAAAGTCCTCTCTTCTGTCATTCCGATAATGGAACCGATGCGCGGGTGTTTTGACTACTTTCTCTGCATGATAATAGAAATCGTCACTTACATTTTGAGCTTCCGTGTAGGCTTGTTTGATGGATTCCCAGCCTCGATGCGTACCGCCAAAAGCTACGGATACCCTTTGATTCAAATACTGCTGCAAATGGGAGACGATCTGACTCCCCAATGCCTGACAAGCATATTCCGTATCCATATCACTGCGATTATTTTCCCAGGAAAGAAAGCCAATAAAACGATTATCGGATAGATCCGTAGCTACACCCCTGCCACAATTCATCACCGTTTCTTCGATTACATTCGTAATCGCATATTTCAAGATGTTTTGGTCAACCGCTGAATATTCGTTGCGAAAATTTTCATACAGATTCATTTCTACAATAAAGCAGCAGTAGTTGGCTTGAAAGAATTGGGACTCCATGCTACTCACGAAATTCGATGCCCGATGAGCAGGTATTTCGCCTCTGATCAGCTCGTTAAAAAATTGCTTGCGAACTCTATATTTATTTTCAAGAATGGATACGTTTAATGATTGAAATTCCTCTTCTTTCTTCTTAACCTCATCCCAAATTCCGGCTGCCTTACCTAAAGCTCGATCCAAATCCGCTTCATTCAATGGAACCTTAACAATGTACTCCAATACGTTGGCATGAATAGCTCGCTGTGCATATTCAAATGTCGAATAGGCAGTCAAAAGAATAAATTGGGTATGAGGCAGCTCGGGCTTCAACTGCTCAATCATCGCTATACCATCCATTCGCGGCATAACGATATCGGAGATGACGATATCCGGCTTTAGCTGTAAGATCTCCTCTATCCCTTTCAGCCCATTATTCGCTTTTCCCACTAAATGGAATCGCCTTTCCTTATGGGAAAGCTCGCTAAAAAATAATTCCAATCGTTGAATGATTAAATCTTCATCATCAACGATGAAGCAGGTGTAGTCTTTCACTTTTCATCCATCTCCTTTACAAACCTACCGGGAATACGGCGCGAACACAGGTCATTTCTTGCGGTGTGCTTATGATTTGGAGCCCGAACTGCTCCCCGTAGTGAAGTCTTATTCGACCATGAATATTATTTAACCCGATTCTTTTCCTTTTTACTTCCGGACTACCTGGGTCTTCCATTAAAATATGCTGGATTCGATCTGCTGGAATTCCTTCGCCTTGATCAATGACTTCAATCATGACGATGCCACCCTGCCTGTAGGCATGAATCGTAATCGAACCTTCGATTCCCCCTCCGTTATAGCCATGGAAGATACTATTCTCCACAATGGGCTGCAGCAGCATTCGAAAAACTGGGAAATCCATTAACCCGTCTTCGATATGCTCAATCAAGTGGAAGTGCCTGTTATAACGGATGTTCTGGATCGCGATATAGTCCGATACATTGCGCAACTCCTGACGTAGTGAAACCTTCTCCGAAGCGTCGGCAATCCCGTATTCCAATATTGAAATAAGAGACCCGATTACCACATCTACTTTCTCTATTTGTCCAAGACGTATGACATTGCTAATTGATCCAAGCGTATTATATAGAAAATGAGGATTTATTTGAGATTGCAGCACTTGGATTTCCAGCTTCCGCTCAAGTTCATTATGCAGCTCTGCTCGCCGAATCAGCTCCACAATTTGCTGCAGCATACGGTCGAATGCTAGGGAAAGGTCACCGAATTCATCGTTTCGCTTAATGGTAACTGTCGTTGTCAGATCGCCTTGCTCTACCCGCTTCATTTTTGTTTTGAGTGCATAGAGCGGATTCCTTATATACTTGGCGATCAAAAAGGAAATGAACAAACTTAAGAGCAAGCCTGCAACTAGTAGTCCTAGATAATAGTTTTCCAATCTGGACAACGCAGCTTCCATGCGAGATTCATCGTTGATCGAGATGAGGAACCAATTGAATTTCTCCGTCGGTTTCTTCAGAATGGAGACCGGTAAGCCATCTTTTGTATGGAGTTGTAGGCTTGTTCCCGTCGTATCCAGAATTTGTTCTGCCGACGTTTCCCCGATTGAAAAAGTATGATCCTGAATACTTAATGGGCCTCTATTTTCTGAAAATCCAGCAATGATTTTACCCGATGGCGTGATCAAAGCTAGATTCATTTGTTCTTTTTTATTAATCTTAAACAAGGTTTCTTCAATGGCATTTAGATCCAAATCTACGGCAATAGCCATAGGGGTCGGAGTGCCGTTGAGATATCGCACCATCGTAACTGTCCAGCCGGAATACTTCGATTTATAAGGATCACTGACAAAGGTAGTTCGTTTGTTCTTGTCGGCCGCATCAAACAAAGGCTTTCTATCCGATAAAGGTTCATCAAAAATTCGCGTAGTCGTACTTCCACCTAGAATGGATAAATCGCTATTAATCAAATAAATGTTACTCACGTAATTACTGTTAAGCTCATAGAGCTCTCTTAATTGCTTTTTGATCACTTCCGTATTGGAAATGTTTGCTTTCACCGATGTTTCAACTGAGAACAAGATCGTCTGGAAGGAGGAAAAATTAACCGTTAAATACTGGTCAACTTTGTCCAATATTTGGTTTGTGTAATAAATGTCGTTGGTTCTTATTTCCTTTTGAACATAGCGATAGGACAATTGACTTATTAAGATGATGCAGCTTAATACAAACGCGAACACGATCATAAATAGTTTTATAGGCAAGCTGATTCTTCTTCGCATCGGTCATCTTCCTTTGGTATCTGTATTCAACTAAGCATAGCATAGGACAACAAAGAGAGGGGCGATTTATCGCCACTCTCTTCGTTCATTTACTTAATTAGGCCTGCTTCTTTAAATTGTTTAACGGCTGTATCCTTATATTTCTGCATGTCGAACTTGGTATCCAATGTTTTGAGGAAATTGTCCCAGTTGGTCAGAGGATCTTTGCCAGACATAAATTTGACTAGGCTTTCATTAATGAAACGTGTGCGGTCAGCCGCCAAGGTATCGCTCGGGTCTGCCGTCAATAAATTTCCGGGTAAAGTAAGACCCACATATTGCTGATTGTTCGTGAAAGCTTCTGCCGTCTTCGGATTCTGGAAGCTGAAGTACTCGGCATCATCGCCACGGCGCGGCATTCTATAATGATCCACCCATAAGTACTTTTCTTTCATTTCCTTGGATAGTTCCGAGGTTTTATTTTTGATCTTGCCGTCTACGACATCCCAGTGAATCCCTTTAATTCCGTATGCGAAATTCGGATAGGCTTCTTTGTCCGTAAAGATATATTCCAGCATAGACAGGATCCGAATGATTTTATCCTTGTCAGCTTTCTTGGAAATAGCCCATGAATTGCCTTGGAACGATTTTCTCTCCACGATTTGATCGCCGTATGGCCCTTTCATTGGAGGAATGACGATCCATTCCGGCACCTCTCCGCCGATTTCTTTCATTTTCTGCTGATAATCCGGTTCCAATCTGCGGGCATCTCTGATCATGAAGCCAACTTTACCTTTAAATAACTTTTGGTCCAACAAATCGGGCGTATTCATCGTCACCCAGTCCGGGTCCACAACTTTCGCTGTCATCATTTTATTGATGTAAGCGAGCGCCTCCTTCATTTTGGGATCAATAAATAGGTATACCGGTTTATTGTCTTTCACTTCAATGGCGGAGGGAGGATTGACGCCAAACATCCACATCAAGCTATCGAAGCCGTAAGTTTGCAGATTACCTTCTTTATTCATACCGCCTATGAATCCGTACGTATCGTTTTTGCCGTTTCCGTCTGGGTCTTTCTCCGTAAAGGCCTTCATCACTTCGAACAGCTCGTCAGGGGTTGTCGGCACTTTCAAATTCAGCTTTTTCAACCAATCGTTGCGGATGAAGAAGCTTCGACTGATACCGTTTACATTATCATAACCTGGAACTCCAATGGTTTTGCCCAGATATGACGTCGCCTCCCATGAGTCTTTACCAAAACGCTTCTTCAGTTCGGGAAATTGATCCAAATATGGGGTCAAATCCGCAAGAACGCCTTGGTCATAATACTGCGCGAGATCGGACCGACTCTTCAAGAAGAGCAAATCTGGAATATCTCCACCTGCAATGAGTGTATTCAGTTTGGTTGTTGCTTGCCCAGCTTGAGGAATCGTCATATCCAAGTCGATGTTCATCGCCTTTTCCAACATTTGGCGTTGAATATCCTCCTCACGTGGAGGTATCGGAGCGGCAGCATTGAAAGTACCTTGGTTAAACATCGAAATCTTCATTTTGGTCGCAAACTTGTTAGCCTCGGATTGAGGGATGCTCGAAGCTGTCTGCTTAACTTCTTCTTGGTTCCCACATGCTGACAATAGCGTTCCCAGCCCAACTATAGCAGCCAGAACAGTAAATGAAATCTTTTTACGTTCCATATTGACCTCTCCTTTTGCTTGTATATATATTATCACGGTGTCCCCGTAACAACCTAGGTAGGAATTGCTTTTAACCTTTAATCGATCCCATAAGCACACCTTTGGTAAAATGCTTTTGCATAAATGGATAAACGATCAAGATCGGAACCGTCGTCACGACGACAGCAGCCATTTGCACAGCGAACTTACTAACCGTTCCGGAATTGGCCATCGAGTCCGCACTTTGTGTTGCGACGTTAAGCAAAATGTTGCGCAAGACAACTTGAAGCGGCATTAAGTTCGAATCATTCAAGTAAACAATCGCATCGAAATAACTGTTCCAATGCCCCACGGCGTAAAATAAGGAAATTGTAGCAAGCACGGGCAACGAGAGGGGCAAAATGATCCTCCAAAGCGATTGAAGTTCACTTGCACCGTCAACCCTCGCCGATTCCTCGATTTCAGCAGGCAATTGCTCGAAAAAGCCTTTAATAATAACCAAATTAAATGCACTAATGAGATGCGGGATAATCAATACCCACGGACTGTTTAGCAATCCTAGAGAGCGGATTAACAAATAGGTTGGAATTAAGCCTCCGCTGAACATCATGGTAAACACAATGAATATTAAAAATGTGCTGCGCCCCGGCAAATATTTTTTGGACAACGGATAAGCAGCTAGTACCGTAAAAAGCACATTTAGCGCCGTGCCTACGATCGTTCGAAACAACGTAATTTTATACGCCTGCCCTATACCATGAGAAATGAAAACTTCTTTATAGGCTACGAACGTAAAGGATTCTGGAATAATAACAATTCCTTTTCTTACTACTTCCGATTCTGGTGTCACTGATACAGCAACCACATATAAAAAGGGAAGTAAGCAAAGTAGGGCTAGTATAATAAGAATAAAATATACGACTACTTGCCATATTTTTTCCCCGACTGTCAAATTAATCATTTATAAAACCACCTCACCAAATTTGCCCATCGAATTTTTTGGCAATCTTGTTCGCAGCCAAAACTAAAGCAAATCCGATGATAGCTTTAAACAATCCCACAGCAGTAGCCAAGCCAATCTTAAGACGCTCCAACCCTTCACGGTATACCCATGTGTCGATAATATCGATCTTCTCCTGGTTAAAGCTGTTGGCAAACATGAATATTTGGTCAAAGCCAGCGTCTAGAATATGACTTAATTTCAGGATCAACATCAGAATAATGACCCCTCGAATGCCGGGTAATGTGACATGCCATAGCTGTCTCCACTTGGAAGCCCCATCAATTCGAGCTGCTTCATATAAACTTGGATCAATGCCTGCTAATGCGGCAAGGTACAAGATAGCTCCCCAGCCAATATCCTTCCATATTTCAGATAGGATGATCAGCAGTCTGCCCCAGGCAGGTTCCGTTAAAAAGGAGATAGGTTGAATCCCATTTTGCTTAAAAATCATGTTAAACAGGCCATCCCCTGGTGCTAATAACGCCACCATCAGTCCATAAACAATGACCCATGACAGAAAATGGGGTAGATACGTGATCGTTTGCACGATTTTCTTAAACCATTGGGTATACACTTCATTGAGAAGCAAAGCAAGTACGATAGGAGCAGAGAAACCGAACAATAGCTTATACAGCGATATGATAATCGTATTTCGCATAATGTCCCAGAAATAAACGCCATTGATAAAATCTTTGAAATTTTTCAATCCCACCCATGGGCTATCCCATAGTCCCAAAGCTAGGTTATAGTTTTTAAAAGCAATAATGATTCCCGCCATAGGAATATATTTGAATACGGCAAAGTACACTAATGCCGGAAATAAGAGAGCATACATCACTTTATATCTTTGTATCGTTCTTATCCATGAATCCCGCTTTTTGGGGGTGGGAATGGCGTCCGTTGCCAGCTTTGCTTGCATTTCATCACCTCGTCTTTGTTTATATTTGTATAATAGCATCCCCCTATCGGATAAATTTCTGTGATTTCTAGAATTTCTTACAAGATATTAAGTAGTCGGCCCTTGGTTAATTGCATGAAAAAACGGACAGCGTGAGCGCCACCGTTTCTAGGTGCTTTCACTTGTCCGTAAGTTATTTTCATATTCACTGCACTCCATACTTCAAGACTGCGTTATTAAACATTCACTCAAACTATGATATTTATGATATGTCTTCAAAATATGACTTACTTTATCCGCTCTCTCCTCGAGAGTTCCTTGTAACAGGAAATACGGAATTTGTCTCATTTTAAGATCAGCAATAATCTGCTTCTGAAACACAAACCGTTGAACCTCTCCCGAACGATCCCAGGTATCTGCATAAGGAATATCCGTATCGCAAACAAAAACAAGATCGTATCGCGACGCCGCATCCACCGCCAGTTGAGTCAAACGTGGCGTAGCCTTACCGTGATAATAATGAGAAAACATATACGTTGTAATCGCATTGGTGTCCACGAAGAGAACATCTCGTGCTTCTTTCATAAGACGTTCTTCTCTTGCCAAATGACCCTCCGCAATCTCCTCCAGCTGCTCTAATGATAATCGGCGATCTACTTGATGCTTCTCCCAATACTCACGTCCGTACTCCGCCATCCAAACCGTGTTCTCCCGCTTCGCCATATAGGCGGAAAGTGTGGATTTGCCTGTGGAAGGAGCCCCAAGAAATACGACTTTTGCAATCATATCCTTATAAACAACTGGACTCAGGAACCTTCTATGGTCAAAAGGCTTAAGACGCACTAGCGTGCCCGAAACTGGAAATGTATGACGATCCGGATCAACTTGGCGATTCTCTGCCCCCAAAGCCGCGCTCATGTGATCACCATAAAACTCACTGGAGTAAAAATGTGTAATCTTCCGCCCCTCCAGCTTCTGTAGGATATATTCCTCATGCATCCTTTTAATCGCAGGCGTATCGCCTATTTCCATCGGACCGTCCCATGCTTCAATAACCTGCACCTGCGGATAGAGGGTACGAATCCAATTGGAGCGCACACGTAAAGGTATATCCGTCGTTTCGGGGCAATCATAGATAACGACAATGACTTCATCTGTTTCCTTGATCGCTGTTTCGATCATGAGTTGATGCCCCCGATGCAGGGGCGCAAACTTCCCAAGTGTCAGGCCTGTTTTGTGTTGTGACATACGAGTCCCCTCCGATCTACGATGCGTAACTCTCGTTTCCATGAGACGTATCCAGCCGTGGCAATAAACAAGAAAATAAGGTACAGGAAGGCCACCGCATACAAATCTTTGTAAGCATACATAGCTACCGACATCACGTCTACAGCAATCCATACAAGCCAGTTCTCCAGCACTTTCGATGAGAGTAAATACTGCGCAATGATGCTAAGGGTCGCAATGAGAGCATCGGCATATGGAATCGAGGCATCCGTGTACGTTTGCAGAATGTAGCCCCAGATCAGGGTCATAACCACCAAAAATACACTTAATATGAACATGAGTCGTGGTGTTATTTTTCGAGTGGGACGCACCTTCGTGCCTTCTCTTTTCGTCAGCCAAATGATCCAACCATACACGCTTAGTATAAAAAAGAACACCTGCAGCATCGTATCTGCATAAAGTTTGGCTTCCCAAAACATCACGAAGAAACAGCCGACATTGACCAGTCCAATTGGCCACGCCCATATATGTTCCTTAGCTGTCAACCATACGCACAATAAGCCTGTCGTAGTCGCAACGATTTCAATTACCGTAGATGACGTATAGATCGCGATAGCAACCATACCGATGAGTAATGCCACAAATGTCCATGCTCTTCTCATACTTAACGCCTCCTTAAGATTAACTCCCAGTTCATTAATACTATCAATATGACATTATCAAAAGGTAAAAGAGAAGCGCCTAGCTGTAAATCGACAGCTGTGGCGTCAGATCAGTAAAACGATATAGCTGTGCTGCTCTTTGCGAGTAGCGATTCGAAAGCTTCGGCTCTCCGTTACGATCTACCGCTTCTTCAATAATTCCTTTGCGGCTTTGCGTAGACGTGATTTTGCGAATGAAGTTGCTTTCCTCGAAATGTGGAACAACGGTTTGGATCACTTGGTACAGCTCACCGATGGTGAACTCTTCAGGGAGAAACTCCTTGGCGATCGTCGTTGTGAGCATTTTGGCCTGAATGTGATGCAAAGCGTCCGTCAGAATCTCCTTATGGTCAAAAGCTAACGTTAGCCCAAGCGCCTCCTCCACCGTAAATAAGCGTACATCCGAAGCATCCGTATCAGCACGTCTTTCAGCTAGCAATTTCTCGTTAACTAAGGCGTAGAAAGCGTGAGAAATGATCCATCCTCTCGGATCGCGTCCAGGCGTACTGTAGACGTTAAAGTATTCCATATGAACATCCATCACACCGGTTTCTTCCTGTAATTCTCGCTTCGCGCAAGCGTACATACTTTCCGACTCTTGGCAAAATCCGCCAGGTAAAGCCCATTGGCCTTCAAATGGCCATTGTTTTCTTTGAATGAGCAGAACCTGCAGTTCCCGGATGGGCAACGCCTTTTTGGTCGTATGCTTTTCCGTTGAGGTAATTGTGAAGATGACAATATCACTAGGTGCGCCATCTGGGGTCCGATATTTATGGGAATTATAGTTAGAGTGGTTTTCGTTAACGTCCATTGTGGCACCTGCTTTCACAGCTTTAATGTCAATTTGATATTATCATTATGACATGTTTAATGGAGATGTCAAGTATGCCATCGCCTAACTTACGTCAAAAGCTAATATACACCTAAGAGGCTTGAGCAATTTGCAAGGTGGGCGTCCAGCTTAGCTGTATAAACTACAGTTAATTTTCCGAAGTTCGATGCATTTGCAGGAATAGCTGGAAGAGCTACAGTTAATTTATTACAGATTCGATGAATCGGGCTACACAGTGAGATTTAACTGTAGAAAATACAGTTACTCCATCAAAAACGTCAAATATCGTTGAAATAGATGGAGTAATTTGGCTTGTTACACTAAGGTTACACAGCGCCCCTTCATTTTCGCCTACAAAATAACAAAAAGCCGCGAGCTTCCTTTCAAAAAGGAAACACACGGCTTACAAAGCCATCAATCGTATTTATCTTCATCAACTCGTTCCACACGATCCAAAATTAATTCGATTTCGGTCTCCAAATTCAAATGCAAGGGAGCAGGCAGCAGGTCGAAAATATCTTGGATCATATCGATTCCAAGCATATCATTCAGGGTTAGAGGCATGGGATCTTGACGGAGTACCCACTCGCGGACGGTATCAATAAATACATAGAATGAAGATTGAAATTGATCAGCTACAGCTTCCTTCTCATCGCTTTGATAAGCGGTCATGACCTGCCAGTGATGAAGTGTCGTCTCTAAAGCTTGTTTGACATTGGGATCCATAGCGTACTCCTTTGCTTGTTCCTATCATTCATCTGAAATATAAAAAAACCCTTATATCAAGGGTTTCATGCTTGTAAAACTGGGATGCGGTCGGAGGGATTTGAACCCTCACGCCTTGTGAGCGCCACCCCCTCAAGATGGTGTGTCTGCCGTTCCACCACGACCGCATAAGAGGAAAAAAATGACCCGTAGGGGACTCGAACCCCTGTTACCTCCGTGAAAGGGAGGTGTCTTAACCACTTGACCAACGGGCCATAACATCGTCATTGAACACTTCAGCCCGTTAAGGACGACAAGTGTTATTATAAAGGATTCTTCCTTCTTTGACAAGCCTAATTCTTGGAAGTAAAGCCAGTCGAAGCTAACAAGTAAGGAGCCCCCATGTCCAAGTTGCGAAAACCATGAGAACTCCTCTTTTCCACTCTTTATTTGATTTTGAAATAGGACACAGAATCGTTCAAGGTATCCACGACAGACTTCAGCTGTTCCGACGC
Organism: Paenibacillus sp. J22P169; assembly: GCF_059691995.1. Classification (NCBI taxonomy): domain Bacteria; kingdom Bacillati; phylum Bacillota; class Bacilli; order Caryophanales; family Paenibacillaceae; genus Paenibacillus; species Paenibacillus sp. J22P169. Next base: position 452,834 of record NZ_JCAUAO010000004.1, on the reverse strand, counting down.
AGCAGCGATGTTCTGCATCATAGCAAGCTGCTCCTCTGTAGCGGCTGCTACCGTTTGGGACCTCGTCAAAATGTGAGACGAGCTTGAAGCGGACTGATCCATCGTCGCCGAAATTTCTTCCGAGCTAGCCGACATTTGCTGCGTAATGGCGGATGTCTCATGAATCTGTGTAACGATATGCGTCACAGATTGCATGATCGTCTCGAAGCTCTGGTTCACTTCCTGCATCATTTGTGAGCCTGCGCTTGCTTCCTGCTTCGTCGCATTCATAGACTCCGACACACTAGCAATCTCGACTCTCGTCTCGTGAATCAACTGATTGATGCCATCAGCGGATTCGATGGATTGTGAAGCCAGTTTGCGGATTTCTTGAGCGACAACATTAAACCCTTTCCCATGCTCCCCTGCTCTTGCTGCCTCAATGGATGCATTCAATGACAAAAGATTAGTCTGATTCGCGAAGCTCGTAATGCTCGATGCGATCTGTCCAATCTCATTAGACTTGCGAGTCAGCGATTGGACCGTCATAGACAACTGCTCGACAGAGCTCAGCATATTCACAATTTGGTGCTGAAGCTTCGACAACAGCTCATTTCCGAGTGTTGCATGTTGGGAGGTCAAAGAGGAGTGGTCCGCCATGACGCTGGAGTTCTCTGCGACGCGTTGAATCCCAATCGCCATTTCCTCGATAGCTCGGCTAGTCTCTTCGCTGCTTCTCGCCTGCACTTCGACTTCTTGTGTCATCTCTTGAATATTCGAAGCTACATGCTCTGCAGCATGAGCAGACTCTTTGGAGCTGTCCGAAAGCTCCACGGAAGCATCGTGCACGAATTGCGTATTGTGTGCGATCGTGCCAATCAAGCCTTTCATTTTCGCGACCATATCATCAACCGATTCTGAAATCTGTCCCAATTCGTCCTGCGAATAGGCTACCAAAGGCTCGTGACGTAAATCGCCCGTCGCAACCTTATTTGTAATAGTCAGAATCCTGCGGACCATTAACATGATTTTCCGAATCACGATTCCACCGGCTCCAAACAGAATGATAATGAGTACCGCCACGCCAATGTAAACCCCTTGTGCTGTTTTGTAATTTTGCTGCTCGATATCCACAATGCTCTGGTTGGCATGCGTGTCCAAAATTTCACCAATGACATTCAGACCCTCGCGCCCCTTCTCAAAGGTAGCTGTCAGCTTCGCTTCATTCAAAACCCCTTTGCCTACGGTCCCCGCTTGAACAACAGCATTCGCCTCTTTGACCCATTGATCGAAGGAAGCTTGGAAGCTCTCTGCACTCTGCTCAATCGTCACCTTAGTTTCGGCATGTGCGGTTTGCAGTAATTCTTTGGTTTTTAAAATAGTAATAGCCTGTCCGACCCTTGTATTTGTTTGTTCAATATTATCTTTCAGCGCCTTCAGCTGACTAGTTTTCTCCTCCGCAGTCAAGGTACCTGACACCAGCAACTGATAGGCGGTTAAGCCTTGATACATATCTCGATCCGCATTCAAAATAAGAGATACACTCTTCTCAGTTGTCTCATACAACGAGGAGGTCAGCATATCGGTATTGGACTTGTTTATCTGTATCAAATACACACTCGTGCCTAAATAGAGCAAGGATGGAATCAACAACAATAAAATGAGACGCACACGTATCGAAAATAATTTAGTCACTGGGAGGTCCTCCATCGTGAAGCTTTTTTTATTCACTATAGAGGACAAACATTTAACGGGTATTAGAAAATTGTTAGAATAAGTTGAGGTTGAGATAAACAAAAATAAGCCCAATGGCAAGAATGCCATTGAACTTATTTCGTGACGGAGAGAGAGGGATTCGAACCCTCGCACCGCTTACGCAGTCTAACCCCTTAGCAGAGGGTCCCCTTATAGCCACTTGGGTATCTCTCCATATGGCTCCCCGAACAGGACTCGAACCTGTGACAACTCGATTAACAGTCGAGTGCTCTACCAACTGAGCTATCAGGGAATGGACAAGTTTTATTTTATTATGAAGGCGCTGTTAAGTCAAGTGTATACGATTTCAATTTTCCCCTACAATTTCCACAGGCGAATTTACGCACATCCATTTTACGCTTCCGAAAATACTCCGTCTTGCAATTCACGCACTCTAGCCTATATTTATAGGCCTGTTGTGCCTTCGGCCGCGGTAATGATTGGCAAAAGCGGGTACCGCCAACTTGGGCTAGCAAAGTTTTGAAATCCTGATCACGATGCTTGTAGCCTCGCTTCAAAATATGCAAATGATAATGGCACAGCTCATGCTTAATAATCTTCTCGATTTCATCGCGACCGTAAGTCTCCCATTGACTCCAACTGATCTCAATATCATGCGATTTCATAAAATAACGTCCACCCGTTGACCGTAATCTTCGGTTAAAACGCGCCTGATGAACGAAGGGCCTACCGAACGATTCCATAGAAATCTGCTCGATCCATTGCTGCAGCTCTCGATCTTCCATTCACGAACACTCCCACTGACAAGTCACTAGCACAGCTGATGACAAGCCTTAAATACTTCAAATGACAACCTATAAATACTTCGAAAGACAAGTTCTTACTTGAATTTGTACCGTATGTACGGCTATACTGTCAAGTAGAAAAGAAGATCGAACGCTCTATACAGAAAGGATCTGAACTACCTCATGCCACAAATGCGCTATGCGATATTGAAGCTTGATCAACAGTTGGAATTCGTCGAAATGCCTTCCTCCTATTCCTATCAATTAACAGCTTTGAACCAACGTTTGCACAAAGAATTAGAGAAATTAACCGCTGACCATGTGCCGCAGCTTCCACGCGTGATTGCTGAATGTGATGATTTGGAATTGATCGGTACAACTTATACCCTCATTCAAGGCTTGGATTACATCAATGGGTTGGAAAAAACGTTTGCTGGCATTCAAGAGAAATCATATCCTTTGATCTCATTGTTAACTGAAATTCGTGCGCTGCAAGCTCAGCTTGAGCAGTGGTACGAAGAGGAATTTGAGCTCTAAAATAAGGGGACCTGCACCCAATACCCTCATTCTTCATATGCTATAAGTACATGGCGAAGAAGGGGATGGGCATATGCCTCAATGGCTTTGTAATCAATTAATGCGTGCCTTCCAGAACAAAAACCGCAGACAAATTCGATTATTGAACGATAGCTGGTACTTTTACCGCACTCGCCGCTCACAAGAGGAGTGGCCTGACAGCCAATCGACGGACGGACCGAGCAAACGTAAATTTTGATCAAAAGGCTAGTACTTGTGCCACAAGTGCTGGCTTTTTTGCCTTGGGTACATAAACACGCCAATTTAAAGAGTAAACATGTTATAACAAAGAATACAAAACTGATGACCTCGAGGACAAGAATAAAATAGTTGCATATTTGAAATGAGCCCTCTATACTGTAAATAATTGTAACAAAAAGTAAACATACCTGAGTGAAGCACACTCGAGCTTGCAGATTTATCTGCAGTTCGTTTGTGCTTTTTTTGCATATTGAGACTAAAAAGGGGGCTGAATTTAATGCAACAAAATAGCAGTCAGTGGTTACGTAGAATGCGTGAGAAGCATCGTCGGATTTTTGGGACAAGGCAAAGTGAAGTTCTGGTTCAAGTGCAGCAGGAAGAAATTCGAAAAGATCGAGTGCAGGATTTCAAAAACAATGTGATCCTTTTCGAACAAAGAAGGTCATCCTCCAGCATTAGACCACACCCTCCCACCATCGCTGAGCTTGAGGCGGACGTGTGGGAGCTGCGGAAGCAATTTATCCTCCAGATCGCCAATCGGCGTAATGGTAAAGTTCGGCTTCAGGAAGTCGCAGCCGAATGCAATGTGAACATTCGTATCGCTGCTAAGTGGCTCATCCGCCTCTCAATGGAGGGGATGCTTTCACTTGTTGCCGGACAGCGGTATACGAAGACTTATTTGGTGAAGGAGGTGGGAGGTGCTCAGAAGTAGTGGAATGCAAACACGCCTCGATGCTTAACTGTATAATCTACCGTTAATTTTAGAGGATCTGGCGCATTTTGGAGTTTAGTTGGAAAACCTCCATCTATTTTTGCTCAAATTGGCGGTTTTGAAGAAATACACAGAAATTAGCTACATGCAATCCAGTTATTCAGCAAACTTGGGGGGGGGGGGGGAGTGAGAAAATTAGCTGGAGGAAATCCAGTTAAATAAAAAAGCAGTTGGGACCTAACTCCCAACTGCCATATTCAACTGATCTCATTAACCTACGATTGCGGTTTTTTCATGGTTAAGCCGACGCGGCCTTTTTTCTGGTCCACGTTGAGCACCCATACTTGGACGATGTCTCCAACGGAAACCACATCCATCGGATGTTTCACAAAGCCGTTCTTGAGCTGGGAGATGTGCACCAGTCCATCGTTCTTGATGCCGATATCGACGAAGGCGCCGAAATCGATGACGTTGCGCACCGTGCCGGTCAATTCCATGCCCGGCACAAGGTCCTCCAGCTGCAGCACGTCTGTGCGGAAGATCGGCGCGGGGACTTCGTCCCGCGGATCCCGCCCAGGCCGCTGCAGGCTGTCTAGGATGTCCCGCATCGTCGGGACACCAACGCCAAGCTTAGGAGCCAGTTCCTCTGGCTCCAGCGTCTGCAGCAGCGCTAGCAGCTGCTGTGAACCAAGCTGCGCGAGCTCGATGCGCAGTTCCTTGAACAGCCGATCCACCACGTCGTAAGACTCCGGATGGATCGGGGTATTGTCGAGCGGGTTCCGGCCGCCCGAAATACGCATGAACCCGACACACTGCTCGAAGGATTTCGCGCCAAGGCGCGGAACCTTCGACAGCTCCTGTCGGGAGCTGAATTTGCCATTCTCCTCGCGATACTTCACGATGTTCTTCGCTAATGTCGCGTTGACCCCCGACACATACGAAAGCAAGGACGGGGACGCCGTGTTCAAGTCTACCCCGACATGGTTAACGGCCGATTCCACGACGGCCTTCAAGTTCTCGTCCAGACGTTTCTGCGAAACGTCATGCTGGTACTGCCCGACGCCAATTGCTTTCGGCTCAATTTTCACAAGCTCCGCCAGCGGGTCCTGCAGCCTCCGCGCGATCGAAATCGCGCTGCGCTCGGCCACATCGAGCTCAGGGAACTCTGTCTGCGCCAGCTTCGACGCCGAGTACACGCTCGCGCCCGCTTCGCTGACGATCAAGTACTTGAGCTTCCGCTCCTTGATCTCACCGATTAGCTCCGCAACGAACTGCTCCGTTTCACGGGACGCCGTCCCATTCCCGATCACAATCAGCTCCACGCTGTATTTGCTGATCAACTGCTTGAACTTCGCCTTCGCTTCCGCCACCTTATTATTCGGTGGGGTTGGGTAGGTAACGGCGATTTCAAGCATTTTACCTGTGTCGTCAATAACGGCCAGCTTACAGCCTGTCCGGTACGCTGGATCGACACCAAGCACCACATGGCCCTTAATCGGCGCTTGCAGCAAGAGATTACGCAGATTCTCCGCGAAAATCTTAATCGCCTGCTCCTCACCCGCTTCCGTCATTTCACCGCGCACTTCGCGCTCAACAGACGGGGCAAGCAATCTTTTATACGCGTCTTCGACAATCACTCGCAGCACATCTCGCACTACGGAATCACCCTTAACGATTTGGCGCAGCATGAAATCGTGTATTTTATCCGGTTGAACATCTAGACCAACCTTCAGAATCTCTTCCCGCTCTCCGCGATTAATCGCGAGAATACGGTGAGGCGGCAGGCGCTTCACAGGCTCTTGATACGCATAATACATCTCATACACAGATTCTGCCTTCGCATCCTTTGCCTCTGTCCGCATAATGCCGTTATCCTGCGTGAATCGACGCACCCAGGCCCGTATTTTCGCATCATCCGCGATATTCTCCGCTAGGATATCCATCGCGCCTTGAATCGCCTCTGCGGCGCTTCCAACCTGCTTGTCCGTGTTAATGTAACGCGAAGCCTCTTCCTCTAGCGATCCTTGACGAGGCTGCTTCCAAATCCACGCTGCGAGCGGCTCCAATCCGCGTTCCTTCGCAACGCTTGCTCTCGTTTTCCGCTTCTGGCGGTAAGGCCTATAGAGATCTTCGATCTCTTGCAGCTTCACGGCACGCTCAATGGAGCTGCGCAGCTCATCCGTCAGCTTGCCCTGCTCATCGATCAAACGGACAACCTCGATTTTGCGATCCTCGAGATTACGCAAATATTGCAAACGCTCCTCGATATCACGCAGCTGATTCTCGTCGAGCTCGCCTGTCATCTCTTTTCGATAACGCGCGATAAACGGAATCGTGTTGCCCTCGTCTAGCAGCTCCATCGTCGTCTTCACTTTGCCAGAAGGCAGCTGTAACTCAGCGGAGATTTGCTTCAGGATACGCTCCTGAATCTCCGCTTTCTTCTCCGCAGGAATCTGTATCTTCGCCTTCGGTTCCTCGTACTCACTTGCTTTTGGTTTTCCTTCTGCCTCACTCACTTGGCCTTCCGCTTTTACCTTAAGTCCATCCGTCTCCACATTTGCCACAGTCATACCTCTCTTCTATTGATCGTATGTATATGTATGTACAAACCAAAAAACGAGGGTACCAATCTCCCTCGTCCGTTCCAGACCTTATTCAAAATTCTATCAGTCCCACACTAATTTGCAAAGCGTCGTCAACCTTTCGCATCGTTTCTTCATCCAAATGCGTAATTTTGTCCGTCAATCTTTGCTTGTCGATTGTTCTGATTTGCTCAAGCAGAATGACCGAATCTCGATCGAAACCGTGCGTTTCCGCGTCGATTTCCACATGCGTGGGAAGCTTTGCCTTTTGGATTTGAGCTGTAATCGCTGCAACAATCACAGTGGGGCTAAAGCGGTTGCCGATATCATTTTGGATCACTAGAACAGGACGGACTCCTCCCTGCTCCGATCCTACGACCGGCGAAAGATCTGCGAAAAATACATCGCCACGTTTCACAATCACGTCTTACACCCCGCTTACTAAGCGATCAAGCGTTCCGTCCGCTTCTTCCTCCGCTTGAAAAGCTTCAGATGCCATGCTGAGATTTATTTTCGCCATTTCCATATACCCACGCTGCATGGATTCGCGTAGACTGCGCTTTTTGCGTTCAATTAAATACAGCTTCATTGCCTGACGAATGAATTCACTCCGATTGGAGTTCTCCTTCTCGACAATTCCGTCCACTTCCTGCAACAGATTGTCAGGCAAGCTAATCATGATCCTTTTCGTATTATGCGCATTGCTCACACTCTCGCACCCCCAGAAACGATACAAAGACAATATTACCAGTATGTCATTCCAAAAACCAAATTATACAATAGAATATATGCCTCCGGTATATCAAATATGTTACACCTAAAGATATAAGATTGTTATTACATAGTATTCTATACCCTATTCTGAAAATCCTCTCCAATAGCTGCAAAATTTACATGGTAAATTCATGAAGTATTTTTTCCCGTTTCTAGTAACGGTGACGCATGAGAGGATTTAAAGCTTCAACCCGTTCGCCATTTCGCACATAGACACGTGCAACACGGTGTGAAATCATACAAATGATTTCATAATTGATCGTACCCAATTGACCAGCCACATCTTCCGCGGTAATTCGTTCTTCGCCTTGCTCGCCGATGAGGACAACCTCATCTAGCGCACCTACATCAGGCACATCAGATACATTGATCATACATTGATCCATGCAGATTCTGCCGACGATTGGCACTCTTTTGCCACGAACCAATACCTCCGCTTTACCTGAAAGCATACGAGAGTATCCATCCGCGTAGCCGATCGGCAAAGTACCGATTTGCTCATCACCCTTGGTGTGATAGATCGTTCCATAGCTTACACCCGAACCCGCAGGCAGCGTTTTGAGATGGACAATCCCTGTTTTGAGACTCAGCACCGGCTTAAGTTCAATCTTCGATTGATCCACATCCTCAGAAGGATACAGACCATACATCGAAATCCCGAGGCGTACCATCGAATACGTCAAACCTGGCAAATCAATCGCTGCCGCGCTATTTCCCGCGTGAATATAAGGGAACGTTTCCCCTTTATCTGTAAAATAGCTCACAATCCGCTCAAATCGACCGTATTGCTCTAGCGTATAGCTCTTATCCACTTCATCTGCATTCGCATAATGTGTAAAAAGTCCTTCGACATCCACATTGGGCAGCATTAATGCTTCCTCTATAAAAGGAATCGCATCTGCTTCCGTGTGCAAGCCGAGTCGCCCCATGCCGGTATCCAATTTGATATGAATCTTCAGCTTCTTCTGAAATGCGTTCTCTTGCTTACGACCTTGCTCTCGCAGTGCTTCCAATACGTCACGACTGTATACCGCAATCGTCACATCCAACTCACGTGCCCGATTAATCCCTTCAGGCGGCGTGTAGCCGAGTACAAGAATAGGCGCAGTAATTCCTGCATTTCGGAGCTCCAGCGCTTCATCAAAGAAGGCAACCCCCAAATAATCCACACCCGCGGCGAGAACCTCTTTGGATACTTCTACAGCCCCGTGTCCGTAAGCATCCGCTTTAACGACTGCCATCTGCTTCATACCTGCAGGCAGTACCTTCTGAAAATGTTCAATGTTGCTTCGCAGCGCATCTAACGATATTTCCACCCACGTGGGCCGATAAAAAGCATCCACTAGCGTTCACCTCTTCTATCCACTTCCAAGTAAATTTATGTTACGCCCAATTTCAAAATGCTGTCAACTTGTGTTGCGTTATTGGCTTACAAGCAGCACTTTTTGTATTTTTTCCCACTGCCGCATGGGCAAGGATCATTACGTCCAATTTTGCTTTGCTCAGAAGCAGACGCAGGAGCACTCTTCAATAAATAAGCCGCTTCATTCACAAAGTAACGGAATACTCGATTACCAGATTCTTGTACGGTCATTACCTCTGGTTTTCTCTCAAAACCATATTTCATCTCGGAGTCTGGTAAGAATTGAGCTCGGATTAAGCCGAAACGCACCAAAATTGTTGCTACCGCGTGTAAGAACACATCAGCGCTTGTATCCAAAAGGATCCCCGATTGGCGATGCTTATCCCATTCTTTTTTCACATTGTGCTCAAGTCCAACTGGCCAGCTTGCTAACACACTTGCAATTGCTCTTCTCCAAGCCTGAATATCTTCGGGACGACCACCCTCATTGACTTCCTCCAGGATCCCCCAAGCTAATTTGTTCCAAAGTGTGTCTAAAAGGAGGACTGCCTGCTCCTGCTCCGAAAGAGCCAAAAAGTTAGCCAATTGCTTCGCATTCACCTTAAGTTGTGTTCCTTCTTCCGTCATTCCTAGCACTAACGCTACATAGAAAAAGAATTGGTACACCGGCTCTTGGTCTTGATTCAATGTTGGTTTACGGAAAAGTTGCAGATTCTGCTGCTCATCGAACTCGCTCCAGAACTTCCGCGGCAAATGCTTGCGCGCAGCGGACAATTTGACGTTCTTTCCGTTCTGCACAGCCTCCAGAAACGCTCTAAATTCCTCTACGATATGCGGCACAGCTGTCCGCCCATCCATCCAAAGCTGATACAGCTTCTGGTCAACCACAAGTGGTTTCAGCTTTTGCTTAGAAGATGCCTTCTTTGGGGCTAGGTGAGCCCCAATATCATTAGAGTTAAGCCAACGCTCCAATGCGTAGTCACTGTCTGCCTTCATATATTGATCAAAACGATCTAAGAAGTACGTCTTTTGCTTACATACCTCGTTCAGTGATGTTGATTGTTCCTTCGTAATTTTGGCTGTAAGCCCAAGATATTGCACCCATTTTTTCAATGCAGTCAAATAAGCTGAAATATCCGACTCTGTGCTATTCAAGACATGACTGATCGCAAATCGACCTAAGAAATCAACAATCGTTTCACCTTGCAGATCCTCATAACTGATTTCATAACGAACCATATACTCCGTCGTCACAAAACGTATGCGGTCTACATGCTTTTCGATGGTTTCTGCTTTCAATTTACCTTCATCCGTTAAGTACGCCGCGAAGGCAATCGTTTCATTTTCCCAGAACAGCAACTGCTCTTCCCATGTTAATTTATCAATTGTATTCATCTCAAACACTCCAATTATCTATTCGCTCCAAAGTTGCATTATACCAAAAAAACGCCCGTTCGTGGGAGTTGGATAAATCTTCTTGTAAATTTTGTTCCGAATTATCATGTTGTACATGCGAAAAAACCCTGCACCCAAGGTGCAGAGCCTTCTCTTTTTTACATAAAATCCAGATTATTTCCCGGACTGTCCATCCGTTGCCATCGCAACTTGAATCATTTCATTTACTGGCATATCGCCTGTGAACATACGGAACTCCACACCATCATTCGTCCAAGTAAGTGTTCTAGGCTCATCCTTCGATCCATTACCTGTCAGTACCCCTACTGTGAACCCGAGATCAACAATGTCCCCTGGCGGCAGTGAAACCGATTTGGCTTGAGGTCTAACCTCGATCAAATTGAAGCTATATTTCCCTTTATATCGTAAAAGTACCGCGGCATCCTCACCCAACTTCATATCACTGATGTCTTGTTTCACAACATCTTTCGGCAAGTAGTACGGCTCAACAATACCAATACTTTGTGCTTTGGCAGCTGCTGGCGCCGATTTCGACGCATCCGGTTTCGTTGCACCCGTAGCTTTGGATTGATCGGATTGTCCACCTGTCGCGGACAGGTTTTTGTCCGTAACGGATTTGCCCCCAGTTGTTGAAGGGTGATCAGCATCTGTGACAGCAACGTCAGCTGAAGTAGGCATTGTTTGCTGTAAATTCCAGCTGGTCATATTACGCTCCATTTGGAAGTAATCCTTATCGAACTTCGTATCGAATTCAAAATTCGTGAAATTCACTTGCACCAAGACATTCTGATTCGCATCTGACACTTGAACTTGAGCAGGTGCGAGAGTCTTCTTATTCAGCCAGATCTTCTGGCGAGAAAGTTGTTCATTCTGATAGTTTGCGACAACATCGAAGACGTAGGCATCCTTGTCCGTCGTAAATTGACGATCCTTATCCGCAATAATACTCTTCGCTAAAGATTGGAACAGATACACTTGACCTTGATTCTCTGGCCAATCACTTTGGAAGCGGAAGCTCTTCTTCAAATGCGGCGTCAAGACGAACACGCCTTCTTCATTACGCAGAACAATCTGAGTAACATCCTTCGTGGCATTTGTCAGTGAAATCCGATAAAAATGCTCCGGCGAGAACGCCACCTCAACTTGATACTCCTGCGGCTGCTGACCCGTGTTTAGAATCATGCTCCCTGATGCTTGATAGCTGCTCGACTTGCCCATCACATGATCCAAGTCCTTTACGATAGATCCTGCATCCTTTTTACCCATCCCGCATCCTGCGAGAACCAATGCTACGCACATTACCACTGCTACAACCCATGTGACCCGGCGCATTCGATCATCCCCTCACTCATGATTAACATCAACATAGTACATGCATATGAGGGGACTTGTTCGATTATGCAGACGAGTTGGGGCTTGACCGTGAAAAAGCATTCGTAAAAGATTTATTAAACAATTCAGCTGCCTTTCAGGTTGTATACATAATTTTTTCACAGTCTTCTGTCATGATATTTAGTTGTATCCATATTCATGAACCGGAGGAGTTATTTTTGGTTAATAATCACAGAATCGTGCTTCAAGCATCGCGAGGAGCCGCCGCCTTCTTTGTGATGCTGTTTCATATTTCAGCCATGTCACTCAAGTACTTTCATTTCGACTGGCTAGGGATCGGCACATTAGGACGTTCAGGAGGTGTAGATTTCTTTTTCTTACTTACTGGATTTCTACTGTATCATACTTATGGTCATAAAATTGGAACTAAAATAACTGTGCTTCCCTACTTAACGAATCGACTTATACGTATTTATCCCTTCTACTGGTTAATTACACTCATTGTACTGCCTGTCTATTTTCTCGTTCCGAGCTTTGGTTATGGATTTGAGACACATAAAGATACTATCATCAAATCATTCCTACTGATCCCCCAAACTCATGGTCCGGTATTGCCTGTCGCTTGGTCGTTAAGTTATTTTGTATTATTTTACTTGGTGTTCAGTCTTCTTATGGCTCTTGGGAAAAAGCCAGCCTACTTCTTAGTTTCCATATGGATTACAATAACACTTTGCCATGTTCTAAATGTACCTATGATAAGTGCTGATATTGACAGGCATTTCTACCTAAGCTTCCTCTTTAGTGAAGTTAACCTTGAATTTATTGCAGGCTGTTTATTGGCCAAATGGGCTGAGCATCATAGATATAAACACTACAAACGGTTGATAGTAATTGGTGCCCTTTGCTTAGTGCTGATATGGATAAATAACAAGTACCTTCTTATCCCTTATAACAATTATCTGCTTTTCATCATTCCTTCTGCATTAGTCCTTTTTGGCGCTTCTTCTGTTCCAGAACAACTCCAGTTACCTAATTGGGTAAAGAGCTTGAGCAAGCTGGGAAATGCTTCATACACAATCTTACTAACTCATCTATTGTTTATTTCAATTTTAATGAAGTTGAGTGTGGCGACTCATATAGTTGATTATCTTGGCTTCCTCTTCACAGATCTAATAATTGTGGCGATGACCGTCCCCCTTTGTTATATGACCTATAGACTTGCTGAGAAACCGCTCGTGACAGTAATCAAAGACGCAACAAATTTGCGTCCCTCCCAATCATCAAATCCCATCTCCTAGACAACCTTATACTATTAATTCCGCATCCTTCAATAAAGGGTGCTTTTCATCCTTCGCTGACAAAATCGGGCACGTCGTCGGCCACACGATTCCGATTGCCGGATCACTCCATAGAATCCCGCGGTCATGCTGCGGCGAATAATAAGCATCCACTTTATACAGCACCTGCGTCTTAGGCTCTAATGTACAGAAGCCATGCGCGAAGCCCTGTGGAACGAGCAACTGCCGCTTATTGTCAGCACTAAGGATAACACCTACCCACTGGCCAAATGTAGGGGAACTTGGACGAATATCAACCGCCACATCAAAAATTGATCCTGCTACCACACGAACTAACTTCGTTTGCGCATGCGGGTTTAACTGGTAGTGCAATCCGCGCAGCACCCCAATTTCTTCGGAGAGTGAATGATTGTCTTGCACAAAATCTATCCATATTCCCTCTTTGGCCAGCTTCGCTGCATGATAGCTTTCCATAAAAAATCCCCGATGGTCCGCATGGACCTCGGGTTCAACGATCACTAGTCCTTCTAAGGTTGTTTTCGTTATCTTCATACTTTCTCTCACCTCTGTTTCTAACATATGCAAAAGAGTCGTAGAAAGCCTCAGACAAGGGTTTATAGGCAGCTGACTGAATCCAAGTACTCTGGAACGCAAAAAGGCTACCAAGGGCCTCACAGCCCCAGCAGCCTCTTCCTTGTATGAGATGCAACTACCACATATACACGATACCCGCAATTATACCTGCCCAAATCAGGGAACCGAAGACCACACCGACAATCAAGCCTTTGCCGATCGACAAATGATCATCCTGATAAGCGTCTTCATGATCGATCATATCTATAACCTCCCCGCATACTCAGTATATGCAATAGTATGGGGAAAATGTTGGCGAATCATGCGGGTGATTAGTAAATATTTATCGATCGATTAGCAAATTCATTAATGTAATAATTATAAGTCTCTCGTAACCCATCCTTAAACGAGTACTCTGGTTCCCATTTCATATCCCTTAGAGCAGCTGAATTATCCAAACAACTATGAGAAATATCTCCAATTCTTATCTCTTTGAACTCTGGATACGTCTTAATACCGCTTATCTCTGTCATCGATCTTAGTAATTCGTTAACACTTATTTGATGATTGCAGCTAATGTTGTAAATCCCTTTACTCCCTAACTTCAAAGCGGCAATATTTGCTTTAGCTATATCCTTAACATAGATAAAATCTCTTGTCTGTTCACCATCACCATATACGATTGATTGTCTTTTATTCAAAAGATTATCGAGAAAAATAGAGACAACGCCACCCTCGCCTTTTGAATCCTGCCGATCACCGAACACATTAGCATATCTTAATATTGTATAATCCAGGTTATATTGTTGTGAAACCACCTCAATATAATGTTCAGGAGTGTGTTTTGAAATTCCATAATTAGACATAGGTCTAATCGGGTGACCTTCATTTACTGGGAGATACAGAGGATCACCATATACAGCGGCTGATGATGCATATATAAACTTTCTTACTCCTGATGCTTTACAAGATTCTAGTATTTTTATAGTACCAAGCACATTAACTCTTGCATCAAATACAGGATCTTTAATCGAAGATTGGATATCTATCTGAGCTGCATGATGTATAACAATTTCAGGTTTAAACTTCAAAAAAATATCAAGATGCATATCATCTAAAATGTCCATCTTAAAAACTTCTGCTTTTGGGTTTACATTTTTTTGACGGCCTGTGGAAAAATTATCGAGAATTCCAACTTCATGCCCCAGTTCTATAAGTAAATCAACTATATGCGAAGCAATAAAACCAGCCCCACCAGTAACTAATACTTTCATAGATCCTCCAAAAGTTAAATTAATAAGCATTTTTATTGATAAAGCCGTTCACAACGGTTCTCCAAATAATTTTAATATCAAATAAAAAAGTCCAATTTTCGATGTAGAAAATATCATGCTTAATTCGTTCCTCAATTGACGTATCGCCACGTAAGCCGTTGCTCTGCGCCCATCCCGTAATCCCAGGCCTAATGTGATGCTTTACCATATACTTCGGAACTTCTTCCTTAAATTGTTCCACAAAGTAAGGACGCTCTGGCCTTGGACCCACCACGCTCATATGCCCAAAAAGCACATTAAAGAACTGCGGCAGCTCGTCGAGGCTCGTTTTACGTAAGAATGTGCCTACTTTTGTTCGACGCGGGTCATTTTCCACCGTCCACTCCGTATTCGAAACGTTGTCCCCAAGCACCTTCATGCTGCGAAACTTGTACATCATAAAGCGTCTGCGATTCAGGCCAACTCGCTCTTGCTTGAAGATGATTGTTCCTTCGGAGGTTAGCTTGATGGCTAATGCCGCCGCGAGCATAACAGGCATTGTTACCAATATCGCAACAGATGCGAACACGATGTCGAAAGCACGTTTGAACAACCGGTTTCGGAACTCATCCAAAGGTATATCACGCACATTGATTAATGGCATATCCGCAAAATTATCAAAATAAGGTTTCGATGGCAGGAAGTCATAAAAGTCAGGGATAATCAGCGTTTTGACGCCAATTTTTTCACAGACATTAATAATACTGCCGAACTTCTGATGGGCATCCAAAGGAAGCGCAATAATAACCTCATCAACGGTACGCTCATTCAGAATAGATTCCAGCTCGTCTATTTTTCCAATGATCGGCTTATAACTCTGATAAGTGACCTCATGCTTCTCTTGATAATCATCGAGAAAACCAACCACTTCATAGCCCAACTCTGGATGTTGCTTCAACTTCGTGTAAAATTTGCGACCCAATGAGCCAGCACCGAGAATAAGAATGAACTGTTTGTTATAACCTTTTTGTCGAGCGCGTTTGAGCGAGATCTTGATCATATAACGATAAAAGCTAATGAGAAGGATGTTATTCACCAGGAACAGCAATAGGTAAGCACGCGAGACGTCGACTTCTTTTAAAATAAATAAAACACTAAGAAGCATCAATAAGCTAAACACATGTACTTGAATGATTTTCAAAACTTCGAAAGAGAACCGTTTTCTCCGCTTCGGTGTGTAGAAATTCACCAAATAACTGATAAAAATCGCGATAATCGCGTAAGTTATACTCCACACAACATAATGTTTAAAAGACAGAGGAGACCCGAAAGGAATCCAACCGCTTCTAAACTTAATCCACCACGAAAAGAGAAACACGAGCTGAATGCAAATAAAATCAGCCAAAGCGTATAGTTGGGTCAAGAATCCTTGACTCTGACGGATCAAACCGAATCACCTCAGTGGACGTAATTTATTTTTAGCTAGTGTCAGGCCGAACTTCATTCCTACACCTATATAGACCAATGCATTCGTTAGCCATGAATACTTCCTGCGATAATGCTTATTATGAAACAAAATCATCGCTCGATGAAACTCATAAATAATCTTATATGGCTTTCTTCGGCTGCTGGCCCCTTTATGATGAACAATCGTAGTTCGTGGGTAGTAATAGTTGACCCAGCCCGCTTCCTTAATCCGATAACACCAATCAATATCTTCACCATACATAAAAAATGCCTCATCCAGCATCCCCACCTGCTCTATCGTCTCGCGACGAACAAGCATAAATGCACCAACTAGGGAGTCTATAGGATATGGTTGGTTAGGATCTAAATATCCTAGCTGATATTGATTGAATCTGCGGATTTTCGGAAATAGCTTAGCAAATCCAAAAGCATAATAGAACGATGCTGAAGGCGTTGGGAAGCCTCGTTTGCAGGCTTTATCGAGAGAACCGTCAGGCAGTACGATTTTACAGCCGCTGGCTCCTACTGTGGGGTTCTCGTCCATGAAACGCAGCATTATGTTTAACGTGTCCGGCTGAACGATCGTATCGGAGTTTAGGAGCAGGACATAACGACCTCGAGCCATGCGAATGCCCTGATTGTTAGCTTTGGAGAAACCTACGTTTTCTGTATTCATGACTGTAATTACCTGCGGGAACCGCTCATTCACAGCTTTAATAGTGCCGTCGTTAGATGCGTTATCAACTAGGATGATTTCGTATTTGTATGCTGTAGTTGACGAGAAAACCGATTCAATGCAAGCTAGCGTTAGATCTTTCGTTTTGTAGTTCACGATGATAATGGATAAATCCAAGAGATGACCTCATTTATTAATTGATTAACCTTAGTATAGCACGGGATTATTAATTTTCGCCTAAAAAAATAAGACTAGCAGCTGCTAATCTTAGGTAATCATTTTATAAACCATTTATTCACTTCGGACGATGCTTGTCTTTGTTTTGAACGAATCAAGCTTCTCTTGTTTCTCAGTTCTGGGTACTTGCGATACAAATCCAACCAAGCCCCTAATAACTTGGGTTCACGCACGAGTGCGTATACAAAACTGAGGCATTCATATGCTAACAGTGGAAAGAAATGCTTCATCACGGCTTTGATGTTATCGTTCTTCAGCATCATTTTATAACGATTGATATAGGATAATCGTCTTACAAAAAGCCGTTTACTGCTCCTGCCGCCTTCCTTCCAGCCACGTTCATGATGGGCGATTGCTGTTGGCTCATAAAGCGCCTTCCAGCCTAATAATTGCGCACGCCATGCCACATCTACATCTTCTTTATAAGCAAAAAAGTCCTCATCAAAAAATTCGCCGTTTATGCTGATATCGTTAATCATTTCGCGTGTATACATAGCAGCGGCTCCAGAAACGCCGAAAACTTCTTCAGCTACATGAAAATTATCGCTCGTCTGATGAGCGCCGCGGTCAAAGGCTCTTCGCGCTTTGTTGATGATGAGTCCCGTGCTATCAATGTCGTGAGGCGCCGCCTTGAAAAGTAATTTGCCTGTTGCGCTGCCTGCTTGAGGGTAATTCTGAAGTGCACTAACAGTGTTAAGCACATACTCCGGTTCAAGGACGACATCTGGATTGAGGATTAAACAATAATCCGTATCTGTTATCCGAATAGCTTGATTGTGACCGCCGGCGAAGCCGTTGTTTCGATTATTTTGAATGATGGTGCATGTATCTTGCCATTTTGCTAGCGTATGAAGGGTATGATCCTTGGAGGCGTTATCTATGACAATGATTTGATCGATGGGATGAGATTGTCTCTGAACTGCTTTCAAACAATCCTCAATATGTTCAGCGCTGTTATAAGTGACGATATGGACACTGACTGTCCGTGTGTTGCTGGCTTCCAAACTAAATCAGCCTCCTCTTCATATCCATTATACGGAATTGATCACCGAAACAAAACGATATTTTCCAACAAGAAATTAAGACCAAAAAAAGCCATCACTATGCATCGAAGCATAATGATAGCTCTTATATCCTGCTAAGCTTCCCCTAGCTCTTTCAAAAAAGCCTTGAGTCCTTCCCGCCATGCACGTAAATCTTCAAATCCATTTACTCGAATTGCCTCGTGCTCCATCGCTGAATTTCGAGGTCGCGGAGCAGGACGCGGGAACTCTTCCGTTGTACATGGCTCGACCTTCATCATTATGCCACTTTCTTCAAAAATGGCACAAGCAAAGTCATACCAGGAACAAATACCGGAATTAGAAGCATGATAAATGCCGTAACGATCTGTTTGAATCAGTTGCTCAAGGAACAAGGCAAGATCAACTGTGTACGTAGGTGATCCAAATTGATCACTGACAACCTTTAAAGAATCGCGAGTTTTACTTAATTCTAACATCGTTTTCACGAAGTTATTCCCGTACACGCCATATACCCAAGACGTTCTTACGATAAAATACTTCGTTGATATGGCTTGAACATGAAGTTCTCCAGCTCTTTTGGACTTTCCGTATACACTCTGTGGATTCGTAGGATCATCTTCCCGGTAGGCTTGCGAAGCCTTCCCATCAAAGATATAATCCGTGCTTATGTATACAAACTTAGCCCCTACTCTCTCAGCAGCAAGTGCAAGATTTCTGGTTCCATCCGAATTTACTCGGTAGGCTTCCGATTCGTTTGTTTCTGCAAGATCAACAGCCGTATAAGCAGCACTATGGATAATTACCTCAGGCTGTAAACGCTGGATTACTTCCAGACATTTCCCCTCATTCGTAATATCGAGATCGCTTCGTCCTAATCCATGAACCTCGTACTTAGCTTCTAGCAGCTTAACCACATCTTGCCCGAGTTGTCCGTTAGCGCCCGTAACGACGATTCTCATGTATGTTCACCTAAACGAGAACCATATTGCTCATTAAAATACTTTTGATACTCACCTGTCTGAATTCGTTTCCACCAATCCTGATTGTTCAGATACCAATGAATCGTCTCCTGAATACCCGTCTCAAAATTATGCTTCGGCTTCCAGCCAAGATTAGTTGTAATTTTTGAAGCGTCAATCCCATAACGACGATCATGTCCAGGACGATCTTTGACGAAATGCATAAGGGACTCAGGCTTACCCAGCTCGCGAAGAATCGTTTGGATAATTTGAATATTCGTTCGTTCATTATTTCCACCGATATTATAAACCTCACCACTGATTCCATTATGTAGAACCAAATCGATCGCACTACAGTGATCTTCAACATAGAGCCAATCTCTAATATTAAGTCCATCACCATACACAGGCAGAGCCTTGTCACTTAAGGCATTGGCAATCATCAAAGGTATTAACTTTTCAGGGAACTGGTAAGGACCGTAATTATTGGAGCAACGCGTGATATTCACATCGAGTCCAAAAGTTTCGTGATACGAGCGCACCAGAAGATCAGAACCTGCTTTACTTGCCGAATAGGGACTATTCGGTGCTATAGGCGTTTCCTCCGTGAAAAGACCCGTCTCACCAAGAGATCCGTATACTTCATCTGTCGAGACATGGACAAATTTCTTAACAGCATGCTTCCTAGCAGCTTCCAGCAAAACCTGTGTACCCAACACATTCGTTTTGACAAAAATGTCTGGTTCCAGAATACTGCGATCCACATGTGACTCCGCGGCGAAATGAACAACCGTATCGATTCCCTTATCGAACAAACTGCTCACGAGTTCAGGATTCGTAATGTCCCCTTTGACGAACGTGTATTGACTGTTTTGTTGGATAGTGGTTAGGTTCTCCAAATTGCCCGCATACGTCAACACATCTAGATTGATAATTTTATAGCTGGGATAGCGATCCAACATATAGTGTACGAAGTTGCTGCCGATGAAACCAGCACCGCCTGTAATAAGTAATTTCATTTTCGGTTGACTCCTATACTAAAAGTTTATATCCGCATCTTTAAGCAGCGGATGGTTGGTGTCCTTTTCTGATAAAATTGGCTTCGAAATAGGCCAATCTATCTTTATTTCGGGGTCATTCCACAGAATTCCACGGTCATGTTCTGGCGAATAGTACTCATCTACTTTGTACATCACTTGCGTATTTTCTACAAGTGAGCAGAAACCGTGAGCGAATCCTTTGGGCACAAGCATTTGACGCTTATTAGATGTACTTAGAATTGTACCTACCCATTGTCCAAATGTGGGCGAGTTACTACGAATATCAACTGCAACGTCAAATATTGCTCCGAATGCTACATGAACTAGTTTTGTCTGAGCCTTCGGATTCAGTTGATAATGCAACCCCCTTAGCACTCCAGGTTTTAACGATAACGAGTGATTGTCTTGAATAAAGACATTATTAAATCCAAATTCGGAAAACTTACTACTGGAGTAACTCTCCATAAAAAAACCACGATCATCACTATACACATCGGGCTCTACGAGATATAATCCCTCAAGCTTCGTAGGAATGATTTGCATAAGCATACACCTCTTATGATTTAATGACTCCCCAAGCACATTACTGAATTCCCAAATAACCAAACCAAACTCTGTTCATGAATTATATTTTTAAGTTTATCATTGTATTACTCTGCATTTTCACTTTGATAATTCCTAACTATTAAACATATTATTAATTTTAAGAGACTAATTCATTGGTACATCTATCAGCTTAGAGTGATCCTGCTGCCGCAAAATAAATCGATCAGCCGAAACTTTTCGTAATATTTCCCCATCATAAATATAACAGAAGAGCTCTCCATTCATTATACTCTTGTTAAATACATCAAGGTCAATGCTGCCAGTATTTTCGACAATTGCTTCACGACCAATTACATTTAAGTTATCAACAATATGCATACTCTTCACATTATTCGGAACTATCCCCGCTTCTTTCATTCCGGCTGACACCCAAGGCGCACGTAAACTCCAAATTGCACCACCACCAAATAAGTATTGCGGAATAGCATATTGAGGAGATTGAATACTTATGACCACCGTGGACATTGGGGGTAATGCTTCCAATTCTTTCTGACCCACTACAAATCGATTGACGTAATTGGCAATCCCTTCTACTGGCTTTAATGTCGAGCGGTTATATTCAACCAATGATTTACAGGAGATTATAACTAAAAATAGCGCCATAAAAGCAAGAACCACTCTTTGATTGGTTGCATTATTTAATAATTTCATCAACTCTGAGAAAAGAACACCAAGAATTAATATAATCCACGCTATGAAAAGTTCCCCTGGGATATACAAGAATCGGAATTCTAACCATCCACCGAGCAGTGAGAACGGCCCAAATAAAAAGAGTATAAATACTGCCAATAGTGCTAAATTACAAAATTGAGGTAAGGACACGGCAAACCGTTTGTCTTCCCTATACATCCCCCGTACAATAATTATTAGAATAATAAGGAGCATAATTATTGAGAATGGGAGTACTGGAAAAGATTTATATAAATCATGTATCATAATGTTGTAGCTTTTCAATATTACTAGTGGGTTATAGTTTTTAGCATATGGTTGTGTCGCACTTGTAGTTCCAAAAAATAAATAGAGAAATAGTCTATATGCAGTATAAGGAGAAATCCACAACAACAACAATTTTAAGAATAACCCTACGTTTTGTTTGATTTCTGATCTACTGAACAGACTTGGCTGTTTCACAAATACAGCCAATATATACATGGGGAACATCAATAATCCTTGCTCATTGCAAAAGTAAGCAATCGCTGAGAACAACACGAACATAATAATATATTTTTTTGTATCTGAGTTCAAAGTCGTTAGAAGGCAATGTGTTGCAAGTAAGGCCATGAGGAACGTAACGATTGGATAGCCAGCCAAGAGCCATAATAGATTGTCTGAAAGTATCGGATTTGCTACGTAAAACAATAAGATCACTGGTGCAAACATTCGATGAAGTGAATGCCCCCATAATCGATACAACAACCATACTAACAACATTCCGTTCAATACATGTAACAATCCTAAAATAAAATGGGACAAACCAGCAGGAATCATATAGAGGAAATGTGAAAATAGAACCCAAACTAGGCCACGAGCGAATCGTGGGTTGCTAAGATCTATTTTTTCAAATTTAGCACTAAAATCGTCCAACATATAAGGCGAATTTGTTACTTGGTATAAAAAATAAAGTAGAAACAATAAAGTGAAGACAAAAACAGCGTAATTCAGAGAATTTTTCCAATCAATCCGTACTTTCATCATACTAGTTCCTTACCTCTTTCATCTTATCGATAGAAATGCTCGACAATCTCTGCGATCAATTTAATCTGTTCAGCACTCAAAGAATGATACAGTGGTAACCGCAACAATCGCTCGCTCTCTTTAGTAGTGAAACGATCTTCGCCGTGGAATCTTCCAAAACGAATTCCCGCATCCGAACTGTGTAATGGAACATAGTGAAATACTGCATGAACACCGTGCTCTTTTAAAAACGTATTCAAATGAATCCGTTCTTCCAGGTTCTTTGCTTTTATATAAAACATATGAGCATTGTGCACGCAGCCTTCGGGAACAGATGGCAGTTCGATAATTCCTGCTGTTGCTAGTGGTTGTAATAGATTTTTATACAACTCCCACTTTTCCAAGCGTTCATTATTTATTTCATCAGCCTGCTCTAGTTGTGCTAGAAGAAATGCTGCATTCAATTCACTTGGTAAATAAGAAGAACCTATATCCACCCAAGTATACTTATCTACTTGCCCTCGAAAAAACTTACTGCGATCAGTCCCCTTCTCGCGAATGATCTCCGCACGGTCAGAAAAATTTTCTGCATTGATTAATAAAGCTCCTCCTTCGCCGCATGTATAATTTTTTGTTTCATGAAAACTGTAACATCCAAAGTGTCCTATAGCTCCTAATGCTTGCCCTTTGTAGCTGCCCATTACGCCTTGAGCAGCATCTTCGATTAATAATAAATTATATTTTCGAGCAATCTCTGTAATTTTATCCATTTCACATGCAACGCCAGCATAGTGAACAGCTAAAATTGCCTTAGTTTTAATTGTTATGGCTGCTTCGATCAAAGTTTCATCTATGTTCATCGTATCAGGTCGAATGTCTACAAACACAATTTTGGCTCCACGAAGTACAAACGCATTGGCACTAGACACAAATGTATAAGAGGGCATGATAATTTCATCATCTTGATTTATATCAGCTAAAATCGCAGCCATTTCAAGTGCGTGCGTACAAGATGTGGTCAATAATGATTTTTTCGTTTTAAATCTAGTTTCAAACCAATTGTTACAACTTTTAGTAAACTCACCATCTCCACTGAGTTTTTGAGACCGTAGTACTTTCGCAATGTATGTTTCTTCTTTCCCAGTTATGGTTGGAATATTAAATGGTATCACTTATTTTTCTCCATTCCAGTAAATTGTTATTATAATGAACGGCTAGTAATAAATACACCGATTGCGATTATTGTCAATCCAATCACTTTGTACATAGTAATTTGCTCTTGAAAGAATATTATCGAAAGAATAAATACTAGAATAAAAGAAAGACTCATAAAAGGATAGGCAAAACTCAGTTGAAACTTAGTCATAGTGGCCATCCAGAAGATCGAAGCTACGAACGCAGAAACAAGACCAGAAAATATAAACGGATCAAATAATAGTTTTAACAGGAACGTTACTTTGTCAAACAAACCGAAAGGAAGTGACCCAATATGATTAATACGCCATTTCAACACTAGTTGGCCATATACAGTGAATATGATAGTTCCTGCAATATATAAATACCCCAATTCGGCTCTTCTCCTATCATTATTGAAGTTTATGATATACTTCCAACGGTTTTCTGAATTTAAACCCTAAAGAAACATATAGATTTAAAACAGAAAGATTAGCGGCTGAAATTGAACTCGAGATTTCCGCATTTCCCTCTGTCAACATATATTCAATAGCTTTGCTCCAGAAAAACTTAGCAAATCCCTTGCCTCTAAAACTGGGATGTATTGCATGCAACAAAATATTTCCTTGCTTGTATCCAAAAAAACCTGCTAACCTTTCCTCATAAAATAATCCTAGTAAGTTATTATTTCCATGCATTTGACTTAGCCAATTAGCATAACGTAAGTCAGCTCTCCAATCTTCAATTAAAAAATCGCGATGAAAACGACCGTGCAAAAAAGCTCCGTTAGAAATCTCAATTATTTCTTCTATCACATATTTTTTAGAAACAGAAATGGACTCATGATGAAATCTAACTATTTGAGTTCGATTAGCAAAGGGTTCTATTAACGTGTCGCAATAATAGAATCCAAATTCATTAAGCAGTCTTTTATCGCCAAGTGGGTCTATCTTAACTGTAAAGTGCCCTGGCAAATTTCTAATACTCTCTAAAACTTGAGTTTCTAGAGATAAAATTTCGTACGTATCCAAGCCGAGCGCTTGCATATCCCAAGGGGTTTTTTGGTAAGGTAATTTTATTAGGTCATCCATCAACGTTCGTATCCTCCTTAAGATTAACTAAATCTCGAACAATATAAAGTGGACGATGCTTGACCTCATCAAATATCCTGCTTACATAAGCACCAAAAATACCTAACACAAAAATAATCAATCCAGATAAAAACCAAATAGAAACTATAAGACTCGACCAACCTTCAATTGGCCTAATCCCCAGTATCGCACGAACAACGATAAATAAAGCATACAAAAATGAGAAAAAGGATATAAATATACCCAGTTTAACAGTTAATCGTAATGGTTTGTCTGAAAAGGATAAAATTACATCAAAAGCTAAGTTAATAAGTTTTTTAAGCGAATAACTTGATTTTCCATCTTCTCTCTCAGCATGCTCAATGTCAATCGCAATCGATTTAAAGCCTACCCATTTAACCATTGTAGGGAAGAATCGCAACTTCTCTTTCATTAAAAGTAGATAATTAATTACCTTGCGATGGTAAATACCAAAGTTTGCTACTGACGCATCTTGTTCCGTGTCTGTTAAATAACTAAAAATTTTATAAAATAATATTGACCCCAAACTCTTAAATAAATTGTCTTTTCTAGCGGTTCTTTTACCATATACGATATCATAGCCTTGTAGCGCTTTTCTATATAACTTAGGAATTTCTTCTGGTTGATCCTGTAAGTCACAATCCATCACAACCACCCAATTACCCGAAGAAAACTCTAGACCAGCTGTAATTGCATAATGTTGACCAAAGTTTCGAGAAAAGTTAATTCCCTTAACATTTTCATCCTGTTTTGCTAGATCACATATTATATCCCAAGAACGATCTGGACTTTGGTCGTTAACAAATATAATTTCATAATTAACACCAAGTTCCTCTGTTATCGCTATCAATCGGTTGTACAACTTAATAATACAAGATTCACATTTATAAACTGGTGTGACAATTGATATTTTATTTGATACCATCTAAATCTCACTCAATCCTTTTTTAAAGTTGCATTGACTAGATCATATTGTCTAAGAGGAACCATACTTAATTGAATTGGCCAATTCAATTAAGTATTGCCCATATTCATTTTTTTTCAACGGTTCCGCCAGTTCACATAATTGTTCTCTTGAGATATATCCCATTTTAAAAGCAATTTCCTCAAGACATGCTACTTTAAGTCCTTGTCTTTTCTCAATTGTTTCAATAAAATGTGATGCCTGAAGTAAAGATTCATGAGTTCCCGTGTCTAACCAAGCAAATCCTCTACCTAGTAGTTCAACCTTCAATTTACCACGTTTCAAATACTCAAGATTTATATCTGTTATCTCCAATTCACCACGTTTTGAAGGCATAATCATTTTAGCAATTTGAATAACATCATTATCATAGAAATATAGACCAGTCACCGCAAAATCAGATTTTGGTATTTGGGGCTTCTCTTCCAAAGAAACAACATTCTGATTATTATCAAACTCTACAACGCCAAATCGAGCTGCATCTTTAACACGATATCCGAAAATCGTTGCGCCATAATCCATCTGGCTCGCTTTTTTTAACATCGAAGTAAAACCCTGACCATAATATATATTATCTCCTAATATCAAGGCGACATTATCATTTCCTATAAATTTTTCACCTATTAAAAATGCTTGTGCCAGACCATCAGGTGATTGTTGCACAGCATAAGAAATCTTAAGTCCAAGCTCCTCCCCGGACCCAAGTAATTGTTCAAATCTAGGAGTGTCTACAGGAGTCGATATGACTAATATCTCACGAATACCTGCTAGCATTAGTACTGATAACGGATAATAAATCATTGGTTTGTCGTAAACAGGAAGTAATTGCTTAGAGACGGACTTAGTAAGAGGATATAAACGAGTACCACTGCCACCAGCAAGGACTATTCCTTTCAATTTAATTCCTCCTTTTGTTAAATCAAAGTTCAGTACTTCTAGTTGTTATTTTCAATTCCGCGGCTCCAAGCTTTCCACATCTCCTTAATCCCCATTTCTAAAGGAAATCTTGGAGTGAAGCCTAGTTCTTGTTTAGCTTTTGAAATATCAAGTACATTATAAGGAACATCGATATTCCTTCCTTTTTCAAAACGAATCATTGCTTCTAATCCTGTTATCCATTCTAGTTTCTGAATCAATTCTAATAATCCTGTCCCTACACCTGTGCCAATATTAAATATAGGTTCAATCTTGCTATTTATCTCATATTCCAAGGCATTTAAGACTGAAGCAGCGATATCCTCAATGTAGATGTAATCTCTAACTATATCACCATTACCATAAATAACAATTTCATTATGATTAACTAATTTCTCAATAAATGTCGAGACTGCTCCTATTTTTTTCGCGGTGTTCTGCCCCAATCCATAGGGGTTAGAAATACGTAGTATAATATTGTTCATATTATATATATGATTATACATAATTAATATCTTCTCTATTGTTATTTTAGATACTCCATAATGATTTATTGGATAGTTTTGACTATCTTCTTCTATAGGTAAATGAGGTTTACTTCCGTAAACAGTACCTCCAGAAGAAAAGAACATTATTTTTTTAACACCAGAAGTCCTGCATGAATCTATCATTTCAAGCGATTTGATAATGTCATCTTCATATGTGGACCGAATATTATTCATTGAAGCTGCAGGGTTACTACCACTTATTAAATGCAATACTATATCTTGACCCTTGAGTATTTTCTGAAAGTTATTTTCTTTGAAAAAATCCCCTTCAATATAATGTACACCATCAAATTGCTGCTTCTCCTGTAAATTTCGATCATATACAGTAATAGAAAATCCCTTTGAGATTAAATGAGAGATAAGGTTACCACCAATGAAACCTCCCCCACCAAATAATAAGCATCTTTTATTTTCCATTTAAATCCACTCACCTTATTTGTTTTGCAATCGAGTGAAAACTTACTTTTTCCTTTTTATTAATAAGTTTCTAATCTTCCCTAATATTTTTCCAGAAGTAGTATTATCCATATAGCTTCGGTACTTTTGAACAAATCTCCATGAACGCATCTCATAAATTCTTTTTAGCTCTTGTAATGCCATGAAATCATTAACATTATTTATACTATAATCTTGAGAGTTATTTAAACTATTTTGGAATAACTGCTCGAAATAAACTTTGGATTTCCATATTTCTTCCGTTTCCATTTCCTTTCTAAGATACTCACAATAAATTGTGGTGTAATCATCAATCAAATTTGGTATTAACTTTGTCGTTTTTGAAATATTCAAACGTTTCGTAATTCCTCTACCATTTTTCAAAGCATGAAACTCATTTTCTAAACGCTCAACCATTTGAGATTTAGTAAATTTATCCTTAATCAGAGTTCTACAGTTTATCTTTACCTGATCTAAGTTATCTGACTTTAAAATAAGTTCAATATTTTCTACATACTGCATAATTTCCTTCTGATCAAATTCTCTTTTATCTAAGTCTACCTCTTCTTTTTGAAATATTGGCAATATTATACCATTAACGTTATTAATTAATTCTTTCTGCCCACCCACATCTGAACTTATTACAGGAACACCCATCGCTAACACTTCATAGGTAGTCAAGCTTATCCCTTCTTTTAATGAACAAATCAATGCAATATCACTGTCTCTGTAGTAGGGCAACAAATTTTTTTGTCTACCTACCATATAAACTGTTTTTTCTAACTTCTCTTGCTTTATTTTAACTTTCAATTCTTCTAATTGTGGACCATCTCCAACAACAATAAACGCTATATCTGGCATATTAATTCTTAATTTCTTAGCAATTTCAATCATTAGAAAGGGCCGCTTTTGTGGATGCATTCGCCCTGAGAAAAGAACTATCTTTCTACTTTTATCTATCCCCAGTTTTTCCCGTATCGCACCTTTTTCTATCTTTTCTGGATCAAACATTTCAATATCCACACCAGTATATATCGTTTCTACATCTTCCTTATTCTTTCCAAAATCATTAATCATTACTTGGTTCAAGTGTTCCGTGCTTACATATGTCTTTTCAATAAAATCTCCTACAGCTCTTGATGTCCTTGCATAGCCTCCAGATCGCCAATACCATTCTTCCATATGAATAAGATCTACTATTGCAATGTTTGGAAATTCTTTTCTTAACCATGGCACAAGATAATAACCATAGTAACTGTTAGATATCATTATGATATCTATGTTTCGTGACTTAATAAAATAATGAGTAAATGCACTCCATTGACTAACATCCAAAAAAGTTGTTAAATCAAAAATATCTACTACATTTTCCTCAAAGCGTTGTCGCCATGTAGATTCTGCTGGATTAGTTGTGATGATAGACAGTTCAAATTCTTCCTTATTAATTCGGGAAGCAATGTCCAAATTCACAACATCAGCTCCACCCATTTCCATGTGAGGTAACATCAAAAGCACTTTTGTTTTTTTATTATTAATTATTGGTGACCTATTCCAATTCCATTTGAATGGTTGAGTAAAATCACTTGCATCGTAACGTGGAAATTCTATTGCTTTCAGATTTTCATCCACTTCTTGTGCAGCCTTCTCTATCATTTGTCTTGATTTCATTTGTAACTCTTTTTGGGCCTGAACTATCCCTAATACTCCTTGGTCAGAACGACGATACCAAAAACCATACCAATTCATATGAACTGGTATTTTTCTCTTTCCTAATAATTTTAACCACAAGTTCCAATCTTCATTATAGTGCTTTTCTGACTCATTATAGTATCCGACTTCAATTATTGCTTCTTTCCTTATACCTGCAGTACATGTTAAAAAATTTTCCCTTTTTAATGTTTGAGTAACGAAGCTTTTCTTCCACAAATATTCTTGTGCAGAAAAACCAACACAATCTGTGTAACTCCAACTAGCTTCAGGATTTGTATATAATGACCAATAAATACATTCAACATATGTAGGATCGATTAAATCATCTGCATCCAATGGAATAATTATATCCGTGCAAGATTTCATAATACCCATATTTCTTGCAGTCGAAATACCACCGTTATCTTTATCAAAAATACGAATACGTGAATCCATATTTTCAAGCTGTTTTAATTGGTTTATATCATTTTGATTCGTACTGCCATCATTAATAATGATCCATTCAAAATACGGGAATGTCTGATTCAATACACAATTTATAGTTTCATTGAAATATTGGCCAGAATTAAAGAAAGGCGTGATAATGCTTACTAATGGCTCTCCGTCATTAATAAGGTTACGTAGTAACCGGAATCTTCCCGGGGCCTTCGAAAAGTCGAAATCAATTTCCAAAATAATGACCTCCTAAATAATCCTATCTATTTTTTTTCAGTTTGTGCCTAAACCAACCGCGAAAGGATCTTGTTTCCTGAACTAACTTACTTAAGCCATCATGATCTTTTTGAATTCGAGAAAAGAGTTGTTCTAATTTATTATAATTATCTGTCTGATGCTGTATTTCATTATGTAAATTTCTTACTTCATTTTCATAACTACTTCTTTGATGTTCTAACCATATCTTTCCTGCATTTAACTCCTCTACATAGCCTCGAAGTTCTTCAACTTGATTTTGGTAGTTATTTAGTTGCAGTTCCAACCATTCTTTTCCATCTAGCAAATTTGAAATATATTGTTTATTCTCATTCGATTGTTCCTGATAATTACTCGCCTGTTTTTCTAACCATGCTTTCCCTTTTTCAATCTCTAATACATATAAACGTAAATCATGGATAGCTTCTTTCCAATTTATAATTTGGATATAATCTTTATCAACAAGATTTCTCAAAAACACCTGCTGCCACTTCTCTTTTAATTCGATTGCATAAGCATCAGCCAAATCAAAATACCATTGTAAACTTTGAATAGAGTCCGTTAAATCCACTTCAGACAATTCTTTTGACTGAATAAATTTGTTAATAATGTATTCTACGGTACCTTCTAGAATGTATTTAAATAAATATGCCCTATTATAATTAACACATAAATCATAGGCTTGTTTATAGGCAATATTAATATCATAAAAATACTTTCTTTTTAGAATCTGGGAAATAGATTTGTCCTCATCATCACGCACTCTATAATTACATACTACTTCATTTACACTAGATATTCTGTTTGCTAATAAGTAACTGTGAACTGAAAAAACTAAATCTTGTGCAGCTATTTTCTCTGGAAAAAAAATATTACTTTCTTTAATAAAATTAGCTTTAAATATTTTCGTCCAAATAGCAGGCGGTAGTCTTAAAACCTCTGGTTTATTATCAATACTTTCAAAGACATTACTTTCATTTACTTCCGATTGTTCTTCTGGTGAATTTGTATTCAAATACCGGTATCTACCAAATGCAATATCGCTTTGTTCATTTTCAATATTATTGAATAACAATGCGCATGCATTGTCTTCATAGTAATCATCTGGATCAAGAAACATTAAATATTTACCTTCAGCATGCTGTATTCCTATATTTCTTGGCTTGCCCGCTGCACCGCTTCTTTCTGCTAAATGTAGTGATTGAAAATTTGCATACTTATTTGTATACTCATCCATAATCGTATCACTATTATCTGTAGAACAATCATTAACCATGATTACCTGTAAATTGTCTAAACCTATTGTTTGTCGCTCAATTGACTGTAACGCTTCTCTAATATAGGGCTCTACGTTGTAAACTGGGATAATAACGCTGATTTTATATTCCATAAAATCTCCTTCTTACGAATCACTAATTCCTAACTGTTCTTGTAATAAGGCATTGGATTTTTCCAGTTTTCGAATCCAATCCTTCAACTCTAAATTTATTTCATTCTGAGATAGAACTTCATTTCTATAATTACCCAACTGATTTTCTAACCATTTTTTCCCTTGTTCTAAATCTTCCGTCCAGAGCCTTAATTCAGATATTACTTCCTGCTGTCGAGTTATCTCTTCTTGATGGTTAAATAATTGCTGTTCAAGCCATTCTTTGCTATGTTCAAGCTCATTGATCCAGCTTTTTAGATTTTTAAAATCAGCCTTTCTAACATACTCGTATTGAAATCCTTGCCAAAAGAAATATTCATCTACTTTCATTTTTATAAAATCATTATATTTTAGACCAAAAACATTTAAAATATTGTCACGTTTTCCCTCACTTAGTTCTATTAGAAATGAACGAAATACTTGAAAGGCTTTTTCACGTTCTGTCTCATCTATTATTTGTAACATTAATTTGTTAATATAAATCATATCTGAAATGCAACGATTTTCCATTTCTCTCCAAGTATTTAATTGGAGAAAACTTTCTATTAAACGTAGACCTACAATACGATCCATAATAGTCTTGGCATTATACTGTTGGGTAATTGATTTGTTCTTATAATCCATTCTTTCTGTTCGCAAGTATACTATATCAGAAATTAATTTAACTTTTTTTGCATAATAAAATGTAAATACACTATGTGGAACATCTTCACCAATAATATTAGGAAATACAATATTATTGAATTTTAAAAAAGAGGATAAAAACAATTTTCCATGTATAACTGGGTGCCCAGATGTATATGATATATCCTCTTTAAAATTCCTTGTTAGATCCTTATTAAACCAACTATCGTAGAAAGATGGCTCTATAACACCGTTCTCCTTTTTCCATACTGACCTTCCTACCACAATGTCATTTTGGTCCTGTTCTGCCGTTTTATATAGTTTTTCGCAAGCATCGAAAGATAAGGCATCATCAGAGTCTAAAAAAGTTACATATTTTCCCACCGCAAATCTCATGCCATAATTCCGAGCTTCACCTAACCCTTCATTTTGTTTATGATAAATATGTATATTTTCATAGAAGTCAGCAAATTTTTGCGCTATAGTTACGCTAGAATCTGTTGATCCATCATTAACTATAATAATCTCAATATCTTTTAATGTTTGATTAACTAAGGAATTCAAACACATTTCAATGTATTGATCCACATTATACATTGGTACAATAATACTTATTTTAGGATTCATAAACCTATGTCTCCTCCTTATCGCAAAACCGTTCGTAACTTCCTTAAGACCTTGCCCAATCTAGTTATTTTAAATTTAGCTATATATCGCTGAATAAAATAGCGATTATTTAACCTTTTAAAGTCCTTGTATATAGTCTTAGGAGACTTCTGAAATTTAACAATCGCTTTTAGATATTCAGTTAATTGAATGGCTCGATTAGTATGAATTGCGCTTATTTCATACTCACAATATAATGATAAATAGTCATCAATTAATAGAGGGATCAGTTCTATAGCTTTGGCAATAGAACTTCTCTTCTCTTTACCCTTACCATTTTTCCATTCAATAAATTCATTTTCTATTCGGTCAATCATTTTTTTCTTTGTAAAGCTATCTTCAATTCGTTTACGACAAGCGCGATGTAGTCGTTCTCTTTCCTCAATAGAAAGAACTAAGACATCATTTAGAGCCGTGACATATTGTTCTACTTCTTCTACCGAAAAGTTCCGATTATCCAAATCCTTCGCCTCATCTTGATATAGCGAAAGAATTCTGCCCACTTCGTCGTTAATCAGCTCCTTCTGACCACCGACATCGGAGCTGACTACTGGAACCCCCATCGATAAAGATTCATAAGACGTTAAACTTAATCCTTCTTTTAAAGAACAGATTAATGTAACATCACTATCTCTGTAATAGGGACGAACATCATCTTGTAGCCCAACGCAATAAACCGTTTTCTCAAGGCCTTTTTTATTAATATATTCCTTAAGCTCTTCTAATTGCGGGCCATCTCCTACTACTATAAAAGCTACGTTAGGCAGATTATTTCGCAAAGCGATAGCAATATCCAACATTAAAAAGGGGCGTTTCTGTGGATGGATTCTGCATGGGAATAGCACTATAGGTCGACCATCTTCAATTTCTAATGCTCGACGGATCTGGCCTTTCACCACTTTTTCAGGATTGAATATTTGCTCATCCACTCCAATATACAATGTCTCTATATCTTCAGGTTGTTTTCCGAATGAATTAATTAATACTTGTCGTAGATGCTCGTTACATACATAGGTCTTCTCAATGATATTCCCCACTGCTCCGGATGTTCTTGCATATCCGCCAGATCTCCAATACCATTCTTCCATGTGAACGTAGTCAACTATAATAAGATTGGGAAACTCTTTTCTCAACCATGGGACTAAATAGTACCCATAATAGCTATTAGACACAAACAACGTATCGATATTGCGTGATTGTATAAAGTAATAAATAAAAGCTGCCCACTGATCTATATCCAAAAAAGACGTCAAATCAAACAAATCTACAACATGTTCCGAGAACCGTTGTCGCCATGTCGATTCTGCTGGATTTGTTGTAATGATAGACATTTCAAACTTTTCTTTATTTATTCGAGATACAATATCTAAATTAAATACGTCAGCCCCTCCCATTTCCATATGTGGAAGCAACATTAATACCTTTATTTTATTGTTACCAAGTAAAGGGCTTCGATTCCATCTCCATGTTTGAGGTTTAATAAAACTTGTCTTCACATTGTATCGAGGATATTCTATAGCTTCTAAACTATTGTTCACTTTCTCAGCTACTTGTAATATAATTTGCTTCGAACGCTTATGTGTACTTTTGTGTGTTTTAATATGACTAAGAACACCATGAGTAGTACGCCGATACCAGAAACCATACCACCCCATGTGAATTGGTGTTTTATTTGCCTGTAGTAGTTTTAGCCACAAATTCCAATCTTCATTATAATGTTTTTCCGTTTCGTTATATAAACCCACATCTATTAAATCTTGTTTACGGATACCAGCTGTACAAGTAAGTATATTTTCCGTTTTCATTTGTTTGGTAATAAACGCTTTTTTCCATAGATATTTTTGTTCAAAGAAACCTACACAATCTGTGTAACTCCAACTAGACTTAGGATTTGTATATAAGGACCAAAAAATGCATTCTACGTAGGTTGGATCGATAAGGTCATCTGCATCTAAAGGAATAATAATTTCAGTTCTTGATTTCCT
The DNA here is from genome assembly GCF_059691995.1 of Paenibacillus sp. J22P169. Taxonomy (NCBI): domain Bacteria; kingdom Bacillati; phylum Bacillota; class Bacilli; order Caryophanales; family Paenibacillaceae; genus Paenibacillus; species Paenibacillus sp. J22P169. The sequence continues at coordinate 418,339 of NZ_JCAUAO010000004.1, read as the reverse complement.
GATCGCAAAATTCCTCGCAGTAGAAATTCCATAATTCTCCGTGTTGTAGATATGAATCCGCGAATCCAGTTTTTCAACATGTGCCAGTAATGCGACATCCTCTTTCTTTGTACAACCGTCATTGACAATAATCCATTCGAAGTATGGAAAGGTTTGATTTAGCACGCAATTTACTGTTTCCATAAAATACTGACCCGAATTGTAGAATGGGGTGATTATGCTGACTAGAGCATCGCCATCGTTATTTAAACTACGTTGGAAGCGTACTTTTCCTGGGGTTTTCGTATAATCAAATCCATCAACCAACGTAATAACCTCCAATAAGATAATAATTCCACTAATGCGTTGCTTAAAATTATCTCAAGATATTAGTTTTTATCAATCGAAAAAAACGATTCAGATACAAATATAAATAAGTTAGCAGACCAAAATAAAAAGGTATTTCGCCATTAAAACCCTTATTAAGATATTCTATCCGTATTTCCCTATCATATTTAAGATGATCAGATATTTGGGTATTTCCATATGTCGTATTGTTTGAAATTCTTTTATGATAATTAGCAAGTTCCTTAGAAATGACAACAATATTGTGCTTTAAAGAAAATCGCATGTTAAATTCCCAGTCGCCTAATACAGGGAAATCTTCACGATAGTAACCCACGTCAGCTAGGGCACTCCGTCTATACATAAAAGCATTTGTTGTAAATAAATTTCGTCTTGCCAACATATATTTTTGAACACGCTTAAGATTTGGATTAAACATTTTTGTTCTTATTTGGTTTATCTTATTATTTTCGATTTCTTCATATATTAGTACAGATCTTGTTACAACCCCATCAACATGAATATTATCTAAAACTGAAATACATTCTTCGAGATAAGAATTGTGCCAGGTATCATCATCATCTAGTAGGGTAATATAGCTACCATTGCAATTTTTAATTCCGATGTTTGTTGCAATTTCCATGTTTTGAGCATTGTCCAAATGAATAATTTTCAGCTTCTCAGATAATAAAACTTGATAATGAATTAATGCTTCCTCTAATTGTACTCTGTCACCGCCATTATTAATCAAAAGAATTTCCCACTTTGTAAATGACTGATGCAAAATTGACTGAATTGCACGCTGTAAAAGTATATTTCTATCCTTTGTTCTCACGATAATTGATACAGTACACAACTAAATATCCCTCACTATATACCTTCGTATTTTCTCAATACACTGTCTGTATTCCCAACTAGAGTAATGCTCCCTTTTTCCAATAATAAAGCACGATCACAAATCTTCTCTACTTGCTGAGCAGAATGTGATACAAAGAGTACAGTTGTACCTCTTTGTATTAGGGACATGATATGCGCTTCACTTTTCTCTTTAAATTTAAAATCTCCTACAGAAAGTACCTCATCAACAATCAAAATATCTGGTTCAACTACTGTAGCAATTGCAAATGCTAATCGTGCCAACATACCGGAGGAATAATTTTTTAATGGCACATCAATAAAATCGTGCAACTCTGCAAATTCAATAATTTGATTAGCCCGTTCCATCATAAACTTTCTAGAATACCCGAGTACTGCACCATTCAGGAAAATGTTTTCGCGCCCTGTTAAATCCATATTAAAACCTGCACCAAGTTCAATTAAAGGTGCCATGCTGCCACTGATTAGAACTTCTCCCTTTGTGGGTTTTAATACGCCTGCTATAACTTTAAGTAGTGTACTTTTCCCAGCTCCGTTTAAACCGACTAATCCAAAAACTTCACCTTTTCTGACTTCAAAGGACACGTTGCTCAACGCATGAAATTCTTGGTATAATAGCTTACCCTTTACAAGTTTAAGAACATACTCCTTTAAATTATCTACTTTCTCTTGACTCAAATTAAATACCATTGATACATCTTTTACTTCAATTGCATTGTTAGGATTCATTGTTACCTCCGCAACTAAACATAAAGGATAAACTTATCTTGTCGTTTATAAAATACAAACAAGCCAATTAGTAGACTTACTATTGCTATCACTCCACAAATAATATGCTGTTCTAATGTTGGCACCTTTCCATACATAACTATATCTCTAAACATTTCAAGAGTACTGTAAATCGGATTTAGTTCTAATAGAAATCTAAGGTTCTGAGGTATTATTTTCACAGGATAAAACAACGGAGTAAAGTACATCCATGCAGTAAGCAAAACCTCATATAAATGATCCAGATCTCTAAAAAACACTGTAAAAGCAGCAAGTATAAAACTAATCCCGACAGCAAATATAAAAGTATATAGTAGAGGAAATGGTAGTAACAATAAAACAGGAGTTACTTTCACTCCCCCACTAAAGATCGCAACAATTATGAGGGCAATTAATGAAAATGCGGTATTTACTAATGTGGAACAGCATTTTGCCAAAGGGAATATATATTTGGGAACATACATTTTTTTTATTAAAGAAGCATTCCCTACAATTGACTTCATTGCCGTTGATGTAGATTGTGAATATAAATCCCAAACGATCCGTCCAGTTAGGACATACACTGCAAAATAAGGGATATCACTTTTAAATAATGTTGCGAATATAACAGAAAAAACCACCATCATCATTAATGGATTCAATATACTCCACAGTACTCCTAGAATAGAGCGGCGGTATTTTATTTTAATATCATTGATTACAAGTTGATATAATAAAAATCTGTATTTTTTAAAATTCTCTATGTATCTTAATTTCCCGCTCATCTTCTAACCTCTAATCTTGATTAAGTCTTCAACATAATTACTTATTCTCTACAATAACATCTGGTCTACCTATCGAAAAATAATTAAACCCCATTTGTTTCATATCAGCCAAAGCAAAACAATTTCGTCCATCAAATATGACAGGCTCATTTAACAATTGTTTAACCTCTTGTAAATCCATCTTTTTAATTTCATCCCATTCTGTAACAATCATTATACAATCAGCTCCATGTATTGATTGTTGTAATGTGTTACAAAAAGTGACATCTAAATCACCGAAATATTTCCGGAAATTCCCCATAGCCACAGGATCATATACATTTATCTCGCAATTATACGTTAAAAGTTCATTAATAATTTTTACGGAAGGTGCTTCTCTCACATCATCTGTATTTGGCTTAAATGACAACCCTAATATTGCTATTTTTTTGTCACTCAATTTTTTCCCGAAAAAACGAAACGCCTTTTGCACTAAATTTATTTGTTGCTTATTGTTAACTGTGATTACACTTTTCAAAAGTTCAAAATCATAATCAAAATTACCAGCAATTTGAACAAGAGCCTTTGTATCCTTTGGGAAGCATGACCCACCATACCCAATGCCTGCCTTAAGAAATTGTGTACCAATTCTTGAGTCCATTCCCATACCTAAAGAAACACTTTCAACGTTAGCTCCAACTTTTTCACAAATATTAGCGATCTCATTAATAAAACTTATTTTAGTACTAAGAAACGCATTTGAAGCATATTTTATCATTTCAGCACTTCTTATATCAGTATGCATAATAGGAATTTTAAATGGCTCGTAAAGATTCTCTACTATTTTAAAAGCGCGTTCATTCTCTGTACCAACGATAATTCGATCACCATGGAAAGTATCATTTATTGCAGTTCCTTCTCTAAGAAACTCAGGATTCGACACAATATCAAACTCGCATGGCACAGATAAGTGTTCAGTAATAATTCTTTTCAACCAATCATTTGTTCCTACTGGAACTGTACTTTTCGTAATGATAACTGTATATTTCGAAATGTTCTTTGCTATCTGTACTGCTGCTTCTTCAATATAGCTTAGATCCGCACGCCCATTCTCTAGCGAAGGAGTACCAACAGCAATGATAATAATTTCTTTATTTATAAGTCCTAAAGATATATCATTTGTAAATCTCAGGCGATTCGCAGTTAGGTTTTTTTTTAGTAATGGCTCTAAATTAGTTTCATAAATAGTAGACATGCCATTATTTAATGTATTGATCTTTTCTTCATCATTATCTATACATGTTACAGTATAGCCAATATCTGCGAGGCAAACACCGCTAACTAGACCTACATAACCTGTTCCAACTATCGCAATTCGCTTTATTTCTCCCCCCATAGTGTTCAAATCTCCTTCTTTAAGTAAAAGCTGTTTTTGAATAGACCTAGTACTTTTCATATCATTAAATTGATTCATTAATCATCAAATTAGTATTAGTATTTTTGTTCATAAGTTGTTATGCCTTACCAAGTAATGGAGATTAGACAACAAATCTATCTAAAATCTTGTCGTTGTAGTGTGTATTCTATATTATCTATTTGGAAACCCTCTTCCAGTATGCTAAAATAAAGTCGAACTTTAGCGAAGAAGGAGATTATCTGGAATGAGTGCAAGTAAGAATGCCTACGCGGCTTCGCGTGCAAAATCGAGTGGAACAATAACAACGGATAAGAGCTCTATCATCTTTTGGGTATTGGCTGTGTTTACAGGCCTATTTATGTTCTGGGCACCTTTTCAAAGGGCGCTGTTTAATGGCGGTACATCAGAGTTTGAGCGAAGCATTTACTCCGCTTCCGTGTGGTCCTCCATCATCCTTTTGCTTGTTGCGATCCTAGCATTATTTGTGTTTAAGCTGCAAGAAAAGAAAGATCTCCTTACCATTCTGGTTTTCATTATGCCTCTTACTTATGTCATATCTTTGTCGAATGCAGCTTCTCACTATTTGGCAACTAATATGGTTTACATCCAAATGCTGTATGCAACTTTCTTCATTTTAGGTGTATTTTTGACAAAAAACAAGCTCGGCGCGTCGATTGTTGTCCGTTTATTCATGATCTCGGGATATTTCGTCGTGTTATTCGGACTTTTGTACTGGTTAGGTAACAAAACCTTCGCAGGACACCTAGTCGGATGGTTTGCGCTTATGGATGGAACTAGCGCGAATCTTTACCGTGATGCCGTTATGACTGACTCCAATGGTTTGCGGTTAACCTCAGTATTCCAATATGCGAACACTTATGCAGCCTTTTTAATTACACTAACGCTTAGCTCCCTTTTCTTCATTATCAAATCTCGAAAATGGTACGTGGTACTCACAAATGCGTTCTTACTGATTCCTACTATTGTCTCATTCTGGCTTACATTATCTCGTGGAGCCATTGTGGTAATCCCAGTAGTATTTCTCATCATGATGTTCTTCTTCAAAATGAGCCGTCAAATCTTAGCACTGGTTCAACTGGGACTTGCCTTCGTGACTTCTCTTGTCATTTTAGAAAAGGTAACGGATATTGGTATTGGACTGCAAAAGCAGACTAGTGCTTCAGAATCTTGGCATGGATGGTGGATTCTACTACTCGCTTCCTTAGTTTTCGCTGGACTGTCCGTCGCTATTCAACGCTTCGGCGAGCCGTGGTTGGAACGTATAACGGCTCGATTTGATGCCAAGAAATATGCAACATTCATTCTTCCGATAGCAGCTGTACTGATTGGCGTAGTTGGTGCCATTCTGATCCTAAGTGACACAGGATTTAAGAACATTCTTCCTGATAACGTGAAGACACGTATAGAGAATATCAACTTCCAGCAGCACAGTGTTTTGGAGCGTGGAACGTTTTATAAAGATGCTGTGAAGCTGTGGTCGGACTATCCGATCATTGGTGCAGGTGGCGGAGCTTGGGCTTCCCTTTATGAAAAGTATCAAAATAATCCATACACAAGTCGTCAGGCACATAACTTTGCTCTACAATATTTGGTTGAAGCAGGTGCCCTTGGTTTCCTTGCCTTTATCGGTTTTGTCATTGCCGTTAGTTGGTTCTATATTCGGAGCTACATTAAAAGCTCACAGGAAAAGCGAGACCTGCACTTTCTATTTTTCATTATCATGATTTCCCTGTTGGTCCACAGTATGATTGACTTTGATTTAAGCTATGTGTACTTAGGCGCGATTCTCTTCCTCTCATTAGGCGGGATGCTAAGCAACAGCTCCTCAGGTGAGCTGCGGCTGAAGTCGAAATCAACACTGATCCACAAGGCATTCCCTGCAACAATCGCAGTTCTGTCATTAGTTATGTTCTTTATTTCAGCTCAACTTCTCTCGGCCAATGGTTCCTACAAGCAAGCTGTTGAAGTTGTGAAAACGAGCAAGGATTACAATCAGATCGTGACACCGCTCGACAAAGCGATTTCTATGCATCCTGCTCATCCAGACTATTTGTTGACGGGGCAGGTTAGTCGCATTGGAATTCTCCTTAGTGTTTATAATCAAACACAGAAGGAAAACCCGAATGATCCGAAGAAGAGTGAGCCATTTTTCAATCAAGCCCAGGATCTGATGAATCAGCTTTTGAAAAAAGAGCCTCATAACCGCGTCGTGGCCATGCAACAGCTAAATATGCTTCTTATTAAAGGGAATCAACAGGCAGCTTTGGAGTGGTCAAACGCTCAAATTCCGAACTACCCTTGGTATATGGATATGTATGAGAAGAGTATCTCTCTGAATATTGAGCTAGCAGGACAAGCAAATGCAAAAGGCAATGCACAGGAGTTTAACACAAGATTAGATAGTGCACTTGCCACGTATAGCGATGTTCTTGCTCGCATTGATTCGTTGAAAAACCTACCTAAAGAACAAGCGCAAGGACGTGAATTCGCAGTCACACCATCAATGGCACTCAACATTGGCCAAATCAACTATATGCGCGGTGATTATAAAGGTGCTATTGCACTGATTCAACCACATATGACTGAGAATATGGATGACCAAGTGAACCGCCTATTAATCCGCTGGTATCTGGCTATTTTGCAGAAGCAAGGTACCCCAGATCAAGCATTGATGAACAAGCTAATTGCAAAAGATCCGGCTGAGAAGCAAAGTGTTGATGCTATCGTTGCAGCTGTTTTTCCAGCTAAATAGAGAAGGTGCCACAGAGATGTGGCGCCTTTTTTTGTGCCTAAAAAGCAGAAAGAGACTACAACCATCAAGAATGGCATAGTCTCTCTGGATACTACCTAAATCTACTTCTCAATCCACTCACGCCGTAAGGCAAAAAGTTCGCGCAGCTCGCTTGTCGACATCTCCGTGACCCAGTTCTCGCCGGTGCCGACGATTTGGTCACTGAGCCCCTGCTTACGCTCGATCATCTCGTCAATCCGCTCTTCGAGCGTACCGAGCGTAACAAACTTGTGCACCTGCACGTTGCGCGTTTGCCCGATGCGGAAAGCCCGATCCGTGGCCTGATTCTCCACGGCTGGATTCCACCAGCGGTCATAGTGGAACACATGGTTTGCCGCTGTAAGGTTCAACCCCGTTCCTCCTGCTTTCAGCGAGAGGATGAAGATGTGGCAACGCTCCTCCGCAGGGAGCGTCGCGTCCTGGAAGCGCGCGATCATCGCGTCTCGCTTCGCCCTAGAAACACCCCCGTGCAAGAACTGCACGGGTTCAGCCAGCGCCTGCGCAAGCGTAGCCTGCAGCAGGCGGCCCATCTCGACGAACTGGGTGAAGATGAGGCAGCTGCCTCCTTCGCTCCTAAGTTCGTCAATCATTTCAACCAGCCGCTCCAGCTTCGCTGAGCGTGCTCTTACATCCGCGGCGGCGAGTGCGCCGCGCCCCGCTTTTACCACTGAGCTTGAACTCGCTCCAGCCATCTCCTTCAAAAACAACCCCGGATGATCACAAATCTGCTTTAACTTCATCAAGGCGGTAAGGATTAAGCCTTTTTTCTCAATGTTATTTAAACTTTCCCCCAGCCCACTCGAGCCCTCAATCCTCTCCATCAAGCTCTGCACAACATTCTCATACAGCGCTCCTTGCTCTGTGGTGAGTCGTACATACGTCTTCCCCTCGTATTTATCCGGCAAGTCCAATTGAATCGCAGGATCCTTTTTAAGGCGTCTCAGCAGGAATGGCCTTATTAATCGCTGAACGCGCCCTGTCAGTTCCTTCGCGCCATCCCCATTCTTCTCGATAGGACCTACATACTGGCGGTTAAAATGAGTTAACGTCCCCAGGTACCCGGGGTTCACAAAGTCAAAAATCGACCATAACTCGGTCAATCTATTCTCAATCGGCGTGCCGGTCAACGCAATTCGCTGCCCCGCTTCAAGCTTACGAATCGCCTGCGACTGCTTCGTATAAGCATTTTTGATATTTTGTGCCTCATCCAAGCAAAGTGTATCCCATGTAACGCTTGACAGCTCCTCTTCATCCAACTGTGCGAGATTATAGGAGGTTATCACCAAATTTACATCCCCCAGCGAAGCTTCAAAAGCCTCCCCTTTTGCACGCTGCGCTCCATAATGAAGTTGAATCTGCAGAGTCGGTGCGAACCGAGCGAGCTCTTTCTGCCAGTTGCCAAGCACAGAGGTCGGACATATGAGTAACGAGGGTTTTGGTTTTGAATATGATTTTGCTCTTGATTTTCCTCCCGCCTCTCCTTCCCACTCCTCCTTCACCTTTAACAAATATGCAATAAACTGAATGGTTTTCCCCAGACCCATATCATCCGCGAGACATCCACCTAACCCTAAGCTTCGCAGGAACATTAGCCACGACACTCCCTGCACCTGATAAGGCCTAAGCTCCGCGTGCAAATCCTCAATTTTTTCCACAAGTGGGATGGACTTCGTCTGACCCAACTGTTTCATCAAGGCACGAAGATGACTATTGAGTTCTATCTTGACCTCTACAGCTTGCCTCTTCTCATCGTCATCCGCAGCGAGATCAACCTCATCTTCTAACAGATGCATTTCCAATACATCTCGGAAAGAAAATCCCTTCTTCTTCTCGACCTGCTTCATCGCATCGCGAATTTGTTCCAAATGCGCAGGATCTAGCTGCACCCATTTGCCTCGAATATAGATCAAGCGCTTCTTTTCTAATGCCATTTGCCCAAATTCTTCCTCAGACAAATCTACACTTCCCAGCGCCACTCGCCAATCAAATTGCACAATCTGATCCATCCCAAACATGGCTTTGCGCGTTGAGCCCACGGAGCTTTTGATCTTCGCTTTCAACTGAGGACGACCCATCTTCTGAATCTCTTGCCACCACGATGGTAAAAATACGGAAATACCCGCCGCCACCAGCTGCAGACTCGATTCGGTTAGGAACGTCCACGCCTCATCATCCGACAATTGCTCGATGATTTTGCCTGGTTGATACGTACTTTCAAGTTCGGGCAGCATTCGCAAAACACGTTTCGTTTGTTCATGAAGCTTATCTGCAATATCTGACTGCCAAGCAAGGGGAATTTCACCTACTAATACATTGCCAATGGAACTAAACTCAACGAATCGGTTCGCATCCCGGCGATCCTGTGCAATGAATCGCAGACGCCAGTCCGCTGCATTATCCTTAGCGTTCGTCGTCCCATCGACATACGTCTCTGCATAAGGTTCGACGAGCTGCACACAGATTCGATAGGGCGTATCGTCCTGCACCCATCCAATCGCCAAAAGCCAGTCCTCTTCCTTCATCCAAGACGACTCCGTCAACAAAGCCTCGAAACCTGGCTCGTTAACTCGCAGCAGCCTATTCGCTTGAAGTAATCCATCCCACACTTGAGCTAATCCGAAGTCTGGATCCGTCACCAGCAGCTCTTCAACGATACGACTGTACCAGCTCTGCCAAAAGCTTTCCGGAAACGCCTCCGAGCTAAGGTCTGTAAATCTCTCCACGTGCCCCACTGGTGCCCTAAGCTTCCACCCATTTTTCCCCTCACGCCAAAGCTCATAGGACGGCATATACCAGCCAGATTCAAGCGCCTCACTAAGAAAGATAGCTCCTTTTTGCAACACAGCAAATCCATCTTCCCAAGTTATACTGCTATGTAAAAGCACACCAGGTGCACGCAAGTAATCCAAAGCCATGACTGGAGAAAGCACAATCGCATCACCATAAGGAGTCCGAGTCACTTCCAGTTGCGTCCCATAGTAGGAGCGTTCATGCCAGGCAAAAAGCAGCTTGCGCAGCATATAACCCGGAACCTCGTTAGCCTGCTCCGTTTCACCATATAGAGCAAAACTCCCTGAGGGCAGTCTCTGCATTCTCATATAAATAGGTGACAAGGTCATCATGGAATCAAATTTCCTCTCCGCAATTCTTCATTGAAAGCCCGATACCGAGCGTATTGCTTCACGATTTGCCCCAAGTAGGCTTCAAAACGAGGTGTTAGCTTCAGCTTTTTATAAGCAGCCGCTAACTTCTTCAACAACTTAATGGCTTGTATATAATCGGGACGATTTTTCCCCTGAATAAATGCTTCTATTGCATGATGATAGATCGGCAGAAGGTATCGAACATTGGCTTTCTCGACGATTTTTAACTGTGCTGCATCGATCTGGGCGGTCGTTAGATCCAAAAGCAGACAGAGATCTGCCCATTCTTGGTACTCACCTTTCAATAGTAGGAATTTCGCATAATGATCGTAACTCGCAGGCAAAAGCGAAATCATGACTTCCCTCTGCTCTTTCTCTACATCTCGCTGTTCCGCTGCCAAACGCCAAAAATTCAAAAATTCACTCGCATAAATTCGCTCATTCCACGCCATCTTTGGTTTTAGCCACCGCAACCATGCCAATAGACGATCCCATTGACTCTCAAAAACGAATCCGTTCAAATAATCGAACCAATACGCAGGTACAATTTCAAAAATCCCCGAATCTGCTCGCTCCCATGCATTTTCATCCTCACTTCGGCAAATATCCAAATGAATAGAACCAAGCGCAGCGACTTGACGTGCTTGTTGACTCGCTCGCGAATCTGTAAGCAGCTGTCTAAGCCTTGCCTTTTCTAACTCCAGGATGTCCTTTTCCTGAAATAACTGTGACCATAACAGTTTATACAAATCGATCCAGTCGTAGAGGTTTGATCCTGAGCCTGTCTCGCACAGATCTGCCAAATAAGCCGATAATTCCTTCAAATGTCCAGCATACTGCTTGTACGCCTGATTAATATCAAGCACCTGAAGCGTTGCTACCAGCTGCTCACGAGCGTGGTTCAGGACCCGTTTGACATAATAGTTCGTATTCTGAAAATAGTCATACGTATCCGCCTTCGATCCCGCCATCGTATCGCACAGCTTGATCACATATAACGCCACTTGAACATCATATAGGCCTCGAATGGTCGGTTCCCAAGTGTCAGCCAGTTTATTGAGCTCTCTCCACGCACGGAGACAAACTTCCTCTAGACTAAACGCATTATAAATTTTCGCATTGCCATATTGTTTATTAAAATAAACCCGCCATATTTCGCAGCTATCCGTCGGCTCTGGTAGCCTAGTCTTATGCTTAGGTTTCTGCGGTTCTTCAGGCTCTAACCTCGCCACCGTCATCTTTCCTAACCAGAGCTCCTCCGGATCAAAGCCTTCAAGCTTCGCCACTTCAAACAACACCGCAGCCATATGCTTACAATAGTAGCCGTACGGACACGAGCAACTACTTCTTGTGAAGGACTTGAGATCCAAGGTGACCTTGTATCGGTTTGTCCCATCTGCCATTGCTTTTATAATCGAGGTACCTTCCACTTGAATATCCTTTACAGCACCTTCGTTGAAATATGCCCACCCTCTCGCGAGGATCACTTTATCAAATTTAGGACGAATCCGTTCTATCCAATACGGCCAGTCAATAATTAAATCTTGCATGCTTCCTATCCCCCGTTACCCAGTCAACTTCCTTCCACCATTATATAATCAATTCTCCTTACAAAAAAACACCCCCCGCCAGAATCAATGGATGATTCTTAACGAGAAGTGCTTATCTGTTACTTCCTAAGCATGCCTTGATGCGGATGCGGGTGAGTTCCGCAATACTCATCGGTTTCGGTACACGTATACACATGCTCATATACCGGTACACAGTGATGGCGATTCACAATTTGAATTGGATGAATGACTTGAACCTTTTGTGGATGGTAGAAATCCCTAACTACTCTTTCTGGATCTGTCATTATCGGGTCAGCAGGTGGACACTGAAATTGTTTTCCTTGGTTGGGTTGTAACGCCATTGATGAGTCAACTCCTCTGTTAGTTTGAGATAGTATACGTCTAACCCTAGTCCAGAGAGTGTACCAATGCCTATCTTTCCCATAAATGGGCTGACTCGCGTGGGCCAAGCAGGCATGGGGTCCAAGCAAATTGAAAAGAGCCAGGCTATGTGACGTGCATTGAGTCCCGAAGCTTGTACAAAAGTCGTATGCGGTCAAACAACACCAAGTTATTTAACCTTGCAATTCGTTATCCTTGGCAAAATAACGGCTGAGACTAACAATGGCAAGCATAATGAACAGTAAAGCGCTAATTCGTTGATCTATCCACGTTTCATCGGTTAATCCGGCTATGGAAAAACCGATAATTGAGCATAGAGCAGCCGATGCAGTGTAGAATACCAATGACTTGCGGCGTCTTTCTTTGTAAATCAACCCAATTGCGGCGCCGATTCCGACAAAAAGCAAATAAAGAAGAGCCATCAGTCCCAACCAACCGCTCCTTACGATACTGCTAAGGTATATATTGTGCAGATGAGCGACAGCTACATTCGGCAGCATATAAAGGGTATATACCTTGATGAAGGTTGCGAAGTCTAACCCGACCCCGGTCAGCCAGTAATCTTGAATCATTGAGTAAGCAGCCTCCCAAGTGCGCAACCGGTAAAGGCTCGAGGAGTCCGAGCTAGGGTTCCAAATGGATTGCACCCGTCTGGTGACGATGTCGGACAGAAACGGGAGGCTGCTGACGCCGATCAGCATAGATCGAAGAAGCAGCTTTTTGGACATTATCGCCACGAGAATAATGAAAGACAACGATAACGCCAACCAGCCCTGTCTAGCATAGGTCAGAAAGAGGGCGAGCGAAGCGAGAGCGAACACAATGACAAACAAAGTACGCTTGTCCAAAGTCCGAGAGGCGTAGGCCAAAATAAACGTAAGCGGTAAGATCATCATAAGAAATACCGCAAGGACATTTGGATTACCTAACATCGCATAAGCTCTCTTCGTGATTCCGCTTGAAGCGTCAACCCAGGAATCAGGAATGGAGTCCATAGTGACAAATTGGTAGATGGCATGAATAGACACCAGCGTCGAAGCTAAGACCAAACATACGATAAAGCGGTATAGTTGCTCTTTCCCGGTGATTTGGATGAGTAGTATGACAAAGACTAAATAGCTGTACAAAAAGGGCTTTACATAGCGTAAAGCCTCCACGACGTCGGCGGATACCAATGCGCTTAAAGTCATGATTCCGATGAAGCCAAAAGCGGCGAGATGGATCTTGTTAATTAATCTGGATTTGACGTGATCGTAATCGTGCTTATGTATGAGGGTCATAATTAACAGTAGTGGGATCAGCTCTCTAAAGTTGAGAAAAGGGAGTAGCAAAGCGAATAGATACAAACCGTATTCTTTATTTTTCCATGAAATAGAGAAATAACTACCTATCAATGCTGCGCTATAAATAAAGTTCACTGTCCTGCACCCCAACTTACATTTTCATATTCAATAATTTATTAACAATTTTCATTGCAACAGAATGGCTGACGATACCTTTTCTTTGTTTCGCGCTCGTAAACATCAAGCCGATGATCACAATGATGATTACCGCATCTAAAATAAACAAGGGGGTTACGTGTGAGGTGAAATAGCTTCCATAAAGATGAAGAAAACTAATCACGAAGAGGGACGTAAACAAATAAGCGGATTTGCTATTAGTCAAGCTATTCATCAAGCCGCAGAGCACGGATTGTTTTGAACGATCGTTTGTAAGTTTTAGCATACTAACAAACCATCGGATGATCTGCAACGTTAACCATTGATAAAATGGCATTTTAATCACTACCGCTCACCTTCAGATTCAGAATGGTCAAGTAAAATTGCGCTTGTTTCGTGCGGACTAATATTTTTTGATTTAAGTAGAGCGGTGTATAGTTCAGCAAGGCTCCTCCGTCCAGAGAATGATAGCCGTTCAAGGTCACCTGCATGAAAGCATCCACTTTAGTTTTCGAAGCCTCTTGACCGCAAATACCGGACGCATTACATACCGTACTTTGTGCAGGCGCAAACCGTATACTCCGGATGGTCCCGATCGCTTCATTTTGGCTGCTTGGGTAAATACGATCTCCTTGGCGGAGGCTATCCCTCAGTAAGAGTCCCTGCTCCGGCACAATAGCTTCGGCTTCTACAGTAACCCGGTGAAAATCGAGACTATTTATCGTCTTGAATTGCATACAGACCACGAAAACGACAGTCAGCAAAACGACGCTAATCCATAGATCTTTGAACGTGAACCTCATTTTTGTTCACCGATTCGCACATCTGCAATCGTACCCTCAAGAGCAAAATACGTACCTTTAACGGCAACCGGACTTCCAATCAGCAAGTAGGAATCATTTAATTTTATCCCCTGCGAGGTCATGTTCATATCTGCTTCCACCGTAAGATACGCTTCTAATAATTCCGGATCGGAGGCTAGCACGATTTTTCCGTCGGCTGTTTGAACGGAATGCTGGGCCGGATTTTTATCAACCTTGACGATTTTCCCCATGATTTTATTCGTTTTCTTATTTCGAATGACTTCCCCCGGTTTTATTTGATTCACCACAAAATGCTTCTCCCCTGCGTTGTAAATTACATAGCTGACCCTTTGCTTACTTTCGGAGCTAAGAGAGAGATCCTTAGCCAGCAGGAGCTTGTACGCCGCAAATAGTAGAGCTAAGAAAATAAATAGCAAAATTCCCGCATCAATCACATTTAATTTTCGTACTTTCTTTTTTGCAAGTTGTAGGATGCTCACCCTTTATGCCTCCCATAATTAGTCTAGTTAAGATACATTATGTATCATAGATAGTGCTGCATAAATAGGTCTTAAGACCTATTTATGCGCGAATTGATAAAACGTATGTCAGTCGTATTGTTTGCATAAAAAGGATGAAGGAGAAAGCTATAGAGGATGATCTACGGCTAAATTTAATCAAGTTTCTTATCGACCTCATCGAGGTTTCCCCGTGTAAATAAAAAAGAGGCCTCACAATAGAAATGTGAGGCCTCAACCTTATACATATGTGGTTAAATATGGTCAACCGGGGTTTCATCTCATAGAAAGCACTGATACAAAGGGTACTTAACCCTCTTACATCATGCCGCCCATGCCACCCATGCCGCCCATATCAGGCATACCTGGTTTGCTTGGTTCTGGTTTATCAGCGATAACCGCTTCTGTTGTCAAGAACATAGCTGCAACAGATGCTGCGTTTTGAAGTGCGGAACGTGTTACTTTTGCAGGGTCAACGATACCAGCTTCGAACATGTTTACCCATTGTCCAGTTGCTGCATTGTAGCCGATGCCTACTTTTTCGTTTTTCAAGCGCTCAACGATAACAGAGCCTTCTTGACCAGCGTTAGCTGCGATTGTGCGAACTGGCTCTTCAAGGGAGCGAAGGATGATGTTAACACCCGTTTGCTCGTCACCTGTTGCTACAACTTTCGCTACTGCGTTGTATACGTTAACTAGGGCAGTACCACCACCAGATACGATACCTTCTTCAACTGCTGCACGAGTCGCGTTCAAAGCATCTTCGATGCGAAGTTTGCGCTCTTTCAATTCAGTTTCAGTCGCTGCGCCAACTTTGATAACAGCTACGCCGCCAGAGAGTTTAGCCAAACGTTCTTGCAATTTTTCTTTATCGAAGTCGGAAGTTGTTTCTTCCAATTGGGAACGAATTTGTGTAACGCGAGCCTTGATATCTTGTGGGTTACCAGCACCATCAACGATGATTGTGTTTTCTTTGGTAACACGGATTTGACGCGCGCTCCCCAATTGATCAGGAGTCGTGGATTTCAGATCCAATCCAAGCTCTTCTGTAATCACTTGGCCACCTGTTAGAGCAGCGATATCACCCAACATCGCTTTACGACGGTCACCGAAACCAGGAGCTTTAACAGCTACGCAAGTGAATGTGCCACGAAGTCTGTTCACAACAAGTGTTGCTTGTGCTTCGCCTTCAACATCTTCAGCAATGATTAGAAGTTGTTTACCGGATTGAACCACTTTTTCAAGAACAGGCAAGATTTCTTGGATGTTCGAGATTTTTTTGTCTGTGATCAAGATGTACGGGTTGTCCAGAACTGCTTCCATTTTATCCGTATCTGTGATCATGTATGGGGAAGTGTATCCACGGTCGAATTGCATACCTTCTACAACCTCAAGCTCCGTCAAGAAGCCTTTGGATTCTTCAACTGTGATAACACCGTCTTTACCTACTTTTTCCATAGCTTCAGCGATCAATTCGCCTACTTCTTCGTCAGCAGCAGAGATTGCCGCTACTTGTGCGATGGATTGTTTGCCTTCGATTGGCTTCGCAATAGCTTGAAGCTCTTCTACAGCCGCTTTAACAGCTTTCTCGATACCTTTGCGGATAACCATTGGGTTAGCGCCTGCAGTAACGTTTTTCAGACCTTCACGGATCATAGCTTGTGCTAGAACCGTTGCAGTTGTTGTACCGTCACCGGCAACATCGTTTGTTTTGGTAGCAACTTCTTTAACAAGTTGTGCTCCCATGTTTTCGAAAGCATCTTCAAGTTCGATTTCTTTCGCGATTGTAACACCATCGTTAGTGATCAACGGGCTACCGAATTTTTTCTCAAGAACTACGTTACGGCCTTTTGGACCTAATGTTACTTTAACGGCATTCGCCAAAGCATCAACCCCGCGAAGCATCGCGCGGCGTGCGTCTTCACTGAACTTAATTTCTTTTGCCACGATAGGAAACCTCCTCTAATTAAAAACCTAGATATAAATTGTAAAACGTCTTGCCGATCTATATGCTGCTCTAACTTAGGCTAATACAGCGAGAATGTCGCTTTCGCGCAAGATCAACAGTTCGCGGCCTTCGTATTTCACTTCAGTTCCAGCGTATTTGGAGAAAATGATGCGGTCGCCTTCGCTTACTTCAAGCGGAACACGTACGCCATCTTTCAACGCGCCAGCGCCAACGGCTACAACTTTACCTTCTTGTGGTTTTTCTTTAGCTGTATCTGGCAGCACGATGCCACTTGCTGTAGTCTCCTCTTTCGCAACGGCTTCAATGATAACTCGATCACCTAACGGTCTGATCATGGAAAAATAGCCTCCTTTAGAAAATTGGTCTTGGGTATATTTCTTTGTTATTAGCACTCGAATGTGTTTAGTGCTAACAACACCTCTTATGATACTCATTCTGGGAGTAATTTGCAAGTCCTTTTACACATTTTTCATTCTTGTGGACACCCCCCTCATTCTACCCAAATGATAACCAAATATTCCCTATCTGAATGAAAAAAAATAGCCCGCCACGAAGGCGGACAATGTTCATACAATTCCTTATTTAGGACCAAACTCTAGTTCCCAAGCGGCATCGTTCGCAAGCTGTTTGCGATAAATGAAGCCCGACATGAAGACACTGAATTCATATAAAATAATGAGCGGAACCGAAACTAATATCGCTGAAATCGCATCAGGAGGCGTAATAACGGTCGCCAGAATTACCATCAGCATATAAGCATATCTTCTAAACTTATGCAGGCGCTTCGGATTCAGCAATTTTATCTTCGTGAGAAACATCACCACGATGGGCATCTCAAAGACACAGGCCAGCGGAAGAATGATGTTAAACATAAAGGTAAAATATTGCGCAGCACCATACATCTCCGTAATTTCTAGACTCTTGCTAATGGACGAAGTAAAATAAAACGCCATCGGAAAGACAACCCAGTACCCGAAGGAAAGTCCCACTAAAAAGAGCAAAAATGCATAGGGTACGTAGATGAGCGAAGCTTTCTGCTCCGTTTCACGCAAGCCTGGCTTAACGAATGCCCATATGTGGTACAGGATAACCGGTAATGTAATCAGTAATCCAACAGCTAATCCAAAATTCATATACAACCGCAAGGCATCCCATGGCGAGAATACGTTCCATCCAATATCTTTTGCTGGGGGGATACTTTTCAGATACCGAATGACAGGTTTAGCCGCAACGAGCCCCCCCACCATGCCAATGACCAGAACAACTAATATCCACATGATTCGCTTGCGTAACTCACCAAGGTGCTCCACAAGAGACATTTCTTCATTTTTCAACCGATTTCACCTACCTAATCTAGTGCATGCAGCCTGCAAGGCTGAACCACTTCTTAATCTACGTAACAAAAAATTAATCCGGTAACCGCCGGGAATTGCCTGTATTGCCTGACTGCTGCGCTGGCGCCGGGGTAGGGGCCGAGGCTTGTGCAGGAGCGGAAGACAACACATCGCTTGCTGCTTGTGAGACGGAAGTTTCGTCTGATGAGGAGATTGCCTCCTCAGCTTCATACTGTGAACCAACGACCTGAACAACAACAGGGGATGTGTTTGTAATAAAGGAAACCGCTGGTTTCACAGCAGTAGGTTGCGGTTGTTTAACTTCGTCCGCCAATTTTTCCGAGTCTGGTACGTGTGACGACATAGTAGGCTCGTGCACCACGTCCTCACTTGACTCACCCGATTCAGCCACGTTAGCTAAAGCAACGGGCGTAATGGGGTCAGGTAAAATGGACGCGTTCGATGCGATTTCAACAGCTTGCGTCGACGGGGAATGATCAAGGCTGTCAGTCACGATCGGCGCAGGCGTTTTGGGAGGAATTGAACTTGATGCTTTGGGCTCGTCATTCATCAGCTCATTCGCAGCTTTCTTAAAATCCTTGAGCGTACGTCCAAGAACACGGCCTATTTCTGGCAGCTTCTGAGGTCCGAACAGGACTAAAGCGACGATGGCGATCAATAGAAGCTCGGTGAATCCAATATTTTGAAACATGGACTTCATCTCCATTATGTGTTGCCGTATGATTAAAAGTAAATCTCCATTATGTGTTGCCGTATGATTAAAAGTAAGTAAATAATTTAGGAATGGATTAACATTGATAAAATCCGCCGTAGCCCATCTCCGTGATGTCACTACGCACGATCTCTTCACCTGCGCATATGCGCGGCAGCAGCACATCAAAGGACGTGTATGGGTCGTGCATCACACAACCCGGCAGTCCCATGATCGGCAGATCGCCCAGATAGGCGATCATTAGCATCGAGCCCGGCAGCATCGGCGTGCCGTAGCTGACCACGCGGGCGCCGGCCGCCTTGATCGCACCAGGTGTGCGATCATCCGGGTCCACGGACATGCCGCCCGTGACCAACACCAGATCCACACCTAGCGCTTGCAGCGCGTGGATCTCACCCACAATCGCTTCGCTGTCATCCGACACGAAACGTTGGTCCACAACCTCGGAGCCGAGCTGCGCGACCTTCTCTTTCACAACCGGGCCGAATTTATCCTGAATTCGGCCCTTGAAGACCTCGCTGCCCGTCGTAATAACGCCGACGCGCAGCTTCTGAAACGGCTTCACCGTAAGCAAGGTGAAGCCCTCCGCACGGCGAGCGGCCGCGAGGCGCTCGACCTCTACAACCTTCGCTTCGTCGACGATCAGCGGGATCACCCGCGTACCGACCAACGAAGCGCCTGCCTGGACGACCGTGTTGCTGCGAATCGTCGACAACACGACCTCATCAATGGCGTTCACACTGTCCACGAACGCCTTATCGATCTTCACCAAGCCGTGAAGCTCCGACTTCACGTTCACTTTACCCTCATGCGGCTCCGTCAGCTTGAGATCATCTCCTGCGATGGCTTTCGCCATGCGCAAGGCAGCCTCATCCTCATGGAGATAGCCAGGTTGCAGCTCCATCACATAAATGTGTTCCTTGCCAATGCTCAGCAGGGCAGGAATGTCCGCTTCCGTCACCTGATGACCTTTGCGGAACAGACGGCCCTTGAACTCGCCTGGCAGGATCTGTGTGAGGTCATGAGGCAGAATCATCCCGATCGCATCTTCCACTTTCACCTCGCGCAGCATGGAAGTGTCTTTACTCATCATGAGTCACCCTCTTGCCCTGTCTTGCGTTCCTAGCTCCACTCACCCGTGATCGCCTTCTTTGCCTGTAAGAATACCAAGCGCATGAGGAAGTTGATCAATAATCGCCATCAAATTTTCTTGAACACCCTTCGGGCTGCCAGGCAAATTAATAATCAGCGTGCGTCCACGAATCCCAGAAACGGCTCTAGAAAGCATCGCTTTCTTCGTTTTTTGCATCGAGATCATGCGCATCGCTTCAGCAAAGCCAGGTGCGACACGATCAATCACATTGAGCGTTGCCTCCGGCGTTACATCCCGTGGAGCCAGACCTGTTCCGCCTGTTGTTAATATTAAATCAGCTTGATAATAATCAGTCATTTCGATTAACGAAGCCATAATTTCGTCCATCTCGTCCGGGACAACCCGATACTCAATGATCTCGCCTTGAATTTCCTCTTCAATCAGCTCGCGGATTACCTGAGCGCTAGTGTCTTCTCGTTCTCCTCGGTAACCGCGGTCACTGGCTGTCAAAATCGCAACTTTCCAGTGCATCCTTCGTCACCTCTCCCTTGTGTTCACTGAATGAGATCAACCCACTAACCGGCGTGACGCATCACGCTTTATTGTCTTGCCTGTGAAAATCCCCGTTTTTACCGCCAGTTTTCATAACTAACAGTGTCGAGTTAATAATCATATCTTTCTCTACAGCTTTGCACATGTCGTACACGGTTAATGCCGCGGCAGAAACAGCCGTTAGAGCTTCCATTTCTACCCCTGTAGGTCCCGTTGTACGTACAGTTGCTTCTATGTATAGTTCATTGATGCCATTATTCGAAAACTGAATATCGACCCCAGTTAAAGCAATGGGATGGCACATTGGTATCCAGTCTGACGTTTTCTTGGCGGCCATGATGCCAGCCACTTGAGCCACGGCGAGGACGTCGCCTTTTTTCATTTTACCCTGGAGGATTAAATCGAGCGTGTCTGACTTCATTAATAAGGTAGAGCGAGCTGTGGCCGTGCGCTTCGTCTCGTCTTTATCCGATATGTCGACCATTCGCGCTCTTCCCTGTTCATTAAAATGCGTCAATGGTGAAGAATCGGGCACTGCAATCACCTCTATATTAGGTTTCTGTTTTGAACACCATCTTACTTTCGGTTACGATGCCATCCACTCGGAAATCATGCCAAGAAGAAGGAACTGCAGGAATCAATTGATTATCGAAAGCAGCTGCAATGGCAAAAGGTCTTTTTAAACCGCGCGCAGCGAATAACTGCATAAAGCGATCATAGAAGCCCCCGCCGTAACCTAAGCGACCGAAATCTAGATCAAATGCTAACCCTGGCACCACAATCATCGAAATCGTGCCCAAATCATGTTCAATGGGAACATCACTTCGCGGTTCTCTGATCCCATAAGCACCACTTTCGAGGTCCTCATAACGGCTTATGATGTGCAAGTTCATCGTTTTCGTATCCGCAACTACCTTCGGTATCAGCACACGAATTCCCTGCTGCCAGCACCATTCCATTAATGGTGCAACATCTGGTTCAGAACGGAAAGGCATATAGCTCATCAGCGTAGGCTGAGAATTGGACGGTACTTGCCCCTGTTCTAACAGCTTATCCGAACACAGCTTCACCATTCTTTGGTTGATTAGTTGTTGCTTCTCATCACGTATCTCATCAACAATCGAAGCACGTCGTATTTCCATTTCCTTGCGTAATTCTATTTTCCGCTCTCGGATGTTCATCATAAGCTACAGCCCTTCCTAGCGAGGAGTGGTTTCCCCCATTTTAACATAAATAAAGTAAAAAACTATACTCGTACCGGAGACCCCGCCGAATCGCCTATATTTCATGTCTAAATTAAGCAGGCGTTGCCCCCATTCTTCGTGTATACTAATGATTTGATGGGATTGAAACAGCGACTGAAGGTCAACTTAAATAGGTTCTTACATTAATATGTATCTAAAACGCAGGAGGTAGCAGCAACATGCTATTACAAGTTTCTAACATATCCAAAAGCTATGGAGTACGCTCCGTACTCTCTAATATAACGCTTCAAATTGAAAATCGGGAACGCATCGGGCTAGTCGGTGTCAATGGCGCTGGGAAGTCTACCCTTCTTCAAATCATTGCAGGTGAGATGTCCTATGATAGCGGTGATCTTTTCAAAGCGAAGGAAACCAAAATCGGCTATTTAAAGCAAAACAGTGGTCTCAACACGGACAAATCGATTTGGAACGAGCTGCTTAGCGTATACCATGCCTTATTGGAAACAGAACGCGAGCTGCGTGAGCTGGAAGCCTTGATGGCTGACCCTGACCTCATCTCCGATGAGAAAAAGTATGAATCCACCATGAATCGATATGCGCTGCGCTCCGAATGGTTTCGTGAGCATGGCGGCTATGAAATCGAGGCCAAAATTCGTGGCATTTTGCACGGAATGGGCTTCGGACAGTTCTCGCCAGATACCTTGGTCAACACCCTCAGCGGAGGGCAAAAGACAAGATTGGCTCTAGCTAAAATGCTGCTGGAAGAACCCGATCTGCTCATGCTTGATGAGCCTACCAACCATTTGGACATCGCCACTTTGACATGGCTTGAAGGCTATCTGCGCGGCTATCCTGGCGCTATTCTCGTCGTATCGCATGACCGTTATTTCCTTGACGCGTTGGTAACGTCCATTTATGAAATTGAACGCCATGCCTCCAAACGGTATACGGGCAATTATTCCCGTTTTATCGAAATTAAAGAAGCGAACTATGAAATTGAATTGAAACAGTTTGAAAAGCAGCAGGAGGAAATCTCGAAGCTGGAGGATTTCGTGCAGCGTAACATTGTACGAGCCTCGACGACGAAGAGAGCGCAGTCCCGCCGTAAGCAGTTGGAGAAAATGGACCGTTTGGATAAGCCCATGGGCGATTTGAAGCGTGCTTCCTTCTCTTTCGAAATTGAACAAACTTCCGGGAAAGAAGTGTTGCAAGTAGACCGACTTTCGCTTTCCTATGATGGCAAAAAACGTCTTCTCGACGGTGTCTCGTTCCAGCTACGCCGTTCCGAAACCGCTGCGCTGATCGGGCCAAACGGGGTCGGGAAATCCACCCTGCTCAAAACCTTAATCGGTCAGCACAAGCAAGACGCTGGTACATTCAAATGGGGTGCTGGCGTCACGATCGGCTATTATGATCAAGAGCAGAAAGGCCTTAATCCGTCTAACAACGTGTTGGAGGAAGTGTGGAACACGTATCCTCACCTGGAGGAGGCGCGTATACGCACCGTGCTTGGCAGCTTTCTTTTCAGCGGCGAGGACGTATTTAAGAAGATTGCTGCATTAAGCGGAGGGGAAAAGGCCCGTGTCTCCCTCGCTAAGCTCATGCTTCAGAAGGCCAACGTATTGATTCTCGATGAGCCTACCAACCATCTGGATTTATATAGTAAAGAAGTGCTGGAATCGGCCTTAATGGATTACGAGGGCACCTTGCTATTCATCTCCCATGACCGGTATTTCCTCAATAAAATGGCGGAGAGCATGCTCGATCTGCAAAAGGATGGCTTAACCAGCTATCTCGGTAATTATGATGACTATGTGGAGAAAAAAGCAGAGCTTGCTGAAATGGAAACGAAGCGTCTGGCCAAAGAGGCGGAGAAGAAAGCTGCCGGCAATTCATCTTCCGTTGCTGCAGTGAAAGATGAGCCTGTTAGTGGGGGCAGTTATGAAGCGGACAAGCTGGCTAAGCGTGAAGAACGCAGTCGTCAACGGAAGCTGGAACAGCTAGAGCTGGATATTGCTCGACTTGAAGAGGAAGTTACAGCTCTTGAGGCTGAACTTGCGGATCCCGCTGTGTATAACGATTATATGCTTGTTCAGGAGAAGACTGCTGAGGTTGATAAGCGTAAGAGTTCGCTGTCGGCTTGTTATGAGGAATGGGAAGTATTGTTGGCTTAGTCTCTCGATTGAGTTGAAGTTCACGTCAGTAGACGTGGACTTTTTTGTTGTTTAATAGGTTATCGGGCAGGTCGAGCTGTTGTCCTGTGGACAAGTTCACAAAATGTTCAAAGTTACCCACAGGAGTTGCAGATTTCCTCACCCATTCCTTGAAAATCCCCTTCGAAACCGTTCATCCTCCCCTGCTAGATCCCCCTTATGCACAAAAAAATAATGACGAATTGTTCCGATAATTTCAATTGGTCTTCATGGATCCCCGTTTTGTTATACACAACGTTATCCACAGAAAATGGGAGGCGTTTTCCGCCACCCATCTGTCTTTTCATCATTTCCCCACAAAGTTATCCACATTACCCACATTTTTTTGTGAAAAAGTTATCCCTTTCATCACCCCTTTAAAAAGGTTGATAGATCAAGATTTCTGTGAGTTATACACATTGTACACAGGGCATGTGCATAACCTTGCTCACAAGCTGTGTATATATCTAAGTTTTCTTACAATTCAGATGCATCTGACGAACTCTGTTGATTACGAAGCTGTTATGACCGTCTCCGTTGTTTCGGACGCTACGCTATTTTCCATCCGAATCGCTTGATTACAAGCCGATATGAACGCTTTAGCTACCGCGACAAGGACATCTTGGTCGATGCCTGTATTCTTGAAGGTCTGGCCGCCGACCGAAATGGTGACCTCTGCTTCACCAGTCGCTTTCTCTCCTGTGGACAACGAGTGCAGCTCAAGATCGGAGAACTCCACATCCATCGGGATGGCTTGTTGCAGACAATGAACGATAGCCTCGATCGGGCCTTCACCGGTACCGGAATAGATGCTCTCCGTGCCCGTCTGATTATTTCTAACAGATACTGAGGCAACACGATTACGATCACTACTCGAAATGACTTGCATATGCGACAGTGTGAAAGGCTCCATTTGCCCATCAACTGTGCTGCCTACAAGCTCCATCAGCTGGTCGTCTGTCACCATTTTCTGCTCATCAGCTTTTTCTTTGAAACGCGTATAAAGTGAATCCAGTTCCTCGCCTGTAAGCTCGATACCAAACTGGCCAACCCGATGCTTTAGTGCGTGGCGCCCTGAGTGCTTGCCAAGGATAATCATGGAGCGTGGGATGCCCAGCTTTTCTGGATCCATAATCTCATACGTATTGCGGTTTTTCAGCAGTCCATCCTGATGGATACCCGCTTCGTGCTGGAAGGCATTGCGGCCGACGATCGGCTTGTTATAGGCAATCGGGAAGCCCATGATGCGGCTGACCATTTTAGATGTGTTGAAAATTTCACTTGTCACAATGCCCGTTTCCACGCCCATCGAATGCTTCCGCGTCTCAATGGCCATGACAAGCTCTTCTAGCGAACAGTTCCCTGCACGCTCTCCGACTCCGTTCACCGTCACCTCGACATGCGTGACGCCTGCAGCAATAGCCGCCAGACTATTGGCAACGGCAAGCCCAAGATCATTATGGCAATGCGCACTATACTCTACCGTATCGCCGCCTCTTACACTTTGACGCACTCTGCGGAACATCGCGCCATACTCCTCCGGAAGTGCATAGCCCACGGTATCAGGGATATTGAGAATGGTGGCCCCTTCCGCGATGACAGCTTCTAGCACCTCGAAAAGGAACTCATCACCTGTACGCGTCGCATCCATCGGTGAAAACTCGATCCGATCGACGAATTGCTTCGCATAGCCAACCATGGCGCGAGCCATCTCCACCACCTGCTGGCGCGATTTGCGAAGCTGGAAATCCAGGTGAATGTCCGATGAGGACAGGAACATGTGAATGCGTCGCGAAGCAGCGTCTTGCGTAGCTTTGACCGCTGCGTCGATATCTGCTTTGACCGCGCGGGCGAAGCCGCAAATCTCGACGCCTTGCAGCTCGCGTGATATCTGCTGCACGGCTTGGAAATCACCAGGACTTGAGATCGGGAAGCCCGGCTCAATGGTGTCGATGCCCATAAGAGCAAGCTGTCTCGCGATACGGATCTTTTCTTCTGGGTATAGGGACGCGCCCGGCGCTTGCTCGCCATCTCTCAGTGTCGTATCAAAAATGCGAATGCGTCGATTGGTATTTGTATTGTTTTCCATGGTTAATTCCTCCTCAAGGTATGCCCGTGTGGGCTGTGAAAGTAGTTGACGTAGGGTCTGGTGACGATTAATCCACCTGCTGTTAGCGTGGTTGGACACTTCAGGGTAAGATTGTGCAGATTGCGTTGTTGTAGTGATGTTTTTCATCACTACGATGGTGAATCGAACCGGATTCGGCAGGTTTACCATTCTGTAGTGATGTTTTTCATCACTATCATGGTGAATCGAACCGGATTCGGCAGGTTTACCATTCTGTAGTGATGTTTTTCATCACTATGATGGTGAATTGAACCGGATTCGGCAGGTTTACCATTCTGTAGTGATGTTTTGCATCACTACTGCGGTGAATTGAACCGGATTCGGCAGATTTCCAGTCTGTAGTGATGTTTTTCATCACTACAGTACGGGAATTCTGGGAGGCGACAGGTAATCATCTGTGAAATGTGACTGCAGCGCACTTTCCACAGACGACAAAAAGACCCGTCATCTCCACATAAGAGACGACGGGTCTTCACCCAGCGCGGTACCACTCTTGTTGACTCCGTTAAAGGAGCCCACCTCAGATATAGCCAGCAAGCTGCTCGCTATATCACCCGATCACGGAGGTCATCCGTTCATCCCTAACTGCTGTACGCCAGCCGATCAGGATGACCGCTTCCAAGCGAGTTCAGGGCTTTCTCGGTCTGCGTTGCATCAACCCGCAGCTTTCTGTACCGGAGAAGTGAGCCCTTACTACTCTTGTTCATCGCGTTATTTATATGTGTTTCGTCAGATTAAATCAGTTTCAGAACAACCAAAAAAGCCTGCCATCTCTATAAAAGAGACGACAGGCTTGAACCTTCCGCGGTACCACTCTAATTGATCCGAGTTGTTACGCTCGAAACCACTCATGTACCTGATCACGGGGGTCAACCGTCAAGACCTACTTGGGTGCTGGATCCTTGGCATCCTTATCAGTCCTACCGCTCCCGGGCGAGTTCAGGTGACGTTTCGTCTGTGCTTTCACCAAGCGCACAGCTCTCTGAGCGAAACTGATCATGCCTTACTATTCCCGTTCGTTGCGTTTGAAAGTATTGATTGTGATTATAATATGCACATTTTTTAAAGTCAATACTCCATATCTGAAAATTAATTTTATTCTACTACACATTAAAACGCTCCGGACGTAAAAAAATTTAAAGTGCGGTACTTTAGCAGAAGCTGATTTAGCTCGATTTTTTCTAACTAATCTCTTCAAAAGGTCATAAGCCTGCCAAAAAAAAGTTCACCGCGAATTGAACTCATTTAATTAATTATAAGGGTAGGGCCGAGAGGTATTTACCACTCTTCGAGCTTGAGCTGAGGCTCAGCTTTCAACTCCATGGAGTCGAACTCCTGCTTGTCCCACTTCAGAAAAGCGGCGGCGCCAATCATCGCCGCATTGTCCGTGCAGAGCCGGTGCGGCGGCACCAGCAGCGGCACCGCCAGCTGCTCGCAGCGCTCGGCGAGCCTGCTGCGCAGCCCCTTATTCGCGGCGACTCCGCCCGCGAGCAAGAGCTGCTTCGCGCCGTATTCCTTCACGGCGCGGCTTGCTTTCTCCACAAGCACGTCGATGACGGATGCTTGGAATCCCTTGGCAATCTGCGCGACCTGAACGGTTTCGCCGCGCATTTTGCTTTGGTTGACGACGTTCAGCACCGCGGATTTCAATCCGCTAAAGCTGAAGTCGTAGGAATCTGCCTCGAGCCAGGAGCGAGGCATTTTGATTTCGGAATCGGCTTCCTGTGCAAGCCGATCCACGTGCGGGCCGCCCGGGTAAGGCAATCCCATTGCCCGGGCAATTTTATCGTAGGCCTCGCCGGCCGCATCATCGCGCGTGCGCCCGATGATACGGAACTGGCCGGGGCCTTCGAGCAGAATGAGCTCGGTGTGTCCGCCGGACACGACGAGCGAAATCGAAGGATACTCCAGCTCATGCACGAGCTGGTTGGCGTAGATATGTCCCGCGATATGGTGGACACCAATCAGCGGGAGGTCTAGGGCGCAAGCGAGCGCTTTGCCCGCGACGACGCCGACAAGCAGGGCCCCGATCAATCCGGGGCCTTCGGTTACCGCAATGGCGGAGAGCTCGTGAAGCGAGACGCCCGCTTCCGTTACAGCTTCCTCCAGCATCCATGTGATCGACTCCACATGCTTCCGGGAAGCTACTTCTGGCACAACACCGCCATAGCGTTGGTGTGTTTCAATCTGACTGGAAATCACATTCGACCGAATGATTTTCCCATTTTCAACGATAGCCACGGAAGTCTCATCGCAGCTCGTTTCAATGGCGAGAATGTACACGGGCTTTGAAGTTGAAGTTTCATTTAGTCCTTGTTCTTGTCTATCCTGTTGTGTCTGTTCATTACTCACACTATTCACCTATTTGAAAGCCTCAATCACTAAGGCTATCCTTTCTACGATTGGGCAGATCTGCCCACATAACGACAGCGTCCTCGCGATTATCTGTATAATAGCCTCTACGCACACCAACGGAGCGGAAGCCTAGCTTCTCGTATAAATTTTGTGCCACATAGTTCGAAGCTCTCACTTCAAGCGTGATCCGAATGGCACCTAGGAAAGCTGATGTTTTCATCAACTCACGCAGGAGTCTTTCTCCAAGCTTACGTCCACGATAGGTATTCTTTACTGCAATATTCGTGACATGTGCTTCCTCCATAATGAGCCACATGCCGCCATAACCCGCGACTTCCCCATCAATGTCCATAATCATATAATGCGCAAACTGATTGTTCGTCAGCTCATTCTCAAACGCACCTCGGGTCCAAGGTGTCGTGAACGCTTCCTGCTCGATCTCCACAATAAAAGGAATGTCTTCCATGGTCATTGAGCGGAATACCAACGAATTTTCAATGGCATGCGGCTGTCTCTGTTCCATGTTCACTGCTCCCCTTTCTTCGTCTGCAGGCCAGCCAGCAGATTCGCTTCCGCTTCTGGAAGCCTCGTGTAGTTCGGCACAAACGTATGCACGTCGGCCTTCTCACCGCTTGCTAGTCTAGGATAAGCAAGTAGTCCAATATACTCCGCCTCGATACCATAGGGAACCACACTCACGCTGCCAGCAAAATCCTTCGCAAACTGCTCAAGCTCAACTGAAAAACCAGCTGTCTCACCGACAAATAGAATGTGATCAGGTGCCAAAGTAGTAGCTTGTGTAAGAATTTGGTCCGTCCACGCTCCGATGACCCGAATACCATCGGGCAACACTTCACGCCAAGAGGCATCTGGCTCTCTTGCTGCCGTAACAGCTGTTGCCCCCTCAAAAGCATACACAGCCGTAAAAGCCTGCTTACGCCTTCCATCCATAAGAGGAACGACCCATGTCAAACCAGTCCCTTTATAGTCGTTCTGTACAGAACCACCAATTGCCATTGCTTCTAAACTAGATACACCTAGCAGGTCTAATCCTATCGACCATGCGAATGTTTTGGCTACAGAAACAGCAATTCGTACACCCGTATATGAGCCTGGTCCTTGACCGGCAACAACCGAGCGAAGATCTCTCGGCTTCATTCCTAAGCGAGTGAGCAAATCTTGTATGTGAGGAATCAATCCGATGGAATGATTCCGTTCCGCGTGAGAGCTAACCTCCCCAAGCAGGTGTCCATTTTCCAAAACAGCAACTGTCATTGCCGATGTTGAGGTATCGATTGCTAAGCATCGACCTGTATTATTTATCCGTCCCGTCATGTAAATGTCCGTTCTCCTTCATCTGTACACACCAGCTCAGATACGGCGAACCGTACGGAGTCAAGTGAAATACACGAGTCTGATCAGCCTCTTGGGTGATCGTAATACTTAATCTGTCGGGTGGCAGCAGATCCTCAATTAAACTCGACCATTCGATCAGTGTGACCCCTGCACCATAGAAATAATCCTCTAATCCCAACTCGTCTGCTTCCTCTTGCGAGATACGATACATATCCATATGGTAGAAAGGGAGCTCAGCTCCCTCATATTCTTTGATAATGGTAAATGTAGGTGAATTTACGTGCTCCGAAATCCCCATCGCCCTAGCGAAGCCTTGAGAGAATCTCGTTTTTCCGGCACCCAAATCACCATCTAAGGTCAAGACCGTACCTGGTTGAAGATAGGTTGATAATAAGGTTCCCAGTTTATCCGTATCTGCTTCATGCTCAGAATGGAACCTAAATGTGGATTGAGTCAATGATCTCATCCCTTTCTTCCGCGTGCGCGTGCTGCTTCTATTATAGTCCTCGCTAGCAGGTGACAGCAACCTGTCAATCAGAAAACCTCGTCTGAGGACGTACGAAAATTAAAAAAGCCCTCCCCGATTCATCATCGGAGAAAGCTTATTTTGCCCATGCGGACCTTTAGTGTACCTCTTCAAGCTCTTTAGCTGGTACGACCCGAGCATCTGCGGGATTGCCTTCCGCATGTACTTTGACGAGACCTTTACCAGAGTCTACACTGTCAATCCAGACAGCCACTCCATTCAGATCAACATCAATTTTCTCGTCTGCAGCTAAAATCTCCTGAGCGCGGTGAACATTCATGGTTCATCCAGTACGGATTCCGGAGCAGCCATCGTATCCGTGGTGAATTCGTCAATTAAACCATTATGCATGGTGACGTTGCCGCCTCCAAGCCCCTCATTAATCATACGATCAATGTCCATGAAACAATCATCCTTACCTTCATTGCTCGAATCTTGCGACAAATTCGATTCTGATGCCATCCGTAATCCCTCCTTAGGTTCGCTATTTGGGTTATCATGTTGCATTAATAAACTCTCCAATCTCGCCCCTAACCATTCTCTTAAATAGCTGCCGTATAAAGGGAATGCATCAAGAGAATACTAGTACAATTACGTATGTTGGGGGAGGAACGCTATCTATGCATACCGTGTGGAAAGGCGCGATTAGCTTTGGGCTTGTTCATGTTCCTGTTAAAATGTTTTCAGCCACAGAGGATAAAGATATCTCTATGCGCTATATTCACAAAACTTGTATTACCCCGCTATCCTATGTGCGAAAATGCCAGACTTGTGAAAAGGAAGTAGAGTGGGAGGAAATTTCGAAGGGTTATGAATATGAGCCTGGACGGTTCGTTCTTTTTGAAAAGGACGAGTTAGAGGAAATCTCCGGAGAAGCGAATAAGGAAATTAAAATTTTGGACTTCGTAAATTTAACTGATATTGACCCCGTTTATTTTCAAAAGACTTACTACCTAGGGCCCGGAGATACAGGGGCTGGTGCCTATATGCTATTGCTCGATTCCATGCGCCAGACGGGCAAAATCGGTATCGCTAAAGTGTCTATACGCTCCAAAAGCTCGTTAGCCGCAATTCGTGTCATTGAAAATTGCCTTGCCATGGAAACCATATTTTATCCAGACGAGATTCGTCCGATTTCGCAAGTGCCAAACCTTCCTGAGAAGGTTACCGTGAATGAGCGGGAGATGGAGATGGCAAAAATGCTGATTAATCAGCTCTCCACCCCTTTTGAACCCGAGAAATATAAAGATGAGTATCGTGCTCGCTTACTCGACGCGATTGAGCACAAAGTTGCAGGTGAAGAAATTCAGACCGCACCTCAGTTGCAAAAGACAAGCGTTATCGATCTTATGTCAGCGCTTCAAGCCAGCTTAAATGCGACCAAACCGGCCGATGGCAAAATAACGCTTGGCGCGGATGCTTCTGTGACCGAGGAGCAAACGGCGGAGAAGAAGCCCGCGGCGAAGCCACGAGCTAGAAAAGCAAAAGAGCCGGTTACTTGATCGCTATAAAAAAAGTGCCCTGTCTTGGGATTCAAGATGGGGCACTTTTTTATATGAGGAGGGGAGATTGGGCTGTTGAGTTGGGTTGAGTTTGAGAAGGTTGGGTTAAATGGAAAAACTACAGCTAATTTCGATCAAATCTCCCCTATTTTCAAATTAGCCGGATTTCCTCCTGTTAAATTTGGCCGTTTGGGTAACTTCTACAACTATCCCTGCAATTTAGCTGGAAAAAATCCAGTTATTCTTTTAAACTCTGCAAAATCGACCAAAATAGCTGTAGGAAATCCAGTTATTTCTTCAGCAGCGACGCCAAATGGATCATCACGAGCTTTTATCCCCTAGGAATCAGCTTCTTACGTTTCATCAACGCTAACAGAAGCAGTACCAAGGGACCACCAAACATAATAGTGGGAAATATGATGGGAACGGCCATTTTATGGAGAAAAATGACCGATATCTCCTCATAGTTAACGGGTATGAAGGATACGAGCATAACGCAGATAGCAATAACCCATGTTACTATTTTCCAATTTTGCAATCCCAATAGCTGTGTCGTTCCATAGCTAGCAACAAATAAATAGAGGCCCAATTTGGTGAAAATACTCATGATCCAGATTGTAACTACGATAGCATCCAAATTCTCAATAATTCCACCAATGGAGATCGAGCGAACAATCATTAACATCGGGTATGGGTAACCACCCGTCACGTTAGGACCGAACATCAAGATGCTGACGATCATAGATAGTACCGTAAGTATACCTGAGAGCATAACGCCACTTACAGCATGACGAACCGTGTGCTTCCTCTTGCTAACAAAAGCGATCAACATCATGATCATAATACAATCACCTAAGAAAGACGCTGTCGGAAGTGCCCCGTGCAGCAATGACGTCACGCTGTTATCCAAGAATACTGGACTCAGTCGGTCCCACTTTATTTGATTGATGCTCAGAAACATGGGACCTACCACACAAAGTAAAATAATAGGTCCTGTAATTTCACAAATACGTGCAATCACACCCACCCCATGCAAAGTAGGATAAAGTACAACGAGAAGCATCGGCAGCTCAATGACATAGAGGGGGGTCTTGGGCATAATAGTCCCCGTAATAAATAAACTAAATTGTTTCAATATCACGGCGAGCGTAACTACCCAGAATAAGATAAAGAGGGCTGAAATCAATCCACCTACCCATTTACCTAGTAAAATTTGATTAAATTCAACTAATGTCATACCAGGGAAAAGCGTACTGAGCTTTCCAGAGATATAAGCAATGAGCATCCCTACCACTGTCGCGAGCAGGATGGAAATCCACGCATCCTGTTTCGCGATTTGAGCAGCAGGAGAAATCGTGAGAAGCATGGTCATAATAATTTGCATACTTACCATCATCCAGAAAATTTGTCGATTCGATAGCGCCATATCACTCATTGATTACCCCCCTTTCTACCTTACTTAGCAGTTATGATAGAGTAATTGGATACACCCGGTCGTTTGATCGTGCTTTTCACATCCAGCTGAACGTCTACTGTTGGAAAAATCGTGTTCCACTCCCCTTTGGCCTGCTTCCACTCCCGCGGATATTTTTTATGAAAAGCCCGGGCAAAACCGAGTACATCTGCCTTTTGTTCTTTTTGTATCTGTTGTAAGGTATTGGTCAAGATTTTCTTTATTTTCTGATCAAATGGCTCTTCAAGCTTTTTCATATTATCCAAACCATTGGCGATCCTTAAATTCGTAGAATTTTGTACAATATCGGCCACTAACTTCAACTGAATCTTCATTTTCCAGATACCATTCTCAATCGAAGGATGGAGCTCAACATCCGTGGTTATGATTTTGATGACGATTTTCCCACCATCACTTTGTTCAGTGAGCGTGATATTCCGGCCAAGATTTTCTGGAATAAACAAACGAACTCCCATCTGCGATTCATGCGTTAGAAAGCCTGTTAGCTTCCCCTTCTGTATGACCGACATGCCTCCCACAGTAATAATCGTTTTCTGGGATTCATTAGAAAATAATTTACTTTTACTCGCAACCGGCAGTAAAAAGTCCCCCGATTCTCCGCTTAACGATTCCTCAATATCATGCATGGTAGCAGCTCGAATCAATGGCTTTTGCGAAAGTTTAATCAAGGTTTCATAGGAATTGGGATCATTTTGCGTATCTAACAGTTCTTTCGCCGTTCCTTTGCACACGAAGAAATTAGCCTGTTCCCGCGGTTGGATATCTCGAAATAAAAATTCGAAATCATCAAACATCCCGTTTCGAGCCAACTCTTCACCAAAAAAATACCCCTTGGCATGCCCCCAAGAGAAATAGCGGGGAAACTTCTTTTGCATTTCCGATAACGCATCTGGCATGGAATCTCCTTTAATGGAAAATGTGTAAACATTACCTTGCCCGCCTCCTCCTTCTCCCGAAGCAGCAGCAGGATTCGGTATGAATACTTGAATAGTCACTTCAATCTTATTATCTGTACTCTTATCAATCCCAGCTGCAATGATAAAAGCCATGTCATTCACTTCGACACGATCCCAACAGCCCGTTAAGAGAACGAAGCAAATGGAAAGGATGGGAATGGTTATATAACTCCTCATGGCTCTGTCCTCCCATCGCTTAATTCTCATTCGGGTCATTTCGATTTGTACCCTGTCTTTGCAGATTATCTTTGTCCGCATAAAAGGCGGGACGCTTTGTCAATTTACTTATGGGAGCGCGAAACAAGACATCTTTAATTCCTTGCGGATAGATTGGGGCTAACGGCGCCAAATAAGGCACACCAAAAGAACGGAGAATACACAGATGACTAATGATTATCAGCAGCGCAAGAATAAGACCAAACAAGCCTAAAATGCCGGAGAGTATCATTATCGGAAAACGAAGTATGCGTAAAGAGATGCCTGCTGAGTATTGCGGCATCATAAACGAGGAAATGCCTGTAATAGCTACAACCATTACCATTGGAGCAGAAACCAATCCAGCTTGAATGGCTGCTTGCCCAATCACAAGTGCTCCCACAATACTGACGGCAGAACCGACCTGCCTAGGTAGACGGACACCCGCTTCCCGTAACGCTTCAAACGTAATTTCCATAATCAAAGCTTCGACCAAAGCTGGAAAGGGGATTTCCTCCCGTGATTTGGCAACACGAAGCAGCAGCGTTGTAGGTACCATTTCATGATGAAAAGTTAACACGGCAACATAAATGGCTGGAGCCAGCATGGCGATTAAAAAAAACGTGTAACGGAGCCAGCGAATCAGACTTCCAATAAGGAAACGCTGATAATAATCTTCGGGGGATTGCATCAATGACCAAAATGTAGCAGGAGCAATAAGAGCAATAGGCGTATTATCCGTAATAATAACGACACGGCCTTCTAACAGACTTGATACAGCCACATCTGGACGTTCCGTTGTTTGCACTTGAGGAAAAGGTGAATAGATATTGCTCTCGATCATTTCTTCGATATATCCGCTATCAAGTACCCCATCTATTTTGATCTGAGATATTCGCTCTGAAACTTTACTAATGATCTCTGGTTTAGCGATACCCTGGATATATGCCATCGTGATATCCGTCTTCGAATAACTGCCAAGGGTGAAAGAAACGAACTTCAACGCCGGTGTCTTTAATCTTTTGCGGATTAATGTTGTATTCACGACTAAGGATTCTACAAACCCCTCGCGAGGGCCCCGAACAACGGATTCCGCCAAAGGCTCTTCTACGCTTCTACCTTCGAATTGCGATATCCCAATCGATAATGCGCCTTCGAATGTGTCCACCAACAGAACTGGCTTGCCTCCCAGCACTTCATTTAGAATATCACCAATGAGGCGCAGCTCTTTTAAATCCGACACCGTGATATTGCTCTTCACCGTATCCATCGATTCCATTCGTTCTGAGCTAGCTTTTTTAAGCGGTTCTAGGACATTTCCATCCAGCAGTTCTACGTTCACCATCCCCCGTAAATACAGGATCGATGCTTTTATTCCGCTAGCCAAATGAAATTCAGTAAAAATGACATCATCACAGTCTGTGAACACGGTATGCAAATGATGGATATTCGAGGAGAGGTCCGTTGACACCTGAGTATGAAACGCTTCCTTATTGATACTTGGATCTTTCGGATAAGGTTGGTACATTCACAACTCTCCTTCAATACTCACAGTCATTTACGTATTGTTATGCTCCCAAAATCATAAGGCTATTCAGTTGTTTCCATAGCAGGTGCATTTTAACATTCCGTGTGATGCATACCTCCTGCAGGCTTGGGGTTAAATCGCTCCGTAGCATACCACGGGTATTTAGATGGAAAAAGTACAGCTAATTCTAGTCAAATCCTCTGTTTTTTCCAATTAGATGGATTTCCTCATGTTAATTCCCGGCATTCAATTGATTTTCACAAATTTTGTCCTAATTAGCTGGAGAAAATCCAGTGAAACTTACTTTTTCGAGAACTTCGAGTAAAATAACTGGAGAAAACCCAGTTATTTCTACAGACCACCGACCCTGCAGAACATAGGAATAAACTCATTTCAACTTATCCCCTCTGATCAAACGTACACTCCGCCAAATCTACCTGCGTGAACGCTTGAATACTCGGGTGCCTCATCGTGCCATTCGAGGTCCACTCCATGTACTGAATTTTCACCGTTAGCTTCGGCTCGATCCAAATCGCATCTTTGCTCCGTTCCGGCTCATTGGCAAAAGGCTTCTCAGTCCTCACCATCGGCTCGACGAGTTGGGTCAGTTGACGCCATTCCTCGCGAGTTAGCTTGCCTGTCCCCGCATGTCCGATGTAGCTAAGTCTGCCCTCCTGATCGAATAGACCTAACAGAATCGCATTTACGACGCCTGCACGCAACGTCACTCCCCCGATGACCGCATGGATATCATGGAATATTTTCTTTTTCACCCATCGCTTGTCTTTCCCGCCTAACGCATATGTACTTTGCAGATCCTTACAGACAATCCCTTCCATCCCATGTGATTTCATGACCTCATAAAGCTGTTGACCATCAGGCATATTCGGGGTGAGTTGCACATGTGGCAGCGGAGTAATGACATTCTGCAGAACCCTCTGTCTTACAGACAAAGGTTCATCCAGCAACCACTTCCCGTTGCACATTAAAATATCAAAAATCATATAGGTTACGGGAGTCTGAGTGACCGCTCGGTCAATGCTTTGTTTTTTCCGCAGCGATTCTCGCTTCATAATTTCATGAAAGGTGGGCTTCTTCTCATCGAAAGCAATAATTTCCCCATCCAAAATGACAGATGATGCCTTGCAGTAAGATTGAATATCCAACAGTTCAGGATATTGCTCAGTTCGCTCATGACAGCGCCGATTCCACAGCCGCACTTCCCGACCATCGTAATAGGTTAACATGCGAACGCCATCCCACTTAATCTGGGCAATCCAACCAGCAGCGGTTGGTATTGTATCCGCTGAGATCGGCTCAAATGGAAATACCGGCTTTAGCTCCAATTATCTTGATCCTCCCTCTCATTGTTGATTTATTTAGTCTTGCCATTCTGAAATAGCTGCAAACTTTCGACTGGCCATCCCTTCCTAAAATTTATATCTATACAGACATCCATAAATTTGAGATATTTACATCGTTGTTTATTTAACAGTCGATCTGGAGGCTCTCATGATTTATTTAGCTATTATCATCTTTTTACTTACAATCACCTTTGTCATTTGGCAGCCGAAAGGCTTAAGTATTGGTTGGTCAGCCTCGGCAGGAGCGCTGCTTGCCCTCGCTTTCCAAGTCGTTACACTGCAAGATGTCGCCACAGTAACAGGAATTGTGTGGAACGCTACGCTCGCTTTTGTCGGTATTATCTTGATCTCGATTATATTAGATGGGATTGGCTTCTTCGAATGGTCCGCCCTCCACATGGCGCGCTTGGCCAAAGGCAATGGAAAGCTCATGTTCATCTATGTGATCCTGCTCGGTGCGGCTGTGTCGGCTTTTTTTGCGAACGATGGTGCAGCTTTGATCCTTACGCCTATCGTGTTAGCCATGGTCCGAGCTATGAAACTGCCGGATGCCGCTATTCTCCCTTTCATTATGGCAAGCGGCTTTATCGCGGATACCACGTCACTTCCGTTTATCATTAGTAATTTGGTGAACATTCTATCTGCCGATTTTTTCGGAATTGACTTTGTTACCTATGCGAGCCGAATGTTCGTGACGAGTTTGTTCTCGCTAGGAGCCAGCTTGCTTGTTCTCTACCTTTTTTATCGCAAACAAATCCCTGAGAGCTATGATATCACGGAGCTGAGACGCCCAGCGGAAGCGATTAAGGATTTAAATATGTTCCGTTTGTCTTGGTGGATTCTCGGCATTTTATTAGTTACCTATATCTGCAGTGGATTTATACAAGTGCCCGTTTCCCTGCTCGTTGGGACTGCCGCTATTGCCTTCCTCCTCATTGCCAGAGCGAGCGACGTGATGGATACGAGAAAGATTTTGAAAGAAGCTCCGTGGGCGGTTGTAATATTCTCCATCGGTATGTATGTGGTCGTCTATGGGCTTAAAAATGTCGGTCTTACCGCTGCGCTTGGAGAGTTTATCGACATTATTTCCGGCGAAGGCTTGTTCGTAGCCACAATAGGCATGGGATTCCTTGCGGCGATTCTGTCCTCGATCATGAATAATTTGCCGACTGTGCTGATTGATGCCTTAGCGATTCAGGGAACACAAACAGAGGGCACCCTGAGAGAGGCCCTTATTTATGCAAATGTTATAGGTACCGATCTGGGGCCAAAAATGACGCCAATCGGCTCTCTAGCCACCCTAATCTGGCTTCATGTGCTTGCCAAAAAAGGTGTGAAAATCACTTGGGGCGGTTATATGAAAGCAGGCGTTATCCTGACGATTCCCACACTGCTAATCACATTAATCGGTTTGTATCTTTGGTTACACGTAGTAGCTTGATACACAACTACTAAGTGCCTAATATCTTCTTCCCACGCGGCGTACTTCCATTCGGATCTGGCTCTAACGTCACTCCAAATGAATCAATATGTGCATCCTTTACTTTCACAGGAATGGCATACGTCAGTACGCCCGCGCCCTTCTCATCCACGCGCAGTGTTCCACAATTGTATCGCTTCCCGTT
Organism: Paenibacillus sp. J22P169; assembly: GCF_059691995.1. Classification (NCBI taxonomy): domain Bacteria; kingdom Bacillati; phylum Bacillota; class Bacilli; order Caryophanales; family Paenibacillaceae; genus Paenibacillus; species Paenibacillus sp. J22P169. Next base: position 379,457 of record NZ_JCAUAO010000004.1, on the reverse strand, counting down.
TTTGTTGTACCAAACCTGATAGGTCCAGTCACCCTGCGTTTCCTTGAGCCCTTGTAGATTAATGACCACGTTGTGGCTCTCGCCGCTCTGCAGTACATACGCGGTACCAGAAGCTGCTGGCATGGTAGTATCAAAGGACTTCAACTGATAAGTATCCACGATTTCTGCAGGTTGTTGCAAAGTCACACTTGCTATAGGGCTTGCTGCTTGCTGCTGATTATTCCACCAAATACCTGCTACGAAACCAAGGACAATCGCGGCAGCACTGCCATATATCCATTTGAAAGTTCGCCTTTTCTCACGGACAACAGGTACGATCTCATTCGCTTGTAAAGACTGCATAACCTGCGCCTTCAAATCAGCGGGTACTTCGACTTCCTCCATGTCAAAAGGTAACGTCTCCCAGACATCCTGCAGCTCACTTAACTCTTCACGGCAGGTGACACAAGTTCGCAGATGCCGTTCGAAAGCAGCGCGTTCCCATTCTGTGCAATCGCCTGTCAAATAATTGACCAGATAATTGCAATCTACAGTTTCCTGTTCTTCCATACCGTCATCCCTCCCTCAGTGATGTCAAATGCTTGCGAAGCAATTTCAAGCCTTGGTGCAGCCGGCTCTTGATCGTACCAATGGGTTCATTGGTCTGTGTAGCAATTTCACTCAACGAATAGCCCTGCCAATACATCAAATTGATCAATTCAATCTGACTTTCAGATAAATGGACATAGGCCTCCTGAATTTGCTCCCCGATCCATTTGCGAGACATAACCGTTTCCGGATCTTGATCCTTGGAAACGAACGATCGTTCCCATTCCTTAGGCTCAAAATGGATATCTTGATCGATTCGCCGCTTCTTGCGGAGACAGTCGATCGTGATATTCCTAGTTACGGTGATGAGCCAGTTGACGAATGCCCCCTTGCTCGCATCATACCCCTTCTCTGTGGTCCACAACCGCGTAAATACAAGCTGGACAATTTCTCTTGCAGCAAGTTCTTCCTTCGTGGACTTCAATGCAAAGGAGTAAACAAGCTTTGCATATCTATCGTATATCTCCTCTAAAGCTGGATGATGCTTACTCATGACCAGCCTCATGAGCTCTCCATCTGTTCGATTTCGCATAGTTCAGGTACACCCCGAGTCGAAATGACTTTTATTATTATCTTACTACCATAGCTTCAGCTGGAAGTCTTGGCAATAGGATGCAAGAAAAAAAGCACTCCAACACATCTGTTCGTTCCCAGCATGTTGGAGCACTCTCATTCAATTGTTATCTGGCAGTGAATTGAGCAGGATCGATAACAAACCATACCTTGCCTACATTTTGGCCCGTCGTGTCGCCTGGGTGAAGATCCTTAATCCAGTAATACAGGGGCCAGCCTTTATACGTGCTTTGCAGCGTACCATCTTTCCTCGTCAACACGCCAAAGTCGCTGGCCACAAGATCGGAGGAAACAGTCAGATTCGCATCGTAGAAGATCGGCCAGTTCACTAAGCAAGTACCCACACAGGAATTAGGATCCGCTTTATCCTTAGTAAACATATAGAGTGCCATACCATTGGCATCCACCAGGTATGTGCCCAACGCATCGGATTTACTTGTTTTCACAGACGTATTCGGAGCTTTGGTTCCCGCGAATTTCGCTGGATCAATCACATACCAGACATGCCCCACATCTTGACCTAACGTGTCGCCCATTTTCTTGTCATCCACCCAGTAGTACAGCGGGAAGCCTTTATATGTGGATTGCATACGGCCATCTGAACGAATCAGTGTGCCAAAATCCTCTGAGTGAAGGCCAGTTGGCGCCGAAATCGATGGGGCATAAAATACAGGCCACTTCTCCAAGCATTTACCTGTGCAGTTACTAACGCCCGTCGTATCCTTATCGAAATAATACAGCGCCATCCCATTCCCATCTGTCAAATAATTGCCCAGCTCCGCTTTCGTACCAACGGCCACGCCGCCGTTCGAAGGCTTGATGACAAACCATACCTTGCTCACATTATCTCCAGTGGTATCCCCTGGTTTGACATCCTTGATGAAATAATAAAGCGGCCAGCCTTTGTAGGTGAGCTGATCTTTACCATCCTTGCGTGTGAAGACGCTGAAATCAGCGCTGTTAAACTCGGCAGGCACGGTAAAGTTATTCGCATTGTAAATCGGCCAGTTAGCTAAACATGGGCCCACACAGGAGTTCACATCTGCGACATCCTTCGTGAAATAGTACAATGTCATTCCTTTATCATCTGTGAGATAACTGCCTAATGTATCGCTTTGCACCAGCTTTAACGATGGCTTAGCAAGCACATCTAACTTCGTTTTGTCCAGCTTCCCTTTGCCGACCAAATCCGCAGCCAACGTACTGGTCGTTCCTTTCATCGGCTCCTTCAATGCTTCGAGCGTTGCGGTTGCCATATGTAAGTTTTTGAAGTCTTTTACGGTCGCTAGCTTGGATAAACCATGTTTGGCTGCGAAGTCGAACACATTCGCAAATTCGAAATCCATTCCTTGCTTATAGCCTAAGGATTCCAGAAGTACTTTATAAAACTGCTGAGCAGTCACACTGCTAAGCGGATTAAAGCTATGATCGTCTGTTCCTTGCCAACCAAGCTCGGGATGCATATTCAAATAGCCGAGGATGGCCTGATTCCCTGTCGATAGACCGCTTACATCTTTAAAGCTAGTCGTTCCCTTATAAGCCAACGCTTCAGCCTCGAGTCCATGCAACCGCAGGGACATTACGGCAGCTTGCAGCCTAGTCGTTGATTTGTTCAAGTATTCCGCAGTCAGTCCATTACCTTCACCTTGCAGAATACCTAGATCACCCGCAATGTCTGTTTCGCTTTGGACCTTCAAGGGTTCCGCTGCAATCGCAGATAAGGCCGTTACTCCTGTTACAATACCTAGTAATACCAATGATGAAAATCCTATTTTCGCATAATTTCCCATACTACAATGCCTCCTTCTTGTTTCTATGTAAGGAAACGTGTGCGAGCTGCAAGCGGTTTGAAATAAGTGAAAGCTTTTTATTCCAGTTTGAGAAACGTCTTCCTAGGAAATAATTGTAACTACAAATAAGCTCAGAAGGAGTTCCCATGCCTATGGCGTTCAAAGCAGAGAAAGCTACGCTTCTCGTAGAGGGCAACGAGTTGACGATCACGAATCCGAACAAGCCGCTATGGCCCGATTTAGGCATCACAAAAGCGGATTATCTGACGAAATTAAGTGAGCTCTCGCCTTACCTCCTACGTTACTGTCGTAATCGCCATTTAACTACGATTCGATTTCCTCATGGGTACGATGACAAATCTTTTTATCAAAAAAATGCACCCGATCCTGTGCCTAGCTTCGTTAAGCTAGCACCGCTAGACGGTATAAACTATGTGAATTTAGATTCCTTATCTACGCTTATGTGGCTTGGGAATCTGACTTGCTTGGAATTCCATCCATCCTTCCATTACATCGGAGAGACACTTCCTGCGGAATGGCTGATTGATATCGATCCAACCTTAGAGGAAGAACCTCGCATCATGGAGGCAGCGCTTATCATCGGTGAAATACTCGATTCGCTGCGCATTCAGTCAGTCCCCAAAACCTCCGGCGCTACAGGCGTACAAATATACATCCCTATTCGGCCTGGCTATACGTTTGAAGAACTCCGAAGGGTTGGACAATTTATTGCGACGTATGCGGTGAAAATGCATCCAAAGCTATTTACAATCGAGCGCTTCAAGAAAAATCGCGGTGATAAGATTTATATCGACTACCTCCAGCACTGGTATGGAAAAACACTCTCAGCACCCTATACGCCGCGTGCCAAAAAGGACGCCACGGTTTCAACGCCATTGCTTTGGAAAGAGGTCGAGCTTCACCCAAGTCCTCGCGAGTTCAATCAGCTAAACATAATGAATCGCTTACGAACCTACGGGGACTTGATCGACCGTGTTTCCCCTCAGAATTTAGATGCGATCTTAACGAAGTTAAAAGAGTAGCTCTATATAGAGCTACTCTTTTAACTTTAGAATAATGGTGATAACAATCGGGCAATCCTTTCCTTTCTTTTTTCACTCCGCGACCTCTGTTCAAATTCGTTTAGCTGAACCTCCGTACATTCCTGCAAATCCATATTGAAATCCCTCTCTAATCGGGCAATAACCTCTTTATCAAACATCACAGCATTCAACTCGAAATTACTGAAAAAGCTCCGCAAATCCACGTTCGCCGTACCAACCGTCGCCAAGATTTCGTCCACAATGATAATTTTGGCGTGAATGAACCCTTTCCGGTATAAATAGAAGCGGACCCCTATCTGCAATAATTCCTGCAGATACGACCTTGAAGCGTATTGGACAATGCGAGAATCTGCCTTATATGGAAGGATGACACGAACATCAACACCGCTGATCGCAGCTGATTTGAGTGCCATGATGATGCTCGGATCAGGAATGAAATACGGCGTTGTGATCCATATCCGGTTCTTAGCCGCGATCAATCCAGCAAAATACATTTCCTGAATGGCATCCCATCTGGCGTCAGGGCCGCTGGAAATGACCTGAACAAACGAAGACGTCTCTTCCGTATGAGTTGGATAATAGCTTGGCCCGTCCAGGGTTTCCCCGCTAACGAAGAACCAGTCAGTCAGAAAGGTGCTTTGTAAATCATATACCGCGTCTCCATGCAGCATAACATGGGTATCTCGCCAGAAACCCAACTTGGGATCTCCACCCACATATTCATCGCCAATATTAATGCCCCCTACAAAACCAACTAAACCATCGACAACCACAATTTTACGGTGATTCCGATAATTCAACCTTTTATCAAAGAAAGCGATCAGCGGCTTTAAGAAGGGCTGTACAGCAATACCTGCACGCTTCAATTTGTCCGTGTAGGCACTTGAAAGCGAGTGACTCCCTATCCCATCATAAATGACCCTAACCGTTACACCTTCCTTCGCTTTCTGAATCAACGCTTCTTGAAATCGGATGCCAATCGCATCATCGCGAATCGTATAGAATTCGAAATGAATATGCTTTTTGGCCTTTCCTATTTCCGTAAGCATAGCTTCATACGTAACATCTGCGTTAGTCAGAACGTCAACACGATTCAACGCTGTGATCGGTGCATGAGGCACATGTTGCAGCCAATCTCGCAGTCGCTGTTCCCCCGACAAGAAGCTGTCTTCGTCTCTTATTGACTCTGAATTGGCTTTAGATGGTGTATTCGGGAGTTGCTGCCCCTTTCTTATGCCGCTGTCCTGTCCATGAATTTTTTTCCGCCTAACATATTCCCTCGCAATAAAAACATACATAAGGAACCCAATAATTGGAAAAATAAAAAGAATACTTAGCCATGCTACTGACTTTGCTGGCCTTTTATATTCGCAAATTAGAATCGTAGCTGTCTGAAATATAAATAACATCAGTAGTAGAACTAACCATAACAAAATCACCAACTCCTATCCCTGCATTTGCATGCTGAGATAGCTTTTGCCAAGGTCTACGGTGCTATACCTTTTCCTTCCAATAGCACATGTACAAATAAAATTTTCCAACTTTCGTAATAAAATCCTTCTGTTTCGCAGAACATAATCTACGCATTCTTATTTCTTCAACTTGATCGTGGCAGGAGGTGCCTCTCGCTTGGCCAAAATACCTAGCTATTTAATGAAAAGCATCCTACAAAGAAGTACAAAGTCGCAATCCGGCGAAGGCGAAGGCAATCCTCCTTCTGATCTAGATCAAGCCCTCAATATCCCGTTTATCGAAGATCTTAAGCAAACTAAGCTCTCGCTGCTGCTCGATGAGAATCATAAATTTATTAAAGATATGTTTCAGGAATGCTCCGATGTCGTTGTCAGGGAATTCGAAATTGACCCCCATATCCCAGCACTGCTTCTTTTCGTGGATGGTCTGACCAATACGCAGCTTCTGAACGACACGATGAAATCGCTCATGCTAATCGGAGGCGGAGAAACCTCTATTGAGCGCATCGCGAATGTCATTCTGCCGGTGTCACAGACACAGATTTCCGATAATTACGGAGATTTGCTGACTTCTGTCTTGGGCGGTGATGCTGCCCTGCTGGTTGAGGGGAACACGAAAGCCATTCTTCTCGGCATTCGTGGTACAGAGAAACGTTCTGTTGGTGAACCTGAGACAGAAACGGTTGTGCGTGGACCTAAGGAGGGCTTCGTAGAGAGCATCCGGACGAACACCTCCATGATTCGCCGCAAATTAAAAACGCCTCGACTCAAGATGAAATCCATGAGTGTAGGCAAAGAAAGCAATACCAATCTTGTGGTTTGCTATTTGGATAACTTAGCAATGCCTTCATTAATTGAAGAAGTCGTCAAACGACTAGAGCAAATCAAAATTGATGCCATTCTGGAATCAGGTATGATAGAAGAACTCATTCAGGACGACGCCTATTCGCCGTTTCCACAAATGCAATATACGGAGCGCCCTGACGTAGTTGCTTCCGCCTTACTACAGGGACGAGTTGCAATCCTTACTGACGGGACCCCCTTCGCCCTCATCGTTCCCTTCGTATTCGTTCAAATTATGCAAACGAGTGAAGATTACTACGAACGATTCCAGATCAGCTCTCTCTTACGTATGCTTCGTTATGTCTTCATGTTTCTGTCGTTGACGACACCCGCGCTCTATGTTGCGATTACGACGTACCATCAAGCACTACTACCAACAGCATTAATGCTTAGCGTCGCTGCTTCCCGAGAGGCGATTCCGTTCCCCTCTGTCGTTGAAGCCTTCATTATGGAAATTACCTTCGAAGCCTTGCGAGAAGCTGGCATTCGACTCCCCAAGGCCGTCGGCTCTGCAGTTTCCATCTTAGGTGCGCTAGTTGTTGGACAGGCAGCCGTACAAGCCGGAATCGTTTCAGCACCGATGGTTATTGTTGTCTCGATTACAGGTATCGCTTCCTTCACGATTCCACGATTTAACGGTGCGATTGCCATTCGGATGCTGCGCTTTCCCATTCTTATTGCTGCCGCCGTTTTTGGATTCTATGGCATCTTTTTCTCTTTAATGATTCTGATTGGACACATGGCAAATCTCCGTTCCTTCGGAGTTCCCTATTTATCACCCGTTGGCCCCTTATCCGCTACGGATATGAAGGATGTTCTTATCCGTGCGCCATGGTGGCAAATACAGAAGCGTCCCGAGTTTATGGCTGTTCAAGATAACACCAGTCAGAGTAGCGAACTGCCGATGCAAATTAAGAAAGCAGGCGGCTTAGACGGCAGTAACATAGATCATGTACACAAAGCCAGTAAGGAGGAGCAATCGAATGATACATCCTAAGCAGCGAATTGGGATGGTGGTAACCTTACTACTTACCACCACTCTACTTACCGGTTGTTGGGATCGTACGGAGACCAATGACGTCGCATTTGTACTTACTTCATCGGCTGATTTAGAGGATGACGGCAGATATCGTGTTACTTATATGTTCCCTCTACCCGGTTCCATGGGTGGAGCTAGCGGCGGGGGTGGTGGCACGGCTGGAGGTAAAAGCTATTACATCGATTCCGAGGTTGGGACCACCTTCCGCGATGCAGTCAGTAAGCTTCAAATGCGTATGTCAAGACGCATCTTTCTCTCGCACCGCAGAACGATCGTCATTGGTGAAAAACTGGCCGAAGCTGGCATCACTTCCTTGTTCGATGTTCTTCCACGTTCACCAGAGAATCGGATGACGAGCTACCTGATCGTAACCAAAGGCAAAGGCTATGACCTCCTGAATACTGAGCCGAAGTTCGAGCGTTTTCCTGCTGAAGTCATTCGTGAGTTAACCAAGTCTCGCAATGCCATGCCTACAACGATGAAGGATGTTGGGATGTCCTTAAGCTTTAACAGTGATCCAATCATGAGTTATTTGGAACCTCGAGAGGGTCAAGTCTCTAAAGAGCCTTCTCATGAAATCCAATTCGTTGGCTATGGGCAGTTCAAAGGGGATAAGATGGTTGGCATTTATAAAAAGAAAGAAGCATCTGGGCTTGTGTGGCTCCGAAATCAAGCGAAAGAGCAGCAGCTCACGTTCCCCATGGAGGAAGGTAAAAATATTTCCATTGCAGTTATTGGCGGTAAGACAGCCATTACGCCTAAGCTCTTGGAAGACAAAGTTATGTTCGACATTATCGTAGATGCTCATGGAGCTGTGCGAGAGGACCTGTCTGATGAGGACTTGTTCAAATCCGATATCCTTCATAGAGTTGAAACCAAGTTCGCAGAGCAAATCAAACTATCCATACTCGCGACGATTAAACAGATGCAAAAGGAAGGCACGGATTCGGCTCAGCTTGGTCTCATGGTTTGGCGAACACACCCTAAGAAGTGGAACGAGCAATTCGGCAAGGATTGGGAGCGCTATTTTAAAGAAGCCGAGTTCAATATTGTGGTGAAAGCCTCTATTCCTGACACCGGTGTGATTAACCACAACGTAGCCAAGGGAGGGATCTAATCAATGGATGGGATCTTCGTCATCAGCTTTATCATCATATTGATCGGGTCTTTCCTCATTGATCGCAAAGTGCTGCGACGGGCAAAAAAAGGGAGCAAAATAACCTATGGTCTTACCATTGGAATAATCCTTCTTTTTCTCATCATGAAATATCTCCACATGAGTATACCGATGCCCACCTATTTTTTCGTGCAAAAGGTTTCTCCATGGCTCATCCGAGTTCTTGGCATATAAATAGAAAGGTGGTCTTCCTCATCGATAATAAGCAAGTCATTAACCAACGTCAGCTCTCGTGGCTAGCTTCTTCCATTGTCACCAGCGGAGGTATCCTCACGTTGCAAAATGAATTGATTCGTATTAATCAAATGGATGCTTGGTTCAGCTATTTAATTTCCATTCTCTATGTATTTCTGGTTGCTGGCTTCTTTGGTTATATGGCAAAGCTATATCCTAATAAGAACATTTTTGAAATGTCCAAAGAAATATTAGGTCAATGGCTCGGCACCTGTATGAATCTACTCATTTTATTTCATTTCTGGCAGATTGTCGTTCGTGATATTTCCTCTGTATCTAGATTTAGTTCAACACTTTTACTACATACAACGCCTTTGGAAATTTTAATATTACTACACTGTTTGTTACTTATTTATTTCGGAAAAACAAGTGTAGAGGTCATTGCACGTGTAAACGACTTGTTCTACCCCCTTTTTGTCGCAACAATGATGATCATGCCACTGCTCTTATCGAACGAATTTTATCTGCGGCTCACGACGCCTTTGCTAACGATGCCACTTCAGAACTGGACGGCAAGTTCCATTCTGACGCTCGGGAGTGCTGGTGATATTTTCATTCTAGGCGCTTTTCTTCATACGCTGTCCAATGCCAATCACGTTCGATCGGCTATTCGACATGGCTCCTTGCTTGGTTTTTTTCTACTCACACTTATTCTCTTCGTTATTATTGCCGTGCTCGGCCCTAGGATGCCTGCAAGCTTCTCATATCCTAGCTATAATCTGGTTCAAACGATTCATCTCACTGATTTTCTAGATCGACTTGATCTTGTCGTGCTCATGATCTGGTATCCAACGGTTGCGTGTAAAATAATCGCCATTTACTTGGCACTGCTGCTCGGCATTAGCTCCCTTTTCAATGAGCGAAATTATCCGATGATCAACAAACCAATAGCGTTGCTATTGGCACTAAGCACATGTCTTTCCTTCAAAAGCACCACCGAGCTGTTCTCCTTTTCCAACTTCAGCTCACCCGTTATTGTTCTGGCTTACCAGCCTTTCATCATGCTCCTCTTCGTTGTAATAGGGTATCGGAAGAAACAGAAATATCCGAATGCCTTTCCCGATTCCTCTGGAGGAACTCATGTAAAAAAGGATCCCAAACAAAGTTCAGGTAAACTTAGCCAACGAATGACCTATACACAATGGCTATGGGGAGGAAATCTAGTTTTGGTCATTTGCGTCGCTTTTGTTCTAATCGGTCTTATGTTGGGTGAGAAATCTACGATGATTGGTACAATTTGTGCGATAGGTTTCGGCAGTTGTTTACTTCTAACGAACTTGACCACCTATATGGAACTTACCAAGCTGAAGCAAGCCGAAAACAGTAACTAATTTGAGTTGCTACCGTTAAATTCTAATTGGAGGAATGCTTATACAAAAAAAAAGCACCCGCCTTCAGCGGGTGCCTTGTAAACATTAAACAGGAACTGATTGGTTCAATCGGCTTTTCGCGACTTTCAAGTAGCCATGAACGTTTAAGTATTCACTATCATTGGTGAAACGCAATTTCATTGCTCCTGCAGCGTCTTGAATGTACGGCTTCAGTGCAGTTGCACCGCCGCCGATCACGTAAAAGCATTGAATATCTGGGCATTTGCGCCAGCGTTTCTTGATCATTTCAACCATGCGTACCGCAGCACGGCGGAAATGCAGATCCACGATTGGCCGAATATCCACTTGGCCTTCTCCTGGAAGCTGAATCGTAAATTGACGATTCTTCACTCGTTGCGCAAGCTTCGCACGACTCGGGAACAAGTGACCATAGGCATCTTCAACATCACGAATGATCGCATCCAAATACGTTGCAATCCCGATTTGCTCGCCATGGCTAAAATGGTTATCGATCGCCATGCGTTTGATGACTGGAAAATCCGTCGTCAAGGCACCGATTTCACAGACGCCTATGCATCCGTTGTATATTTCTTCGTCCCTCACCTGCAAGCTGTCGTGCGTTGCCATGTGGAACATGGCCGCAGCACCTTCAATAGAGACAGCTACTTTGCGGATCGAAACCTTGATTTTACGATTATGAAATTGCGGTGTCGATAAGAACGTCACTTCATGCTCACCCAGTAGACGATGTTCGAATGTCTGACTGTATTTCGGGAAAGAACGAACGGGTAACCCCGTGCCCAATGTATATTCAACTTCGTCAACGTTGCCATAGCCAGGGTTGGCTGCTTGGTTCGTGAGGCCCTGATAAGCAAGTGCAGTCAGTGCAACAATGAGGGATTGATCCGATAGCGCTTTATTATCCGTATCTTCTAGCTCTAGGTTATCCTCGTGCTCCAAGGCAAGCTGCCCTACGAAATAACGTTGATTCCTCTGTGAAAGACTTGGACTGTAAATTACTACATCCAATGCTTTCCAAGGTGAATCTTCTTCCTGCAAAATGTGTCTTTCGTAGCCCGGCGCAATGATATTCGGTATCACCAGTGGTTCTCTAGACCCATCTAGCACCAGCTTAATACTATCGTTCCCTATGTCAATACCTGCAAGCTTAATCATGTGTGCCTCCACTCCAAATCTACAGCTTTCTGTAATTGTATTAGTAAATTCGATCATATACGACAGGATTCCTTCCTACTTTAGACTCATTTTCCTAGGACTAGTAGGTAGTAAGGCAGGTTTTTGGCGCAATATGACGAATGATGTACAGACCTTTACCAAATTCAACCACGACAGGAGATAATCTAGCCCTTATGAAACTCAAGTGGAAACCCAAAAAACTGACACTGGTTATCATACCAGACGCTAATCAATCAGTCGTCAGGTTTCGCATTTCCCATTTAGTAGCCTACATCGCAGCAGCATGCTTTTCCTTGCTAATGCTGATTTCCATATCGATATATTTTTTGCACGCACATACCGTGAAACAGGCAAGTGATTTACAATCGAAGCTCAGCGGTGCCAACCAACAATGGAGCGCAGCCCTAACTTCTAAGAATGAGGCCATCGAACAATTGCAAAATGAAGTGATTCAACTGTCCCAGCAAGCCGAACAGATGAAAACACAGGTCGAAGAAGTAAAGAAGCTTGAGAGTGATCTCAAATCTATCGCTGGGATTGATCCAGAACCCACTAACAAGGCCCTTGCAAGCACCTCCGCCACAGATAAGGCTAAGAAAGATGCCAATCAGCCTGTAGTCGGCGAGTCTTCCGCTTCAACCGGGGTCGGAGGAAGCCCAATTCCCGTCACACAAGATACCATTCTTAAGCTTGGTCAAGATACACTAGCCTCCTTTACTGCGCTAAATGGCGAAGTACAAGCGTTGCAAACGAATTTAACCGCAACGAAACAGAAGGTGGCTGATAAACAGGAGCAGCTTCGCATCACACCAACGCTGTGGCCAACTAGCACGAAGGTTGTTACTTCCCCTTTTGGCTACCGATCCGATCCATTTACCAAAATACCAAGCTATCATTCCGGCATTGATTTCGGTGCTCACGAGAATGATCCCGTATTTGCAACTGCAGCTGGTAAAGTCGTCAGTACAGGCAAGGACATTTACCACGGCAACAACATTGTGATTGAGCATTCCAAGGGCTTGCGCACCTGGTATATGCATTTAAATAAAATTTTAGTTAACAAAGGTGATTCTGTAGAAAAAGGCGGCACGATTGGCTTAGTCGGATCTACAGGCCGAAGCACAGGGGCACATCTCCACTATGAAGTGCTCAAAAACGGCGAAAGTATCGATCCCAAGCCTTATCTTAAATCGATTCGAAAGGATGACAACTAACATGTTCAAAAAGACGAAAAACCTCATGAATCCTAATACAACCGATACACTGATAGGTGAGGGAACTAGCTTCGAAGGCCGTATTAAATCGGAGGCAAGTATTCGCATTGAAGGCGGGATTACAGGAGATATCGATTGCGCTGGCGACGTCATTATTGGCGAACATGGTGTCGTGAAGTCCAATATCTCAGCGCGGGATGTCGTTTTAGCTGGTAGTGTACAAGGAAATATTACAACCAAGGGCAAGCTGACCATTACCTCTACAGGCTCCCTGCATGGTAATATTAGCGCAGCCTCTTTCATCATTGAGGAAGGCGGTGTCTTCCAAGGCAGCAGCAAAATGGAAACGAAATCTGCCGCTCCTGTGCCCGTACCAAACAGCGAGCCTGAAACTGGAAATAGACCCGTTGCTGCGCCTGAAAATATGTACAAAGGCAACACAGTGGCCATGTAACTCCTTACCGCTAGGTTTGAAGCTTTCCGCATGATATACTAGTTGGAAATTCATTTCTAACTGATGTAGGAGACACGGGAACCATGAGAGAACAATCCATCCTATTTGACCTAGATGATACATTGGTGCATTGCAATAAATACTTTGACTTTGTCATTGACCAGTTCGTAGATTTGATGCTTACTTGGTACGCAGGGCATGGTCTAACTAAGCAGGATATTAAGAAGAAGCAGTTGGATATCGATCTAGCTGGTATTCACATTCACGGCTTTATGCCGGAACGGTTTCCGCAATCGTTCGTTGAGACGTACCAATGGTTCGCACACCATTACAACCGTCCTGTCAGCGCCAAAGAAATGGACTGGCTCATGCAGCTCGGACATACGGTCTATAGTTACACCGTTGAGCCTTATCCGCTGATGAATGAGACCCTGCAGAACCTTCAACAAGCGGGCCATCAACTATTTCTTTATACGGGTGGAGACGTATCCATCCAAATGAAGAAAATTAAGGATGTTGGCCTCGATGAATTTTTCCAGGATCGTATCTTCGTCACGGTGCACAAGACGCGTGAGTTTATGAATACGCTGATGCAGGAACAGCGCTTTGACCGCCAGCATACTTGGATGATCGGAAACTCGATCACGACAGATGTTCTGCCAGCGCTTCATGCCGGTATCCATGCGATTCACATCCCCGTTGTTGATGATTGGGTATTTAACAATGGGACGATCGACGTCACGCCCAAAGGCGCGTTTTACCAACTGCCTTCTCTTCTAGAAGTGCCAGAGACAATCCAGTCCTATATTCGGAAATGAAAAAAGAACGATCCCCCGGTGAAAGCTGAACCGGAAGGATCGTTCTTTTGTTGTTAAGCCGCGACATCACGTCTGCGGAATATTTCCCAGGAAAGTACATTGAATAACAAAAAGTAACACACAAGCACGGTGATCGAGAAGCCCATCGTCATTCCCTCCGCTAACGGCCTATCCTCCAGATACGGAGTAAGATCAGTATTCGCGAATAGGAAGTATTTGCCCCACGTAAACCGCATAAACAATAAGGTAATCACTTGGCCAGCGAACATGATAAATATGCTGAGGCCGATCGCAAGAGATGCGCTGCGAAACACGGTCGAAATCATAAAGGCCAGTGTAACGATCATCACGAGCTCGATTAATTTAAGTCCATAAGTCGCTAACACATAGGACAGCATGTTTTTCTCCTGCACCTGCCCTGCGGCATTCACAGTTAAATGAGGAAGACTCAGTCGCTCGAAGCCATAGGAGAAGCCGTTCACAATCAGGGCAGTGATGAACAAAATAACCAGTAAAGTAGCTGCAAAAATCAGCGTTGTCAGATACTTCGACAATAAGATCTTCGACCGACTAGCAGGACGAATGAGCAGCAGCTTGATGGTTCCCCAAGTAAATTCCCCAGCTACCATATCTCCGGCAATAATGACCGTGAAGAGCGTAACCACAATAATCAACCCAGAAGCAGTGAGCATGCCTTCCCATAATGTGTTATCAATCGGTGGGTAATTGTGATCCAGCATATATTGCTGAAGCGCACTTTGTTCCCGCATCTGCTTCTTAAAATTCTCTGGAATATCCGGATTCGCAAGCTCGGTCTTATTGTGTTCAATAGTCTCTGCAGCCCTTGTTTTCCAGCTATCATCATTGTTATTGTTGGAATGAGATAACACACCAGTGAGCACGACGATGACAATTAATAAGATCAGTAGAATCCATGTTCGAAGCCGACTATAAATCTTCATATGCTCATTCTTGATGAGATTAAGCAATAGGATCACTTCCTGTCATTTCTAAAAATTGATCTTCCAGTGACTTCATTGTTTTGCGGATGCCATACACGGAAATCCCTGCATCTACGAACCGCTTATTCCACAAAGCTGTCTCTTGTTTGTCGAGATCCATAACAAGTTCGGCATCGATAACTTCCACTGGATAGCCCTGAGATGAGGCTAACTTCACTGCTTGTTCAATCGTGTCTACCTCGAAGACGACCCGTTGCTTGCCATCCTCATGGACATATTCTTTGATAAGTCTGACGTCAACTAATTTCCCATTCTGGATAATGGCAACGCGGTCACACATGAGCTCCATCTCCGCTAACAGATGCGAAGAAACGATAACTGAAATCCCCTCTTCTCTGGTAAGCTTTCGTAGATGATCGCGAAGCTCACGTATACCCGCTGGATCCAATCCATTGGTGGGCTCGTCCAGAATCAGAACCGAAGGCTTATGTAGCAGCGCTTGCGCGATGCCTAATCGTTGCCGCATCCCAAGGGAGTAGGTTTTGACTTTGTCATGAATGCGATTCGTCATCCCGACAAGATCGATTACCTCTTGAATCCGGTCCTCCTCAATGCCTGGAATCATCCTGGCGTAATGTACCAGATTCTTATAGCCAGTTAGAAATTTGTACATTTCCGGATTTTCTACAATTGCGCCAATATGACGAATAGCCTGTTCAAAATGGGTCCGAATCGAATACCCGCCAACGCGGATATCCCCTTCTGTAATCGACATCAATCCAACCATCATACGGATGGTTGTTGTTTTGCCTGCACCATTTGGTCCGAGGAAACCGAACACCTCGCCGCGCGGCACATCGAAGCTTAACTTATCAATAATGGTCTTGGAACCGATGCGTTTCGAAATTTGGTCGACCTGGACGATGGGCGTATGAGCCTCATGTGATCCTGACATTCGACATCCCCCTCCCTTTTAATCCAATATAATCCAATCCTACCCTATCATACTTCCGATGTCATGCCCAGTGCTTACTAAAATCTCAATCGATACCCTCCAAGTAAGTGTGACAGGGTTGTGGTCATGAGAAAATCATATGACTGCGCTCACTATGGCTTTTTCCTAATTTTATGTACAATGGAAAGATAAGACCTGTCAGCAAAGGAGCTCATCTATGATCCAACGAAGACCGTGGCACGGTGTAGAGTGGTCACTGTTCATCGTTTTGACCGGTGCTGCACTACTTGGTTTACTTTATAGCTGCCTTCACATCTATGAACAACCATTCTCACACATCCTATTAACCATATTGGCTATTTTGCTCTCCTACGGGGCTCCGTTTTTATTCTGGCGACCTCAGTATATCAACCCGACAGGGTACCCTATTGCCGTTCTACTGACCGGGATCCCCTTGCAAATTTACTTGGCTTGGATGGAGCAGGACGCCTTACTTACCATTAATTGCCCAATAATGGTCATTGGATTCCTCACCGATCGAAAAAATGCCTGGTGGACCGCCCCCATCTTCATGCTTGGAATGCCTGTGACTTACTTTTTTCTTCTCCACAGCGACACGGGAGTCGGGCAATTATTTAGTTTTATCCTGAATGCCGTCCTCTTCTTCGCAATCGGGCTAAGCTTACAACGCGCCGTTACTTCCAACGAGAAGACCGAGAAGCTGCTAGGAGAGAACCAACGTCAGTATCATTTGATTCATGAGCAAAATAACGTGCTAGAGCAGTACGCTAATCAGATCGAGCAGCTCACCCTAGTGGAAGAGCGCAACCGGATGGCTCGCGAGCTGCACGATACGGTTGGACATACGTTCACTTCCGTCATTATGGGAATGGACGCCGTCTCCTATCTCATCGAGGTTTCACCAGAAAAAGCAAAGCAAAAGCTCGACGTCCTACGCAACGTGACTAGGGGCGGCTTAGAAGAAGTACGGCGCAGCATTCATCAGATGGTCCCCAAAGAGGGAGATATGCTGCTTTCCCAGCAGCTATCCCGTCTAGCCAATGAATTTGCTTTGCACACTGGGACGCAGATTAATTTCACAACCGTTAGTGAAGAATTCGAGATTCCCAAACAAACCAAGCTTTCGCTCATCCGCTGTCTGCAGGAATCATTGACGAATGCCAAGCGCCATGGAAAAGCAACCTCGATCGAGATTGTGCTCACTTATGCCGAAGACCAAGTCTCCCTTCGTATTGAAGATGATGGCATCGGCACCGATCAATTCAAAATGGGCTTCGGCATTACTGCGATGCAAGAACGGATCTCTGCGCTGCAAGGAACTTTGCAGGTACGCTCCCTACCTGAGCAAGGGACCGTTGTCCACTGTTTCATTCCCGTAAAACGTTTTCCAACCTTTTAATCCTGTAAGGAGGATTCCCTATGACTGTAAACCAAGCTCCTCTCAAATTGCTCCTAGTCGATGATCAGGATTTAATACGTGAAAGCTTACACATCGTGTTGGGTATGGACCCTGATATTGAAGTCGTCGGTTTAGCCGAAAACGGCCATGTCGCTGTCCAACTCTGCGAAGAAGCTCAGCCCGATGTTGTTCTGATGGATATTCACATGCCGATCATGGACGGTGTTGAAGCGACTCGCCAAATAAAAATCGCCTGGCCTCACATCCGCGTCATTATTTTGACCACCTTTCAGGAAATTGGCTACGTCGTAGACGCGCTTAGCGCAGGAGCAGAAGGCTACTTGCTCAAAGCCATTCATCCCAAAGATCTAGCCACAGGGATTAAATGGGTTCATCAGGGCGGCACCTTAATTCCGCATGACATCGCCAAGATGCTCGTTCAGCAAGCGCGTGATGGCGGAAGCGGGTCTTCCTCTGAAGGAAAGGAAGAGAGTGTTCGTGCAGAGACCTACGGGCTCAGCGAACGTGAATTGCAGGTGCTCCACAGTATCGCCGATGGCCTCAACAACCGTGAAATCGCCGAGAAGCTATTCTTGTCAGAGGGCACTGTGAAGAACTATATCTCCAACATCTATTCGAAACTGGACGTACGAGACCGTGTTCAGGCTTCGAAGAAAGCACATGATGAAGGGATTCTGTAAGTTACGTTCGGAGGCTTTCCAAACAAAAACCGCTCTTCATCTCTGAAGAAGCGGTTTTTGTTTGCATGCTATTCAAATAGCTTCTCGAGAAAGCCCTTTTTTCTTTTGCGAATCTTGCTATAGCTCTTTACTCTAGAGAAGGGCAGTTGTATATCTGCCTCTGTCGTGTCGGTCAACGTTTCCTTCAGGGGGCTGGCTTCCTCAGAAGCCGCATACTGAAGCTCCAGCTGATCTTCTTGATTTGCCGTATGTTGATGGACAACGATCGTATTAACCAACTGCTCATGCAGTTTGTTCTCGAGCTGATGCCTACATAGTCGAAGAAACTGCTCTTGCTGTCTATTCTGGAGTTCAAACTGCTCATGAAGTTGTGCTTGGAGCTCTTCTACCTGCTTAGAAAGAAGCATAACAGCATTTTGCAAAGAATTCAGATCCTGCTGCTTGAGCGGCTCGTCTTGCTCACTCTCTCCCGAGTTTTCCTCATTCCCTGCTAGTAATGCCTCCATTTCTGCTGGCGTTATGAATTCTTCCTTCTTCATGTGTGCTTTCCTCCATTCCGTACATACACTTTCTCTTATTGTACATGAGAATGCGGAAATGTTCACGTTTATTAGTCTAATGAAGCAAACCTGCTGATGGGCCCCGAAGATATTGTGATTCAATAAGAAATAAAGTAGATAAGCTTGCTGAGATAGGTGCCCATTACTGCTGATAACTTTAGCTATTCGCAGGAAGCTGCGTTAGTCCGATATCTCCGAATTAATACGAGGATTACTTATAAAAAAGACCAATTTTCAGATTCCGCCGAATTATCTACCCATTTTCCTTGTGCGAGGGTTATTCGTGCATGACAAGGACTTTGGGAGGCGAGTTAGTCGATATAATCGACTAACTCCTGCACGACAAGGACTTTGGGAGGCGAGTTAGTCGATATAATCGACTAATTCCTACATGACAAGGACTTTGGGAGGTGAGTTAGTCGATATAATCGACTAATTCCTGCACAACAAGGGCTTTGGGAGATGAGTTAGTCGATATAATCGACTAATTCATGCACGACAAGGGCTTCTGGAGGTGAGTTAGTCGATATAATCGACTAACTCCTCCACGACAAGGGCCATTGGAACTGCGTTAGTCGATATAACCGACTAATTCATGCGCGACAATGTCGCGACTCTAACAATAAAAAAAACTGCTTACAGGTAACTCTCTACCTGTAAACAGTCCTCACTAATGATCTTATGGTAAATTCGACACTCCCATCAAGAAGCGGTCCACTTCACGCGCTACAGCGCGACCTTCGTTGATCGCCCATACCACGAGACTTTGCCCGCGACGCATGTCGCCAGCAGCGAAAACGCCATCTACGTTCGTTGCAAACTTCCCGTAATCCGCTTTCGCGTTGGAGCGCTCGTCTTTGGCAACACCGAGCTGATCCAATACGGTGCTTTCTGGTCCCGTGAAGCCCATCGCGATCAGGACTAACTGTGCTGGATAAACCTTCTCGCTGCCCGGTACTTCGACTGGTACGAACGCACCCTTCTCGTTCTTCTGCCACTCGATCAGAACCGTGTGCAGCTCCTTCAAGTTGCCGTTCTCATCCCCCACGAATTTCTTCGTGTTGATCAAGTACGTCCGCGGGTCTTCACCCTGAAGCGCAGCCGCCTCTTGTTGACCGTAGTCCACTTTCAGCACCTTCGGCCATTCCGGCCATGGGTTGTTTGCTGGACGTGTTTCCGGTGACTTCGGCATGATTTCAAACTGCGTCACACTCTTGCATTTATGACGAATAGAAGTACCCACGCAGTCAGTTCCCGTGTCACCACCACCGATGACAATTACGTCTTTGCCTTCGGCGGATATGAATTCACGATCCGCATGCTCGGAATCAAGCAAGCTCTTCGTGTTCTTGCTCAGGAATTCCATCGCCAGATGCACGCCGCCGAGCTCACGACCCTCGATCGGAAGATCACGGCCCTTCGTAGCTCCGCCGCACAGGACGATCGCATCGAATTCCTCTTGCAGCTTCTCGATCGGGTAGTTCACACCGACATGAGCACCAGTTACGAATGCAATGCCTTCGGCTTCAAGCAGATCTACACGGCGTTGGACATACTTTTTGTCCAGCTTCATGTTCGGAATACCGTACATGAGCAAGCCGCCTACACGGTCCGCCCGTTCAAAAACGGTCACCCAATGTCCAGCTTTGTTCAGCTGCGCTGCTGCCGCAAGTCCAGAAGGACCTGAACCAACAACCGCAACCTTCTTCCCAGTGCGAGTTTCCGGCGGTTCAGGCTTGATCCAGCCTTCATCGAAGCCTTTGTCGATGATCGCTTTCTCAATGCTTTTAATCGTAACCGGTGTATCCTTCAAGCCTACTGTACAAGAGCCTTCACATGGCGCCGGACATACACGGCCCGTAAATTCCGGGAAATTATTCGTCTTGTGTAAACGATCCAAAGCTTCGCGCCATTGACCGCGATACACGAGATCATTCCATTCCGGAATGAGGTTGTTCACCGGGCAACCAGCGGCCATGCCGCTGATTAATGCCCCTGTGTGGCAGAAAGGAATCCCACAATCCATACAGCGGGAGCCTTG
Source organism: Paenibacillus sp. J22P169 (assembly GCF_059691995.1). NCBI lineage: Bacteria > Bacillati > Bacillota > Bacilli > Caryophanales > Paenibacillaceae > Paenibacillus > Paenibacillus sp. J22P169. The sequence goes on along the minus strand of NZ_JCAUAO010000004.1, from coordinate 359,024 downwards.
TATCTGTAATTTATCTTGAGTTAGTGGTGTCGCAAACTCTTTCCAATGGCCGATTCGGACCAGAGGAGAAGCTTCGGATGCCACTTCACGAGCGTGTTCTATAAAACCGGTTGGTTTACCCATTTACGTTTAATCCCTCCTGAGCATGTTGGCCAGAAAAGCTGGCATCGAGCGTCATTCGCATTCGTACCTAAGCACAAACGCACTTCGTTAGCCTTACACTGATTCGTTAATTTCCACCAACGCGGGAAACATCTCTCATATTCGCCTCGAAAGCCACCATGACCGCTTCTTGTTGGCTTAGACCGGAGCGTTTCACCTTCTCGATGGCATCAAACATCCGTTTGTAGTCCTTCGGTATAACCTTCACGAACTTCCAAACGTACTCATCCCAGTGCTGAATAACTTGGTGGGCAACGCTGCTATCCGTAAATGTGGCATGATGCTGGATCATCGTTTTCAACTCATTCATCTCATACGTTTCTTCCAGCTGCTCCAGGTAAACCATTTCTTTATTCACTTTGCTTTGGAAGTCACCGTTCACATCTAATACATAGGCGATACCGCCTGACATCCCTGCTGCAAAGTTACGTCCTGTTGAACCGAGAACAACGACACGACCACCTGTCATATACTCACAGCCGTGATCGCCAACACCCTCAACGACAGCACGCACACCGCTGTTTCTTACGCAGAAGCGTTCGCCAGCGATACCACGGATGTAAGCATCCCCATCTGTTGCACCGTAGAAAGCCGTATTTCCGATAATGACGTTCTCTTCTGGTACAAAAGTGGACTTACTTGATGGGAAAATAGCCAGCTTACCGCCGGACAATCCTTTCCCTACATAGTCATTGGCATCTCCTTCGAGGGAGAGTGTGATCCCCTTCGGTACGAAAGCACCAAAGCTTTGACCTGCTGAGCCTTCAAAATGAAGACGAATCGTATCGTGCGGCAAGCCTTCCACACCGTGACGACGTGTCACTTCACTGCCCACGATCGTTCCGACAACGCGGTTCACGTTCGTAATTGGCAGAATCGCATGTACATGCTCTTTGCGCTCAATCGCTGGCTCACAAATATCAAGCAGCTTCGTCATATCCAGGGAGCGATCTAAACCGTGATCCTGCTCCATTTGGCAGAAGCGACCGACTTCTTCGCCCATTTCTGGTTGGTGCAGCAGCGGTGAAAGATCGACGCCTTTGGCTTTCCAATGCTCGACTGCCGGCTTGGACTCCAAGATATCGGTACGTCCAACCATCTCTTCGATCGTGCGGAAGCCAAGCTCTGCCATCATCTCACGCACATCGTTGGCGATGAAGGTCATGAAATTCACAACATGCTGCGGATCTCCAGCAAATTTCTTGCGAAGCTCCGGATTTTGCGTAGCAACCCCAACCGGACAAGTGTCCAAGTGGCAGACGCGCATCATTACGCAGCCAATAGTGATCAGCGGAGTCGTTGCGAAGCCGAACTCCTCAGCACCGAGCAAGGCAGCTACGACAACGTCGCGCCCTGTCATCAACTTGCCGTCCGTCTCGACGACGATACGGCTGCGCAGGTTGTTCAGTACGAGTGTCTGATGCGTCTCCGCCAGACCGAGCTCCCACGGCAGTCCCGCGTGACGAATACTCGTCTGTGGTGACGCGCCTGTTCCTCCGTCGTAGCCGGAGATGAGGACAACGTCCGCTTTCCCTTTAGCTACGCCGGCAGCGATCGTGCCAACACCCACCTCGGATACCAGCTTAACGCTGATTCGTGCCCGTGGGTTGGCATTTTTGAGATCGTGGATCAGCTCTGCGAGATCCTCGATCGAATAAATATCATGATGCGGCGGCGGCGAAATCAAGCCTACGCCTGGCGTAACTCCGCGAACCTCGGCTACCCAAGGGTACACCTTAGTTCCCGGGAGCTGACCGCCCTCGCCGGGCTTCGCGCCCTGCGCCATCTTGATCTGAATCTCGTCAGCATTGACGAGATAGTGGCTCGTAACGCCGAAGCGGCCGGACGCCACCTGCTTGATGGCACTGCGGCGAAGATCGCCGTTCGCATCCGGTGTGAAGCGCTCCGGATGCTCGCCGCCTTCGCCGGTGTTGCTCTTGCCGCCGATGCGGTTCATCGCGATCGCGATCGTTTCGTGCGCTTCTTTGGAGATGGAGCCGTAGGACATGGCTCCCGTCTTGAAGCGTTTGAAGATCGATTCGATCGGCTCAACCTCTTCGATCGGAATCGGTGTGCGTCCTGCCTTGAAGCTCAGCAGACCACGAAGAGCCATATATTTCTCGTCTTCACGTTTGACGAGCTTACTAAAGTTCTTATACATGCCGTAATTGTTGGTGCGAACAGCCGATTGCAAAGCATGCACAGTTTCTGGGGTATAGATGTGATCTTCCCCGTCTCTGCGCCATTGCAAATCCCCGCCTGTATCTAGCACACGATCGCGTCCCTCTTGCTCAGAGAATGCACGGCTGTGACGCATCAGGGCTTCCTTCGCAACCATTTCGATACCGATACCACCCACTGGGGTGTATGTCCAAGTGAAGTAGCTATCTACTAGCTCTTGGCTCAAGCCGATCGCTTCGAAAATTTGCGCCCCGCGATAGCTCTGAATGGTGGAAATCCCCATTTTCGCTAACACTTTGACTACACCCTTCGTAACTGCTTTGATGTAGTTATAGATCGCCTTCTCGTGATCAACGCCAACAAGCTGCTTACGCTGAATCATGTCATCTAATGTTTCTAGTGCCAAGTACGGGTTGATCGCACCTGCGCCATAGCCGAGCAATAAGGCAAAATGGTGCACTTCACGCGGTTCACCAGACTCAACAAGCAAGCTGACCTTCGTACGTGTACCTTGACGAATCAGATGGTGATGTAGGCCCGACGTTGCCAAAAGTGCTGGAATCGGAGCGTTAACACTATCTACGCCACGGTCAGACAGAATAAGCAACGTTGCTCCTTCCACAATTGCTTGATCCGCAGCTGTATATAACGCTTGCATCGCACTCTCCAGCCCTGCTGTACCAGCAGATGCTTGGAAGAGCGTTGACAACGTGACCGTTTTGAAACCATCACGCTGAATATGGCGCAGCTTTGCCAATTCTTCATTGGAGAGGAACGGCGATTTCAACCGAATTTGACGACAGCTCTCTGGCTCCGGCTTAATCAGGTTGCGCTCAGGCCCAATCGTGGTGCCTTGCGCCGTAATAATTTCCTCAAAGTTCGCATCAATTGGCGGGTTCGTTACTTGCGCGAATAATTGTTTAAAATAGTTATAAAGCAGCTGAGGACGATCCGACAGCACGGCAAGCGGCGCATCCGTACCCATGGAACCGATCGGATCCACACCTGTTTTGCCCATAGGCTCAAGGGTCTTCCGCAGTTGTTCGAAGGTATAACCAAACGCTTGTTGACGTTGAAGCATCGTGTCATGGTCAGAGCCAAGTACAATTGGCGCATCTTCCAGATCCTCTAAGGAAACGAGATGCTCATTCAACCAATCCCGGTACGGCTGTTCGCTAGCGATACCGCTCTTGATTTCTTCGTCGGTCACAATGCGACCTTCTACGGTATCCACAAGCAGCATTCGACCCGGTCTCAGACGGTCTTTGTACAAGATGCGCTCAGGCTCGATATCAAGCACGCCTACTTCAGAAGCAAGTACGATCAAATCGTCTGTCGTCACATAGTAACGTGAAGGACGCAAGCCATTGCGATCCAGAATCGCTCCGATTTGACTGCCATCTGTGAAGGCAATCGCAGCAGGACCATCCCACGGCTCCATCAAGGTGCTGTGATACTCGTAGAACGCTTTCTTGTCATCATCCATACCTTCATGTTTTGACCAAGGCTCTGGCACCATCATCATGGCAGCATGCGGCAAGGAGCGACCTGAAAGCATCAGGAACTCTAGTGTATTATCAAACATTTGAGAATCCGAACCATCGGTATCAATAACAGGAAGAATGCGTTTGAAATCTTCACCAAATAAATCGGAATCACACATCGCTTGACGCGCGTGCATCCAGTTGACGTTACCGCGTAGCGTATTGATCTCGCCATTGTGGATTAAATAGCGATACGGATGCGCACGTTCCCAACTCGGGAAGGTGTTCGTACTGAAACGGGAGTGAACAAGCGCTAAGGCAGAGTCTACCTTTTCGTCTTGCAATTCCACGTAATATGCATCCACTTGTTCAGGTGTTAACATCCCTTTATATACAATCGTTCTGCTAGACAAGCTAGAATAGTAAAATTGCGATCCCGCATGAGATAATTTGATAGCGTTTTCAGATAGTTTACGAATAATATATAGCTTGCGCTCAAAATCCAGATTCGTTGCCGTATCCGCGCTTTGGCCAATAAACACCTGACGAACATAAGGCTCCGCCGATACTGCCGAGTCTCCTAATGAGCTGTTATTTGTTGGAACTGTTCTCCATCCAAGAAACTGTTGCCCTTCTTGTTTGACTATTCGCTCAATGGTGCTTTCACAAGCTTGACGCGCCTCTAATTCCTGAGGCAAATACACCATACCTACGCCATAGTTGCCTGCTGCTGGGAGTTTAATGTTCTCTTGTTCACAGGCGAATTGGAAATACGTGTCTGGAATTTGCATCAAAATGCCTGCGCCATCTCCCGTATTCTGTTCACAACCTTGCCCGCCGCGATGATCCAAATTGCAAAGTACTCGAAGCGCTTGCTTGACGATGGCATGAGATTTGACACCCTTGATATTGGCCACAAAGCCTATACCACAAGCATCATGCTCATTCCTCGGATCGTACAATCCCTGTTTGGGAGGTAATCCATTAATAGTCATGTTGTGCAACCTTTCTTCCCTCGTTTTTCGCTGGACTTTGTTAGACGCCTGCTTTAAAGTGCTAAAAAGTAAAAATTCAATGCTCCATATTTCGACTACATCCGCAATAAGTAGAGGAAATATTCTCAATATTTTTTATATTATATTAACACTTGGTTTCCTATAGTTCAATTTAAAAATATTTATATTGAAAAGGTTTTCATTTTAATAGAATCGCCAGTGAAATCATATGGTATAGGCACGGTTATTTATTTGGTTTCCTATATAAATACAACGGGCTGCGCATGTGATAGCAAACTTTCTATGTTTCATGCTATGATAGCTAATACCGCTGCAAGAACATACATCCAGATTCCACATCTTAGGAGGAGCTCTGTTTGAGTATACAGCATACTTTTGGGGACGGCATGATCAGGGAGCCTCTTTATCAATGGCAGCTAGAAGCCCATCCGGTCGAAATTGAGCTTTTCCGCTCAAAGCCGGTACGCCGCCTGAAGTTTTTACATCATTTCGGAGCATCGGCTCTATTTTCACCACTTACACATTCACGATTCGAACATACGGTTGGCGTTTGGTCACTCATGGCCCACTTTTGCCCAGAAGAACCGCTTCTGCGCATTGCGGCGTTACTCCATGATATCGGGCACCTGCCCTTCTCCCATGCGGTTGAGCGGACGCTGGGGTACAATCATCACCGTCATACCGAGCAGTTGATTGGACAAGGCGTCATCGCCGATATTTTGATTAAGCATGGCATTTCACCGCAGTCCATTATCGAGCTTTTGAAGCAAGAGACACCACTAACGAACAAATCAACGATACTTGGACTTGATCACTTGGATAGCTTTCTTCGCGACACGCATTATGCCGGAATCACTCAGACGATGCCTCCTTCGGAACTTGTAAAAGGACTTCGTTTACGAGGCCCTTACATAGAAGCGAACGAGTCTTCAGCTGCGGCACTGGTTGATGCCATCGTCGAAGATCACCGACTCTTTCTAAACCCGCAGTTTCTTGCGATGGATGCGCTGCTGGCCAAAGCAACGGCACATCACTGTGAGTCCACTCCGGGCATGCGGGATCGTATTCCAGCGTTGATGGATCATGAGTTGATTCAGGAGCTGCTGCAGAGTACCAATGAGACGGCAAAAGAAACCATTCATGTGCTCATGTATGAGCCTCACCGGATTCAAATTGCACAGGAACCCGTCCCTGGCAGCATCGAAGTTAAAATCGGAAAAGTTTACAAAAAACAACCCTTAATTGGTGATAAACTCGCCTCAGAGGTGAGCTTTCAAGCCGCAGTTAAGCTCGCTGAGTTGGATAGTATGGCCGCGACTTACTTTTTCACGATCTAAATAACATTTATTTGATTTATTTGAGCTTACTTATCTTACATCCGCAGAAGGGACTGTCCCAGCTTGGCAAAATTGTACTTTCGTTATGGCACGATGAACAGCGGTAAATCCATTGAAGTCTTACGTGTTGCTCATAATTATGAAGAACAAGGCAAAAAGGTGCTTCTTCTCACTTCCGTTGTGGACGATCGCTTCGGCGTTGGTAAAGTCGTTTCCCGCATCGGTATGCAAAAAGGCGCAATCGTTGTCGACGAGCATTTGGATATGGTCGCCCTCGCGCAGACCGAGCGTCCGAATTGCATTTTGGTCGATGAAGCGCAGTTCTTGAACAAAGCTCAGGTCGCTCAGTTGATTGAAGTCGTCGATGAGCTGGATATTCCAGTTATCGCTTATGGTCTTCGGGCGGATTTCATGGGACAATTATTCGAAGGCAGCAATGCTCTGTTGGCTGTCGCAGATACGATCGAGGAAATTAAAACCGTTTGTTGGTATTGCGATAAAAAAGCGATCATGAATATGCGCTGCAAAGATGGCGTTCCTATCTTCCATGGTGAGCAGATCCAGATTGGCGGGAACGAAAGTTACGTTCCTGTATGCCGCAAATGCTATGCATCCAAAAAGAAAGCGGCTCTCATTTAAAGTTTGATATGGTATGTACAAAGAAAGGTGAGTTCCTTGCGTAAAAAACGGATTTTGCTATTATCCGAGGGCTTCGGGAAAGGTCATACACAAGCAGCTCATGCGCTATCTGGCGAGCTTCGGCAATCCTCGTCAGACATGATTACCCGCGTGATTGAGCTTGGCGCTTTTTTGCATCCTACCTTAGCACCTTGGGTCTTCTCGGCATACCGCCGCACGGTAACATCACAACCCAGACTGTACGGTATGCTCTATCGAAATCACTATGATAAAAGGCCGAGTCGCGTAGCCAGTCTCGTGCTGCATCGCATCTTCTATTCACGGACGAAAGCCGTCATCAAGCAGTTGAAGCCGGATTTGATTGTCTGTACACATCCATTCCCAAGCATCATTGTCTCTAGGTTGAAACGCGCGGGACTGGATATACCTCTCTTCACCGTGATCACCGATTACGATGTGCATGGCACTTGGATAGACTCGGCTGTAGACAAATATCTGGTATCCACACCACTTGTTAGAGAGCGTCTCATGGATTGCGGCGTTCAGGACAAGCGTATTGAGGTGACCGGCATTCCGGTTCACCCCAATTTCCGCAAGGCACATAGCAAAGAACATATTCGTCAAGAATTTGGTCTTAAAGCTATGCCTACAGTCATGGTCATGGGCGGAGGCTGGGGTGTGTTTAAGAAGGAAGAGAAAGAGGAACTACTGACTTATTTAGCGAGTTGGAGCAAGGATATACAGTTGCTGATCTGTCTGGGGACCAATGAAAAGGCGCGCCTCCAGCTGCTGGAGGAAGAGGTCTTCCGTCAACCGAACGTCCATCTCATTGGCTACACAACCGAAATCAGCAAGCTGATGGATATTTCCGATCTGCTGATTACGAAGCCAGGCGGGATGACTTGCACGGAGGCGATGGCCAAAGGTATCCCCATGCTGTTCTACAGCCCAATTCCCGGACAGGAAGAGAAAAATTGCACTTATTTTCAGGAAAATGGGTACGGACAACGCATCACATCGGTTGCGATGATTGACCACTGGTTTAAACTACTGCTTGAACAATATCCCGAACTCGTTCAACGTAGAACGGACATTTGTGAAGAGCAGAATGAGGAAGAACAAAGCTGCGCAACCGCGATCATTGCGTACCTTGAACAGTCGGATAAGCGTTCTTATATTCAGGCATCATCAAAAACACCGCTCATACAATGGTAATATCCATTGTGAGGGCGGTGTTTTCTTATGAATCCCATTCACCGATACGGCAAGCAGGCTATTTTCGCCTATTTATTGATCTGGTTTGTCGGCAGCCTCTGGATGATGGCTGTGCTTGGCAGTAAAACCTTTGAGAAGAAAGTGATGGGCGTTGATTTTCTCCTCTTTCATGAGTATGCGATCTTCGGCTTCGCAGGTGCGCTAGGTGGCGCGCTGTACGGCTTGCGCATGTTTCATGAGCATTATCAAGAGCTCACCACACAGTGGATCTACTGGTACCTCATGCGTCCTATTCTTTGCTTCGGCTCTGCAATTATTACCATTATTTTATTCCAGAGCGGGATTATGATTCTCGAGGTCGACGACTCTATGCCAGCGCGTATTTCACTCGCCTTTCTGACTGGTTACGGCTACGGGAAGTTCATGGAGAAGCTTCGCGATCTTACTTCGACGTTCTTTAACGGAAAAAATACGAATGGGACGAACGGGAATGGAAACGGAAGTGATACGCCTACGAAGTGATTAGGTAGGCTTGGATCCATCTGTATAAACCGGTTCATTCAATTAACATTGACCCGCTAGCTTCAAGGTGCGTTTCACAAACCGCGCGGCGAACACTTTTAGCGCAGCATAGTCGGATACGTTAACCTCATATTGACGTTCTATGAGACATTGACGCAGATCATCAATGGTCTCGCAGTCCTTATATAATCTGTTTCTGACACATCCAAACTGAACTGGCAAGTGCGAATCACTCCCGCATACAACTGGCTTACCCAACTTTTGTCCCAACTGCTGTAATCTTGCAACCGTATCTTTCTGCTTAGCCACATCTTTCCCGTTCAGGTCAAACGCATCAAACCGTCGTAATTGTTCATCACTCAAATGGGTAAGCGGTGTGGAGATTCGAGTAGGATGAGCACCTATCTTAAGCACATTGAATTGTTCGGCAGTACCCAGCACTTCTTCAAATGTCGGAAACTTCGTTTTCTCTGTCTTACCCGCAAATCCCTTATGAAGGGTCCGAATGTCCTCACGGTTTCCAATTAAAAGGATATGCCCTTTCTCTCGAATATCAACTTCCATCCCAGCGAACACCTTAAAACCATCCACATCATAGTAATCATGGCGATACATGAAATGCTGATTTAGTGTTGTGTAAATATCTTCATAGCGTTTTGTGTTAAAATGCTCCGTTAGTGCTAGCGCATCCAAACCGTTTTTTTGAGCGCTGCGCACCATTTTCATAAAGTAATCGATTGAAAAATCAATCTTTTTGGACATTTTCGTATGTGTATGAAAATCAATCCACATGATCTTCTCCTCTTTTCTGATCTCCTATTAAACGATCGTCCCCATGACATAAATGCCTATTAAATACAGCAATGTTCCACCAATAAACACCCCATCTTTATAAGATAATTGTAGATAGGATAATTTCATTCTTTTGGCCTCTTTACTATGCAGAGAGTAAGTAAAGCCTTTCACTTCAAGAGCCTCTACTGTCGTACGCGTACGTTTGGCTGTGTTCAGCAACATGGGATAGAAGGCAAGAATAGCAATTTTAGCTAAATAATACAGCTTCTTCACACGTCCTTCCGGTATGCGGCCTCGAAGACGATAGGAGTATATAATATGCTGGTACTGTTCAATTAATATGGGGATCATGCGATACCCATAAGAGATGCCAAAGCATACTTGAGCGGGCAGCCCCAGACTTAATAGCGCGTCGCTGAATTTTTCCGGATTGAGACTGGTAAACACCGCAACACTGACTAATGCTACAGATAACAGCTTTAACGTCAAAGTAATCATAGCCGTAAAAGCTTGTATATCACCGCCGAGGATTAGGGTCAGAACAACCAAATACAACAAGTTGCATATGGTGCTAAAAGCCATTAAAGCCATGACGAGTCCGCTGACGCGCGAGATTAGTGCGAGCACGAGCATCGTCATAAATAAGACAATAAGCAGCGCTTGGTCATAAATAAACCAAGGAATGATGGCGAAAAGCATATACCACAGCAATAACACGCGCGGGTCAAATTTAGTTAAAAACGTTGTGTTTGGCACAAAAACGATTTTAAGCAGGGTCAGCTTGAGCCGCTCGATCGATAGATTAGTTAACAGCTTGTTGATCACGTGTCTCTTCCCCTCTCAGCAAGTGCTGCCTTGCACAAAATGCGTCTACACTCAAAGCCGGCGGATGCATGCCAATTGCAAGGCTAAGCGATACAATTTGCGGAGGCTGCAGCCCTGCCTTGTTCATGAGTATGGGGTCAGTGAATAAAGCTTGCGCCGTCGTATCTGCCATTACTTCGCCCTGCCCAAGTACGATAATGCGGTTCGCCCAGTCCGCCGCAAGCTGCATATCATGAGTTGCAATGACAACTGTTTTCACCTTACTGCCAATTTGACTCAGCATGTTCACAACTTGCTTACGACTAGCTACATCTAGACTAGCCGTTGGTTCATCAAGCAGCAACAGCTCTGGATACATGCCCATACCAATTGCAAGCGAAGCCCTTCGCTGTTGCCCTCCGCTAAGTAATCTGCCGTCATACTCTTGAATTTCCTTCAAGCGAAAATCTTCGAGTAATTGATCCACATAGTCATTGTAATCGGACACGTTACGTGCTTTCCGAAAATAAGCAATATCCGAGCGAATATTATCCGTGATGAACATTTCCTCTGGCTGCTGATAAATGAAGGCCACTTCCTCGGCTAATCGCTCTGGCGTTGCCTTGCAAGTATCGTTACCGAATACGTAAACCTTGCCTTCAGATGGTTTCATCAACCCCGTCATTAACTTCAGCAACGTCGATTTCCCAGCTCCATTCCCACCCACAAGTGCGATACGTTCTCCCTCGAAGAAATCGAGGTTAATCTGGTTAAGAACGGTTTTCTCGGAACGCTCCACTACGGTTAGATACCGTTGTGAAATGTTCCGAAACTGGGCAATGAGATCCCGTTTTTCTTCGTGAATATGGGGTTGAACACGGTTTAATGCCAACTCGTCAAGCTGACTCCTGAATACGTCTATTCCTTCCTGAAGCCGAACAGGGTAGGGTTTACGTTCTGGCTGAAGCTGATAAGCAGCTTGCGTAACCTGCGGTGGATAAATATTTCGTGCAAGCAAGACCTCAACTTCATTGAGCGCGCTAGCGGTTTCTTTTTTCCAGACCAGGGCACCTTGATCCATCAGAATGGCATGCTTACAATATTCCGCTATAAATTCGGTATGGTGCTCAATCACAATGACCGTTGTTCCAAACTTCTCGTTCATGATTCTGAGCGCTTCATAAATATGAACGGCATTCAACGGGTCAAGCTGTGCCGCTGGCTCATCCACAATGAGAATGGCCGGCTCCATGACAATGGCGGCTGCAAGAGCAACCATATGTTTTTGCCCCCCGCTTAGCTGCCATATGTATTTATGCTGAATCGAAGTTAAACCTAGCAGCTCCATGATGTAAAATGCTTTCTCACGATAATCCGCATATCCGTAATTCATCCTGGCAAAAATCAATTCTTCGATCACGGTAGGTCGAACCAATTGATTTTCGAAATCCTGATACACATAGCCTACGAGCTTTGACATCTCTGATACCGTACTTTGAAGCGGATCCAATGAACATACGTTAATTTCCCCATCAAAGTCACCTGCATAAAAGTGTGGAATCAGCCCATTCAACGCTTTGCACAACGTGGATTTGCCGCTTCCATTGCTACCCATCACAGCAATAAAATCCCCTGCGTTTATCGTAAGGGAAACCTGGCGAAGCGCCATGCGCTCCGAACCAGGATAGCAGAACGATACATCCCTAAGTTCAACGACACAATCCGTGGTCATCATAATCTCTCTACACGAGAGCCATTTCCACGACGTGAAGCAAGCCCAATTAGAGTGACAGCGACAGCAACCAATGCCGCGATACCGATACCAACCCAGATAAAGCCGCCTCCGAATTGATCAACGAAATCTGGCTTCCACTCGCCAAGCTCAATAGACTCGCCCAATATGCCTAGCAACACGGCTACGATGAATACGCCAACACTAAGGGTAAGTACTGATCCCGCCGCTGCTCGGTACATCCCATTGGTACGCGGCTTCATGCCCAGCAACGGCTCCAGCTTACCGTACAGCTTAGGAATCATAAACATGGCGGGGATTATCCCTACAATTAATCCTGCAACGATCCATTCATTCACATTTTCGATTAATTCAAGAAGAACAATACTTTGCGGCAATCCATCAATGGCTTCAAATTCTTTGACACCCACAGAGACTTTAATAATATCTGCTATACCGCTCAGCATCTGATCGATACCTATACCAATCAATCCTGCGATGGCAATGTTAACTTTGCTTTTAGGATTGGTAACCAATAGGCCGGCAATATAGAGGCCGATAAACAACGTTAGTACACCTTCAAATTCCCCGATCCCACCGAAATCCCCCATCAGTAAATCTCCGAAAATAACTTCACCTATTGCCGCGCCGAGGGCTGCGTAAAAAGGGTTGAATAACATAACAAGAATGAGTGCAACAAACCCGAAGTACGGGACACCGATTTCTATCGGTCCGAACCCTACGTCAGGAATCAACTCCGTTACCAAATCTGCTAATCCGAAAAGAGCCATAGATAAAACGAAGACCATTAAATTTTGTGATTGATTCCGCCGCTGTTGATTCGTTAATGTTTTACTCATCTCATAACCTCCCAATTTCATCTTCTACTTTATGGTAATTGGGAAGTGTTAAATGTGCGTTAAGCCAGTTTATCGGTTTTGTAAAAATTATTTCATTATATATTATTATGTAATTTTTATTTCATTTTACTATTGAGGTATTCACGCTATTATGGTAAAACTGTCTACGGGAGGATGATACGCGTGACATTCAAACGATTTGAAGCAGAAGCTTTATCCGCAGGACATCAAAAAATTGCTGATTTTATTACAAAGAACACCCATCAGATTGCTTATATGACCGAACAAGATATTGCTGATCAATCAGGAATCAGCATCGCAACTGTGTCTAGGTTCTGGAAAGCAGTCGGGTATGTGAACTTCAAAGAATACAAACGCCAACTGCAAGAAGAAGCCGTCCCAACGCCTGCGTTAAAAATGAAAGATAAGCTGCAAAAGGTAGCTGACGACGATATCGTAGGGAAAATGATAGAGCTTGAAATGAATCATCTCGCTGTAACGATGGAACGATTATCGCGGGAAGATTTTAATCGTTCTGTACAAGCCATTATGCAAGCCAACCAAATCCTCGTGTACGGTTCTGGACCTTCCCATGCTCTGTGTGAATTGCTGCATTTTCGATTGAACCGTTTCGGTTATCGTGTCAACCATATTAGTCGAGGCGGTTCTGAACTGTTCGAGTGGGTCTCCCAAATTAGAGAGAATGACGTGCTCATTGTTTTCGGTTTTTCCAACACACCACCGGAAGCCAAGCTGCTTCTTGATATGGCACAGGAAACGAACTGCACCTCCATTCTCGTTACTGATCTCTTAGTTTCAGAACTTGTAGATGCGGCTACCAATGTCTTATATACCTGTAGAGGAGAACGGCAGGAATTTCATTCAATGGTAGCGCCTGTAGCGCTTATTGATTCATTAACCATCGCGCTCGCCAAGCAAGACGAACAGCGCGCTATTCCACATTTGCAGCGCTTATACGACTTGCGACAGAAGCACGCATCGTCGTTGCAATATAAGCGTTAAACTTGAAAAGGCCACCGCGCGAAGACAGCCGCGGTGGCCTTTTGCCTCAAGGTGCATCGAACGTATGCACCTTACTCCAGTTCACACCACCGTTGCGGGTGGTGTACATGACAATCGGCTGCTCATTATCATTCGTGATGAGCCAGCCGCTATTCGCGTCTGCCATGCCGAGCAGCAGCTCGCCGTACCCTGTGAACGACTCCGTACCGTTCACCCAGGTTTTGCCGCCGTCCTTCGTCCAGCCGACGGAGTTGGGCTTGTCGCACGCCGGGCAGCTGCCGCCCATGAATGCTACGTCGGTGTTCACGACGTAGAGAGGGCCGGGCTTCGAGCCCGTGTTCTTCGGCCCCGTGGTATCCCCCATAGGGAATCCAGGGGCCGGTCCTCCACCAGCCGTGCTGTTCACCAGCACGGTCTGCCAGGTCTTGCCGCCGTCTTTCGTGTGAAACAGCGAATACGACGTTTGCGACATCCCCGATTCCCCAATCAGCTCTATCCATGCGTCATCCACGCCAGCCGAACGAATGACGGTGCCAGTCAATGTCGCCACGGTTTTGCGTGACATGACGGGCTTCCAATTTTGCCCGCCGTCCTGCGTCCGCAATACTTCGATCGTATCCTGCACTTGGCGGACAGCCCAGCCATTCTTTTTATCATGAAAATAAGCATCCCCTTGCACACCTGTGGGCACTGGAAGCTTCACCCATTTAATACCGCCATCCACGGTCTGGGCATTGCCGCTGTAGGCTTCCTGCTTCGATACGAAGTGGAGGAACGCTTGATTCGGAACAGTCCCAATTGCCGACCAATGGGCGCCACCATCATGGGTGCTTAACAGCTTCCCCGTACCATCTTCGGTTGCCCACGCATCCTGAGCATTCAGAGCAAATAGCTGCCCAACTTCACCAACCCCCGTATATTGTACCTTCCACTTCACACCACCATCATCGGTATGAGCGATATAGCCTTTGCCGCCAATCCAACCTTTTTGAGCATCAGCAAGTCTTAGCGCAGTTACTCCTTTCATTGTTGTGGGCGTTGTGCCATCGCTGCCTTTCGTAGGTACGGTTGTCGGCTCCGCACTAGGTGTCGCAGGGTTTGTTGATGGCCCCGTTGTAGCCACTGTACTTGGTATAGGTGATTCAGAAACTGTCGTGTTTCCGCTTGTTGGTCCAGATGATTTACACCCCGTTAAGGCAATAGTTGTTATCGCCAACAGCAGCAGTGTCCTTTTTAACATTAGCATTACTCCCTTCACTTGCATGTGTAGTTGATATTTCATAGACGTTCCCCAGGAGGGAAAAGTTGAACTCACTTCCTTAACATCTTCCCCCCATGTCCAAAAAATTAGGCATGACTCATCCCGCTGTGGAATACAATCGTAAACAAGAAGGGGGACATAGTTACGGAAAGGGAGGAGGATCTGTTGAAATTCATTTGGGGCAAAAAGGAACTCACCTTCATGATCATTCCGGGTGCCAACCGCCATACCGTAAGATTCAAGCTTCCGCACAGTAGTCTGTATATTGTGCCTAGTGTGCTCCTGCTTGTACTGATGGGTTTTTTGGTGACCATTTACTTGATGAATACCCGATCTCATCAAACTCAAACCAGTATGCAGCAAGCTTTCGATGGACAAGAACGTCAGTTGGTTGATCAAATTACACATAAAACAAGTGAACTTGAGCAACTGCAAATTGATTTGATTGACCTGGCTCAGCAGGCCGATGAGTTTAAGGTCAAGCTAGAGGAAATCAAGAAAATTGATCATGTGATCGAACTCATGAGTCAGCCAGAAAGCATAAACGGGACAAGCAAAAAAGTTGCGAGCACCCCGAGCACCAAACCCGTACATGGAACGAACGTTGATGTTGGCGGCAGCGATGTGCCTGTCACAACGGATGGTGTATCTACCCTCGTTAGCAACACCAAGCAAGGGCTTTTTTCATTAGTTGGCGATATTAATGCTCTCCTCGTCAATCTAAATGAATCGGAAGCCAAAATTAAAGAAGCCGAGCGTCTACGCAGTATTACACCAACGCTTTGGCCCATCACCTCGCATAGTATCACCTCCGGCTTTGGTATCCGCATAGATCCTTTTACATTCCGGCCTTCCATGCATACGGGGTATGATATCGATGGCGAATACAACGACCCTGTCTTCGTAACTGCCGCAGGGAAAGTCATCGCTGTGGGTTATGATGGCGAGTTTGGAAACTACATCATTGTTGATCACTCTAGAGGTATTGAAACGGAGTATATGCATTTGAATAAAATACTCGTAAAACGCGGAGAATCAGTAACTAAAGGTCAACAGATCGGTCTCGTTGGTTCTACCGGACGCAGCACGGGCTCCCATCTTCATTATGAAGTTCATAAAAACGGTGTACAGATTGACCCTAAACCCTATCTCATTTCTGATCGAAAGGATGAACGCAAATGATTGGAAGTTCCAAATTGAAACGAATCGATACCAAAACAACGGATACCCTGATAGGAGGCAGTACGATCTGTGAAGGCAAAATCATATCTGAAGCTAGTCTTCGCATTGAGGGCCAATTGAACGGCGATATCGAATGTGCCGGTGACATCACCATTGGTGAAAACGCTGTCGTACAATCCAATATCAATGCCCGCGATATTATCGTGGCCGGTAAAGTGAAAGGTAATATTTATACCAAGGGCAAGCTGATTGTGACAAGCTCTGGCGTTTTGATTGGGAATATTGATGTGCGTTCCTTCATTATCGAGGAAGGTGGCATCTTCCAAGGGAGCAGTGCAATGAATGCAGCTACGGTACAAGGTGACAAAAGTGGCAGCGGCAAGGTCATCGATGCCAAGGCGCATAAGCAGCAAAAAAATGAGCAACAAGCTGCTTCTGGTGGGAATTAGAGCAGCATTATATACAAAGAGCTCGTCTTCATCCGCCTAAGGCAGATGCGACGAGCTCTTTCTTATTTCCCAGCCTTCACTTCGGCCAGTATGGAAAGATCCACGAAGGGGCTAAGATCCAGCTTCTCTGGCTTAATGCCTTTGATATATCTTGCACCGATCGATACCTTCGCCATCTCCTCCATCACCTTAACATCAACGTCAGTGGTTAGTTTCAAGCGGCTAAGCGAAGCTTTGATCAAGCTTTTATCCATACCCTTGCCGCTGTATTTCTTCAACTGATTGTTGATCAGATCGTAAGCTTGGTCAGGATTGTTCTGAATGAACGTAATCCCGTCTACATTGGCTTTAATCGCGCCCTTCACGATATCACGGTGCTTAGCGATAAACGTATCGCTGGCCACCATAATCACCGTTGGATAGTCGCCATGGTTCGGCGGGATCGCCTGCCAATCAACGACGACTTTACCGAGCCCTGCCTTCTCGATCTGAGTTCCCCATGGCTCCGGGACTAAGGCTGCGTCAATTTCTTTCTGACGGAAAGAGATCAGCGTATCCGCTGGTGAACGTACGATGAGATGCGCGTTATCTGCGCCTCTCCCTAGTGCAATACCGGATTGCTGAAGCAGCAACCGCAGTGATATTTCATTCGTGTTCCCCTTGGCGGGAATTGCGATGGTTTTATCTTTTAAGTCAGTGACGGATTGAATCCCTGTGTCCAATCTTGCCACCAGCACCGCGCCGCCGTTATTGGATCCGGAGACAACGCGGAAATTGCCGCTTTTCAAGAAAAATGTAGTCGCTGGCCCTGGACCTACGAAACCAATGTCGATATCCCCCGTCGCCATCGCGATGGACAGATCGGATCCATTGTCGAAGGGTGTCACCTCGATCTTCACCTCTTCGCCCCATTCGCGGGCAAAGTAGCCTTTTTCCAGCGCGATATAGGCGGCCGCATGGGTTACATTTTTGAAAACACCGACCCGAACGACCTGTGGCTTGCCTGTTGCTGTCAGCTTCTCGTCACAGGCGCTTAGGCATGTAACCACAAGCAGCAGTAGCAGGAACAGTTTGATGCTTGTTCTCATACCGCTCACTCCCCTACGACTTGGAGCCAGCGAGGCCGTAGCGCTCTAGCACTTTATCTTCTAGTTTTTTGAAGCAGAAATGGTCTGAAACCGTACCTAGCACAGCGATAATAATGACGATACAGAGCATCAGCGAGGTGTCACCAAGATTCCGTCCGTCCTGCAAAAGCTGTCCTAGCCCCGCCCCCTTCGCGATGAGCTCGCCTGCAACAAGTGCCCGCCAAGCGAATGCCCATGCAGTACGAACACCATTGATCAAATGTGGAAAAGCCGCCGGAATCATGACTTGAATGAACAGATTGAAGCCATTTCCCGTCCCCATAGTCTGAGCTGCGCGCAAATAAATCGGCGGAATATTCTTAATGCCCGTGCGGCTCGCTAAAGCCATCGTCCAGGTGGCTCCGAGCGTCGTAATGAAAATAACTGAAGATTCGTTAAGACCGAACCAAATGATAGCAAAAGGCAACCAAGCAATACTAGGAATTGTCTGCAAAGAAACGACGAGGAAACCAAGTGTGTCATCGAGTAAGCGATAGCGAGCAAATAGAAACCCTAATGTTGTCCCTATGGCGAGAGAAAGTGCAAAGGAAATGAGCAATCGCAACATACTTGCACCTGCTGCTTGCAGCAGTTCGCCGTGTACGATACCGTCGTAGAAGGCTTGCAGCGTCTGCGAAACGGAAGGGAATTTCCATCCCCACCCGAAAATCCTATATCCCGCCTCCCAAGCTATCAGAAGCAGTACCAGAAAAATCGTTCTTCTTAATGCTGTACTCATCACCCGTCTCCTCTCTCACAACCTTCTCCAGCTCATCCGCCAAGGCGTCCATGATCAACGCCTCCATATGATGGAGCACGGAATCTGCGCTGTCGCGAGGTCTCGCTGCTTTGACAGAGAACTCTTTCTTGATCGTGCCGGGACGTGTAGACATGACCAAAACCCGATCTGACAGAATGACCGCTTCACGAATATTGTGGGTAATGAAGAGAATCGTTTTGCGCGTACGCATCCAAATTTCTTCCAATTCTTTATGCAAAATAAGACGTGTTTGCTCATCAAGGGCCGCAAAAGGCTCGTCCATCAGCAATATTTCCGGATCCATCGCCAGCGCTCTGGCAATGGCTGCCCGCTGCTTCATTCCGCCTGAAAGCTCGTGCGGATAACGATCCGCGAAGCGGCTTAAATGCACGGCTTTGATCTGTTCCATCGCCATCTCGAGACGCTCTTTCTTCGCAATCCCCTTCTGCTTAAGGCCAAAGGCGACATTGTCTAGAACCGTCAGCCATGGGAACAGCCCATGCTCTTGAAAGACGACGACGCGATCCGCACCGGCGCCTGTTACCTTTTTCCCATTGACCTGAATTAGGCCTTCAGACTGTGTATCAAAGCCCGCGACAAGGTTCAGAACCGTCGACTTCCCACAGCCTGAGGGGCCTAGCAGGGAGACGAACTCCCCTTTATTTATCGTCAATGTGATGTCATCCAACGCTTGATAACTGCCGCCGATACGTTGGACGAACGTCTTGCTGACTCCCTTTATCTCGATCAAGCTCTCTCATCCCCTACGTTTGTCGCATTAGAATAACATTTTCAAGCCTGCCAAGCCTAACCCAATGATAAATCCACAAATCGCCCCATTCACCCGAATCCATTGTAGATCGCTGCCGATCTTCTCCTCCATCAGAACCGTTAACTTCTCGTTGTCGAGTTTGTCTAGGTTCTCTTTCACCAATTGGCCGATTTTACTGTGATTTTGTTCCACATAAGATGCGATCTGCTCTTGAATCCAGTCCTCACCCTTGTGCAGCATATCTGGGTTTTCACGTATGGATGTAAGCATTTTGCGAAGGACTGGCACCACATGAACAGGGACAAACTCAGGCTGATCCACGAAGTTTTCGGCCTTTTCTTTGAGCTTTGCAAGTAAAAGAGCTAGCTTCTCATCGAGGTCAAACAACTCAGGAAGCTTGGATTTTAGTGACTCTAGCTCCGCTAGAAGCTGTGGATTGCGTTCCAGCTTGTGGAGCTCGTTACGGATGAAAGTAAGCACAGACTCCCGGCGCGGATGATTCTTCATACGCATTTGGTCGATGTAGCTCAGCACGAAATTCTGAATGATACCGCCGATCTTCTCCTCGTTCACCATACCGATAAACGCATTTACAGCAAAAGCCATGAAGCCATTGGACTGCAAGCCTTCGAACGCTTTGATCGCCATCGCGCCTAATTGGTCGCGTGTATCCGCTTTGATCGCCCACGCTGCTGCTTTATCGAGGACAAAATCTAATGTTTTGCCATCGTAGCCGCCGTCTTCGATGGTCGTGATGAGCGTTCTTACGAGACGAGTTGTGTCCACGTCTTGAATCGCTTTATGAATTTCCTCTGCTAAGAGAGGGGTGAATTTCTCTAGATCAATCGCTTGTAGAGCTTGCTTGGCTAGCGCAGTGAGCCCTTTGTGCAGAGATGCATTGTCCAGCTGCTTGTCTGCGATCTCTAGGCCACGCTCCAAGAAATGAATTTGCTGCAAGCGTGCGCGAATGGTTTCTTTGGAGAGCAGCTCATTCTGAACAGTGGAGACGAGCGCTTTCGTAATCTTCTCCCTGTTATTCGGCAGTAGCGCCGTGTGCGGGATGGGAATGCCGAGCGGATGACGGAACAGGGCGCTGACTGCGAACCAGTCGGCCAAACCGCCGACAACCCCAGCCTCGAACCCACCTTGCAGGAACGTGCCCCATACTTGTGAGGAAACTGCTGAAGGCAGCGTAGCCAGAAAGCCCGCGCCCATAACGCCAAGTGAAACGGTTGCTATATACTTTGCTTCTTTTTTCATCGTAGTAACATCTCTTTCCGCGTGAGGTTGATGAATCATTCTTTCTATTTTATCACAAATTGGAAGGAAACGTGGTAGCGGGGTTGATGGGGCGAAATTGTGGGCGGAATGCTGGGAATTGGGTGGGCTGGTGGAGGTGATAGGGCTGGTGGGGCTGATAAGGCTGGGGGCGTTGATACGGCTAGTGGCGCTGATAGGGCTGGTGGAGCTGATAAGGCTGGGGGAGCTGATAAGGCTGGGGGAGCTGATAAGGCTGGGGGAGCTGATAAGGCTGGGGGAGCTGATAAGGCTGGGGGAGCTGATAAGGCTGGGGGAGCTGATAAGGCTGGGGGCGTTGATACGGCTGGTGGAGCTGTTGGGCTGATTGGGCTGGTGGGAACTGGCTACTTACTCGAAGGGATGTTGTATTTGCTGCAACCTGATTGCTGGACCTCCACATATTCATCTTTCCGCCTCAGTCACTCTCATTGTTTCAACTAGCTAAATATTTGTGCTCCAATCCACTGCAACTCCATTCCGCACCGCTCCCAAGCACAAAATAACTGGAAATTATGTAGTTAATTTCGTGTTATTTCGTTCGCATTTGGATTTAGATGGATATTATGAAGTTAATTTCGCCAGATTACTTCTGTTTCTCCAAATCGGGGGCGAATAACTGTATAAAATCCAGTTAATCGTCGTAAATGGCAGAATACTGCAGAATTAACTGGAGGAAATCCAGTTAATTACATTGGGGGGCTAGGTGATGGGGGATGGTTGATTACTCGAAGGGATGTTGTATTGCTGCAACCTGGTTGCTGGACCTCCACATATTCATCTTTCCGCCTCAGTCACTCTCATTGTTTCAACAAGCTAAATATTTGTGCTCCAATCTACTGCAACTCCATGCCGCACCGCTCCCATGCACGAAATAACTGGAAATTATGTAGTTAATTTCGTCTTATTTCGTTCGAATTTGGATTTAGATGGAAAATATGTAGTTAATTTCGCCAGTTTACTTCTATTTCTCCAAATTGGGGGCGAATAACTGTATAAAATCCAGTTATTCGCCGTAAATGGAAGAATACTGCAGAATTAACTGGAGGAAATCCAGTTAATTACATTGGGGGGCTAGGGGCTAGGTGATAGGGATGGTTGATTACTCGAAGGGATGTTGTATTCCTGCAACCTGGTTGCTGGACCTCCACATATTCATCTTTCCGCCACAGTCACTCTCATTGTTTCAACAAGCTAAATATTTGTGCTCCAATCCACTGCAACTCCATTCCGCACCGCTCCCATGCAAAAAATTACTGGAAATTATGTAGTTAATTTCGTGTTATTTCGTTCGCATTTGGATTTAGATGGAAATTATGTAGTTAATTTTGCCAGATTACTTCTGTTTCTCCAAATCGGGGGCGAATAACTGTATAAAATCCAGTTAATCGTCGTAAACGGCAGAATACTGCAGAATTAACTGGAGGAAATTCAGTTAATTACATTGGGGGGCTAGGTGATGGGGGATGGTTGATTACTCGAAGGGATGCTGCATTTGCTGCAACCTGGTTGCTGGACCTCCACATATTCATCTTTCCGCCTCAGTCACTCTCATTGTTTCAACAAGCTAAATATTTGTGCTCCAATCTACTGCAACTCACTCCATGCCGCACCGCTCCCATGCACGAAATAACTGGAAATTATGTAGTTAATTTCGTGTTATTTCGTTCGCATTTGGATTTAGATGGATATTATGTAGTTAATTTCGCCAGATTACTTCTGTTGCTCCAAATCGGGGGCGAATAACTGTATAAAATCCAGTTAATCGTCGTAAATGGCAGAATACTGCAGAATTAACTGGAGGAAATCCAGTTATTACATTGGGGGGCTAGGTGATGGGGGTTGGGGGTTACGCCCTATAAAGAAACCACAAAAAAAGAGAGCCCATCAATGGCTCTCTCTTGCTCTCTTCCAGCAATCTTATCGCTCGCCTTCCCACTCTGCATAAAATTGCTGCAGATAGAGCTCCATGAAGCGATGCCGCTCCTCCGCGAGCTGCCTCGCGTAGGCCGTGTTCATAAGCTCCTTCAGCTTGAGGAGCTTCTCGTAAAAGTGATTAATCGCGGTGTCGTTGCCCCCGCGATACTCCGCCACCGTCATGTGCTCGCGCGCGATGACGGAAGGATCATGAATCGGGCGGCCTTTCCAGCCCGAATAGGCAAACACGCGCGAGATTCCCACCGCGCCAATGGCATCCAACCGGTCGGCATCCTGCACGACCTGGCCCTCAAGCGTGCGCATCGGCGGCCGCGCGCCGCCCTTGAACGACATCGTGCTGATGATCTCCAGCACGTGCTCTACCTGCGCCGCCGGCGTGCCGCTGGCGGCGAGCCAAGCCTCCAGCTCGCGCTGCGCCGCGGCTGGATCGGCGTTGAGCTTCTCGTCGACGACGTCGTGAAGCAACGCCGCAAGCTCGCAGACGAAGCGATCAGCGCCCTCCTGGGCGGCGATGCGTTTCGTCGTCTGTACCACGCGATAGATGTGCCACCAGTCGTGGCCGCTGCTATCGCGCTCTAGCTTTTCCTTCACGAGCGCTTCCGCCGCGAGTAATATCCGCTCGTGATCTACTTCATGCTCATGCTGCATCATTTCTTCTTTTTCCTCTTTCCTTGTCCTGATTTTCCCTCTTCTTGCTTTCCTTGTCCTGACTTTCCTTCTTCTATCTTTCCTAGCTCCAGCTTTTCTGGCTCATACTTACCTTGTTTAGCGCTCTCGTCAATTAAATTCTCTCCGCCAGATACGCCCTTAGCGAGACTTCCCAGCTCTCCCGCGATCTCATTCCCTGAATGCAGCTTAAGCGCAATCATTTTGCCCTCATCCATTTTCTTCGGTTCAGGCACTCGGCCATCTATATGTTTCTGAATGATTTTCTTGAAATTTTTTCCGTATTTATCCTCAAGCTTCGTCCCCATGTCCTGCTGCAGCTCGTTTACCACGACACTACTGCAAAAATGAGTATAAAGCAGCTCCACCATCGCAGGTTGTTCGGTTAGCATCGCAAGCGTTGAATCTCCTCCGCCACGCGTGCCCACGATCGCCAGTTTACGATCAATGAGTATGGTAAATTTACGACCCTCCAGGCTCTTCAAACCCTCAGTGCGTTTACGTGCAAAAGGATAGAAACCAGCCCCCGCTTCGCGTGTCGGCACGATCATTACTCGCACGCCCTGCGTAGTCGCTGCACGAATATCCTCTTTCAGCAGCTTAGCTTCCTCTGGAGACAGATCACAGAATGCTTCTTCCTTCGCTTTCCTCAGCTCCGAGCGAACACGCTCCATAACCTTGGCGTCGCCTTCTATGCTGAAGTACTCTGACCGATGCGTCTCTTGCTTCGGCAAATGCTCTTTCACATAGCGGATAGATGCCTGTAGCTCCGCTTCCATCCGCTCGCCGATTTCCTCGATCGGCACGCTTTGATACACGGTGGGCTCACCATGACTTGTGAGCACTGCGCTTTTTTCCGCGAGCTTTTGCAAAGCTGCGTACACGTTCGAGCGCGATACGCCAAGCCCCTTGGCGATTTCGTAGCCAGTTTGCGTGCCGCTCACTGCAAGCACGTGCAGACACTTGGCTTCCAGATCCGTGAAGCCAAGGTTTTTCAAATGCTGTAGAACATTCTCCATGGCGCAGCCCCCTTCATATCCCTATTGTAGCATGAACGCTTGCTTAGTCGTATCGGTTCAAAGAACGTTCTCTCTAAAATTTTATATTGACAATGATAATCATTATCAACTAATATGATGGAAGTTAATGGGTTGCTTATATATATAACTACTAGGAGGTCCACCATGTCCAAAATTATCATTGTATACGCAAGCATGTCTGGAAATACAGAAGAACTCGCCGATGCAATAGCAGCCGGTATTCAAGAAGCAGGCATCGAGCCTGTTCTCAAAAACGTGATGGATACCAACGCTAGCGAGCTCGAAAACTATGACGGTATTCTACTCGGGGCTTATACGTGGGGCGATGGTGATTTACCTGATGAATACGAAGATTTTTACGAGGAAATGGATGAAGTGAATCTTGAAGGACGCAAGTTCGGCGTATTCGGTTCTGCTGATTCCTCTTACACCTATTTTGGCAAAGCGGTAGATACACTCGAAGAGAAGTTAGCCAAAATCGGCGGGGAAAAAGTATTTGATGGCTTCAAGGTTGAGCTTAATCCGTCCAAGGATGAGAAACAACAATGCCATGAGCTAGGTCTTAAGTTTGCAGCAGCATTGAGCGTTTCAGCCTAAAAATGAGAAAAACTTATATCGAAGTCATTCGAGGATGCGCGACCGCGTTTTAAATGTGGTTTTTATCGCCAATAGTTCTTATGTGGTAAAAAGACCGGAAAGCAGCCTCTGCGGCCACGATCCGGTCCCCTTCTCACAACGTTTCGACTTCAGCGATCTCGATGTAATCCATACTCTTCATTTCGTCAAATACTTCTGAAGCATATTTCCGATCCACATACACGATGAAGTTTAGCTCCTGCAGTTCTTGGTTCAATTCCTTGATATGAACACTTTTCATTTTGTACCCTTTGGCAATAATCGCTTTGATAATTGTCGTTAAATTCCCCTCATGGGAAACAAGCAGACGCACACGAAGATCTTTCATGATCAGCGGTCTAGGCCCCATTTTTTTAATAAAATAAGGCAAAACAATGACACTAACGAGAATAAGCACAAGTCCAAAAAAGGCTTCAATGTAGAAACCAGCTCCAACCGCAATACCAAGGCCCGCAGCTCCCCATATCATAGCAGCTGTCGTCAACCCGATAATGACATCATTGTGCTTGCGAAGAATAACACCTGCTCCCAGAAAACCGATCCCGCTCACCACTTGCGCCGCCAACCTCATAGGGTCCATGACATGCAAACCAGCAACAGCGTACTTATTCGCCGATTCAATGGACACGATTGTCAATAGACAGCTGCTTAAGCAAATGACAAGTGACGTTTTAAGTCCCAGCGGTTTATTCCTAATCTCCCGCTCCAATCCAATAATTAATCCAAAAATTGCTGAAATCCCAAGTTTCATTAAAATATGTAGATCTACAGTAAATTCCATCATCGTTTACTCCTCTTGTTAAGTAACCTTTACAATATCTTAACAAAGTAACGAAGTAAATAACCATTTGTGAATTAAGAAAATGTTTATGCCGACTACCAAAAAGCCTGAGATGAGTTAGGCAACTCCCCCAAGCTTTGCTAGTTAGATTCGGAAACGATAGCCCGCTCCCCATATGGTTTCAATATATTGTGGATTTGATGGATCCTGCTCCACTTTCTCTCGCAGCTTGCGGATATGTACCGTCACAGTGGCAATCTCCCCCATGGCGTCCATTCCCCATAACAGGTCAAACAACTGTTCCTTGCTGTATACCCGATTCGGATTCATCGCGAGATGAGTCAGCAGATCGAATTCTTTGGTCGTGAACATGACTTCTTTGTCATTCACGAATACGCGCCGCGCCGTTTTATCAATCATCAAACCGCGAATGCGAACCTCATCGTTTTTCGTCTCACGACGCCCCATTAACCGTTCGTACCGGGCCAAATGGGCTTTCACCCTGGCCACCAGCTCACTTGGGCTAAACGGCTTGATCATGTAATCATCGGCTCCAAGGCCGAGTCCTCGTATCTTGTCGATATCTTCCTTTTTAGCTGAAACCATGACGATTGGAATGTCCTTCACACTCCGAATACGTCGGCAAATTTCAAAGCCATCCATAATCGGAAGCATAAGATCGAGTATTACTAGGTCATAGTCTATCGACAGCGCCCGCTCAAGTCCACGTTCACCGCTAGTTTCAATATCAACCTCGTACCCGTTAATTTCCAAATAATCACGTTCTAGCTCGGCAATGCTTTGTTCATCTTCTACGATCAAAATCCGACTCATGCTTCGCTTCCCTTCCCCTGATAGAGTGGTAAGGCCATAAACACGGTAGTGCCCAGCCCTAACACGCTTGTCGCACCAATGCGCCCGCTATGCTCTTCAATGATTTGCTTCGCAATCGCCAGTCCTAGCCCGCTGCCTCCAGTTGCCGTATTGCGCGAAGGATCTGCGCGGTAGAAACGATCAAAAATATGCGGAAGCGCCTCCTCTGAGATGCCCTGACCATTATCCTTGATATGAATAACGGCGAATTCATCTTGTCTCGACACGCTTAACGTAATCTGACAGTTGCCTTCTTCACTGTATTTGATTGCATTCTCTATTATGTTTAGAAGCACTCGTCTAAGCTTATCACGATCTGCTGTAACCAGTATCGGCTCTTGCGGCAGATCGGTCAGCGTAAACTGGACTCCTTTTTTCTCCATATCAAATTGTAATTCCTGCGCACAATCCTGCACATAGTTGCCTAAATCTACGGTTTCGAATTGAAACGGAACTTTCCCCAGATCCAACTTGGAAAATAGAAACAGCTCATCAATCAGCCGATCCATATCCGCCGCTTTGTTATAAATAGTACGAATATACTTGTCTAGCTTATCCGGCGAATTCGAAACGCCATCCATGATGCCTTCGACATAGCCTTTGATAGCAGTAACAGGTGTTTTCAAATCATGGGAAATATTCGAAATGAGTTCTTTGCGATTCTCCTCGTATTGGAGCTGCAGATCCACTGATTTCTTAAGTTTGCGCCGCATCTCTTCAAAAGCGATACTGAGCTCGCCAAGCTCATCGTTCCCGTGTGGAACAATTTCAAAATCCAGATTTCCCTCTTTAATCTCCTCTGTTGCCCGTTTAAGAGCTCGTAGTGGCCGAATAATGCTGCGCGAAACGAAGTAAGTCAGCACGCCATTGGTAGCAATGAGGATGAATATAAAAGTTAAGAAAACCGTTTTTGAGAATTGATGCAAATATTTCTGAAAAGGACCGCCATCTAGAAACACGAAAACCGTACCCTTACTCTTATCAGAAAACAAGAAATCCTGCTGTCTAGTTATCCACAGTGATCCTTGATTGCGCTGAAATTTCCCTGGTGGTGTACCGTAAAGCGGAAGCAGCGAGGTGTCCCCAGCTTCTTTTTCCTTCAGATAGGAAGATACATACGTAATGGTTTGATCCTTCCGAACGATTAGTCCCATATTAATTTTGTGAAACCGCTCGTTCAGGTCCTTCACAAACGTCTCCTGCAAAAAGGCATCGGGATCCGATTCAATTTTGGCCTTTATATAAGCGACATTTTCCGCTTCCTGATCAACGACGCGCTTAATGGGATTCCCATGCGAAAAGTCGACATCAAAGCCTGATTTCAAGCTCCCGAAGGTGGCGATGCTGATGAGAATGACGGCTAGCCCAAAGAGCACAAGCGGTACAAGCAGCATGGCAATATAGGACAGGACTAGCCGTATGCGAATCGACATCGGGTTCAGAGCTCCTTTTTATCAAACAAATAATAACCTGCTGTAAAAAATAGTATACTGCACGCTATCAAAAACATAAAGATCGAGAAGATCTTACTCGTTACCATCGAACCGCCAACCCAAAGCATATGCCAATCCATGTAAGCTGTAGGTGAGTACGTTGCAATCTGCGGAATGAAAAAAGCGGCTACCTTGAATGCCAAGTATAGGAGGATGCTGACCGTAAGCGCCGAGCTGCTGCTCGAGAAAAATTGCGCCAGACATACCGCGACGATACTCAATACTAGCAAGGGTACGAAGGCAGTGCCGTAAGCCAGCAACCAATTGGCGAGTGTACCGATGCCACCGAAATGTTGAAATAAGAAAGCGGAGAGCATCGATGCGATGAGGGCAACGACCAAGTAGAGCGCAATATAGATGGCGAGCGCTAGTTGTTTGGACGCGAATACTTTGAAACGGGAGAGTGGTCTCGTTAAAATATTTTTCATTGTACGATCACCCATCTCACCGGAAAACACATCCGCAGCCCCCATGAACACGAACAGAGGCAGGAAAATCGTTGTGAACAAGCCCAACATCACAATAGGGAAGTCCTTCGCGGCGATCGCGCCAATGCCAATACCATTCTGGAACCTCGAAAGCAAAATACCTGCTAGAATAGGCAGCAGCAAGGTGACCGCTAGGAAGAAGATTGTTTTCTTTTTGTAGGCTAATTTCAGCGTTTCATTCCAGACGTTAGCTGTTAAAATGCTAGGCATTGGCGGCAAGCCCCCTGACTTCTTGAATTTCTCGAAGGTAAGCGGCTTCCAAGGATGGGCTGCCTTTGATCAAATCGGAGACAAGTCCCTCACGGACGAGCTTCCCTTGATGGATAATGCCAATGCGATTGCACATCAGCTCCATTTCGTGGATGAGGTGAGAGGAGATTAAGAACGTGATCCGTTCCTCTCGTGCTAACCGCAGGATGATTTCACGAATGTGAACCATCCCCTCAATATCGAGACCGTTCGTCGGCTCATCAAGAATGAGAAGTTCCGGCTTAGAGAGCATCGCGGCCGCTAGTCCGAGCCTTTGCTTCATGCCCAGTGAGTAGCCTGCTACCTTTTCATGTTGAAAAGGGGTAAGATCTACGATCTCAAGCACTTCGTCTATTCGCTGCTTGCTCACGCCTTGATACAGTCGCGCCGCTTGCTCCAGATTCCTTCTGCCGCTCATGTAGGTATAGGCTTCTGCCGTTTCGATCAACACGCCGACCTTCGCCATCGCTTGCTCATACTGCGTTTTCACGTCGTAACCGAACAGCTTCACTTCACCTTGCTGCGCTTGAGATAAGCCTGTCATGATCTTCATCACGGTTGTTTTCCCCGCTCCATTTGGACCAAAAAAACCATATATATCACCGCGTTGCACCGTCATATTGACTTGATGAATACCGCGGAGGTTACTGAATATTTTCGTTACATTGTTTAGTTCAACGACGTGTTTCATGCCGTTCCGCCTTTCAAAAGGGAAATGAGGAGGTCAACCGAGGTTGATGGCTCCTCTTTGAGTCATTGTTGCTTGCAGTGCTAGGTGTTTGGAGATAAAAGCTTAGAGCTTAGAGCCTAGAGCTTAGTTTTTGTCGCTCCACTTTTTGTGGCTGGACATTTCATCTAGTTTCACGTTCTCCACTTGCTTTCCGCTCAAATCAACGGTATCAGGTAGTGTTGAGTTCAAGCTGGAAAGTGTCATATCAATGCGAAGCACAACATCATGCGCAGCGCCTTGCTCATCTTTACCTGACAAATGGATCTGTGCAGATTGACTCGTAATGTGATCATCGCTATCCACGCTTGCATTCACTTCCACTTCATCCATCGAAATGTCAGAAGAAAGCTGTGGCAGGCTATTCCTTAGCGTCGCGAGGTCAATCCCCAGCGTATTGGCTTTGGCTGGCATTGGCTCATTTTTGGCCATCGTGCCATGTTTGATTACAAGCGAACCCACGGTGTTCACAACCGGAGAGATCTGGCTACCGGATAGCTTAAAATGAATTTCCTTGCCGTTCCCTGCTGTTTCGTCCATCGTGACATAATTTTTTAAATTGCCGACTAGGGCGTCCACCACATTTTCTACTTCGCTGATGTCTGCTGGGTCTGGGGTATGATTGCCTTTGTTATGTCCTTTGAACTTCGCTGGCGCGTCGCCACCTTCGATGACTTTGTACACGTCAGAATCCGCTGTTTTGATAATCTGCTTGCCATCTTGGCTGTAGAATTGAATCGTTTGCTGCTCGTCATCAGTGCCATTAAGTACATTCACTTGTGCACTTCCAGCGTGATCCGCACCGCCAGTTTTGATCGTTGATTTTACTTGGAGCAAGGATGCTCCGTTGTCTTGTAGAGACACGTTTACTTGGCGTGTTACGTTCGTGATCGTCGCTGTTTGTTTCACGGCTGATTTGAAAGCTTCATATCCCGGAGCTTCTCCCACACCTGCATATACTGAGGTCACTAGCATCATGCTGCCTACCGCTACACCTAATCCCAACATCGCTAACTTCTTATTCATCTCGTCCTGCCTCCGCGTAATCCATACGCTTTCTCTAATTTGGCTGCGCCTTGCGCTTCCATACTGACTATCTTAGCCCTCAAGAGTTAATCGCCTCTAAACCACCTATTAACATGGACTAAAACAATTCTTAAATATTTCTAAACTGGGGTGGGAGAGCAAGGAGTTAGCTAGTTGGCAGAGATGGTGCAGGGCGATGTGTGAGTGCGTTAAGAGTAGCTAGTTGTGCGGTAGTTTGGACTCTAAGTTGAATAGTTGGTGGGGGGCGATTGTTTGGTGACTCTTAGCTGAATAGTTGGTGGGGGGGTTGTTGGGTGACTCTTACTGAATAGTTGGTGGGGTACGATTGTTTGGTGACTCTTAGCTGAATAGTTGGTGGGGTACGATTGTTTGGTGACTCTTAGCTGAATAGTTGGTGGGGTACGATTGTTTGGTGACTCTTAGCTGAATAGTTGGTGGGGTGCGATTGTTTGGTGACTATGGTGCTAAAGTTGTCGCTCCAAAAAATAACTGGAAAAGCTCCCGTTAATTTGGCGGTTTCGGCATGAAAATGAACATTAAATGGAAAATATACAGTTAATTCCTTAGAAATCACTTTTAACATTATTATCAGCCGGAATTAACGACATAAAATCCAGTTATTTTCATTTTTCCGCGCAATTGAGAATTATTAGCTGTATGTTTTCCAGTTATTTTACAGTAATGACCCCACTGGGACGTTCGGCGTGTTGGGGGTTTGGGGTTTGGGGTTTGGGGTTTGGGGTTCGGGGTTCAGGGTTCGGGGTTCGGGGTTCGGGGTTCAGGGTTCGGGGTTCAGGGTTCAGGGTTCGGGGTTCAGGGTTCGGGGTTCGGGGTTCAGGGTTCGGGGTTCAGGGTTCAGGGTTCGGGGTTCGGGGTTCCAGGTTCGGGGTTCAGGGTTCAGGGTTCAGGGTTCGGGGTTCCGGGTTCGGGGTTCGGGGTTCCGGGTTCGGGGTTCCGGGTTCGGGGTTCGGTATACCACAAATTAAAAAGCCGCCTCCTGATCATCGAACCGTCAGTAGGCAGCCTATTTGTAAACTAATACTGTTTCGTTTTCTCTTTCATCTTCAACATGCCGGAGTGGACAATTTTCGCTTTCACCGAAATGTTTCCCAACTCATAGTCGGTAAGTGGCTTCTCTCCATAGGAGGTTAGTTTAGCCCACGTTTTGAAATCATCCCTGTACAACACATGTTCCAATGCGTAGACGTCGATTCCACGGCTTTTCCCAAGCTTAAAGGTTGACTTGACTTCATCTGTTATTTGTTTGGAAACTTGTTCTTGCAACTCCTTCTCGCCGATGTCTTTAAACATTTCAGCAATGGTAACGTAGGCTTTGATCTCAATATCAAAGAAGGTTTGTTCCCCATTCGATCGCACCTTGATAAGAGCCTCCGGTTTGATAATTGTGTTTTGAATCGCCTTGCCCTCTTTATACACAACTAATGGGGTACGACTCGTGTATCGATTCAACCATCTTGCACCAATAAATTGGTTCTCGGAAAACCATTCCAAATCATGCTGCTTATTTAGGGAATAGACACCGCTCACGAATAGTTTTTGATCTGGCTTTTCATTTTTCTTCCAAACCTCTTTATCGATGCCTAACGAAGGAAGCATAACAGTAAACCCGGGCTCCCTTAATTTGGACACAACCCAAAACAAACGATGGGGGGGGATGTATGAACGTTGACGATAGTTGTCTGAAGGTTGCATCAAAATGGAACTCATGGGTGAAACATTGAAGAAAGGGATTACGGACAAAATAGACTCAATAGACTCGTTTGTTGTATATACCCATTGGGTGAATCTCGTTTCACTGTACCGAATCGCTCCATCAGTAAAGATGCTAATGCCTTGGTTCAGCGCATCCTTAGAATATAAATAAGCGCCAACATGACCCCAAAATACACGTTGCTGAGACGTTCGATAGAGCTTATTGAATGCTTCACTAATGGTTGCTCCTTCTTCTTTGCCAACCCAAATCAAAGGCGGCTGCGACGACTGCCCTCCCTCTTGTTTGGCCACACTGGCGAAATCCAGCATTTGTCCATAAACAATGTATTTCCCATCCTTATAATCAAAGCCAATCGCTGTCATGTAATTCGTGTCTTGAATCGTTTTCAAATCCCAACAGCCAGTCAGGCTAATCAAAAAGAAGACTCCGAACGCTAGTTTCACCAACGCTATTCTCATCATGAAGGTTCCTCACCTTCCCGGGTGTCATCCTTCGGGCTGAGCGAATGAGGCCTTGTTTTTAGCTTCTTCCAAGGTTTGGCCAAAAAAGCTGAGAATATTTCCCCAAATTGGGGAGGTGAAAGCGGGGAGAGATACGGCACTCCGAACGAACTCAATGTCGACATGAGCAGTACGAGCCCCATGAGGGATATCATGAATCCATAAATACCAAACATGGTGGAAATTAATAGAATAACAATACGTAAAACCGTAATTGTACCGGCAAGAGACTGATTGACAAGCGTATACATGGATATCGTCGATAAGGAAGTCACGACCAAAGTTGTAGGACTTGTAATGCCTGAGCGAATCGCTGCGTCACCGACAATTAAGCCGCCAACAACGGTGACCGTTTGTCCAACCACTTTGGGCAACCTGGCACCCGCTTCGCGGAACAATTCGAATAACAGCAGCATGATGATAAAATCCATCGGTCCAGATAAAGGCAATCCTAATCGTGAGGAGGAGATTGTCGCGACAAGTGGATACGGAATTTGGTCCAAATTAAAGCTGGATACCGATATCCACAAGCCCGGCAGCAATACCGAGATTAACAGGCCGATCAATCGAAGTAATCGCTCGAAAGCGACGAAAATAAACGGATTATGGACATCCTCTGGTGAATTTAAAATATAAGATAGGTTAGCTGGCGCGATTAGTACCATTGGCGAGCCATCAACGATAACCGCAAATCGTCCACGGAGTAGGCTATCCGCCACAAAATCGGGCCTCCCCGTATAATTTAACAGTGGAAATAAGGAGAATGTTCGACCTGATAAAGCCTCATCCAGTTGCGAACTGCTAATAATCGCATCAACATCAATCGATTGCAGTCGGTCTCTTGCTTCCTGCAAGACCCAGTCGTTGATGACATCGCCAAGATATAGCAGGGCAACTGTCGTGTTGCTCTTTTGTCCCAATTGTATCTTTTCACAACATAAGCTCGGTGTGGCCAATCGTTTGCGGACTAAGGCGATGTTCGTAATCACATCTTCTGTAAACCCGTCGCGCGGTCCTTTAATCGAAGTTTCCGTACTAGATTCTTCGGGTGAACGATTCGGAGGTGAAGCAATATCCAGTGAGTAAATCGATTGGGTATTCTCAAAAAATAAAATTAGCTGTCCTGCATACACAGCTAATTTCATATCTTCTATGGCGCGATTACCCGTAAACTTGACCAACTGCAGCATCGAACTCAGATCAAGGGCGTTTTCATTTTGATAATAGTCACTATCTATAAAAACCTTTAGTTTAGGCAGCACAAGTCCCTCGATCATATCGGTTCGTACCATGCCTTCACAATAAAGCAGGATAACACGCTGGGCGACTCCATTTTGCTTGACAGGATATGTTTTCAAAATAATGTCGTCCGAAAGAGCAAACCATTCACGGAAATCTTGCTCATCCACTAGGCATCTTCTCCTTTCGCCGTACAGGCAACATCGCAACTACAAGCAGGAACAAGAGCAAGAATAGGCCGACTACAAACATGACGGAATAGTAATAGTTTTGCAGCATTTGTACCATTTGATTATCCGATAGAGGGTACAGGCTTGCTGCAATTAATCCAAGGCTGAACCACACAAGATATTTCGTTCTGGTCGATTTCTTAGTAATGTTCATCATGTCTACCATAATGAACATCAAGATGGATGTACGCATACTTGCCCCTGAAATCCATTGAAAAATAGATAAGAAGTCTAGGTGGGAAATATATTTCCCGAGGGTTACCATTCTCCATTGTTCAAATGCGGGGTATCTTAAATCTGCCGCCTCGAAGGGACCAAAAATCGCAATTGCCCCCGTTAGAGGGCCGACAGTAAGTCCAATTACACAGGTGGTTACAATCAGTAACCCTCGCAAACGAATACGTGTCCGGACATGGTGCTGCATCACAAGAACGACCAATATTTCGAAGGATGCGCTGCAGGTCAGTAACATACACATAGCTGTCGGTCCATAGCCATGTGTAAAAAGTGGAGTAAGTAGGGTGTAATCCTTATATTGAAAGTTAGCGCCCATCACGAAATATCCAAGGACAACAACACCCGGTAAGAGGATTCCTGATGCAATTGCAATCACTTTAATGCCTTCCCTTGCCGCAAAAAAACAAAATAGAATAAATATCAATTCAATCATTAATACGGGAGTCCTAGGCAGATAAGTGATGTGTGTCCACATGGTCACGTCTTTAATCGTGACAACAGAATGCGTAAAACAGATCAGAATAATCGCAAATTGAATAAGATACGTGATCCATTTCCCTGTCTTCATTCTGATCCAATCCATCAAGTTTCCCTGCTTGGATCGTCTAACCAAGAAATAAATCAGACATGTCCAGATAAGCATTGGAACAAGTGAAAGTATGGCCCCCATCCATGAATCTCGCTTTCCATAATGCAGCAACACAGGAATGAGCAAGACATGATTCGTAATAGCGATTGAAATAATCACGATCGTATATAATTGGAGTGTCGTAATCTGATTCTTTGCAAGCATAAGGTTCTCCCACTTTGATATGAGATGGATAACGGCTATCGTTAAGTTCTCCCGCATCTGGAAAATTATGCGTAAACACACAATAAAGCCGCCTCCCGAAGATCGGAAAGCGGCTTTATACAGCCATCTGTATTAGTAGAATGTTGCCAAAATGATAACCAACAAAATGTACAATACCAGAACTACTGCTGCGCTGGAGTATCCAACGTTTGACATGGTTAGTTCCCCCTTCCGCCTGCTAAACCTAATCTTGAGTGCTCCATGTATTCTATGTTAGGCAGGGCGGATAGGTATGGACGGATGTCTATTTCTGTGGGAGAAAAGGGGTTAATTCACCTAGATAACAGACATCTAAATAGTGAAGTGCCCTAGTGCAAGCCGTGTAAAACAGCTTGCGTTCCTTCGCCTCCGCGTAGACAGCCGCCCCGGCATCGTAGAGAATAACCGCGTCGAACTCGAGCCCTTTGGCGAGGTACGCCGGTAGGATCATAACGCCTGCTTCGTAGTGCAGCGTATCTTTGCTGATCCGCGCGAGGTCCGACAGCAGCGGCTTCAAGCGTCCGTACGCGTGCTGTGTCTCACGCTCGGTCTTGCAAATGATCGCGACGGAGCTTGCGCCGCCGCCGCTTCTGAGAGCCGCCGCCTCTGCGACGAGGCGGATCAGCTCTTGCTCGCTGCCTGCGCGCAGCAGGCGCGGCTCTTCGCCGCTGCGGCTGAACGGTTCCACCGGTTCGCCGCCCGGCAAGACCTGACACGCGAAATCGGTGATCTCGCGTGTCGAGCGGTAACTCTTGACGAGACGGATCGTCTCCGTCTCGTCTTCCCCCATCAGCTCGCTAATCGAGCTGTAGCCTTGCTCTTGCTGGTTGGTGTCTGAACCCACACCAGCACTAACAAGCTCGTTCACGTTCACATTCGCGTGCGTGAAGATCCCTTGATTCCAATCGCCTAGAAGTGTGAAACGGGCGCGTGGAAATAGCTTTTTCAAATAGGCATAGTGAAACGGTGAGTAATCTTGCGCTTCATCGACTAGGCAATAGCGGATCGTGCCCACGCGCAGCTGTCCCTCAACAAGTCCTTTGAGATACACAAGAGGCGTTGCATCCTCGTAGCGCAGATGGCCTTGCTCCAACGCTTCCACCGTGAAGGTGCTGATCGTCGCCCATGCTTCTGGCAGCGACTGCCCAGATAGCTTCACAAGCTCCTGCTGTAGGCTCGTATCCGTAAACAGCTCTTTGTACATGCCGAGCACATCGACATAGGCTAGCTTTTGCGCTTTTTCCCTGAGTGGAGCAATGGCTTTGTGTGCTTTGACACGGCTCATTTTCTTCATTTCCGGTTCAGTGCCCATGTACTTCGGTTCGCGCACAAGCTTGCGATAAAACCGTTTCTGCACATCGGCTTGAAACACCTCAAGCTTTTCGAGAATCCATTCCGAGAGCTGTTCCATGCGTTCACCAATAGCAAGAATCGACGGTTTGCCATAGAACCGCTCGCTAAGCTCTTCTGCTGTGATCAACACTTTTTTCCCTACAGCCAAATCAAGGAATCGAATGCCGCCTTCCTTCAACTTCTCACCGTAGGCTTCAATTACACCTAGGAAAGCCTCGGAGGTTTTGTAGGTAATGCTCTGCAACCTGACTGCATATAAGGGATCCTGTTCCGTGCCCGTCAAAATAAATTCGAGCTGATCATACGGATCCTCCAGCGTCAGCCCCGTATCTGTTAATTTATGTGTTAAATAATCCTGAAAGGTCGTTTGCTGCATCGTCGCTTCACCTAGCTCTGGCAAGACACGTGATACATAATCGCTGAACAATGAATTCGGCGAAAAGAGAATCATGTTATCAGCACTCAACGTCGTTCGGTATTTATAGAGCAAATACGCGATACGCTGCAGCGCCACGGACGTCTTCCCACTGCCGGCAGCACCTTGGACGACCAGCACCTTGTGCTGATCATCGCGGATGATCTGATTCTGCTCACGTTGAATCGTGGTCACGATGCTGCTCATCTTCTCATCCGCACTGCGGCTGAGCATCTTCTGCAGCATCTCGTCACCGATCGAGATGCCCGTATCGAACACATCCTGCAGCTCGCCAGCTTTGATGATATATTGACGCTTGAGCCATAGCTCGCCGCTGACATCCATCTCTGGCGTCCGGTACGTCGCCGGACCTGGGGGATAGTCATAGAACAAGCTGGCGATCGGCGCGCGCCAGTCATAGATGAGAATTTCATCTGTCTTACTATCAATAAAAGAGGTTAAACCGATATAGATTTTCTCCCGCTCCTGCTCACCCTTCTCTTGAAAATCAATGCGGCTGAAATATGGCGCATCGACCACGCGCTCCAGCTTACGCAATGCATCCTGCGCCAGTCGATAGCTGCGCTCTTGCCCTTGCAGCACATGCTCCTGCTGAGCCATACTCGCAGCAGTTTCAATCAAATCATCGTCATTGTCTGCATTGACGGAGATATCATCCCAGAAGCTTCGACCAATGGCCGTTGCTTCTGATCTGCGATCATCCACCGTTTGACGCAGCTCTATAATACGTCGCTGAATGTTGGCTCGTACCACAGAGACGCGCTGTGCTTCCTTCTCTCGTTCTTCATTCCCTATCGCCATGATTTCGTTCCACTCCCATTCTCTGATCTATGAATAAACGTTCTGAATCACTTCTTCAAATTCCGGTTCTTCCATATGTACATCGTCCATATCGCCCCAGCTGCTCACAATCCGCAGCACATCCATCGCCTTGAGCTCTTGCCGATTGCAGGCAATTGTCAGGATGTTCGCTTCTTGCTCCACCACACGGAAAGGCAGCTCCCAGCTGTCTGGGACATGATATTCGCCTCGGTAGGACACCTTCATCATGGTCGGTAATCCAATGCGTTCTCTTAGTTTATCTATGGAACCATCATAACCAATTTGCCCATGATTAATGACGATAACCCTCGGACAAAGCTGTTCAATATCGTCCATATCATGCGTCGTTAGCAATATCGTCTTCCCGAAATCTCGATTCAACGTCTGCAGAAAGCCGCGAATATTTCGCTTTGCCACGACATCTAGGCCGATTGTAGGCTCATCCAGAAACAAAATCGCTGGATCATGCAGCATGGAAGCCGCCAAATCCGCCCGCATTCGTTGACCGAGGGAGAGCTTGCGAACCGGGGTATCTAGAATTTCTTTTAAATCGAGCAGCTCCGTCAATTCACCTAATCGATGGCGGGCATCTGCAGCCTCCACGCGATACATCGCAATAAGTATTTCATAGGAATCCTTCACGGGGAGATCCCACCACAGCTGGCTTCGCTGCCCAAAAACAACACCAAGCTGCCTAACGACCTGCTTCCGTTGTTTCTGCGGGCTGCTTCCATGAATTAAGACCTCACCAGAGGTGGGGTGCAGGATGCCTGTGAGCATTTTGATCGTCGTCGACTTTCCCGCTCCATTAGGTCCAATATACCCGACGAACTCGCCAGTTTCAATCTCGAAGCTCACATCGCGTACCGCTTCTTTCTCTTTATATGCCCTAGAAAACAGGGTTCGAATCCCCGAGAACTTCCCTTCTTGGATGACGGGGGATTGAAAGGTTTTGCGTAAATGCCTGACTGTAATCATCGGATGTTTGCCCTCCCTTTTTATTCATGTGGTTAACTACCTGTGCTTTGATATCGCGAAAGTCCTAGCTTCCAGAATCGCATAGCAAGCCATAGAACAGCTACCGAGACCACTAATGTACCTAGCAGCAGTTCCATGCCTCCTTGATGCCTCAGCACATAAAGAGCAGGAATGTAATTAACGAAGCCTACCGGAACAAGCACTAACAGCGCGTATTGCAGCCATTTGGGATAGATGCTGAGCGGATAACGAGCCGCTGTTTGGGAGGCGTCTTCGGTCATATTTTGTAGAGACTCAATGCGTGTGAGCCAAAAGCCGGCCGCAGCCGTCGCAAGCCCGATCGCGAATAAGATGACTGCACCTGTGAGGATAATGAAGCCTGTCAACGGGATGGCAACCCATCCGATTTGCCCGCTAGCCAGCAGCGCTTTCATCGAAATGAAGAGAAGGATCAGACCCTGGCCGATTTCAGCAATAAGAATCCGTGAATTTTGTGTCATCAGGGCAAGCAGCACTGGAACTGGTCGAATTAGTATCGCATCCAAATCTCCAGAAACGAGATACTTTTCAAGATGATGCACGTCGGAGGCAAGTGTGCGATAAATCGCTTTAGAAATCATCATCACCCCATACAAGTAACTCACCTCGTACAGTGTCCAACCCTGCATGTTGCCAAACTTCATCATCACCAGCGCCACCATGAGGAATTCAGAGATTTGAATGAACGAAGCCATGATAGTCGAGAAAACAAAATTAAACTTATACTGCATCCGACTTCGGAAACTTGCCCTTATAAGCAGCATAAACAGCCGAATCGAGATCATCCGCCTTGCACCTCCAGCTTCCTTCGAACCACATGGGTAATGGCCAAGCAGACACAAGTAAACCCGATGCCCCAAAGAACAGCACCGAGCACTACAGCTCCATGTTCAAGTCCAAGGTAGATCCGAGTTGGGTAGTAGAGTAAATAAGGGTATGGCGTGTACGAGCTAATGGTACGGAGCCAGCCCGGCAGCCATTCCACGGGGATAAAAAAGCCTGAAAGCAGCATAGCGAATGAGTAGTTCACCCAATACAACCAACGTGATTCCGTCGTCCAAAGGGCTGCTACGCCAATTAAGTAGTTCATGCAGATTGAAATATAGGAGGCCGTAACGAGCGAGAGAGCTGTCCATCCATACACCGAAGCGTGATGGGGAAGCTGTAAGGAGAAGATGAAAACATAGAGGACATAAATCGGAATGCTTTTATATACAAATTGATACCACACTTGGCCCCATTCACGGCTCATCGCTTGGTAAAATAAGTGCACCGGCCGCATCAGATCGACCGCTATTTGACCCGTCCGAACCGATTGCTCGAGTCCGAGTCCATTCGTCGTAAATTGTGTAATCCACAGAATCGCTTGGTTAAAAGCAATATAACTCACGATGCCTTTGGCGCCGTACTCGCCTAGCGATGCGTCGCTGCCTAAGCCGGTCCAGATGCTCGCATAAATAAAGCCGAACACCGCGCTTACTGCATTATGCAGCAGATGCGAGCCACGATACTGCAAGTTTCTTGCGTACGCCTTGCGCGCTAAAACCGCGAAAAGCATAAAACACCTCCTGTTTTGTCGTTCAAGATCCGTTCGCTTTTTCGTTTTTTCGTGCAGTCGCCGCGTAGAGACGGAATCCCATATTACCAAAATAACCCTGATTCTGGCAACAGTTATTTCTCTTGTTGTACAATGTATCACAGGCGGGGCTTATTATTTCTGAGAAAAGGACGGATATCATGCTACATACTTCCTATTGGTTAACAAATGTGAGATTAGAGCAGAGTTATGTCATAGACGATGGACAAGTTGTTGGTACACATACGAAGATTTGTCATGTTAGGATTGAAAGTGGCGCCATAGCTGACATTATTGGATCAGAATTGGAGCCTCAGGGACATCTTCCCAAGTACGATTGCAAGGAGTTCCTGCTGCTGCCCTCTTTCGAGGAGGCGCATATCCATTTAGATAAAACGTATTATGACGGGCCTTGGAAAGCGGTAAAAAAAATCTCCAGCATTTTCGAGCGGATTGAAGAAGAAAAAGTTTTATTACCTAAACTGCTGCCCACAGCAAGACAACAGGCAGAGAGTATTTTGGCGCTTATACAAGGGTTTGGGGCCACGCATGTCCGCAGCCATTGTAACATTGAACCCGTCAGTGGACTGCATCGGTTAGAGGCAACCAAGCTAGCCTTGGAGACATTCTCTGGTAAAATCTCCTCCGAAATTGTTGCTTTCCCGCAGCATGGACTGCTTCGCTCGGATTCAGTTGGGCTCGTAAAGCAATCCTTGACAGAAGGAGCGACCCTTGTCGGCGGGGTAGATCCTTTCACGGTAGATGGCAATATTGAAAAGTCACTGCAGACCATGGTAGAGCTAGCAGTTATGAACAACGCCGGCATTGATCTACACTTGCATGATCGACATGAAGCAGGGAAGCAAACTTTACTGAGGCTGGCTGATTTAACGGAAGAAGCTGGCTTGCAAGGCAAAGTGACTGTTAGCCATGCGTTTTGGTTCGC
Source organism: Paenibacillus sp. J22P169 (assembly GCF_059691995.1). NCBI lineage: Bacteria > Bacillati > Bacillota > Bacilli > Caryophanales > Paenibacillaceae > Paenibacillus > Paenibacillus sp. J22P169. The sequence goes on along the minus strand of NZ_JCAUAO010000004.1, from coordinate 317,546 downwards.
TAGTGCTCCTATTCAGGAATCCGAAGAAGTAGCTTCCAGGATGGCTTCTCTGGGCATGTCCATTGCCTCGACGGTACCTATCGGAAAATCTACGATGCCTCTCCCGATGCTGCATAACAAGGGTGTTCATGTGAAATTAGCAACAGACAGCTTGACGGATCACTGGTCTCCTTTTGGCAATGGTGATCAGCTGGAGCGAGCTGGACGGTTCGCAGAACTATATGGGTATAACGATGAGTACGCGCTCTCTCAATCCCTTGGCTTCATTACTGGCGGGATAACGCCACTCGACCAAAAAGGCGAACAAGTATGGCCAAAGGTCGGTGACACCGCAAACTTTGTGCTCCTGCCTGCCAGCTGCTCGGCCGAAGCCGTAGCGCGAAGAACGCCGCGTCAAGCCGTATGGTTCAAGGGTGCGCTCGTAAGCGGATCCCTGTGAAAAGCACAAAAGGCCACCTCCCAAGTATCTACTTGAGAGATGGCCTTTTTCAAATCAAGCTACTGTGTACTTGACGACTTCGCGTCGTTGCTGCCTTGAGCTTCGGACTTCACAGCGTCTGTGCCGCCAAATTCGGCATTATAGCCTGCCTGCGTACCTTTGGTCAAATAATCATGATCCAAATAATCGGCCAAGTACTGCTTACCGAACATTAAGTCATATTGTACATTCCGATAATCCTCAATGAGCGGTGCCGCGGATTCCGGCGTAGTTGCATGCAGCTGTCCATCTTGATCTACAATCAAGTTGCTAAGCAAGCCTGGTACCTGCTGAGCCAACTCAGCATCTAAAGCAAAATTCGCTGGCTTCTCCATATGAAGCATATCAAGAACATGTGCCCCTAAGAAAGAATCGCTCAACACTGGAATATCCTGCTTCGGCATATCAAAGTTGGACCATGTCACTAGCGGAATGCTATGCATCTTCTTGATCTCTTCCAACGACCATTTATTCGCATCGCTTGTTGAGATAAAGCCTGCTTCTTTATACACTTGATAATCCATGCCTAACATCGGCAAATGGTCACCATAGAAGACAATCATCGTTGGTTCATCCGAATCCTTGAAATGATCGATCATCATTTGCAAGCTTTGATCCGCATCATGCGCACCTTGCGTATACGTTTCAAGAATGCTTTTGGCTTGCGCGGAAAGATTGCCTGTTGCTTTGAACTGATTTTCCCCATAGCGAGGGTCATCATACGGACCGTGATTTTGCATGGTTACTGTGTAGATGAACATCGGATTCTCCGTTTTATCTACTTCACTAATCACGTTTCTGGCTACTTCAGCATCGGAGATAAAGTAACCCTTAGTTTCCGGATTCTCGAAATGCTCGCTGCTTTTGAAGGATTCAAAACCTAGCTCCTTATATACCGAATTCCGGTCCCAGAACCAACCTTCGTAGGAGTGAATCCCCATGCTCTTGTACCCTTTATCGGCAAAATAACTTGCCAAACTTGGAACTGGCTTCGAAATGTACTGTTGATACGGAATGGATCCGCCAGGTAAGAAGCTCATCGAGTTCCCTGTCAACACTTCAAATTCCACGTTGCTCGTGCCGCCGCCATATTGTGGGGAAAGCAAATAACCGGAGCTAGATTCCTTCTGCAAACGGTGGATTGTCGGAAGGGGGTCTTCGCTGAACGTTACATTCTCTAGTAGGGTAGGATCCCAGAATGCTTCGCTCATAACGAAAATAACATTCGGCTGTTTCCCGTCAGCGAGGGTAGCTTTCGCTTTGCGTACGCCTGCACCTGCATCCTTTTGCACAGCGGCTTCTTGAATAGTAGCCGCGGCAGCCGCGAGTGCTTGCTCACTGTAGGTATCCGGCTTCTGTACAATGGAGTTCTTCACATTTAGTGTGAAGGCAAGCGTGAGACCATTGTTCGCGTAGTTTTGCTGCTGATCCCAAACAATTTCGTTCACACCCGCGTGGTCTAATATTTTTCCTGCTAACGGTGTTTTGACCCCAAATGCATACATGGCATAGAGCGAAAAAAGCCCTAAACCGATTCGGGCGATAATTGGGATTGTCACACGCGGAATCACCCATCTAAGCGCAAGAACGATGAGAATCGCGGCCGCAACACCACATATTCGAATTAATGCTGCTTTACCAGTGACTAACGAAGCAATATCCATGCTCTCTTTATTCAGCAATATATCCCACGGGAAGAACGGCTCCCCGATCATTTTCACTTTCATATACGAGATAATTGCCATTAGACCGAGAATTAAGGTCGTGATGGAGCCAGAGATTGCCAAAGATCCTACGAGGGCATAAACGAAGGCCAGCAGACAGAAGGTTAGCCCTACATTGAGCAAAAAGAAAGATTGATTACCTGTAATCCATTGCATGGTTTCAGCAAGATTACCACGTTCAAGAAACTCCATACCTACGACAGACAGAATCGGTAAACCGATCATAAATAAAACTAGTGAAATCGATGCTCCCAGACGGCTTGAGCTCCTTTTACTCGAAAGACGCTTCCGGGGCTTCAAATTCAAGTGCATCTTACATCACTCTCCTCATGCCCCTAATTGTAAATGTCAATTGTGAAGGAATTATGTAGGTAACCTTAAAGGAACCTTAACCCTCCCACTTATTCCCAATCACTTGAGTCCGGCTAACCAAGCTGCAAGTGCTTTCAATTCCTCTTCCTTCATCGTCACCTGAAACGGCGGCATCCCGCCACCACCCTTTTGTATCCGTTTTACGATTTCAGTTTCATCGAGGCGTTCTCCCACTTTTTGAATATTAGGACCTTGCCCGCCTTGTAATTGATTACCATGACAAGAGATACAATAGTTTTGATATAGCTTTGGAACATCCACATTGGCAGAAACACTCGCACTCGGTGTAACCGTCGGTTTTTCTCCACAAGCGGTTAAGCCTATTGCTGCCACCAGTATGAAGCCTCCAACCCAACTCATCCTCGTTTTCATGTGCCCAAACTCCTTCAATCTCATTTCTCTCATCATACCAGAGCGTAGATTGGAAAAGAAAGAAGAGCCGCGGGCACCGTCACATGGGTAGCCTCGTTTACCTTACACGATCGAGGATTCTCATATGATTATTATGGTACCAAACGCGGCTTTTTATAGGTGTCTATATGAATTTATTTAATATTTTTACGTCAATTTAAGACGTATCACATTCCAAGAAGCCTTACCAAGAACAGCCTCAATTTGTCCATTCGAAGAAATCGTCGCATTCCCAGCGGAATGTGGTTTAACGCGGTCTGGCGCTTCTAAGGTATTGGATGCCTTGAGATCCTCATGCTCCAATACAATATGCTCAACGATGTGGAAGCCGCCGAAGCTGCGAAGATCCATCTCCAAGGGGAGCGCTTCTGCCAAATGGCGATTCACTGCGAATATAGTCAACTCCGATGTTTCCTCGTTATGTACGGCTACAGCTTCGAGGTAAGGGACATCCGTATAGTCCTTCGCATCATATTTCGGCGACTTAATGAGTGGTACAAGAACCGTTCCGCGGCCAAACACACTGGCATGCAGATAAGGATAGTAAATCGTTTGCTTCCAAGCCGCACCGCCATTAGCCGTCATAATCGGAGCTATCACATTAACCAATTGTGCTAAGCATGCCATTTTGACACGATCAGCACGTTTCAACATGGAAATCAGCATACAGCCGACCAGAAGCGCATCTTCATGGTTATAGATGTCCTCCAGTTGTGGCGGTGCGATAGACCAAGGCTCGATTTTACGATCTGCATCATGAGAGTGGTACCAGACATTCCATTCGTCGAAGGAGAGATTGATTTTCTTTTTACCGCGCTTTTTGGCCTGAACGTAATCAGCCGTCGCAATCACGGTATGGATGAATCGATCCATTCCTAAGGATTGAGCCAGGAAATTCGCAGAATTCTGTTCACGATTGCCGTAATACTGATGAAGCGAAATATAATCAACATGATCGTAGGTATGCTCAAGAACGGTTGCTTCCCAATCTGGGAAGGTAGCCATCGTCAAGCTCGAGCTGCCGCATGCGACAAGCTCAATCGATGGGTCTACCCATTTCATCACTTTCGCAGTCTCGCAGGCAGTACGCCCATACTCGGCAGCTGTTTTGCTTCCTGTTTGCCAAGGGCCATCCATTTCGTTGCCTAAGCACCATGTTTTGATGTTATGCGGTGCGCGATAGCCGTGGGAGATTCGCAAATCACTCCAGTAGGTGCCACCTGTGATGTTTGCGTATTCGATAATATCTCTTGCTTCAGCAGGACCACGAGTTCCCAGATTCACTGCCATCATAGCCTCTGTGTTCGCTTTGCGGCACCAGTCCATAAACTCATTAAGGCCAATCAAATTCGGTTCAATCGTGCGCCAAGCAAGATCAAGACGTCTTTTACGCTGATCCACAGGTCCGATGCCATCCTCCCAATTGTAACCCGATACAAAGTTACCTCCCGGGTAACGTACAATCGGCACATGCAGACCTTTAACTAGCTCCAATACATCTCCGCGAAACCCCTGCTCATCTGCTTGCGGATGTCCAGGTTCATAAATGCCGCCATATACCGCGCGTCCCAAATGCTCAATAAAAGAACCGTACAGACGCGGATCCACTTCTCCTACTACAAAATCCTTATCAAGGATCATGCTTGCTTTCATAGACATGGCGATCACCTCATAGTATAATTAATATAAATATGAATCAGTTAATAAAATTATTATGTATAGCTCATATTAAACAATAAAAACCGATGAAGATCAAGACCTTTCATCCGTTTTAGTTGCATTCATATTTATATTAATCAGAGAATGAAGAAGAAGGAGTTACTGGGCATGATTCACACGACTACAGACCGCAAATGGCTGCCTTTATATGAAGCGCTGGCTAGCGATGTGCGGCTTCACATATTGGAATTATTAGCAGAACAAGAGATGAACGTGAAGGATTTGGCTCAGCGGCTCTCGCTAAGCAGTGCCATCGTGACGATGCATGTCAAGAAGCTGGAGACAGGCGGACTCATCCATACGAAGCTCGTCCGTAAGCAAGGCGGCACGCACAAAATTTGTACACTAGCCCTCTCGCGTATTGACATCCAGCTTCCACAGTCGATCGAACAGAGGCGTTTGTTCAACGAAGTCTCTATCCCCGTTGGTCACTATACTCGCTTCGAAGTCAATCCGACCTGCGGTTTAGCTACAGAAGAGCGGCTGATCGGTCAGTTCGATGATCCTCGTTTTTTCTTTGAGCCAGAGCGCATGCATGCTAGAATCCTATGGTTTGCCAAGGGCTTCGTAGAGTATCGTGTTCCCAACTATATGCTTGCAGGTCAAGACTTGGAGGAGATCGAAATCTCGCTGGAAATTGGCTCGGAAGCACCAGGTATCGCAGCCAATTGGCCGTCTGATATTCACTTTTATGTGAATGACACCCTGCTTGGCTACTGGACAAGCCCCGGCGATTCAGGGGATGGCCGCGGCCGGCTGACCCCATCTTGGTGGTCGGACTACACGAACCAGTATGGTTGGTTGAAGGTACTTCGCATCACCGAAGAGGGAACATTCCTAGACGGACAGCAGCTTTCCGCGGTTACAATTCAGGACCTTCCGATCTCACGCAACGAGTGGACCTTACGGTTAGAAGTGCCCGAACATGCCGAGCATGTCGGTGGATTGACGCTGTATGGAGAAGGCTTCGGCAACTATAGCCAGGATATTCGGTTTCGCACTTATCGGAGGTAGATGGTTGATAGCTGAGCATACGAAAAGGAACAAAAGTGAACTGCACTCTTGTTCCCCTCTTCTCATTTTTGCTTCAACAACGCTTTAATTTCAGCTAGCTCCGATCTCACTTCATGCCTGAACTCGGCAAAGTCAGCCTCCAACCTATGTAAGTGGCCCTGCATATCATCAATTTCCTTCTCCGCTTTGTAATTTATCGCAAAATCAATGATGGCTTCTTCTTTATCTCTTGCAGATTGTCGGTTCTGGCTCATCATGATAATAGGTGCCTGAAAGCCAGCTAAACACGACAGTAAGAGATTCAATAAAATGAATGGCGGCTCGTCAAAATGAATCATTCTCGTAAACGTCAAGGCATTCAGAAGGATCCATATGATCAAAACGACCACAAACATAACAATGAATTGCCAGCTGCCTACATAACTTGCCACACGATCCGCAAGACGTTCTGACCAGGAAGTCGATCTCTGATAATCTTCATTCAATTGCTCATGGATATTGCTTTTGAAATCATCCACCAAACTTTGAAGCCGTGTAGCATAGCCTTTCACTTCTGTTTCTTTCTCATGGTTCTTATCCATACTCGCTCACCCATCCCACTCTTACGTGCTATAATGGTCTTCTCTTATTCTTACCCCATTATAGGATTGGTTTAAGCACTATGGACACTTTGAACGTTTCCTTCTTTAGCTCCTACAACCTCAATCCCCTTCGTTCTTCCTTCCGCCAAACGCAAATACTTCTTTCGCCGCCAACGGATAGCCACCAGAATACCGCGAAGATACTCATCGCACATCATCGCCATATAAATACCCACTAATCCTAGGCCATAATGCAGCCCCAGTACATAGGAAAGACCTGCAGCAACACCCCACATGGAAAACAGTGAAATCACCATGTTAAACCGGGTATCGCCAATCGCATTCAATGCATTGCCGAAGCCCATATTGATCATTCTGCCTGGCTGAAGTATGGCACTTAGCACTAGGCAGGAGAGCGCTAGCTCGATAATCGCTTGGTCTGTACTGAAGAAGCCAAGAAAGCTTTTACCGATAATCAAAAGAAGAATACTATTACACCCGACTAAGCCGAGTCCAATCCATGTGCCGCGGTAGCCCGCTTTATAGGCGGCCTGTGTTTGCCCCGAGCCAAACAGATGCGCAATCTGGATTTGAGCGGATAAAGCAATCGAATAACCTAACATGAAGCAGATGGATTCCAGTGTATTCATATACGTTCTCGCCGCCAAAGCAGCAGCACCCATCGTTGCCAAAAAGCTATAAATCGCAAGCTGCGATAATACCCAAGACGACATATTGACGCCGAGCGGCCAGCCAATTTTGATGATTTCACCAAATAGCTTCCTGTTGAAAACAGCAAGATCACGCCATCTGATCCTCTGCTCGAAGGCAGAAACAAACAGGTAGAGCATTAGACAAGTCGCAAGAAACCGACTCACTAATGTTGAAATGGCAACACCCGTTAAGCCGAGCTGCGGGAATCCGAAAGCCCCATTAATCCATGCGTAGTTCAAAATGACATGGATCACATTCATGCCAATTGCCGTAATCATCGGTCCCTTCGTGTTGCCTGTATTCCGAATGGCCGTGCTGAGTGTGGCCGTTAATGCTGTCAACACCATTCCGCTGCCGACAATCGAAATGTACGTATGTGCAAGCGGAAGCAACCGCTCTTCTAACTGAAACAGTCTCGCTAATGGAACAGCCTCTACATATAAGATCACACTGAGGATCGCACCAATGAATCCGCTGATCGTGACGGCCATAATCCCAACCGTTCGTGCGGCATTCTGCTGTTTGGCCCCAATTTTCTGTGCAATGAGAATACCTGCGCCGCTGGCAACTGTCATAAATAAAATCATAACCGCTTGGAAGATTTGGTTCGCTAAGCCAACTACAGCTACCGCATCATCAGAGACACGACTTACCATCAGCGTATCAACTGCACCCAGGAGCAGCTGCAGCAGTAATTCTACAAATATAGGCCATGCTAGAAACCATAAGGAAAACTTATTTTTTTCAGCCGTCATGTTCACGCCACCATCCAGTTATAATTCGCTATTTATTATGAAAATGAAACTTACTAGTCAGTTCAAATTATAGCTGTTATAGTTGGTTTCATGTATCAACATCGCAACTGAAACTTATACAATTCCAACTTTCATTCTGGATAAAAGAAGGTGGCATTATGGCATTTCTTGAAATCACAATCCCTCCTCTGCCCCACTATATCGCGAGCGGATATAACTCCATCCCCAAGGGAGGGCAGCACCCCAGTCGCAGCAACATCCAGGTATTTGATTTACTTATTACGACTTCCGGCTGCTTCTACATCGGTGAGGAGGATGCCCGATTCGAGGTTGGGGTGGGGCAGGCTGTCATTTTACGGCCTGATCGCTACCATTTCGCTACCAAGATCTGCACGGAGTTAACCCACACCTACTGGCTGCATTTCCATGTAGGCGGAGCTTGGGAATTAATAAAGCCTAGTACCGTTGCAGCTGTCTCCTTGGAGGATCCAACTCCGGAGGAAGCCGTGGTGGAGGCTTTCGCCGTGGAGCCCTTCACGATGCGAATTCCGCAGTTCACAACGCTGCAGCACCCTGAGAAAATGTACGAGGTCTTCGATCAGCTTTTGCAGCTTCAGCCTCGTGCGCATGTGAACAGCGTGCGTTTTGCTCAGCAACAGCTATTCCAAGAAATCCTGTATCAACTGGCTGCGTCTGCCGAGACCGCTCATGCCTCCGCCTCCAGAGCCTGCGCTGAGAAAGCAGCCTCCTACTTAAGGCAGCATTTCCGCGAAACGGTCTCCGCTAAGCAGCTGGGAGATGAGCTCAATTTCCATCCTGTCTACATAGCTCGCTGTATGCAAAAAGAATACGGCTGCTCCCCCGTAACGTATCTTCTTAAATTACGAGTAGGTCAGGCCAAGCTATTGCTTCTGCAAACGGAGCTACCCATTGCGCACATTGCCCAAGAGGTTGGCTTTGAGCAAGCCGCTTACTTTGCAGCAAGCTTTACCAAGTTCGAAGGGATGTCCCCTCGCTCTTATCGGCAGCAGTTCTCTAAGGGCTCCTAAATTCTTGGGGATCGATCCATTTATGCTATACTGAGAAAAAAAGGATAAGGAGTCCTCATCATGGCAACCCCCTTACATTGGAAAAAGTCATTATGGATACTTTGGGGCGCGAACTTCTCCATTACATGTGGCATGAATCTGGTTCTCCCGTTCTTACCTCTCTATATCGGGGAGTTAGGGGTTCACGACCTAGATGATATTGTCCGTTGGACAGGCTGGATCGTGGCTGCCCAATTCATCACTTCCTTTTTGACCCAGCCACTATGGGGAGCCATTGCCGATCGACGCGGCCGCAAGATCATGCTGCTGCGCGCCGGGTTCGGGATGGCCGTCGTCACCGCACTTATGGGCATTGTTACATCGCCCTGGCAGCTGCTCTCGCTGCGATTGCTGAATGGATTCTTCTCCGGCTTCATCTCAATGGCGGTTTCGTTGCAAGCCTCTCTGACACCGCGAGAGCATTCGGGTAAGTCACTGGGTACATTGCAAACGGGCGCTATCGCCGGCACACTCATAGGCCCTTTAATTGGTGGTGTACTGGCAAGCTTTCTCGGCTACCACCACGTGTTCTTCTTCACAGGAGGCCTCATGCTATGCGCCAGTATTATCGTCATGGTGTTCATCAAGGAAGAGCGGAAGCCCGCTTCCCAGAAAAAGGTTCGACAGCGAACTCCGTGGCGCTTGTTTCGCCCCTTGCTCCCTGTGTTCGCCGCATCACTGATCACACAGATCGGCATGATGAGCATCGAGCCCATCGTAACTGTGTATGCCAAAACCTTATACACGGGGGCGCACTTGGCCTTCTTCGCCGGACTTATCGTCGCGATCACCGGTATCGCCAATCTATTCGGAGCTCCGACATTGGGTCGGTTAGGTGACCGAATCGGGCAGCGCATGACGCTGGTCATTGCCCTCACGATGGCGGCTGTCGCTTTCATTCCACAGGCTTTTGCCACCAATATTACGACGCTGTTAGTCGGCAGATTCCTACTCGGACTGTTCATCGGCGGGATGATTCCTTCGCTGAACGCATTAGTCATGAAGCTTGCAGCTCCTGAGATTCAAGGCACCGCTTATGGGTTCAATACATCTTCACTGTTCCTTGGGAACCTCATTGGTCCCTTGCTCGGTAGTCATCTGGCAGCTGAGTACGGGTTCACTTCTGTGTTCTTTGTGACGATGAGTATATTGCTAATCTGTGCCGTGTTCGTGTATACGAATCGCAGCTTGGATGCAACCACACGGCCCAAAGCTGCGTAGAATTATAAGGGAATTTGATAATCTAAAAATAATTAAATGGAGGATTACGATGAAACACGAAATCTTATATAAAGGCGCATTTCCTATGCTGCGCGTTCAGCTTGATGCTGGTGAGAACATTAAAGCCGAATCCGGCGCTATGGTCTCCATGTCCCCGAATATTGAACTTAAAGGAACGGCAGACGGCGGAATTATGCGAGGTCTTGGACGGATGCTCAGCGGCGAAAGCTTCTTCTTCCAGGAATTGAGCCCTAACCGTGGATCAGGCGAGGTGCTTCTAGCACCTGCGGTTATCGGTGATATTGAAGCTGTTGAATTAGATGGTACATACAAGCTTTTTGTCCAAAAGGATGGCTTCCTCGCTGGCACTTCGGGCATTCAGGTGAACACCAAGATGCAAAATCTAGCGAGCGGCTTCATGTCCGGCGAAGGCTTCTTCATCGTCGAGATTAGCGGTCGCGGCACCGTGTTCCTCTCCTCCTACGGCGCGATCCATGCCATTAACTTGGCGCCAGGCCAAGAAGTGGTGATTGATAACGGGCATCTCGTTGCCTGGCCAGATTATACGCCGTATACGATTGAAAAAGCCGCTAAAGGCTGGATTTCCAGCCTTACGAGCGGTGAAGGCGTCGTCTGCCGCTTCCGCGGCGAAGGCGTGGTGCTCATTCAATCGCGGAATCCGAAGAGCTTCGGCGGTTGGATCAAGCAGCTGCTGCCAGGTAGATAGGCAGCAAAGAAGCATGCAGAGACGGTTACGTCTTGCATGCTTTTTTTGTTTGTTGTGCGCCGCGGGGAGGCGCTACAAGGTTTGGGAGGCGCCGCGAGCGAGCGCTACAGGGTTTGGAGAATAGCTGTATAACATACAGCTACTTTGAGGCATTTCTGCTCGCGAGCGCCATTAACTGGAGAAACTCCAGTTATTTTGACCGAAGTAGGCGCATTTTCGAGCAGTCGTTGAAATTAACTGGATGAAATCCAGTTATTTCTGATTCCACCCTATTTCTCCTCGAACTAACAGGAGAAAATCCAGTTATTTCAAGCATATGACGATAGTCTGGTTATATCTATCAAGATATCAACTGGCAGGATACTATAAGCAGTATGATCATGGTAATATTTGATAAAAGGTGTATAGCTAATTCAAATATCCATACAAGGGGTAACAATCGATTATGGTAGTAAAGGATAACTACGGCGTTTACGGGTACCGTTTCCAAGAAAACCCCATACTTCCGCTTTTCCAGTTATTTGCTGTTGGATTTCAGGATATTCGCCAGCAAGAATATGATTGGGACGGCATGAAGCGAATTGACGGGCCCCTATATTTGTTCCAATATACGATTTCCGGACGAGGGAAGATCGAGCTAGACGGCCGATATCACGAAGTGCCAGAGGGAACTTCCTTTTTGGTTGAAATACCCGGCAGACATCGCTACTACTTACCTGAGGACAGCTCTCATTGGTCGTTCTATTTCGCTCTATTTAGGCAGAGCCATCTGCAGCATCTGTGGCATGGAATCCTCCAGGAGCTTGGACCGATGCCACAGTTCGAACCCCGCAGCTTGGCTATTCGTCGGCTCGAAACCATCTACGCCGAAGCCCAAATCGGAGCAATAAAAGACGGTTATTACGCATCTTCTCTTGTGTACAGCTTCATGATGGAGCTTCTTCGAAGCAGCAGTACGCAGCGTCAGGAACGAAGTGGCTGGCCAGAGATCGTGCGACGGGCAGCTGATTATATTGAGATCAACTACCGGATACTTGAAGGACTCGACCATATAGCGGAGGCAGCTGGGTGCTCTAAATACCATCTGGCGCGTACCTTCCATCAAGCGACTAGCTTCTCACCGATGGCCTATACCTCCAAACTTCGAATCGAACTTGCCGTGAAATTGCTCCGGAGCAGCTCATTGACAGTTGAAGAGATTGCAAGAGAAGTTGGTTACAGAAATGGCAGCTATTTTAGCAAAGTATTCCGCAGTTGGACCGGCTACTCGCCAAGCAGGTTCCGTGAAGGAAAAGAACTTCTTTCGATCGATCAGATCGTGTTCGATTAGACACATACCGCAATATTTTACATACGAGAGCAAAACATTGCGCTAGCTTCCATAGCAACTTCGTCTTATTATATGGCTATTACTTAAACGAGAAGGGATGAGTTCATCCAATGACCAATCATCACCAATGGGCTGCCACACCTCCGCTCGGCTGGAATAGCTGGGACTGTTATGGAGCAGCCGTCAATGAAGAAGAAGTGCGTGGGAACGCGGAATATATGGCAGAATATCTAAAGCCTTACGGCTGGGAGTATGTTGTCGTCGATATTCAGTGGTACGAACCTGGAGCTATTTCTTCTGCTTACCGTCCTTATGTTCCGCTCGAGATGGATGCGTTCTCCCGTCTCATACCAGCAACAAACCGTTTTCCATCCGCCACAGATGGACAAGGTTTCAATCCCTTGGCTGATTACGTTCACAGCCTGGGTTTGAAGTTTGGCATTCATATGATGAGAGGTATTCCACGTCAAGCAGTTCATGCTGATACACCCATACTTGGGACCAATGTGGGCGCACGGTCCATTGCAAAGACATGGAATGGCGCGATTTGCAAGTGGAACACGGATATGTACGGCGTCGATCCAGCAAAGGAAGGTGCACAGGAATATTATAATTCCTTATTCGAGCTTTACGCCTCGTGGGGTGTAGACTATGTCAAAGTTGACGATATCGCCGATTCGCTGCTCTACGGCATTCAACTAGACGAAATTCAACTCATACGGAAGGCGATTGATACGTGTGGACGTCCGATGGTGCTGAGCCTTTCACCAGGTCCGGCACCGCTCGAGTTCGCAGAAGAGTTGAAGGCAAATGCCAACCTATGGCGTATGACCGATGATTTCTGGGACATCTGGCGGCTGCTATACGGCATGTTCGAACGCTGTGAGAAATGGGCGCCGCATGTTGGAGAAGGAAGTTGGCCGGATTGCGATATGCTGCCTCTCGGTCACATCGGCATTCGTTCCGTTGACGGTGGGGCTAGCGACCGCTGGACGAGATTCACAAAGGACGAGCAGCGAACAATGATGACGCTTTGGGCAATCTTCCGTTCCCCGCTTATGTTTGGAGGAGAGCTCAGGGACAATGATGAGTGGACATTGTCACTACTCACGAATGAAGAAGTGCTGGATGTCCTTCGTAACGGACGAGATGCCCGTCAATTGTACAGGGAGAATGAGCGTATTGTCTGGACTTCAAATGGCGCTGGCGGTGTTCGTTATGTCGCTTTGTTCAATGCTGGTGACGAAATCCAGACTGTTACAGTGACACCTTCCCAGCTTGGTACCGAATCAAATGGAAGTGTACGTGACCTATGGAATCGAGAAGAACTCGGTACGCCACAGGAGCTTTCTTTTACACTTGCCCCGCATGCGTCCATGCTGTTGAAGCTTTCTCTATAAAACAAAAAAGCGATCTCTAGCCATATTGGCTAAAGCTCGCTTTTTTTACCCCAAGTCGTTACTTGAACGCTTCATCAAATGCGCTCTCCATTTGCTCGGCCTCCTCGGATACTGCGAAAAGAATATAGTTTCCTTTCGTTTTTAAGACATGCTTCTCTACGAGAAAATATTCGTCCGGACGATAGTCTTTAAATTTGACCTCTTGTGCTTCTACTCTGTTCAATATTTTCCCTTGCATGTTCCCCAGTTGATTGGCATCCTTCACTTTAATGACAGTTAGTTCGTCGGCTTTCATATTAGTTACAGCTGTATACAGAATAAAGCTCTCTACTTCCTCAGGTTTGATTTGATACAACTCCTCCAGTCCTCTCTTTATAAAGTTAAGCAACCGAAGTTTGTTTGTTTATAAAAGCAATAATGCCGTTAGTAACCGCATTTGCTGCATTGGTTTGAAACGCTTGAGATTGGATACGTTGTTCATCTTCTTTATTTGAAATATAACCAAGCTCAAGTAATACGGATGGACTTGCGTTTTCTCTTAATACATGGAAGTCTCCCTTTTCTATCCCACGGTCTTTCGTATTAAAGTTTTGCTTAAATAGCTGCTTGTGCAAAATAGATGCTAATTCTTGATCTTCCGATCTGTTGTAATAGGTCGTTATCCCTGCTACATCATTGCTAGTAAACGCATCAAAGTGAATACTAATAAATAGATCAGCTGAATGGTTTTTAGCAATATCAACACGCTCAGTTAATGTCAGAAATTCATCTTTATCACGTGTCAAAATGACTTTTGCTCCCGTTTTCTCTACTAACTCTCGTTGGAAATTAAGGGCTGTCTGTAGCGTAATGTCTTTCTCATAAATGCCAGTCTGACCCGTCGCACCCACATCTTTTCCACCATGCCCAGCATCAATGACAATCGTTTTTCCTTCTAGAATGCGGGTTTCTTTATTCATAGATTCGCTTTTTACAGAATTCATCGTTTCATTTTTAGCTAGACTATTCGCTTGTACTTTAAATACAAATGTAGCTGAAACAAGTAGTAGGATAGCAGATAAGGCAAGGATCATCGTTTTTTTCATAAGTGGATCTCCTCTCTAAGCAAACTCTATCTAGCAGAATTTATCGTTTCATAGAGTTATTTTAATAGAGGCAGATGAAGATCAAACGGAGTCGAAATAAAGATGAGGTGAAGATTACGTTAAAAAAACCACTTTTCTAGACGTTAAAAATCCCGTCATGAAAAGTGGTTTCTACATGTTTAAACTTGTTTTTTTAACCAGAAGAAAAACAAAACCCCGTCTTCTGTGTTCGCCGCGCCGTAGGGCACACCATGCAACTCCAAAATATTTTTCGAAATGGCAAGACCTAATCCGGTTCCGCCCTGTGCGCGGTGGCGTGCCGTATCTCCACGATAGAAGCGGTCCCATACTTTATCTAGCTGATCTGAGGGGATGTGAGCCCCCTTGTTTTCAATACACACTTTAACCTGATCTTGATCTTCATGCGTTGAAATAAAAATGTGTTCTTGTTCTGGCGTATAGCGAATCGCATTGGTTAGAAAATTGGTAAGGACTTGCTCGATCCGATGTTGATTTGCCATGACTTCAACGGTTGCAAGCTCGGTATGCACATGAAGTTGTTTACTGCTGAATTCCACAGATAGTTTTTCACAAATCTCCTCGATGAGCTTATCTATGCTAAACGGATCCATCTTCATTGTATACGTGCCTGATTCAAACTTGGCCAGCTCAAGCATATCCACGATCAAAAGATTCATCTTATCGACTTCTTTGTCCATGGCTTCAAAATAATGATCTTTTTTATGTGTAGCAACGCCATCCTTCAGAATCGAAATGCAGCTTTTCATGACACTAAGAGGGGTTTTTAGCTCATGAGATACTCCCGAAATAAACTCTTTTCGTGTACTTTCTAATTTCTTTTCTTTCTCGATGTCCTTTTGCAACTGTTCGATATAGGAGTGCAGCGTTTGGGAAAGGGAATTGATACTTTGAGATAAGTCGCCGATTTCATCTTTGGATCGAATTGGGATCGTTTCCGAAAAATCTAAGCTGGCAATCCGTTTCGTTGTCTGATTAATCTGTAACAAAGGTTTGGCTATCTTCCTCGAATAATACAAAGCAGCAAGCACAATTAGCATCATCACAAGTGCAATCATGTACACATAATAATCTTTAAGCATCTGCACGGCTTCATCAACGGGTTGAAGAGAAGCCATCGAGAATAGATAACTGATTGTTCCATCTTGCTCTTTAATCTGGTCAATGAAAAGTTTATACTTCACGTCATTTTGCGTAAAATCAAGAATTTGCAAGGAATCATAGCTGTTTCTCGTATCATCGAATAGTAACGTGGATTGAAAATCCTTCAATCTGTCCATAAACAAGCTATTGGTATACATAAAACTAGAGGATTCATTTCCAGTCGGGAATTGAACTTTGGTAATCGTACCGTTAAGTAAAATATCAGGAACCATGGATTTAATTGTCTTTGAATTTTTAATCTCAATTTGAAGATCGTATATCTTTTTGGAAATATTCTCATTCTCCCAGAATATACCGCCTTTTTCCACCAATTGTACACGATATGGAATTAACGCCAGGTCCTTCTTATACGCTGAAATAGAAACACGTGCTTTCGAGATCAGAAGGGATTTTGCTTGACTTGGCGTACTCGTTAAAATCGCGCTGATGTTCATCATATGATAGAGCGGAATGTTCATCGTTTTACCAGAGAACTCTGCTGTGTTGGCTTTAGATGCATCCATCTTGACTTCCACAAAGAAATCATTCACATTTTTTAAGTTCCCTAGGCTATCTAAAGTCGTAATCCAAGTATTATTTTGCCGATAAAAATCCTGCTCCAGCTGCTGAATTGTGAGTAGATTCCCTCCACTTTTCAAATAATCATCTTTAAAAGATTGGATATTTGTTTGAATGTCATTCACTTTTCTGTTTGCGTAGTATTGTTTGAAAAATATCGTTTGCCCCAGATAAATCGTAGTTAATATGAATAAGCATAACAAGGTGGTCAGAGCAAATAATTTAAATACAATACTCGTTCTCATGCGTTACCCTCGAACTTATAGCCTGTCCTCACAATCGTCATAATCAGTTTGGATTTATCCCCTAACTTACTTCTTAGGTTACGGATATGGGTGTTCACTGTGCGATCATCACCATCGTATTCATAGCCCCAAATTTTCAAGATGAGCTGGTCTCTCGAGATCACAAGGCCTTTATTTTGCATGAGATAGGCTAAGATTTGGAATTCTGTGTATGTCAGATAGACTTGCTCCCCTTCTACCGTTAGTGTTCGCGAAGGGAAATGAATCCGAACCCCATTTGCAGACAAAGCATCGCTATTGGGGTGAGACATGGCGGCGTCCGATTGTCGTTCTTCCCTGTTCCTGCTATCGATCAGTCGTTTGGCCCTGGCTAATAAGACAGCTGGACTGTATGGTTTAGTTACATAATCATCTGCACCAAGCTCAAATCCTAACAATGTGTCATCTTCGTCCACTCTTGCTGTCAACATAATGATAGGAACATTAGAAGTCTTCCGTATTCGTCTGCAAACAGACCAACCATCAAGCTCCGGCAGCATAATATCAAGAATAATTAAATGAACTTCATGATCTTGAAATAAGGATAATGCCTCTTTCCCATTTGTTGCTTCCAATACGTGATAACCTTCATTTAGGAGATAATCTTTAATGACTTCACGCAAAATATCTTCGTCTTCTACGATTAAAATTGTTTTTTGCATATAATTACTCCTACTATGCTTTTGGATACTATTCTTACCTACTTATTTGTAACATAGCCAAATGAAGATTGTGTAAAGAAATTAAAAAGGAACAGCTGCCTCTATCGGCAGAACTGTTCCCTTTTTTGTAGAACGATTTATTTACTCCATGGGGTTTCCGTTTTGTGCTCGATGACTTGTTCCACTTTTCTTGCAATATCCTTTTCCATTGAACTACCGCTTTTAGGAACTTCGCCTTTGTTTTCAGCTTGAATTTGCGCGTCAACCTGCGTTTTTCCAATGGCATCAATCAATTGTTGTTTTGAAACATTTCTAGACGCTGCAATCTCAACGACAGATTTTCCTGTTGCTAATTCCTGTTTTAATTCTTGCGTGCTCATTTTTAATAATGAAATTAATACTTCATCGTTTAGAAAAAAATCTGCCGTATGATCAGGCTTACCATCTTTTGAAAATAAACCTTCTACTTTAATATTTGCAGGTGTTGGTTCACCTTTTAATACAGCTTCAATTTCTTGAGGAGTTGGTGCTTTGTCTGTTGCTTGTACTTGTACTATCTCATTTAGTTGTTGTTTTTGGGATGCATTGCCTGTATTAGCCGCATTGGCTGCATATGCACTAGCAGCTCCCACTAATAGTACTGCTGAAACACCAAGTACAGTAAATAATTTTGTTTTCTTTACCATGTTAATTACCTCTTTTCAATGTTTATTTGCTGTTACAGGTATAAATATAAGCAGTACATGTCAAGATGAAGTGAAGATCAGATAAAGTTGAAATTGAGATTATATTAGTTTTGAAGCACAAGAAGCCAGCAAACGCAAGGGTTTGCTGGCTTCTCATATAAAATTGATTTATTTAGTCCACTCCCTACCGATACGCTCGCATCGCCTTGCGCAGCTCCTTCAACGTCGGCCGCTTGCCGTACATCAGCACGCCGGTGCGATAAATTTTCGCCGAAAGCCAAGCCATTGCGCCGATGGAAAGCAGCTGTATGATGATCGAAAGCGCAACCTGCCAGAACGGCAGGGAGCTCATGCCAATCCGCAAGAACATAATCATAGGTGAGAAAAATGGCACAAACGACATCGTAACCACGAACGGTGCATTCGGATGATTAAGTCCGAAGATCGCAATCATGAAAGCTGCAACAATGATGTAGGTAACTGGCATAATGGCTGGCCCCACATCCTCGGTTCGACTGACGAGGGAGCCTACTGCCGCGAAAATCGTCGCATAGATGAAGAAACCGAGTAAGTAAAAAATTAAGAAATAGACGATAAGTGATATTTCTAAATCGCTCCAACTGATATTCAGATCCTTGATGGCCGATGCATCACTAAACTGAATATTAAGTGCTGCAACGACGATTAATGCGGCAATTTGTGATAGCGCCAGCAAGCAAATACCAATGATTTTACCAAACATCTGCTTCAGTGGTGACACGCTAGTAATGAGCAATTCCATGACGCGCGTGCTTTTCTCGGCTGTGATTTCCGTTGCAACGAGATTCCCAAATCCAATTGCTCCCATGTAAAGCATGAAGAGCAGGACATAAACCAACATATAGGACAACCTCATTTGGGACTCTGTTTTGCCCGCAGGAGCTTGATCCGATGTGGATATTTGCACCGATTCCAAGGAGACAGGCGTTTGAATATCGGTCTTCAACGCATCTGGCACACCAGCACCTTGTAGCACCATTTCTGTCTTGATTAGCTGAAGCGCCGTTTGCAGCTTGTTTTTCGGCGAGAGTTCCAGCGTTCCTGTGGATTTATAGATCATCTTCGGGAATCCGCCTTGTTTCCCATCCGTGAACTCTAAGTATCCCTTTATCTTCTTATCTGCGATTTGCTGCTTCCCATATGCCTCATTTGCTTCTACACTGCCTTGATCTGAAAGGGGTACAATTTGTATCTCTGCATTCGGCTGATTCTTATAAAAAGCTTCTAATTTGGACGCCACAATCGCTTGTTGCGTACCAAATACCCCTATTTTCATCGCCTCATCGGAAGAAAATTGCTTAATAATGGTTGGAAGATGGATCAAAAGCGATATCAGGATTAGCAAGATTAGACTCATCACTTGAAACGATTTGATGCGAAAGCGAGACAGGTATGTAAATTTAATGACTGTCCATATACTATTCATTTTGGCTTCCCACCTTCTGGATAAAAATTTCATTCAAGGTAGGCTCCATAATCTGAAATCGCTGCACCGTGGATCGTTCCATCGCGTGTTGTAGAATACGCTGCGCGGCTTCCGGCTGCGCAATGCGAAGCTCGTACCCATTTAACCCTTGGTTCACCGCTGTTACGCCTTGAAGCTTCTCTAACCCATCTACGCTCGTCGCTGTCTCCAGCACTACTCTTTCCTTTGGGAAGCTCGCTTTAATGTCCTTTAAGCTGCCTTGAAGAATCGTATTTGAGCGGTGCAGAATACAAATATTCTCACAAAGCTCCTCCACATGCTCCATGCGATGGCTGGAAAATAAAATCGTTTTTCCCTCATCACGGAGGCTTTTCACCGTTTTCTTCAGCAGCTCAACATTCACCGGATCTAGCCCGCTGAAGGCTTCATCCAGAATAAGAATCTCCGGGTTATGAATGACCGCCGCAATGAATTGAATCTTCTGCTGGTTTCCTTTAGACAGCTCTTCAACCTTTCGGTTGTAATAATCAGGAACCTCAAACCGCTCCAACCACATCTTCAAGCTGCGATCTGCATCGCGTCGCTTCATCCCCCTAAGCTCGGCTAAGTATAAGATCTGCTCACTGATTTTTACTTTGGGATACAGTCCACGCTCCTCAGGCAAATACCCCATCAAGCTGCGAAGCTCTTCCCGATATCCCTGCCCGTTCCACATGATGTTGCCTTCATCCGGATAAATAAGGCCGAGTACCATCCGCATTGTTGTCGTTTTGCCGGCCCCATTCGCGCCTAATAACCCATATATTTCTCCCTGCTTCACACGCAGCCCAATCCGATTCACAGCTGTTTTATCTCCGTACTGCTTCGATACCTGTTCAACAACTAAAGGGTATGTCATCCATGAGCCTACCTTTCATCACGAAATTGCTTACGCTCACTATTTTACATGATATTGGTAAATTAATGAATGAATGAACAAAAAAAAGAGAAGCTATCAACGCTTCTCATAGCGATTCAACGCTAGCTTCTGGATTTCAATGGCTCGATCAATTTTGGATGCTTTCATTTTGCTAACGTAGCTATCGAACGCATCAAGCGGCTCGACGCCGAGAATAATTTTCAGAGACATCTCATCGACGAGTGTCATCACATCCATCATAATCGAAGAAAACTCAGCACTCTCCAGCTCTGTCTTCGGAATTTGCGGTAAGGTGTACGATTCAACTTGCGTATCCGCCCAGATCCCAATCGCTTTCCTTTGCTCAGGCAAGGTGTAGTATTGTTCAACATACCGAACATCCTGAACAAACGGTCCAAAATAGCTTGCTCTCGTATACATCGACAATGCTTGCGATGGGGCCAGCTTGTCTGGATTTCGCAGAATCCAATCCGTATACGTTGGGTAGCCGTCTTTCAACGTGTAGCTCGTTCCCTCAATCCCGAAATTAAAGAGCATATGACCCTCGTCGCTATAGCCGTAATCAAGTAACTTAGCAGCCTCTGCCGCATGTTGACTATTACTTGAAATAGCCACCCCACCGGTACCGACATAAGCATAGCTTTTCTGTCCGAATTTAGGCTTATCTCCTTTATGGAGCACAGGGTAAGGAGCCGCTGCAAACAAAGCTGACTTGTTTTTCTCCTCGACAAGCGGCTGCCATTTCCCAATGCCTGCTCCCGCATTCCAGATCGTTGCTCCGCTTCTCCCCGTTACCATATTGGAGTCCATCGTTTTGGTATCCACGGAAGCGATATTCTTATCAATTAATCCTTCCTCATACCACCCTCGGAAAGTAGCCAAGAAATCTTGGTACCCCTTCTCCATGGGACCGTACTTTACCTCACCATGATCCTGATAGAAGCCTTTGCGAATCCCATAAGCGCCTACAAAAGCGCCGCCCTCAATCCCGAACAGCGGATTCGGCACGCCCAGAAATGTCAACGGAGCTGCAATCCCCTTTTTCTCCTTGAACGCCTTGAGCACCATATGCCATTCCTCTATCGTGGTTGGGACCTCTAGTCCGAGCTCATTAAGCCAATCTTGACGGATAATGGGCCCTTGATACGTACGAAGCTTATCGTCACCACGGATAAAAGGGAAAACGTAATAGCTGCCGTCATCAGTCCGAATTTCCTTATCGATTTCTGGATGTTCCTTGAGGTACTGCTTCAGATTAGGCGCATACTTATCAATGACCTCATTCAGTCTCAAAATATAACCATCTTTGATTGCCTTTTCAGGCCCGCCAGGGAAGCTATCCCACTCGTACTCCATCATATCAGGCAAGTCGCCAGAGGCTAATAAGACATTCATTGCTTCCTTGGCCTGATTCGCAGACGGTTGTATGAAGGAAAGCTGGACCCCAGTCCTCTTCTGCCATTCTTGGAAAAAGGGAATATCCTTGAATTTCGCTTTCACACTCGCAGCATTTCCATTCAGCTCTGACCAATAGGTCAGCTTCGTAGCTGCTGGCGCAGACTGTTCCTTATCCTTGGCCGTGGTTGTTGGCTGCCCTGACGGTGTCGTAAGATTCGTCGGGCTCCCAGAAGAGCATGCCGTCAGTCCAAGGGTGATTATACCTAGAAGTAATAGCTTCTTGCTGCTAGCTCGTCTGCTCATTCCGTTCCCCTCCCAGCATCTGATCGTTCGATCCTCATCAGTTCATTTCCTTATATTTCCCAGGCGTTATTCCCTCGTATTTCTTGAAAACACGAATAAATGTCGCCACTTCATTATAGCCAACTAGCCGCGCAATCTCGGAGATCGAATCTTGCTTATAGCTGATCATTTTCTTCGCTTGTTGAACACGGTATTTCGTAATATAGTCAAGCAAACCCTCACCTGTCTGATCCTTGAATAATTTGGATACGTAACTGCCTCTTAAGGCAAAGTTTTCACCAATCGTATTCACATTTAAATTAGCGTCTTGATACTGCTCCTCGATATATCGCATAACTTTCGCAATTAGCTCGCGCAAGGTTTCCGTGCGCTCCTTCGTCTGGTTAGCTTCTATCTTGGAAGCGGCAAACGCACATACCTCTCTGAGCAGTAGCTGCAGCTCTTGCTGCATTTCCAGGATCGTGTCGCAGGCAATGATTTTATCCATCCATAACGGGTTGTCCCCTAGCCAGGGCTGAGTAGTTCCGTCTCCAAGCTCATTCATCGCTTTCACCATCGTACCGACGAGATTGAAGATGAGACATCTTGCCAAAGTAAGCGAAACCAGCGGCTTATCGAAATTGCGCCCCATAATCTCGTTCATGCTAGCCGAGGCTTGCTCAATATCTCCCGTTTTGATGAGATTAATAATTTGCTGTTCCACTTGGAGCGGATAATAGTAGCCTAGCTGCAGCTTATCTGCCGTGTCTATTCGGATCTCATCGTAGGTGATGATCTCTCTTTTCCCTCTAACCATCTTATATTCCATAGCATCCAATGCCTCACTATATGCCTCGGCAACGCCAACCAAAGAAGGGTGAACACCACTGATGGATATTGTTAAGTCCATATGGAACCGCGTCAGGAACCGCTGTGCTTCTGCAGCAATCCAATCTAGATCAACCTTCCGCTCTGCTGCATCCGTTTCTGCGAAGTTCACCAAACACACCATCATGTCATCAATCTCAGCCACATAACCAGCATGCTGGCGATGACCAACGAGCTCTTCTACGACATTCGTGATAATGAATTGCATCAATTTTCGGCGTTCACTGATGTCCATGCCTGGTAAATTCGTAGATATACTATCGGAATTCTCAATCGCAAACAGGATAACCGCAAAATGATTCGAAATCAAATCCATATGAAAGGTTTTGAAAGCCTCCTCGTACGAAACGAGCGAATCAATTCTCCCCTTCAATAGCCGATTTAACATATTCGAACGGAGCACATGATGGTGAGATTGCAGCTGCAGCGCGATTTGATCCTTCTCATTCCGCGTATGCGAGATCACTTTCTGAATGAAATGCAGTTCATTCCCATCTGCACGTTCTTCGAAGGCATTTTTGTCGGAAATCGATTGTACCAAACGCTGGATCGGTGAGTAATTACGCCGCAGGAAGAACCAAGTCAGCACGGCTGCACCAACTAAACTTATCAAGATGCTGATATAAGTGAACTTGCGGACATACTCCGCTTTTTCCCAATAAATACGGCTTGGAATAATCAGTACATATTTCAAATCAGAAACAGCCGATTGAATATAGAAAAGCTCTGATTCTCCATCCTGCGAAGGTTTATACGTCACACTATCCTCATCCTGCAATTGCTCCAAAATGAGATTCTTATTTACCGTCACAGGGACATTAGAGAGTAGAACTTGATTGTCATGATTAAGGATAACGATTTGCCCACCGCTAAAGCCTGAAATGCTTTCGATTGCCTTCTCGAACCGTTCCATATCAGCCATCACAACGACGGTACCTGTTTGTTTACCATTCAAATCCTTGGGCAGGTGTGTGACGTACGCGATGGAAGAGGAAGACGGACCTGCATCGACAC
This sequence comes from Paenibacillus sp. J22P169, assembly GCF_059691995.1. NCBI lineage: Bacteria > Bacillati > Bacillota > Bacilli > Caryophanales > Paenibacillaceae > Paenibacillus > Paenibacillus sp. J22P169. The sequence goes on along the minus strand of NZ_JCAUAO010000004.1, from coordinate 293,568 downwards.
GGGGAAGAATAAGAAATTGGTTATTCGTAGCTTGGTGAATCGTATCCAGCCATTGTTCATACCTGAGGGTACCTGTATTGTGGATCGTATCAAACGCTGTTTGCAGATCTCGCATATTCCCTGGACGGAGAATTGAGGCCTCCTGATCCCAAGTCACATAGAATTCATCGATCGTCGCATACGAGGTTTGATACATCCGAAACTCTTTCACTAGCTGAAAAGCCAGATATTGATCATCATTTGTTCGGATATTGCTGTACATCAGACTTTGAAGCTTAGCATTCCAAGTAATTTCCATATTCAACCGTTTCATCAAATCGAACTGCGTGTCGATCGTGTAACGGACTTGTTTCAGTAGTGAATCATTCGCACGATGAATTTCACTCTTTAAAGCATGACTAGACTGCGAATAAATGAGGATGCTCATCAGCATAGGTACGAATAATACGGCACTGTATGATAATAGCCAAGTAAATACAATACTTTTTCTTTTCGGCCAAAAAAATCGAAGCTTCACATGGATCTCCTCCCACTGCGCACCTTGAAAATTCCTCTGAAGGGATTGTCTCCTTCACTCTATTATACCTCTGTTCGCAAGGGGAGGAATGTCCAAAATGACAAATCCGATTGATAAAAGCGCTATTAGATCCCTATTTTCATGGTCTATCCCTTCAGGGAGCCTACCATAACCCCTTTGACAAAGAAGCGTTGTACAAATGGATAGACACATAGAATTGGCAATGTCGCCACGACGATGGTCGCATATTTAATGGTTTCCCCAATCTGGAAGCGATCACCCGCGTCAGCTCCCACGGACATGCCATCTGTTGAGTTGGAAATTAAAATTTCCCTGAGAACAAGCTGTAACGGGAAAAGGTCTCGATTTTTGATAAAGATCGATGCGTAGAACCAGCCATTCCATTTATCTACCGCATAGTACAGAATCATGACGGCAATGACAGGCATGGACAGCGGAATGATGATTCGGAACAAAATCGTAAAGTGATTGGCCCCATCGATTTTGGCCGACTCCTCTAGGCTGTCTGGTATCGCCATAAATGCTGTGCGCATAATAATCAAATTAAATGTGCTGATGGAGAATGGAATAATCGTCGCCCATAGGGTGTCGAGCAAGCCTACATTTTTGACGATCAAATAGAGCGGGATTAAGCCACCATGGAAGAACATTGTGATCACGATAATGATCATAAATGCCTTATTCCAGATGACATTTTTTCTAGATAGCACGTAGGCACCTAACGCTGTCATCAGAAGGTTCACTATGACACCAGCGACCACAATAAACATTGTGTTTCGATAGCCAATAAGAATTCCGGGGTTCTTCATAACCCCTTTATAGGCTTCCCAACTAAAGCCAAGTGATTTATATAAAATCCCTTTGTGAGCAACTAATTCATTCGCATTACTGAATGAAGCAAATAGAACGTATAGCAAAGGGTACAACGTAACCACAACGAGTAGCGTCAAAATCAAATGAATAGCGATATCGAACAGTCTTTCTACAAAGCTAGGTCCTTTTCTCATCAACATCACCTCACCATAAGCTGCTTTCATTTACTTTACGACTAATGTAATTCGCTGTAATGAGTAGTATTAGATTGATAATGGAATTAAATAAGCCAACAGCTGAGCTGTAGCTCCATCCAAACTCCAGCAACCCTTTGCGATAGACGAAAGAGGAAATCACGTCCGCCGTTTCATAACTGACAGGATTATAGAGCAGAATGATTTTCTCAAAGCCCACGTTCAACAGATTACCCATACGCAAAATAAACATAATCGCAATAGTCGGCATAATACCTGGCAATGTGATATACATCATCTGTTTCCAGCGACTAGCGCCATCCATACGTGCAGCTTCATACTGTTCCGTATCAATGCTCATTAACGCAGCAATATAAATAATGGATTCCCATCCAATTCGCTGCCAAATCTCTGATAAAATGTAGATCGGTCGGAACAACTCCGCTTTCTGCAGCATCGCTTGCCCGTCATACCCAAAGGACATCGCGATATTGTTAATGACACCGTCCGCATTCGTAAAGTCCGTAATAATCCCGCAAATGACAACGAGCGATATGAAATATGGCATATACGTAATCGTTTGTGCCACCCGCTTGAAGGTCCTACTTCGCACCTCATTAATCAAGAGGGCCAAAATAATCGGAGCAGGAAACTCAAATATCAAGGAGTACAAGCTGATGACCAGCGTATTTTTCAATATGCGCCAAAAGTAAAACGAGCTGAAAAAGTCATGAAAATGCTTAAAGCCCACCCAATCACTGCCAAGAATTCCCTTCATGGGTGAATAGTCTTTGAAGGCAATTAAGGCACCATACATCGGTGCATAATGGAAAATCAAGTAATAGGCGAGCACCGGTACCATCATGAGGTACAAGTACTTATTGGCTATAAAATCACGGATATATCTATTTGTCCCCGTTCGTTGCTTCGTGAGCGTTACGCTTTCCAGTGGCTGTGTATTCGCCATCTCCATCCTCACCCTCTCACCAGTTTACTTGTAGAGAAGGGAGATCTCAGATCCCCCTCACCTCTCCATGCTTTTTAAAACTTATCGCTTGTTATAACGATCTAGTGCTGCTTGCTGAATCTCGATAGCGCGGCTTAAATTCAGGGATTTCATTTTATCCACATACTTCTCAAAGCCATCCACTGGCTCGTTGCCCAAAATGATTTTCAGCGTCATTTCATCAACTAACGTGTTCATGTCGCCCATGATTTTCGCATATTCGGAGCTTTCCTCCGGTGTTGGTGTAAGCGGCGGCAAGCTGTATTTGGCTGTATCGGTTTTCTTCCACACATTGATTGCATCGCGTTGGGTTGGCAGTACAAAGAATTGCTCCGCATAACGCTTGTCTTGGATAAATGGACCGTTGTAGCTGCCGCGAATGTACATAGACATCGCTTGTGCAGGAGCTAACTTATCTGGATTTTTCATCAGTAAATCGGTATATTTCGGATAGCCATCCACCATCGAGTAGCTAACGCCCTCTGTTCCGAAGTTGAAGAACATGTGACCAGCTTCACTGTACCCATAGTCCAGCATCTTCACGGCTAATTCTGGATTCTTGGACTTCGCCGTTACCGCGACAATGCCTCCAGAGGAGTAAGGATTATCCTTTTGTCCAAATCTCGGCGTATCGCCTTTCTTTAGTACCGGATATGGTGCTGCTACCAGCTGTGCTTTAGGATCCTTGGCCTGAACTAGCGGCTGCCATTTGCCCATTCCGCCGCCAGCGTTACCAATACTTGCCCCTGTCGCACCGGTTGCGAAGCTGCCATCCAAGGCTTTCGTATCCACCGTAGCAATGTTCTTATCTAGCAAGCCATCTTGATACCATTGGTGGAAGGTCTTCAAGTACTCTTTGAAGCCACTTTCCGAAGGTCCGAATTTGATTTTCCCATTATCCAAATAGAAGCCACGGTTCACACCAAATGCGCCTAAGAATGCACCGTTGTAAGACTCATTGAAAAATCTTGGTTTGCTGATAAAGGATAGTGGCGCTGCTGCACCTTTCTTCTCTTTAAATGCCTTCAACGTCGTAGTCCAGTCATCAATGGTTTCAGGAACTGGGAGTCCTAACTCATCTAACCAGTCTTTACGAATCATCGGTCCTTGGAAAACCTGTAAATACTCATCTCCACGTATAAAAGGGAACGCATAGTAGCTGCCGTTGTCCGTTTTCACCATTTTGTCGACATCTGGATGCTCTTTTAGATATTTCTTCAGGTTCGGCGCGTATTTATCAATCAGATCATTCAATTTCAAAATGTAACCATCTTTAATGGCTTTCTCGGGTCCACCTGGGAAATCACTCAAGAAGTTGTATTCGATCATATCTGGCAAATCCCCAGATGCGAGCATCACATTTAGCGCTTCTTTGGCTTGTCCCGTAGGAGGCGCTAAGAATTTAAGCGGTACACCTGTTTTCTTCTGCCACTCTTGGAAAAAGGGGACATCGGCATGTGTCGTTTTCACACCTGTTAAGTTCCCGTTCAACTCACCCCAGTAAGTAAGTGTTTTATCTGTTGTCATCGGATACGTCGTCGCTGTAGTTGTTGCAGGTGATTGTGACTCACTCGTTGTTGTCGTTGATTCCGTCTTCGAGGAACAGGCAATGGCTGTACCCATCATCATGACAATCATGGTTGAAGCTAAAATTTTCTTCATTCGTTGACCCTCCACTACATGTTATGGTGAGATGCATCTCTTCCTTAAGCGTAGCGGAATCAAATGGTTTAACCTATGAGCAATATGAAAAATTGCATGCTCATTTCGTCATGTCAAATTGTTGATTTCAGCAATCGAATGGTCAAAATCACGAAATCAGCCCTTCTAAAGACAAAAAAATAGCACGGAACGATGATTTTTCACATCATTCCGTGCTATTCATATGGTTTACAAACCGAAAATGGCATCAATAACTGGCTTCGTTGTACCACCTGGATACATGACATACAACAATACATAGACCATAACGCCTGTAGGCGCTGTTAGCAGCCATACAATCGCAGCAACTTTGCCGATTTTCTTATGTTTAAGGAATTTCTTTTTGTAAGCGAACCACAGTGTGACGAGACCTAGTACGCCACCTATCGTTGCTAGGGTGATATGGAAGAACAAGAACAAATGATAGGGAAGCTTTAGGCTCTCTGGTCCGCCGAATGCCGTGTTTCCTTCAAATAAGGTACGGGACATGTAGATGATGAAAAAGGCCAATGCGAAAATTGCGCCTAGAACCATCAGCTTCTCATGCGTATCCCGGTTCCCTTTTACAATATGATACCATCCGAACCCAACAAAAATGGCACTGATAACGATAAACATCGTAGAAATCGTGGGTAATATGTGCATCTTCCTAAATCCTTTCTCTAAGCGCGATTCCAGTTCCCGCCTTGATTATTCATGCTTTCTTGTGATGGAAGTGGATCCAATTCGTCCTCATCCTTGCGCTCTCTGCGATACCAGCGGAAGAAAATATAAGCTAAAGTGGCGCCGTAGATAATCTCTTGCAAAATTTTCATAATTACGCCACCTAGTTGTTGATCATCAAGCGGCGACAAGTGAACAAAAGGAACCGTAACATTGTCATACATATCATAGATAATCGAATCCGCAAAAATGATAAGCGCACAAGCCGGTGTCAGTAAGACGCCATTCCCGAAAATATACGCCATTTTCTTCAAATCGTTCAAGCGATTCAGCTCAGGCAGCGGACAAAATACAGGGAACCACATGATAAAGGCCGTCACTAAAAGCACAGTATGATAAGCAAGAAGCGGTACATCATTCTTCATCAAGTAATCCATAATAAAAGGCATATGGTAGATGGAGAAGAGCATATTGAACATGAATAATGCGATCAGAGGCCGTGTGAAGAAGGAAAATAGACCACGAAACACGATATTTTTCATAGCTGCCCTAACTAACCAAGCCGGAGTTCCTAACCAAATGAAGATCGGTACAATTAAGTATAGAATCGTTTGTTGCAGCATGTGCATACTGAACAAGTAGTGATGACCAATATAGTTAATTGGGCTTCCTTGTCCAATATAGAATAAGACTAGCCCTGCGTAGAAGAGAAGCTGCTGTGTGATCGAAATTGGTTCTGATTTCGCAGCGCTCCCATTTCCATTCACGACAAACCGACCATAACTATATCCGATCACAACGACGATCAATAGTAAAACAGGGCTCCACAAATCGAAAAATCCACCAATCTGACTCATACCTGCATCTATCTCCTTTCAAGCTGACTACTTCGAATAGCTCCCTTTAAAAAAAGAGGAGGCACTTTGTCTACACAAAGTTGCCTCTTCTTCCTTTTTTACCACCAAACCCAATATACGGCTGTGATTACACCAGTAAGAGCAACGAATGCTCCTGCAAAGATAAAGATTAGAGGGAATAAATGTCCTCTCTCTTTGGCATGCATCCAGAAAAGCAACTGAACGAGTGCCTGCACGATCCCAAGGGATACGATGAAAATCAAGATAAACGAGCGATCCAAATCTCCGTAAAGTACGACAGCGAATGCCAACATCGTGAGTAGAATCGAGATAATGTAAGTCAAATAGTGATTCACTGGTGAATCGTGCTTAACTCGCTTGCTAGGTGCGTGTGTATCATGAGAATTGCTGCTCATTTAGTGACCCACCTTCCCCATCAGATAAACAACTGTGAAGATAAATACCCAGACTAAGTCAATAAAATGCCAGTACAGGGAAGCGACATAAAACTTAGGTGCCGTTACAACTGTAAGACCTTTCTTTAGTCCTTGCAAAATCAGCAGCGTAATCCAGCAAACACCGAATGCTACGTGAGCACCGTGGAAGCCAACCAACGTATAGAACGAGGTTGAGAAAGCACTTGTTGTAAACTTGTGGCCTTCATGAACATACTCGTAAAACTCGTAGATCTCCATTCCTAAGAAGGAAAGACCGAACAAAACTGTAACTGCTAACCAGGCTAGCAATTGACCTACTTTTTGACGGTGCATCGCAATAATTGCGAATACACTCGTTAAACTACTTGTTAAGAGAATGAAAGTTGACCAACCAACCGTTTTGAGCTTGAAAAGCTCATCAGCCGTTGGGCCATCCGGAACAGAGTTCCGAAGGGCAATGTATGTTGCGAATAAGCAACCGAACAATACAACCTCAGCGCCAAGGAAAAGCCAAAAGCCAAGAACTTTATTTTTCCCTTCGAGGGTAGCCGTTTCCGGATTAGCAGGCAGTGCGCCCGTATGATGAGTACTCATGCCTTCCCCCCCTTATCGTCTTCAAGCTCTTCTGGTTCAATATGCCAACCGTGGTCGTCATATACGGAACGCAAGAACATGGCAATGAATGTAACTACGATACCTGCAGCAGCTACATAGTAGTTTTTGTACATAAAGCCAAAACCAGCGATAAACAATCCAACAGACATCACAAGCGGCAAGATCGATGCCGAAGGCATGTGGATCGAACCAATTGGCTCAGCTGGTGTCATTTGCTTGTTACCAGCCATTTTTTCTTTCCAGAAAGCATCCAAACCGCGAACAAGCGGTGTTTGTTTGAAGTTATATTCAGGTGCAGGTGACGGAATTGTCCACTCCAAGGAGCGTCCATCCCACGGATCTGCAGGAGCTGTAATAGGTTTTCTTGCTGTAGCGATAATGTTGATGAGGAACACCAACGTACCGATACCCATGAAGAACGCACCTACTGTTGAAACTAAGTTACCAACTTCGAGATCGTATCCTGGTTGATACGTAAAGACGCGTCGTGGCATCCCCATTAGACCCAAGAAATGCTGCGGGAAGAATGTCAGATGGAAGCCGATGAAGAACAACCAGAAATGCAATTTACCTAAGCCTTCACTAAGCATACGACCGAACATTTTCGGCCACCAGTAGTAAAGACCTGCAAACAATCCTAGAACTAGACCACCAACGATAACGTAATGGAAATGCGCTACTACGAAGTACGTATCGTGATACTGGAAGTCAGCCGCGGGAATCGCAAGCATAACCCCCGTAGTTCCACCCATAACGAATGTTGGAATGAACGCTGTTGCGAAGATATTTGCTGTTGTAAAACGGATTTGACCACCCCAAAGTGTGAACAACCAGTTGAAGATTTTCACACCTGTTGGAACAGCAATCGCCATTGTAGCAATCGCGAAGATCGAGTTCGCTACTGGGCCTAGACCTGCTGTAAACATATGGTGAACCCAAACCATGAAGCCTAAGAAACCAATTAGCACTGTTGCAAATACCATGGAGCTGTATCCGAACAGACGTTTTTTCGAAAAAGTAGAAACGATCTCAGAAATAATACCGAATGCTGGAAGAATCAAAATGTAAACTTCGGGATGCCCGAAAATCCAGAATAAATGCTCCCATAGCACGTTGTTACCGCCTCTGGCTGCATCGAAGAATGCACCACCGAAGACGCGGTCAAACATAAGCTCAACCAAAGCAACCGTAATCGCAGGGAACGCAAGAACGATCAGACCTGAAGTTACAAAAGCAGACCAAGTAAACATTGGCAAACGCATGTATGTAAGACCAGGAGCACGCATGTTAATGATCGTTACGAGGAAGTTAATCCCCCCGATTAGCGTACCGATACCAGCAATTTGCAAACCAAGTACGTAGAAGTCAGTTCCTTGCAAATTGTTCTCAAGAGTTGCTCCCCAACTTGCATCTGTTATTGAGGATAATGGTGCGTATCCTGTCCAACCTGCATCAGGTGCGCCGCCCAAGAACCAACTTGTGTTCATGAGCACGCCGCCGGCGAAGAATAACCAGAAGCCTAATGAGTTAACGAAAGGGAACGCAACGTCCCTTGCACCAATTTGTAGAGGAACGATGGCATTCATGAAAGCAAAGATAACCGGCATGGCCGCAAAGAAAATCATCGTTGTTCCGTGCATCGTTGTTAATTGGTTAAATGAATCTCCAACAAAAATTTGTTGATCTGGATAAGCGAGTTGTATCCGAATCAAGATTGCTTCAAGTCCTCCTACGAGGAAGAAGAAGCCGCCCGCTAGTAAATACAGGATACCGATTTTCTTATGATCGACGGTTGTAAGCCAATCCATAAGGCCGGTATGTTTTTTTACTGGATGAGAGTGAGCCAACGTATGAACCTCCTTTACATCAAGAGTTTATTTCAATGTTTGTAAGTACGTAACAATTTCTTTAATTTGAGCGTCATCTAGTTTACCGTTAGCTTCTTTACCGAATGCTGGCATTTTGTTGCCCGGTTTCAGTTCTTGCGGATTATGTATCCATGAGCTCATGTTCTCAGGTGTCTTCTCTAATATGCCCGCAAGTGTGTCACGATCTGCGAAGCCTTTAAGGTTAGGTGCAACCCCTGGACCGCTAGCATTAACAGCATGACAAGACATACAATTTTCTTTGAAAAGTTCCTCACCCTTTTGTGCAGTTGCCGGCACAGTAGAAGGTGCTTTCATTTTCGCGACCCAAGCATTAAAGTCTGCTTCAGACTTAGCCGCTACGGTAAAGTTCATCAAAGCATGTGAAGCTCCACAAAGCTCTGTACATCTACCTTGGAATGTTGCAATTTCATCAGCTTGCAAGTAAAGCGTATTACGGATACCTGGGTTCGTATCAACTTTACCACCTAGAGATGGGACCCAGAAAGCATGAGCAACGTCAGCAGAAACGACATCAAAGGCAATGATTTTGTCCTTAGGAATCACAAGCTGTTGAGCTGTCGCGATACCAAGGTCTGGATATTCAAACTGCCACCAGAACTGATGCGCAGTGACTTTCACATGGATAGCGTCTTTGTTCTTGTTGTAATTCTCGGAGTGTTTGAACGTGTAGGATACTGTCGGCACCGCAAGTACTAACAGCAAGAGAATTGGAATGACTGTCCAGATAATCTCCAAAACATGACTTCCTTCGACTTGCTTCGGCACACTGTCGTCGCCTTTACGCTTGCGAAAGCGAACTAAAACGTACACATAAATCGCAAATACGACAATTACGACAAAAATCATGATAAAGAGACTTAATTTCATTAAATAAAGCTGCTCCGTCGCCACAGGACCTTTTGGCACTAAAGCAGATAAGGTTGGGTCTCCGCACCCAGTTAGCATGAACGTCATCACCGCTAAAAGGGGTAGCAGACGCCAGAACTTTTTCAATTGACTCATTGTATCAACCCCACTTTTAAAACAATATTTTTACCACGAAGGCCATGCCCATGTCAATTCACTTTAATAACTATAAATTCGTGAAAACTTTTTGTCAATCGCTGTAGGAGAGTTCACAAATTGTTCTTAAACAGCGTCTGTAGCGATATATTTCCCTTCATGGTTATTTCCATACACCCACCTCTTTATGCATAAAAGCCTTTATTTGTGAACACGAATAATTAGACAGAAACATCTCATCCTATAGACATTAAAACGCATTGGGAGGTCTGTTAATTATGTTCAGGAAGTTAGGTTTTCCGATTTGTGGAATCATATTCCTTCTGCTTACATTATCCGCATGTGGCTCTAGCGGAAAAGAGTACAGAGGCAATCAAAATAACTCCACGAGCTCGAATTTTGGCGCTCCTGTCGAAAAAGCAGATGAGAGAGAACGTGCTTATCAAGTACAACAACTCTCTGGTCCTGTTACACACAACAACACGAAACTGGAATACAGTCAATATCTCTCGGATCAACTCCATACCATGGATGGGGTCAATACAGCCTTAGTCATGATTACAAATCAGAATGCTTATGTCGCATTAATGATGGATAGCAGTGCGATTGGTACGAAGAGTCTGACCAAAGAGACGAATAATCAAGGAACGAACAAGGGCTTCTACAACGATGATAATCCCTACGATGACTCTTTACCGTCTAATGATTTGAATAAAGGTTATAATAGTTACGAAACGGCTGTGCATCATGATTTACTTTCTCATCGCTTTAAACAGGCTATAGCTGAGAAGCTTCGTGTCCTCAAACCAGATCTAATGGATGTCTATATTTCTGCTAATCGAGATTTCCTTAATAAAATGAATAGCTACGCACAGGAAAGCTGGAAAGGGCATTCCCTTATGCCTCTATTAACAGACTTCAATCAGACGGTTACACGTGTGTTTGGAACAGCACAAACATTACCCCAGGACTAGATAGATTAGGGCTAGCCTCCTAAAGGAGCTTTATTTCTAATAGGAGGTCTTGCCATGCCTTTTGGAGCACAACCAGCATGTAAAACTTCTATTAATAAAGTAGTTTATTTCTGCTTGCGGGTCGGCTCCTGTTTTCATTTGTCTTTCATTCCTGTACAATGAGGGAATCGTCTTTACTAAGAAGGAAAAAGGGAGCTGGCCAATTACCCATGTCAAATGGATTTGCCTCATTAGGTATTAGAGAACAATTAGTTCAAGTTTTGCAAAATCAAGGTGTCGTAGAACCGACCCCCATTCAACGGGAAGCAATCCCTGTATTGTTAAAAGGATCGGATGTTATCGCACAAGCTCAAACAGGTACAGGTAAAACCCTTGCCTTTGTACTTCCTATATTAGAAACAATTGATGTAGAAAGCTCAGACGTTCAGGCGCTTATTCTAACGCCTACTCGTGAGTTAGCCATTCAAATCAGCAATGAGTTGAAAACCCTTGTACCGATAACAGGCGCAAAGGTCCTTGCTGCATACGGCGGGCAGGATGTAGAAAAACAGCTTAGAAAGCTTCAAGGTAACATACATATAGTAGTAGGAACACCGGGAAGATTGCTTGATCATCTTCGCCGCGGTTCAATTAACTTCTATAAGTTGAAGATACTCGTATTAGATGAAGCAGATCAAATGCTGCACATGGGCTTCTTGCACGAAGTCAAGGATATCATTGCGCAAACGTCACCTTACCGCCAAACGCTGCTCTTCTCTGCAACAATGCCCGAACAAGTCATCAATCTGTCTAAGGCTTATATGAAGGAAGCAAAAGAAATTAAAATTCAAAGTAAACAAGTTACTTTGACTGAAATTCAGCAAGTGCTTGTTCCTACGACGGATCGTGATAAACAAGATGCTTTAATTGCAGCAATTAAACAATATAGACCTTATCTTGCGATGATTTTCTGCCGGACCAAAGCCAAAGCCATTGCGCTCAATGAAACACTGCAAGAAATCGGATTAATGTCCGATGAGCTGCACGGTGACTTGTCTCAAGCAAAACGTGAGCAAGTGATGAAGCGTTTCAGAGAAGGACGTATCGAGCTCCTAGTCGCTACTGATATCGCAGCTCGTGGACTAGATGTTGAAGGTGTAACGCATATCTTCAACTATGATGTACCACAGGATGCCGAAAGCTATATCCATCGGATTGGTAGAACAGGCCGTGCTGGAGAGTCAGGTGTTGCTGTGACTTTCGCAACGCAACGTGATATGCCGACGATTGAGCTTATCGAAAAAGGTATCAAAATGTCACTTCGCGGTGCTGATGGACAGCAAAGACGCGTTGTTCGTTCCCAAACAGAAGATTACATCGAGCAAGATGGCAGAGGTTCTGCAAGAAAAGGCGGAGCTGGAGCTTCTTCACGCGGTGGCAGACGCAATGACCGAACTGGTGCCCCAGAGCAGCGCAGCGGCGGACGTGCGGGAAGACCTGGCGCGCGCGAATTGCGCGGTGATCGTGCTAATGTTCAGTACGGTGGCGAGCGGAAAACAGGTTTTGGTTCCAAAGGAGACAAATTTGGCTCACGCGGAGGTTCAGCTGGTGCTGGGCGTTCAGGTGAAAGACCGGCTAAAGTGAACTCGGAGCGCAGCCCGAATACATGGGGGCGCGCAACAGTCATTCATGAAGCTGCAACAACTAATGCTGCCCCAGCGCGCGGCACAAACATGGGCGCTGCAAAAGCACGCGTAACAGGTTCGTATAATGGCGGTGGCGAGGGTACTGAGCGTAAGCGTTCAGCTCCACATGGCGATAAGTCTTACTCGCCATACAACAAGTACGCTGGCGCAGGTCGTGATGACGCGGCTAGCGCATCTCGTACGCTTCGCGGCGGCAAGGGCCGTGGCGATGGAGCAGCACTCGGTGCTGCTCCTCGCGGTGAGGGCTTCGGCGCTCGCACGGGCGGTGCTCCTCGCGGTGAGGGCTTCGGCGCTCGCACAGGCGGTGCTCCTCGCGGCGAGGGCTTCGGCGCTCGCACAAGCGGCGCTCCTCGCGGTGAGGGCTTCGGCGCTCGCACTAGCGGTGCAGCTCGCGGTGAGGGCTTCGGCGCTCGCACTAGCGGTGCAGCTCGCGGGCGGAGTGATGAGCGTGGTGCGCGCAGCGCAGCACCTCGTGGCGACAGCTTCGGATCACGCGGTGGCGCGCCTCGCGGTGACAGACCAAGCGGCCCGCGCGGCGGTCAAGGCGGCGCTCGTGGCAGTGCGCCAAGAGGCACACGCGGCGGTGGCGGAAAACGCTAGAAGAAATGAAGCGATTTCATGCAAGACTTTACCGATGCCGCCTTACGTTGTAAACTATAGGTATGGTTTATTCAACATCTATCGTATAAAAATCGTTTCAACCCGTGCTCGCACTTAGGATTTACCCCCCATCCAATCGAAGGAGGTATGTTCCATGTACGCATTAAAGGATAAGGAAATGATTTTTGTATTCACTGGCCCACACGGGGCAGGCCGTAAAACCGTTGCGGAAATGTCCGGCTCCACGTTGGGGATGAAACAAGTGATTTCGTACACCACACGACCTCCGAAAGCGACTGAGGAAGATGGCCAAGATTATCACTTCATCTCACCCGCTCAATTTGTTCAAGCACAAGCTGGCGGCGAATTCATTGAAGTTAGTACTGTTAATGACCATCTATATGGAATCAAAAGCGCGGATATTGAGCTGATGTTCCAGCAAAGCGGCAGCATCTACTTGATCTTGAACCGCTTTGGCGCCGAAACGCTAAAAAAGCTATATGGCGACCGCGTCGTCCAAATCTTCATTTATGCCCAGCGAGACACACTTGAAGAACGGATGAAAGAAAGCGGAGATTCGGAAGAAATCGCCTCTAAATATTTGTCTGATTACGAAAATGAATTAGCCTATCGTGACCAATGTGATCATGTTTTTGAAAATGTGGACTTGGCTCATACGGTATTTGATCTAACCAAAACGCTGGATCTATATTTAAATCGTAACCTGGTCGACTTAGACTAGAAGCGAAGGGCACTAGCTGCCGATAGAAGGCCTGGACGGTCCCCCGTCCGGGCCTTTTCATCGAACGAATGAACGGCAAAGTCGTGATTGATCCGTTCCTACTAAGGAGTTGAACGTTATGAAAATCATTTCCATCGAACCAACACCCAGCCCGAATTCTATGAAGCTCAACATGGACGAGTCTTTACCGGCCGGCGTGCGAGAAACGTATACGAAAAAAAATCTAACTGGTGCTTCCGAAGCCGTGCAGAAATTACTTACTGTGCCCGGCGTTATCAGTGTGTTTCACGCAGCTGACTTCATCGCGGTAGACCGCAGCTCCAAGGGCGACTGGCAGTTCATCCTCGCACAGGCGCGCGAGATTTACGGCGAGGCTCAGCCGACGGCCGGCGCTGGATTGCCAACCGAGCAGCCAGCAGCTGATGCTGCGTTTGGCGAAGCGCAGGTGCTCGTGCAAATGTTTCGCGGTATTCCTCTCCAGGTGAGGGTGCGCGCAGGCTCAGAAGAAGCGCGCGTCGCCATGCCGGAGCGCTTCACGCAAGCCGCGGTCCGCGCAGGTACGGCTTCGCCGAACCTGATCAAAGAGCGGAAGCTCGAGGAGCTCGGCGTCCGCTACGGCGAGCTGTCGGACATCGCGGGCGAAGTCGTCCAGGAACTGGACGCTTCTTACGACGATGCCCGCGTCGAAGAACTGGTCTCCCGCGCGATGCAGGAGACCACCGATGCCCCTGTGGAGGAAGTCACCACAGGAGATCTTGTCGCAGCGGCGGAGCAGCTGCGACACAGCGATTGGAAGCTGCGCTACGCCGCGCTTCAGAAGATCCAGCCGTCGCTAGAGACGCTGCCGCTTCTCGTCCATGCCTTGCAGGACGAGAACACGTCGCTTCGGCGACTGGCTACGGTGTACCTCGGGGACATCAAGGAACCCGAGGTACTGCCCTACCTGTATCGTGCTCTCGAGGACGATACACCATCGGTGCGTCGGACAGCAGGCGATACGCTGTCCGATCTTGGTGACCCAGCCGCCATGCCGGCGATGGCCAAGGCACTCAAGGACCGCAACAAGCTCGTCCGCTGGCGTGCGGCGCGTTTCCTTTATGAAGTCGGCGACCACAGCGTGCTTGAGGACTTAAAGCAGGCGGCAGACGACTCCGAATTCGAGGTTCGGATGCAAGTGAAGATTGCTTTAGAGCGTATCGAAGGCGGTCACGCCGCTGAGGGCTCTGTTTGGCAACAAATGACACGCAGAAATGATTAACCCTATGAAATGAATGAAGCACGAATGCTACCTATGGAAATAGGTTAACATTCGTGCTTTTTTGATTTTGCCTACTAGGCTGCCCTACTTCGCAAACTGCTCAAAATACAAAATTCTCTCCTCGATCGTCGGATGAGAGCCGCGGAACCACTGCACCAGCTTAGGCTGCGTAACTGGGCTGAGATTCTCTTTCGCAATGTGCTGAAAAGCGCGAATCGCCGCATCGCCATCCCCTGTCATTTGCATCGCGTAGACGTCTGCCCGGTGTTCAATCACCCTAGAGAAAGCATTTTGTGCTGGCGACGAAAGGAAGCCCATCAATGAGATGAGCAGCAGCAGAATTGGCAAGGCCGCTAAGTCCCTCTCCCCTCGCATTCCCCACAGCGAACCCCAACGCTTCAAAATCAGTCGGTATGCGTGAAATGCTAGCCAGAAGCCTACAAAACTGAGTGCAACGCCATAGGCAATTCCCCAATAGATATGGCGTTCTACGTAATGCCCCATTTCGTGTGCCATTACGGTAAGGATCTCATCCGACTGCAGCTTAGTCAAAATTGTATCCCAAAGCACAATACGCGCATTACCGCCTATACCATTCACGTAAGCGTTAATCGCATTCGTTCTCTCTGACATGTTAACCTCGTAAACCTGATCAGTCGGAATGTTCGACTTGGCAGCAAGATCGAGAATTTGCGCTTTAAGCTCCTGATTTTGAAGTGGCTGAAACTGATTATACAACGGGTCCAGCACCACGGGCTGAATAAACGTTACGAATAAGATCAATGGAATCGAAATCAACCACAGCCATACCCACCACCGCTTTGGGCTCCACTTACTGATCCATCTAAAAATACCAACCATCATGATCGTGCCAACGATGTCTATGAGAAATGTTTTGACATAATCCTTCAGAAAAATGATAGGCGTCTCATTGGAGATGCCGTAGGCTTGGTCGATTTTAAATAAGAATACATCAATCGGAAGAAACAGCACGTCCAAAACGAGCGTAAAAAGCACCACAAAGAGGAGTATTTGCAGGAATGAAGCTCGGAATACTTTCTCAGCGAGTTGACGGAAACTGACGGCAATGCCAAATAAAGCAACTGTCACACCGATTTGCAACGGAGAGCTTAGGAAGAAAGTTAGCGAGTGAATCCGCGAAAGTGTCTCCGCCTTGGCAATTTCTGCATGCGTCATGAACGTATTCGGGTCAGCCGCAGTCCCCACCAACGCAACTGGGATTTTAAACAAATCCCCTTTGATGAAATACATAATCACAAAAATAGCATAACAAGCAAAAGCAGCTATACACCACAAATAAATTCGCTTCATCCAATGCCTCACCATCTTCTTGATATTCTCAGCCTACATAAAAAGCTTGCTGTTAACAGACATGCCTGTATGTCTAGTCTATGCGAGTAAGGGAGTGTCATATGTGTCTGTGGGCTCATTCCGAATTCTTCTGTTGCATTCCCTAGCAACCCATGATGTAATGAAAACATCGACAGGAACGGAGTGCGACATGAGGAAATGTATCACGCTAATTTTGCTGGCTTCAGTATGCCTGACATGGATCCTACTTTTTAAAACAAACACCCCCGGTGCAGAACTAATCACTTCACTATCCAAACCAGCTGGAGAAGTTCTATCACAGAATTCTACAGTTGGGACAACCGCAATGGTAACTCCATTAACTAATGCTGGACAACCTTCCACGTCTACGTCTATAGAGACAACTGCAGAGTCGTCTAAAACTATATCAACAGAAGCAACAACTGAGACAATCACAGAGTCAGACCCCACATCAAGCCAGACATCTTCTGAAGCCTCTTTGCTAATCGAGCATCATGTCCAGATCAAAGCAATCCCACCGCTATCACAACTACCTGAGCTGCCAAATGGATGTGAAGCTGTCGCTGCGACCATGCTTTTGAATTGGGCCGGGCTGCCAATAACGAAGGAAGAAGTGGCTTATGCTCTGCCCACGGGGGACATGCCCTATGAGAATGAGTTTGGTGCCTTTGTTGGCGCAAATCCCAAAGATGTTTTCGTTGGCGATCCATTTGATATCGGCTACGGAATTTATCATACCCCAGTCGCGAAGCTGATGAATCAGTGGTTGCCTGGTCACGTTCGCGATCTGACAGGAACCTCTTTTGATGATTTACTCGGCGTCATTGCCAAAGGCAGCCCGGCCATGATATGGGCAACCGAGCACATGGATACCCCCTATTTGGATTTGGAGTGGGAGGACGAGTCTGGCGAGGTTGTTCCCTGGTATCAGCCCGAACACGCCCTGTTGCTAACCGGATGGGACGATGACTTTGCCTATATGAACGACCCCATGACCGGTGAACAAGAAGCCTATCCACTGGCTGCTTTCAAAGACGCATGGGAGCACATGGGTTCTCAAGCGATTACAATCATCTCCTAGTATAGCAACTAATAAACTCGTCCAATATGTCATGGCTTCAACGTTATTGCCATTGTTACTCTACTTGTTACATGTTATTTGTTATTTGTTACTTGTTACTTGCTTCTTGCTTCTTGCTTCTTGCTTCTTGCTTCTTGCTTCTTGCTTCTTGCTTCTTGCTTCTTGCTTCTTGCTTCTTGCTTCTTGCTTCTTGCTTCTTGCTTCTTGCTATAAGTCTACAGCCTACCTGCCACCTCCGCGAATTAACTGGAAAAAGTACATCTATTTCCGTTCATATCGGCTAGAAATAACAATTAAATGGAAAATATGCAGTTAATTTAGAGGATTAAGTAAGTTTGCTAATAAAAGCATCAGATTAGATGGAGTTTTTCCAGTTATTTGTTAAAAACAGATAAGTATCAAGAAATTAACTGTACTTTTTCCTGCTAATCTCTTCCGGCTAACGTTGTTGGTTGGGAGAGTTGAGAAGTATCATATGTTTGTCTAGCTGGCGTTGACTGAGGAACTCTAGTAGCATCATTTGTTTGTGTAGCTGGCGTTGATTCGGGGGAGTTAGGTAACAAAAAGCATGAACAACTCACAAGGGTTGTCCATGCTTTTTCATGCTTTTTTACAAAGGATCCAACTGAACGGCTGCTTGCTTGCCGCTTAGTTGGATGCCGGTATGCTTCTTGCCGTGGGCGCTAAGCTCCTTAACTAGCGTTTCTAGGAGTTCCTTCGCTTTCGCGCCTTCCTTGCCAGAGATCTTAACGACCAGTTGGACGGCGTCCCCGCCTTTTAGCAGGCGCTCAGCCTGATTGCGCTTCGTCTCGAGATCGTGATCTTCGATGTTGGCCGTCAAGCGAAGCTCCTTGACCTTCGGCCCTTGCTCTAGCTTCCGTGTCTGCTGCTTTTCTTGTAAGGCCTCTTGTTTGGCTGCTCCCGCTCCGATCAGCTTGCAAGGAGGAGGACTGCTCATGAGCGAGGTACAGACGAGGTCGACTTTTAACTTTTTGGCCAGAAGAAGTGCGTCTTTCGTGGACATCACGCCTAGGTCCTCACCCTGCAGCCCAGTGACCTGAACTTCAGATGCTTTAATTTTCTCATTCTTAATAATCATTGTGAATACACCTAATCTTTCGCTATAATGAACCCATCCACCCGAAGGTCGATAGAGGTTGGCCTAGATAGTACGTGTGTTGCAATGAGGTTGTATAAGGAGATGTCTGTTACCCAATGAATAATAAACAATTAGAAGAGCAAATGATCGAAAATTACAAACGTGAAGAGCATATGATGATTTTGGTTTTTGCACAGTGGTGCATCAACCATGGTCTGGATCCAGCAGCACTTTACCATACCGCCTATCCAGACCAGCCGAATAACGAGGCGTTAGAAAAAGCTCTTGAATTAACGGTGCCGAAAGAGGAAGCTGGCGAGGTACCGGATGACACTTTGCTAGGCGTGCTTTCCCTCTTTGGCAATGAAGAACTTGCGTTTATTGTCACGCAAGAGATCGATAAACGACCGAAGCGCACGCGCTAGGCGATCGATCCCCTAGTCCCTAGATCACGTAACTGTGCTGATGGCTTAATTGAAAGACTTCCGCCAACAGCTCAACTGTCCGTAATCTCGTCTCCACCTCGTGGCCGCCTGCTACGACCATGACTTCGTCAACACCGTAGCTTTCGGCAAGCTTCAGGATTTGTTCCCTGACTTGACCTGGATTACCCACGATCATCCGGGAACGGTTATCACGGACTCGCGTTTGATCCCAATCGGAATACGCGTATTCCGCTGCTTCCTTCGGCGATTTCACTCCGGTGAACTCGCCTTTTTCCATTTGCAGAATGCGCAAATCGATTGAGGTCGCGAGTTCCTCCGCTTCTGCTGTCGTTTCGGCGCACAGCGCATAAATACAGACCGTCGCCTGCGGCACGACATTCAGCGCGGACGGCTGGAACGAGCTGCGGTAGCTTCGCACCGCATGCTGTCCTCCCGCTCCGTTGATGAAGTGCGCGAAGCAGAAGGCTGCGCCAGCCTGCGACGCATACACCCCGCTCTGCCCGGTGGAGCCGAGCAGCCACACCTGGGGCATCGAGGCCACCAATGGGGTGGCACGGATGCCCTCGAACACGTGCCCAGGTTCCACCGTGTCGGTGAGGAACCGCAGCAAATCCGTGACTTGAGCGGGGAACCGCTCCAGTCCTTCGAACAGATCCGCGCCGACGCCACGCAGCGCTTTGGCCGTATGCGGCGTGCCGCCGGGCGCACGCCCGATCCCAAGGTCGATGCGCCCTGGATAGAGCGCCTCGAGCATGCGGAAATTTTCAGCGACCTTGTAGGCGCTGTAATGAGGCAGCAACACGCCGCCGGAGCCAAGCCGAATTCGGCTTGTGCGAGCAGCCAGCGTGGATAATAAAACCTCTGGCGAGGAACCGGCAAGCCCTGCTGAGTTATGGTGCTCCGACACCCAGAATCGGGTGTAGCCGAGACGATCAGCGAGCTGCGCGAGCGCAATCGTTTGTTGTAGTGCCTCACTATGGGTAAAGCCGGATGATACCGGTGACTGATCAAGAATACTTAGCTTCAGCATTGTCATCCCTTCTTTCTGAGTCTTCTGCCGATGATGCACTTACTTAATTATACAACGCTCAGCTCACAAAAGAAAAAAGGACAAACCGAAGTGGCATTGTCCTGAGTTCTTGGGCGAGTTATTACCGTGGTAGTCATCTATAGCATCTTCATATGGCAAATTTGAAATGTCAGAGATAGTGATATTTGACATATTCAAAGTGGAAAGGTTAATTTGATCTATATTCTATTCCCACATATAATATGCCATCTCTTTGATAATTTCGTCTTTATCTAATACGCGTTCATCCATGTCGCAAGCGTAACACTTCTTTCATTTGTCTACTAATATAGTACTTAAATGGATTTACTGGGAAACTTTATGATTTCCATTTTCTTTTTTGCCTAACTTGCTGTGAATTGGACTCACTCTTCTGCTCCTAATCGACCGAACCGCGTGTATACAACCGATAAGTGCAATACCACCAGCCGTATAGCCTGCCAACACATCACTTGGATAATGAACACCGAGGTAAATCCGGCTAAGTCCAATACTTAAAATAACGAAGGCAGCTACCGTTGGTATCCACCACGCCGCTCTCCAGGATTGACGCACATTTACCCATAACAAATACGCGAGCAGTCCGTAAAAAAGAATCGAAACCATCGCGTGACCGCTCGGGAAGCTAAATCCATCAACCTCAACTAACCAGCCGTCTACGGATGGACGATCGCGTTCAATAAGTCCTTTGAGTCCTGTATTTAATCCCCAAGCACCAAGCACACCAAGGAATAAGACTAGCGTTTCCAAGCGATGTTTATATTTGAAAATTAATAGTGCAGCAACTAGAAAAAATAGGATAAATTCGGTCGATCCACTGCCCATAAAGGTGAATACTTTCGCAACGGCAGTCCACAGATCAGCTCTCTGCTCTTGTATGTAACCGCCTACATGTTCATCAAAGTTTTGCAACCATTTCGCCGAAAAACTCTGCGACAGCACAATAAAAATAAGGAGCAGAGCAGCTGCTCCCCCAAAACTCAATACCATATCTCTTACTTCAACTTTCCCCTTCATCGTTCCCATGCCTCCCACGGCTGATTGTTTATTCCTACTCTTACGCTGCTTGACGCACTTTGCGCCCTTGTCTTTTCCTAATAACCAGTGGAACAATAGCAAAAACGGCATACATCGCTACGGCCCCGAGAAACTTCCATGACCATATATCATTTAAGGAAGCACCAAATACGTTATATACGATCGCTCCTGGAATAATCCCAATGAACGTTGCCCACGTATAGTCCCAGAAGCGGATTTTCGATAATCCAGCACCATAACTGATGCCATCGAATGGAAAGAAAGGCATGAGTCGCATATAGAGTACGACCATGAAGCCTTTTTCCTCAGCTTTTTGATCGAATGATAACAGTTTAGGACTTCGTAAAATACGTTGAAAGCTGCCGCGGCCCCATTTGCGCGTAATGTAGAAAGACAATAATGCACCTGCACCTGCTCCTATAATATCGTAGATCGTCCCCCAAAAAGCGCCAAATACATAGCCCCCATAGAGCGTCAATGGTGTTGCAGGGAACAAAACCAACGGCCTCAGCGTATACGCAAGGATATACAACAGTCCGCCAAGCGGACCTAGATCTCGCAGCCATTTCGTGACCCAGTTCAGATCTACGTGCTTCCAAACACCCGTCCATTTGAGAATTAATAATCCGAGTACAGCAATCCCAAACCAACTAATTAGCAACCAAAGCGGCTTTGAACGCGCCATGGCTCGCCTCCTTCATACTCCTGATTCCCAAATATAGCAGGTAGAACTTCCCCTTCATCTTACACAAATGTAGTGGTCGATATCAACTTGCTTGACCGTCATATTTTCATTGCGATTTTAGGACTGAAGTAGAACAATCTACTTTTCCAGGACAGCCTCTGACTTTTCATCCAAATGATGCAGTCATCTAATTTCAATTGACATAGCTTAAGGTGTGAAATTACACTAAAGGAATAATTTAGGACATATAATGTAGTGAGATAAGCTTCGCACAATGTCGCCATAACTAGACAGTTAGGAGATGAGCGCATCGCATGAAGAAAATGATGGTTTTACTCCTGTTAATTGCGTTATGCCTCTGGCAGTATGCGAGGACATTCGTCGCTGGAGAGGACCCTTTCTTACGGTCGGATTACAGCAAGCTTCGACCAGTGAAGATTGAGCGTGTCGTTCCAAGTAAGGAAGTAGAACAGCTTCAAGAGATTGTAAGCGAAGCCACTGAGAAAGGGCTCAAGATTTCTATTGCAGGCCAGCGTCACAGCCAAGGTGGGCATACGTACTACAAGGACAGTATTGTGCTGGATATGACGCCATTTAACAAGGTTCTGGCTTTTGACGAGAAGGCGAAGACGATTACTGTGCAGTCTGGCGCCACTTGGGCGGATGTGCAGAAGTACATTAACCCTTATGGGCTGGCGGTGAAGACGATGCAGTCGCAAAATATTTTTACGATCGGCGGCTCGATATCGGTCAATGCTCATGGCCGTGACATTCGGAATGGCTCTCTCATTAGTACGGTTGAATCTTTCCGACTATTGGGGGCTGACGGCCTTACACGAAATGTTTCACGCTCTGAAAATGCGGAGCTATTCCCGCTAGCGCTGGGTGGCTATGGGTTATTCGGTGTCATTTTGGATGTAACATTGTCGCTAAAGGAGGATGAAGTGTATGAGATGACAAGTGACACGATGACGACTGAAGCTTATACAGATTATTTTCTTAACCATGTTAAAAAGAATCCCGACATCTACATGCATCTCGCACGTATTTCTGTTGCACCAGATACTTTCTTATCGGAAATGTATGCTACGAATTACAAATCACGGCCTGATCTTCCTCTTACCGATTACAATAAGTTAAAGCTGAAGGACAGCTATGTGTTGCCATTGAAGCTTCTATTTGGACTCAATCGATCTTTCGATTGGGCAAAGAATACATTTTGGGACTTACAGCGGTATTTCCTCATCGGACGGAGTACGATTCTATCACGTAACAATGCGATGCGCTCTGAATCTGACTTTATGGACTATAGCTCGGATTCTAAGAATGATCTACTCCAAGAATATTTCATTCCCGTGGAACATTTTGCAGCGTTTGTTAACCATATGAAACCGATCCTGCAGGAGGAGCATTTAAACCTATTAAATATTACAGTTCGATACGTCAATCATGATGAGGAGGCAGCACTTTCGTATGCCAAAAGTGACATGTTCGCCCTCGTCTGTCTGTTCAATACCCCGCTAAGTAAAGCGGCGCAGGCTCGTATGACCCATGGGATCCAACGGATCATCGATCAATTAATCCCATTAAACGGTTCCTATTATTTGCCATATGCCCCCTTCCCTTCGGTAGATCAGTTCCAGACGATTTATCCAAAGGCGGAGGCCTTCTTCCAAGCCAAAGATACGTGGGACCCACAGCATGTTTTTATGAACCAATTCTATGATGATTATAGGGGGCATTAGGATGAATGTTCGACTGCTCATCAGATCCCAAAGCTTAGCGACATTGGCGGCAGGGGTGATTTATCCGTATTATTTGTTGTTTTTGAAAAATCTCGGCAGCACGTATTCCGCATATGGCCTCGCTTTCGCCGTATTCACGATAAGCTCGGCGGCCTCGGCCCTCTGGCTTAGCAAGCTCGTTGACCACGCGTCAGTGAAGCTAATGGCAGGAAGTTCGCTTGGTATGATGGCAGCAATGCTCGTCTTCCCTTGGATTCCTTCCTACGGCTTCGTCTTACTCATTCAAGCTTTTATGGGCGTATGCAACGCCATGCAGAAGATGAGCGAGCGGGGGTTACTCGCGGATGGAACCGCGTCTGGACAACGTGGCGGAACGCTTGGCAATTACCATTTCTGGACATCGGTATCATCCGGATTTGCCGTACTAATCGGCGGGTATATCATTGATTGGCTGACGATCGATGTCTTATTTTATGTCAGTGCCGCGATTTATGGCTGGAGTGCGTGGATGACACTGCGGATGCGGAATCGTACGGCTGAGAAACATACACATTCATGAAACCACAAAGAACCTTCATCACCGCGGCCTCGCGGTTTTGAAGGTTTTCCCTTTATTCACAGTTGCCAAGTAATTCTTATGGATTGTGATCGTGCAATTTAGTATAATAACCGTTGGGATTTAAATATGTAGAAAAATGTTTGATTTTGTCGAATTGGAAAACAACCCCTTTGACTATATCCGACTTTTTTAGTAGGATATAAATGAAGTCATCGGTTACTTAAATACATACTAGATATAGAGGAGAGAAACACATCATGAAAAAAGCAATATTTTCAGTTCTTGCCGCAACTGTCTTACTAACAGGTTGTGGGGCTGCGAAAACAGACACAGCATCACCTGCAGCATCGGGTGCGCCAGCAGCCAAATCAGATAAGAAGATTATCCTTATTACACCTGAGAAAATCGGTGTGAACCCATTCTTCACACAAATGGATGAAGGTGTAAAGAAAGCTAGTAAAGAATTTGGTGTTACCGTTAAAACTGTAGAGTCCGCAGATGCGAGCGCGATCGAACAAAACTTACGCGCTGCCGTTGCTGACAATTATGATCTGATTATTACAAGCTCCTTCACAGCTGAGGATGCACTTAAAAAAGTAGCAACTGAGAATCCGAAGAAATCCTTCGCGATTATTGACACGGTTGTCGATCTTCCGAATGTTCGCAGCGTTGTATTCCGTGAACATGAAGCTGCTTACTTGCTAGGAGCAGCAGCAGGTCTATCTACGAAGAAAAATGTGGTAGGTATGGTTGCTGCCGTAGATATCCCACTTATCAAGAAATATACCGTTGGTTTCCAAGAAGGTTTGAAATCAACAAATCCGAATGCGAAATTCATCGTTAACTATGTAGGCAGCTTCACGGATCCAGCAAAAGCGAAAGAATTGGCATTAACACAATTCTCGCAAGGCGCAGACTTCATTGCAGGCGCATCCGCTGTAGGCGATCTTGGTGTATTCGAAGCAGCGAAAGAAAAAGGCTTCTTTACTTCCGGACAAGATATTGACCGTACGGTAACAGATCCACAGCACATCGTGCTTTCCCAATTGAAAGGTACAGATGCTGTTGCTTATCAAACGGTAAAAGATTTCGTAAATGGCACGTTCAAATTCGGTGCTGTTGACTACGGCTTGAAAGAAGATGGCGTTGGTCTTACATTCGTTACGAGAGAAACAAAATCGGCACTAAGTCCTTTCGTAGGACAAGATGTCATTACGAAGGTAAAAGCTATACGTGATGATATCGTTTCTGGTAAAGTGAAAGTAGAAAATCCAGTAAAATAGTTATCAGTACGATAATCACATATGTTTGACCTGGAGACTGTTTACGGAGACGTAAGCAGTTTCCTCATGTCTAGGTAGAGGAGCGAAAAACCGTTATGCTGCTTCAAATGCGTCAAATTACAAAAACATATGGCAATTTAACAGCTAATTTGGGCGTTGATTTCTCGCTGCGTCAAGGTGAAATTCATGCATTAGTCGGGGAAAATGGCGCCGGCAAAACAACCCTAATGCGCATCTTGTACGGCATGGAGCAGCCTACGGCTGGCAGTATTCTTCTGAATGGCAAAGAAGTTGTGTTTACCAACCCTACTGACGCTATTCGTCATCGTATCGGTATGGTGCATCAGCACTTCATGCTTTTTCCGTCGTTTACTGTGGCTGAAAATATCGTGATCGGCAATGAGCCCAAAGCTGGACTCAAATTTGATCGTAAAAAAGCTGTTTCACAGGTCGAAGAGCTTTGCACCAAGTATCGCCTACCCATTAATCCGACCATGAAAGTCGCTGATTGCCCATTAGGCTTGCAGCAGCGCGTGGAGATTTTGAAAGTGTTATATCAAGGCGCAGACATTATTATTTTGGACGAGCCCACTGGTGTGCTCACGCCTCTGGAGGCGAAGGAGCTGCTCGTCATTATGAGGAGCCTAGCCAATCAGGGCAAGAGTTTCATCATCATTACGCACAAGCTGCATGAGGTGATGGAAGTTGCGGATCGGGTTACCGTGCTTCGGGACGGGAAAATGACAGGCACCGTAGATGCAAGCGCAACTAGCATCGAAGAGCTTTCCAAGTTAATGGTAGGCAGAGATTTGAAGCAGCTTAAGAAACGTGATCTGAATGTTGGTCAGACCATTCTTCAGGTTCAAGACGTTTCCATTCTTGGAGATAAAGGAAAGCCTGTGCTCGATCGTGTTAATTTGCAAGTAAAAGCCGGAGAAATCGTTGGTATTGCTGGCATTTCAGGTAATGGCCAATCGGAATTGATTCAAGCGATCTCCGGACTTCAAACGATTGATCAGGGAGAAATTCAATTATTAGGCAAGCCTGTTCAAGGACGCTCTGTTCGTGAAATCAGAGAAATTGGACTATCCCATGTACCTGAAGATCGTTATCAATGGGGTGCAGCCAAAGAAGGCACTGTGTTAGAAAATGGTACGATGGGCCATCATAAAACCACAAGTCGCTCAGGCTTTTTACAAGGTATGGGGCTGCGTCAGATGGTGAGCGGCTTCATCCAGCAATTTCAGATTAAGGCTGGCTCTCAAGATACCAAAGTGAAGTTCCTATCCGGCGGTAATTTGCAGAAGCTTATTGTGGCCAGAGAGATTGCTCAGAAACAACCTTTCCTCATTGCTGCTGAGCCTACGCGCGGTGTTGACATCGGGGCCATGGAATTGATTCATGAAGAGCTCCTCCGAAAACGGGACGAGCAAGGAGCTATATTATTAGTTTCCTCTGAGTTAACAGAGATTCTCCAGCTGTCCGATCGGATCGTTGTCATGTATGAAGGCCGAATTGTCGGCGAATTGTCAGCAGAAGAAGCAACAGAGGAGCAAATTAGCTTATGGATGGCAGGAGGAAATTCAAATGCTTAAAAGTCGACTCAATCTAAGCGCTTGGATTCAACCGCTGCTGGCTGTTGTCATTGGTTTACTCGGTGGTGCGATTGCCATCTTGCTGATTGGCGGGTCCGTCATTGAAACGTACACAGAGATGTGGAAAGGTGCCTTCGGCAACTTCTTCTATTTCACGAATACATTAACGCGCGCCACTCCACTCATTCTTGTTGGGTTAGGCGTTTCAATCGCCTTTCGTGCTGGATTTTTCAACATGGGGTCGGAAGGCCAGATGATTCTAGGCGCTTTATCCAGCGCCATGGTTGCGCTGTACCTGCCTGGACCTCCGTTATTTAAATTACTAGCTGCCATTCTTGGCGGCATTCTAGCAGGCGGCATTTGGTCAGCGTTTGCCGGCTGGCTCGATGCTAAATTTCGGATGAATTTGATCATTACAACATTGTTGCTTAATTATATAGCGGCTTTATTCGCAGGATATTTGGTTGCTTATCCATTGAAAGACAAATCGGGTTCAGCAGCGCTCGCCCAAACAATGATGATTGATAAAGGCGTATGGCTTCCCAAGCTGTTTCAAGGGATGAGCGTCCATGCCGGCTTTATCATAGCCATTGGACTAGCCATTCTCTTGTTTTTGTTCATTAAATATACCGTTGCTGGTTATGAAATTCGGATGTTGGGCTATAACCCCTTATTTGCAGCCTATGGCGGGGTAAATAGACGAAAAGTGATGCTAACGAGTATGTTCGCTAGCGGCGGTTTCGCCGGACTTGCTGGAGCCGTCGAGGTTCTCGGTATGCAATATCGCTATACCGATGGGATGATATCGAATCCAGGCTATGCTTGGTCAGGCATCATGGCGACTTTACTGTCAGGGGCTCACCCCTTAGGTACGGCCATCGCCTCTCTTCTCCTTGCTGCCTTGCAGACCGGAGGCATGGGTGTTGAGCGCAATACAGACATTCCACTGCAAATATCCAGTGTCATTCAATCGTTGTTAATTCTCTTTGTAACAGCTAAATTCAGCTATACCCTATGGAAACGTCGGAAAGGAGGCAAGGGCGATGGAGCATCTTCTTGATGTATCATTATTTAACTCCATGCTTCGCATGGTTGCTCCCATTCTTCTTGCAGCACTCGGCGGAGCGATCTGTTCGCGGGTCGGATTGTTTAATGTCGGCTTAGAAGGGTTCGTCTTGGTTGGCGCCTTCTCGGCGATTGTTGGTAATTATTACACAGGCAACGTATTCCTTGCCGTGCTCATTGCCATAGCCGTAACCATGCTGTTTTCACTGATATTTGCTTATATAAGTATACATTTGCAAGCAAATGTTATCGTCGTCGGTATTTCATTCAACTTCCTCGCCTTAGGATTAACAGCGTTTTGTTTGAAAGCCATTTTTAATGTAAAAGGCGCTTACTATGATAAAAATATGATCGGACTTCCGAAGTGGGACATCCCCTTCATTCAAGATATTCCTGTCATTGGCGGGATTATTTCCGGGCATTCCCCTCTTGTCTATCTAGCTTTTGTACTTGTATTCGCTCTTCAGTATTTACTATTTAGGTCCGTTATTGGCTTCCGAATGATCGCTGTCGGTGAAAACCCGGTTGCCGCGAAGAGTATCGGTATTAAGGTCAATCGGATGCAATATTTGGCCGTTCTCATCTGTGGTGTCCTTTGCGGACTAGCAGGCGCTCAGCTTTCACTGGGTCAAGTGACCATGTTCACTGAAGGCATGACAGCAGGCCGCGGCTTCATCGCACTCGTTGCGACTATGCTCGGACAAGCCAATCCGATTGGCGTCATGGCTTCCAGCTTACTGTTCGGCTTAATGGATGCGTTCAGTATCCGACTTCAGGGCTTCTCATTACCTACCCATTTCACACAAATGCTGCCTTATATCGTGACATTGCTTGCCATGCTGTTCTTCCGTAAAAGTAATTACTTAGAGGATGCGCAGAAAGCGAATGGCAGCTCGCGATAACAGAGCACGCATAAGCTTAGGAGGATGGCAGATGCATAAAGACACCAAAGCGGAGCGCATCAAGCGCATGCAAATTCCCGCTGTAGACGTTCCACAAGAGCTTGCTGGTCGAATTCCACCTGGTCAAGTTGTTACGGACCGCTTCCCCATTTTACATGAGGGTGAAGTACCAAAGTACGATATGACGGCGTGGTCGTTACGCGTTTTTGGACAAGTAGCCGAAGAGAAAACATTCAGCTACGACGACATACTTGCCCTACCTCGTACACAAGTTCAATGCGATATTCACTGTGTGACCCGTTGGTCCAAGCTGGATACGGTATGGGAAGGTGTGCGATTCAGAGATTTCCTTCAACTGATTGATGTAAAGCCAGAAGGAAAGTTTGTCATGATTCATGCGGACAACGACTATGAAACGAATGTGCCGCTCAAAGATTTGATGGGTGACGACATCTTACTGGCTATGACCTTTGATGGCGAGCCACTTACGCTAAAGCATGGCTGGCCGCTTCGGCTCGTTGTCCCTCATTTGTACTTCTGGAAAAGTGCTAAATGGATTCGCGGCATCGAATTCATGGCGGAAGATCGCGAAGGCTTCTGGGAACGCAATGGCTTCCATAACGTCGCAGATCCTTTCGAAGAACAGCGCTTCTCAGGTGAAGCCATACCAATTCCAGAAGATGAGTGGGTCAGAAAGGAGTTCGATTAAGTTGCTATTACCTATCTTACAAGTCAATTCGGAAGACTTAACTCCTTACGCCATCGTGTGCGGTGATCCGTTCCGAGCGGAAGCTATTTCCCGCAAACTAGACAATGTACGCGAGCTTTCCTTT
Source organism: Paenibacillus sp. J22P169 (assembly GCF_059691995.1). Taxonomy (NCBI): domain Bacteria; kingdom Bacillati; phylum Bacillota; class Bacilli; order Caryophanales; family Paenibacillaceae; genus Paenibacillus; species Paenibacillus sp. J22P169. The sequence continues at coordinate 263,841 of NZ_JCAUAO010000004.1, read as the reverse complement.
AGCCGAGAATATCGGACCTTCGTTGGCGAAAAAGATGGCGTTCCCATTACCGTTGTAAGTCATGGTGTCGGGTCGCCAGGAGCGGCTGTTTGCTTCGAAGAACTCATCAAAGGTGGCGTCAAGACACTGATTCGCGTAGGAACCGCTGGATCTTACTCAGCCGACGTACCGCCTGGAAGCCTCGTTGTAAGTACAGCCGCAGTACGTGAAGAAGGCTTGACTCGCCAGTTAGTTCCTCACGGCTTCCCCGCGGTAGCTGATCACGCTGTTACCCGTGCGCTATTCGAAGCGGCTTCTGAAACGGATGGACTCGTGAAGCAAGGGATTACGGTTACATTGGATGCTTTCTTCCAAGGGGTTGAGGAATTCCCCCACCGTAAATACAAGCAAGCTGGCGCTTTGGCCGTTGAGATGGAAATTGCCGCCCTCTATGTCATCGCTTCCCTTCGTGGTGTGCGTGCGGGTGCCATCGTCGCTTTGGATGGCTATGCGGATGCCGATCTGCGTGAAGTGTACAACCCGCATACGGATGTCGTTTCTGGGGCTATTGAGCGGGAGATTAATGCTGCGATTCGTGCGTTTGTGAAGCTGCATACAGAAGACAAATAGAGTTAGCCAAGCTATATTCAGGTAGCAGCACCATCGTATCGCAACCACCAGCGTCCAGTCCATCCTGCTGAGAAGTGCAAAAGTGCATCTTTTTTCTAACAAATAAGCGATTTCAGATGCAATTGATGCGAAAAGGCATCAATTTTTGTGATTTCAGCTCTCTTCAGACCTTTTCGATCCAAAAGGATGCACTTTTGCATTTATTAAACAAGCCTAAGCTACTTCACCTAAAAAGTTTGTATTTTTGCATTTTAACCACCAATAAACCGAGCACAAAAAAACCTTCAACCCCACTGACAGTGGTTTTGAAGGTTTTTCTCTTATACTATTACGCCAGCCATTGCTTCACTTTCGCTGCGAAGTTATTTAGCATCTCTTGAGAACCGAATTGACCGCTGAAATCTTCAATACCGAGGTAACCGTCGTAGCCGACTGCTTTCAAATCGCTAAGTACTTGCTTCCAGTTCACGATACCCGCATCAATTGGTGCCCATTCGCTTTTCCAAAGCTTAATGCCGTCTTGTTCTTCGCCTGTAAGCGTCCATGCGGCATTTTTGACATGCACGTGTGCAAGGTAAGGTCCTAGCAATTCAAGGCCCATACGGTGGTTCTCGAAGCCTTCATGTACCATGTTCCCTGCATCGTGAAGCACACCAATGTTCTCCGGTTTGAAACCAGATACGAGTCGATGCGCTAACCCAGCACTTGCAGTGATCGTGTTGTGGTGCGTTTCAACTAAACCTTTCACCCCATATTGCTGCGATAGCTCTTGTACATGGTGAAGGTAGTCCACTGCTTTGGCAAACAAATCATTGTAGTTTTGGCTCTTATCGTAGCCAGGCACGCCAACACGAATAAAAGGAACGCCGATTTTTTGAGCCGCTTTGAAGACATGCTCCGTTTCCGCTACATCACAGTTGTTCAGATACGGTGTAATGCTCAGATTAACTAGGTTTTCATTAAGCGCTGCTTGTTTAAAGCGCTCTAGTTCTGCATCCGAAGCAGATGGATCAATGGAGCACAGATTGTTTCTCCAGAAGGATGGCGTCTCTCCCACTGCGTCCGCAGGGATATCTTTGAAGCGCCACTCAATGCCAGAAATACCAGCAGCAGCGGCTACTTTAGCAAGCTCTTCAGGTGTCAAATCTGGTGTAGCAACAGTAAATACGGATAATTTCATATATAGGCCTCCTTAAGTTATAAGCAAGAATAGGTTGAATGTTTATCTCTCCTATATTTTGCAGTATAATAAAAACGTATTCATTGCATTAATTGGGCAAAAGTTTGCTTATATTGACTCCAACTCCACACAGAGGAGATCTTCACATGCAGGAAATGTACAAAAATCTTAATCAGCTGTTGACTTTTCGACACGCGGTAACCCATAATCCGATCCCACTGGATTTCCACCAGCATCAGGATCAATATGAAATCTACTTCTTTCTGACAGGTGACGTTCATTATTTTATCGAAAAGCAAGTGTATCCCTTGCAGTATGGCGACCTGCTGATTATGCATAGCAATGAGCTTCATCGGCCTAATTTCCAATCGAAAAAACAACGTTACGAGAACGTCGTTATTCACTTCAATCCTGCTCTGTTGCAGCAATTCAATTCTCCAGAGTTCAACCTGTTGGACTGCTTTGATAACCGCGTTTTTGGTGAGCAAAATCGGATGAGACTGACGCCGCCGCAAATCGACGACATCATGAAGCTCTATGATCGCATGGAGATGCATCGCCGCCCACAGGCACTGCCTGGATCAGATATCCTGTACGTATCGACCTTTATTGAACTGCTTGTTTTTATTAATCGGATCTTTCAAAATCAAGGTAAACAAGAAGAACAGGTCATGATGCCGGACAAGCTCTCCTCTCTCTTCACCTACATTGACGAAAATTTAGATCAAGATCTCTCGCTTGAGGTTCTAGAGCAGGTCGTTTTCATGAATCGCTCTTACCTGTGCCGACTATTCAAAAAGCATACAGGCAGCACGATTCACGAGCACATCCTGTTCAAACGTATAGCCAGAGCTAAACATTTGCTGCGCGAAGGCTCTACGGTCACCGACACCTGCCAGTTAGCAGGCTTCAACGATTATTCCAACTTCATTCGGACGTTTAAAAAGGCTGTCGGTCTGCCACCTCGGCAGTATCAGTCACAGCAACGCCGGATTTAATTGGCAGTTGTTTCTCGAAAGTCCAAATCCACTCTTTAGGAGTTGATCCTCTTGTCCCACAGTCAGATTGAATCCGCTCAAGGACTCGCGATGGTTGCCAGAATCCGCAATTTTTGCACTATACTGCCGGAAGTAGAAGAAAAGGTAGATGGCTTTGGCCACACCACCTTTCGTGTCAAAGACAAACCTTTTATTTTTATTGGTGAGACCGATGGCCAAGTCTCAACATCGCTCAAAACGAATCTTACAACCCAGGAATTCCTCTTAGGTCAAGAAGGCACAGCGTATCAAAAGACGCCTTACATCGGCCGTCATGGCTGGGTAAGCATTCTGAACGTTGACCTCGTGCCTTGGACTGAAATTCAGGATTTAATCGTAGAAGGGTATGCGCGGACGGCACCTAAGAAGCTTGTTCAGCAGTTGAAAAGTACGATGTCATAAAACTTGTCTGCAACAAAAAAGAGGTTGCCCACGTCTATGACGATGGACAACCTTATTTCAATAGAACGGGAAACCTATTTCAGGTTCTCCGGGTTCAAGACTAGAAGCTCTGGCAATACGAAAATGCCGTCCTTACGGATCAAAACATCGTCAAACCAAATTTCACCGCCACCGTATTCCGGACGTTGGATATTTACCATATCCCAGTGCAGCGAAGATTTGTTGCCATTATACGCATCATCATAGCAATTACCAGGCGTGAAGTGGAAGCTGCCGTCGATTTTCTCATCGAACAGAATATCCTTCATCGGGTGTTGAATGTAAGGATTCACGCCAATCGCGAACTCACCAACATAACGCGCGCCCTCGTCCATATCAAAAATCTCATTAATGCGATCCGTATCATTCGCTGTCGCTTTAACAATTTTACCATTTTCGAAATGAAGCACAACATTCTCGAAGATAAAGCCATCATGAGGCGAAGGAGTGTTGTAAGAAATGACACCGTTAACGGAATCACGCACTGGAGCCGAGTACACTTCACCATCCGGAATATTCAGCTCACCATCGCATTTCACGCCGCCGATTCCTTTAATGGAGAAGGTCAAATCCGTTCCAGGACCCACTAGGCGCACTTTGTCCGTGCGATCCATAAGCTCTTTCAACGGATCCATCGCTTTTGACATTTTGCCATAATCCATCGTACATACATTGAAATAGAAATCCTCGAACGCATCTGTACTCATGCTAGCAAGCTGCGCCATCGAAGACGTTGGGTAACGCAGAACGACCCATCTCGTATCCTTCACACGGACATCAAAATGAACCTGTTGATAATACACGGAGTTGTATAACTTCATCCGATCCGCTGGAATATCCGACAGCTCATAAATATTAGCGCCGCCGCGTACCCCTATGTAGCCTTGCATTTGTTTCATTTGGAAAGCATCTGCATCCGCCCATGTTTGCATTTGAGCTTCTGTCCCGTTCATAACGAGTTCACGAATGACAGCATGGTCACGCAAGTTTACAAAAGGATGTGCTCCTGCGGCATGAACTTTCTTAACAATTTCTTTAACCAACGCGGAATCAATACCGTACGCTTCAATTAAAATATTCTCGCCAGCTTTCGCTTTTACGGAGTAATTCACCAATACGTCTGCAAGCTTAGTTAGTCTAGGATCCAACATGGATTAACTCTCCTCTTCTTGGGCGGGTTCAACGGGGTCAAAGCCTCTTTCATGTGTCTGAAAGCCGACCGTAGTCAGATAAAACCATTCCCCGCTCTCTTCTTGTTCAGCATCGAGCTCATAAATCAGGGCGCGAAATTTCCTCAACCATTCCGTATACTTCGCTCTACTCATTTGCACTTCAACCTGCGTCATGATGATCGGCCATTGAGATCGGTCGGGTGACGGAATCTGAAACGCCTCTTCAGGCGCATTAATCGCTCTGTTTCTAGCATGTCCAAGTACACTCAATGTACGTTCTCGGTAATAATTTTCTACCTCCGAAACATACGGAAGTAAGTTCTCGCCAGGTACAAACCCTCGCGCTACCGCACGATAGAATTTTTGTACAATACCATTCTTAAGCTCCGTACGAACAACACAAATCAAATTATGTCGCTCAAGCTCATTCAAATGATAATGCACCTTGGCACGCGCCATTCCTAACAGTTTAGCCAACTGCTGGCCGGTATAAGCTTTCTCTATGAGATAAAGCAGTACTCTAGCGCGAAGTGGATCGCTTATGGTTTTGAGTTGTTCAAGTTCTTCAATGATATAAACAGGCTGCAGTTTCATCGTGGATCCGACCTCCCTCTCTAGTTCCAAGGTGAACGGTGTAACAAATGCTAGAACGAGTATTTCTCTCGAAAAGCCTTGCAACAGCGCCTCTTGGTCAACTTTTAATCTCTTAGAAAGATTAATTAAACGACGGTCAAATCTTTTTAACCGTATCATAATGCTAAACAGAATCTATGTCAATTGCGGTTTCGGAGTACCAAATGATTCAGTACTAGACCTTTGTCTATGCGACAGTTCACCGCTTTAAAGGGTTACCGAAATTAAGCTTTCTACTATGGTAGCAAAAAGGGACGTTTCTGTCACCAATAAAGGTAGAAACGTCGCCAGGAAAATGCAAATTTAATTGGTTCGTGTCATCTAGCAGAACTTATTCATTCCTATCAAGTGCTCAAAACTAGCCATTTTCATCTTACAAATATTGATTTTTGTCATTCGTTATTTGCTAGTGTGATGATGCGAGATGACCGAAGGGGGCGTTCCATTCCAAATGGTTCCCCTAACCCTCTATCAAATGTTCGGGAGAAGAGCAACTTCATCTTACAAATATTGATTTTTGTCAGTCGTTATTTGTTGATGTGATGATGCGTAATGACCGAGGGGATAGTTCCATTCAAATTGAATTCCCTAACCCCCTATTAAATGTTCGAGACGTGTAATTTCATTTACCAAATATTGATTTTTGTCAGTCGTTATTTGTTGATGTGATGATGGGAGATTGATTTTTGTCAGTCGATATTCGATGACGACACGTAAAGCAGCCTCCGTAGCGACTCCGCAGCTTCACGCGGTGATCGAGCACCCGCGATGGCGCTCACCACCGCGACGCCGTCCGCGCCTGCGCGGATGACGGCGCCTGCATTCGTGGCATCGATCCCCCCGATGCCCACGAGCGGCAGCTGGATGCCGCCTGCGCGCATCCGCGCTAGTACGGCAGGCCCCTGGACCTCACGCGCATCGAGCTTCGTTCGCGTGGCGTACTGGGGGCCTACGCCCAAGTAGTCGGCGCCTTCTGCCAGCGCCAACTGGGCCTCGCCCAGATCGTGGGCCGATACGCCCACGATCATGTTCGGCAGCCGCTGGCGCACGTCGGCGGCTGGGGCATCCTCTTGGCCGATGTGGATTCCATCGGCCGCAAGCTCTAGAGCCAGCCGTTCATCATCGTTCACGATGAACGGGATCCCGCGCTGCGCGCAAAGGCGGCGCAGCCGCGCACCCAGCGCGAGCAGCTCCGCCCCCTGTAGGGCACCGGGGCCCTTCTCGCGCAGTTGAAACATCGTGATGCCGCCGTCGATGGCGGCTTCCAGCACTTCGTACGGGTCAGCCCCAGCACAGTTAGGGCTGCCCATGACCAAATACAAACGCAGCGCACTGCGCAGCTCTTCTTGATTTCTTACAACGCTCATCGCACACCTCGCGTGGGCGTAGCTCTTGAATCAGCTGCTCGAACACTCTGCTGATAAGCCCAATGATTTGTCGGTCCATGCCCGCTTCCGATATGTAAAGGCTCCGAGATCGCAGCGTGGATGAAGCTTTTTGCCAGTTGTAAGGACGCCTTCGTCGTGTGTCCTTGCGCCAATCCTGATGTCAATGCGGCTGCAAATGTGCAGCCTGTTCCATGCGTATGCTGCGTAACCAATCGCTTCGAAGTGAACTCGGTAAAGGAAACTCCATCATACAGCAGATCCGTCGCCTGTTCCGTATTCGCTTCATGACCGCCTTTGATCATCACATGCTTGCAGCCGTACTCATGAATTCGCAAGGCCGCCTTCTGCCGGGAGTCTCCATCCGTGATCGATATCCCGCTAAGCGCCTCCGCTTCAGGAATATTCGGCGTCACCACATCAGCTAGTGGCAGCAACGAATGAATCATCGCGTCAATCGCCTCCTGCTGCAAGAGCGAAGCTCCGCCCTTGGCAATCATCACAGGATCTACAACGATCTGCTTCCATGCATATTTCTTAATCGCCGCCGCCACAATGCGAATAATTTCGCCGCTGAACAGCATGCCTGTTTTCAAAGCATCTGGTCGTAAATCTTCCCCAATGGACATCAGTTGGCGTTCGATCGCTTCCGCGCTCATCGGGTAAACCCCTTGTACACCCAGCGTATTCTGCGCAGTAACAGCCGTAATTACGGACATGCCGTACACGCCTAACTCTTGAAATGTTTTCAGATCCGCCTGAATGCCCGCACCACCGCCACTGTCCGAGCCGGCAATCGTCAAAGCTTTGTAAATCGCCACGGTACTCCCCCTTTTCCTACACCCGGCTCAAACCATCCATTGGACTGCTCGCCGATGCGTAACGCTTCTTCGGAATGCGTCCCGCTTCAAAGCCAGCGCGTCCCGCTTCAATCGCGAGCTTCATGGCGTATGCCATTTTGACAGGATCCTTTGCACCCGATACTGCCGTGTTAAGCAGTACGCCGTCCGCACCCATTTCCATCGCCAACGACGCATCCGAAGGTGCACCAATTCCTGCATCCACGATGACCGGAACCGTCGCCTGCTCGATGATGAAGCTCAGGTTCAACGGGTTAATGATCCCCTGCCCCGTGCCAATTGGTGATGCACCAGGCATAATCGCATGTACGCCAAGTGCTTGCAGACGTTTAGCTAATAACACATCGTCTGATGTATACGGAAGTACAATAAAGCCTTCCTCCAGCAGCATTTCCGAAGCTTTCAGCGTTTCCACTGGATCAGGCAGCAGTGTCATTTCATCCCCAATAACCTCGACTTTGATCATGTCGCATAAACCTGATGCCTTAGCTAAACGAGCGATGCGAACCGCTTCTTCAGCAGTTTTGGCACCTGCGGTGTTCGGCAGCAACGTGAACTTCGACGTATCCAACATCGACAAGAAATTCGGCTGACTCGCCTCAAAAATGTTCATCCGACGAACCGCAAACGTCAAAATTTGGGATTCACTGATATCCACCGCTTGTTTTTGAATCTGAAAATCAGGAAACTTCCCCGTACCTAGCAGCAAACGTGAACGAAACTCATATGGACCGATTTTTAACATGTTTTATCCTCCTCCAACGAAATGAACGATCTCAATTTTGTGTCCTTCTGCAAGCTCAGCTCCAGCGTGATCCTCTTTATGTAAAATGGCTGCATTATGCTCCACCACAAGCATTTTGTCGCTTAAATCAAAGTGCGCGAGCAGCTCCACTACGGTCCGAATCGTATCGGGTACGTCAACCTGTTGACCATTAATGTGCAGTTTCAATGCTTATCAATTCCTTTCCTGAAGCTGAAAATAAGTCCTGTTCCCCGTGACTTACTCGCGTCGTCTCTGGTGACAAATCAGGGCTGAACGAATCCAACCAAGGGGTTATCGCATGTATCCCTTGTTCACCTGCGCCATCTCCGCCTACAATCCAATCCGCCATCACTTTCCCGGTGATCGGGCTCAGCAGAATCCCGTTGCGGTAATGACCACACGCTGTATACAGGCCCTCATGTGTCGGTACTTTTCCAATGTATGGAAGCCCGTCGGCTGTCTGCGGACGCAGCCCCGACCAAGCCTTCTCCCACTCGGCATCGCCGAGTGCGGGCATCAGCCCCCTCGCGCGCTCCATCAGCTCGGCTAGACCTGAGAGCGACACCTTGCGGTCATAGCTGTTCAGCACGACCGTCGCGCCGACCACTAGCCGTCCGCCGGCTTTCGGAACGATATAGCACCCTGGTGTGAACAGGGTTTTCTTCAATATAGGCTTCGGTGTCCTCACGGAGAAGCACTCGCCCTTCACGGGATACATCGGCAGATCGATGCCGATGCTCCCTAGCAGCTGACCGCTCCACGTGCCTGCGGCGACGACCACGTGGTCGCTGTAGAGCGGACCGGCGGCCGTCAGCACGCCGATGACGCGCTCCTGCGCGGTCAGCAGCCCTTGCACCTGGGCGAACGGTTGCACCTTCGCCCCCAGTACCTGCGCCGCCTGCGCGAATGCCGCCGCAAGCAGCGGAGCATCTACCTGCCCATCCTCGGGCAGGTACAGGGCTCCGCGCGTCGCCCCGCTCAGCGCGGGCTCTATGGCCGTGGCTTCAGCGGCGCTGAGCCACTGGGCCTTCTCGCCCGCGTCGCGCTGGAGCTTTTCCCGCGCGCGCAGCTCCTCCTCTTGAACGTCGCTGAGCGCGACGTTCAGCAGCCCCTCACGGACGAGACCGATGTCGATGCCCGTGAGTTCTCGAAGTTCCCCGCTCAGCTCGGGGAACATGGCACGGCTTTGTCGCGCCCACTGGAATAGGGCGCCTGTGTCTTCCATCTCGGACTGCGCCCCGAGCATGCCCGCTGCCGCTGCCGAGGCTTCTGTGCCTAGCTGGCTGCGCTCCAGCAGCGTGACGGATTGCCCTCTTTTTGCCAAGTAATACGCGATGGATGTGCCAATCACACCACCGCCAACGATGATGACATCTGATCTTGCTGCTGACATTTAACTCACCTCTATTTGTCTAAGCTCATCTTGGTAGGCTATAACGGCTCCGAGAGGATCCGCCGCTTCCCATATTCCGCTCATGACTGCGATGCCAGATGCTCCTGTATCCAGCACGGATCTTACACTTGCAGGCGTCATCCCGCCAATCGCAATCACTGGAATGTTAATGTGATTAACTAATTCCCGTAATTGCTCCAAGCCTCTTGGGGGCACTCCTTGCTTGGAGTTGGTCGCAAAGATATGACCGAACATGACATAATCGGCGCCATCTTGTTCACGCCATTTCGCCTCATCTGCATGATGCACTGAGACTCCTATGCGCTGTATCCCCCGGCAAAACTCATCTTGTATAACAAGTGCTGGCGTCGTGCCTGGAAGCTGAAGCCCCCCTGTCTGTAAGGCGAGCGCAATAGAAGGAAAACCGTTGACGTACAAACGCTTCGCAGGAATCCCCTGCTCCAATAAGTACTGCACGCCGATAAACACTTCGTCCAAGGACTTCATTTTCTCGCGAATATGGATCGCCGTGACATACGGGTAGATTTGAACCGCAATTTTCGCCAGTTCAGACCATGTAAGCTTCCCGTCCGTTATGACATGCAGCTCTTTCTCCGACACCTACAACCCACTTCCTCTCCACCAAACATCACTTGTGTTCATTAGCAAGCAAACTATTCTGACACCGTCGTAAAACACAAAAAAACCACTTTCCTCAGGAAAGTGGTTGTAGGCTGCCTCATCATAAACAAATATTAAATCGGCTCCAAAATTCGTTCCACTTTCCTCCGCTGGCATAAACCAGATCAGGTTCAAAGGGTTCAGTCTACACTGTCTCAGCCTCTCGGCGCCCCTAGGGATTCATTCGTATGCAATTACTCAATATCATAGCATGACAGCCAACTCTTGGAAATAACAATTTTCCTATTGAAACCATTCCCAAAACTTCCCGTATAGCATATCAGTAAAACTTATATTAAAGGGGTGTTTTCAATGGAGCCATTTGTACTCCCAGAACCAGATCGACGAAGACCAACCTCGCTCCCGCCGGGCTTGGTGACCAAAATCATTGCCGGCCTTATTATCGTTCTCGTCCTTATCTTTGGAAAGTCCACCTTCTATACGGTCCAGGAGCATGAGAAAGCGGCCATTTTAACCCTAGGCAAATACACGACTGAAAAAGAAGCTGGGCTGCACTTTAAACTCCCTTTCCCTATTCAACAGGTCATTGTACTTCCTGCCAAAAAGACACAGCGTATCCAAATTGGCTTCCGTGAAACCAATGGCAAAATCACACCCGTAGAAGAAGAAGCGATGATGATTACGGGGGATGAAAATATTTTATCCGCTGATGCCGTTGTGGAATGGAATATCAGTGACATGCGTAACTACTTGTACAATATTGATAATGCTGAATTGTTCCTTCGCAACTCCGCGAGTGCAGCGATTCGTTCGGTTATCGGCGCTACGGCGCTAGACTTTGCCATTACAGAAGGAAAAACCGAGGTCCAAGGCAAGGTTAAAGAGCGACTGATTGAGATGCAGACGAAGTATCAAACAGGTATCCATATTGTCGATTTGAAGTTCCAAGATATCGAGCCGCCAGCGGGCGATGTGCAAAATGCTTTTAAAGATGTAACCAACGCTCGTGAAGAGAAAAATACGAAGATTAACGTAGCGACAAAATACGAAAATGATATCCTTCCAAGGGAACGCGGTAACGCTCAGGCACTTCTAGAGAATGCCGAGGCCCAGAAGAAATCACGGATTTTGAATGCACAGGGGGATGTTGCGAAGTTTAACGCCCTATATGCAGAGTACGCCAATAATAAATCAGTTACAGAGAGCAGGCTTATCATCGAGACGTTAGAGAAAATATTACCGAATGCCAAAATTTTCATCAGCGACAGCACCGGCGAAACGGTCAAATATTTGCCGATTAATGAGCTGCTGCGCACACCTGCTGCTGCAACCGGCACGACGCAAGGAGGAGCTGCGAAATGACCTTACAAAGTAAATGGATTTTGAGATCCATCATTGGTGTCGTTCTCGTCTTTTTCTTCCTAATCTCCATCTTTATTGTCAAAGAAGGCCAATACCGCGTCGTTCTCAAATTCGGAGAAGCCGTTCGTATCCAAACCGAACCTGGTATTCATTTTAAAATCCCATTCATTGAATCGGTTCGCACGCTCCCTAAATACCAAATGGTTTACGATAGCAAGCCTACTTCCATTTTGACCAAAGATAAGAAGCCAATCGAAGTTGATAACTATACGGTATGGCGGATTGATGATGCTCAGCAGTTCTTGCGCACGATTCAATCGATCACAGGCGGAGAAGAACGTATTGATGCTGCTGTGTACAACACCGTTAGACGGAAGTTATCGGAAATTAATTACAGCGATATCATTAGCGAAAACACACAACGTGGTAACTTGAACGATGAGATTACGAAGGAAGTTTCGGAGTTGATGGAACGCGATAACTACGGTATCCAAATCGTCGATGTACGCATCAAGCGCACGGATCTGCCCGATTCCAACAAGCAAAGCGTGTACAAACGGATGATCTCCGACCGTCAATCTATTGCGGCGAAGTACTTGTCTGAGGGCGATGAGGAATCCAAGAAAATCACCTCCAAAGCCGACAGACAGGCAAGTGAACTAATCGCGCAAGCCCAAGCGGATGCGAAGAAAATCGTAGCCGAAGGCGAGCAAGAGGCGGCTAAAATTTACAACACTGCTTACGGCCAGGATCCTGCTTTCTACAATTTCTATCGTACGCTGGATAGTTACTTGGTGTCATTTAAAGGAGAGCCTGTCATCATGCTGCCTATCGATTCTCCATACACGAAAATTTTACTTGGTAAATAAAAGTTCAATTCTCTTTATCCAAGGCTGCCATTGTGTTCAATGGCAGCCTTGGCTCGCTTCGAGCTACATTCCTGATGCCTTAAATACATACTCGACCAATTTCGTAGTCTCTTGATCTTTCGGATAAACAATCCCAAAGCCGTTGTTGGAAAAAAGCTGCTTAAATGTCAAATCAAAACTCGTCTCTTTCAGAAAATCTTCAATCGCAGTCAGTACCCCGTTGCGTTCCCCATATTCCAAAAAGGCATTATTGAGACCATAATTCAATCCGCCATGTTCAAGAAGCTCCCGCCGCCCAGGTGCCATGCCTTTCTTTGCATGAGGTTGGCAGAACTGAGCAGGAATCGTCTCTGGCATATAGTACATGTCACGTCTACCATACGGCCACTGCGTATCATGGAACAAGACAATCGGGAATTTCCCTTGTACCCTTGCGATTCTTTCGATCTCCTTCAGTTCGTGAAACACCGTATACCAATTATGGTCACCATCAATGAGGATGAGGTCCATTTCCTTCAATTCTGGCAAAGCTTCAAGGCTGAGTTTTCTCTTTAGCTCGAATGATTCTCCATAGCGTGCTGTAAAGCTATCTACATCAAATAACGGCGCAGGATCGATGATGACACACTTTCCGCCAAATCCTAAACAATATTCCAGTAGTTGTACAGAAGTATTCCCCGCGTGTGCCCCGATTTCCACAATATGCTTCGGATGTACGGATACCATAATCAGTTTAATGACTTTATCCCAGAAACGATACATTATATGGACTCCTTTCAATTGTCACATTAGTCATATTTATGTCTTTCGGCAGTCTTTTGTGTGTCCACATTCACCCAAGAAAACTAAATTTACATTTCTGGAAGTAAATATGGTACAGTCTACTCCTCTAATGCTCGTTCTGCTACAATGAGGAAAACGTGCTTATGCTAGTCCAGAAAGGATGTTCACCTAGATGCTGCCTCAGTTGAATCGACAATTAGAAAAGATTTTGCCGCTCATCACTCCCCTAAGTGTCCTTATCGGGGTTCTGCTCGGAAGTCACTTATCTGGATTCACCTATCTTTCACCTTGGTTGTTTGCCTTTATGACCTTTTCGGGAAGTATCGCTTCCAGCTTCAAAGAATTCATCAAGGTTGTCGTTCAACCGCTTCCACTTCTAGCTACTTTATTTATTCTGCATGTCGGGATGCCGCTTATTGCGCTCGGTCTTGGGCATGTTGTTTATAGTCACGAACCGCTGACGATTACGGGACTTATTTTGGCCGCTGCCATTCCAACTGGCATTACTAGTTTCGTGTGGGTGGCGATTTATCGAGGCAATATTGTACTGACACTTTCGATCATCCTTATGGATACGATCCTCTCACCTTTCGTCGTGCCATATACGCTCTCTGTATTGGTCGGTACCAAGGTTCAGCTCGATACGTTCGCTATGATGAAAGGCTTATTCTTCATGATCGTTGTCCCTTCTCTCCTCGGGATGCTGCTGAATCAATGGACGCGGGGGAAAATAAAGGAGCAGTGGGGTGGCCGTTTAGGTCCTTTTTCTAAAATTTTCATGGGCGTTGTCGTCGCCATTAATAGCTCCGTCATCGCGCCCTACTTACGTGACTTCAACGCAAAATTGCTCGGTCTGGCAGCTTTCGTGCTCATCGTGGCCTCGCTAGGCTACATGCTTGGATGGCTTGTCGCTAGGTTGTTCCGCTGGGAACAAGATGTCGTGGTTGCCCTTACGTTTAACAGTGGTATGCGAAATATAAGTGCGGGCGCGGTACTCGCTGTTGCCTATTTCCCGCCCCCTGTGGCAATTCCAGTTGTGCTTGGCATGCTGTTTCAGCAATCCCTTGCTTCCCTCTTCGGATTTCTGCTAAATCGGAAATATGCATTGAAAAGTGACACGCCAAGCTTAAAGGTTAATGGTGTTAAACAGATGTAAGCTAGCGACTCTTCGTTTGTCGATTGTCAAGAAAATTTGACCGTAGTTAAAAAAAGACCGCTCAGCTTATCGCTGGCAGTCTTCCTATCGTCTATTTACTTTGAAAGACGGGTAAAAATAACATACGAATAGATGACCGGAATAAAGGAACTGATGACAATTGCCGCTATAAAAATGAAGATTGCGATTGGTGTCATTAAGAACGCGGCGATAAACGAAATGACTCCGCCCAGCATCATAAGTGGACCGCCCAAACGATGTGTTTTCCTCCAAATTTCTTCATTCGCGAGTGTCCATGGTGTCCGTATGCCAAACGTATAATTGGGCTTCACTTGCGTCAAAAAGTTCCCCATTACGGCAAACAGCGCGCCCAGTAATATCATGGTGATTTTCTTAAAGTCCAAGCTATGCCCCAAGTTAAAGAAAATGACCGCCCAACCTACGACAGCTAAAAGGATGGAGATCCCGAATCGTGTCACCTCAAAAGCCGCAGGGAATTTCTCGAAATTCGCTTTCTTCGGATCGATCGCTCTCATAACCCGCATGAACAGCGGCAGCAGACCCAGCAGCACCAGCATGAGCAGCGACATTTCTTTGCTCATCGTACCGTTCACTTCATTATTCACTCCAAAATGGCTCGCCATCGTGTCCGGAAGACGATTATACAGGAGTAAGCCCCCTAACGCTGGGGAAAGGCTAATCACATATAACAAAATCTCCTTCCATTTTTTCATGATGGTTCCTCCTCATCTTTTTTGTTAAGTATGTTAAACATCCATCCGATGACGTCTTCAACAACCGTGGTATGCAAGGTATACATGATATGTTGTCCCTGACGTTCATCCATTACGAGCCCAGCCTGTTTAAGCAGGTTCAAATGATGCGATATGCTCGGCTTACTAATCTTAAAATGATCAGCAATATCACCAGCATTCATACTCTTTTCTCGCAGCAACTGTAAAATTTCACGACGAGTCGGGTCCGCTAACGCTTTAAATGCCTCATTCAAATGGTGGTCCTCCTTATTTAGATATTTATCTAAATGTATAATAAAATAATACCTCCGATTTTCCAACCTGTCAATTGGCGATTGCCTATCAATTTTGGCTATTAGACGATGTAGGTTTATAATAAGGAAATCATATGTACATCTCGCGTCAGACAGGATGGATCCACATGAACGATAAAATTGTAATGCCCGTTTGGACAATCGGCTTGTTCATTGTTGTTATGAATACGACGATGTTCAACGTCTCGATTCCTAGTATTATTCAAGATCTCAGCATCACTGCGGATCTCGGATCTTGGGTCATCTCTAGCTATTCCATTGGCTATGCCTTATCAACCGTCCTATATAGCAGACTCTCCGATGTGGTTCCAATACGCAAGCTCCTAACCATAGGGCTTATCATCCTTGGACTTTCGTCTGTTTTTGGTCTCTTCGCTCGGGAATTCCACACCTTGCTTGCTGCCCGTATTCTACAATCCGCAGGTGCAGGAGTCATGGCCGGTCTAGGATTGGTACTCGCCAGCCGTTACATCCCGATTGAACGAAGAGGCTCGGCCATTGCGATGATTTCCGCGGGGAGTGCGATGGCCTTCGGGCTCGGCCCTATCGTTGGCGGCATTATCAGCGAATATTGGGGCTGGAATGGCTTGTTCGCGATTACCTGCTTAGTCTTAGTCATTCTTCCTATTCTCTTGCGATTGCTCCCCAAGGAGCAGCCCGTAGCGTTCCGTTTCGACATGCTAGGAGCGCTATTGACGGTCGTCAATGCCGCGACCTTACTACTCGCTGTCACGCAGATTTCTGGCGTGTGGCTTGCCATTAGTGCCCTCTCCTTTGGTGTACACGTTTGGCATCTGCGGCGCTCAAGCGACACGTTCATTAATCCCGTATTGCTGGCGAATCCCGCGTTCCGGAAGCTTGTCGTGATCGGTTTCTGTATCTTGGTCTTGAACCTTGGGAATCTATTTCTGATGCCGCTCGTACTGGCCAAGCTGTTCCATCAATCGGCGATGGCCATCGGTTTAACAATTGCGCCAGGCGCGATCCTCTCCGCGTTCCTAACCCGCTTCGTCGGCCGATGGATCGATCGATTCGGCAATCTGCGATTTCTGCTTATCGGCCATGGAGTCTTATCACTGGTGATGATTGCATTCTCCACGCTGCTCGGCGCTTCGCCGCATGTCATTCTGATTGGCTATCTTTGTTTCTCTCCTGCATTTTCAGCGACGATTGCGTCATTGAATAACGAAACTTCGCGCATTCTGCCGAAGCACTTAATTGGCTCAGGCATGGGACTCATGCAACTCATCCAGTTTTTTGGAGGATCAATATCAGTCGCGATATGCGGTATTTTACTGGAAATCCAGCAGAATACGTCGCTTCTTTATTCGTACATGCATGTATATGGATTGTTAATTCTGGTTGGGCTTTGTTCGCTGGGGATGCTTCTGTGGTACAGGCTATCGGGGATACAGACGGAGCGTCAGACGGAATAATGGATGGCGTGCTATCCTACATGTAATAAACAAAAACAGCTCTTCAAAGTTATTCTTTGAAGAGCTGTTTTTATGTGATCTGGTCGTTATTTAAGCACCTTAAGCATCGAAGCAATCATGCCCTCATGATTAACCTCATGTACAATACTCGAGAGGATGAGTTCATCAATCGTTTTTGCTTTGAAAAAGTTATCTTTGACCCTGTACGTTTATTGGTTTCCCTTTCGCCACTCCCGCTTCAGCATGCCATACACGATAAGGTCGATATAATGGTCGTAAAGCCACGCGGCATCGCGAACCTGACCTTCTCTCGTGAATCCTAATTTCTCTGGGATGGCTCGGCTTTTGAAATTGCTTTCTCCACATCTGATTTCCACGCGATTTAGGCCCAGTTCGTTAAACGAATAATCGATAACCCATTGGCAGGCCCGAGTCATTATGCCATGACCTTGAAAGCCTTCCCCTAGCCAATAACCCAGACTAGCGTAATGATTAGCCCAATTAATCGGGTGAAATCCAATGCAGCCTGCGAACTCTCCTTTATACCAAATGCCAGCATTGAAGCCATTATTGGCTGCCTCTTGATTTTGACAGTGTTGGATGAATGCTCTTGACTGATCGCTATGCTGAGTCGCATCCACCCATGGCAACCATTCTCTCAGGTAATCCCGACAGCTATTGGTTAGTGCAAATAAAGCTTCCGCATCCTTTGGTTCGAGTGATTTGAGTGTAAGGTCAGCGTTAATGTCTACGCGCATATCATGTTCCCCTCCCAGTGATATCTCAAGTCTCAAGTCGTTCCCTTCGCATACACAACAAAAAATAACGTCATTTCTCCGATAATTACGTAATTTGGCATTTCGAACATCAGATCCAACCCAAGAAATACAACTAGCAGCCCTAGAAATATCGCTAAATGTGCTAATCCTAGCCTTTGATGTGCATGTCTATACTTGTGAAAAACCAGTGATGTTGAGAAAAAATACAGGAGCACAGAGCCGAAAATAAAGCTCAACATAAACCCATAATTCAACTGCTCCAAGAATAACAGCTGTATCGAAGCGGCAATCATACACAAGGATAAATAAATGAATAAATGGCCATAGATGATGGTTTGCCCTGCCGTTTCTAGCGCTTTGTTCACTTTCTTCTCCACATTCTCAAAATATTGCCACCACATCGCGATGATTAATAGAAAGGTGATGGACGCGAAAACAATGGATTGCCACGTCCAATCGCTCGACTGCAAGACGGCAAGTATACTAATGACCGATTCCCCTAGCAGGATCAGCGTGAATAACGAGAAGCGCTCTAATAAATGATGGGTGTTAATCGGGCTTCTCAGCAAATATTTCCGCCCCATTAAGGGGAGCAGAATATCCACCATAATGCCCGCGTACAACACAGCGTATCGGATCCATGAATCGAAGAACAGGGAGAGCGCCGATATGGCAAGTCCGATCCAGAATCGGCTGCCTAAGTAACGCGCTGTGTTCCGACGATGTTCTTCTTCTTTTTGATGTACAGCCAGGTATTGAATGGCCGTCATCGCTCTCAAACCTAAATATCCGATAAGAAATGGCACAAAATACTGATCAAAATCGACTGACAGGCTAGCCGTCATAATTAGCACAAAAAATAATTGCAGAATGAGAAAGACGCGATGCGAGGTACTGTCCCGCCCAAACCGATTGACAAAAAGCGACTGCCCTACCCAAGCCCACCAGATTGGAATAAAGATGAGAACGAATTTGCTCAAATACTCTAGCGGAATCGTGCCATGATGCACATGCAGCAAGACGTGACTTGCTTTGGAAACGGCCGCTACAAATAGTAAATCGTAAAACAACTCAAGCCAGGTCACCTTTTTCTCGACCATTGCTTTGATGTGATGTAGCCCTGTTGCGTGATTGTTCATTTAGGGGCTCCTTTGTTATGGACATAATTCGAATTTCAGCCTGTATCTTTCGTTACTCCGAATGTCATCTATGATCTCATTCAAATCCTCAACATGGCGTAGACTCGTATCCATAAGATGTTTCGGCTCTAATCCCGAGTTTTCAAATTCATCGATGAGAATTAGGCAACGTTCACCCATTTGATGCTGCGGCAATCTCATTTGATCCCTTTGCAGAATCGTCGCTTTGTCTGTCCACAAAACAACATAAACAACATTAGCATTTAATGCCATTAACTGCTTTTGGAGCCATGCTGCCTCTTCAGGAAACGTCACATAATCGACGACCACGTCTACGCCATGTGCAATAAAATTAGCAGTAAGCTGCCAAATGTTATGCCAAATGAGGGATAGCTCAGATCGACTTTCCCATGGCTTCTCACGGCCATTCACGTGCATATAACTAACTGCATCACCTGAAATATATGCGGAATTGGGCAAAGCTTTGGCCAATTCCCGTGAGGTCGTTGACTTTCCGACCCCTGCTGGGCCAGATATCAGATAGACAGTTTGCATGGTTATCACTCCTTACCGCTGGCTCAAACTCAGATTCTCATAGATTTCATTCGTTATGTGGATTCCTGCTTGATGAAACGCCATAAGGATAGCACCAGTGACAGGTTCGTATCGTGGCTGCTGGACCTCATATGTCTTTCCTTGCTTATTATCTCGGGCTATTTCGTATTCAAGTCGCTTCATCATATACGGACTACGTGCTACACTGCCGATCAGTGCTAAACGGATACAATTCGATGTAAATTGCGATCCGATAAGCCGGATTGCAGTTACGAGCTGGGAGACTGCCACATTACACACCTCTTTCGCCAAAGGACTCCCCGCTGCCGCAGCATCTGTTACCAGTTGCGCCATGTCACCAAATTTCCGATTACAGGCTTGCTGGTCGGGTATGAAACCAGTGGAGGCTAATTTACCTAGTTCCTGCATATGCGAGACTCCCCAATAGGCAAAGATCCTTGAAATAAGTTCTTCGTCTTCCAACACATAGCTTCCTGCTAGGATACGAAAGACGGTTTCGTAGGAAAGATGCCTCGCAGTCGAGCTTGCATACTGCCGAAAATCATAGTTTCGCAGCTGCTCCCCGTTCTCTTTGATACCAAAAACAACGGATCCCGTCCCTGAAATGGCAATAATCCCAGGCTCTCCACTTAAGGCGCCGACTTGCGCGATCCAAGCATCACTAACGGCCCGTTTCTTCCCATGTACCCCATCAATTGCGATAAAATCGTCACACCACACCTGATCCTCTGCCCGATCTAGTCCGGCAATTCCTGCTACAAGTGAAACGATATCTCCTTCATTTCGTCCTGCTTTTACTAATAGGCTGGTAATCGCAGCTCTCACATGCTCTTTTGCATTAGAATCCTTATGAATATTAGCAGCGCCCGTTTGTGAAAAAGCGGCTACTCGACCGGATAAATCCACTGCCACTGCTCTTGTGTGCGTTCCTCCACCATCGATGCCAATTACAATTCTCTTCTCCATTTCCTCTTGTTCCTCCCCGAAAAAAAGCTGTATCCAAGTATTCGAGATAAAAATGGATAATCCTGTAGATCCCTTCCAGTGAATAGTTGTATAACCTACACTTAATTTCATACAACCATAGAAAAAAGCCGCGCCCTTATGGGGACACAGCTTAGCTGCACAATCTTATTTAAATACAGGAATAGCCTCTGTATAGGCTTCTTCCGGTCTGCCGCTAGTATATGTTATCTTACGTTCAACCATATCAACCATATAATAGTGAACCCCGGCTTTCGACATATCCTTCAAGAAATCCGAATAAGGCGTAAGATGCTTCTGATGGTGCTGGAGGCCTCTTAACACCTCATCGCCATTAAAATGATCTGCAATCTTGGACGTCTCGGACATCGAGGAATTCATATCCTCGTATCGATCCTCATTTCCCATATACACCGTAAAATTATCTGCAACTTCAGTTCGATAGGAAGTCACGCCTGCATCCAATAACGCTTGAAACGTGCGCGGGTAAGGCCACCGTTCATTTTTAGACACTTCACTAATTCGCTTCACTTCTTCAACGTTCATGATCTGGGCCCCTTTCAATCGCTAGTATACCCAAGTATAACTAGTCCTTATAGTACCCAATTATAGTGCCGCCATCAACCGTTGCCTCTCCTCTGACCCAACCAAATGGATCAGGTGCGCAAGCACTTTCTTCTGTTCGGGATTCAATCTAGCAAATACCTTGGGCTCCGCATGGCACAACTCACGAATCGCAGCTTCTAGCTCATCCCGGCGGTTCGCCGCCTCAGGATCGCCCGTGAACGCTGGAAACGCCTTAGCTTCAGCAAATTCCTTGATGACAGCATCGGATAATTTCCGCAGATAGGGCTGCCTTTTCTCACTAATAAACGTGCCTAGCTCATCCAATAGAAATTGAAAAGCATCGCTTTTTCGACTTGCACCGAAAGTAAACGACTGCTGTCCACTCAGATCTTCACAGCTAAAATCAAACTGATCAAATAGCTTACTCTGAATATAGACACTATGGTAAAAGGAATCACCTTTATTGTTAAACGTCGTCGGCTGTTTATGCTGCTCTTTCTGTTTCGAGTCGATAAAATACAGCTTCGAATATTCATGATTCATACGATCTTCCCAACGTATATACGTGATGCGAAATTTCGTCTGCGACATCGGATGCACGGAAGTAAAGGTTTCCTTTTCCGCGATCAAGCTTGCGTAGTCTAACGGTTCACCATCAATACGAATCGTGTAGGGTTTGTCCGCGTGTAGTTCCAAGAACCACCCAAATTCTCTGCTCAAAAATGCCAGGAAATCCTCAACAACGAACTCGTTGATTATATTGTTAAACGTGACGGTCGTCCCTCTGTCCTTATCTGTTACATCAGGCTTCGTCACATGATAGGCATCCAACCGTTTGGCATGAATGTGAATGTTATACGTATTTTTGAGCAGAAGCCCGTCCTCATAGGTGGTTTGCCAAACAGCCTCGGAAGCAAAACGGTGAAACGTTAAGCGACCAATCCCATTTTTCCCGTGCATTGCCGAAGTCGTTCTTCCCCGTTTATCAGGATCCACACTCTTCTCGGATTCATAGAAAGGCGTAAACTTTCCTTCTAAATCCTTCAGCTTAATGCCATAGCCATTATCTGCAATCATGATTTGATCCACGCCGTCTAGTATGTTTTTATGAAGGGTTATGTCTACCGCCGTAGCCTCAGCGTCGAAACCGTTCCAAATGTATTCGGCAATAGCTTGCAAATAATCAAACTTACGAAGCGCTTTTTCGATACCTTTTGAGGATATTTTTATGTTGTTCATGGCGATCAACCCTTTCTTCATATAGTCAGCTTGTACGCATACACTTATCATATTGCAAAAAGCTCATTTCGTATGTCGATTGATGTCCTCACTCTGCAAGTCTTTTTCGACAAAAAAACTGACACCCCCAAGGTGTCAGCTTCCATATTTCAATTCGGCTATCGCTTTTTTGTACTTATCGATTCTTTCATAGTCTTGACGGGTAGGATGTTCAATTCGACTGAGATCACAATTATCTTCTAAGTCCAGGAGCTTCACGAATGAGGCTAATGGATTAACTTTGATTCTCTTAATAAATCCTTCATACGACTCATCAGGCCTTCTCGTAAGGCAATCTAGCGCTTCCAGGATAGGTAGACTAAAGCCTTCTTTTTTCAAATCAAATAGGGTAAAGCTCGAATCCTCCACAACATCATGTAAGACGGCAACAATGGATTGTTCGGTAGTTTTTGCTCTGCTGGCTAGACGAATAGGGTGTAGAATGTAAGGGCTGCCCCCTTTGTCTACCTGACCATCATGTGCCTTGGCTGCTATTAAAATTGCTTTCGTTAATGTGCTCATGGATGTCTCCCTCTCACATTGTTCGTGAAATAGCTTTTTCACCAGTTATAGCATAACTCTTGGTTTTTGCATATGGCTTCTGCGTTGTATAATGTAAAAAATGATCATATTACAAGGAGATCGTCATTGATGATAGAGAAACTCCATATGCAAGGAGATTGCGAGAACTGCTTTGGCCTATGTTGTGTTGCCCTGCCTTACGCAGCTTCAACGGATTTCGCCAACAATAAGGATGCCGGACATCCCTGTACGAACCTGCAAGCCGACTTTCGTTGTGGTGTACATACCCAGCTCCGGCAGATCGGCTTTCGGGGTTGTACGGTGTATGACTGCTTTGGGGCGGGCCAGAAAGTTTCGCAGAGCACCTTTGGCGGGAAGGATTGGCGAATAGCTCCTGACACCGCGAAGCAAATGTTTGAAATATTTCCTTTGATGCGCCAGCTCCATGAGCTTCTCTGGTATTTGACGGAGGCTTTACAATGGCAAGAGGTTGAAGAGCTTCATAAAGAGCTGAACACATTGCTTGTCGAAACCGAACGCCTCACGAACCTTGATCCGGATAGCCTCGCCAAGCTGGACGTTGCCGCACATCGAGCCGCCGTGAATGTTTTGCTTCTTCAAACAAGTGAAAGTGTGCGCGAAAAAGCCCTCAAAGAGCTCCCGGTCACCAAAGGGCGCCGTAAATCATATGGGAGAGGCGCCGATCTGATTGGGGCTAATTTGAATGGTGCAGATCTTCGGGCAAGCAACCTGCGAGGTGCCTATTTAATTGCAGCTGATCTGCGAGGCACCGATCTGCGAAAAGCGGATCTCATCGGCGCTGATTTCAGAGACGCTGACCTCCGTGGCGCGGATTTAAGTGACAGTTTGTTTCTTACTCAGTTTCAAGTGAATGCCGCCAAAGGCGATAAGCACACGAAGCTGCCTGCGTACTTAACTCGCCCGGAACACTGGGCTTCCAACGCAACGTCAGATAGCAAATAAGCCGCTATGCGCATATAGGTTGCGCTTAACGGCTTTATTCTTAATCGGCTCCGCTGCGCGAGACCTACTAGAGATCCTTGACCATTCGCCAGACGGCGTTGGGTTGATCCTCTTCTTTTTCTAAGAGGCGAAAGCCACATTTCTCGTACAGGCGCAGCGCAGGTAAATTCGTTGGCGCCACTCGTAGATGATATGATTTCACGGCATATTTCTCAAAAAAACCTTCCGCATACGCTACTAACTGTCGACCGTATCCTTTACCTCTGTAGGATGGAATTAGGTAAAACAAGTTGGCATAGCCGATATAACTGCCCTCGTGAAGAACTATTTGAAGCTCTAATTGACCAACGGGTTGTCCTTCATCTTCAATCAGCACAAGTCCATCTGGAAAGCGCCTAACGCGATCGGCAATCCTTCTCACATAGTCATCCTCATCTCCGAAGCCTTCTTCACTCCCGAAGCTCACTACGTAAGAATCTTTCCGAAAGGCAATGATCGTTTCTCGATCCTTCTCCACATCAATCGTTCTAAACTCCATTTGGCGCCTCCCTCATGGCATTTTAATCTACTAATTTTAAGCTGGCTTTCAGCTTTTATTCGCTATTCTTTCATAATAACATCGTACAATGACAACGTGGAAAACAAAAATAGGAGTGATACATACACGTATGAATATGAGCAAACTAGCAGGCATATGCATCTTGGTCCCCATTCTTCTAGCCGGATGCGGGAATCAATCTGACACACAAACTGCAGCTGCAGGAACTTCCCAGCCTGGGCAACAAACGGAGAAGGCAGCTGGGAATGGCCAACAGAACAACCAACAAAACCGTCCTGCGATGGACCCAGCACAGCGTCAACTCTTCAGTACTTTTCAAATGCTGATGATGCTGGATAAGGCGGATGGGTTGACCATCACGAAAGAGCAAGCGCAAGCCATGCTGCCGGTCGCTCAGGATATCATCACGAAGAAAGAGCTTAGTGATGACAATAAAACCAAGCTGATGGCTTCACTGACAGATGCGCAGAAGACCTTCCTTACAGATGCAGAAACACGCATGAGCAATCGCGGTAACGGCGGCAACGGCGGGCCAAATGGTCAAGGCAATGCCGGTCAAAATGGCCAACGCCCTGGCGGCAATCGCAATGGCGGTTCAGGCGATGCAGGCAAAGCGCAGACGCCTGATGCTTCTGCTGCGCCTACAGCTAATGCCACGGATGGGACAGCTAGTGGTCAGCCAGCCGGCGGCCAAAAACCAAATGGTGGCTCCGGCGGCGGTAATGCGAATGGCGGAGGCCAAAATGGTGGAGGCTTCGGTGGAGGCAATCGCCCTGCAGGCGGGCAAATGGGAGATATCGGTAAGCAGTTCATTGAACTGCTGCAAAACAAGGTGAAATAAGTCGAATATTTCCGAGGAAATGAGAAAAACCTCCAACACCACAGAGAGTGGGTTTGGAGGTCTTTTCGCAACTTATGATCTTAAGACTTGAATGACCTGCTCTGCTTTCGCTTCACCACTGGCAACTTGCTCAATGTGCTCTGCAAACATATCACACATATAGACGAACAGAGTAAGAATCTCTAATACTTCATCACTTTCGAACGTACGCGAAGCGGATAAGCTATACACATAACGATAGTGGATCTCGCCTTCCTCATTCACGCCAAAGTGACCTATTGGCAAACGGGTATTAATTTCTAGTAAGAGCGCGGCTACCTCTTCACGAGCACCTGCCTGAAGATGAAACGGCAGTGTACTGTAGATTTGCAGCAGTTGAATAGCGACTATTTCCTCATCATTTAAGGGTAAAAAGCTAAAATGAAGGAAACGATCCCTCCCTTGACTATCCTCTTGAAATCCTGCCATAAGCACATGAAGCGGAATCGCTTCGGATTTCTCTAATAAATTCGTGGCAAGCTCTGCTTCATCCAAAATCTCTTTCAATTGCCCTAATTGCGCCAAGTGACGCGCATGTGCAAGCTCTGTCAACATATCTGTTCAATCTCCTATTCTCTCTTGCCCATCGCTTCAACAATGGCGCCTTTCAGCTTAGCAGGATCACTCTCGAACTTATACAAAGCTTGAATGCTGATACCAGCTGCTTCTACAAAGCTCTCTACTTGTTTGTAACGTGTGACTACGCCTGCGTCAGTTTCATTGTATACAGGTAGTTTCATAAACATATCAAAGATAAGATCCGTGTCGTTAGCACGTTTTTCAAGCTTTTTATCAGTCGATTTATCTGCATTGAAGATCGCTTTAGTAATACCCCAAGCGCCTGCTTTCGATGCGCGGTCACGTCCAGCCTGCTTCAAGGATCTAGCAATTGGCATAGCAGCACCGATACCAGAAGCAACGATTTTCAGTGGTGTCCCCACCTGTGCTCCTACCCCTGTTAGCGTAGCAATATCTGCCGCAATTTTGGTAAGCTCAAGCCCGATTTGAATAGCTCCACGGTCTGTTCGCTTCACGTTAATCTTCTTCATTTCTTTCGCTAATTCATATTGAGCGATTTCATCCAGTTGTTGATTGGCTGCTGCCACTTTGACTGGATCTCCGGATGCAATATCCGCTTGCAGTTGCTGCTTTTTCGTAGCTAGCTTCGCTTTGTCTACACCAGCATTTCGCGTGTACCAACGTTTTTCCTTGAGAATATCGGCGTGCTCAGCTTTGCCTTTGAAATCACGTTTCATCGTCGTCATGGCGCTGCGATTTAAGCCCGCTTTGATCACATCAACGGTTTTGATGGCAATTTTCACACCGCTTACGGCAATACTGACGCCCGGTATAACAGCTGTCAAACTAGCCGTACTCGTCTCCATGATCTCCATGATGCCCTTCGCCACTTTGATACCCGATTGCGCAGCTTGGATAGCATTACTAACGATCTCGATAGTCCCTCTTGCTTTTTCACCTTTATCGAGCCCACCATTTTCGGAGTGCTTACTGTACATATCGTAAATGCCTTTAACTGCCATAATCGTATTCTTGACTGCGGAGATCGCTTCCGCCACTGTGCCGGTATAATCACTGACAGAAGAAGAACCGCCTACGCCATTTTTATGCCCCGTTGATTTGGCTGCTTTGTCTACGAGACCAGCCGAGCCGCTGACCATTTTACCGCCTGACTCAATCATGGCTGATCCTGTGCCTGCATACTGCCAGCGTTTGTTATGACCAGTTCGGTTCGCATCACCAGAAACATTGAGTGTTTCTCTGATCGCACTCATGATCTGGAAAGGCCCGCTCACAAGATCTGCGGTAGAAGCTACAGCCCCCATGGTAGCTGACTGTTGCGCCGTTCCAGCATCTTTCGTTTTATCGTACGACTCTTTCAAATCATCGGCACGTTTACCGAAGCTGTCGGAGAACGTTCCACCCACCCCAGATGTCATGTCTGCATTATCCTTGGTATTGTCTCCTGTAGGATGCATGGTAGAAGCGGATGGTACCGTTGGCGTAATCACCGTTGGCGCTGGTGTTTGCACAGTCGCTGTTTGCGGTGCTGTCAGGGTTGTTGGGGCTGGTGTTTGACTAGTTGTCGCTGTCTGCGATGTTGTCGTCGTTGTTGGGGCTGGTGTCTGTGTCGTATTCGTTGCCTGCGGTGCTACTATTGTCGTGGGCGCAGGTGTAGTAGGTCTTGGCGGTGCGCCAGTCCCTGACCTGCGGCGGTGGAAAGCGACTGGCGGTGCCACGGTGGGAACTGGCGTTTGTGTTTGCGTTGGATTCCGCTGAATGAGCTGATTCGCGTAAGCTTGTGTTGCGCGATTACCAACTGTACGCTGCATCTGCATAAAGATGTTAGTCCCCATAGGTAACACTTGTGAGGCACTGGTACTTATCGGACCCGCTTGCAATTGCTGAGTGCGCTGATGCGAGGGGCTCGCTGGTTTGGTCTGGCCTTGTTTTCCTTGGGGCATCTCTACCTAGCTCCTTCATGGTCTTAAATTCATACTTGTTCGCTTTACTTGCCGCCTCGTTGTTGAACAACATGGGTTAATTCATGACCAAGCAATTCTTGCCCCTCGCGTGTATCTGGGTTGTATCGGCCTTCCCTAAAGAACACGTCATTTCCCGTAGCAAAAGCCTCTGCACCTATGGATCGATTAATCTTGGATGACTCTGAATCATTATGTATATTTACGTTGCTGAAATCGGTTTTGAACGCCGATTCCATCTTCGCTTGAATACTTGCGTCCATTTTGCTGCCGCTGCCTTGTTTCGCTTTAATCTGCGACTCAATCCCTGCATCCGCTTCAAATCCGCCTTCGGACGATGCCTTCATCTGCAGCTCTTCTTCCTCTGCTTCCCCGCCTTCTGAGCGTTGGATCGACTCCAAGGTTGGCTTCATCTGCAGCTCCTCTTCCTCCGCTTCCCCGCCTTCTGAGCGCTGGATCGACTCCGAGGTTGGCTTCATCTGCAGCTCTTCTTCCTCCGCTTCGCCGCCTTCTGAGCGCTGGATCGACTCCGAGGATGGCTTCATTTGCAGCTCTTCTTCCTCTGTTTCCCCGCCTTCTGAGCGCTGGATCGACTCCGAGGATGGCTTCATCTGCAGCTCCTCTTCCTCCGCTTCGCCGCCTTCTGAGCGCTGGATCGACTCCGAGGATGGCTTCATTTGCAGCTCTTCCTCTTCCGACTCCCCGCCTTCTGAGCGTTGAACATCTGGCTTAGAGGCTCCACTACTCTCTGACGCAGCAATATGTTCAGCCGCTTGTTTCCCCATTTGATCAGCTTCTTGCTCATACGCATCACCAGCTGGACCAACGGTCATTTTGGTCTGAATGTTCAACATATTGCCAACAGCGCGATTGCCGATAGCTCGTTGAATGTTCATCAGATCGGAGGATACGGGAGAATTTGGTTTATTGCTTTTCTGATTCGTATGCAAAGAAGAATCTGGTTGCCGGTTAATATGGGATTTTTGCATGGCATAACCCTCCTAGCGAGCTTTTAATGGAAGCATTGATTCAACCCTGATTTGCACTTCTACATGTCCGTCCCTCAGTGCAAGAAGTCTGTCTATTAACTATATCACAACGCTTTACAGCGGAGTTTACAATTTGATTGGATTGCGATCAATAATGAGCACGGCAATATCATCCGATTGGACGGCTCCATCTGCGAAGAGATCTACATCCACCACCATCTGACCAAGCAATTGCTCCGGCTTACTCGCTTGCTCCTTCACCAACACATCTTGGAGCCGGGCAAAGCCATATTGGTGTTGAAGTCGGTCTTCTGCTTCCGTAATGCCATCTGTATACACGATGATGCGATCTCCTAGATCTAAAGTGACCTCATTATCCATATACAGCATGTCGTCCATGACGCCAAGCGGGAGTCCTTTTTTCCCTTTTAAAAGCTCCACTTCACCGCCTGCCCTCACGATATAAGGCGGACAATGACCGCCGTCACTATATAGAAGTTGACCTGTCGCAACGTTCAATACCCCGCAGAAAATCGTCGCAAACATCGTGGAGTCATCCTTATAGAGCTCTTGATTGACGGCCGTTAGCAGGCCACCTGGTGTCAACTCAGCTGACATTTTACCTTTGAGCAGCGTCATCGTCACCGCCATGAACAAAGCAGCGGGAATCCCTTTGTCTGAGACATCGCCAAGCACAAAGAATAAGCGATTCTCGTCAATTCGAAAATAATCATAGAAATCGCCGCCTACTTCGCGCGCTGGTCGAATAATCGCCTGCGCCTCCGCTTGGGCATTAAGAAACATATCTTTGCCATCTGTTCCAAGCTCAGCATCCGCACCACGACTTTGCAAACTTAAACTCTTGCGAGGAAGAAATCCCATCTGAATGTCGGTGGCGATCCGCAGTTCACTTTCCATGCGTTCCTTTGCCGCCGTCGTTACTTTCAAAGCATGTATCGATTTCTCCAAGGCATCGTACAGCATCGCATTTTCTAGCGAAGCCGCCGTTGGCGAAGCGATCGATTCCAGTAACTGCAAGTCTCGATCCGTGAACGGTGCATCGCCTCGTTTGTTCAAAACCTGCAGCACGCCAATGATTTTCCCCTTACTGACTAGAGGAACACAGAGCATGTTACGCGTTGGATAATCGACGCGCTTGGCGACCTTCGATGACCAGCGTTCATCCCGTGCCGCATCGTCAATCTTAACCGACTTCCCTGTCTGTGCGACCCAGCCTGCAATGCCTTCGCCGATCTTGAGGCGGATTTCACGCACCTCATCACCTTTTGCTCCGAGCGCAAGGTCAAAAAACAGTTCACCCTTCTCCTCGTCGACCAAAATAACAGAGGATGCCTCCGCATTCATGATCCGAGATGAAGTTTCCATGATTTTGACAAGCAGGTCCTGTTTGCGAATGGTTGAGTTCACTTCCAAGCTCACATCAAAAAGCTGCATCGTCCGCCTAAGCTCCAACTCCGCTGCTTGCCGTTTTCGATTCCCTAGCTGCCACTGGATGACAGCCACAAGACACAAAATTACAAGCACGCCTACGACAAGATCCATCCAGCTCAGCTCCTTTTTATCCAATCAATTAGCCAGCTTAACTATCCCTAATCCATTTAAAGTTGTTCTCAAAACTAATTATTTAATGGCATTAATTGCTTCGTCTTCGGTCTCATACAGCTTGAAAATGCTGCTAAAGCCCGACATATCAAAAACTTCCTTCACATGCTCGTTCATCCGAGCTAGCGCAAGCTTACCTTGAATCACTTTGACCATTTTGGCAGCGGATAGCAAGCTTCTTAGTCCTGCGCTGCTGACATAATCCAGCCCTTGTAGATTAAACACGAACTTGCCATTGCCTTGCTCAACCAGCTTAGCAAAAGCTGATTCCAAGCTTGCGGATGTATTGCCATCCAATCTCCCCTGTAAGCTTACCAGTACAATGTCATCTTGCTTCTGCTCGGTAATGTTCATGAAACACCCTCCTCTTGGATGCGATTTTTCTTCATTAGAAACACATTCTCCTCATTCAAGCGCTCATAGTGCAGTTCGTCCATGACTTGCCTGACAAAATGAATACCCAACCCGCCGATACCTCGCTCCTCAATAGATAAGTCGGTGCGGGGGCTGGATTTTAACAGTGGATTAAAAGGAATCCCACGATCGGTCAGACAAAGCTCCCAACCGTCCGGGGTTTGCCCAACATCAAGGCGAATCGTATGCATCCCATTTGGAGCAGATGGGTAGCCGTATAGAATAATGTTTGTAACGAGCTCATCGCAGACCAAATTGATTTGAAACAGAGACTTCTCATCCATGCCGAGAGTCCCTGATATGCCTTGGATAAAGGCCGCTAGACGTTCTAGCTCTTGTAAATCGTTGCTCAATACGATGGACTCAATACTCAATCCGATCACTCCTACGACATTTTCAACAGCATGTTTTCCAGCAATCGTACTCTTGCACTTGAAGCATGCAGCATCCCGATTCCAATCTCCGGGTACAGTCTCACTAACCGTGATAAACTCTCTCCCTGCAAGGTAAGGACGCGTACCTCATCGAATATCGCCTGTGCGGTAACGGACGATGGTGAGCCGTCTAATGCCGTCGTTTCCCCAACTGCTTGCTTAGGTCCCAAAACGCCAATCGTCGATGTCTCACCAACACCCGTCTCATTGCTTAATTCAACATGCCCCTCAATAAGGAGATACATCGCTGCATTGGGTTCTCCCCGCCGCAATAAGTAGGTTAAATCCTCATGAACTTCTTCGGTTGCAATTCCCGCAATTAAACCTAACTCATCAACGGACAAATCCGCGAATAAACTGACTTGCTTCAAAAAGATCACTTTATCCAGCATCGTTAAAAACTTGCGTTCTTCCTTCATATCTGCACGCTCCAATGCACTTAGTGCGTAGATAGCAATATCCTTGAGCCAGCTGTCTGCCCATGTTGTAGCTTCTTGAAGCAGTTGAAGCGGCTGTAATTCTTCCATGACAACTGCTACGCCTTCCTGTTTCAATTGGTCTAATAAAGCATAGGCCAATTTCCGATCGCCGAGTCCCTCCGCAAGTACCTCCAAACCGTTCTCACGAAGTTCAACATTCGCGTCTTGAATGGCTTCGCGCAGTGTCATAATGATCCGCTCATCGACGAGCTTAGCCATGACGGACCATGCCCCATCAATTAGTGCATCATGCAGCTCTCCACAGCGTTCCTTCGCGAGTTCCGCAAGTCCCATGAGGCCCAGCTTCTCGAGCGCAATAGGCAGCGCTCGCTCCTGTGTCGATGCTTGCAGCCGCTGTACACAAAGCTCAACGAGCATTGAGCGCAGTCTACCTTCCTCCAACAGTTCAGCGAGCGTAGTTACAATGGCATTCCAGATGAATGGATTCGGATGGTGACTGTACTCCAGGAGTGTAGGCAATGCTTTCTCGCCCATATCCACAAAGGATTGCAGAATAGCTTTGCGCAGCTCCTGATCCGCCATGGACACCATCCCCAGCATGACAGGAATGCTTTCCACGTGCTGAAGCTTACCGATACAATGCGCTGCTGCCACCTTCACAGCGGGACGCTCCTCATCAAGTAATGACACGACCCAAGCTGTATACGTATCTAGTTTCAGATCAGCTACCGTATGGCAGCCATAGACAGCCCATTCTCCGCCGGTATCCAGCATTTTGATAATCGCTTCCTCACAGGCCGCGTAGCTCTCTTCACTTTCCAGTGCGTACAGGGCTTTGACGCCTTCATGCACCACCTTCGGATGCGTATCCAACAACTTCACACGGATAAAGAAATGGGACTGGCTCTTCAAATGAGAAGCCTTCGAAATCAACTTCACACACTCGGCACGAACCTCTGGATCCTCATCCTCCAGGAAGGACGCGACCTGCACGAGATCCTGAATCGTGGCACCCTGCAGGTTCATCGCGCGTAATACCGCAATTCGAATCCGCGAGCTCTCTTCCCCGATCATTTGGATCAAATGAGGCAAGAACGCGGAATCTTTCGCTTTACCGATAATTTCCAAGGCAAGCTCCCGCACGTAATCATTAGGGTGCTTCAAATAGGCCAGGATCGCCGATAAAGCCTTGGAGCTGCGTATACCTCCGATAAAAGAGCTCGCAATTTCCGATAAATCCCCATGCAAGGATTGTACGCTTTTGACCAATTCACGAATATACAGATTTCGACCAAACCAAGCTACAACGACCAGAATCCCTGCAATCACGACACCTAGCCACGCTAGAGGCGACAATCGAAGGAGACCGAACGAATGAAGCATAGAAAAAAACGAACCAATTAGAATACCGCCAGAAGCAGCGACCCCTTGCGCAAAATAACGATAGCCATCCCGTTTGGAGATCGGCATCATTTTGAAGAAAAGCTGATAACAAGGCTCTGCAATGTAATACAGCAAAATATAAAAAACCGCATATGACCCGGAAACCATCACTAATCCAAGCGATTGATTCATGAATAATGCTGTGAGTCCAAAACCGCCAAAGAAGAGGACCGTTATACCTAATAAAATATTACTAGCACCTAACCAGTTCATTAAGCGCGTTGATATCGTTTGTAATAATAGACAGAACGTAAATTGAATTGCCGTGATTAAGCCATAAAATGAGGTCAAATCCCCTTCATTAGAGAACTTAAACTCCGCTGCCGTAAAATATTGATACTCCATCATAAAATAAACGGCCGGCATGAGCGTCATGAGTGCAACTGCACACAGCAGGAATGGACTTCGCAGCATTTGCTTAGCGTAATAGCCAGAGGACTGCTGCTTCTCATCCTCAGTGAGAGAGACTGGCTGCGCCGTCTTCAGCCTCTTGTCTTCTTTCAGAGTGAGAGGGACTAAGTATCGCATAAGTGCTCTTCGGAAGAAGACGAACCCGAACACCATGAGCACAGGCGCGAGCGCATACACAGCTTCCGTGCCCAGCAGCTTGCCTAATTGATGCGCGAGCAAACCTGCTGTAATTCCGCCTGTCGTAGTAGCCGCGATAAATACGGGCATAAGTCGCTTCGCCTGTTGGGTAGGACACAAATCAAACGCTGTGCTCCACAAAAGCAAGGTCAACTGTCTCACAACAAAATTCGAAGTTAGAAAAAGTATCGGATAGTAGTAGCGATAGTCAATGCCGCCGAGCTTAAATCCAAGCAATACGGCACCGTTTAGGAAGAGCAATCCCATCAGTATGACGTATAGTGTGCTCATCATCTTGGCCTTCGGCAGTCGGTTCGCGAGCTTCGCTAGGAGCCAGCCTTCAAGCGGCATAATAGCGGCTTCAACCATATAGATATAGGGCAAAAATTGCACGCCGAAGCGTTGATTAAAAAGTGCCATGAACGCCGTATAATTCAAGGATTCCGCAATTCCACTAAAGTAAAAGATCGGCAGCATCATCCAAAGCTTACGACTGTCTTCTGCGCGCAGCCCCATCCACCCTTTTAAGGTTCCTTGCATCTCATCAGGTCCAATCTATTAGTCTATCTGTCAAGGGGACAGTGGTTTATAAAAGGCTAATCTAGCCTCACCATCATAATAATAATTCGGATAGGTACCAATTAATTCGAAGCCATTGGCTTTGAACATCTTTTGAATCGGGAGATATTCAGGTAAATCACAGGTGTAGGTTAAAATGTAACGTCCCTGTGCGGTACGGGCAAATGTTTCTAACGCTTGAAATAACACCTTTGCAAATCCATGTCTGCGATATTCCCGGTGGACTGCTAAGTAATCCCACAGAAATCCACCGGATTGATGTTCATTCTCTTTGCAGCTCGTCACCGCGATAATATCACCAACATCATTCTCAATAAACCAATGCCGGTGATTACGCTGAGATAAGCTAAGCTTCGGCGCATTACGGAAATGCTCCAGCTCGCCTGGGGTATGATGCTGATCATCGAAGGAGAGTGGTGATAGATAAAAATCTGTTATCCGTACAGCATCTTTCTCCATCGTTAATTCATGTACAGTCCAATTACTTACCTGCATGTTACAATCACCTCTTTAAGAAACGGATAATGCACCATTCCATTCACCTGTCGTGCCTTGCTGGAAATACTCATCGCACACATAGAAATACAGCTGGGCTGCTTTATCTTGACGGTTTTGCTTGATGACCATCAAGAAAGCTTCACGTGCATCATAGAATCGTCCCACCTGATAGTACGTAACAGCCTGCTCGAACAAGGCTTTCGTCTTCTCTTTCAAAGCGCGGATCGTTTCTGCATCTCCTTGATAGACATCGAACAAGTGAAGAGGCTCTTTGACGCCATCCACTTGTATCAAACCAAGATTGCGATAGAGGAAGTCAGAAGGCTTTGCCAAGGACTTTACCACGGAATCCGTGATAAGAATGGATGATCCTAGCGGCTCAGTCATCTTCTCCAGCATTGTCGCTAGGTTTACACCGTCGGAAATAACATTTCCTTCCAAGCGTTGTTCCTCCCCAATGATACCAAGGCGGAGAGGACCTTTATGTAGACCGATACCAAAATCAAGCGGAGAATAACCTACACTCAATCTATGCGAGTTGTATGTATCTAGCTCCTTCCGCATCTCCACACAAGCGAGCAGCGCTTCATCCGTCTGATTCGGGAATAAAGCCATAAAACCTGCACCCAGATACTTATTCATAAGCCCTTCATGCTTGCGGACATACGGACCGAATCGTTTGAGGAACGAATTGACGAAATTAAAATTTTCTTCTGGCGTCAGCCTTTTGGATAATTGATAAAACCCTCGGATGTTAAAAATCAGGATGGACATGTTCTGTTCCACTTGATCCCCCAGCTCGACATCCAAAATGCTTTCTTTATTCAAGAACCGCAGAAACTGCTGCGGAACGAATCGATAGTAGGATTGACTGAAATTCTCCACCTTGGTGATGTAATCCCGAATCCGTGCAGCCATCGTGTTGACGCTGTCGCCCAGGTCCGACACTTCATCCCGTGTATTGATTTTCACAACGGTATCCCAGTTCCCTTTGGCAATTTCGCCTACACTGTTGCGCAGCTTCCGAATAGAAGAGAGAAGCACATACGTCATGATCACAAGCACGAGCAGTAAGCCTACCGAGATAAAAGCAATATTGCGAATAATCGAATTTAGGACTGACTGGCGATGCTTCAGCAAGCCATCCAAGTTCTTACTTGTTTCAAAAACACCCACAATTTTACCCGATGAGTTGAAAATCGGAGCGATGGCATAGCGCCATTCTCCAGAGAAGTCCTCCCATTGGCCTGTTGCCGTCTTGCCTTCCAGAACAACCTGTTGATTCTCTGGCGTTTGCTGGAATGGATTAAACATATGCATGCCATCATCATCTTCCAGAATGCGATAAATGACGCCATCTTCATATTTATATACAGCCTTATAAAAGCCTTGATTATCGTCTCGTGCATTATTCTCGAAGACAGATTGAATCTTCTTGCGGAAGGATTGATAAATGGTACCGCCGTAATCCAAAGGGGATGTGAGGCTTTGCAACTTGTCGCCATCAACCAGGTTTTGACCGTTTTTCGCAAGTAAGATCAACTCACTAAACGTCTCTTCTTCCATTTTCTTAGAGAAACTGTTGTAAATGACGGTAGAGAGGAGAATCATCGAGAATGCAATGACAGGAATTAGAATGAAAATCTGCTTCACCATAAGCGGCAAACGTCTCTTAAACAGGTTAACGAACACGATTTTGATGGCATAAAGCACCAGCAAAATGAATGCCACAGCGATCGACCATACCAGAATGTCATGATTTTGAGCAGACTGACTAAATTCCGCTTCAATAAGTGAAGGTGTGATCGTACCATCGGGAAGTCGACGATTAATTTGCGCGGACTCTACGATAATGAGACTGCCATCGGGACCAATACTGCTCGCAGTCGTATCAAAGGCAAACTCCACACCGCTCTCTTTGGCCTTCTCATCGTTAATAAGCCCCTCTAATACATAAGGTTGTTTCGGATCCAGCCTTGTAATCATACGCGAGTTAAAATCAATGAAAATCAACCGTCCCTGATGATCCAAATGCAGGCTCTCTGGGAAATTCCGTCGCGTGCGATCTAGCCCAGGGAGTGGATAGACCAGCTCGGAGTGTCCATCGCTAAAAGCACGATAAATTTCACCACTCCGCGTGGAGTAATAGATATCTCCTGGCTTAAATCCATCAGCTTCTGACACGTATTTGTTGTCAGGAAGCGGAATCGTATAAACGAGCTTAGGCTCTGTGGTAGAACCATTCCCCGTGGGTGTTTCGTATAAGGTTAAATTCTTTACTTCATCGTTGAAAAAGTACACCATTCCCTCGTGCACTTGCACATTGCGCAAGGAGCCGAGCCGGTATCTCGTGGACTGTGTGTCGCCATATTCCTGTGTGAATAGGCTGCGATCAAATTCACCATTTGGTTTATAGCGTACAATTTGTTCGGATTTAACAGCAATCCCATATGGATCTAGCAAGGTCCGAATCGTATACAAATAGCCCTGATCATCGACCGCCATATCATTAAACCGATACACTTCACCATTTTTCCCAGTTTCACTAGTAATGGAGAATTCGAGAATACCTTGGGCATCCAGCTTGTGAATCGTTTTTTTGGCGTTATCGATGACGAATAAATTATTTTGCGAGTCTGAGATGGCCTTCGATAATCCGTCGAAAGGCATGCTTTTTTTCCATGGCCACAGCTGGATGCTATCTTGGTGTGTGCCCAGATAAGTACCTGCAGCACCCAGTAGCAGCAAGACGAGCAGCAATGCCGCAATCGATTTCTTCATCGCTTGTAATCTCCTCTTAATTTGTAATCTGAATGATTTGCATCGCTGCGTTCCAGTCAACACCCAGGCCCAAAGACTCGGAAATGAATCTTAATGGCACATAGGTCCTACCATCTAGTAACAAGGATGGTCCATCTATTACGATCGGTTGCCCATCGATATAAGCAGTGACTTGGTTAATTGAGCTTGTAATCGTTGTATATTCGGTGCTCACTGTGACTGTAAAGCTCTCTGGGTCCCAATCTACCGCCGCTCCGAACGATTCGGAAACAGATCGTATAGGTAAATAGGCTTGTCCATTTATTATAACAGGCGGAGCCGTGAATTTGATAGAAATATTGGAAGAAAGCACGTTTTCTGCCGAAAAAGGTTGAATCGTGACAGATTGCGAAGGGCCTTGGACTTTGCCGCTAGATTCACCAGCTTTTTCATCAGAAGAAGTAGGGATGGACGTTATGCTCGCCAAGCTTTCGGCGACTTCGGCAAGTTCCTGCAGCTCCTCTGGCGCGTACTTCGTCTTCTCCTGCTGCTGCAGCTCGCCCAGCAGCTTCTCGACCTGCTGTTCAAGCTGCGCTTGTACGGCCGAATAGGCTGGCAGCTCCGCCACCAAGGCCTGTACCGCGTCCAGCTTCGCGAACAGCGCGGCCTTCTGCGTCGACAGCTTCGCTGCGTCGACGGCCTCGAGCGAGCGGGTCAGCGTCGCGACCCGCTCCGTGTCCTGCTGCGCCTGCGCTGCGCTCAGCGCAGCTTGCAGCTTCTGCTTCGCTGCTGCGAGCGAAGCCAGACCTGCGGATGCGCCCGTCTGCGCATCCGCGAGCTGCGCCTGCGTCGCGAGAAGCTGCTGCAGCAAGGCTGCAGCGGCTTCCGGCTCGCCGGCGGCGAGGGCTTGCTCCAGCTTCAGCTGCTGGAGCTCAGCTTGATCGGCCAGCTGATCCTCGCTGGCCTGCTCTCCAGCGGCGGTGTTCCCATCGCCGCCATTGCCCGTTGACCCGTCGCCCGGCTCCGCCGGCGATGCTTCCTCGGACAGCGCTACGATCAGCGCGTCCGGGTTGTTCACCAGCTCCATCTGCGAGAGCGCGGCTTTGGTGTCGCCTTTGAGCAGCGCCTCCAGCATACCGAGCTGGGCCTTCGCGTCTTCCAGCTGTACAGCAAGATCCGCGATCTCATTCAGCTTCATGGCCGCCACAGCCGCTGTTTTGGCAGCTTCCAGCTTCTCGATATCTTGCTTTAATGTATCAATCTTGCCTTGCAGCTGTGCCGGTGTTTCTAGGGAAGCTATCGTGCCAGGTTCCTTGATTTCTACGGTCACCTTGATCGCGTCTACAGCTTCCTTAGACAGAACAGCTGAACTGGACGGGTTCGTTAAAGCTTCAGGATCTAAGGCTTCATCCATGCCAATCCAAGGGGCCCCCGGTGTATCCGATTGATACACCATCCCTTGTCCCGAACTAGCCATAGTAGCCGCAGCCGCATTAAAAGCTGCAGGCGTCAACGCTTCTAGCTTCACCTTGTAGGAACCGATAATGACTGTTCCCAAGCCTTCCTCCCCATTGGTGCCTTCACCTTCTCCGGCATTTTCGGAGTTGTCATCTGTTCCGTTGCCACCATCGTTCCCCGTACTCGAACCATTCTCCGCGCTCGCAGCAACCAATTGTCCTGTACTTCCTTTTCCATCTAGAGGCAACGTTTGAATGACTTGCTCCTTCTTATAAAGCACGACCTTAAGCTGATCAATTTGACTAAATTTCAGCGTTAAATTCCGCACCGACTTATTTATCTTCGTCCGCTTCCCGACGCGTTTACCGTCTTTGGTAAATACAGCGTAATCCGTTGCGCCCAGCTTTTTGCTCACATGAATACTGAAATCGCTAAGCAGCTGTCCAACTGCTGGCTTCAGCTTCCAAGTACCTACTGGCGCTTTAGGCTTCTCCGGTTTCATTGGAGACAAGCCATCATCTAGATCACGATATGGTAGAACCCCTTCGCGGAGCGTACGATTCACTGCCCCACCTGTTCCTAAATCGAGCTTACCTAACGCCATTTTATAAGCAATTTGAGCTGCCACAATTTGTTGATCCGCTTGCTCAATCGCATCTTTATAAGTCTGAAGCTCCTCTGCTTTCATCAAGCTCAGCTTCACCTTTTGGTTTGCCTTTGCTAAATTTGTTACCGCATTATCCTTATCTCGCAACGCTTGCGCATAGCCTTCTTCGGCACCCTTGGCTTCCAAAAAGGATTGCCTT
Organism: Paenibacillus sp. J22P169; assembly: GCF_059691995.1. Classification (NCBI taxonomy): domain Bacteria; kingdom Bacillati; phylum Bacillota; class Bacilli; order Caryophanales; family Paenibacillaceae; genus Paenibacillus; species Paenibacillus sp. J22P169. The sequence goes on along the minus strand of NZ_JCAUAO010000004.1, from coordinate 224,247 downwards.
ATATCCGCAATAACCGCGTTTCGGCTTTCTACTTCCTGCAGCTGCGCCTTGTTCTGTTCCATTGTTGCTAGCGGCAATGCATTCGTCAGGTCATCCAAATAGCGCAATCCATCAAATTCGCCTTGAAGCAATGACTTTGGAATTGGAATGATTCCTAACAGCATAAAAAAGCCCTGCCAATCCTCTTTCACCCGAGTTAGCGTTTCATCGTAGCTCGCTTGAAACAGCTCCATATCGATCTCTTGCTCTTTGAATAACCCATCCATCACCCTCATGCGGGCCGGCCCAAATTTACCGCTGTATAAATTACGGGTCGTGTTCAGCTTTTCATCAGCCAAACGGCGAGCCTCCGTATCTCTTAACAGGGTTAATGTTGTCTTCTGCCCCATTGCTATATAGGTAGGAAGCATTTTCTGATTCAAATCCGCGTAATCTGGCTGAAACGAAAGCTCCACTTTATTTTCCATATCAAGCTGCAGTAGCTTACCTAGTGCCAAACGGCTTGACTTCGCCGTCAATTGCGCTTGTTTGTAGTCGGACGCTGCCCGCTCTAGCGCTTTGTCCGCCTTATCCTGTTCTGCAGCATCGGCAAGACCATATTTTCGCTTCGTCTTTACCGTATCTACCGCTGTTTTCGCTTCTTCGTATTTCTTACGAGAACGCTCTTCCGCCACAGCATCTTGGTAGGCTGTTAAATAGCTTTTCTCGATATCATATCGAGCCGTATTCGCTTGCTGCCGCAATGTTTCTTGAGCCATAAACAACTGCGACCTAGCGTCTGGCACCTTCAACCGGGTGCTTATATCCTGACTAAAATTATGGGGCTTTGCGAATAATCCTGCAGCTTTGGCTTCTTCATTGTTAACCGTATGCTGCGCTTGCTCCAGCTCGATCCTTTTCTTCAGCACATCCGTTCTGGCATCGCGCAGCTGAGGGCTCTTCTGGAGCCCCTGTTTAATAGCCTCCTGCATGGTCAAAGCCTTAACTCCTGCAGCTTCCACCCGTGCACTTACCGCCATGATTGAGGATGTTGCAAGCATGCATACTAGCCCTATTTTCACCATATTTAAACCAATCAGGACAAACCCCTCCGCTCACGTACTTCTCTCTCTTAATAGTACAATATCTCTACCACTCTCGCATCCATTCTTTGGGAGAAAATAGCGAAAATAATCGAAGAGAGGATTAGATTGCCGCATATTACCTTTTCTAGTAGTATAAAAGAATAACAAGAGCAAATTTTGCCGAATATTGCACGGGAAATAATTTCAAGGAAGGGGCTCAGAAAATGGGGAATCTAGTATGTGGCGGTGCGATGCTGCAATGCACATTTGGTGCTGCACCTAGCTCATTAATGGTCCTTCCAGCGAATATGGTCATGACCTCGATGCCTATCGCCAATATTATGGATAATAAGCCCATGGTGAATATACTGCCGTTTGGCATGTGCAATTCAATGGCAAATCCGATGGTAGCAGCTGCAACAGCAGCAGCTTTTGGCGTATTGACACCAATGCCCTGCATCCCGGTCACAGCAGCTCCTTGGGCACCAGGAGCTCCGACAGTTCTTATCGCGAATATGCCTGCGCTAAACAACAGCTCCAAATGCATGTGTAACTGGGGCGGTGTAATATCTGTTCAACAGCCTGGTCAGATGACGATTCAGGTCCCATAAATTCTTCTTTTTACAATTGAAATAAGGAGTGAGAGCATTGGAGCCGATTAAAACGATTGAGAAAGTGCTAAGGCCTATCGTAGCACCTTTCATCGGACATATTATGAAGGCCATCTTAACTGTTGGAAGGCTGCCTAAGTTAGCCATTATTAAATTTCAACAAATGATGCGAGTCATGCTGCAAACGCGCGAATCCTCTTTGAAAAACTACGTTTTGATCGGCTCCTACTACATCTCCAAAAGGCTTCTTGTCATCATCCTATTGTTCATTCTTGTTTTGCTTTTCTTCATCTTTATCCGTCCGCCAGCAATCGTAAATAAATGGCTCAATCGTGTACCCGTACTTCAAGAAAACACACCTAAGCTCAACAGCTTTTCGGGTAATGGTAAAATTGTGGCTGATCCCAAAAAAGACAAAAAAGAAGCACGCTATGTCGGCGATCTGGTAGATGGTCTTTATTCTGGTAAAGGTAAGCTTTACCATGACAACGGTGTTCTCGCGTATGAAGGCGATTATGAAAAGGGTCTAAAAACTGGGAACGGCGCACTTTATGATGAGCAAGGACACCTGGTGTATAAAGGTGCCTTCACTGCCGATGTCTATAACGGTGCTGGCACGCTGTATGATGAGAAACAGAAAGTGATTTATATCGGTGAGTTTCAAAATGGTAAATTCGGCGGGGCTGGCAAATTGTTTGTGCCAAGCGGCGACCTGCTCTATGAAGGAGCCTTCAATGGCGGCATGTATAATGGCGCTGGGAAGCTGTTCGCCCCTGGAGGCATCGCTCAATATGAAGGTGAATTCTCGGCAAGTCTGTATAATGGCGCTGGCAAGCTTTATGATGCAAAGGGCATCCTCATGTATGAAGGCGGCTTTAAAAATGGCAGCTATTCGGGAGATGGCACGGAGTTCTACCCTAGCGGCATGATGAAATACAAAGGTCAATTTCTTGTAGGTTTGTATAACGGCGAGGGCACCTCTTTTGACGAAAAAGGCGTACCGCGCCTCAAAGGCGCGTTCCAGAGCGGCACCCTGACCGGCGCCGGGGAAGCGTATGACGAGTTAGGCAAACTCGTCTACAAGGGCGATTTCAAGGCTGGCGTCTATGACGGCCTTGGTACGTTGTTTGACGCAGACGGCGCGCCGCTGCTGCGGAGCTTTTGGGCAGGCGGCGCAGTCAGCCTGCAGGGCTTCATCGGTTTGTCCAGCAAGAAAGTCGAAGACTTGCTGGGCAAACCGGCGGAAGTGACGCTGCAGGATGACAGCGTCATGCTCGCGGGCCAGGAGGCGGCGGTCGCAGACGCCTCCGGTGAGGAGCCGGCCGCAGGCGGGGCTGCCGGGGCCGCCGCGCCAGCAGCAGCGCCTGTCGGCGTGAAGCTGCTGCTGAGCTACCCGGCCTACCAGCTATCGCTGCTGGTAGAGCCGTCGAAGACTAACCCGAAGGAAGCGGTGGTTACGTCGCTTAGCATCTGGGGCTCGAAGCCTTTGGCGCTGCTGCAGCCAGGCATCGAGACCTTCAAGAAGCTGAACGAGCCTAACGATGCTGGCTACAGCGTTATGGAACTGGAAGTCGGCGCAGGTGCTGGCGCTTATAAGAATAGCTACTATAAAGGTGATTTCCTCTTCACGCTCACCCATTTTAATAGAACCAAAGAAGCTCACCTGTTACAGGTGAGCTCGACGAAATAAAAGCCTCTGGCCATGATTTCCGTGGCTGAGGCTTTTTTATTACAACTCTATGAACCATCCCGAAATTCTTGCAGAATTCTGCTGGCTTCATTGCGGTCCTCAACCTGCAGCTTATTCAAAATCATCGAAACGTAATTGGCAACGGTTTTGGCGCTGATATTTAGACGTGCGCCGATCTGGACATTGGTATGACCTTCAGCCATCTGCTCCAAAATCTCCATTTCACGTTTGGACAGTTCGGATAATGCCGGATGCTCCGAGGGGTTGAGTGTTCTCGGTTCGGAGAAAAAATGCATCATGCGTGCCGCAATATCGGAGCTGAACACAGCTCCACCATTGCCAACCATACGGACAGACTGAAGCAACTCGATTTCGTCAGCGTCTTTGAGCACATATCCTTTGGCTCCAACGCGCATAGCCGTAAAGACTGATTGGTCGTCGCGGAACATGGTGAGAATTAACACATGAATGTGCGGATATTTTTCTTTGACTAACCGAGTCGCTTCAATCCCATTGAGCCCTGGCATTCGTATGTCCATTAGAATCAAATCAGGCTGACATTGTTCCACAAGCCCCAGAACCTCATCTCCAGATGCCGCTTCTCCCACGACTATTAAATCTTCCGTGGTTTGAAGCAAATTTCGGACACCGCTTCGAAATATTGGATGATCATCTGCAATCATTATCTTCATCGTCTGTGATTCTCCTCTACACGGATTTATGCACGTTTAGGACAAGGGGATAACCGCCAAAACCCTGGCACCTCCGCCCGCAGGCCGGTCAATGTTACAGTGCCCCCCCAATTCAGCTGCCCGTTCCCGCATTGAAACCAGCCCAATCCCGCTCTTTCCTCCAGCAACTGGATTAACTGATAAAGGATCAAAGTGTGCTCCATTATCTCTAATTTCCACCTGAAGCTGACTGGTTTCGGATACTTCCAGCCTTACCGTACAGGAGGTAGCTTTAGTGTGTTTCACGACATTCACTAAAGCTTCCGTGACAATTCGATACACCGCCACTTCAACAGCGGCTGGAAGCGAAGGCAGCGGCCCAGGTGCATATAATTGAATGTCCAGCACTTCAGCGCCCTTCTCCCCTGCAAGCATCACCGCAGGCTTGGACAAGAGAGCAATCCGTTCCTGTATAGCCCCGATTAACCCAAGCTCATCCAGTGTTGGAGGACGCAGGTCATGGACCAGCGTGCGAATTTCATCCACCGTTGAGCGGATAACTTTGCGCAAGTCCGCCAACATTTCAATCGCTACTTCAGGCTGTTTCTCGACATAAATCTGAGCAGTCGCCGCATTCAGTGCAAGGGCAGCCAGCTTCGGCGCCAAATCATCATGCAAATTTTTTCGAATGTGGAGACGCTCTTCTTCCCGCGCTAGCACTAGCCTTTCCCTTGACTCCTGCAGATCCTGTGCCAGTAGCTTCATCCCCTGCGTCATATGCCAATTCTCCACAATCGGCCCAGCTTGCCTGAGGAGAACATCCAAAAATTTGTTGTCTTCCGCCGTAAATACTTCCCCTGCTGATCGGCTGGCAATGTGCAACGTCCCCAGTTCTATCCCGCGATGAATAATCGGCAGGACATGTTGCTCGTAGAGCAGGCTGCCAGCCGAAGCCACTAATGTAGTCTGTCCGCCGATACCGGTATAGATTGCCGTATATGGAAGCCGAAGCGCATCCTTCACCGTTCTTACAACAGCATGCAGCATGGCATCAGGATTCTGAGGTTGAATCAACTGATTGCCTAGCTCAAGCAGCACCGCGTAAGGATCGTCGTGGCGGCCTTTCATTAGCCGATTTACTTGCCGCTGCAACCATTCTTTCAGAGGAGCGAAAGCAACCGCCACAATCGCGGTTGCCAGTAACGAAACGACATAATGATCCCGAGTTTGAAATACACGGCTTAAATATAAAACGGTCACTGTATAAATGAGTACAATGCAAACTGACAAAGATCCATAAACCAAGGTTCGTTTGACCAACGGATCAATGTTCCACAGTCTTTGCCGCAGCACGGCGAACATTAATGTAATGGGAATAGCCGTAAGGGAGGCATTCAATACGCCGTTCAAATACACATAAGTCAGCGCTGTTCCATCATTAAGACTAGGGTCAAACAACGCACTCATGCCAATGAATCCAACAATGCTAATGGAAGCCCCATAAACGACCCATTTCGTTTGTTGCCGCTCGGCAGCAGTAGCCCTCTTTCGAAACCGATATACTTGGGAATAGATCAAAATTAGCGTGGATGAGCCATACCAGAGAAACTGTAATATGGCCGGGATATGAAACTTTTCCCACATCTGCCCTTCATAGACGAGCGTCATCACGTCCACGATCATAATGAGCACAAACACGTAACGCGACCATTTGGGCACAAATTTGCCATTCGGAAAAAGCAAGAGAAACAAGGATAAGGAAACCCAGCTTAGCATGGAGACTCCTAAGAACCAATAATGTGTAAAAACAGTTCCTTCGGATGCCGCCATGACCAACGATGGAAACGATGATCCGAAAGACACCATAGCGATGACTGCCACCAGCCCCATCGGTTCCCGGAATCCTTTCCAAAGCACGATCGCTGATGTCATATAAAAAACGAATGTAAACAAAACATCAATGAGTACGAATAACAGTCCAAATTGCTCCAAGCTAAACCCATTTGCCGGCAAAGGCATGGCAGGAACGAGATTACCGCAGCCTTGCATGATGCATTCCCCTACAAGTACCTTGTAGTACTGTGGAATTGCGCTTACATATAGCGCAGCTGTCAGTAGACTGAAGCTGAGTACAAAAAGCTGTGCAATCCGCATCAACCACAACACTTGCCGCTTGTTAACAGCTTCCGGACTGCCTGCGTTGCTCAGATTTAACATTCTTCCCACACCGCCATTCTTTCTTCTGAATGTTTGCCTGTATGTATTATAGCTTGCTGGATCGAAAGCTGAATATGGATATTGAGCAATTTCCCGACTCGGACCGTCAATTCCCAAATCGTCCCGCAAATATTCCCGAAAACCAGGAACACGCTGCTCTATTCTCCGTGATTTCCCTTCCATTAATCTAAACACAAGAGCAACACACTTAAACAATTGGAGGATGAGTAAAAATGACTGAGCAAAAAGTAATCAAATGGCTAGGCATGATTTGTATTTTAGCAGGAATTGCAAGAATGGGGATGACCCCTGCCTCTCTAATTTGGGGAACCGATAGCACACAAGAATTGACGGCAGGCTTAATTGCTTGCATTTTAATGTCTGTTGGGTCAATCGTTTTTTACCAGGTACAATCCCGTGAAACAGGGGTCACCGGTTTTATCACGATCCTCGCCATCATCATTGGCAATATCCTAACAACAGCGATGCTATGGTCCCAATTTGCTACCGGTGGAGCAGATGCGGTCCAACCGGAAGGGTTGCTGGTTAACTTATCACGAATGTTCGGTATGATTGGTTTCCTTGGAGGTACTTTGGTGTTCATGATCCTGACTTTCTTGGCAAAAGTTTTCCCTCGTTGGGTACCCGTACTCATGCTGATCATGATTCTCTCGATGTTCCTGCCCATTGCCGATAACAAATATTTTGCCTTCTTCTGGGGATTATCGTATGTAGGCATGGGATACTGCATCTGGACTAAAAAATTGATAAACGCTGCGTCACCAACATCACAACTCACTTATAATCATGATGAATTGATTTCTGGGTAAATGAAACGGGGTGGGTAAGACGAATACCGTCAGGAAGGTTCATCCTGACGGTCCTATTTGAATAACTTCCCTGGCACCAATTAGTCCGATTTTGCCGAGTTAATCTCACTGTCCGCGTCATTAAATCTTAGTTAGTCCGAAATCGGACTAACGCTGCTTCCGACGACGAGCTCATCATCTAACTGACTTGCGATTAACGCTATATCCTCCTTGGTTAAAGGAGTAACGAGCGCTAACTCCTTCCCCAGTGCTGTTTCAATTTGCTCCCGGGCTTCCTTTGTTCGACCAAGTTGTTGAAGCGTTCGTGCATAGTAATAATAGGACTCCGCGTGCTTAGGCGTTTTCGCAATCACCTTGGCGTACATCTCATCAGCTTCATCCAGACGACCGAGCATATAGTAGTTTTGCGCTAGATTATCCATAATGGTTAGATCACTATCATTATATTCGTACGCCTCGAGATTATAGGCAAGCGCTGCCTCTAAGTCTCCATGCAAGATTTGAAAATAACCATAATTTCCATAAACCAGCGTGTTCTTGACCTCGTTCGCTTGTTCCTGCAGTATACGCAAAGCCTCATCCCTTTTGTTCTGTAACCAGTACACCGTTGCCACATTGAGCTTGGCTTGACTACGGATTTCCGCAGCATTCGTTGATTGCAGGACCTCTTCGAACATTTGCTCAGCCTTGGTAAGATCACCTGTCTTCATTAGCAAATAGCCATATCCTATCTGATGCTTCGGCAGAAAGGCTTTGGAGAGATACGCTTTTTCCATCCAAATCAACGCTTGCTCACGATCACCCTTCATATATGCCAGATTGCCCCTCTGAGCGTAAAAGGCAGAACGATTCACATAAACAAAATAACCAAGAATTACCACAATTGCAGCAACTCCCACTAGCCAATTAACCTTAAATCCCATGACAATTACGATAAGCACAGCGATTAATTTAAGAACACTTTTTAGGATAGGCGGCATGCATACTACTCTCCTTCACAGACTCTAGTAAGTTGTAAACATTGTATGAGAAAACCTCTATAGAAGCAATACAAGGATGAGTGACCACGTTTAGATGTAGGTTTAATTGCCAATAAGCAAGCAGTTTTCGAAAACCGAAAACTTGTACTTTCTTATGTGGTCAAAAAAATAGACACTTCTCCTAACTAAAAAAAAAGACCGACATCCCATCTGCTAATCAGATGGCTTCGGTCTTTTTTTAGAACCTATGGCAAAGCTAATTTCCCCATGATCGTCTGTCTTTCCGCTCCCGTTGCTGCAGGAACATTGTTCGGCTCTTCTTGGATGAAGGCATTGCCTAGCAAAGCAAACAGCATCGCTTCTTTCGCATCGCAGGAGATGCCGAGCTCATCTGACGTGAGAATGCTCTGCTCTGGCAGCAGCTCACCGAGCATCCCAAGAAGCGTGCGATTATGTGCACCGCCTCCACTAACAATCACTTCCGCTATTTCACTCTGTGGAAAAATAAAATCCTGGTATCCGCGAGCGATGCTATGCGCGGTAAAAGCTGTCGCCGTCGCAACGATATCCTCGTGTGGCAGACCTTGTTCCAAAACGGAAGCCAGCCATGCCGCAGCGTAGGCTTTTCCGAATATTTCGCGTCCTGTCGATTTGGGAGGCGCTTCTTGGAAGTACGGATGTGCGAGCATATCCTCTAGTAATTCCTTATGTACCTTGCCTCTGGCTGCCCAATCTCCATTGGCATCGTACGACTTTTGTCCCCCGGACAATTCGTATACGACTTGGTCCATAATCATGTTCCCTGGCCCCGTGTCAAAAGCACTGATCCCGCTGGCAGCAGCAGGGATAGCTGTGCAGTTTCCTATTCCGCCTATGTTTTGGAGGATTCTCCCTTTGTTCGCGTCCCTGAAAAGGAGATAGTCACCGTATGGCACAAGCGGCGCGCCTTGCCCGCCGACGGCCATATCGGCTGTCCGGAAATCGCCAACAACAGGCCTGCCTGTTCGTTTGGCAATGACGGATAGGTCCCCGATCTGCAGCGTTGATTTGGGAAGAAAACGGTCCGCCTCCTCCGCAACTGGGATGTGCCAAATCGTCTGCCCATGCGAGGAGATGAGGTCGATCTCCTCCATGCTCATGTTGGCAGCAGCTGCAGTTTGAATGACAGCATCTGCAAACCGCTCTGCTATGGCGAAATTCATTCCACATACTTGCGCAACATCCGAATACTCGATCGTGCATAATAGCTTGAGTTTCTCGCGAAGATCCGCTTCGTAAGCAAAACTCTCGAAGTGAAGCAGCTTGATGCTTGTATCAAGTCCGCGACCCTCCATGCGGACGATAGCGACATCGATGCCATCAAGTGAAGTGCCGGACATGAGTCCTGCTATGGTTAGGGACGTTTTATTCAGAAGTGTACGTAACAAGACGATTCATCTCCTTGGTAATTGGATTACTTGAATTGAGAGAGTATGAGATTGTGCAGCCTTGGCCGAATTCGCAAGATGTGTTCCGTACGCCCGAAATGAACCCGGTTTGTAAGAAAAATGATTTGCAGATCCTGCTCAGGATCGAACAAAAGGCTCGTTCCTGTAAAACCAGTATGTCCGAATGATTGCTCGGATACATAATCACCGCTGAACAGGAAGCTTCTCGGATTTCTCAGTAACCAACCGAGCCCCCGAAACTCTTGGTCATAAGGCGTAAAGTTACGGGATGACAGCTCGATGGCTGCCCTGGAAATAATTCGCCGACCCTTAAAGACGCCATTCTGCCGGATCATTTCCACATAATTCGCTAAATCGTGAACCGTTGAGAATAACCCCGCATGACCGCTTACCCCCTGTATGAGCTCCGCTTTTTCATCGTGAACAATGCCTGACTTGTATGCTTGACGTTGTTCGGAAAACTCGGTAACCGCATAGCGCGTTTCCTCGAAGGTTGGACAAAACCCTGTTTCCGACATCTCCAGTGGGTCAAATATTTCTCGTTTGAGATAGGTGTTGAACGCTTCACCGGTCACAGATTCAATGATCAGATAGAGCAGGATCATGCCAATGTCACTATACACGACCTTGGTTCCCGGGGGATGAAGGGGCCGCTCGTTTAAGATCAGGTCCACCAGCTCATCCCGGGATAGATGCATCAGACCTCTCATACCGGGGATATCCGCCCTAAGTCCAGATGAATGTGTAAGCAGATGTACAATCCGAATGGGTTCTTCCTGCATCAGGCGAAATTGGGGTAAAAAGACTCCAATCGGATCAGCCAATGAAAGTTTCCCTTGATCCATCAAGTGAAGCACCGCCGGCAGCGTTGCAACAACTTTGGTCAGTGAAGCCAAATCAAAAACCGTATCTGTTCTCATCGGAGCAGCTTCCGGATAACTAACTCGACTCCCATAGGCTTGTTTTAATACTTCCTTACCTCTATGAGCGATATACAGGACCGCACCAGGTAGATGTCCTTCAGCAATTTCTTGTTCAATGAAGTTGCTTATCTTAGCGATATCCCAATTGGACATAACGAGTGAGCTCCCTTCACTTTCTTTGCCTTGAACCTTAAGTCAGTAAGTCGAAATAATCGACTACTTACTCCAATAGCCCTTGGCGCGCTCGAGCAAGTCGAAATAATCGACTTACTTACTCCAAAAGCCCATGTCGGGTTCGTGTAAGTCGAAAAAATCGACTTACTTACTCCATTAGCCCATGTCGCGCTCACGTAAGTCGAAATAATCGACTTACACACTCCAAAAGCCCATGTCGGGCTCGCGCAAGTCGAAATAATCGACTTACTTACTCCATACTGATTCATCCGATTTTCAGGATTAGCTTAGGTCGGATTGTTCCCTCTACAGCTATTAGTCCGAAATTGTCGAATTAATTTAATTGACTACATCCTTTAAATCTCAATTAGGCCTAAATAAACCAATTAAATCGACCAAAACAAGTCTCACGCAAGATAAATGGTTAAATAATGCGGCAAAATCGGACTATTGGTCTTTTTACATACGTAATCCTCGATTTAAGTCGGAGATATCGGACTACATGCAGCCTCCGGGACAAAACGACTTGCCCCGTCCATCACTGTCCGGTTTCCCATCTCCAACCCGCTGGGTAGTCAGCGCCAAGCGACACCGGCAGACGGCCTTGCGGTGTCACAATTCCGAGCAGGGCACGTGCCGTACTTTGCAGCGCCAACGGTCGACTTTCGTAAGCCGCGATGAACGTGGATACGTCCGGGAACTCCAGCAGGTCGTAAGGCACGCGCAGCGCCACAACGACCAAAGGCTTGCCGAGCGCTTGCAGTTCGCGCACCAGCTCGACCTGCGCAGGATGGAATCGGGCGTTGTACGTCCCGATGACGATCTGCTCCGCGTCGCGCGCATCCGCAAGCACCGCTGCGCGGAGATCGCTCACAGCCGCAAGCGGGAGCACGCGATCGATCACGTCCAAGCCGTGCTCGGCCAGCGCAGCTCCCAAGCTTGCGACGCCCGCGTAGGCTTCGTCGACGCCCGACGAAACTGCTGCGGCCACGGTGACCGCTAGCGTTCGCACGCTCGGGAGCGGAAGCAGCTGCTGCTCGTCCTTGACGAGCGTGATGCTTGCTTCGCTGAGGCGCTGAGCGACCGCACAATGCGCCGCGATCCCGACCTCTTGCGCTGCTGTCGCACGAGGCTGCTCCGCAATCACACCTCGGCGCGCTTTCAGCGCGAGCAGTCGGCGGACCGAAGCATCGATATGCGCTTCAGTGATACGGCCTTCATGTACTGCTTGCTCGATCGCCGCAATGGCGCCGACCTGGAGGTCGTGTCGGTGACTGATTAACACGAGATCAGCCCCTGCTTCGACCGCCATTACAGCGGCGGCAACCGTACCGTAATGCTCGGAGATCGCGTTCATCTCCATGCAATCGGTCATGATCACGCCGTCATAGCCTAGCTCTTCTCGAAGCAAGCCAGTGAGCACAGCCTTGGAAAGCGTAACAGGCAGCTTGCTAGGCTCTAAAGCTGGGAAATAAATATGCGAAGACATAATCGCATCGACTCCACCATCAATGGCTTCTACGAATGGTACAAGCTCAACCGAGCGAATTCGCTCTTCATCATGTGTAATCGTTGGCAAATCCAGATGGGAATCCGTATTCGTGTCCCCATGACCAGGAAAGTGCTTGGCGGTTGCCACAACGTTCGCATCTTGGAAGCCCCGTACAGCCTCTCGGCCATACTGAGCGACTTTCTCCGGCGATTCGCCGAATGACCGCACGCCAATGACAGGATTATCCGGATTGTTGTTCACATCCAAATCCGGAGCAAAGTTCAGATTGATACCTAACGAGCGCAGCTCTTTACCCGAAATAAGGGACGCTTCATAAGCTCCCTCTGGACCTGCATTTCCGGCAGCCAGAGCCATAGACCCCGGCATAAGCGCAACTCCCTCGGTAATGCGGGCTACCATGCCACCCTCTTGATCGATGGAAATCCAGAGTGGCAACGTTCCGTTACGCTCCGCAATAACCTGCAAACTGCCGGATAACTCAGCAATCTGCTTGGTATTCTGTACATTCCGTGCAAAATAAATAACACCGCCGATGCGCTGTTCCGCGATTAGCGTTTCCAGCGATTCTGACGGTTCCGTGCCTTCAAATCCGCAAAGAATCATCTGTCCGATTTTCTCCTGCAGCGACATCTCATGTATTTCTCTCATAGTAACTACCATCCCTCGTCCCATAATCACTACAAACGGTTAAGCGCCATTAGCGCGGCACCGCTAGCGGCATCTCTCTTCGGTGTTATACAAGTCATAGCCGGATAACGTTCTTTTAGCAAATGAACAAAAGCTGTCTGTATGAAGCTATTCTTTAGAAGCGCACTCCCAGCTATCGCCAACATTCCTTCTTGCATCGACAGTCTTTCCGCTACGGGTACAACTAGTTCTATTAACGAATGGGCACTTTTGTCGGCTATAGCCAGTGCCGCTTTATCCCCTAGCTCGCAAGCTGCGGACAAAATGGGCGCTAGTGCAGCGATATCCTTCTTATTCGTCTGTTTGTCATAGACAAACCCGATGATTTGTTGGATGGATGTCATGCCTAACTGTTCAAACACCATCTTCGTAATCACCGTCGCAGGCAACCGTCCATCATGAGCCCGTACGACGGCAGAAAGCAGATCCCTTCCGATACTATAGCCGCTGCCCTCATCATCAATAAGGTAGCCATAACCGCCAGCACGGTGGGTGTCACCAGCTTCATTTTTGCCATAACAAATCGAACCTGTACCTGCAATCAAAATGATCCCGAGCTCCCTGTTATGTGCGCCGCAAAGCGCAGTATCTTGATCGCCGGTTATGATCAGCCCACCCTTATAGCCGCATGCCCGAACACTAGATTCTAAACGGGTCTTGACCGTTGGATTGCTGATGCCAGCGGCACCAATGCACACTTGCGCGCAATGAATGAGTCCATCGCATACGCTATCAATCGTCCGAAAGATCTCCGCTAGACTAGCCCCAACACTCGCCTCGTCCTGGCCATTATAGTTAATCGCCCCCGACGTAAACGTGTGAACAACGTTACCGCTCTCATCGACGATGGTTACTGCGGTTTTCGTACCTCCGCCATCTAGCCCGACTGCATATTTCTTCATATACGAACGTCACCTCCTAATGCCTCTAATACAGATGATATTGCAGCTTTCTTCGAGCAAATTCACTGCTTTCTTCACGGAATTGTTCCAGCAGAACCGGAACGTTGACCTCAGTCTCGCGATAGTGGCTGCCGCCGCCAAGCAAATCAATGAATGGTCTTGAACCCTCTTTAAAAGGTGGCAAAAATGAAAATTGCTCATAATTTTTCTTAATCGTAAACATCAGTGTAACCCCAAGATCAATGGGACGAACCGCGCGGTTGTCAAGCACATGAATTTGCACGCCTGCGCATTGCTCTCCCTGAAATTTGGAAAATGACGGCTTAAAATAAACAGGACGGAACACGACGCCAGGCAGCTTTTTCGCATTCATTTCATCCGCTAACTGGTGCGCATCAATGAACGGAGCACCTACGATCTCAAACGGGGCTGTCGTTCCTCTACCTTCCGATAGATTCGTTCCTTCAATAATACAAGTGCCCGGATACAGCACCACTGTCTCAAATCGAGGAATGCCGATGGAAGGCATAATCCATGGACGTCCTGTATCCGAGAACAGCATGCTTCGTTCCCAACCTTCACAACGTACGACATGCAGCTTGCAGTTCAATTTCCTTTCATCGTTCGCCATCATAGCGACCTCTCCAGGCGTCAGTCCATATCGAACACTGAGCGGGTAGTTGCCCACAAAGGATTCGAAGCCGCTTTTGAGCACATTGCCTTCAACTGTTATGCCATCAAGCGGGTTGATCCGGTCAAGAACAACAAATTCTTTGCCAGCTTGCGCACAATCTTCCAAAGCATAAAGCATCGTATATATGAAAGTATAATAACGGGTTCCTACGTCTTGGATATCGTAGACGATGATGTCGACCTCATCCAGCATTTCCTGTGTCAGACGTTTGGAATCTTTCCGATACAAGCTATAGACGGGAATTCCCGTCAACGGATCTACATACGTGTCGACCAACGCACCTGCTGCTAGATCCCCACGTACCCCATGCTCTGGCGAAAACAAGGCCACCAGGTTGAACTTCTCATGGAAGATTTGTATCGTCGATACAAAATCCTTGTTTAATCCAGTAGGTGCTGTAATCAGCCCTACACGTTTACCTTCGAATAAATGAGCATAACGTTCTATACAATCGATACCATTTAAGATCATCGCTACCTCCCCGAACTCGCCTTGATTTTAAAATGACTGCAACAAGCTCAAGTCTCGTTACAGTCATTTGGTATTTTTTTATGATTCAGTTTTATAATTCCGATTGGCGAATTCGCATCGTTTCTTCTGGAACCATGAACGTCTGCGCATATTCTTTTCTCGCTTCAAGGCCTCGTACACGCATCAGATGCTTGTAATATTCCAAGTATTGAAAAGATTTGCTGCCAGTCACAAACCAATGTGTCGAAACAGCTTTCACCCATAGATCAAACGCCTCTTTAGGAAAATCGACATACACGTAAGGACGATAGTCGACGGCATCCTCCCAGTTTTCGGCATAATACAATTTCGGAGCAAAGTGAGAAGGCTTCTCCCTCTCAAACGAGGATAGCCCCGCGAAAAAGCGTGCATCATTCACAATACGGTGAGTCGTCATATGATCTTTATGCATGCTATTTTTAAAATGCGTAATAATCACATTCGGACGTACGTCACGAATAACATCACACACACGGTAGCGCATTTCTTCGTTATCTTGCAGTTCACCGTCCGGAATGTCAAAGACGATAGATTCCCCACCAAGCATTTCAGCAAAGGTTCTAGCCTCATTCACTTTTTGCACACGATATTCCTTCATGTCTTGTCCTGCAGGAACGCCACGTTCCCCAGCAGTTAACGCTAAAGTAACGATTCGGTCACCTTTCAGAGAATGGTGGGCTAGTACGCCGCCTGCCGTTAATTCTGCATCTCCGACGTGACCTCCGATAGCTAGAATGGTCATTTTTGGTTCGCTCATTATGCAAACTCCCTTCTCATGACAGCAAAAAGTTTCACAGTTTGAAATCCTGCACGTTCATAGATTCGGATGGCTGGGTTCGACATCCCCGTATAAAGCGACATGTAATCGGTCCCAATCTCCCGAAACGCTTCGCATAGCTTGAAAAATAAAATACTGCCCAAACCATGACCCTCGTGATCAGGGAGCACACCGATGCCGGCAAAATAACCCCGTCCGTTCGCTTGGCGAATAACTGGGCCTGCGAAGCCAATGGTGTTGCCATGATACGCTGCAATGACAACTGGCACGCCATTTGCCGTAGATGCACCGATTTCCTTTTGCCATAACGGATTCCCAAAGCCCTCAAGCATGTCTTCCACTCCTGCGTGCTTACCCGGGTCAAACCTCTCAATGGTGTACCCTTGGGCGCTCGCCTTTGCTTCTTTCACGTTGATTTCATCAGGTATCGTAAATTCTGACAAATGGAGATACATGGCACATTGCTTCGCACGCTCAATATAACCACTATTCAGTAAAAACGCATAAAGCTTGCTTTCCACAGGAACACCTGGGGCATTATTATGCTCATGCTGAGGTGTGTCCGGGATGTACCACGGCAATAGCATTGGATTGAAAAAGAGGATATCTGCTTGCTTTTTACCCAGCTGTTTAAAGCGCTTTTCTAAAGCAGTTAATAGCATTAAATAATTGGCATCCGTATCAAAGCCGCTCGCTAACACGATGCACGTGATGTATCCAGCCACGTCACCAAGAGGTAGGTCATCCCCCGTACATCCGCAGGCAAAACCGATGACCTTATCATTGGCTAGTAGAAGAAAAGTGTTTTCCTTATCAAAATAAGGATTTCCCGCAAAGATCTGGTCAAAGCTTTGTTCTGTAAGCTCCTTATAGCCATCCTTCACCGCGGCATCATTCCATAACGCGATGACGGACTGTCGATACGAATCGTCCCAAGTTACCAGCATGATTGGAGCAGCCTCCTTTTGACCAAAGCCTTAGCCCTTCACCGCACCTACAGTTACGCCTTCCAAGAAGTACCTTTGTAGGCTAAAGAATAGAATAAACATTGGCAATGCCGAGATTGTTGCCCCAGCCATCATTGGCGCGATCATGGTTGTATTCGCAAATCGGAAGCTCTTGAGGCCGACCTGGATGGTTTGCATATCCATGGAGTTGGTCACAAGCAACGGCCAGAAGAACGTATTCCAGCTCTCCATAAACGTCAGAATCGCCATAACGGCCAGAACTGTTTTGGACAAAGGTAAAATGATTTTCCCATATATTTGGAACTGATTGCAGCCTTCGATTTTGGCGCACTCCAGTATCTCGTTCGGTATACTGCCCATAAATTGCTTGGCAAGGAAGATATTGAATACGGTAACGAAGCCTGGCAAAATCAATGCGCTGTACGTATTTTGCAGTTCAAACACGTTAACCATCAAAATGTAAAGAGGGACAAGCGTCACTTGATGAGGAATCATCATGGAACCTAGCAGCAAAGCAAAGAGAAAGCCTCTGCCTTTGAACTGAATTTTGGAGAATGCGTAGCCTGCCATGCTGGCAAAAATAACGTTCGAAACCATGACCGTGACGGCTACAATAAGCGAGTTCAGCAGCCAACGAACAGAATGCTCGTTAAACTCAAAGAAATATTTGTAGGAAGCAAGCGTAAACTTTTTGGGAAATAAAGAGTACTCAATCTCTCCAACCGCAACCGGATCACTGAGCGATGAAATGAACATGAAGTAAATCGGAAATATCGTCGCCAAAGCAAAAAGTAGAAGGGCGATAAAAATGATCCCATTTCTAATCTTTTTTACTTTGGGATTGCCTGCGTGATTGCTATACAATGCCATTTATTATCCTCCCTCTCTTAATACTCGACGTCTTTACCCGCGTATTTAAACTGAATGAATGCAATTACGCCAATAACGAGAGCTAGTAGCAGTGATTGTGCTGCCGCTTTACCGAAATCGAATAGCGTGAACGCATTATCAAAAATAAGTAATCCAACCATCGTAGTCGCATGGTTCGGTCCTCCGCCAGTCATCAGGAACGCATTCTGGAATACTTGGAATGAGCCGATGACGCCAGTAACCAGTAAGAAAAGTGTAGCTGGACGCAAGCAAGGAATGACGATGTGCCACAGCTTAAGAAAGAAACCTGCTCCATCGAGCTCAGCTGCTTCGTAATACGTTTCGTCAATACCTAGCAAACCAGCTAAGTAAATAATAATGCTTGTGCCATGACTTGATAGCCAGGACATAAGTACCAGTGAGAACATTGCCGTCGCGCTCTGGCCTAGCCAGTTCTGATTCTCGAAACCAAAAAGAGCGATGATATGATTCATAATACCGCCTTGCATCGGATCGAAAATCCAGAGCCACACGACTGCTAAAGCGACACCTGAAGCCACCATAGGCAAATAATAAATGCCCTTGAAGAAGGATTGCGTTTTCTTCCTAAGCGGCAAAATCAAAATGGCAAGTGCGAAAGATAGTATCAAGTTAACGGGTACCGTCAACACCGTGTAGACAACCGTATTCCACATCGCTTTCCAAAACAAAGCATCCTTTAATGAATTCGTGTAATTATCGAATCCAATAAATGTGGAACCGAGCGGTTTGTATTTCTGCATACTAATGATAAAGGCACTTACGACCGGGTACGCATGAAATAACACAAACACGATTAGAGAGACGGCAATAAACGCATAACCCCACATTGCATCCCCTTGAAACTTCTTTCTTTTTATCGGTTTTGCGATATTGTCCATAATTCTCAACCCCGTTTCAGAACTTTCTCTTAAAAGTAGTTCGGATAGCCGCGCAGCATCCGCTGCACGCCTATCCGATGGTCAAATATACAACTTAGTCTTTTGCAATTCCGTTCTCGCCGAACTCCTTGATCGCTGCAGCTTTCACAGCATCGTACATAGCTTGAGGTGTAATTTCACCTGCAAGTAGACCTTGGAATTTAGGAACGATTACTTCCGTTTCCAACTTAATTGCTTTTGCAGCCAAATCTGTCGGGATATCTGTACGGTTTGGTGTTGCATTTTTAAGCATGTTATCTACAGCTGCAACATTGTCAGGGTTTCTGTCAATCTTCATGCTCTCTGCAGCTTTTTTAGCGCTTTTCGTAATATGCGCAGCGAACAGATCGTTATTCGTAGCTGCTGCAACAGTACCGCTAGCCAAGAAGTAAGCCGCTTTTACAACGTTTGCTTTGTGCTCAGCAGTTGGTTCTTTTTTGCCGCGGAACGTCATGTATCCGTCAACGACTGTGTTAGCAGAAGCTTTAGCACCTTGGAACGTTGGTGCAGGCAATACGATATAATCAACTGGCACGCTGTCTTTTACTGCGCTAGCGTCATTTGCTTTAAGCTTAGCATTGTTCGCCTTTGCAGAGTTTTCAAATACAGCAAGACCTTTACCTGTAATCATCGTTTGAGCTGTCAAGAACATGTTCCAACGTTTACCTGCATCTACGGAGCTAAGCTCTTTCGGCATGGATCCGTCGTCGATTAGTTGACGAAGATCTTTTAGCAAACCTAGATAATTTTTGCTTGTGTACGCGTATTTCATATCTGATGTGAATGCATAAGGCATACCAGCGTTTTTAGCCATAATACCCAAGTAATCAACCGCGGCTACGCCTTTTACTGCGAAAGTAAAGCCATAACGCGTTTTACCGTTTTCAGTCACTACGCCTTTTTTGATTGATTCACGGAATTGATCGTAAGTCCAGCCACTTGTCTGTACTTTTTTCCAATCAATGCCTGCTTTCTCCAAGAACTCTTTGTTACCGCCTAAAGCATGAACTTCCATGTAAGCTGGGAAGCCGTATAGACCTTTTCCGCTCTTCATGTAATCCAATGCCGTTTTATCGTAATCGCCTACCATCTCTGGTGTAGCTGTATCTGAAACATCCATCAGCAAGCCTTGCTCCAAATATTTCGGAATCGTTCCTGAACCACCGAAAGCGATATCCGGAGGGCTGCCTGCATTCACTTGTGTATCCAGCTTCTGCTTCATATCTTCCCAGCTAGCTGGTTCGATTTTCAACGTTAGATTTGGATATAAAGCTGCAAAATCCTTCGACAATTGTTCAAACGTTTTTTGGTAGTTTGGTGAAACCGGTGGAAGCAATGCAGTAATGGTGTCTTTTGCAGTGCTAGCAGTAGCTGCAGGAGCTGTTGAGCCTGCTGGTGTAGTCGTTTCTTTTGTACCAGAAGAGCCACCACAAGCTGTTAGAGCCATTGTTAAAGCTACGACAGAAGCTAATACGGGCATTTTTCTTTTCATGAAAAACAAACCTCCTAGGATAGGGATCCTTGATTGTAGCTCAAGTCTCTCCTTATTTGTTTTAAAGTGATCAAACAACTTTTACAAAGGTACGTATGGCTCTCTTCAAACTACCCTCACACTGTTCTAGTGCTTCTTCCGCTTCCTTTACTTCCATGCCTGTTTTAATCATCATAATGGCAAGCTTGCAGTTCATAGATGCTTTCTCGAGGTGGGCAATCGCTGTGGATTCATCCACCCCAGTCGCTATCCGTATGATGCGAACAGAGCGATCGTACAATTTGATATTACTAGCCTTCATGTCAACCATGAGATTATTATACGTCTTTCCAAGCTTAACCATAGTCCCGGTTGTTAGCATGTTAAGAACCAGCTTCTGTGCTGTACCCGCCTTCAGGCGAGTAGATCCCATAATCACTTCCGGCCCAACCACTGGCGCGATGCATACATCTGTAACAGCTACCAATTTGGAATTCTTGTTATTCACGACACCAATCGTTGCAGCACCAATTTCTTTCGCTTTCTTTAAGCAAGCTATAACGAATTGTGCACTTCCGCTGGCCGTGATCCCAATTACCGCATCCTTATCTGTCACTCCGCATCGCTCAATGAGGGCGACCCCCTCCTCAGCGTTGTCTTCAAAACCTTCCACTGCCGTACGCAATGCGCCATCGCCACCGGCGATATGGCCTTGCACCAACATTGGATCAATGCCAAAGGTTGGAGGACATTCAGAGGCATCAAGCACACCAAGTCTGCCAGAAGAACCAGCTCCTACGTAGAGCATCCTGCCACCGTTTTTGAGAACTTGATGCAAAATATCAACCGCTTTCATGATCTGCGGTATTTCGGCTCCAACTGCTGCTGGAACCAACGCATCCTGTTCATTCATCATCCGAAGCATTTGCTCTGTTGAACATTCGTCAATTGTCTGTGTCTTATCATTAATTTCTTCCGTAGTTAAACCCGATAGATACTCATCCATAGCTGCTGTCCTCCTGCCTGCTTTACTCTTTACTGGTCTAATACTAACGAAAAACTTCATGATGGTCAATACTTTTTGAAATTTTATTTTATGGTAAAATAAAATGTTGATTTTTTATTTCTAATATTTCGACAAAAAAAACGACGTCTGTCAGGACATCGTTAATGTGTTCTATTCGCTTATTTTCTATGCTTACTGCTGGCAATAATGTCGTGTGTTTTGGCCAAATACTTTTTCACATGCTTATATTCACTGCTCGCTACTCCTGCAAAAAGAATATCGATCACCGTCAACATCGCGATCCGTGAGCCCATAGCTCCGCTTCGAATCGTGATTTCTGGTGTCGAAATGCTGAGTACGATATTCGCCTTATCCGCCAATGCACTTTTATTGTATTTCGTAATCGCGATGATGCAGGCACCGTTCTTCTTTGCAATTTCGAGCGTATCGAGAATCTCAATCGTACTGCCCGAATTCGAAATGAAGATAGCCACATCGCTTTTCCCGAGCAGCGTAGCTGCTGTAAGTTGACTATGGCCGTCCGTATACGTATGACACATCTTATTAATGCGTGAGAATTTCTGCTCTGCGTCCATGCCTACCAACCCCGAAGCACCAATCCCGAAGAAAACGATCCGATTGCATTCTACTAACACTTTGACCGCGCGGGCAATTTCATTTCTATCGATGACACTGAGTGTATCATCAATGGATTTGCTATTATTGTGCGAAATGTTGGAGATAATCGTTGAGAGGTCATCGCCAGGTTGAATATCCGTGTACTGGTCCTTCTGCTCCTCATCC
Organism: Paenibacillus sp. J22P169; assembly: GCF_059691995.1. Taxonomy (NCBI): domain Bacteria; kingdom Bacillati; phylum Bacillota; class Bacilli; order Caryophanales; family Paenibacillaceae; genus Paenibacillus; species Paenibacillus sp. J22P169. The sequence goes on along the minus strand of NZ_JCAUAO010000004.1, from coordinate 202,477 downwards.
ATCGACCCTAGCGAAGCAGAAATGCTCACGATAAAGTTACGATAACCCTTATATCCCATCGTTTTGCAAAAGCGTAGAACAGATGCATCACTCGTTTTCGTTGCTAGCGCGAGACTCTTAATCGAGAGATGTGGAATCTCGTCCACATTGTCTAGTATATACTCGGCTACTAGCTTCTCTACAGGCGTCAGGCTGTCTTTCATATCGCGAATTTTGATTAAAATATTATCGTTTATTGACATATAGGTTCCCTACTCACCATAAATTATCCGTGCTGAAATCACCTTCATCATACGTATTATTAGGCAAAAACACAAGATACATCTGTAAATTATCTGTAAAATTTAATGGCATTAATGGAATTTAATTTCATTGAACATGAATGGAATTGAAATTTATTTACATTGTTCATCGCGGCCATTCTTCGCGTTGTGCTTTACTAGCAGCGAGATTTGGCGGCTTGGAAATGTTGGAAACAACGAGGTGAATTCAGCGAAGAGCGGGATGCTGTAAACCGTCATCTGCCGAGTGAATAATTGCCCTCTGGAACGAACTGTCGTGTCAGATCGAACAAGGGTATCGGAGCTTGTGCAGGGCGTAGCCTGTGAATGCCGCGGAACGCCAGGAGTCTGCAGTCGAGCAGCACATAAGCGAATAGCAAAACCCGTTCGAGCGCTTCTACTCGAACGGGTTTCTTTGCGTGGTGTGCGTCTCGGGAGGAAGTATTTTCAACAATGAATGCAGGATCGGGAGGAGCAACTCAACAGTGACGGCCGTCTTGGGAAGAGCATCTCAATATTTACGGCCGGCTTTGGGAGCAGCTCAACAGTGACGGCCGGCTTAGCGCAAATAACTGGATTTTATGCAGCTATTTCACTCGGAAAAGCTGACTTTGGAGAAATAGCTGGATTTACTACAGTTAATTTGATGCATTTTCGCCAGATGGGGGTCAATCAGAAGAAATAACTGGAGATTTTCCAGTTAAACTCCAATTCACAGCAAATTCCTCCGAATTAGCTGTAGTTTTTCCATCTAATCGTGCCGAGGCCCTCCCAGATTCTACTCGAACGGGTTTCTTTGCGTGGGTGTAAGTCTCGGGAGGAGTAACTCGGCAGTGACGGCCGTCTTTGGAAAAGCATCTCAATATTTACGGCCGACTTTGCGCAAATAACTGGATTTTATACAGCTATTTCACTCGAAATGGCTGGCTTTGGAGAAATAGCTGGATTTACTACAGTTAATTTGGTGCATTTTCGCCAGATGAGGGTCAATCAGGAGAAATAACTGGAGACTTTCCAGTTAAACTCCAATTCACAGCAAATCCCTCCGAATTAGCTGTAGGTTTTCCAACTAATCGTCCCGAGGCCTGCCAAGAGGCACACATTCAGCAACCTACTGCCGCTTCTGCTTCTACTCTTACTCATCCTACTTCTACTCTACTCTACTCTACTCTGCTCCTACTACTACTCCTACTTCTACTCTGCTTCTGCCCCTACTCCTACTCATCCTACTACTCCATCAACTCCGACTCCCTCTACTCAAGTAGACGGCACTAACAAGCGGTCCGCTAGTTTACGGTACTGATCTACACTGTATTTCGAATTTAGCGATTCTGCACGGTTCACCAACCACAGAGATAGATTGGCGAATTGCTCCTCCAACCGAAACTTATGATCAATAAACCATTGATCGTAAATGCCATTCATAAAGGAGTGATCGTAGATCGCATCCAGGATATTTTTTATTGCGACAGCTTTGTCTTCTATATTCTCGATCTGATCGATCCGCTGAATTTGTTGCTTGTAGGTTTGAACATCACAGATCACCAAGGCGTCTAGTCGGATATTCGTCCTGTCCGTCTGCAGAATCGAGGTGTGATCGTTTAACGTCAGCAGTTTTTTCAAATAATTCAAATAGACTCTTAAATTTCGAAGCGCGGTTTGGAGCGATACTTGTGGAAACAAGGCGTCACATAATTCTTCACGTGTACAATTCGGATAAAACGCCAGATAGGCTAGGATGTTTTTCGCATACCGCTTATTCCAGCCCTCCTTGATTTCATGTCCATTCAGACTGACTCGAAACGAATGAAACAAGGATAGGTTGATGACTGGTTGTTCATCCAGCTTCACTGGTGGCACAGCAGATGCAGCAACGTGCAGGGATAACGACAAGTGACTGGAAATACTGGGCTTTCGACTTGGCGCCACTGGGGTCCCAACAGCTTTCCGAATAAAATCGCTGACCCATACAGCAGTTAAGGCCGGCTGATCCAGGAATAGAGCATTCGCTGCATTCGGCATCACTAAGAAGGTCCCATTTTTGAAATAACTAGCCGTTATCGCTTGAAGCGAGGGCAAGTAGAGATTATCTTTTTCTCCGGCTAAAAGTAGCGTAGGACATGCGAGTTGTTTGGCCTCTTCCAAGGGTTGCTTTAGCATTTGAAGTTGAGATAAGCCCAAATAGAGCTGCTTATCGGCTTCACGAAACATGTGTTGGATACGTTGGATTTGCTCATGATCATCAGGAAACAGCGTGAGATGAGGGATAATTTCACGATTCACGATCTCACTTAATTCATACTTGTTGATCGAAGCGAAATAATGATCCAGGATTGCTTTGCCCTCTTTTGGCGGGTAAAATACAACCACTGACATTAATGTTAATGTTTGTACATGATTGGGATATCTACTCGCATACGCAATGGCAAGCGAAGCCCCGAAGCTGTGACCTATGATATGAAACTTTTGAATATCTAATAGTTCTACAATGGCCTGAATTTCCGCACAGATTGAATCCCAGGTAAATTCCGCTTCCCAGAGCGCCTTCCATTCATTCCTCTCATGAAGGTTGATATATAACAAATGATAGGTAGGGTTGAAATAGGGCTCTATCGATTCCCACATAGAAGAGTGACAACCATTCCCATGAAACAGCACAATGGTTTCGTTCGAAGGAAAGGATGACTCGATGTACGTGTACGCCTTAGAGCTATTTGAAAATCGTTTAACTGACAATTCAGTGCCCTCCTGGCTTCCCGCTCTGTAATTTCCATATTACATTAATTATACTAGAATCCAGAGTAGTTCGAAAGGAGTAATTCCCTTCAAGCTCTCCCCGTGCAAGGAAGATTACAACAATAAAAAACCGCCTAAGACATATAGTCTCAAGCGGTTCGATGGCTTCGGAGATTTCTCTGTCTAATCAGCGATAGCTACTCTCGCTACTCGGATCGATGCAAATGCATAAACAATAAGTGCACTCCAAATAAAGGCAAAGCTAATCAACAGCACTGGTGAAAAATTCTCTTTAAACACAAATACACTGAGCAGAAGCGTAATCGACGGGCCGATATACTGAATGAAGCCTAGCATAGATAGCGGTAATTGAGCCGCAGCTTTGGCAAACCATAGCAAGGGCAGCGCGGTGGCTCCACCTGCTAGGAACAGCATGATCAGGGTAACCGGCGGCAGTGTCCAAGCAGCATCCTGATGCGTAGCAAATAAGTAGATGATGTAAGCAAGGGCGATCGGGAAAACAAAGGCTGTTTCTCCCGCGAGACCAATTGAGGCATCATAGGTGACTCTTTTTTTCACCAGGCTATATAAGCCAAAGGTACCTGCTAATGTGAGCGATACCCACGGAAATCTGCCGTAATCAATGGTGGCAATGAGGACACCGATTCCTGCCAAAGCCACAGCCAGCCATTGTCTGCCCGTCGGCTTTTCACGAAGGAACAGCACAGCCAGCATAATATTGAAGAGTGGTGTGATGTAATACCCGAGACTCGTCTCGATCACATGCCCATTATTAACGGCCCAAATAAAGATCAGCCAATTCGTACTTATCAGGAGACTGCTCGCCCCCATCAGTAATAAGGTCTTGCGATTGGTGATGAGACTGCGAAATTGCTGCCATTTACCTTTTCCAAGCATTATCAGAATAGCCATAAATACGAATGACCAAATCACGCGATGCGACAAAATTTCTCCCGCCATCAACGACCCGAAAAGCTTCCAATACACAGGCAGTAAGCCCCAAGCAATATAAGCAATAATGGCATACCCTAGCCCTTTTTTCATGGTAAAACCCTCATTTCACTTTCAAGTAACACAATTCTATGCCGCATAAAATTTGTCCGTCGGTTAATAACATTGCTCCATTGTAATAGAATGATGGGTTTTTGTATACATTACTCCCCCACCCTGTTGCTCTCAGGCATAACTTTGTAAATAAAAAAAGCATTTGATCTAAGATCAAATGCTTTGCTCAAGGTTGTTTACGTGTTTCTTCCTCTGTCTTCTCAAAATCCTGATTCAAGGTAATCATCATGTTGATCAAAAAATGGGATTTCCCTCTCAACAATCGGATCAATGACCGATACGGCATCCTTCGTTGTCACATGCCAATCCTCATTCGAGCTCAGGACTTCTGCCAAAAAAGCATCAATATCCATGGCGTACGCCTCCTACCTCTATGTTGTATGGTGTGACCTTATTATTGGTTTTTTCAAAATAATTGATACATATTCTTTCCATTTGATATAAACAAAAACCCCCGATTTCACGGGGGCCCTCTGTACGCAATATGACAATTATCCTTTAACCGAACCTGCCGCAATGCCTTCTACGATACGGTTGCTGAGCAGAATGAACGCGATCATGATTGGCAAAATACTGATCATCAGGGTAGCACCAATCGCTCCCCAATCGGTTGTATATTGGCCGACGAAATTCTGTACGCCTACGGTTAATGTTTTATACTTTTCCGAAGAGATGAAAGTATTCACGAAAATAAACTCGTTCCAATTATAGATCATGTTGATGATAACAGCCGTAGATAACACCGATGCCGTCATCGGCAGTATGATGCTGAAGAAGATACGATTCACGGAGCACCCGTCCATAACGGCAGCTTCTTCTACTTCACGCGGCAGCGTGTAATAAAAGCCAAGCATAATCATGATGGTAATCGGCAGATTAAAGGCAATGTAGGACAAAATGATCGACAACGGATGATTGGTTAGATTCATTTTGGTAAAAAGACTGAACAAAGGAATGAGCGTCGAGTGCACGGGAATCATCATGCCAACCATAAACAGACCAAGCACAAAGGATTGCAGCTTCCATTTCATCCGAGTCAATGCGAATGTCACCAAGCTTGCTAATAAGACTGTGACTCCAACCGATACTAACGTCATCCAGACGCTGTTAAAAAAGTAACTATTAATATGGCCCTGCGTCCAGACCTTCTCGTAATTCTCCCAACGGAGTCTTTCTGGAAATGCCATCGGAGCCAGATTGAAGATTTCCTCATTATTTTTTAAAGAGAATAGCATGAGCCACAAGAGAGGAAAAATCTGAATCACGGCGACAATCGTCAACACGACGTACAGCACGCCATATCCGATTTGTTCAGGTAGCTTGCTTCGAGTGGTTAGCGTCTGAGCCTGACGACGGGTGGTTTCGAGTTGCATCGGAATCGGAATCTCCTTTCGTTACGAGTATTGGATATCATCTTTAGACGCCGTCGCTTTACGGATTAACCAAGTAGCCACGAGGCAAATCAAGAGCAGGAAAAAGCCAATTGCGCTGGCATAACCGAAATCATAGCCTTTGAACGCTTTGCGGTACATGTAGGAAGCCATTACTTCACTGGATCCGTTAGGTCCGCCCCCTGTCATGACATAAATCAGATCAAAATATTTGAGCGATCCGACGACTGCTAGAACGACCGTTACTTTCATCACCTCTGCGATTAACGGAACGCGAATGGAGATCGCAACGCGCCATGGACTAGCGCCATCAATACGTGCTGCTTCGATCAGCGAGGTCGGTACATTTTTCAAAGCGGCATAATAAATCAAAATATAAAATCCGGCGTACTGCCATAAGATCGGCATAAAAATAGCGTATAGAACAATGGATGGATTGGACAACCATTCCGGTGTATGCGTGACCCCCAGTGACGTCAGGATATGATTCAATACCCCGTTCGTTGGGTGGAATATTTTCAACCATAGTTGAGCGATTGCAACAGAGGAAAGCAGCATAGGGATTAAATAGATTTTGCGAAAAAAATTAGCCCCGCGAATGTTTGCGGATAGCACCAATGCTACTAGTAGATAACCGAGCAGGGAGATCGTTGAGAAAATCGCCAGCAAAAACGAGTGCTTCGCGCTTCCCCAGAATAATTTGTCCTTAAGCAATTCTGCGTAATTATGCAAACCGATGAAACTCATTTTGCCTACGCCATCCCATTTCATAAGCCCGTAGTAGCCCGTCATTACGATCGGCATATAGATCAAGGCTAGCAGCAGAAATAACGAAGGAATCACGTAGATCGCAATCATGGATTTGTTAGACATGACTTTATCCATAGTAGGCACTTCCCTTTCACCGATAATGACAAAGGACATATCACTTGGAGGGATATGTCCTTTCCCAAATCGTTCGTATTCGTTAGGTTACTTAGCTTCCTTCGCCAAAGCATCCTCATGATTTTTCGCAAAAGCTTCCGGTGTCACGGCTTTACCAAACAAAGCTTGAATCATATTCAAGTGAACTTCTGCGGATGCAGGCTTCATTTGAACATCTGCGAACAGTGTAATGTTGCTCGCTTTATTCAGTTCATTCAATAGGTCGATGTACATTTGCGGCAGCTTCACTTTGGATGTGTCTACTTTTGTTGCTGGGATTACGCCTGCTTCAGAAATTGCGTGCTCGCCCCACTTGGATACGAAGAAGCTAACGAATTTCTTGGACTCTTCTTTTACTTTGGAGTTGTTAGCTACGAACAAGCCTACGCCTGGTCCGCCAACCCAGCTGTCCATGTTGCCTTTTCCGCCATCAACGGTTGGGAATTTAAAGAAGCCGATTTGATCCTTGAACGCTTGTGGAACATCTTTGTTCGTTGTGTAGTTCGGTAATTCCCATGTTCCCATCATGTACATCGCTGCTTTGCTGTTCATGAACTCTGCTTTTCCTTCGTCGTTGCCAAGTCCGTTAAAGCCTTTGTTGAACGCGTTCATGTCGACAAGCTGAGAAACTTCCGAAGCTGCGCGAACCAAGCCTGGATCGTTGAAGGAGCCTGAGCGGTCGATCGCTTTTTTCAATGTTTCTGGTCCGCCGATTCGGTCAGCAAGGTACATGTACCAGAGGGAACCTGTCCAACGGTCTTTGTTGCCAAGTGCGATTGGAGCTACACCGTTCGAGCTAAGCGTTTTGACAATATTTTTGAACTCATCATACGTCTTAGGTGGCGCAAGGTTATACTTGGCAAAGAGTGCTTTGTTGTAATAAACCGGCACGATGTTCAATTCGACCGGAAGACCGTAGGTTTTACCGCCGAATGCGTAAGCATCTGTTGTGCCTTTCACGAATTTATCTTTCAAATCACCTTGCAGCAAGTCATCAAGCGGAGCAAACATGTCGCCTTTTACATAAGGATCCATGTAGCCTGCTGCCCACGTGAAGCCCACATCAGGAAGAGCATTTGAAGTAGAAAGCACCTTCATTTTATTCTTGTATTGTTCATTCTCGAGCACTTCTTGTTCGATCGTCACATTCGGATTCGCGGCTTGATACTCTTTAATGATATCGTTTACAATTTTGTTTTGTGTTGCCGAGTTTCCTGTCGGCCAAAGGTGCATCATCTTAATTGTTACTTTTTTAGCGGGTTGCGCAGTTGCAGCTTCCGTTGCTTTCGCGGATTCTTTAGGCGCTGTCGTTTGACTCGCGTTATCTGTGGAGCTAGAACAGCCCGTCAGTACCATCGATAGTCCAAGCATCGTTGTTAGCGACCATGTAAGCGTTTTTCTTACCATGTTTGTTTCCCCCTAATCATTTGTGTGCTACGTGTTTTATTGTAGCGCTTACATTGCCGCTGCAGGGAGTAACAGCTATCGGGTAATATTCCACTATTTCGAGGTATCTATCCGATCATCGGCATCCATAATCTGTTTCCGATACTGATTAGGGCTTGTCCCTTCATACTCTTTGAACAGCTTGATAAAATATTTCGACGTCTGATAGCCTACTTGCTCCGAGATATCCGCAATCGTTAATCTGGTTTGCAGCAGGAGCTCCTTCGCCTTCTGGATCCGACTTCTCGTGACATATTCACTGAAGGTGAAACCGGTTTGCTCTTTGAAAAGAGCGCTAAAATAGCTCGGATTCAGATGGATATGGCTGGCCACCTCGCTCATTCCCAGTGGTGCATCCAAATGCTCCTCCACATAAAGCACAGCCTGCTGAACAGGCGGACTATAGTTTTTGTCAGCGGTCTTCGCCTGCATCAGGCGAGTATCCACCATTTTCTCCATCGTTTCTACGCGACCTCGCTCTTCCTCAATGCGCAGCGCCTGCTCAACGGCGTCAATCAGCTTGCTCTTCTGGATGGGCTTGAGCAAATAGTTAACAACGCCTAACTCGATGGCTGTTTGTGCATATTGAAAATCTGGATGCCCCGAGATAATGATTGCTACAGGTTTATGTCCGATCCCTCGCGAGCCTTCCACGACTTGCAAACCGTTAATTTCAGGCATGCGGATGTCCGTAATCAGCAGATGCACGGGACGCGATTGTAAAAGTTCGAGTGCCTCCGTCCCATTGCTGCAGCTGAGTATGGAATAACGCCCAATTGACCAGGCTTCTAGTGTTTTGCGTATGCCTTCTCTTGTTAATGGCTCATCGTCAACGATGAGTATAGTTTTCCCCGATTGTATCATCGTCGTTTTCCTCCTTATAAATCGGAATATCGAAGCTCACGCTTGTCCCGTGCCCAGGCATACTCGTGATCGTCAAACCACGATACGTATCCGGAAGAGACGGATAATAAAGCTGAAGGCGCCGCTGTACGTTGGAGATAGCCATGCCTTTTCCTTTGGTGTTAGGAGCGGCGGAGCCTGAACCTGCACTTGAGCTAGGGGCTGAGCTAGAGCTGGAGTTAGATCCAGAGCCTAATCCAGTACCACCGCGTTCGATCGACTCCAGCACAGCTTGGAGTGTCTGTTCATTCATCCCCGGACCGTCATCACTTACGGTGATGCGGAGCCCTGTCGTTTCCACTGGTGACGGTTCCAAGCGAATCGTGATTAACCCTGTTCCTATTTTACCCTCCAAACCATGCAAAATCGCATTCTCCACCAAAGGTTGGATCAGCAGCTTCGGAATATGAACATGACTGTACGCCTCTTCACTGTCAATTTCCCAAACAAGACGTGAGCCGAACCTCACACTCATTATGCTCAAATAACGCTTAATATGCTCCAGTTCCTCATCTAAAGTAACCCATACATCCTTGTTCGGATTACCAATGACATACCGAAATAAATCAGACATGGATACCACAAGATCGGCAAGTTCTTCTTCGTCCTTCTCTTGTAAGGACCAGTACAATGCTTCCAACGTGTTATATAAAAAATGTGGATCAATCTGCGCTTGAAGCGCTTGTAGCTCTGTGCGGCTTTGGATTATTTCTTTCTCATACACGAGTTTAATGAGCCGATTGATATTGTCTACCATCTGATTGTAGGTCATGTTCAAATCGTTCAATTCCGTGGTGTAGGACTGTGTCAGATTGGGTGTCAGCACCCCTTGCCTTGTATTTCGCATGGCTCGCATCAGCCGAAGAATCGGCCTCGTAATCATCGAGGAAAGCAGAAACGATAGGATAATAAACAGAACCAATCCGATCGCTCCAGACACGATAATCGCCCAGCGCAGCACGGAAATCCCATCGGTAATATCACTCACCGGATACAGAATCATCAACGTCCAGTTCGTCTGTTCCGAGAGCTGCTTCACCAGAATGTACCGATTCTGCTCCAGGGTAACCTGCTGCGCATCGGTATGCATCAGCGCACTAATGCCCGCAAGCGCTTCGTCATCGGAAACAATCGGCCTAGCGGAGCTATCGGCTAGCAGCATCAACTCGCGATGCCCGATGCCCTCCAGCTTGTTTTGAAAATCAAAATAGCTGCGATTGATCCGCACCATCAAATACCCGCCATTCGAGAACCATCGGTCAATTAAATTGATCCGACGAATGGCGAGTACCGATTCTGGATTCTTCGGATCGTTCCCAATCCATACCAATCTTCCCTTTTCTTTATCCGCTTGCTCGATCCAATTCGGCTCGACGAGATCCGTCAGCTTCTGTTCATCCAACGGAAACATCCGCGCAAAGTCAGTGGTATAAAGCTCTACATTGCTCACGCCGCTATAGGCCTGGATATGATTGGCGATCTTCAACAGCGACTGACGTTCGCTGAAACTCATCGTTTTCCCTTGAGCGGACGAAAGAAACACTTGCTGCAGATATACATCATTTACAGCCTGTAAAGTCAACGTATCGATTTGTGTAATAAGCGCTTCCAGCCTGCCGTTGGCTTGGCTGGCGATCTGCTTCATCTGTGTCTCCGCCTTCGTATTAAGGAGGGTCGACACCGAGTTGTACGTAATAGCGCCTGCGCAGATCAAAACGATGATCATCACGGATATGAATCCAGCAAGCATCTGATTGCGCAATGTATTCCAGTTAGCCATCTTCTGCCACAAGCGTAGTTCCCCTTTTCGCGTATAGTAAGTGCTTTCAATATGCCAAATCATACTACATACGAGTTAGTTTGGCTATTAAACTATTGGTGATTGCAAGGATTACTTTAGCAGAAGCTGCGCTAGTCCGATTTCTCCGAATTAATACAAGGATTACTTAATGTAATGATGCAGTCAATGAGATTAATTCAGCAATTTCGGACTATTAGCTTCAGAGGGAGTTATCCGACACGTGCTATTCGGAAAAAACGGATAAACCAGCTCAAATCGACTCACTCGAGTAGACAAGGGCTTTCGGAGGTGAGTAAGTCGATTTTTTCGACTTATTCGTACGGGACAAGGGCTTTCGGAGGTGAGTAAGTCGATTTTTTCGACTTACTCGTGCAGACAAGGGATTTTGGAGGTGAGTAAGTCGATTTTTTCGACTTATTCGTACGGGACAAGGGTTTTCGGAGGTGAGTAAGTCGATTTTTTCGACTTATTCGTGCAGGACAAGGGCTTTTGGAGGTGAGTAAGTCGATTTTTTCGACTCACTCGTGCAGACAAGGACTTTCGGAGGTGAGTAAGTCGATTATTCCCTCTTTTTCCCTAAACAACAAAAAAAGCCTACCCCACCTTCACACCAAATGTGAAGGTTGAGTCGACTTCAAGTACTAACCGTATCTAGCGTTTTCTACTGTGGTAGAAAAAATTAGGCAGCTTGATCTCATTCGAGTAATGCTGATGGAAAATGTGCGTCGTTGCCGGAGACATCGGCGGAATCAGCCATGTCCAATCACCCGTCACGTCACGTCCGCTCTTCTCTTCGTTGTCCTCGAAGCGTTTGAATTGCTTCGCTGCCGTGTGGTGATCGACGATGGCGACACCCTGCTGCGCGAAGGAATGCAGCACCGCCACATTCAGCTCGACCAGCGCTTTGTCTCGCCATAAGGATGACTCGCGCCGCGTATCGAGCCCCATGATCGATGCTACCCGCGGCAGCATGTTGTACCTGGCCTCGTCGGCAAAGTTCCGTGCGCCGATCTCGGTTCCCATGTACCAACCGTTAAAAGGAGCCGCGGGATAGATCACGCCGCCTATTTCGAGGTACATGTTGGAAACCATCGGCACTGCGTACCATTGCAGGTTCAGTTCCTCGAAGGTTGGCAGCTCTGGATGCGTGATAGCCACCTCCATAACCAACGTTTTCGGAATCTCGAATAGCTTTGGCGCTCGCTCGCCTACCTGAATCAAAAGCGGCAGCACATCGAAATGTGTGCCTGCCCCTTGCCAGCCGAGTGCCTGACATTGCTTCGTGAAGGCTAGTGAAACAGGATCGCCCACGATGCCATGGTCGGTTTCATAGCCAGCGTAACGAATCAGCTGCTCATTCTTGATCTGAACAATAGGCCCCCCTTTACGCGAAGGTGGGAAAACCGTGATCACGGGGCGGATTTTGCCGCCATTCGTTGCTTCCTCAATATGCTTGAACAGCGCATCAGCCGCTGCTTCTTCGGTTTCGACATGACGAGCATCGTGTACGCGAAGCGACTCCCAGAACAAGCGCCCAATGCAGCGGTTGCTGTTGCGCCAAGCCATTTTCGCACCATGCGTCAGCTCTTCAACTGTATGCTCATATGCCCCTTTATACTGAATCGCTTGCGCGATCTCTGTAATACGCGTGTTGATTTGAGCCTGACTTTTGCCCAATTCGGTATAGCATTCTTGTATAAAGGGGATCGCTTTCTCTAGTTGCTGGTCCTGAACTTTCATCGGTATAGCTCCAATCACTTCACACTAAATTGATCGGGAATATAGCTGATATGGGAAGTTGCGACGATCGTTAGCTCGCCTTTGTCCTCCGTAAACTGAACAGCATCATCACCGACATAGAACCATAATTTCCGTGTAGGCTCATTCTCAAACTCTTGGAAAACAAATACGTTCAATTCATCTTTCCATTTCAAAAGCTCCGCAATCCGCTCTGGCTGATCAATCTGAACACGGAACAACCATTGTTCGCCTTGCTGCTCCCAAGTATAGGGCACGGGGTGCTTACCTGTATCAATAAATGCACGTCCGCCAACCGCATGCTTCACTAGAAAAGTTTCCTTCATCGCTGCAACCTCCTCTATCTCTCCGTTATCGCCTTAAGGCAGATCAATAAGCATGAAATGTGTATCTTCCAGCGCGCGAATCGTCAGTTTGGACTCATTTTGCATACGCGCGCTATCCTTCGCTTCCAGTACCGCATCATTGGCGGAGCATTTTCCGCTCACGAGCATAAGAAAAATACGACGATTCTCGCCTTGCTCGAATTGCAGCTCCTTACCCGCATCCAGCTTGCTCAGGTAAATGCTCATGTCTTGATAGATTTTCGCGATGTGAGGACCGCCCTCAGGTGTTACGACTGGTAAGAGGTTGTTCACCATCTTTTCCGGCTCATACGTCACATTTTCAAAAGAGGGCTCCATTCCACGTTTTGCTGGCATAAACCATAGCTGAAAAAGACTCATCGGCTCCGTTTCCGACGCATTGTACTCGGCATGAATAACGCCGCTGCCTGCGGACATCCGCTGTACACCATTGGAAGCCGTTATGGCTACATGTCCAAGGCTGTCTTCATGCTTAATCGCTCCGCTGAGCACGATACTGACAATCTCCATATCGCTATGGGGATGTGGGCCAAAGCCCCGTCCTGCTGCGATATCATCGTCATTACATACACGCATCACACCAAAGCTAACATTCTCTTCATCAAAATAATCACCGAATGAGAAGCTTTTGTGGCTCTTGAGCCACCCCATATCGGTTGAATTACGCGTGTTGGCCGGGAAAACTTGGATCACAGCAATCGCCTCCTTCTATAAGTACTTCTAGCTTATCATACTCGGGGTACGGACTCCATGTCGGAACAATGGCGGAACGATGGCGAAACGATTAACAAGGTTAGACTGGCCCATTTCGCCTCTGTAAGCGTGTCTTTCATCGTTACAGCGGCTGATCGCACACGCTACTCCTCCAACAACATCCACTGCTCATACAGCGCATCCAACTGGCCCTGCACGACTTCCCGCTTCTCCCAAAGCTCCGCGAGCTCCCCCGGTGTCAGTCCCGCACTTTCCTGCTGCAGCTGAAGATCCAAGTTCGCCAACTCCTCTTCTACGCTCGCAATCCGCTTCTCCAAAGCAGCCTTCCCCGGCGAAGTCGATAGTTTGCCCCTTTTAACTCCCGATTCCTCAGGTTGTTTCACTTTCTCTTTCTCTTTCACTTTCTCTTTATCAGCGACTCGGCGCTCCACACCCCTAAGCTCTTCCTTAGCACGAAGCTCTCCGCTCTTCTCTTTATACGCATCAAAATCACCTAAAAACACGGTGATCTTCCCTTGATCCAACTCCCATATTTTACGTGCGAGCCGATTCATAAAATACCGATCATGCGTCACCGCCAGCACCGTGCCTGGGAATTCCTCCAGTGCATCCTCCAGCGCTTCGCGCGACGCGATGTCCATATGATTCGTCGGCTCATCCAGAATGAGCAGGTTCGGCTTGCGCAGTACAAGAAGGGCTAATCGCAATCGCGTCCACTCGCCGCCAGACAAGGAGCTTACCGATTTGAACACATCTGCGCCATAAAATAGGTAAGCCGCGAGTCGCCCCCGCGCCTCCCCTTCTTCTAGCTTGGCTTCCTCGCAAAAATACACCAATACCGACTTCTTATCATCTGCGGGATACGCTTGCTGGGCTAGATAGCCGATATCGACGCGAGCCCCCAACTCGAGTTCCCCGCTATCCGGCTGTACTTCTCCTAGCAGCATCTTCAGCAGCGTCGTTTTCCCTGAGCCGTTATGTCCGACGAGCATTACCTTCTCGCCGTATTCGAGCAAACCGCTCGCCCGTCCCAGCAGCGTCTTCTCGCCATAACGCTTCGTGACATTCTCGAAGCGCAACACCCTGCGACCGGAGCGATCCTCCGGCTTCAAATCAAAATCAGCCGCCTTCGGATCCAGCACGGGACGCTTGAGCTTTTCCATCCGATCCAGCGCTTTCTGCATGGAAAATGCCCTGCGGAAAAACTTCTCATTCCCGCCTATACGCCCCCATTCGATCAGCTGCTTGATCGTCTCTTTCATCTTTTTGATCACCTTCTGCTGCTCTTGGTACTCTGCGAACTGCTGAAGCAATCGCACCTCCTTCTCCTTCACATAACCCGAGTAGGAGCAATGGTACGTTGTCGCTTCACCATCTTCCAATTCCACAATTTTCGTGACAACGAGGTCCAGAAAATAACGATCATGAGAGACGATGATACAAGCTCCCTCATAATGCTTGAGGTACTCCTCCAGCCACTCCACACCTGCCAAATCCAGATGATTCGTCGGCTCATCCAGCAGCAATAAGTCTGGTTTACCGATGAGCTGGGAAGCTAAGGTGATCTTCGTCTTCTCTCCCCCCGATAAGGAGGCAAAGCTCCGTTCATAAAACCCCTTCGCAATACGAAGCCCGTTCGCTACCTGATCGATGCGCGCATCTAGCTCGTAGCCGCCTTCTCGTTCGAATCGCTCTTGGAGTCCAGCATATCGCTTCAACAACTGATCCATCTGCTTCTCGTCGTTCATCACCGCCGGGCTCGACATTTCCCCTTCGAGCTGACGCATTGTTGCGCGGCACGCAAGCAGCTCTTGAAAGCTCGCAGCCAGTACATCATACACAGTGAAGCTTTCCCAAGCACTTGGGATTTGGGCCAAATACCCGATCCCTGTATCCTTTCGCACCGTTAATTGCCCTTCATCGGGCTTCTCCATCTTGGCAATAAGGCGCAGCAGCGTTGATTTCCCACTGCCATTGCGACCCACAAGCCCAACACGTTCCCCTTGATGAATTTCAAACGTAACATCCTCCAGCACCAGCTGGGCACCGTGGTATTTTTTTATATTTTGACCGTTAATAATTAACATAATGAAGGATCCTCCTTGGTATGAAGACCGCCCCCGCCTTGATCTTGGCTAACACAAAAAGGCCGCAGGAAAAAATTCCCACGACCTTTCGGATGGTATCCGTAGAGGGTTAAGGTAGGCGTCTTTTCGTGAGTTGTACAACCGTATGCGCATAAGTGGACAGACCTCTCGCGTCTTTGACTTCTGCATGAACGATGCCAGCCATCGCAATGGGTAACTGGCTCACACGGTTGTTTACGAACTCTCGATTCATCCTACCTTCACCTCCTTCAAATTACACTCTGCTAAAATAGTACCATAACCATCGGTCAATTCGCAATGGATCCCGCAAAATCTGGGCTGCCATCAGCGTTATATTTCAGTACACGTACAAACGTGTGCCTGTTCGGATCATACAGCGGATCGCCAACAATTTCTTTATAATTTCTAGCATGGAAAACGAGCATGTCTTGGGTCCCGTCCTCCGAGACCGTGAAGCTATTATGACCAGGTCCAAAAAGACCGATGCTTTCGTTCGTTGTAAGCACAGGGCTTGTTGTTTTCACCCATGACCCCGGATCCAATAAGTCCGCATCCTCTTGAGCCGTCAATAACCCCATGCAGTAATTGAAGTCTGTAGCGCTTGCCGAGAAGCTGATAAAGATTCGACCGTTTCTAATCAAAACAGCCGCTCCTTCATTCACCTTAAACCCGATGATTTCCCAAGCAAACTCTGGCGTCGCAATCATGACTTGCTTACCGCTCAGTGTCCACGGGTTGCTCATGGCTGAAATATATAGATTCGAGTTGCCTACGATTGTGGGGTCCTTCTGTGCCCAAACGAGATAACGCGTACCGTTATGCTCGAATGACGTCGCATCTAAGGCAAAGCTTTCCCACGCCGTTCGCAGCTGTCCTTCCACCTGCCAGCTACCTTCGAGTGGGTTAGCCGCATCTGTCGTTAGCACATACATCCGATGATCGAATAGACCTTCGTTGGTTTCGGTCGTTCTAGCTGCTGCGAAATAGATGTACCAGCTGCCTGCGACGAAATGGATCTCAGGTGCCCAAATATTCGCGCTTAAGGGACCTTCCGTTGGCTTACGCCACACGATTGCTGCCTTTGCTTCCTTCAAGCCCTCAATCGTAAGTGAGCGTCTAAGCTCAATACGATCGTATTCTGGCACGGAAGCCGTGAAATAATAATATCCGTCTGTATGTTTATATACCCACGGATCAGCACGCTGCTCCAAGAGTGGTTTGATATAGCTAGTCTCCAAATTCTCCATGGTTACTCTCCTTTAGTTTCATCCGTCAAAGTGCCCCAGATGTTAATGTCATACTCCTTCATTCCTGTAATTACTACACGTTTCCCTTGCCGCTACCCTTTCACTCCGCCAACCGTGAGACCTGATACAAAGAAGCGTTGGAAGAAAATAAATACAATTAGAATGGGTACGATCGCCAACACAGAGCCAGCAATGAGAATGTCGTAGTTATTTCCATAAGGCGTTATCAGACTCGCTAGTCCGATTGGCAGTGTCAGCTTCTCTCCTGTTTTGAGCACAATTAACGGCCATACAAAGCTATTCCAGCTCGCCAACGCTTGCAAGATCGCCATGGCTCCGAAAGCAGGCGTCATTAATGGCACCATGATTTTGAAAAAGATACCATACTCCGAACAGCCGTCGATGCGCCCTGCATCCAGAAAATCCTTGGGCAGTCCTTCGGCATATTGCCGAAAGAAGAAAATCGGCAGCGGTGCGACAACGAATGGGAGAATCACGCCGCTATAGGTATCAATCAAATGAAACGAAATCATCTGCTTATACAACGGAAGCATAATAATCTCTACCGGCACCATCATGACCAACAGTACGAAGACAAAGATAATATTTCTCCCTGCGAAACGGTACATCGCAAGTCCATAGCCAACCATCGAGGACAGCAAGAGACAGAGAACCGTATAAACGAGGGAGATCAGAACGCTGTTCTTATACCAGAGCAAATATTTCTTCGCTGATGCTGAAAATAGGAACGTATAGTTATGCATGGACAGCAGTTCTGGTTGCAGCTTCACATTCAGTCCGTATCGAAGCATCTCCTTCGAGGGCTTGAGCGAAGCCAAAGCAAGACTATAGAACGGGAAGAGCGCGAGGCCTGCTAAGACTAGAAAAAGCATCAAAAGCAGGAAGGAAGGAAAAAGCCTTTTCCGTTGTTGGGTAAGCATGCTTAATCCTCCTTCCTGAATAAGCCGAAAAATCTCAGCTGAATCACATTGATCACCATCGTGATCGCAAGCAGAGTAATCCCAATTGCTGAACCAAAGCCTAAATTATTTCTCTCGATCCCTTCGCGATAAAGAAGACCTATCATTGTTAGACCAATATCATTCGGTGAACGGTTGCCATTCCAAAGAATGTAGCTTTCTGTAAACATCGAATAACCGCCGTAAATGGAAATGGTGATCACATAAATCGCAACCGGCTTCAACAAAGGCAGGGTAATACGCCAGAACCGTTGCCAAGCATTCGCACCATCAATCTCAGCTGATTCGTATAGTTCATGTGGAATACTTTGCAGCGCAGATAGGAAGTAGATGATATTAACACCCGTAAAGCGCCATGTCGCCAATATAACCATAACCAACATCCCTGTGGCCGAATTCGCCAACCAGTTAATCGTCGGCATTCCTAAGAGATGGCGGAATGCATTCATAACGGAATCATCCAAGCTTCCGAATACTAGCCTGAAGATGGTTCCAGCAACAACAACAGAGGTGAGAGATGGAATAAACAAGGCAGAACGGAAGAATGCGCTTGCCTTTGTTAGCTTCGAATTTAAGAAAACAGCAAGAATTAGAGGAAGTGGAATGAGTACAAGCAGTGTCCAGAACGTATACCGACTGCTATTTTTGAGCGCAGCAAAGAAAGTCTCACTCCATAAATTTTTATAATTAGCGAGACCAATATAATGTGTCTGCCCTGGCAATACTTCTTGAAAGCTCATGTTAATGGTTGTAATTACCGGATAAGCAAAGAAAATCAGAAACGATAAGATAAAAGGCAAAACGAACACGTATGGGGCTATCCGCGAAGAATACAGAAATTTATTCATACTGTTCGATCATCACTCCTTTCTTGAAGCACTGAAAGCTTAACCCGAGGGACATTCACCCCTCGGGTACAGCCTGCAGCGGAACGCTTGGCGTTCGGCTTATTTAATATTTTTAACCGCGTCAGACAACACTTGTTTAGGATCCTTCATGTCATTAAGTGCTTGGAACATCGCTTTCGTCTTGATATAATCCGACACAGCCGGTGTTCTTTCTTTGACATTCGTTGGCGCGATTTCACCCTTCACACTAATTAATACATCCCATAAATTTTTCCCAAAATAGGAAGTGAATTTATTGTCAGCTTTAAGTGCTGGATCGGACCAAACGTCAGAACGGATTGGATCAAAGCCAAGCTGGGACCAAATTTGGATATTGCCTTCTTTGGAAAGCTTTGCATAGGAAAGGAATTTCTTCGCCATGTCTTGATTTTTGGATTGCTTTGTAATGACAGTACCTGTTCCCCCCATACCGGAAGAACGCATTTCACCTTGTTTAAATACCGGCATAGGTTTAATGATAATTTTGCCTTTCAAATCCGGCATGTAATCCGTGAAACGCCCCATGTACCACATTGGCATCCAGACGGAAGCTGCGCCACCTTTGTTCATAAAGCCATAATACTCTTCAGCATGGTGGAAGCCTCCAGGAGCAGCCACGGCTACTTTTTCTTTAACAAGCTTCTGTAAGTAGGTGAGTACATCTGCATTTGCTTGATCCCCTAGTGTTACATTCCCGCTTTTATCCAAGAAGTCCGAACCATGCTGCACAACCATTGGCCAGTAGGACCACTGATCCGTCGTTTCTACGGTCGCCATTGGCTTGCCCGTTTTCTCAAGAACCTGTTTGCCTGCCTTTTCGTAATCATCCCAAGTCTTAATATCGTCGGCATTTACGCCTGCTTTATCTAGAATTTCTTTATTGTAGTAAATCACTTGTGCACCGACATGATAATCGATCCCGTAATATTTGCCGTCCTTCGCATAATTGTCCAAACGGGACATGACGAGATTCCCTTTTTCCGGCTCTACGATATCATTCAAAGCCGCCAATTGTACGTCGCCTTTTAGGTAGTTGCCGATTTTACTGATCTCGATATCAGCCATATCCGGTGCGCCTGTTCCAGATTGAAGGGCGACCAACAGTTTATTGTGATTATCATCATAAGGGAACGTTGTTGCTTCAATTTGAACTTGCTGATCAGGATGAGCTTTATTCCAAGAAGTTGCTATGCTTTCGAAAAATTTCTGATGCAGCTCGTTAAAGGTCCAGAAGCTTAATTTAACTGGTGTAGCGCTATTGGATGCGCTTTCAGTTTTAGTACTCGAGCAAGCGGTCAGTAATACCATGGATGCTAGTAAGATGGCCGATGACATTTGAAGTTTCTTCTTCATGTAAGGTATCCCCCTATGGAATATTTTTGAAAGCGTTTTAATAATTGAATTATATGACAAGTGAATTTATAATAATATAATCAATTGGTACTAAAATCATAATTATTATATTTTATATTTATCACCAACCTTTCTCACCGTCCGTTTTTGTTTTGGAAGCGCTTCATAACTTATAATAACTCACTTATCCGTACACTTATATAATTAATTGGTTATAAATTACGATAAATATATAATAATTATATTTATTATACTAAGTATATTCCTTTTTTCGTCATTTCTCGTTACAATACAGATATCAAATACATGAATCAGGTGATGCCAATTGCATAAAGTCCCTCTCTATAAACAAATTTATCAATCTATCAAAGACAAAATCCAATCAGGTGAGCTTCGTCCCAAAGATCGTGTACCCTCAGAACAAGAGTTCATGGATGAATATAAGGTTAGTAAAATCACAGTCAAAAATGCTTTAGCTGCACTAGTCGACGAAGGGTTCGTTAATCGCATTCAAGGGAAAGGGACTTTCGTTGCCTCCATCCCTTCATTGACTGTTAAGAACAACGCACCGACACCCGCACCAGCGTCCACTGGCTACATCGGACTTATCATCCCTACGATGAAAACCATGGTTATTCAAAAGCTTGTCGATTACATCGAGTTCTATATCAAGGCCGCAGGGTATCAACTCATCCTTCACATCACACGTGAGTCTTCCCTTGAAGAATCACGCTCTGTTCAGGAATTAACGAGTGCCCCTGGGATGCGCGGGATCATTGTATTCCCGACAGAGGATGAAATATATAATGAATCCTTGCTGCGTCTATCGTTAGATAAATTCCCCTTCGTCTTCATCGACCGTTTTCTACGCAACATAGATACGTATCGTATTATTTCTGATAATTGGGGAGGCGCTTATGAGACCGTGTCCAGACTGTTGCAAGCTGGGCATCAACAAATCGCGCTCATATCACCAGCTAATACGAATACTACGATTGAGGATCGTACCCATGGCTTTGAGAAGGCCCTTATTGATGGTAATATAGCGATTGATAAAGGTTTGTGGTGTCATGTGCCTATCGATATTCTAAGAACCGGAGATACCTATGCTCATCTCGTTCATTTCCTGCATCAGCACCCGCAGATAACAGCCGTCTTTGCTTTAACTGCTGAGATGGCAAGGCTGACCTATCAGGCGCTGCATCAGGAAGAAGGCCTGAACGCGAGCATTCACCTGGTATCCTTCGATGATCCTGGAATCCCTAATCTCCCTCATATTTTGCAGGATGAGGAGCGCATGGCGCGATCTGCCGTCGAGCTATTACTTGAGCAATTTAGCGGAAAGTACACGCCACAGCGGGTGGAGATTCCTGTGAAGTGGATTAATGGGTAGATGCGCGGGGCAGCAGCAGAAGTGCTTCCGATAATGCCTTAACTCTCTCCGTAGTCAGCAAAAAAACCCGCACAAAAGCTGCACTTTCGCAGTTTTTGTGCGGGTTCGAATGACCTTATAACGCCTATATGAGAAACCTGCTCTCCTACATCAATCCCCAAATCTGCTTACCCACCAACAGGACACATACTGTGATAAAAAGCGGTCGTACATACGTCGATCCCTTGCGAATCGCCATCCGTGAGCCGAGAAATGCGCCGCACACCATGGCTAATCCCATCGGGATGCCGATCCAATAATTAATAGACCCCAGTGCCATGAATGTAATTAGACTGGCGATGTTACTGCCAAAATTAAGTATTTTGGAATTGCCTGCTGCTTTGACGAAGTCGAATCCGACCATCAGAAAAACGAAAATGAGGAATGATCCTGTTCCTGGGCCGAAGAAACCGTCATAGAAACCTAAGACGAACGCTGCGCAGCCCATTAGGAAAGCCGTTTTCGTCGTGTATTGATTGAAGGTGGAAATATCTCCCCAATTCTTGCGGAATATTGTATAAATCGTAATTAAAATCAACATCACCACGACCAGTGGTTTTAGAAAGTCGGAAGGAATCTGGCGCAGCACGAATACCCCGCATACCGCTCCAGCCAAGGATAGCACGAATAATCCTCGTACCGCTTTTAGATCAACATTCCCTGTCCGCATAAATGAAATCGTACTTGTCAGCGAAGACATTGTGCCCGCTAATTTATTCGTACCTAACGCCAGCGCCGGCGGTAATCCTGTTGCAAGCAGCACAGGAACCGAAATAAGTCCGCCTCCCCCTACAACCGAATCTACATAGGCTGCCAAGAACCCGCCAACGATAACGAAGATCATCATTTCCCAACTCAAGTGCAACATGGTGTAAGTTAACTCCTCTTGTGTATTAATAAGGTTGGCTTGTCCAACAACACCTATTCTCGCATGTTGTATCCGTTCAAGCAAGAATTTACCTATGGTGAAATTAATGGCAATTCACTTTAACCTCATTAGTTTAGGAAATCTCTAATGCTAGCTTTTTGAGAGACCGATTTTTTTGGATTATTTTTTCAACTTTCGCGATCGTTCGAGGGCCTTTAGGTGTGCCACCATTCCGATTGAGTAATACCCATCTGAGGCAAGCCAACGCTTCGAAAACCTCTAAATCTTCCTGTGTCATCTCATTTTCCAATACATACGCGATGCGAAATACATTGGCATATCGGTCCGAGAGGTAGATCTTCATTAGAATCAGCGCCCATGCAAAATCGAATCGGGGATCCCCTAATTGCCCATTCGTCCAATCGATTACCGTGTAACGCTCATTTGTTTTTACAATGTTGGCTAAATGGAAATCACCATGAATAAATCGATTTTGTTTCATTTGAGCACGATTCACCAGTGGAAGTAATGCTTGATATATATCTGGATGTTCTTTGGCTTGATGGAAAAAGTAATCGATGAAATCATGGCGGGGAATCTGTATACTTTCTGCAAAATGGACATCCGTTTGATGAATGTTAGATAACATGTTCGCAAACGCAGTCATGTTCTGTTCATTTACTTTCGTAACCGGGGTTCCATCAAATGTTGTTAACAGTACACAATCGGCGTCCGCATTGGTTCCCCAGCCTATTGGCTTAGAGACCGATAACCCTAGCCCCGAAAGGGCATTTAATAAATGAAATTGAAAACGAACATTCGGTTTCGAACGCTTATTCCATATTTTTAGCACAAAACTCTCTGCGCCTGACTGTATCTTCATCACTTCTGCTTCAAAACCCTGATCCATCGGATGTATGGTCAACGTATCTTGCTGCTGTAGTACTTCATTCATCATTTCATTCTGATCTATCCAACTCACGCTAACTATCGGATTTCCCATGACTTTTCTTCCTTTCGTAGTTCCCCCACAATGCGATCAACGATGAGATCAGTTGGCAATTCGCCTTGAATGATGACATCAGAATTTGCTTTCACCGTCTTTTCCATTTCTAAATAGGCGGATCTTCCCCTGGCCAAATAGTTCTGTAAATCACTTTGCAGTTCATGCATCGTATGTTTTTGCTCGTTGCGTAAGATGCGTCTAGCCATGGCAATATCCAAAGGGGTATCGATATAGAAGGCCAAATCAATAAATTCACGCACGCTATCGTTCTTGTAGGCAAAAGGATAATCAAGGACAATATAATCGAGTGATTCGTCTCTTAGAAGAAGCTGAATATCTGCAATGAAAGGGGAAAGCACCCATGCATTGTAATCGGCCCCCTGCTCAACCCACTCACAAATATCTGGGCAATTCTCAAAATCGTAATCATCGAAATAGAGTGCCTGAGCATTTTTTAAAGTGCGAATCAATTGATTGATTGTCGTTGTCTTGCCTCCACCAGAAACAGCAGCAACGGATACTACGCGAGGCTTCTTATCCACGAATGTCACACTCCATTAGGAATAATTATCCATATTAGCTTACCATACTACTTCGGTTGAGGCCTACAAATAAAATAACCCCGCAGGTTCAACCTGCGGGGCTAAATCTATTTCATATTATCTTATCGTTTTTAACGCGCCGCTCCATGCATTCACTTGATCGAGCATCGCATTCACGTTGTCTTTGTGAAGATCAGCTGGTTTGAAGACGGAGAAGTTTTCGAAATCTGTAAATAAGGAGAAAGTCGGATGCACACGAACGTCTGCTACCAATAGCTCACCTAGAATACCGCGCAGATGTTCAGCCGCACGAGCACCGCCTGTTGAGCCATAGCTCACGATACCAGCAGCTTTGTTATTCCAAGCCTCACGTGCCGAGTCAAGTGCATTTTTCAAAGCTCCTGTAATGCTGTGGTTGTATTCTTGAACAATAAATACAAAGCCGTCCAAGCTGTCAAGCTTCGCATTCCACGTTGCAAGACCAGGTTCTTCCCCTGTACCTTCACCTAAGAAAGGCAATTTATACTCTGCAATATCCACGATTTCGTACGCAGCATCTCCGCGTCCGTCAGCAATTTGCTTAATGTATTCTCCTACTTGCGGGCTAACGCGTCCTTGACGGGTACTGCCAAGAATAATACCTATCTTTAGCTTCTGTTTCTCGTTTGTCATCATTCTTACCTCCTAATATAAAGTAAACAACTTAAAGTAAACAACTTACTAAATGTTACTTTGTTAGTATAACGATTAAACCTGTTAACTGGAAGTAGGCACTTTTAAGATACTCGGTATACTTTAAGAAACCTACTTAGCAAATTCGAATGCACTTACTTGCTATTCACTAATTAATAATCCCATGTGAAACTATCTCTACTTTCATTGAAACTTGAAAGTTCACCTTCGGATACTCGGTCTCCCAGTCCATCTGCTTCCATTGGTCTGGATAGAAAGCGATAATGTCCCGTCCTATGCCCAATGCGTCTGAATGTGCTCGCTGCATCAGCTTGCAAATATCATTTGCTTCATCCGTGAGTATCTCGGAGAATCGCTTATTCAATTGCTCCAGTTGCTGCTTCTCGGATAGATTATATTTGGCAATTTCAATGACAGAGCCTTTCATTCTCACGTCTATACGCACCCGAACTCGGCCCTCAGCATCAATCCACACATGCTTATATCGCTTTAAATTGCTCATATTTAATGATAAATAATCAGAGGGATCATTTGGTTCAGATTCCTCCTTGATATTCCGTGTGATCACACAGAGGTTGGCTTTTTTCCCGTACATTAAAATGCTAAGCGTGGATTGCTCTGGCGTTAACGAATACCCCGTATATTTACGATCATGCAACAAAGCTAAACCATCCACAACAGCTTTATCTGACTCTTTCCTAAGCATTGGAATGACGGGATCGCGCCCTACATCGTGCAACATAGGATAAAGGGCATGTAAAGTTAAGGAGGGAATGACCGTTTCGTACCTGGCACTCATAATTATTTTCCGTAAGTATTCCCCAGAGGTAGCGGAGCCTATACGATCCAGGCGAATCAAGTCGCCTGCATTTCCACGAACGATGGCTACTTTGGCCAGCATCGGATCGTTGGCATTTCGAAATGTAGAGTCCAGAATATCTGCTAAATCTTTTTTGGCCAGCTTCTCTCCGATCAGCATGACTTGATTTTTGGAGGTACCTATGGGACCTGCGATTTGTAATCCAATTTTTTTATATAAGGATTCTTGTAGTGTTGGTCCTGATGCCGATAATACCTCATGCACGGGTGCTGTTCTTTCCTTCCCGCCTGGGGATTGAATGGTTACGGTGGTGACAATATCATTTTTATCATTCGCATCAATGGACGTTGCGTAGATCAATTGCAGGTTCTTGAGCTCATTATGATAGTTGCATCCAGAGAGTAACAGAGCCATCAGACACCCAAGTACAAGGCTCCTCATGCTGGTAATTGCCCCCTTTTTCCCATTAACCATGCCAACACTAAGAGCACAATCGGAATCCCGAGAGTGACGAACCCTTCAATCTTCGTGATTTGCGATAATAATTGGACTCTAGCCTCTGATCTCCAAAACATGCTAGATAAACAGACAATAGGCACTATATAATAAACAGCTTTCCTATGCTGCTTACCATGGAACAGATAGCCCAACCCCTTCGTAGCACAATAAATGTAACTGATCAGTGTAGCGGTCACTTTCACCAGCCAGATCGAAAGAAACAGCAGATCCAGTCGTTCCAAAAATGGCAGTGAAATGCCGTTCAAATAATACGGTACCGGCTGAGGAATGTGATTAAGTGACTCGGGACTAAAATTCAGAAAGCAGACAAGGACAACGATCAAAAAAAATAAGGTTGCCAATCCATTTGCCCATAGAATAGGAGCTACCAAGCTCTTTCCATTCAATTGGATATCGGAATTCACTACTAAAAATACTTCAAAACCTAGAAAAGAGAGCACAGAGCTTTTGACCCCCATCATAATTCCGTGTAAACCTTCATGCCCAATAGGCAATAGATAGCGGTAATCCATCGTACGAAAACTCGTCAGCATAATCGCTAACATAATAATGATTAATAAACTAATCATCGCATGGTAACGAGCAATGATCCGGATATTCTCTTTAGCTAAATAGAGGCAAACCAAACAATTCGCAACGATGATAAGCCAAGGATTCGAAAAAGGTAATATCCACAGCTCGACAAATGTCATCTCCAGCAATAGAATCAGACAGGTTGTAAAGGTAAAATGCAAAATAACAATCGCTGTGATCGTATTTCCGAGCCATTTGCCAACGATGAGAGGTACGAATTCATACAGGCTTTGTCCGGGAAATCTTTTGCACAGTAGGACGTAACCAAGTAAGACAAGCTGCACGCACCCTCCAGCCAAAAGTAACGATATCCATCCATCCGCACCGGCAGCTTTATGCAAATCATAGGGGAATGACAATACTGCGATACCGATCTGTGTTTGCAAAATGAAGGCAAATAATTGTACCCGTGTCATGATACCCTCCTATCTGAAGCTTTCCTGCCGAAGATCCGTCTTGGCAGCTGGACTAGCGTGATCAGGATACGTTTGGGTTTAAACGGCATGAACGGATAAAAGTAGGGCACGCCGAACGTTTCAAGCTTACTTAAATGCATAAATAACAAGCTGAAGCTAAAGGCAATCCCCACAAAACCTAGAAGTGAGGATGCGACCATCATCGGGAATGAGATGAGCCGAATGGTAAGGCGCATTTCATGAGAAGGCACGCTGAACATAGCAACGGCTGTTAGGGAAATGACAACAATCATTGTCGTGGAAACTAAATTCGCATTGACGACTTCACTTCCAAGAACTAGTCCTCCCACAATGGACAGTGTTGATGCAATCGATTTCGGCAATCGGATCGCGGCTTCTCTGAGAATCTCCAGCACGGTAATCATGAATAAGGCTTCCATGAGCGGATTGAATGGTATATTTTCCAACGAAGCTTTCAAGGAAAACACCAAATCAATCGGCAATATATCAAAGTGATTCGAAACAATAGATATGTATACAGATGGCAGGGCGATGCCGAGCATGGCGCTGATGAGCCGAAGAATCCTAACAAAAGTCCCGTTCCACCACCTGACATTAAAGTCGTCTGCGGCCTGAAAAAACATAAAGAACGTCACAGGCAAAATAGTTGCGAACGAGCTGCCGTCTATCAATAATGCTACTCGGCCTTCCATTAAATGCGACACCGTACTGTCAGGTCTTTCCGTAAATAGCATTTGGGGAAATAGCGATAAATGACTGCTTTCCAAACGATCTGTGATTTGGCCCGGGGATTTAATGAAGGTAGCCTGATTTGTAAGAAGATTGGCAATAATTTCATCGACTACATTCATATCAGCAACATCACACATATAGAGGAGTTTTACGCTCGTTGGGTTTTCCGAGCCTAGTGTGAAGTGCCTCTCAACCAAGTTCGCATTCTTTAATCGTTGGTGGATTAATTGCGCGTTAACGGAAACGTCATCCACAAAACCGACATGCGATCCACGAACCGTTTGTTCGTTTTGTGGTTCTCCCATACTGTGCACAGCTCTTACACTGGCATCGACTAATACAATATCCATCCGGTGTTCCAGCAAAATAGCACATTTCCCCTGAAGCATCCCTGCCGCGGCTGACTTCAAATCAGTGACAAGCTCAATATCTAAAATAGGAAGTGTATCTTCAAGACGGCCATCCGCCGATTGTAGTAAGGGTTTGAGAATGTCCGATTGCAGTTTATCTGTATCTGTAATTGTAGTCAGATAAAGGAGGCTTCCCTTTAGGCCTTGCATTGTAAAGGCCCTGGAGCGCACATCATCGGAAGAATGAAAGCACTGGTAAAGATTACGAATATTCGTCTCGATCTCTTCCGAGATATGAAATGAATCCTGTTCAATTCCCACACCTTTCCCTCCCGCTCTGCTACATTTCCGTTAGTATTTACCAGTCGGTCAAGATTATCCAAGTACATGCCTGCAGACGACAAAAACGCCTCCTCATCACGAAGGAAGCGTAACCTATCTTATCCTCTTGTATCGCTACATAGCCTACTCGCTAATGCGCACTTCAATGCTAAGTGCCTCAAACGTATCCACCCATTCTTTCGGGCAGCCCGAATCTGTAATCAGCATAGAGATTTCCTCAAGCTTAGCAACTCTTGCGAAAGTAGAAAGTCCGAATTTGCTGTGGTCTGCAACCAGAATTGTTTCTTCAGCACGCTGCATCATTTTCCGCGAAATAACAGCTTCGGCCAAATGAAAGTCAGTAATGCCATCGTGCAAGGAGATGCCGCCAGCCGAAATAATGGCTTTGTTCACTTTGAACTGATCCAGCAATTGATCTGCAAGAGACCCCGTTACGGCTCTACACTCCTGACTTACCTCCCCGCCCGCAAAAATAATTCTTCCCCGGAACGTTTCCATCGCCAGATTGAGGATCGGGATCGAGTTAGTAATGAGCGTAACATTCGTCTTGTCTTTCAGAAACGGGACAATTTCGATCGTCGTTGTGCCATTATCCAGCATAATCGTTTCCCCATCTTGAACGAGTGAGGCTGCCAGCATACCTATCGCGGCTTTCTCTGGCCTCATCATTTGCACGCGATTCAAAAATGGAGGCTCAACCAGTTCCATGCGCATTTTGACAGCGCCCCCGTAAACCTTACGCAGCTTACCTTCCTTCTCCAAACGATCCAAATCCCGCCGAACGGTTTCCGTCGATACTGCAAGCAATTCCGCAAGGTGATGGACCTGAACTTTCCCTTCCAGCTCCAAATGATTCAGAATCGTCATCCTGCGATCTTCATAGGTTAATGACATTCCAGACCTCCTAATCGTTTAACGTCTTCCACATTTGACCGATCACATCATATTGATGTGGATTTTTGTTGTTTTTACCATTGTATTTGGAGGCGCCAGACCTGTCAACTAAATGGTTGTCTAGGATAATCTTGAAATTACTCATTGACAGTCCGTTCTCTCACGGGCTACAATTGTCAACAAACAACATCTTTTTATTATAAAACCACATAATTACAACTAATAGAATGAAACTGGAGGACTTATTCATGCCGCACCCCCTCGTCTTTCGAGAAGACCACACGTTTACAATCGCGCAGTTCACGGATTTGCATTGCAAAGATGGCGGTGTCCTAGATCAGCAAACGCACCGTCTAATGGCAGATATTCTCGATACTGAACGTCCTGACCTCGTCGTTTTTACGGGAGATGTCATTTATACGGGGTATGTCACCCCAGGGGAGCCTGTATGTGAACATCCGCTGCAAGCTTTTCAAGAGGCTGTTCAAGCGACCGAAGCTCGCGGTATTCCTTGGGCTGTTGTGTTCGGCAATCATGATACAGAATCTATGATCACACGAGATGAACTCATGGATTCGGTTCTCGCGTATCCTCACACGGTAGCTAGGCGCGGGCCAGAGGACATCAACGGGGTTGGCAACTATAGGCTGTCTATTCAAGACACCAACGGGGTAGTGAAAGCCAATCTTTACTTTTTTGACTCGGGCGCTTATTCTCCCGTTCCGCATATCAAAGGTTATGATTGGATCCGCAGTGATCAAATCGACTGGTATAAGAAAGAATCCGCCCAACATCGCGCAAGTACTGACGGTCAGATTTTACCTGCATTAGCCTTCTTCCATATCCCGCTTCCTGAATATAAACAAGTGTGGGACACGAAAACCTGCTACGGCAGGTTCTACGAGGACGCTGTCTGCAGCCCTCAGGTTAACTCAGGCTTATTCGCAGCTATGGTAGAGATGGGCGATGTCATCGGCACCTTTGTTGGGCATGACCATATCAACGATTATTGGGGTGAGCTCCACGGTATTCGCCTTTGTTATGGCAGAGCAACAGGCTACAACACCTATGGCAAAGAAGGCTTTCCTCGTGGCGCGAGGATGATTCGACTGCGCCAGGATGAGCGAAGCTTCGAGACTTGGCTGCGACTTGCTGATGGTACCGTCCTGAGCGAGCAACCCGTGCACCATCCGGGTGATTGATCTGAGCGAACACCTGAGCATCAACACCGAGACTTACCTAACCGGAACCAATGAGTTGGAGATGATGATTTGTTAATCGCAGCAACCTTACTTGTCTTAGCTTCTGGCCTAGCACATGCCATTTGGAGCTTGTTTACCAAAAGCAGCCGCAACAAAGGTGTTTTCCTATGGTCCATCATCATGGTGACCACCATTATTCTACTTCCTACCTTAATCCGAGAACTATGGCTTAATCCTTTATCCTTATCTGCTTACGGCCTTCTGCTGTTATCCGCTTGTTTACAGGCCATTTATGCCCTCTTGCTCACACGCACCTATACGATGGGGGATCTCTCTCAGATCTATCCGATTATGCGAGGCACCAACACCTTGCTCATTCCGATTGTCGCCGTCATCTTTTTGCGCGAATCGTTATCCCTCTATGGATGGTTAGGTCTAATTTGTATGATTATCGGCTTCCTTTCGCTTAGCGGTATCTTCACAGGCATACGAACCGGAAAGTTAGCTCATGGATCCGTTAAACCATTTCTTATGGCGTTAAGTGTGGGTGTCTGCACGACTTGCTACGTACTTGTCGATAAGCTTAATCTCGCTCACCTCTCAGCGGTCTCCTTATTAGAGGTGACTAATATCGGATTCGTCGCAGGACTCACTCCCCTCGTTATCGCTTCTAAACAGCTGCGCATGGAATGGAAATTGAACTTCAAGATCATTTTGCTTGGCGCCATCCTCAATCCCGCGTCGTACTTACTGTTCCTATTCGC
Organism: Paenibacillus sp. J22P169; assembly: GCF_059691995.1. Classification (NCBI taxonomy): domain Bacteria; kingdom Bacillati; phylum Bacillota; class Bacilli; order Caryophanales; family Paenibacillaceae; genus Paenibacillus; species Paenibacillus sp. J22P169. Next base: position 171,323 of record NZ_JCAUAO010000004.1, on the reverse strand, counting down.
GATGAAATACGCACCTGTTGCCCAGATCGCTCCGCTCCGCGAAATCGGGACTGTTTTTGCCACGATATTAGGGATTGTCGTGCTCAAGGAAAAACAAGGCACCTTACGGATCCTTTGCTCCATTCTCATCTTGATCGGTATTCTGATGATCAGCTTTTGGGGATAAAAAGAACCGCCTAGGCACTCATGCCCGGGCGGTTCTTTTTGTTTGAATGAGCATCGGGTCAGCCATTGGCTCTAGCGGCAGCTGCAAGGCCGTATTGGTGCCCCTGTAGCGGTGAAAAACGCGCTTACAGCGGCTCGATCGTGCTCCATGCTTCTTCCCCGTTTACTGCTTCACCAACAACTTCAAAGCCAGCACCGATATTCTCAATCATTTCACCGTCGCCTTGCGGATCCACGGCTCATCCTCCACAACCAAAACGCGGTACATGGCAATTCTCTCTCGGATGGTAGGTAACAGGTTACACTCATGCATGGATGATTGCTATGATGATACCACAGGCAAGGTGAATGTGATCATCATGCTGTTTAGCCCCTGTATAAAGTGCAAAAGTGCAACAATTTACTGGTAAATCAGGAGTTTTCTACTAAATGCTTGCAAAAGTGCAACTATTTCTACCCCTATGTTCCTTTTTACGACCCCTGTGCCCCAAAAGGTTGCCTTTTCGCACGTTTGGCCTCACGGTTATCCCTTTTCAAAGAAAAGGTTGTATTTTTGCATCTTTGCGCTTCAGGATCCTGTTAATAAGCTACCAATTTGCTCCCGCCATAATTCCTGTCGAGCATCCAAACAATCAAAAAGCACCTCCAGCCGCAATTGCAGCCGAAGGTACTTCGTTTCTTACAAGGCATTAACCCAAATCAGGCGTATCTGTCAGTTCAATGACAGCTCCATCTGTATGATGTAACTCCAAGACAACGATTTCATTGTGCCCTACTTTTAGTAGAGGAGCTGGCAAATACAACGTATTTTGGGGTCCTTTTTCCCAGAAGCGGCCGAGAATGAAACCATTGATCCACACAACACCTTTGGACCAACCTGCCAACTTAACGAATGTATCTCCTGCCTCTTCAATGGTAAATTCCCCGCGATACAAGGTCGGACGATCTGCCAAGTTTTCCACTGATCCAGCAACATTCTCCGCCCCTGCACGCCCGAACGGAACCGCAGCGATATTGTCTAGTGGGAGTGGATAAATGGTCCAATCAAAAAGGAACTGATTGTTCATTCGCACGCCTTCGGTGATCCCTTTGCAATCTCGGAGACGAGGACCATAATTGACGCGTCCCATGTTCTCTACGACGATGTCCAGCTTCGCACCACCAGCAGGAATGTCCAGCTGGAGTGGACGTGCATCCCAGCGTTCTACCGTACCTTGGTACACGCCATCTAAGAAAACTTGCGCACGATCGTGCACCTCTTGAATGTGTAGTTTTTCACCCACACGTGGCCCTGTTACTCTCGTCGAATAGACGATGAAGCCATAATCCTGCCCCAACTGCTCCATTGGCACGGGATAAGTACGCTCAAATGGTTTCGTCAGAAGAAACAGTGATTCCAACAGATCAGCTCTTTCAGTCAAAGCAATTTGCCCATAGCTTTTCTTCTGAATTGGCGCAGGAAGCGCAGGAAGATCTTCTTCCGTTTTCCCCAAATGGTTGGCAATCACCTTACGTATTGCCTTATATTTCTCCGTCACATCACCGCATTCGGACAATGGTGAATCATAATCGTAGCTAGTAATCGTCGCTTCATACTTCTCTTGGTAATTCGCTCCGTTATAGAACCCGAAGTTGGTTCCGCCGTGGAACATATAGAAATTCACCGAGGCACCCGCGCGTAACATCCGTTCGAACACATCTGCGACATCTCCAGCCTCCCGCGTGTGATGCGGCTTCAGCCAGTGATCGAACCACCCGTTCCAGTACTCCATGCAAAAAAGCGGCTCATCCTCGCGATACTGGCGGAATTTCTCGAAAGCTTCTTCCGGCTGAGAGCCGAAATTAACCGTAGCTAGCGTCCCGGGCACTGTTCCGCCTTGCAGCATGCCATCCTCTGGACCGTCAGATGTAAACAGCAATACATCCACTCCACGGCTGATTAAGCCGTCTCTTAAGTATGTTAAATACGCGGTATCATTTCCGTAGCTGCCATATTCATTCTCGATTTGCACCGCAAGAATTGGCCCGCCATTCGTACTCAGCAGCGGCTTCAAACGAGGAATCAACTCGTCATAATAACGATCCACTTTTTGCAAATACATGGCATCCATACAACGCAATTTCATTGTCGAATATTGAAGCAGCCACGCCGGTAATCCACCAAACTCCCACTCCGCACAAATGTAAGGACTAGGCCGCACGATCACATGTAGACCGAGATTGCCTGCAAGCTGTACGAACTTCTCCACGTCCGCGAGTCCGCTGAAGTTGAATTCGCCTTCTTTCGGTTCGTGCAAATTCCAAGGTAAATACGTCTCAACCGTATTAAAACCGCAAGCTTTCAACTTCAATAACCGGTCTTCCCAATAGGCGGGCACTACGCGGAAATAATGAATGGCTCCTGACAAAAGTTGGATGGGCTCCCCATCTAGTAGAAATTGCTTGTTTCCTGCTGTTAAAATAGCCACGATGATCCCTCCGAATTATCCGTATAAGTGGTCTTTCTTCTTCTCTCATCATCGCTGATTCAGGCCTCCCTTCTCAATCTCCAAATAGCGCATGTTCTATACCAAATGTGCCAAAGGATGCTATGATAGCATTAACGCAATCAACGATCGAACTCAAATGGGAGGCATGCTGTGTGGAGGATTTGTATAGGGATATTTACCGTTTTCCAAATATGATTCAAACGCTGCAGGTTGTCGGCTGTCACTTCGGGCTGCAGCCCCCAGGGTGGGCCTTTCCAAGGCATCATCATCATTTATTTGAGCTGCTCTACTGCTTAGAAGGTGAGACTACGCACGAAATCAATCGTGATTCCGTTCACATGTCCGCAGGCGACTGGCTTCTAATCAAATCCGGCGTCCGACATCAGTCTGCCAATCCATCAGCCGCTAACTATGGCTATTTCAATGTTCATTTCGATCTCGATGATCCCGAGATTCGCAGTCTACTAGCAGCAACCCCCTATCAGCTGATTCGGCAAAAGGAAGCCTCCACGAGCAAGCTTCGCTACTACGTTGGTGAACTAGAAGCCGTTGTGCAGCGCAATCGGCTGATAGAGCAAGGTGCTGGGCAGACGGAGCCGCCTCAGCTGTTGTTCGAAGATAAGTTGCTGCTGCAGTCTTACACACTGCTCATTATTCATGATGTGCTAGCGCTGCTGCGGAAGATGAGCAAGGCAGAGCATGCTAGTGCAACGAACCGCGATGCGTCGTTGTTCTCGACCGATGTCGCCCATGCGATCGAGGAGAAGCTATCCCTTGGCCTCGGCGAGGAAGCCTCCGTCGCAGGCATCGCCAAAGAGCTGAACATGAGCCGCAGCCAGTGCACCAAGTTGTTCTCGAAGGTGTACGGCTTATCACCGCGCCAGTATGTCAGCCAGCTGAAGCTGAAGCAGGCCAAAGAGTTGCTTGTTACGACACATATGTCCATGAGCGACATCGCCGATAAATTAGGATTTCAATCCCCCAGCCACTTCTCACGGCAATTTCGTCGCTGGACTGGTCAGTCGCCAAGCGAGTTTCGGCCGAAGCACCATTCGGTGCAATAGCCTAATAGAAGTCAGAAAGGCCAGTGAAAGAACGAGTTTCCGTTCCTTCCACTGGCCTTTCTTATCTGGTCTTTCATTTCTTCAGACTTATTTAGCTTTCTCTTTGTAGAAGTCATTCGTTTCTTTAATATGTTGTTGGAAGCTTGGGTCATCTTTAAACTGTTTCACCAGTTTGTCCCAATCCTCAAGCGTATTTTTGCCAACAATGACATTAACCATCATATCGTTCATTTTTTTATCCCAATCTGCACCCTTTTCCTTAAATGGTGTAGACTTCATCAAACCATAAGTTGGATCTGGAATGGAGGAGATCGCATCAATTAATTTTGCGTTTGCCTGGTAAATTTCGTTCGGCATACCCGGTACTTTGGCTCTAGTATACTTATCAAAGTACCCCGTTACCCATTGACCTGTCGTATCGCCGGAATATCCTTTTTTCTTACCTTCTTCGGTTTGTTCTATGCTTCCGTCAGGCTTGACTGTGTAGTCAACATCTTTGATGCCGTACGTTGCCAAATTATAGCCCTCAACAGAAGCTGTGTAATCGTAAACTTCTAGAATCTTCTTCAATTTCGCCTCATCAACCGATTTCTTGTTGATTAGGAATTGTCCATAATAACCACTTGCTTGCTCATAATAGAACTTTCCATCTGGCGCTTTTGGTATTTCAACAGCAATGAGGTTTGCTTGCGGATTTACTTTCTGCAACTCCACATTATATTTGTAAGCATCATAAACGTTCGCGAACGCTACGCCTGCTTTATTCTGAACGAGCATATCTTTAATTTGTGCTGCCTTCAATACAGGGAAATCCGGAAGAATACCACCTGCTTTATATGATTTATTCCAGAAAGCTAGCGCATCTTTGAATTGTGGTGTATACCAATACGGGATCAGACTGCCATTTTCATCCTTCCACTTCGTGCCCGTGCCGAACATGGATAGTATCGCGCTCGAAGGCCCATTTGCCCCTGGAAGGACAGCACCATAGGTATCTGCTTTACCATTGCCGTCTGGATCTTTCTGTGCAAAGGCTTCGAGAACTTTCGCCAACTCATCCATTGTTTTCGGCTGCTGTAAGCCTAGCTTATCCAACCAATCTTTACGGATCAGCATGGACTCGTGGCCGTCCAACGGTCTTACACGTGGAAGGGAATACAATTTACCTTTCAGAGAAGCATTCTTGTATACGTTTTCTGGATACTTCGCTAGGTTAGGATAATTTTTAATGTATGGACTTAGATCCCAGAAAGCACCTTGATCAACCGCATTGAGGAAAGCAGGTGTATAGTTAAAATCTTCTAAGAAAAGCACGTCTGGTAAATCTCGTGAAGCGAGCAGCGCATTTAGTTTCTCTGTAATTTGGGCTGCAGGAATCCAACTTAACTTCAGATTGACATTTAGCTGCTCATTTAGCTTTTTTACAGCTTCCAACTCACCTGTAGGTGCAGCAGCGAAGGCGAGCGTTGTAATGGAAATATCAGTTGGTTTAGCTGCAGGTTTAGCTGATGCTGCCGTTGTACTCGCTGCCGAACTTGCTTGCCCAGCTTCATTCGCTTTACCACAAGCCGCTAAAGAAGCGACTAGACCCGTTGCTGTTAAGAGTACTGCCAATTTTTTGACCATCGGTTTCATGTAAAGACCTCCCGTTTATATGCTTATTATACAATCCGTACTATCAGCCTGCATTTCCAATACTTCCCGGCATCACACCTCTCCTTGCCTACCTACTAACCCTTCACCGAACCAACCATCATACCCTTAACAAAATATTTCTGTAAGAAAGGATACACCATGACAATCGGTAAGGAGGAAATCACAACGGCAGCCATCTTGATAACCTGTGGTGGCACGGTCCGTTCACTTTCCAGCATAGCAGCCACTGAAGGATCAGCCATTTGCGATGCGGAAATGAGCAGCATTTGAAGGAGTACCTGCAATGGGCGCAAGCTATCACTATTGATGTAAAGTACGCCACTAAAGTACGTGTTCCAATACGCTACAGCGTAGAATAACCCGAAAGCGGCAAGCGCCGAAACGGAGATCGGCAGCATAATCCGGAAAAACACGCCGATATCCGAACAACCATCCATTTTGGCTGCTTCCTCTAGCTCATCCGGGATCTCCTGATAAAAGTTTTTCATCAAGAAGACATACCATGCACTGGTCAGCGCTGGCAAAATGAGCGCCCAGATTGTGTCCATTAAACCAAGACTATCCACGAGCAAGTAATTCGGAATCATGCCAGGATTGAACAACATTGTCATTAGTATCGCAACAAGAAAGAACTTCTTCCCTTTCAATCGTTTGCGAGATAGCACATAGGCTAGCGCACTTGTAACAATTAAGCTTAGAAGGGTACCGAATACTGCTAGGATTCCGCTTATCCCCATGGCATGAACGAAAGCGTTCGTCGAGAAGATGTACTCGTAGGCAGATAAACTCCATTTTTCAGGAATGAGGACTAATGACTTCGTCAAATACTCGGTAGGATCTGTAAATGAAATGATCACAACATAAATGAAGGGCAGTAACGTTACAAGTCCAATTATCGTTAATACCGTGTAGTTTAGGACATTAAATACCTTAGAACCTATACGATTTTCCATATTAGTAGAGTCCCTCCTCCCCGAACTTCTTGGCTACACGGTTTGCAGTGACAACCAGTATGAGTCCTACAACTGATTTGAACAATCCAGCAACGGTTGCATAGCTGAACCGACCTTGTTGAATACCAACGCGATAAGCATAGGTATCAAATACGTCTGCCACCTGCGATACAGGTCCGCTTGCCATTAGGAAAATTTGTTCAAAACCTACATCCATCACTTGACCTAAACGTAGGATTAACAAAACAATAATCGTGCTTTTGATGCCGGGAATCGTTACATTCCTCATCTGCTGCCATCTTGTTGCGCCGTCAATTTGCGCTGCTTCATATAGCTCTGAGTTAATCCCAGCAAGAGCAGCTAGAAAGATAATGGTTCCCCATCCCGCTTCTTTCCAGATACTTTGAGCCGTGAGCAAAGCCCAGAAATAATTAGGCTCCGTCAAGAATTCAATCTTGTGCCCGCCGAATTCGACGATTAACTGATTAATGATCCCGCTGCTTTGACCTAGGATCAGGAAGCAAATACCGACGATGATAACCCAAGATAAGAAATGCGGTAAATAGATCACCGTTTGTACGATTTTCTTAAAAGGTAAACTCTTCACCTCATTCAGCAGCAGTGACACCACAATGGGAATGGGAAAGAAAAACACGATATTCAGAAGTGAGATCGCCATCGTATTTCGAAACAACAGCATAAAATCGGGATTCGTGAAAAACTCACGAAAGTATTTCAAACCAACCCATTCGCTATCCCAAAAACCTAAATAGGGAGAGTAGTTTTTAAATGCTAACAGCAATCCCCATAACGGCACATACTTGAATATGAGGAAAAATAGTAATCCTGGCGCAGCCAATAGATACAGATATTTGTCACGCTTCAGCGCGACCTGCCACTCGTGTACCCATGATTTCTTAGATGTCTTTCTTTCTTCTAGTCCACTCGGGATCACTTTCTGAAACTGTTCCACCTGACTATGTGACAATGTCATCACCTCTCATTAATACGATTGCATCTCGTTGTTTTGCTTGAAACGATCGTACCTGATCGTAAGTCATAGGGACAATGACCAATTCTTATTCACGCTATTCTCGAAAGGCAAAAAAAGAGAAACCCCATACCTACGGGGTTTCTCTTCATCATTTTCTCATTTTTCGCTTCATAATGAATCAATAAAACAATTTTTGGGCATTCTAATTTTCCTCATCTGATCCTCGAAATTGCCCTGGCGTTACGCCCATATGCTTTTTAAATACCCGAATAAAGTTTTTCATCTGGTACCCCACTCGCTCAGCAACATCTGAAACCGACAAATCCGTGGTACGCAGCAACTCGATGGACTTCTCAATCCTTACCTTGGTCAAATATTCAATAAAAGAGAGATCCTTTTTCTTTTTGAAAAGCTTGCTTAAATATTGTGGACTCAACCCGCAAATTTGTGCACATTGATCCAGCGACAAATCAAAATGATAGTTCTCCTCCATATACCGAACAACTTTCGCAATTAACTGCTCATGCTCCTGATGCTGCTTGCCATGCACATAAGCAACAATAGGCTCTACCAATTGTTCTTTAAACCAAGCGTTCAGTTCGAATGTCGTGCTGATATTGCGGATATGGAGGTATGGATCCTCATTCGATTCTCCAAATAATTGAGCGGTATCCAATCCGAGCACGTAGGCTGTGCGAATCGCAGCGGTTAGCAGTCGATAATACGACATTTGAATGAGCTCAGGCTTCTGGATAGCAGCGCCCATCGATTTCGCAAACTCATCCATCATCCTGACGGCTTCATCACGATCGCCAAGCTGTAATGAATTCTCAAAATGCGTCTCGATCTCCAAAGGATATCGATAATGCAAGTCCGAATGACTTTTACCACTCGTATGGGCTATGACTTGATTGCCGCCAACAATGATACGAGAGCGGACTGCAAGCAGCGCCTCCTCGTACAGTTCAGGCAACTCGCCAATTTGCTCACTTTTTCCACTTAGCCCAATCGTAACCTGCAAATGCAAATAGTCGGAAACAAGCAGCCGCAATCTCTCGGCAAATTGTTTGATGTCTGACTCTTCGTCTTCCGCTTGTAGTGGATCCCTATACAGCCAAACAGCAACCTGATCATTCAGCAGATTGATGCCTATTCCTTCCATCCCATGGGATTGTAAAAGTTCACTCGCAATATTTTTCACAGCAAAGACGATTAACTCACGGTCATTTTCTTGAAAACGCACCTTGCCTTCCGACTGCAAATCGAAGGCGATCACGATGACGATGCTTTCCTTATCCGCAGGTACGTTATACCTCCGAAGCATAGCCGCTAGCTGATCCTCGGAATAATAGAGAAATCGCCCCTGCAAGAGCTGTAGAGCAAAGATTTCACGAATAAGCGGCAACTGGTCACTCAGCTGCTGCTGCATGTCATTAGCCGTATTACTGAGTTCCGCCCATCGTTTATGTACAAAGCCCACTTCATCGGTTTCCACTTCATCCGTTTGGCCATCTTTGACATAAGCGACAAGATTCTGAATAGGGCGATATACACGACGTGTTCCCCAAAGCGTTATAACTGCACCGAACACCAAGCATATGAGAACTATGACCAGTGTGATTAATTTAATCCCATTTGACTTGGCATTCAGTTGATCGATCGGAACCATATTGATATATTGCCACTTGTTAAAAGAAGATGTAATAGGGGTTACCATATAGTCAGTTCCCTTGACGGCGAACTGGAAACGCTGTTCTGAACCCTTATGGGCAACTCGATCAAATAAACCTTGAGGAACCTCACTCCCACCCATTGAGGTAACAAGAGCTCCCTTTTCGTCCAAGATGAACATTTGTTCACCTTTGTAGCTGATAAAACGTTTCATAATATTTTGGAACAGCTCTTCATTAATACGTATAAACATGAGCCCGATGGGCTGTTTACCAAGCAATGGCAATTTGGCAATTAACGTAACACCATTGTCGTTATATCCTGGTATTAAAGGGTATGGCCCGCTGACCCATTTGAGCTGATCATCAGAGGCGAGCTCCTTAAGAAGCTCTTCGCGTTCCCCCGTGCCTTCAATTCTCCTCCCTCCAAAAATGGGAGATATCAAGTATCCTTCATCCGGTACATATACGGCAACATCGCTAGCTTCTTTATTCCCATTCATGAGCGCAGATAATTCACGTGAAATCCCCGAGTAGAAACCGGTGTAATTCGTGCTCTTCAATTCCACCAAATTGGAGCTGAAAAATGTACCCAGCAACATTTGGATCGCATTGTTTTGCAGGCGATCTACCGTGGAATCGATGGTCGAGGATACGTTATTTAAGATCCGAACATTCGATTGATTCACTTCACTTTGTACAGCAGATGCTGAATATAAATAACTCCCAATCCCAACAACGAGAACGGGAATAATGGCAGCAAACAATGAGAGAGTCACCATATTACGGAAGATTGTTTTGCGTCGAAAAAAACGCTTCCAGAAATTCACAAGTATTTTGCGCAGGTCAATCACCTCATCAATTGAATAATGAGCATTTTAATCGGTTATTCCTATAAAATCAAGTCTTTAGAAAATATAGATGACCCGACTTCGTCTATCAGACAAAGTCGGGTCGCATTTGTTCGAACGAACTTGTTAATCTTATGACTTTAAAAAGGCAATAGCGTTTAACAGCCTATCCGCAAATGCTGCGTCAATCTTTTTACTTGATTGCGCACGGATGTGATTTTCCAGCGCATTGAATACATTTTTTACTTGTGTTTGATTCAAATGCTCTTGAAGAGCATCAATCATGACCAGCAAGCTGTTATATACGCCTTGGTTGGTAATCCAACCTTGCTGGTACGCATACCGTACCAATTCATCCAAGTGATCTGAGTCCATCACTACTTTTAGCGTATAGGCGATTCTTGTTTCGTTCCCTGCCATATCCGTTGCCGTAACAACTACGGGATGATCGCCAATTGTCAGACTTAAAGGACTGAACGTGTACGGGAGGCTTACTTCACTACCGTTCAATTGAAGCGACTTCCCTGCTATTCCACTTACAGGATCAGAAATATCAAAATTCAAGCTGCCGCCAGCCGTCCAGTATACAACCATTGAAACAGTTGGAGCGATGACGGGATCCGTTGCATCGATTTTGACAATCGCTGTTCGGACCGACTCTTGATTGCCGGCATTGTCGACGCTATAATATTGGATTTCATGTACGCCATCTTCCGCAATTGTAACCGAGTTCCCTTCCGTAAACGTGGTATTGTCTAGTCTGTAGAACGTCTTCTGCACGCCGCTGCCCTCGTCGTTTGCAGTTAATGTCACTGTCTGGGCATTTCGCTGCCAATCTGCCTTTGCGTTATCTGTCGTACTCGGAGCTGTCGTATCCTTCTTGAAGGTTACGACATGCGTTTTGCCTACTGAACCTGCTACGTTAATCTGGAGCTTTAACGTCGGCAATGTTTGTACAATCGTAACCGTATCATCGCTGCGTACAAGCGATAATGCAGCTTTGTTCAGCTCAAGCACAATCGTGCTTTGCTTTTGTGTTGGATCGGATACGGCAATGCTTAACTCGGATTCGTTTTCCTTTACCATGACAGAAGAAGGATTTAGTGCTGTAATAAAATCAACAGTACCTGAATTCCAGAAATTCGCAGCCGTAATACCAAGCTTCTTCTCCCTAACCGCATGTACGTCCGTCGTATTGCTTAATACTTCAACATCAGGCGCATTGCTATAAAGCGCGGTAGCCTGGGTGTCTTTATGCGGCAACATTACATACGAATACGAAGCATTCGAAGGCGTAGCCCCGTGTTCAAATGCCAGACTCATATAATTCCGAGTGATTGGGGTCGCCGATTGACCGCTGTTAATGTCACTCCATTTGCCGGTTCTTGCTTCGCGCAGTCCATAAACGTTTGTCGTCTCTGGGAAATAATAGCCAATGTCAGTCCCCGGCATATTTCCAGCCAAATGAGCCCACTTGACGTTCTCCATCGTTTCCGACCAACCGAGCTGACTTGACTTAGCAGCTCCATTCACGGTGAGTACATTATTCCCCGCATCACTCAACTTGCGGTTATCAATAATCGTTTCTACAGGCTGCGGTCCGGCTTTGCTGCTCGAGATGCCTGCGCCCAATGCGACGATTTCATCATCGAACATAAACCACGACTTTTTGCCTTGCAGGTCGCTTCCAGTTACCTTTGCCAAGGAAAAGTCCATGCCTGAAGCACCGTAAAGCCCATCGATCGTCGATCCTCCCACCCACTCTTTCGAGTTCATGTACGAGGTCCATTCACCCGGCGTCACACCTTTGCCTGAGCCGTTTGTTGTCGTACCTGGCAAACGAAACGAATCTACAGTCGGCCAGAAATCATTGCGATACTGGTTAAGATCTTGATCGTAAAGGTACGTCATACCAATCCCCGTATACCAACCTTTTAAATTCTCGTTATTGCCCTTTTCAAACGCTGAGATACGATTGGAGAACATGCTGATTCCGAAACCGTACCCCTCACGCAAATGGACAACTCGATCCATACCTGCAAACACCTGGTTTTTGATCAATTCACCTCTAGGCTGAATCGAGGCATCATTTAAGAGATTTTTCACAAGACTTAATTCGTAAGTAGATAGTCCATCAAAATAATTGCTATATGTCGTATCTGACAAAATCCACTCCCTGGCCATCCGTTTAATGGATAACGCCACATCTGTTGGCGCACCTTCAGCTAAGCGAAGCAACGTTGTAATCGTGCCTCTGGCACTTCCCGATCCTTGCCTCGACATGCCTCTGCCATTGACCATATCCATGTAGAGTCCTTTATAAATCACCGGCTCAAACGTATCTGTCACCCATTGGTAAACGTTATTAACACTGGGATCTGTTACCGGCCAAGGGGATCCATTCAACAAGAACGTCATATCTGCGGCACGGCTTAGCCAAACTGCTCCGTATCCCGCCGTATACGCAATATTGGTATGTTGAACAAGAGAACCGTCTTCATAAACACCGTCCCCATGGTCGGCGTAAACAAATTCTGGCCCCATCGCATCGCGTCCTTGAATAATCTTTGCACTGTTTTGTCCGATCACACCCCGAACCGTTGCAACTAATGCTTTATCAAGCAGATTAGCCCCCGTCATTTTGACTCCTTTGACACCAAGAACGGAGCCAAATTTCGGATCTGGACAAAATTTATCAATTGGCTTTATAAACTTGATGATCTGCCCTTGAGTCAATTGCCCGTACATGAGCACGATGAGATCGTTTAATGTTTGCGGGATACCAATCTCCCAGTCCCACCAATTGCCATATGGACTCTTGTTTTCGTTATAGCGGTTTGTATACATCCATTCCATAGCACTCACAATATCATCTCGCAGCGAAGTGCTCTGATACAAGGGAGTCCCAGGCATGGAATAGGCTAATGCCATTGTTTTTAAACGAGCATAAGCCGTGCTAATCTGGCTTGAATCGGTTGTGCTCGTCATATCGCTCCATAAATTCGGTCGATTACCAGCTTTATTCAACCGATCCCAGAGGCCAGTTTGAGCTGCATTTGATACACTATCTGCTAGTTTAGTTAGGTTGGCAGCCATATCCGGATCAGCAGGATTGAACAGAGCACCTCCCGTTAATTTATCGTACCATTTCTGCCGAAGCGCACTGTACGATGCTGCCATTTCTGCTGATTCAACGTTTATTGTACATTGAGTAGAAATCGTTCCATCTGGTGTCGCAACTGTAATTGTTGCAGTCCCTACCCCTACGGCCGTCACTTTTCCATTGCTGTCCACTGTGACTGCATCCGGATTGCTTGAAGTCCACATCACAGTTCTGTCCACTGCGTTCGTCGGAGTGAGAATTGGTGTGAGCGTAGTCGTTGTATCCTTTGTCAGTGACATCGCGGTTGGATCCAAAGCAATCCCTGTAATTCCGTTATATTCCTCCAGATTCACTTCATCGAACCATACTTTCCCCAGACCTGTCTCCAGAAATGGTTCGATCACTAACTTGGTTGCATTCGTTGGTATCGTCATAAAAACCTGCTGCATCGTCCAATCGTTCGTACCTAACAATTTCGGGGATGCGGGTCCGTCTCCAACTTTGCTTGTGTTATAAAATTGCGTTCTGAAGTATGCTCCCGTTCCCGTAACATTCTCCGTTTTTAACCACATTTTCAATCTGTACGATTTCCCCCCGGTCACCGTTGTTACCGTCTGATTAATCGAGACTCTGCTGGTTGCAAATGCATCAATAAAAACGGACTTACTCCCTTCATGGACTGTCGTTGAATCCAGCGTTACATTTACAGTTTTGTTTGGCGCCTTCCCGCTTCCTGTCGGGATCCATAGCCCCCAACCCACGGGAGCATTTACGCTGCTCCAATTCGCATCCGTGGCCGTGGCCGCTTGTTCGAAGCTTCCATTGGTCATCAAATTCACCGCTGCGGCTTCCGCCTGATTGGTTGCGCTTTCAAAAAATGGAACAGTTGAGGCAACCAGACTTAAAAGCAAATTAGCAGCTAACAGCATACTCACTTTCTTTTTGATCTTCTTCATGAATTCATCCTCCCGATCACATTCTAGCCATCATAGAAACTATCAAACAACTCCATTTCCTGCTCTTGTTGCCTTACACATATCCGATCGTACTCGACCGCCTCGTCCCTGACAATGACCAATTATTGCAGCGAAAATCGTCGGAGACCAAAAAAAGAGAACCCCATTCTTATGGGGTTCTCCATCCGCTTCATGCACATTTTTTAACGCATGATATACCTGCATAACAATTTATGGGCATTCTAAGTTGCACAATCTACTCCCCTAGATTCACTGCAATACACACCGAAACTGCTTAATGTAGGATTAATACGTGATTCGGTCACTTTCAATTGAATGTATCTCGCGTTCGTCTGTTTGAAGCTGCAGATCTTCTTATACCCAACAACTGTGCCTGCATAAAGGCTTACCCACTCATCGCCTTGTTTGTAGGCCAATTGAAACCGTTCAATTCGTTGTCCTAATTGAATATATTCCTTCAATACAACGCGGTCAAAAGTCGTTTCTTTGCCAAGATCGATCACAAGCTCGACTTGCTCGATTCCTTTCTGAGGACACCAATGCGTATCGGACCGACCATCTGTTAGGTGCCCAGCATCAACATTTGTATCCCTTGTATGGGAAGCCCACACATTCGCTCCTACAGCCAGATCCTGTCCGTAGGTAGCACGAAGCCATTCTCCCAATTCACGCAAATTACGTGCGTCTGTCTCATGAATAAGCCCACGTTGGTCAGGTGGAATGTTCAGCAATAGTGCGCTGTTTCCGCCTACAGTACTCTCATACAGATCAATCAATTCATTGACAGTTTTCACCTTACCATCGTCAACAGGATCATAGAACCACTGGGGTCTGATCGATACATCCACCTCTGCTGGGTACCAGATCATACTATTTGCTTCCGCCAAGATAGCACGGCTTCCCAAATCTTCTGTATCTGCATTAATTTTTTGTGAAAAAGCACTATCATCCTCCTGTTGCGATTCGGATTGAATCTCCTCAATATTCCTCCGAGCAGCAGGCACTACACTCCATTCCGATTCGCGTGTATGACCGGCTTCATTACCGCACCAACGAACATCTGGTCCGCAAATATTGATAACAGCCTCAGGCTGCAGCTCACGAATAATCCGATACGTCGTTTCCCAGTCATATTCCTGCACTTTACCATTACTGCCTTCGCCGCATGCCCCATCAAACCATACACAAAATATCTCGCCATAGTTCGTAAGCAGTTCTCTTAATTGATTCTGGAAATAGGTATTGTATCTTGGCGAATCACCATAGGTGGGTTCGTGACGATCCCATGGCGATAAATAAACACCAAATTTCAAACCCTGTTCACGACAAGCTTCGGCTACATCACGGACAACATCGCCTTGCCCATCCTGCCATGAGCTAGATTTAACCGAATGGTCGGTATAAACGCTTGGCCAGAGGCAAAATCCATCATGATGCTTACAGGTCAAAATGATGCCTGTCATTCCAGCTAATTGGCATGACTCTACCCATTGAGCAGGATTATATTCCGTAGGGTGAAACAATTGAGGATCCTCGTTTCCATCCCCCCATTGCCTCCCCGAAAATGTATTCATACCAAAATGTATAAAAGCATAGAACTCCATCTCTTGCCAGGCTAATTGGCGTGGAGTGGGAACGATCTTCACTGCCTCTGCTATAGAAACTGCCATCTCTATATTGCTCCTCACTCTTAATAAATTTCGACTCTCTATGTTAGATGAACCGATCGTACCTGAACCCTGACCTACGGACAATGAACAATTCTTAACCACGATTTACATTTAGGCAAAAAAAGAGAAACCCCGCAGCAACGGGATTTCTCCTACCATCTTCCACTTATTTTTCTTGAGAATGAAGCGAAGGAACAATATTTGTGCATTGGAAGCCTTAGCGAATCCGATATTCCTCAAAATATCTGGGAAGAATCGTTGTCGAAGCCCCCGGCATCTGAGGTAACTCATAGTGCCCATCTTTGACAGTTGCTGGTTCTTCGAAGATATGTCTAATCCACGGAATATACTCCAGCATAATCGCGCTTGGCGTAGCAGCTACAAGATGCTGATGAATTTGACCCATATCACCTACGTGCGGACAGATTGGCACATCATAAGATGCCGCTAAGCCGGCTACTTGCAACCACTCGGTAATCCCACCTACGCGGGTTACGTCAACTTGGCAATATTCAATAGCACCTTGGTGAATATAATCACGGAAAGCGTATTTGTTATAGACATGCTCCCCTAATGCGATCGGAACGTTGAGCTCGTCAGCGAGCTTTTTATGTCCCATAATATCATCTGGATTTAGCGGCTCTTCTAACCAAAAGAGATCGAATTCTTCCAGCTTTTTGCCCCAAGTCATCGCCGTGCTGATATTCCATTGTTGATTCACATCGATCATGAAAATCACATCATCACCGATCGCTTTTCTCACGGCCTTACAGCGAGCGTAATCTTCACGCGGATCTGGCTTTCCGACTTTAATTTTGACCCCGGTAAAGCCTGATTCCACAATCTCTGTTACATCCTTCAGTAAACGATCTTGCGACCAGTTCAACCAGCCCCCATTGGTGTTATAAGCTTTGATGGGTTTGGTTTTCGCTCCGCCTAAGTACTGCCAAAGCGGCTTATTAGAGGCTTTCGCCATGATGTCCCATAGGGCAATATCAACAGCAGCAAGCGCCATGTGCGTTACGCCAGCTCGACCGATCCAGTGCATTTTGCCAAAACGCATCTCTTCCCAGAGCGCTCTTACCATAAACGGGTCTTTACCAACCAGTAGAGGCGCATAGTATTTATCAATCGTATCCACGATCATATCGTCGCCATGGGCACAAGTCCCTGTGTATCCATATCCGACAAAGCCTTCATCGGTAAAAATACGAACGCCTGCTAATCCCCAGTGTGTAGCTACATTGATAGCGTCTGTAATCGGTGGTGTAATCGGTACGTGTAGAACAAAGCTCTCTACTTTCGTGATTTTCATGTAGGCCATCTCCTTTATATTACGTATTAGTAACCAAGTGAAGCGCCGCCATCGACGGGAAGTGCCACACCTGTAACGAAACCGGATTGTGAGCTTGCTAAGTATAAGGCTGCTTGCGCAATTTCTTCCGAAGTTGCCGGCCGGCCAATGGGATGCATCTCATTCAAAACCTGAATCATAGCGATAGGGTCGTCTTGATCCTGAATCCACTGCTGAAGCAATGGTGTAGAAACCCCTGCGGGACAAATACAATTGACGCGGATGCCAGCTGGGGCATAGTCGATTGCAAGCGCTTTCGTAAATGCTATGACGCCACCTTTGGTTGCTGCATACACGGGATTCATCTTCTGCCCTATCAAGCCGTTGAGGGAAGCCATGTTCACGATCGTACCGCGACTTTCTTTTAAATGAGGGAGCGCATACTTGATCATGAGGAACACACTTTTTAAGTTAATGTGATGGAGACGATCCCACTCCTCTTCCTCAACATCTTCAAGGAACTTGGGTAAAATGACAGCCGCATTATTGACGAGCACATCTAAATGCTCAAATTTCTGCATGGTTTCATGGATAAGTGTCTGCACATCTACACTTCTTGACACATCTGTTTTCCAAGCTGCAACGTGATGTCCAGCGTGCGTCAACTCATTCATCAATCGAACGGCCTCTTGTTCGTTCCAATCCGCAATCATCACGTTTGCACCCTGAGCGGCAAATAAACGAACGATCGCTTCACCAATTCCCGAACCTCCGCCAGTTACAATGACTGTTTTACCTGCTAGTATCATGTACATTGCCTCCATTCTTTAGAGAATAAACCCGCGGGTTCGAAGATGTGATTGATTTAAATGCTTCAGCAAAGCTTCCTCCGCCATCACGGTATCCCTTGCCACTAACCCTCTAACAACTAACATGTGTTCATCCCATTCTTCTTGCAGCAAATGCTGTTCCATCCCCTTGTGAAAAAGTGACGAGTAGCGTTGGATGCGATCAATATACACATGAATCAGGTTCTTTAATGAGAGGTTATTACAATATTCGAGGATCAAACCGTGCAAGCTCTGGTTCATCTCAGCGATTAGTTTGATTTTCTCCTCATCCTCGGTGGGATGACTTGTCGACCATGTCTTCATTTCCTGTTCCAAATGAGCTAGCTTTTCGTCTGGAATTTGCGGCAGCGCCTTGCGAATCGCTAACGATTCCAGCTCCTTACGAATTTCAAACATTTCGTCCAACTCTTGCAAGGAAATCTGGGCCACGTACATACCCTTAAAAGGAACTGTATACACGAGTTCTTCCGCCATTAGACGAGAGAGTGCTTCACGAATCGGAATATTACTGACCTCAAGATCCCGCGCTAACTGATCAATATTAATCTTTTCACCTGAAGGTATCTCATGATTAAGGATTTGTTCCTTTAATAACGTATAAATTTCATCGGTCAAAACATAACGGCTTAAGCCTTTTTTCATTGCAATCACCTTTTCTTTCGTCTCATATCATAAATCATACACGATTTATGATTATTAATAAATAGCAAATTTCAATTTAAGGAACAACCATTGACATTCTTGACGAACCCGCCTATCATAAATGTCAGTGAGTACTGACATTTTGTTCGGAAGAGGGATACTATGGACGGCAGCAAGCTGGGAAGCAGCGATAAACTACTATTAGCAGCACTCCATTTAATCGCCGAAAAAGGTTATAACGGCGTAACCACGCTGGAAATCGCCACCGCGGCTGGCCTCAGCGAGAAGACATTGTTCCGCCATTTTGGCAGCAAACAGAAGCTCCTCGAAGCGGCTTTCGACCGCTATCATTATGCCGAAGAGATGAAGAAGCTGTTTGCCGAGAAGATCGTCTGGGATTTGGAGACGGATCTACTTCTCGTTACCACGACCTATCACGAGATTATGAATCGGAATCGGAAAATGATTCAAATCTCTCTCAAAGAAGATGAAGGTCAGCTGCCCGGCTTTCGTGCACGAACTCAGAAGCACCCCCAGCAGCTCCTTGAGATTTTGACCAACTATTTCATCGACATGTCTGCGAAGAGGAAAATCGTCACAACGAATCCCGAGCTGCATGCCATCACTTTTATTATGATGCATTTCGGAGCCTTTATGAACGATCTCGATGCTCAGAAAAGCTATCCCGGCATTACCTTAGCCCCCTTCATTCAAGAGAGTGTTAAATTGTTTGCTAGGGCTTTACGGCCCTAGTTTTTTTCTCGCCTATATGTCAGTAAGTACTGACAGTCATTTTTTATAAGGATGTGAAATTCAATGAAAACGAAAGCACCGCTTCAAGTTGGCGACAAATTGATGCGTATATTAATGATCACGATGACCTTTTCCATGATGAGCGGCGTTATGTTCAACATCGCTCTCCCGAAGATAAGCCAGGAGTTCGCCCTGACGATTAGCCAAGTAAGTTGGCTTTCTTCGGCTTACATTTTAATTTATGCCATAGGTTCAGTCACTTATGGAAAGCTCGCTGATCGTTACAGGTTAAAAGATTTAGTTACCTTCGGACTCCTCTTATTCGCACTAGGCTCCGTAATCGGACTGACTTCACATACATTTGGCATGGCGCTCGTCGGGCGATGCTTACAAGCCACTGGTGCCGCGGTCATTCCCGCGATTTCGATGATCATACCCCTGCGTTATTTTGCGCCGGAACGAAGAGGTGCTGCCCTCGGCATGACCGCGGTCGGCCTCGCTTTCGGTAATGCGCTTGGTCCCGTTATCGCCGCATTGATCATCAGCACGCTCCACTGGCGCTGGTTATTCGCTGTGCCTCTGCTAGTCTTGGCGGCGCTCCCCTTATACCGCAAATATTTAGGAAATGAGTCTGTTGGTACAGCTGGCAAATTCGATTGGCTTGGCGGTGTCCTATTAGCCATCACCATCGCCTTGCTCCTGCTAGGCGTGACGACTAACATCTTGCTTATACTCCCTGCACTGCTCGCTTTAGGCTTATTCATTGCCCGTATTTGTACTGCGGGAGAGCCTTTTATTGCACCGAAGCTATTTCAAAATCGTAAGTACACGCTCGGGCTCACCATCTCGTTCCTGGTCAGCGGCACCTGCTGCTCGCTCTATGTGCTCAGCCCGCTCCTGCTATCCGATGTTCAGCAGCTGCCTTCGATGTGGATCGGCTTCGCTATGGTGCCTGCCGCAGTCGCATCTGCCTTATTTGGACGCAAAGGCGGTAAGCTTGCCGACGCTAAAGGCAACACCTACGTCGTATACATCGCATCCAGCTTGTTAGTTGCCTGCTTCATTCTGCTGTCGACGTTCACAACGAGCTCACCGCTGCTTATCGCGCTTTTTCTATTGTTGGGTAACGTCGGCCAATCGTTCATCACCATAGCCGTCTCTAACTCGATTTCTAGGACCTTGCCTACAGACCAGGTCGGCGTCGGGATGGGCATGATGTCCATGGCCAACTTCATCGGGCAAGGCATCGCCATCTCCATTTACGGAAAATTAGTCGATCTGGGATCGGCAGTCATTCCGAACTGGAATCCGCTGTTTACCAGTGTAACTGGCTTTATTTTTAGCAATATGTATTTCGTTCTGGCGGGTTCGCAGCTTGTTATTTTGGGTCTGTACTATGTTTCGTTTGGCAGACAGAAACGTAGAATGAACGCCACCAAAGCACGTGTTTTATCGAATATTTAGATCTTATCGACATAGTTCGACAAAATACAATGAAGCTATAACTGGCCTGACTTACCTAATTAAAGGGGAAATGGACTAGTCCAATAAAATGAACAAAAAGACCGTCCTGAACATTCCAAAATGTTCAAGGACGGTCTTATTTTATTTATCACGATTTACTCCGCGTCACTACCCGCCGAAGCCGCTTCCCGCATCGCGGACAGCGCTTCGTCCAAGGAGTCTCCGCTTCCGCCACTTCCTTGCACCGCGCGCGTCATCTCCGCACTATATGCCCACCAGCGAACGCGCACGTTGCTTTGCTCTCCTGATTGCTGCACTTTTACTCCGATACGGAACGTACCCTTCTGAGGATACGCAATTGTGCCAATCTTCACCTCAGGTGCATCCGGCTCAAACTCACTGCCTTTGAACACGTCAGAAGAGCCGCCATACACACGATCGCCGCTGGAAAGAATATCAGAGAAGGAGTCTCCGCTTCGCTCTTCTAAGCTCGTGATGATCAATACATTCCCCTCGCCGAGTCCGTGTACAATCTCTCCTGAATAGAAGCTCTTCATTGCTCGCCCGAAAGGAGACACAGCAATCTTCGTGAAAGGATCAATCGGGATGTCGACATATCCGCTTACAATGCCTGCAATTCCGCTGCCACCGCCAGCTGGAATACCCAAATCAAAAGACAACTCGCTGATCAAGGGATTGTAATTGACGTTTAGCTCTGGCTTTTGCCCTGGTGCCAACGTTTTTACCTTGGATTTCGTTACGAATTGCCCCGCTGTTTCTTCCCGATATTGAGCAGCTTGCCCGAGTCGGTACATCACAGACGTATTGTAGACATACTCACCGAACGGTACTTGCTCAACACTTTCGATCACATAAGTCGGTCCGACTTGGATCAAGCATATTTTGGCCAAATATATACATGGTTCCGATGGCGCCTCTAAAGATGCTTCCAAGGATTGCTTCACGAAATCCGACATTAACCGCTCTTTCACCGCTTCGGTTACAATGCTAATCTCACCAATGGATTGTGCTTGCAGCTCCAGTTGTCTATCATCCAACATCAATGCCGCAGTACCCGCTTGCACACCGACTGTCGCTTTCAAAGAAGCTGTACTATCCGCGCGAAGCAGCACTTTCATTTCATATTCGCTCTCTTGCGCATCCTGCGGCTCTTGGAACACGATCTTCGTCCCATTGATCGCTTCTACACGATGAGCATCCAGCTCATACTGGAAGGACAATCGTCCTGCTTTCAACGTTTTCTCGAAGCGTAGCGTCATCTCGAACAACTGCCCGGGATTCACATACCGCGGAGTTGTTTGAAGGACGCGCACTTGCTTATCCTGATACAGCACAATTGTCTGATCTGACAAAGTAGCCAGCGGCAGCGAAGCTGGGTCTGGCGCGTCCTCACGAATGAACAGACGATAACTTTCCAACACACGATTATAATCATTAATTTCGTCCGAACGGACGGAAGAGTTCGCTACGGCGTGAACCGGTTCTTTTTCCTTTTCATCATAGGCAATACACAAGTAAACGTTCTTGGCGTACTGGTTATTACTGAATCCATCCATCATAGACAGCTTCATCGTCATCGGAGATGGTACGACGATTTCACGTCCAAGGGCATCGATAGCGGCACCCATTTCGACCGAAACGGACTTCTCATCCACGGCTACAACCTGCAAACCTGTTAGAACGCCGGAACCATGCAGGAGTCGGTTCATCATTCTGCGTTTATCATTGAAATACTTTTGCTCGGACTCGAAATCTCTGACCGTCAGCAGCTTCCCATAGAAATACCGATTGCGTTCAAACGGGTAATAACGTGATTTTTTCATAACGCTCCCCTCACCTTCTCTGACTCTATTCATTTACATTTATTCGATTTCGGAATCTAGTCCCAAGCGCGTATGTATATCCATCCGTTTATCACGATCCACATCAATCAGCACGGTATTATAAGGCATCGATGAGCGCTGATCGAGGGTCAATAAGGTTGGCTCAGATAAGTACGTATTAATACCTAGATAAGTATGCATATCCGCATACATCCAAGGCTGCAGCACAATCAGTTTGCCTTCCGTGTAGGCTGGCTTCTGATCTTCGATAATGTGTTCAATAATCAAGCGCTGTTCGTCCGTACGTACACTTTCTGGTTTGAGCAGTACGCAGAACGTATACGGATTATCGCCATACAACTGGGTAAAAAGCTGCCGCAGCTCCGACGTCTCTTGCATTTGCTTAAATTGAAAATATTCGAGTATGAATGGCTCTGCACCTGTGTAAATCTGGAGCATATTCATCAAGCCTTCGCGCGTACCCCGCAACTTGTATAGCTCTGGCGCACGCTTAATTAGCTCTCTCAGCTTCTTCTCGCCCCAAGCCTCATGCTCCGTAATCGCCAGCCAACCGCCTAACCACTCCAAATACGGTCCCGACACAGCATCCGGGTCAAAATGACCCGAAATCCGATCAATCGTATCCTCCATATCGTCAAAAAACGTAGAAAACATTGCTAGAAAACGCTCCAAGAAAGGGCTATGCTCCTCATCCTGCTGGTACATCGGTGGTAAATACGCAATCAACGAAGTACGTGGATAATACACTCTCAGTTTTCGAATGAAAGGTGATTTCTGCTCACTGCCGACTAGCTCGATCTTGAACCAGAGATAACGACCCTTCGCATGCATCAGAAGCGCATCCTTCGGATTCAGAATCGGTTCTGACCATAGGTCGCGCGTCGCTCTTAGCTTTTCTTTTACCGAGATATCCGGATCTGTGAAATAGTTAGTGAGATTAACGTAATCCCCATCCACCATACCTTCACTTTCATCCGAGGCAAAATAGGAAAACCGAATCTGCGTCTCCTCTGGAATGTCCGCTTCTAGCCGGATTTTGTGCCACGTCGTCTCCGTCTCCGTCGTATCTAAATCAGCAGAGAAGTAAACCGCCTCTGGTAATTGGGTATCCTCCAGCAGCATCGTTCGGGCGCGCAGATCTAGCAGGCTAATCTGACCACTCATCCGATCAAACACATACAGGCGATTGCGCCCATCCTGCACTAATTTATCCGTTCTTCCTCGGAAGCCCGTTACCTTATCCAAGGGATCGCCATTGCCGCGATATTTTAAAATAAACCGCTCCGTCACACCTTCTTGCTGCGCATAACCGCTATCCCCTATATAGAGATTATGATTCGTATCAATGGAAATTCCGGCAAATCGGCCCTCTTGCTCCAACTGGAAATGAAACGGCTCTCGTCCATCTTCGTGGAACACCGTCACCGTACGCAGCTGATTATCCAGCAGGGCTATGGTGCCGTCTGTCGCCGCAGTAAAATAGCGCCCCTGCAGCTTCGAAATCGGAATCGCCTCTGCCATACGATGTGCCTCATGCTCATACACACGTATCACCTCACCGGCTGAGTTCCATTGTATAATGCCAATCCTACCGTCCTTCGGGACTTCGGGACTTCCATTCATACCAACCGTAATATCCAAAGGAACCGCTATATACAGCGTATTCGCAGCTTGTAGTTTCGTATTCAAGGAGAGCGGATATAAACTCAAACCTTCCCAGTCTTGGATCGCCCACATGGTCTGGCCGTTTGAGATGGAGTAGACAGCAAGTCTTCTCTCTATTCCCTCACTCGCATCCGCGATTACGAGCAGATCCGACATGGATGCCAGCATCGCTTGCGAGCTGAATAATTCGTGGCCTTGACGAAACAACAACTCTCTGTGGCGGCTTTCATCATCATAAATCCACACATTCGCTGACTCATCCAACAAGATCAGCTTCCGCCCAGGTCCCACCGTCATCTCGTAAATCAGAGGTATCCCTTCTAGCTCATCCGTGCGAACGATGCGATGAATGCTGTACTTCTCCGTCTGCTGAATCGAAAATCCCTGCTCCAGCATATGAATATTAGCTTCAAAGCCCTCTTCCCAATCCATCCTCTTGTTCAAAGAAAAAAACGTCTGTCCATCCTGCATCGTTCGTCACCTCGTTTCTAAATGCTACTTCTATTTCTATTTCTATTTCTACTTCTACTTCTACTTCTACTTCTACTTCTACTTCTACAACCTTTATGACAACTTACCGACGATCTCAATCACCATTCCAGCAAAACTGCCACGTCTCCGCTGCATTCCGACTTTCCTCCGGCGCACGAAACACATTTAAATGGATTTTATGTAGCTATTTTTGTTGATTCTCTCCATCTCGAAAAAATAGATGTATTTCCTACAGTTAATTTCCGTCGTAATCCGATATACCGCCAACTCTGCTCATATTAACTGTACATTTTCCATCTATTCACTCAATTTCAAATATCTCAGCAAAAATAACTGGATGTTTTCCATGTAATTGTCAGCAGGTCACGCCGCGCCTACAAATCCGTCTGACTGATCGTTTCGATCTCATGATTGCCGGAGTAGACCAACGCATACGGCGGGATATGAATATCCCCAGCGCCATCCTTGTGAAAGCCTGTACCTTCGGCATCCAGCCAAATGTCCTGCACATACACGACACCTTTAATGCGGGAAATGACGCCGTAAATATCTCCCTTATACACAGTCCGCCCAAAACGCCAACCTTCCGCTCCTTGCCCGTGATCCATTGGTTGAAGCAAATTTTTGAGCTCGAGCGCGATGCGCCGCTGTTCGTTCTTATATTTCGGCTCCATCACCACGACGGCGTGTACCGTAATCTTGATATACTCTGCTGGAATGACATGCAGCTCCGTTGTCAAAAGCCGATGCCGATCCAGATGCAGCTTGATCGTCTGCAAGAAGCCCTTGCCAGCCTTCGGCTTGTCGCTCTCGCTGTAAGGCACAACCACCACGGTCATCTGCGCCGGCGCCGATACCCGCGGAAAATCCCGCATCCCCGGCTTATACAGCGGGATCGCCTTCACCCGCGCGACGCGGAGCCCCGGCGCCGCCTTCGCGATCGCCTCGTAGTCCTCGGCGGTCACCGCGCGCGTCGGCGCAGCCAGCTCGCGCTGCACGCGCAGCTTCGCTTGCGCGAGCGTCTCCGCCTCCAGGCCGCCACGCGCCGGGAACGGATTCGTCACGCTCACGCCTGGCTCCGCCGTGGAGCCCAAGCCCGTCACGAGGCCGTCCTTCACGTTGCCTCGCACACCACCGCCCGCCTGCAAGACCATGAACCGAATGTTCGGTTCCCCGGACTTGCGCGGCACCAGCCCCGCTTCGTTATTCCCGAAGCGGATCGTGCCTGCAGCGGCGTCGTAGACATAGTGCCGATCTGTTGACTTCGAGTTATCGAAGTCATCCACGGCCGTCCAGTCGTCCCAGACGACGCTGTCTTCGCCACGCGGACGGTAGCCCACCTGCAGCAGCATGCTGCTAGGTTTATACACGCGTCCGCGGCTAATCTCGAAGGTCTGCCCAGGCAGACCTTTGCTGCCTCCCACAAATCGGCTGTAATCAAACTCAGCCGAGTAAGCAACAAGCCGCACCCGCTGCGCACCTTGCGGCGGGATGCTGCCGTGCACTCCGTCGCCGAAGCGAAGACGGGTCGTCCGACGGGCCGAATCCTGCTGCAGCTCGCAGCAAAGATCATCAGGCCCGCAAGCACTTAAGTCAGCGACGGTGTGCCAGTCGCGCCAACGGCCCTGCTCGTCCAGCACCTGCACGGTGTGCAGACCATGGTAAGCAAGATAGGAGCTAACCTCGAATCTCTGATTCGGCTCACCCGAGCTACTAAAAGCCGTAACCTCGCTGAAGGTTTCTTGCTCCACAGCCTTCACCGTATTAAGCGTGATCTTCTCCATTTTGGGAGCCAACTCGTAACCGTCCTCCACCAGTGTACAGCAGATCCAGTACCGACTACGGTCATCCGCAGGATACAGGGACAGCGGCTTCATTTCCGAGGCAATACTGAACTTGAGCTCTCCACTTTGCAATAGATGAACCGTAGTATCGCTCTTTGGCTCAATCGGCAGCCAGCTCTCCGACTGTCCATCCGCGCCAGCACCTGAGAATGACCATGCGACTTTGGCCGATGAAATCATTGGTGCCGTTTGCTCTCCATGATGACTCACAGTCACGGGGTAACGGTCAAATAGATTAAAATAGATCGAAATTTCCGTGTCCATTGGCAATGCTCGGTCAAAACCAAGATACAGATGCGCACCCTTGCGCGCCTCTGACCCAAAGGCATAGTACGCAATTTTGGCTTGATTGTTCGAGGTATAATCGGCTGCAGCCGTTTCTGTACGGACTAGCACTTTCTCCAAAGACGCAGGAACCAGCTGTACGGTCCCCTGCGTCTCAAAACGCAGATCCATCGCTGACAGCGGTGTCCCTTTAGGGAGCACAAGCTGCTGCGAAGCGCCAGTAAACGTCACGTCACAAACTGCGGACACCGCATCACGTGGACGAATCCCAAGCAGCTTCAGAAACTTGCGTTCACTGCGCTCCGTCACCCGATTTAAATAATATTGCTGCATCTCTGTCATCCATGACATCAGCTCTAGCAGCGTAATCCCAGGATCATGCTCATTCTCATCTGTCCATTCTGGAAATAGCTTCGGAATCGACTTCCGCGCCTCCATCACCATTTGTTCGAACATACGATCATCTAAATTGGGAATTGGCAGCACTTGTGCTCACCTCCTTAACGTTTTCGTTAGATTACAATACGTTCACAACGACCTTGTGCTTTCCACTCACAATAATGCTATGCGGCAACGACGGCAGACGATTGACATCCAGCTCCACACGTTCGCCGTCTTCGATTTTGTAGACAGTCATGTAGAGCTTCTCGACATGGCTAATCGCCCGAATTGATTTTAACAACGCGTAAAAAACGGAAGGATGAATTTGTTGACCGATCGCCCAACCCTTATTATCAAAATTCCCCGTTAACGGATCAAGGAATCGATTTAATTTCTCTAAAGCTTGAATTTCCGTCTGAACGACGGCATCCATCCCTTCTACAGCTACAACCGCTGAGACTGAGATTTCCATATACACTGGCTCAATGACCTGCAAGCGTTCAGGGAAAGCAACCAAACTGGAGGCACGTCCAAGAATGAATCGTTCGACTTGCTTTTTCAACTCTGGGAACGTCGAACTGCCCTGTTGGCCTTCTTTTGGCAAAATAACAAGCGTCATCGCTCCGATTTCTTTCTGCATATACGCATTCCGATTCGGAATACACGTTACCTTCGCGATATTCGGATAGGCTTCTCTAGCCAGCCACTCGTAGTCTTTGGAAGAAACAGCTCGGTTACGATGCTTCAACAGCTCCGGCCCCCGTACTAGCGCAGACTCCAGCTTCTCCGCCTGACAGCCGCCTGATGCGGGCTCCGGGTTATAAACCTCACCGACAAAAGCAATCGAATCCTGCATCTGATTGATCTGACGAGCGGCGACATTACCAATTTTCCCCATTGTCACTTGATACGTGACCTTCAATTGCTCTAAACCGCCCTTCGGCGGGTGCATCCCATGAACACCATCTCCAACGCGTATGCGTCCGAATGTATGATCAATGAGATAATGACGATCCCGATTACCCGATAGAGTCAAATCACGAACAGCCGTCCATCGGACCCACACCTGCAGAATGTTGCCCTCCGAATCGCGACGGATATCCATCAGCGGTGTCCCGGATAGCTCATACTCTGAAATCTCCTCTTCTGTTACGAACTCGGTTTCATCCACCCAAACTTCTTCGGATACGATTCCTTGTCGGCTAAGCTGGTATTCCGTTTCTTCCAGTCCTTTTACATCGGGAACTTCACCTGTAATGGTCTCCTGCTGGAGGACATGGACCGTATTCATATAGACGCCCTGAATGGTCGGAATCTGTACACGCTCTGTTACATCATCGTAGATATCATCCCGATTCGTAGCTCTAATCCAGTAGCCATCCTGACCGAATAGCGATACAGCTGCAAAATCTGATGGACCCACGAACTGCACCGTTCCGCTTTGCGTCAGGCCATTCGTTTCATCCATAACCTTGAGTGCAACCCACTCAGGTGAGGTTCCCGGGAGCAAGCCTGCTCGTAAATACTCCCACTCTAGCATAGGAACGTCATGCTCCGAGAATCGCTGCTGTTTAATAGAAACGAATATGGAGATGGGACCTTTCACCGGTGGTGTATCAAATGAAAAACATAAGGCTGGATGACT
Source organism: Paenibacillus sp. J22P169 (assembly GCF_059691995.1). Lineage (NCBI taxonomy): Bacteria > Bacillati > Bacillota > Bacilli > Caryophanales > Paenibacillaceae > Paenibacillus > Paenibacillus sp. J22P169. The sequence goes on along the minus strand of NZ_JCAUAO010000004.1, from coordinate 142,550 downwards.
TCCCTCCAGTGGCTGAAAAGGCTCGAAACCGCCTAGTAATTGACGGCTGTGCTTAGTCCGTTCTTCGTAGACTGTATTATTAAAAGCTAAGCAGCGTTCTGCTTGGTAAAGGCGATCCTCATACCGATACGTTAAGGCTACTTCGTCTATCCAAGGTGACAAATACAAGGCCTGTGCAATATATGCATTTTCGATATGTAAGATCCTCGCTCTGATCCAGCGATTCTCATTTCCGTTCACATAAGTAGGTTGTAGGTCAGAAGGACATTTGAAATGAATCTCCTTATGAACCTTTTGTTCCAAAGGGTAGTAGAATAGCTTCTCGGCATCCTTGCCTACATCCAGCCTCACCCAGGTTGCACCATTCCAATACTCCCAAGCCACTTGAAGAACTGTTACATGCACCACGGGTGCTTTATCGAACTTGTTCTTCTTCATCACCATTTTCCAATCAATGGGATTCAATTGCTCCGCCCCAAAACGATTCTCAATCGCTTGCAGTCCGAAGCTCAGCTTAATATCCCCGTCGGTTTTCGTAAACACTTCCTGACTTCCAATATAAAAGGAGCCATACAGGGCGAATTGATCTCCGAATGGGTAAAACCCAGACGGATCTGCATCAATATCATTGTAGAACATTTGATCAGGCGGGATGCCGCCGGTATCAAGTGTATCCACATAGTCTGTTTTGAATGAGATATGATCCATAGATAGCCTGCTGTCAGCGAGCGTTTTACGACCCGATATATGTGGCTTTAATCGACATTGAATCCAGCGACCCTGAAAGCCATTCACTTCTTTAAGGGCTAGTTCTTCATGGACATTTTTGAGCAAAACAATCCGATTACCCTTCGCCTCAATAGCGTCGAACGGCCGCCAACCATTCGCTGTTGCATATAGCCACTCGGTAAGGTCGGGATCTGCCAACTGACTGCACATCCCAAACTCCTCAAACCGTTTCGTCGAATTACGGAATTCGATTTCAATCCGTGCCGGATGGATGACGGTGAAAAGTGAGCTGTGCTCCAAATAAAGCGCATGCTCCTGTAAATTATCGCCATCCTGCAGACGGAACAACTTCTTCGGCATCGCATAGCCTTGACGGCTAGCGACTAAGAACTCATCAGCGATTCGTACAATAATGTCCTGCTTGCGACTCGTCACATAGATGCTTGTTAGGACAGCTGGGGTTAACAGCGCACTGCGTGCCGTTTCATATAGAACCGTATCTGCTTCGACTGCAGCGGCAATTTGTGTGCCTGCCGATATATACACCGATTCTTTCGTTCCTTCATTCAGCGCGAATGTCAGATAACCGCTGGCCGGTCTGGCCGGTAGCAACGTGACATCAAACATATTCAGAAACGAGATCAGATTCTTCGTAGGCACCCGATTTAATCGCTTAATATTGTCATGAAACATATCGGCGAACATGAGAAATAACGCAGAACCTGGATCAGGGTTCTCAGGTGTAAATCGCCACTCTGGCGTATAATACGGCGCCATTTCCTTCATTTGTGCGATCAGGTCAGGTATGTCTCTGGGATCAATTTTGGGAGGTTGCACAGCTCCACCTCCTCTCTGCACGTATCGTCATCGCTTCCGCATCCTCTTTCTATTTTGAACCTTCAAATAAATAAAACGGGTAGACTTGGTTAAACAAGTTGTTCGTTGTACGTACCTGATAGGCAATATGAATCATCACTTTAGCGGGATCATCCATTTCTGGTATGGCTTTCACTTCAACCTCGTGAACCCGTGGCTCCCAGTTCCTAATGGCTTCTTCAATATTACTTTGGAGCAAATGTAGCGTCGTATCGTCGGTTAAGCCGAAAATAAATTCCTGAACACCGCATCCAAAGGTTGGACGCATCACGCGCTCCCCTTGCGTCGTTCCCAAAATAACGCGAATCGCTTCTGCGATGTCTTCCTCATACTCGGACATTCGGATTCTTCCTGTTGCAGGATCCACCTGAATCGGGAATTTCCAGCCTCGTCCCAAAAATGCTTCCGACATCTCGCCACGCCCTCTCGCTAATTGATTTTGACCATACTGCCTTTAATGTTGATGATCCCGTCGGACTTCAGATCTAACGTAGCCCCTGCCTTCAAAGCCATCGTTGCAGAAGCTTCTATATTAATTTGTGTTGATTTAATTTTAATTTCCTTCGTGCTTTCAATGCCGACCTCGCCTTTGGCGTTCAAGGTGATCTTGGACGTTTGGCTAACGACCGAAATTTCATTCGCCGAGCCGCCCTTGATCAAAATCTTATTGTTCCCACTGTCGTCAGCGATGGAAATACTGCCATCTTTATCCTTGAGCTCAATGATTTGGCCTTTCTTCGTCTTCAATGTGATGCTTTCATCACCGCTTTTATCATTAAAAGAGAGCTCATGACCTGAGCGCGTTTTAATCTTACGCAAATCATTTTTCTCAGCGGGGGCAGGTGGCATATTTTTGGGATTCCATAGCATGCCAATTACGAAAGGCATCCGCAGCTCCCCTAGGTGAAAAGCAACCAACACCTCATCGCCCACCTCGGGGATAAAAAGACTGCCCATATCCTTACCGCCCATTAGCGTCGCAATCCGGACCCAATCCGTCTCCGTTTCGGTTTCTTGCATGGGAAGCTTGAGCTTCACTCGCCCCATTTTATCGGGATCGTTGTTATTCGTTACAACAGCAACCATGACGCCGCCAATTTTCTGACTGGCAAAATCGGAGATTCCTCCAATGGTAATATCGGGAGTTTTGAACATTAGACCGCATTCCCTCCCAGCTGAAACCGAGTTGTATATCCTTCATCATCAAAAATGTGGGTTGCCCCCGTAATATAGTACGGCTGGTCGAACGTCTTGCCAACACCACTGAGCTTAATGTAGCGCCCTGCGCGAATCTCTGGAATGCCAATACATTCGCCACTACCGCTTACAAGCTTCATGGCACGGCGATTCAGAATCGCATCCGCGTAACTTTTTGCTTCCTCTACGGAGGTCACATTCGTATACATATGCTCGACGAATTCACCTTTTGAGGCCAAAATATCCTTGCCCGTCTTGCTGTTGGAACCGAGCTTTGTCACGCTGGCAGATTTGCCTTCAATGACTTTTAACTCTTTATTATCCCAAGCTCGAACCGTTACGCCCGTAATTTGCTCGGCTAGATTGTGATCTATCATTAAACTGCGGAGCGTCTTCCCCATTTCCAGTGTCATCACGGCCGTCATTGCCGTTAATGGCTTACGGAAATATAAATTTTTCCCCACCACGAAAAAATCATAGTTAACTAAATTTGCTAAATTTTGAATGAAGTGATAATCATTAATTTGACTCTGTGAAAGTGCCGGAAATTCCGTTGTTGTTGCATCCACATGTGTTTTGAAGCCATATGTCTTGGCGATTTCTTCCACGACATCACTATATTTCTTCTTATTCCAAGAACGAGACTTCGTTCCCTTCATCATCAAATAAGAAATGTCCATCCCGCGTACCACGAGGCCAGGAGCACCGTCTTCAGGAAAATCCACAACTACGGATGTAATTTGGCCCGTAAAGACAGCGGTAAATTTGTCTACATAACCTAAACCGATATCAATGGCTTTACCTAACGAAAAGGTAGATAGCCATTGGAATTCATTTTTTGTAATATCGTAGGCATTCGCTACACGAAAAGAAAAGGAGTCCGCCGTTCCATCGATGGATGTCTCTACGCGCAGATTATCTAGTGCAATATCATCCGATAGCTTGGTGCCGTCTACTTTAATATCATAGTACGGGGCATAAAAGTCGCCGTACTTTTTGGCCAAATCGTCAAAGGTAAATGAGCTTGTATCTAGATCTAAGGCCATGGGCTTAATCCAACCTCGGAACTGAAATGCGGCGTCCCGTGGTCACTTTCATTGGATTATCGATCCCATTCGCCTTAGCGATTTCTCGCCATAGCGTTGGATCTTCGTATTCATTGGCAGCAATCGTCCACAGTTGATCCCCTTGATTTAGCATCTTTAACTTCGTTCTATCCGCTGAATGACGTGGAATTTGCTTCAACTGATCTTTCTTGCTTAGTGTGGATTTAAATGTCACTTTCAGCTTAGCTCGAACCGGAACTCCTGTATCTAGGAACATCGTAAAATGCTGATTCACATTCACGACGACACCTTTGAAATCCAAGGAACCCCAGACAAATCGGCAAAGCGGCGGTGCATGGATCTCCTTCTCAACATCGAGAAGACCTGAAATCTTCGTCGTAAGCTGACGAACGTCCGTCCCTTTTTCGTAGGTGTCAAAATAAAAATCCATCGTTAGCGACGTTGTTCCTCCACTTACGAATTGCGCAATTGGCATGGACAGACCCGGCACTGTTTTCCAAGAATAGCTGTTGCCGGTGTCGAGCGTATACTCGCCCGGATTGAACATCACTTGCACATTTTCTGTTTTGCTGCCTTTGTGAACAATAATCATTGCTTTCTTGAGCGCCATGGGTTTCCGTCCTCTCTGCCATTATGACTATATATTTAACGTTATTAACAATTCACATAATTACTAATCATACACCACGTCGTTGCCGCTCGAACTTCATCTTTTTCTCGATTTCGCGGTATACCTTCTCCGCAATCTTAGCGATATCCAGCTGTGGGAGCTGCTTAATCAGTTCTTGCAGCTGCTCTTCACTTAGCTCTGGTGGTGTCTGTTCGACTGGTGCTGCTAGTGATGTTTCTTGATCTGCGCTGGCTTTGGTGCGCAGCCAATCCATTTCAAGTGGTGTATCTGCAAGCTGGCTAGTTGCTGCTTGTTTATGCTCCAGCATGCTGATTGGTGATGCGAACTGCTCTTGCCTTGCAGGTGTAAGATGAGACTGCATAGGCGCGCCTTGATGACTTGCGCCGATGGCGGGTGGCTGCGTTCGGGACTGCAGCATGGGCACGCTCTGCGCGAGCGTGCCTTGAGCGTCGGCGTTGCCTTGTGGGCCGCCGCCGGCTCTTGCTTGCCGCTGCACCTGCGTGGGCAGCGGCTTGGTTAATGCAGCAGCAGCCCAGCCTTGGCTGCTGCTGTTTGTGAGGCTGGCGGCGCGCTGCGCGACAGCTGTTGGTGCTGCGGCTCTGCCAGAGGCAGCCGCAGCCGTGCCCGCAGGAGCAGCGCGAAGCGCTCCTGCGCTGCTCGCCAGCAGCGGCATGACACGTGGTGTCATGCTCGCGTTCTGGCGAGCACTTGGCGCGCGTGCAACGCGCGTGCCTGTCACTACCTCTGCGGCAGGCGAAGCGGCCGCAGACTCTAGAGCTTGTGCGCGCTCTTCTACCTGCGCGCTGACCATAGCCCTTATGGTTTGCTCCGCCGAATCCACTTGGAAGCCATTCGCTTCCAAGTGGTTCTCCGAACCACGATCATCCCTCTTAGGCTCGCGCTCGCTATCATCGATGATAACTCGTCTCTGAAGGTGCTCGGCCTGCATCTTAGACCAAGTTACACTGCTGCGCTGTGACGCTTCCAGTTCGTCACTCCTTGGATTAGAACCTTGTCTACTGCCATCTTGGGTTACACGATCAATTAACTGCCTAATTCTCGTCTCACTTGCTCGTTGAATGAGCTTTCCAGCACTTGTGCCTCTTAACAATTGTCCCCGATTCGCACCTTCCAGAGCAGAGTTCGCTGATCTTACTCCTCTAGACTCATTTGTTAAGATAAATCTCTCATTCCCGCTTAGCTCGTTACCAGACGATAGTTGTCCAGGACTTTTCCGAAGAAATTTATCTGTTGTACTAGGTCGACCTAGACTATCAGTAGTTGCTGGATTAGTTCTTCTTGCTTGAATACCATTCTCGATCCCTGATGAACGTTGAACGAGCTTACCAATTTTACTAGTCTCTCGCGATTGCCTGCTACTATTTTCAAATTCAGATGACCGTTGTATACGCTGCCCACGCACAATCTCTCTTGGTTGTTGACTCGTCTGCGTGTTCATATCTCCATCTATTACTAGGCCAGTTTGCTTGGAATTAGCAAGAACTGAACGCTGAAGCTCCTCTTTTACAGTGTCTCTATTCACCTGTATCTGATTTGCCATTACTGAATGCTGTTCTGCCACTTCGCCTTTAACGAATTCATGTGACTGTACCCTACTTTGCGGGCTTCTGCTTTGGTTGTCGTGCTCTCTGTCACTTGACCATTTCTCTTGAAGCCTTTGCTCCGTCACACTTGATGGTTCAACCGTTTGAGCATGATTAGGATGATCGGTAACACTTGCTCGTCTAGTTACTGTGCCATCCTCTACTCGCCCTGCTCGGAGTGTTAACTGCTTTCTCTCCCATGCAGAGTTTGAACGGGATACCGTAGTACTTCCCTCACTTGTTGCTGAAGAAGGTTGTAATTGGGAGCTAATCGTTGTTTGTTGTGAAATAAACTGTCCTAAATCAATCTTGCGCTGGATCGTAGCTCGCTGCTCTCTCACTCGATTAACGCGCGACTGACTTCCAGCTCTCCTAACCATATCCAGAGCTGAAAGACTAGCAGATTTACCATTAGGAACGCTAGTTGTTTCATGAAGGAATAATTCATTCCCAAGCGATCTTATATCACTTGATGCCATATCCCCACTACTTCTCCTGCTCTCAGTCGACGGTTCTGTTGGAACATCCCTAAATCCATCTTGAACTAAAATAGCTGGTCTAAGTAACCTGCGTTGAAGATGACGTGGTCCATCCGTAGCCATAGCTTGATTACTTGATTTCACATAAGTCATGCTGCTTTGTGCTGCCTTCGTAGCAATCTCAGCAGCTAATGTTTGTTTGACCGTCATCCCTCGCGAATTCGAATTTATATTATCTTCAGTGAAGCCTGGCTGTGAATGTCCTGCAAGACCGTTCGTACTTGCTTCAGATGGACGATTAGAAGATCGAAACAAACGCGCAACTTCTCGGCTATCTCCACTTCTTTGCTTGGCTGAGCTAGGAATTAAAATTCCTATAGAGCGAATGCTTTCATCTGCAATTCTAGCTGCAATTTCTTCTGCTAATTCCCCTGCAGGTCGCTTGTTCTTCCCCGCTAGCGATTGGCTCTCCGGCTGATCTTCTTGCGTTATCGGGAGTAGTTTATCGCTATCAACTTGTCTGCCATGCAAAGCAGCTGTATGAAGGGTTTCATCCGCTTGCACCACAGGCTTCTTCTGAATTACACTTTGGGCTATTCCTTCTGATCGTCTTTGCTCCTGTTTTAGGCTTTGGTTTCTAAGTTTACTTGTTGATTTAGTTAGTACATCTGTGCCTATATCAGTCTTTTTAAAATTATTCGAACTAACACTATTTGTACTCCTAATGAAGAAATCATCAGAAGAGGGTTGTCTTTGTATGGTAACGAGTTGCTGCAGCCAGCTCTCGTTGCTTTGAATTTTCTGAGCTGGGCGTCTCTTCTCCATCTGTACAGGCTTTGTATACACCTGACTTGGATAGGCTGTCACAACCTCAACTCGTTTGGAAGCTGCCGCATCCTGTTCCGGCACTTGAATTGGCCCAGGTTCAGGTATCGTATTCTCTTGTTGTAATCTAACATCAAGAGGACTTGAAAGGCGTTCATTGGTTCCATTAACCGTTACATTCACCGGTTCTGGAGTCGGCGGAATGACCCCGCTATTTTTGCGTGGTCTTCCTCTCTTTCGCTTGACGGGTTGTTCAATGGGCTGCAGAATCAATGATTCTGTTAAGCCATCTCCCTCTGTTACTCGTTGCTCTTCTTGCGTATTGTGCTGTTCTTTTCCTTGTTGCAATTCTAGTCCATACTGTCTTTGCGCTTCTCGTTGTTCAACCTGTTCATAACGCTCACTTCTAGCTTGTACTTGCTGTCTTTCTTGTCTTTCTTGTCTTTCTTGTCTTTCTTGTCTTTGCTGACCTTCTTCTTGAAGCCGCTGTTGCTCAATCCCTTGCAACTTACTGGACTCAGCTACCTGTAATCTCAATTCATCACGCTCTAGCTGCAGTCTTTGGACGACTTCCATCGTTCCAGTGCCTTGCTCTTGCCAACCATGGGAAGATGCCTGTCGCTGCGCCGCTTCCTCTTGCCCACTTATCTTGCGCCATACTCTTGTCGAACTGGAATCAAATTCTCTTATCCCACTGCGACTAGGACTAACCGATCTCGCCGAAGCATGCATCGATCTAGGTAAACGCGACGTTAGACTCGCAGCATTAATCGCCATTGGCTGCCCACTTACGGATAGGAATCCTTTCGCAAGTGAAGATGTTTTTCTACTTACGCGTGAAGCATCCTTAGCCTCATCTTGGTCAGCAGCAGCTTGCTTTTTAGCTTGCGCATCCTGACCCTCAACGTGTTTGAGTAATAAACTGCGGATAAATCGAACCGTACCAGGAGACGACTCTTCCGAGAATGGACCCTCGCCCAGCTTCAAAGACCTTTTAGCTCCAATTGGCTTATCCTCTATAAAGTTTGTTCCTAGCACATCAGCATTACGACCGATAGGTGAACCTGACTGAGACGTTCCTCTATGACTGATTGGTGTCTGTGCTACCTCTTGCAAGACCAGCTTAGCGACCTTCAAAAGCGATGGCGCTGCCGGCCGACTTGTCTGCTCAGACGCTTGAGCTCCGATTAGATTATCTTCGCTCAGCCCCAAAATCAGCTTCCCAGCCTGGAATTGTTCTAACCAAACGGACGTGTTCCGAATCGCATCAACATGCCCAGCAACGTTGGAATAATTGGCTTTACCCGTTGTGTTTCCGTCACTATTAATTGGTCGAGTTGGGCTCAGACTATTCCCGTCACGCAATGCTTGTTTATATAGTAATTGTAATGTTTTCTGCTGAATGTTCGTTGTATGACCTGTATGTTGAGCGCCATTCACCATTGGGCTCGGTTGATTCATCTTGCTGCTCGTAGAATGAGCTAGCATACCTATCGAAGCAACGAGCTGCCTCATCGAACGCTGAATAATCGGTGAATTGCGTTTATTAACGACGTTAATTCCTGCTTGTACAGATTTCACATCAACATCTTTAGCGACATGAACGTTTGCTTGTTGCATCAGGCGTTGAGCTTCTAATTCCTTGTCTTTCTTGCTTTTACGTCCTCTCTTTTTCTTGACTGGCATATCGGCAGATGCTGGCGCCGGTTCGGAGGACAAACGTTCGACTTCTTGTTTCTTCTCTTCTAAAAGGACCTGCTTCGGCAGACGATAGCCGCTTTGTTCCACTAACTTCTGTATGTGTTGAATCGTTTGTTGCTTCGTGATCAAATGTGCAGATTCTGGATGCTTTAAGCTCTGCAGCTGTAGCTGCAATTGTAGGATCCATGCACGATCACTTGGGTTCTGAATGGATGCTAACTCTTTGTCAGTTAATAATCCCTTACCTTTAAAAATAAGAGCAAACATGCCTAAATAGTTATTCCGATCGAATCCATACTTTCCCATAATACCAGAAGCAAATTGCTTCGCCTGACGAGAAGTCTGACCGACAGTTGTGGTGCGCTGACCTTCAGCAAAGCGTAACGAACCCTTTTTCTGCTTTCCACGGGGTTTATGCGATTGTCGAGATTTCATGAACAATCCCCCTAAAAGTTTTGCTTTAGCAAAACTAGCATCGTAAGCACATGCTTATACTAGTACTTGAGTTTCCTACTTATTTCTTGAAAATCGTCTTCAACCCCGCGTGCACTAGCTCAATCGACTCAATCGCGACATTCGCACTGCTCGCATTAAGGTCCGGCCCGTTCCACTTCACGGGAAATGCACTTGTAAATTCCCAACGGCACATTTCTTTACCTTCAACATTGTACAAAAGAATAGAGCCATTCTTACGACTAATTTTGCCTTGAGCAGCGTTGTTGTACCAATCCCATAACTCGCTGGAATTACTGATGCCTCTTTTGAGCACGATGTTCGGGTACTTCGTATGTTGGACCATGTAGTGTGGATGGGTGTTCAAGCCACCTTCCCAATACGGCTTTACTTCGATCTCAGACTTCATGCCTGTCACCTCGGAGAAACCCCCGACGATTAGTCCATCAAGCTCAACGAGAAAACGAAAGTTGCCGCCTACATTATGCAATTTGGATGGTTTAGTTGCCATTGCTTGTTACTCACCTCTTACCGAAACACATCAAACGGATTGTCTGGCTGTTTTTTGCCTTCTTCATTCAAATTGCGGTTGATGCGGGAAATCTCCTCGCACCACGTGCGGCGTTCACGGTGTTCCATGGACATAATTTCATCATGTGACCAATGAAAGTAGTAAGCGATAAAGCCTACTTCTTCATATATTTTGTCAATGGGATAGCCCGTTACGCCATCTCGTCCAAAAAAGACACATCCACATCAAACTCGTGCTCACATTTTGGGCAACTCGTATGAACCCTTGGCACGTCCATTTCGTTAATTTGACGGTAAAAATTTTGTAGGAATGCAAGATCTGCTGTGAAGAATTTCTCAACAACACGTGTATCAATTGCACGCAAATCACCTAAATTTGTAATGACACGAGTAAGCAGGATGATGGTTAAATAGCCTGGGTTTTGCTGAACACGTTGGTCACGCATGGGTAAAATTTCATCCGCAGCTGTCGCTAAACGCATGACACCTCTTTTGTGAAGCGTACCATTGTCATCCACATACCCTCTAGGAAGTTCAAATTCATATTCTGTTTTGAAAGCCATGTTGTTGCTACCTCCTTGACAATAAATTGTTCTATTTTAACAAAAAGAAGAGTTAGGAACCGGAGGTATTCGCTCCGGCACCTACTCTAGCTGAACATTACTTCGTACGTGTCATACCTTCATGAGCAAGCTCCAAGCTCTCGATGGCAACTTCGTTCCCAGTCCCTTTGAAGCTAGGTGCTGAGTACTTGGATGGCCATGCTTCGATAACCTGCCAAGTTGCAACATCTCCGCCCTCTTCGTTGATCGCGATAATCGTGACCGTTTTGCGGGAGATTTTGCCTTGAATGGACTCTGACATCCAGTTGTACATATCCATGGAGTCTGTAACTCCCCATTTCAATGAGATGTTACCATATTTTGCAAGTCCCGGAAGCTTCCGAGGCGTGATAGTTTCGTTTCCTTCACGGTATTCAATTACCGAAAGGGAAGCATCAAATCCAGAAATTTCGCTGAATCCAGCTTGCTGAATACCTTCAACTTCAATTCTAAATCTAAAATTGCGGTATGGATCCCTACGTTCGCCAGCCATAGTATACCCCTTTCCTAATATGCGTAATATCTAACGTTAGACTATTCTTCTCTTGTTTTCTGAGTAATGCGGAAGATCACGAACTCGGCAGGTTTCACCGGTGCAACCCCGATTACGCAGATGAGTCGACCATTATCGATGTCATCCTGTGTCATTGTGCTGCGACCAATATTGATGTAGAACGCTTCAGAAGGACTTCCGCCCATCAAAGCACCATCTCTCCATACGCGCGTTAAGAACGCATCAATCGTCCGCTGTACACGTGCCCAAAGCTGTTCGTCATTCGGTTCAAAGACAACCCAGTTTGTGCCGTTCTTGATGGACTCTTCAATAAAGATGAACAAACGTCTAACGTTCACATATTTCCATAAACCGTTCGACGATGTTGTACGAGCACCCCAAACACGAATACCTTGTCCAGCAAAATGACGGATCAAGTTAACGCCTTGTGGGTTCAGAATATCTTGCTCGCCTTTGTTATATTGGCAATCTAGGCCAACTGCACCGCGAACGACTTCATTTGCAGGCGCTTTTTGCACGCCACGAGATTGGTCGGAACGGGAGTAAATACCAATGACAGAGCCAGATGGCGGTATGTAAATATTGCGTTTGTCTAATGGATCAAAAACTTGCAACCATGGGTTGTACATAGCCGCATAAGAACTGTCAAAGATGTTGCGGTGTGTCATAACATCGGCAACTTTGGTTTTCTCGCGTGGAATATCGAGAACTGCGAAGCGGCTGCCCAAGTTTTCACAGTGCGCCACAAGGGATAATTGAACCGTCGGCTCAGTTACTCCTGGAATCGCAATGATGGACACAACATCGTTATCGATGAAGGACTGAATCCCTGTACGTTTACCAGGACCACGATCAACACCCATGAAAATATCAGGTGTTACATTCGCGATGGAACCGTTGCTGCCGCCAGACAATGCGATTTGGAATTTGCCAGTTGTTTCGTTCTCGCCGGAAAGCACCTCGAAAGGAGCGATTGCGCCAAGATCTTGACCTTCTGTCAAATCCTTTACCGTAATAATGTTTGAACGGGAAATGATTTTCTCAATGTGATTTGCTGCCGTGATGTTCAGGGATACCTTCTCATACGTTTCAGCTTCGTCACCGTAGAACACGTGAAGTGTAAATTCACTTGTCGTCAATACTTTAGCTGGCAGTAATCCGCTATCAACAACATCACCTTCAAGTGCCACAGACAGCTCGATAATGTTATCTTGGGAAGCGACTACTTTGCTGTATTGCTTCGCGCCTGCTGCTTCAAAAGCAACTACGTCGCCAACGTTAAAGCCAGCATTGTTTTTCACGCGATATTGTGTTTCGCTAAGCACTTCATAGATTTGCGTCTTGGCTTTGCTAGCTGGCACAACAACGAGACGGACTTGGTTCCCCCATGTTCCAGGGTTCTTGGAAGCAATCTCAAGAATTGCTGATTCTTTATTCGAAGCCGCTTTGTTCGTTGCTACTTTCGCGTCAGTTGGCGCTACACGCATAACGAAACAACGATTACCTCCGTTTAAGTAGAAATGCTCTACCGCATAGGAAAGGAAACGATATTCGCCGAATTCATTCTCGGACAAGTAGCTACCGAATAAACGGTGGAAATCAGCTACGCTCGTAACCAGTTGAGGGACACCTTCAATTTCCCCTCTTTGCGCAAGCCCTATAAACCCGGCCGTACTTGTGCTTGCACCTTCAAGCGGTTGTGCTCCGCTGTCAAACTCTTCCACATAGACTCCAGGTGATAAATAGTCAGCCATTGTTCCCCAGTTCTGTCAGTGGCACTGCTTACATGAAAAATAAAGCCACAGACATGAAACCAGTTCTCTCCTTTCTGCTTGTCATTTTTGTATAGAAGATGGACGTGTCCATTCTACTAATTAGGGTTACGAGAGACGTATTGTGCCAAGATTGGTGGTTGTTCCTTCAGCTACTGCGAGATCCTGGATAGTGTGCTTGCCGTCGGTCCCATACGAAATGACTAACTCCGTAAGAAACGTTGGAATCCGATTCCCACGAAAAGCAATAGCAGCTTCTCCACGCTCTGTACTTCGGGTTTCTTGCACAGGCAGCAGCATAGCGCCACGCGAATACGATTTGGTTAATGGCGTCGATAGTCGAAACCGCTTCTGGTGCTCCAGTACTTCGGAAATCCGAATGAACTCCTCCGACGCTTGAGAACCTCTCCCACGCAGCAGATACACATCGCCAGCCACAATGCCTCCTGTAAATGAGCCTAAGGTCATTTCAATTGCGCCTTTGTCTGCTTGATCAACCATTAAACGCGCGCGCGCGCAGTCCTCCGTCAGCACGGTTGACTGTAAGTGAGCATCGCGAATCGGAGCACCTGCAGCATTCTGCAGCATGACTCGAATAAGTCCTGCTCCTTGAGAAAATGGGTACGATGGTAATGGTTTCATTTGGACAACTTCAATAACATTATGTGTACCAACAGAGATGTCTTTCCATGCCTGAAAATAATACTCGCTATGTACCGTTAACCGGTATTCGCCAGGGGATAAATCGTTGAATATATAGGAACCATTCGATTTGCGAATTGCTTTCGAACGGGTGCCTTCTAGGTGAACTGTGGTCTTGTTGCCAAGAGGAGCTTGAGAGGTGAGTGCGTCAATCACACACACAACCAGGGAAACTCGGGATCTCAATTGTGATATTCGAATCTGATCCACGGGTGGAATCCTCCTAACCTTGAATACGAAAATCGGTTTCCGAAACCCTTTTTGTTGTTTTGATACGCGTAGAGTCAATATGTACAGGCCCGACCGTATAGGCGACTGAGAGTCTGTATGGGGTGTCCGAGAAATTCCACATATTCATAAGGCTTTCACCTTTGAAAGGATCCATGACGATGCGAACTTCTTCATCTTGCTCAGCTAATGTGCCTACCGTCATCGAACCCCGAAGGATAGAATGGTCGTAGAACACCTGCATGGCTCTACCTAGAATCCGATGCTCATCCAATGCTCGGGATGAGAGTTCAGCCGGCGATTGCACGGTAACTAGATAGCTTAGATCGACAACCATAGGAGGAAACTGAATTTCGTTCGTCCCTCTAGCAATCATATGAGTTTGACGATTGTTGCCGCTCTCACGAACATTGTATAGATAGAGAGAAAGATAGAAGTCACCTTTATCTACAGGTGATGCAAGACCAATCATTTCTGGTTGCGGAATGGGATCTGGGGTCATGTTTTCTCTAAGTAGCTTTACTAAAGATGCACTTACATCTGCGATGACAGAATAATTACCTATGAGTGTCACTTCCTGCCTCTAAATACCTATAAATCTTGTAAAAAAGATGCTTAAACTGTCACATTGTGTATCTTTTTCTATTATAAATGTAAACCTTCAGGTTGACTATAGGATTCAAGTATTTATTTGTGCTTTTTGTCCCAGAAAATGGCGATATTTGACTGAAAAATGGTGTATAAAACCGACAAAGGACAATCTCACAAAAAGTTGTAAGATTGTCCTTTGTCTACTGTTTTAGTAATCCTCCCACTCTTGTCGTGCGAGGATTTTACCTGATTTCTGGAGCTCATGCCGGATCGACTTGATAATATGCTGCATCCGGATAGATTCGCCTGATTCCGCCGCCAAGAAAGCAGAAGAGAGGACGACATTCTTGATATTCCCCCCTGCAATCTCGTAGCGCTGGGCGAGGTATTTGAAATCAACATCATCGTTAAGCGGCGCTGCTGGAGGAAACATAGATTGCCAGATTTTCTCGCGATATTCGCTATCCGGAAATGGAAATTTAATGACATAATTGATCCGCCTCAGAAAGGCCTCATCAATGTTATTTAATAGATTGGTTGCGAGCACAGTGATACCCTGATATTCCTCCATTTTTTGGAGTAAATACGCAGTCTCAATGTTCGCATACTTATCGTGTGAATCTTTCACCTCGGAACGTTTACCGAAAAGTGCATCCGTCTCATCGAAAAACAACACCGCATTACTCAACTGTGCTTCTTCAAAGATTTCGTGCAGGTTCTTCTCGGTTTCACCGATGTATTTGCTGATCACCTGGGAGAGATCCACCTTGTATAGCTCAAGCTGCAAATCCCCAGCTACGACCTGCGCCGACATCGTTTTCCCTGTGCCCGGCGGCCCAGCGAAGAGCATGCTGAGCCCTTTGCCGTAGGCCAGCTTCTTCTCGAAGCCCCAATCGCTGTACACGACGCCGCGATATTTCACTTGATTGCACGCATTGCGGAGCTGATCCTTCTGCTCGGGTGGGAGGATCACATCCCCCCACCCATAGCGAGGCTCAATGCGCGTTGCCTTGCGCTCCAGCTTGTGCTGCACCTGCTGGTAGCATGCCTTATACAGCGCGTCGCTGCGCAGCGACGCGCCTGAACTGCCCTCCCCGGCAGATGCCATCTGCCAGGAGGAGTACCCGCGCGCGAGCGTGAGTGCGCGGCGTATTTGCCCAGGGGTGAAGCGGAATTTGCCGCTCATCACCCGATAGTCCACATCGCCAGCGACGCCGAGCTCCTGCGCGAATGCCTGCCAAAGGCGCTCGCGTCCGCCTTCGTCCGGCACGGCAAGTTCATGCTCAAGGAGCAGCCGCTCCTTGGGCTTCCAGCTTAGCCGGTTGAACCGCCCGGCCAACAAAAACACCATGCCGCCGTAGCCGCCCAGCAGCTCGTGAAACCGCCCGAGCCGCTGCTGCGCAGCCAGATCCGGCTCTGCGGGGTAAAGTACCTCCAGCCGTGTAAAGCACAGCACGGCTTGATGAAGTATCGCTTCGCGTATAATCGCGCTGATCTGATCTTCAAAACTTGCCGCATGGAGCTGTACATCTGCGAGATCTACAAGCAGCAGCGGCTTATTGAAGGAGCGGCAGAGATGCTTCACCTGCAGCTTTTTGCCAGCGCCCGCATTCCCCCATAGATGGAAAGCAAGGCGTTTGCGCTCAGCCACGGGCGCCTCATACACGTCGGCAATAAAGCTGCGCAGTCGCTGCTGAAAATCTTCTTGGACAAGCAATGGCGAGATCTCATCATCCGGATAGGCGATCTGTACCGCTGGTTTGAGTTTGGGATCTAACTCGCCCGAATCTAGCAGGAAGGTTACAATCCGCTTATCCAACAGCAAAGGTCTGGACAACAACGATTGACCGCTGACGACCAGTGCGTCTGGATGCAGCACATAGCGCGCCAATCTGCCGTCCGGTGCCATGAAGGTCGTACGCGCAGCCCGCATGTCCTCCGGACTTTGACAAGCAATTTGCAGCGCCAAGCTAATATTAGGCGTTTTGCTAGTTAAATCGTCCAACAAAAAGCCGAAAATACGCTCATATTTCCGATCCAATTCCACAGCCAGCCCCAGCATGACGATTCGCTCTTCTATGGATGAAAAGCCGAAGATGGTAGACAAATAAGCCAAAGGCAGAAAAACGCCTGACTTACGGCTGTGTGCAAGGCGACTCGCGATTGCGCTGTCCAGCAGCTCTATCATTCCTAGCAGCTCTTGCTCGTCCTCATCGATCTCTTCATCACGACTGAATCCGCCAATAAGACGAATAAATTCGTCCTCAGATACAAACATACCGCGGAATGAATCCGTCTGCGGATCAGGCGTAAGCTTTTGACGGCGCTTATAGAGGAGCTCTAGCTTTTTATCTAGTAATTGAAGCTCGTCCTTATAATGTTCCCATGCATGCACATACCCTTGAGCTGTCATAGGCCTCCCCAATGACTTTATATATTTTTTCAAACGAATCGATCAACATGATTAATAGCTTGCCTAAAGAGGGGGTTATTCTTTACAATATCAGGATAAGGCACAAATCATTTCGACACCTACTGCCCTGAAAGGAAAGTGGCCTCCTTTTGATGGAACAATTTCCAGCACATGATCCAACTTGGAATCGAAAACTCATTCGAATGTTATGGTGGATCCTCATCATTTATGAAGTAGCTGCTACGATTGCTCTATGCTTTGAGATCAGCGAGCAACCGTCGAATTGGTTTAATAGCTTTATGCGTTTTCAACTTGTTCCTACATGTTTGCAGCTTCTTCTTATGGGCTTAGGTTATTTGGCTATGCACTATTTAAAGTACTATAGAGAGTTTATCATGATCATATGGACCATGACCATGGTTAGTATATTCATCCTTTGTATTCCTGAAATGACACGCAGTTACGAGCTGCTCAGTATGCCTGTATTGTTAGCTTCGATTTATTTTCAGAAAAAATATGTTATTTTCGCCTACTCTCTAGGTATCGCTTGTTTACTCTTTCTGCTGCTCACTCAGATGACTAGAGGACAAACAACGAATCCCTACGAAATCATTGCATCCCTCACCATTCTAACCGCAACATCCATGCTTTGTTTTGCCATTATGGGCCGTGGGCTCGACCTGCTTGCCCAGCTTAAGAATTCGGTCGTACGCGAGCAAGATCTGCTGATTCGCAATGTCATGATTGACCGTCTTTCCAAAGTTGATGCGCTTACTGAGCTCTTCAATCATCGTTCTTTTCAAGAGCATACGGACCACCTTATTTCACATATGCCCCATGATACACCTCTCGTGCTTGCCCTAATGGACATCGATAACTTCAAGCTTATTAATGATAATTATGGTCACTGGGTTGGCGATGTTGTGCTCAAAACCATCGGTGGCCTTCTCAAAGAAGTACTTGGCCCGGATGATATGTCTTTCCGTTATGGCGGAGAGGAGTTCGCCGTGCTATTCGTAGGAAAATCGCATCAGGAAGTACTAGATATTTGCGATAAAATTATGGAAACCATACGCGATACCGTTATTCCAGAAATGCCGGATCAGAAATTGACTATGAGCATTGGACTCGCGACCTATAATCGAAATACGATGAAAAAAGCGTGGTTTCAGCTTGTGGACGAGTGCTTGTACACGGCTAAGCGCAATGGCAAGAACCGCATTCACGTGCATGCTGCAGACATTCAAATGCAGGCAGTTGAATAAGAAAGCCTACGAACCCAAGAGCCAATTGCTCTTGGGTTTTTCATTGGAAGCTTCCGTGGAAAAAAGTGTTAAGCCTCATACATGAATTGGTTGCATTAGGAAAATAATGATAATAACCACTTTCGAGGCCATTCGAAGATGAGCGACCGCGTCTAGAAGTGGAGAGACTTTGGTCTCCGACCAAAGATCCCTATATATGGTAGGTTTTATCGCCAATAAGCAAGCGGTTTTCGGAAGCCGAAAACTTAGAGCTTACTTATGTGGTAACCAAAATTAAATGAGGTGATAATGATGTGTCATTCCATAGCCATACTGGCTGATGTTCACGAAGTCATGAAGCAATTTCGCGTCGATAAGCTCTTATCCTATAGCTCCAATCGGTATGAGGTGCGTCCTACTGAATCTGTTTCTGCTGTAATGGTCAATCGCAAGGGAGAGCGCCTGTTAGATGAATTCCGTTGGGGACTGATGCCTTTCTGGGCCAAAGATGCTGTCTGCGGTGAACGCAATTCGATTTTCTCCAACATCGTGTTCGAGCGCATTGTCAAAAAACAACGTTGTATCATCCCCTGCAGCAGCTTCTACGTGGGGATAACGGAGGGCAAGGAGACGGAGTGGATTCGTTTCAAAATGCGGAGCGGAACGTTCGGCATTGCGGGGCTCTACGATATTTGGCAAGCCCCTTCTGGTGGTGAGGAGCTGCGCACGTGTATGATGCTTATGACGGAATCCAACTCCGTCGTCTCTCCGTACCACGCAAGTATGCCAGCCATTCTTGATGAAGAACTCATGGAGAAGTGGCTGCAGCCCGACCAGAAGGACAGCCGTCAGTTAAGATCTTATCTGCACCCCATCGATGAGATGCGGATGGTCGCCAATATTCTTACATCCCCAGCTGAGAAGCTGGAGATGGGTTCCGATGTAAGTATTTTTGTATAAGTGAGTAAAAAAGAGGACTTGCGCCTAGGCGCAGGTCCTCTTACTTTTTGGGTACAGGCGGCAGGGCGCCACCTTCTCCTATTATTCGTACACCTTCCGCACATACTCCGTATGGTTCCCAACGGCATGTCGCACAGAGGTTGCTGATATCTGCCGGCTTCACTTCAAGAGCAACTTGCCCGCAAATGGCAGACCAAGTCCTCTCCATTCCTACCTCCAGGCCAAGCTTGGCAACGATCTCTGCGTCACGCTGATACACGGTCCGATTCTCGCAATGCGCAACTTGATCCTTCGGAAATTCCGCGCACAAATCATCAGGTCCGAGCACGACGCGAATCATCGTATCCGGCTCTGTACGCAGCTGTTCGTAGACCATCGTCATATTCTCACAAAACGCTGGGGAATAGCCCATTCCTCGGTAGCCTAACAAACAGAGCAAGTGATGCCCGCGAAGTTGGATCATACGTTGTTAACCCTCGGCACCCGGTACAGTCCGTATCCAGCCATTGGTATGGCTGGTTCTTTGTCCTCAACGAGGCCGTCCCCTTTGGAATGCAAGGCTACATCAATGAGCCATTTGGTGAAATCAGCTACTGGCATCGCAGCCATTTCTTCTAGGCTATAAAAGCCTGCCGCATCTACCTCCACGCCATCCGGCTGAGGGGTTCCCCCGATGTACGACATTTCGAAGGCGATGTACACATTATGAATGCTTCTCGGCAGATCACGCACCGCAACCAGACGTGAAACGGAAGCCTCGACGCCGCATTCTTCCATGACTTCACGCACAATCGTATCTTGAATCAGCTCATGCTGCTCAATATATCCTCCCGGGTTCGTCCATCGCCCTTTCCCTGGTTCTTGTGCTCTGCGCACGAGCAGAATCTTCTCATCCTTCATCACCAGTGCACCGACACCGATGCTGTAATTGCCCCAATGAACAAAACTACACGATGTGCAGGCTCTTCTCTCCGTTCCATCCACATCACGCGTCTCCATGGCAGCTCCGCAGCTACTGCAAAATTTGACTTCCATCTATCCCAGCTCCCTTGGTCATCCATCATCTATATGCAAGCTTACTTCGAATGATGGACAATAGGCAACTCCATATAGCCGCGTTGACTGGCCGTTTCGCGTGGATTTGGCGTAGGATGCGTCGCATGCGTGAGGATATCGCTGATTTTCACCTAGAACCATGCATACGGCTAGTGTGGGCTGGCATCGCATGCATGGCATGGCGGCCAAAAATGTAAAAAGGCATCAATTTTCAGTGTAAACAGCTAAAACTAGCCGGATTAGTGCAAAAGTACATCAATTTGAGCCAAAAAGGTACCAAATGGCCGAGTGTCGCCAGAAATTGATGCCTTTTTGCATTTATTTCAGATGGAGAGGTTCGTCCGATATAAAAAGATGCACTTTTGCATTTCCCATCTACAAAGTAGAAAAAGAGGGCCCCGCCACACCCATGGCATGCTGGCCCCTTCTGCAAACCTATACCAAAAACATCGCCACAATCGTTGTCACAGCCAACCCGATGAGCACAGGCTTCAGGTTCCGCCGCGCGAGCTCGAACGGACTCACACCGCAGATCGCCGCTGCTGGAATGAGCGCCCACGGGATCAACGTCCCGCCGCCGACCCAGATGGCGGCTACTTGCCCTAGCGCGGTCAGCACCGCTGCGCCGGAGCCAATGGCGGTCGCGAACAGCTGCGCGATGGAGCCCGCCAAGGAAATACCCGAGAAGCCCGAGCCGTCGAGGCCGGTAATCGCGCCGACGACGGTTAACGTCACGGCACCAATGGCCCCATTCAGCGGCACGACACCAGCGAGTGCCACGCCTAGATCGTTCACGATGCCGTGTGAACCTTCTGGCAATATTTTACCGAATAGCTCCGTGATCGCGGAGTCTCCTAAATAGAAGAACGCCGCAATCGGGATGACGGGTCCGAAGACTTTGAAACCAAATACAAAACCTTCAATTAAATACGAGGTGATTTTCTCCACGCCCGCATTCCGGTGAGCGATTAATGTAACTGCGATTAAGATAAACACCGCTGTACCACCCACGAGAGCGGTTGCATCGCCACCTTGCAAATTCAAGACAAACATGGCAATGACATCTAAAGCGAACAGCACAGGAATTGCGATGGCTAGACTCCGCTTTAAACGCTCTCCGATCAGCACTTTGCTCTCTTCGTCAACAGAAACAAGCCCGCCGCTTTCCTCTAATCGGCTATCGATGAGGCCGCTGCGCCATTTGCCATTTTTCATATCGCGCCGCATCAGCCAGAAAGCTGTAATGGTCGTAACAAGCCCCATCACAATGACGAGTGGAATACTCGCTTCCATCACGGAGGATACCGGCAATCCGGCTGCATCCGCTGTCAATTTGGGTGCCCCTTGAATAATGTAATCCCCAGACAGCGCAATCCCATGTCCGAAGAGGTTCATCGCCATCGCGGCACCGAGTGCCGGCAAACCAACGCGAACAGCAACTGGCAATAGCACAGCGCCTATCAACGCAACCCCAGGTGAAGGCCAAAAAAACCAGGACGTCACCATCATAATGATGCCGATACCCCAGAACGCTAATGCTGGCGTTCTCAGAAACTTGGTCAGCGGTGCCACCATCGTTTCATTGATCCCTGTACGAATTAAGACGCGACTCATGGCAACGATAATCGAGATGATCATAATCGTACCCATCAACTCTTTGGTTGCATAAATAAAACTGTTAAACACTCCGGATACAGAGCCGCTCAACGTTTCCGTTGCTAGCAACCCTAGTGTAAAAATACCCACCACACAAATCATCGTCGTATCTCTGCGTTTAACTAGAAGCGTAAGAATAAAACCTATGAACACTAAATAGACCCAATGAATCGGTAAAAGTTGAATATCCATCCTGCACCACACACCCTCTCAGCCCAAGCAGCAATTGGTGCTACATACTATGCTCGGCTAGGCGTAGGCGTTCGTCTAAATTCGGGCATTTTACCACCTTGTGGTACAATAATAAAAGTTATTTTAACGATGTAAGGGGAGAGTCGTACATGGCAAGAAATCAACGTTTACATACAGATTCAGATTTTCAGGAGGTCATTGATCGACAGGGTGTTGTTCGTATTTTCAAAGATGACCATATCGTCGATTCCAATGCCGTTATACTACGGTTCAGTGATACGACAGTCGTTGTGCAGACACGCGTCAGCGATCTAACCTATTATGATCGCGCAGCTTGTGAGTTTTTTGAGATGAAAAGAAAATAGGGCTCCTGCTTCGTGAACAAAAAAGAAGCCGCTTCAATGCGGCTCCTAGCTTTCGTTTCACTTTATTTTTTATGATATAATTTCATTTTCCACATCAAATCATCTTCTGACATATACGCTGTGCCTGCATGAACTCTAAAAATCTCATTACTTCCTTTGGTATTGATTCCCTCTTTGGTCGTAAAGAAAAGTTCAATTCCCAATTCCTTTCCTACCTCAATGACAGTGTCATTATAGGCACCAAAAGGAAATGCAAGCAGACGATACTGTGGTCCTAGCTCTTCCTCAATACGGTTTTCGGCCGTTAACAGATCCTGTTTAATTCTCTTGCGGTATTCAGCGTCGTTTTCTAATCTCTTTTCATTTTCCAAATAAATGGGATTTGTAAGCATTGGCATCAGTGTATTGCCAGAACCCGCCTTGACTTTATCATGGTGATCGTATGTATGAGAGTAAAAACTCATCCCATTCTGTTTCATTTCTCTCATCTGATCCCATGTTAAACGTGGTGCCTTAGGATGATCTATAGAATCAACAACGATAAATTTAGTAGCATGGAAACCAAAGCTAAGTAATTCGGGATACGCGTGGGTATAAAATGATTCATAGCCGTCATCAAATGTGATTAAAACCGCATTTTGAGGAACCTGAGCCTCGCTCTTCATGAAATGAAGAAAATGTTCCATGGAGATGACATTGTAATCTTCTTTCTTCAATCTTTGCAGGTGACTTTTAAATCTTTTTGGGGAAATAGTAATCCCGTTTTCCTTTTCATCAATGTGATGATAGGCCAGTACAATGACTTTGTTCGTATAATGAACCTTTTGTTTACTATAATCTGCTTGATTAAAAGCTAGCGCATTTACTTGACGCTGTTGAGGTTGTTGCGTTTCGAATTCTAGTTGCTGTACTACTGGTTTCACCTCTTGCTTGACTTCTTGTTCTGCAGCTAGTTCCGCTAACGGTTCATAAGATGGCACAAGATGTTCTTCACTTTTCACTTGTTCTGGACTAAGGGTCTGCTCCAAGGACTTCGGCGATGAGTTAGGCAATACAACATAGAGACAAAATAAAACGCTAGTAACTAAAAGAACAGTAAACGCCAAATTCGTTGGATTTTCCAATTTCAGTCCATTCATGCTGACAACAACCCCGTAGATGAGATAATAATAAATTACGAAGATAGTATCATGAAAACGCTTTCTTGTAAACTATTTATTACACTACTTCCCCTTCCTATCCGTTAAGTTCCATAGAGGCAAGCTGTACGAAATGGAAGCCCGCTTGTCGTAGCGCCGGAATCGCTTTGATGACACCCTCCGCTGTATCTTTCTCGGGATGATTCATATGCGCAAGGACGATGGAACCGCTCGGAGCCTTCGTGAATGCGTTGTACACTTGCTCCGTGTTATAAGTCGCTCCAGCGTCGCCAAGCACCGAGTACCCAGCTAGCTCGAAGCCAAGATCATGAGCAACTGATATCGCAACCTCATCGTAAAATGCCGTACCCGAACGGAAAAATGCGGGCCTTTTCCCCGTCAGCTTTTCAATCTGATCCGCATTGTCATTCATTTCATGAATGGCTTCTTGGACATTCTTCGTACCCGCAATACCGTAGGCCAGCTTGCCTGTCACGGATAAGGGGCGATGTTCGGTGCCATGATTTTCAATCTCAAACAAGGGGTTCGCGGCTAGCGCTTGAAAAGTAGACGGATTCGCAGCAATCCATCTTGCATTGATGAATAACGTAGCTGGAATCTGCTCCTGAATTAAATACTGGATCAACTTCTCATCGTAGCCACTGCCTTCCTTCCCGCCGCAGGCATCAAAAGTTAGGGCAATGACTTTGTCTTTCGTTTGTAGCCGCGTTTTCACACCAGCGACACGCTCTCCCCACTTCGTTGGTACAACAGATGTATACCGATCCATCAGTGTTTTCTCCAACGATGCGAAGGCCGTGATGGCCTCAATATTTTCAGTTTTAACTGTTGCACTATCGGATGCAGGATGGGAGAAGGTCGTTGGGACAGGTGACATTGTTGGGCTGCTCTCTGGTATTGTTACTGTTGTGTTCACAGAGGGCGCGACTGATGGAACAAGTGTTGGTGTTGATGTCGAGGTTGTAGTCCCTGTAGATGTAGATGTAGATGCAACCGCCAATTCCACAGAACTCTGATCCACCTCGCATCCTGTAAGCGCTAACAATGAACTCATAAAGAAAAGGAGGCACATCGTGCGCCCCCTCATTTATGTTTCCGCCAATCTAATTTGCTTTTCTCCAGCTGATAGGCAAAATCGTTTTCAAGACGCTTCTCTTCCGCCTTGCGAGCCGCCTCTACTCTAGCTCTCTCTGCATCCTTCTTCGCTTGCTCTTCCGCTTTCATCGCGTCAGCCTGGGCTTTGAGTCCTTCCAATATTTCCGGTCGCAGCAGATCCTTCAGTGTTGCGGGTTTATCTTGCACGCTAGCCGCAGCTGGCGTAATCTTTGCTTTCTTTTTCACCATAATAAGGTCACCTCGTCTACAAGTTCTCCCTATTATTGTACACTTCTATTGGTGTAAATGATACGGTACTGTTGCAACAACGATATCCTTTTCGGCTTGAAGCTTCGAACGAATCCGCGCTGCAGATTGATTATGGAGCAGACGGTGCCACCACTTTTTCGGCATGAATTGCGGGAGAATAACCATGATCGACTGCTTCTCT
Source organism: Paenibacillus sp. J22P169 (assembly GCF_059691995.1). Classification (NCBI taxonomy): domain Bacteria; kingdom Bacillati; phylum Bacillota; class Bacilli; order Caryophanales; family Paenibacillaceae; genus Paenibacillus; species Paenibacillus sp. J22P169. The sequence continues at coordinate 117,456 of NZ_JCAUAO010000004.1, read as the reverse complement.
GACACGTGCGTGTCGATGCGATCAATGAATTCGGCCAGCGGCTTCAGGATCGTTCTATATCTTGATTTGAACACTACGAGTCGAACGCCTGGATCCCAGATCTGCCACTTCTCCTGCATCGATTCTTCGTCCTCATCCGAGAAGGAAACATAGAACGCGATGACGTTAGGCGAAAGCGATTTGGCATAGTTAAGGGTTTGCTCAACAGCTTTATGAATCCCGGCCACAGGTACGATAATGACGGGCTCTTTGGTACATACACGGTCTTGTGTGATATCAATACGCAGCTGTTTGGCTACGTCGTCGTAATGATGACTGATTTTTGTAATGAGCCAGAGGAGTATCGGTGTAATGATAATGACAATCCAAGCACCCTCGCTAAATTTTGTAACTGAGAAAATGATAAGAACTGCAAGAGAGACGATACCGCCCAGGCCGTTAATGATCAACTTACCGATCCAGCCAGGTACGCGCTCTTTGAGCCATTTACGAACCAAACCCGTCTGAGCAAGTGTAAAAGATAAAAATACGCCAATCGCATAAAGCGGAATAAGTGCATCGGTTTTACCTTTAAAGCCAATCAATAGCAGGCTGGCTAATACGCCTAGTGTAACAATGCCATAGTGATACGAAAGTCGATCCCCACGGAAAGAAAACATGCGAGGGAAGTTTTTGTCTTGGGCCATGATCGATGCCAAAATAGGGAAGCCATTGAAGCTGGTATTCGCAGCCAATACCAAGATTAGCATTGTCGCGATTTGCGTCGCGTAATACATAACGCCTCGGCCAAAGGCTTGCTCCGTCACCATCGAAAGAACCGATGTATGACCGTTATGATCAGGTGCCACCCCATACCCTAAGGCAATCAGCGTTACCCCACCGAAGACGATGGCCAACAGGCCACCTAAGGAGAGAAGTGTTCGTTTGGCATTTTTGACTGAAGGCGTTCTAAAATGCGGTACGGCATCGGAGATCGCTTCAATCCCTGTTACAGCTGAACAACCGGACGAGAACGCCTTGAGAATTACGAATAACGTTAGTGAGTTCGTCGCCGAGCTTGGCGCAAATTCGATCGCATGCGTGTTCATCGATCCTGTCAGTAAATCGAAAATACCCTTACCCACTAACAAAAGGATACAAAGAATGAAAAAGTACGTTGGAATCGCGAATACGGTTCCTGATTCGGAAGTACCCCGTAAATTCAGCCAGACCATAATCCAAACCAGTAAGATGGTCAGCGGAACAATATACGGTACGGCTGATGGAAATGCAGACGTAATCGCCGTGACACCAGCTGAAATCGAAACGGCCACGGTTAAGGTGTAGTCGATTAGAAGAGAGACACCGGTGAGACGTCCCCACACCATGCCTAAATTTTCTTTGGTAACCATATACGCGCCGCCGCCCATTGGGTACGCTTCGATCACCTGTCTATAGCTCAACACGAGCAGTAGAATCAGAGCGATGATCGAAATCGCAATCGGCAATGAGAAAGCAAAAGCAGCAACCCCCACTGTCGCGAGCTCTAACAGAATCTGCTCCGTCCCATACGATATGGAAGATAGGGCATCTGACGATAAGATAGGGAGGGCTTTCCAGACAGGCATTTTCTCCGACTCAATCTCACTCGACTTTAGCGGCTTACCAAACACAATTTTTTTCAATGAATCACTTGTCATTTCGTGGTCGTTCCTCCAATTAAAGCCAATTTCATTCATCACATTAGAAAATGGACGCAAAAAAACACAAGGATAGACCTTGTGTTTTGGACACATGTTCTCCTTTCTCACGATCGCTTACGAGGTTAGCTGCCGGGTTCGGGCCGCGAGAAATCTGCCCTAAAAGGTACTCGGTATCAGTACCATTATTCACCCCATGTTACTCGTGGTTCCCCCGCTTTTCTTAACAGAAAATTAAGCGAAATATTCAACTGTTCATGTACGTGTTGAATACTACTCTCTTCTACCAACATAGTAAAGGAGGGAAAAAACGTAAAAAGCTCTCTTCCACCTCTCGTTTCCCCCAATAATTCGCTTACAATTACTTGATTCGTTGATTATCTTCCATTCTCGTAGGTAATCGGGGTATTTTGACTAAACAACGTGGTTGCAATCTTCTAAGGTTACTGATTAGTACCAACAATCCGTTGGATGAAGGGCGTTTTATCTTTAACACACTACCTTGTTAACGCGAATATCTGATAAGCGCTCCGTCAATTCCATCAAAAAGATCTAGTTAATTCTAGTTTATCTAGCTTTTTACATTGAATTAATGAAAAAAATCAGTTATTTGGCAACGGCTGCCCTTATACAATCGTGTAATTCACCCAATCCGCGCGAATTCCGCCCATTTTATCAAAAAACTGTTGTGCACGATGGTTGTCCGGTGCGGTAATCCATGACATGTAGGCATAGTCGTTTTCCTTGGAATAGCTACGGCACTTCAGGAACAAATCTTCTTCTGCAGCGGTTCCCCGAAACGGCTCTAGAAGGAAGAGGTCGTTCATGATCGTAATGGGACTAGCTTTCATCGTACTCCAGGCAAAATATAGCGTCGCAAAGCCGATGAGTTCCCCCTCTTTATCAACAACAAACTGTATACCGCCTTGTTCCTGAAGCAGGTTACGAATCAGTCGGTGAATTGCAGCTGTCTCCGGCCGTGGCTTCTTATAAAAGCCTACAATATAGGCATACATCAACTCTGTTAATGCCTCCAAATCTTCCATTTCCACTTTCCTTATCACGTGTGCCATCGTATCCCCCTGTATGTTTTTTTTTGAATAATAATACATCCATATGGATAAATATTCAATTCTGAATTGGTTTCATACAGGTCAATTCATTGACACGACATACCCGCCATGATAAACTGTAACAATTAAAATTATAGTTATAGATCGGATGGTGTACCATGTCAAGTCATACGACCAACCACTCACATCAAGAAACAACGCCTACGCCACCAGAGACGCCTAGTCGCTTACGTGAAACACCGGTCTCTTGGTTGCTCTGTTTTACCATTGTACTTGTGATCATGAACACGATGATGTTCAATCTGGCACTGCCCAAAATCTCAGTCCAATTCGAACTCAGCCCCTCGACGGCGTCGTGGATTGTCACAGGGTATTCGATCATTTTCGCCATTGCTTCGATCACCTATAGCCGCTTGTCCGACTTCGTGCCAATTCGCAGGCTCTACGTCATTGCTCTGCTTTCACTAGGCGGTGCATCCATCCTAGGGCTGTTCACGAACAGCTTCGGACTCTTGCTGATTACAAGACTGATTCAAGCATCTGGCGCAGGCGCGATCCCATCGCTTGGTATCGTGCTCGTAACCCGCTACATTCCGTTGTCTCGTAGAGGCAGAGCCATGTCGCTGATCCTATCCGCGGCTTCACTTGGCTTAGGACTCGGTCCCGTCGCAGGCGGTTCCATCGTACAGTATTTGGGATGGCACTTCCTGTTCGTCATTACCGGCGTTACGCTTCTGCTTATCCCTATATTTCTTCTCCTACTCCCAAAAGAAAAACCAGAAAGCGGCTCGTTCGATTTCATCGGTGCTCTGCTCCTCGGGATTGGGACGACCGGGCTGCTGCTCTTCCTAACTTCTAAGAGTCTCGTTGCCCTCATAGTAGGCATTCTCGCGATTGCTCTGTTCGCTCTGCGCATTCGCCTGGCTTCGCAGCCGTTCGTGCTGCCTGCCCTGTTCGGCGATAGACCTTATATGGCGCTTAGCGCGATCGGCGTTTCATCCTATATGATCAGCTTCGGCTTCCTGTTCCTAGCACCTCAGATGCTTGCTCGTGTATTCGGCTTAGCCCCACTCACTTCTGGACTGCTGCTCTTCCCGGGTGCTCTGCTTGCGATGCTAGTATCCAACCGAGTGGGCCGCATCATCGACCGTTATGGGAATACAGCATTACTTCGCTATGTGCCTTGGTTGATGCTGTTATCTACGGTACTTCTAGCCCTGACTGCCCGCTATTCCTATTACTGGATTGCTGCGCTCTATATCCTAGTCAGCATCAGCTTTACGACACTTTCCAGCGCTGTATCCAATGAGCTGTCTCGACAATTGACCAAGGATCGCGTCGGCTCTGGCATGGGCTTGTTCCAATTACTGCAATTTTTCAGCGGCGCATTCGCCGTCGCGCTCTCGGGGAGTGCACTGGTCTGGCAGAAGTCGCTGCCGCTCGCACGTGCTTTTGACAACCTCATCTGGGGTATGGCGGTTATCGCGTTACTAACAATTGGCAGCTCCATCTTATATAAGAGTTATTCGAACAAGAGCCGTACGGCACCAGAGGCAGTTGGAAAAGCACCTATTCGCTCAGGTGTAATCGAATAAGCAAAATTAAAAAGCTGAATTGAGATCCCATTCTTCGGGCTTCTCAATTCAGCTTTCTTGTCGTTATAAAGCTATTAATTCGGCACATGATAATTGCGGGTCGTGGATTTCTGCTTCCAAATCATTTTCTTCCAAATGAGTGGTATACCGCCGATGAGAAATAAATAACGGGCATCGATCATTTTTTTAATAAAAGAGGCCAGACGTCCTTTCACTTTCTTGACTTTAAGCAATCCCACAGCCTCACCTCGGCCCAAGGATGCGACCGTCCCCCTGAAATCATACACAAATGGCTTCAGTTCCTTACCTCGAACCGTTTGAATCAGATTCCTCGCTGCATTATAGCCCTGTTGGACAGCAATTTGGGCATTAGCGGGATATGGCGTACCTTCTGGGCTCGTGACGATCGAGCAATCGCCGGTGATGAAGACCTCCGGGAATTGATAGGAACGCAAGCAGCTATCTACCTTCACCCGGCCCCGCTGAACCTCGAACCCCGCTTGCTGCAGCAAGGAATTGCCGCGTATTCCTCCTGACCAGACGACTGTGCCTGCGCGAATGAACTCGCCGTTGCCTAGAATAACCCCTTCCGATGTGCATTCCTTGATCGCGGTTGATAGCTTATACTGCACCCCTTTGCGGCGCATCACTTCCATGCCATATTCGATCAGATCCTCCGGCAACCCGGGAGGCAGTGCCGACGGGGAGGCTTCCACATTATAAATCCGGACATCCGCAGGATCGACATCATAGGTCTTGCACAAGACGGGGATGCGGTCCGCTAGCTCTCCGACGAATTCCGTACCCGTGAACCCTGCGCCGCCAACGACAAAGGTCAAATAATCCTTGCGCTTCGGAGCCATCTTGGACTTGGCGAACATATATTCAATGTGCTGCCGAATGAAGCGGACACTGTTAATGCTTTTGATCGACATCGCATATTCACGCATACCCGGGATCCCGAAGGTTTCTGTCTCACTTCCTAATCCAACCACGAGATAGTCATAGTCAAGCGTGACATCTTCCAACACAACCTTTTTATCACTAGGCACAATTTCTCTTACCGTCGACTTCACGAATCGAATTTTCCGTTCATCAATTAAACTCGAAATGGTCACGCGCGCGTTATCATGATGATCCGTACCGGCTGCCGGCATATGCAAGTGTGTCGTAATAAAGTGATAATCATGTTTGTTAACCAGTGTCACGTCCATCTCATTTCTTTTCATCTTCTTCTGCAGCCTTATCGCTGTGACCAGCCCGCCATAGCCTGCGCCTAGAATAACGATTTTGGGTTTACTCACTGCCTCAACACTCCTCCGTTTGTGAAATTAATCACATATATGCTTGTGAAAATAATCACAAATCTTCACAAGGTGAGCCGGTAACCGACTCTCTACTAGTGTATGCGTGATTTTCCTCAGAAATAACTGTGGTTTGACTATTTTTGAAAATAAGGCGTGAAAAACAATTAGAGCAATTGCGCCTATTACGTCTCAGAGTTTGCATCCAATTGCGCCGCTTTATCTTGCAAATTGCGCATCCGATAGCAGTTCATGCCTGCAATCCCGAGTTCCTCGAGCAAGCCGAAGTTTGCCCAAGCACCCACCACCGCCCCGATGCCGGGAATGAGCTGGAGCATTTTACGAAAATCAATTGTATCCCTGTACTCCTGCTGGAGCTGCAACCAGTTCACTTGCTTCATGTAATCGGCGGCAGGGGGAAATGTCTGCGAAATGGCAGGCCAATTCTTAATCGTATGAAGCAGATCCGGCTTCTTCTTGGAGCTGGAGAACGCCAACTGAAACACATAGAGGATGAACAATCTTTCTCTATAGTCCCGAGTCGAATACCCGTAAATATGCGCTAATTCAAAAAGGAATTTCAGCTTAATCCCTATAAGAATCGGAAAATCTGCCAGCCCGAGCAAAATACCGCCAGCCCCAGCCCCAGCTCCCTCGGCGGCGGCGATTTTTTTATAAAGAGACAGCAGTTCCTCTGCCTTCGCATCGCGATCCGCCATGGATACCCCCTTCAGCGGCTCCGTCGCAGGCATATAATTGATGCCAAACAAGGTCGTTTGCACAATCCCTTTGACCGTTGCTGTGATGGTTTGATGTATTTTATCGGGAATCACTTGGTTGATTCGGTTTTGAACAGATTTGGAGGCGCGCTCAATCAGGTTGGGTTTCTTTTGCAAACGGATTTCCCAACGCTTCAGCTTCTTCTGCATTTGCTGCTCGTAGATTGTATACGACTGTTCCATGACTTCACCGCCATTGGATAGATTACTTATATCTCTCTTACTTGAAAGGATGCGGATTCATGAGGAGTAACCCGCCCAGCTGCGCTAGGTCATTTCTTTTTCGGTGGCTTCAACTGGGCTTTTTCAATATTCCTTTCTACTCGATACTGCACGATCCTGCTAATTAACGCTAGAGGCAGCGGTCGATGATGTGGAAATTGTACAGCTCCTTTGGACCTCGGGTACTGCGCCAACTCTTCCTCAAATTCATCAATACCATTAGGTGTAGGATAAAACCCAATATGATTTTTGAATGCCGCAAAATGCACCAGATTGCCATGCAGGTCAAAGGTAGGCATTTGATAGCTGATCTTTTCCGTGGCCTCTGGCGCGGACTCTTGAATGACCGATCTGATTGTTTGAAGCTTCTCCTGAAGCTCAGGGGAAAAAGTTGCTATATAGGCATCGATGGATTCGAAGGCTGTTTTGGTTTCTTTCATGCATGGACTCTCCTTTATGGGGATGGTTAGTTGTATTATACACGTTTGGTGGGGTTGAAATCATTAGGATGGGAAACGGCTCCCTAATTGGTTTTCGGGAGCTTGTTTATGAAAGCTTTCAGGCTTTCTTCTCCGTTGATAAACAGCCTTTTCAGCAAATAAGGGGACTGTTGATTGGTCGTGTAGCCTTGGTCAATTGTAAAAGCGTAACGAAAACCGTGATCTTTTAAGAGCTTCAAAGTCGCTTTGTTATATTCACCATAGGGATAGCAGAATACGTCTGCTTGTGTGCCTAATTTTTCCTCGATTAGCCTTCTAGCTTCCGTGATCTCGAATGCTTGTTGTTCCGCTGTGAGCTGAGGAAGATGCGGGTGTGTCATGCCATGAGGTTGAATGTCCCAGCCGGCTTCTTGCAGTTGCTTGACCTGTTCCCAATTCAAATAACTGGCGTCCTCGACCATGCCTGGTGACATGAAGAGTGTAGCAGGGAAATTGTATTTTGCCAAAATAGGCATAGCCTCCTCCACATTATCCACATAGCCATCATCAAACGTGAGCAGAATTGGATTTTTGGGGGCCGCGAGCCCGCTTTCATTTGCAATAAGACCAATGAACGTAGAGAGCGAAACTGGGGTATAACCATGGTCATGCAGATATTTCATCTGCTCCTCCAGCTTAGCGGGGGAAATAACGACCACATTACCAGGGTCAATTGTGACGCTGTGGTAGTTAAGCACAGGGATGCTGACTTTGGATGAAGTTGTGCCTACCACAACGGGCATGTAGGTGTCTGTCGTAACGGATGGCTTCTGGGCCGGGGCTGTTTCTACGGTGATGGATGAGATCTGGGCTGGAGCTGTGTCAGAGGTAACGGATGCGATCGGAGCTGGGGCTGTATCAGTGTTTACGAATGGTGCCTGAGCTGAGCCTGTATCTACTTTACCTTGAAGTAGCTGCTGGAGCTTGTCCAGTGAAAAGATCGGAATCTCAAACGAAGGTGTTGGCGCGGGAGATTCGATTAACTCCTCTGCTTGTGCTTCTATGAGAATCGGAGCCGATGAGGGGTTAAGCCCACTCATGTAAAGGAGAAAAAGTAAGGTAAAGAGGCCAGCTAATAGCGAGTAAAGTAGGAATCTCTTTCTTTGGATGTTCATAGCTCACCAACCATTTCTAGAGTAATAGTCTATTACTCTATTTGTAAGCAATGGTTGAGAGAAATATTCCTAGATTCGGATGAGCGGTGTAGGAGTAAATGGTCAAAGATGCTAACATACACTCATTTTCGGGAAAAACAGCTAAACACAGATGAATTCGTGCATAAGTGCAACCTTTAGGACCAAAAAGGTGCAAAATGATAAATGTCGGCAAAAATAGTTGCTCTTTTGCATGCATTTCAGATCGAGCGGTTACTTTGATAAAAAAGGATGCTCTTTTGCATGCTCCAGCTGTACTCACGACACGAACAGGGTGATTTTGAGGGATATTCCCCAAAGATCATTACTAGTGTAAATTTATCACAGCAAAAAGAGGGCCCCCGCCACATACAACGCTTTCGGGACACCCTCTGAACTATTTCGTAGGATAAGATCATTATTTTACTAGACAAGTAATTACGTATAAAGCAATAGTCCCCATGCAAGAACAGCACCTATAACTAAGAAAGTGTCCCCCCGCTGCCACTGCAGGTTGTCCTTCCTCAGGAGCAATGTCTTGCCGTCGATTTGCTTCATCTCCATCGCGACCGTCATTTGCTCTGCTTTGTGGAACATCGCTAGTAATAGTGGAACAACCAGTGCAGGGATATCTCGCACGCGAACACTCCCTGGACGGACCGAAGCTTTGCCTCGAGCTCGCACAATGGCTGAGAATTGCTGCCACTCCCGCATGATGAGCGGTATGAAGCGAAAAACAAACGAAACCGCTAAGGAAAAGGATGCTACGGGCAGCTTCACCTTGTACAAGTACTTCAAAGCCCAGTTCAATCCCTGTACGAGCTGACTATATGGTGTGGACATCGCGAGCCAGTAACCTGCCATCAAGACGACAAATAAACGTGCCAGAATGAAGGTTGTGCTCCAGCCATTGTCAACGGAATAGCCGAGCGGTGAGAATTGAAGCCCCGCCAGCGCGACGGAAAAGATCAAGAAAATCGCATAGGACGTCGCGATTTTTCTGATCCCGCGCAGCACACTGCGCGGGAGACCGAGGAAGGCGCAGCCCACGATCCCGGCGGCCACCGCGAGGCTGCCCCACCCCTGCTGCCCCATCGTGCCGATGGCAAGCAGCAGGTAGAGCAGCCATTTTGCGCGCGGGTCCAGCCGTAGCCACCCAGCCTGCGGCTTAGGCGGCTGCAGCGGCGGCCGCTGCGCTGGCTGCGCCACGCTTGCTGCGCGCGTTGCCGCGGCTGGCGCCGAAGCGCTGCCGCCTTCGCTCAGCGCAGCCAAGATCGCCGACGCGGCCAGCGCCGGCGAGAGCCGATCCGGCGCGATGGCGATGCCAACGCGCGCCAGCTCTACGGCGGCCTCCGCGCAGCTCGGGAGGCCAACGCCAGCGCGCGCCAGCACCTCGGGCGCGCGGCAGAGCTCTTGCGGCGAGCCGTCGAAGACGAGCTCGCCATGGTCTAGAACGAGGACACGGTCCGCTAGCGGAAAGAACGTGTCCAGATCGTGCGTGGCGATGACGAGTCCGCCACGGGTTCGCTCGCGCAGCATGCGCAGCAGCTCGCGCACGGCGGCCGCCTCGAGGCCGGCAGTTGGCTCATCCATGAGGAGCCAATCCGGCGCCGTGGCGAAGGTGGTCGCCAGCGCGAGCCGGCGCTGCTCGCCGCCGCTGAGCGCGAACGGCGAGCGATCCATGGCGAATACGCCATGGGGATCGAGCGCATGCGTCGCATCACGGATGCGGCGTTCCCGCTCTGCCGCAGGCAGCTTGTAAGACCTGAGCGAGTACGCGAATTCTTGGCGTATGCTCCGCGCGAACAGCTGCTGCTCTGGGAATTGGAACGTTAACCCGAAGCGAAGCAGCAGCTTTGAATCAGCCTTGTTATTCTTGAGCCAAATCGGCTGCTCATCCAGTGTAATCGTTCCAGCTTGCGGCTGGAGTAGACCCGACATGACTTGCAGCAGCGTGGATTTCCCAGATCCGGCATGCCCGATAAGCAACGTCACGGTCCCCTCTTGCAAGGTAAAACTTATATCTTGGAGCAGCGTCACTTCTGGTGAATCTGGAGCTGTGACCCCGACTCCCTTCAATGCTATCGACATGAGATCGCCTCCGCTAGTTCTTCCATATTCAGCGGAAGGGGTTGTAAGGTGAGTCCCTGCTCAAGTAGATGCATCGCCGTTTGGACAGCAAAAGGCGGATCAAAGCCAAGCTCCAAACAAGGCGATGACTTTTCAGATTTCTCCCCAGCGCCTTCGGACTCTCCATAAAAGAACTTGCGCGGCTCCCCATCAAAGGTAATCCTCCCCGCGCCAAAACCGATCACACGAGTCGCATCCGCCACCTCTTCCAGCCGATGTGAAATCCAAACAATCGTCGTTCCACGTTGATGCGCAAGACGTACCGCTTCGCGAACTTCTATCCGAGAAGCTGGATCTAGCATCGCTGTCGGTTCATCCAAAAGCAGAATCTCTGGGCTTGCTGCTAGAGCTGCAGCGAGATTGACTAGCTGTTTCTGCCCACCTGACAAGGTAGCCATTGTTCGCTCAGGTGAGAGCGCTAGGCCTACAGCAGCTAAGACGTCCGAGTACCAGCCCACGCGTTCATCAGCTGATAATTGCTGCGCTTGCGGTAGAAAATCTAACTCCTCCGCGATCGTTTCTCCTATGAACTGTGCCTCTGGCAATTGGAGCACGCCTCGTGTCGTCGAAATCATCTCATTCGTTCTGCGCTGCATTTGCCCCTCCGACAACGGGTTCAAGCCTAGCAGTACGCTAGCAAGTGTACTTTTCCCGCTTCCATTCGGGCCTACAACCGCTATCCACTCACCTCTATGAATGTCTAGCGAAACGCCCGACCACACGCGGCGCCCTTCTCCCGACTCCATTCGATAGACGATCGAAGCGTTCTTTAATGACATTAATTTTTCTCTTGTAGGCATATGTAAAAAAGTTCCTTTCACTTTTCTAGCAGTTGTGCTATCATCTTTATTGTCAACTTGGTTTTGGTTAATTAGGTTGACAATACATTAACAATACCAGAAACAGGAGTGATCAACAATATGAAACTTACGCTACGCGGTGTTATTTTCAGTGCTTTATTTGCAGCTATTCTCGTGTTATTCAGCTTTTTCAAAATCTCCGTTGGCACAGAAGTACCCATTACGCTTCAAACATTAGCTGTTATGCTCGCTGGAGGTTTACTAGGCGCGCGTTATGGATTTCTAAGTATGGCCCTTGTTGTTGTGCTTACTGCCATTGGCTTTCCACTTCTTCATGGAAGTGGCGGTCTAGGCGTTGTCCTCGGACCTACTGGCGGCTTTATTATGATCTGGCCGATCTCCGCGATGCTCATTGGTTTTATTTTACCTCGTATTCGCTTGAAAGGCATCATGGGTTATGTTGCTGCGTTTCTTGTTCTCGAAGTTTTCGGCTCACTGATTCTTTACTTAGCGGGTGTACCTTGGTTAATGTATAAGGTTCCTTCCTATACGTTAGAGAAAGCAATGGTCGCTGCCTGCTATCCATTCCTCGCTGGAGATGCGATTAAAGCGGTCGTAGCTGCGCTCATCATTGCGCCTGTTCGCCAAGTCTTCCCTCCGCAGCGTCTTACTGGATCATCTTCACATAGCGTCGTTCAAAATGAAAATAAACCAGATGCACTCATCAACTAAACTTTATCATTTATCATTTATGTTCAAACCAACTAAGGGCTTTCTTCATAGTAGCTGCGGCTACTTGAGGATAGCTCTTTTTGCGCAATAACTGGAAAAAGTCCATCTAATTCTATCTTTCAATGCTCTTTCCTCGAATTAACTGGAAAAAGTCCATCTATTTCAGCGTATTTTCACAGAAACTCGAATATCCGGTGAAATTACCTGTACCTTTTCCACCTAAATGCCACTTCCAGCCTAAACTCGCAAAAATAGCTGTATGTTTTCCAGTTAATCTCGCTCAACTCCCCCTCCCACCTTACCTCGTTACCGCAAAACTACCCAAACAACACCTCCAAGTAGCTATAATTACTTACTGAAAACCTTTCATCTCATTGCAGCGTGAGTTTCTGCAGCAGATGATGGGGCGAAAAGTGTGGAGTTGGTTGGGCTCAAGCTCATTGCTTGCGGTTATTGTTGTGGTGTGATTTGTGGTGTGGTTTGTGGTGTGGTTTGTGGTGTGGTTTGTGGTGTAGTTATGGTTATGGTTATGGTTATGGTTATGGTTGTTGTTATGGTTATGGTTAAGATTCTGCTTCTAGTTCTAGATTGCGGTTGGGTTAAGCTTCAGCTTCGCTATTGCTGTCTGGGTTCGCTGCGGTTGCATCGGAGTTACCTTTAAGTCGGGGTCGACCAACACATCATTTTTACGAAATTGTAATGTCTCACCCTTCATTTTTATGCGATTGTTATGCGCGAATTAGTAAGCTTAGTCCTGTAGACAACAGCGCAACAAACAAATCCAATAAACTTGAGGAGTGTTTCTCGATGAAAAATAATAAAAAAGTTCTTGCCGCTCTCACCATTTCAGCAACTGTCGGATTGTCCGCCATTCTTCCTTACCATGCGCTAGCAGCAAATCCTTTCACGGATTCCGCAGGTGTTGTACAAATCCAGACTGCGATTGAGCAATTAGCTCAGCAGCAGGTGCTGTCTGGTTATGAGAACAATACCTTCAAACCTAATCAAGCGGTCACACGCAGTGAGATTGCCAAAATGGTAGCCCTCGCTTTCCACGTAAACACTTCTGTGGATGCAACAACAGCTAGTCCTTTTCAAGATGTGACTTCAAAAGATTGGTACTATAACTACGCGGTTTCCCTACAAGCTCTTGGTGCGATGAATGGTGTGGCCAGCCAGCAATTCGCTGGTTCGCAGTCAATCACTTCTGAACAACTGAGCAGCGTTATCGCAAAAGTACTCCAAGTAGATGCATCAACGATCCGCCAGCTGCCAAGCTACACTTCACTAAGCAGCCAAGTGACTCGCGGCCAAGCTGCATTACTTCTTGTTGAAGCTCAACAAGTGGCTCCTGTTCGTGTGACGAAGCTGGAGGTTTTAAACGCAATTTCCCTGCAGGTGACCTTCTCGGCACCGATTCCGACGGCAGAATTAGAGCTGGAGCCTGCGTCCAAAAACTTTGTTTTTGACAACGGTCTTGCCATCAATAACGTACCGCGCCTAAAAACAGGCTCTGTATCCACATATATTGTTCCGGTTCCAACACAGAAAGCAGGTACGACGTACTCGCTGACTTATAAAGGTCAACCTGCCGTTACTTTCACAGCTAGCACAGAGAAAATCCGTCTGGATTCTACAGCTCAGGTTGCCAATGATCTCTTCGAAGTTGAATCCCATTTAACTGACGGTGTCGCGGATTATGGTTATGTCATCGCTGCTTACAGCAAAGGCCGTCCTGGTTCATTTATCGTTGACGCATGGAATCGTTACAACGGCACGACCTACCAAATCTTATCTTCCATGCGCAATCGCCAAGTCCAAATCACCCCTGAGGGTGGTGCAACGATGACGGCTAATTACTTGCCATTCACTCAAGCAACGGATGGTCGCCAAGCGCCTAAGTTCATTTTGCCTAACGGAGAGACCCTCCACCCTGGTGTGACGTATACGGTTTCCGCTGACTGGGCGACACTGAAGAATCCTACTTTTACGGCAAAAGAAATCGCTCCGCTCCAGCTTCAATCCGCTGCTGCCGTAGATGCGAAGACGATAGCAGTGACGCTAACGCAAGATCCGAAGGATGAAATCTTCGTTTCACGCCGCGTAACGCTAACTGCTCCAGATGGCACAGTTCTGACTGCTGAATACAGCTTGACGACACGCAAAGGTGCCGTTGGTACGTTCACACTTCTCAATAATGCTCAACTGGCTCCAGATACAACGTACACAGTTGCGCCAGTTGGTGCATGGGCTACGGCTTCAGGTGTCACTTTAAACTTAAAAAAGTAAATGTAACCTGTACAACCGAATGACAAAAAGATAAGGAAGATGACCTGCGAGCAGGTTCTCTTCCTTACCTTCGTTTGCTAAACTTATCCACAGGTACTGTTTCCTTAGCTTCTTATACTCTAAATCCAGAGGTGACCATCTATATGATATTCACAAATAGATCCCTATTCGTACGATTAACGCCGATTACATTGTTTCTTGTTTTAGTTGGCTGTAGCAGCCAACAACCGAACCCAGTCAACAACGTCACCCCGACGAAGACATCAACGCCATTTCCTACCTCTGCAGCTGCAACACAAACGCCAACGACAAGTTCCTTACCTGCGACTACGAGCCCTTCGCCTTCAGCGATTACGACTACAACCTTAATGGTGACGCATTCGAAAAGTGATTATATGTCCTTCCTTGATCCCACTTCAGGCCGGTTGGAGAAGCTTGCCGTAGGGAAAGCCCCTTTTGCCATCGCAGAGGGACCGAATCATCGCGCTTACGTGTCGACAGCCGAAGGTGTAGCCGTCATCGATACAAAACTCCGTACACGGATTGCTCTCGTCCCTTATCAGGCCAATGTGGGTAAACCACGCTTTGGTGAATATCGCTCGGGCGGCATGGGGATTGCGGTATCGCCTGATGGTAAATTCGCATATGTCGGTGTGTATCTGGACGGTGGTAAGAGTCAGCTTGAAATCTTGGACACGGAAAAGCTCGCAATGACGGGACGAGTTCCAGTTGGTGTTCGACCTTTTGATGTTGTGACTAGCTTAGACGGTCGCGAAGTATACAGTATCGACCACGACGGCTACACAGTAACTGCTGTCGATCCTTTTAACCTAAAAGGCCGCACGTTAGAGGCTGCTCCTTTCGGTAAAGGCGGTTTCGAGAAGCCGCACTATGCCGCCGTCCGTGCTGACGGCCGCTTACTTCTGCCTTACCAAGGCCGCGGCCTTGTGGTGCTTGACCCTAAGAGTGGCAGCTACACGACCGAACCCTTGACGGGCAACACACACCAGGAGGGTGTCACGCTTACCCCGGACGGCAAGCAGCTGCTGATCGTTGGAATCGGTTCGGCAGGCAGCGCAACGGGCAAGCCGAATTTGACCGTACTCGACGCCAATACCTATAAGGAAAAGATTATGCCGTTAGCCCGTATGCACCAAATGGTAGCTAGCAGTGCCGATGGTCGTTATGCCTATCTCACAGGTGGCGTCACTTATGCTGATACGGGCTGGAATGGGATGACGGTGGTCGACCTGACAGCAGATACGACACGCGAATTCGAGCTGCCCGATTACCCACTGGATGTGCAGCTTCTGACGAACCCATAGCCCCAGCCCTTAATCCCCCTTCGCCATATAACCAACACCAAGGTAGGTTACAATGAGTTCCTGCCCTTCGGTGTGGGCCTTCAGCTTCCCACAAAAAAAGCCATTATACCGTAAGATGGCAAATGGACGATAGGATATTTATTGTTTTATATTCTATTTTCGATCCATTCCGTAAGGGTTGGAATATCAACTTCGTGAGTTACTACAGAAATAATCATGGCGAACAATTCTTCTTCCCCTATGACAAGAGGTCGACCATTCAAGGCGAGAAAAGTTAGCATAACAAGGACAGAAGTACGCTTATTAGCATCATTGAAAGCATGAGCTTACGCTATGGATTCTAAATAAATAGCTGCCTTATATGATAGTCCTGGATACAACTCTTTTCCGAAGAAATGATGAAAAGGCTTGTCCCAGATCAAACTTAATAATTTGTTCGAGCGTGACTTTTATGTACACTAATTCTTCGCCAACTTTTTGAAAGTATCTCGATAATTATTAAATTGTTCCAGAGCCGCTTTCATGGCTTGTTCGTCAGTAACAGTCGTCACTTGTGGAACTTGCTCCTCTTTATTTTTGTTAATCATTTCTCCATCATCACCTTTTTTATCAGACAACTCGCACACCTCCCTAAGTAGCTGTATCGCCAATAAGACGGACTAGCATACGTTAGAAGATACGCCTAGGTCTATTAAATTATTACCACTCTAGTATACTCCCAAATAAAGGAAGGTGCCATCCCCTTATTTGGGCACCCCTCAATCCCCATTCGCCATATAACCAACACCAGGGTAGGTTACAATGAGTTCCTGCCCTTCGGTGTGGGCCTTCAGCTTTTGCCGAATCCGCGCGATTGTAACACGCAAATATTCGACCTCATCGCGATACTCACTTCCCCAAATCTCGCCCAACAACTGCTCATGCGTCATCACTTTGCCTTCATGCTGCAAGAGAAGCACGAACAGATTATATTCCGTCTCCGTAAATTTCACTTCCGCTGAACCTAGTCGAATCCGGCGCTGAGCTAAATTGACGTTAACGGGTCCAACAGTCAATTCGCTAACCGTAGATGGTGCAGGCATGCGTCCATCCAATCGTCGCAGCACAGCATTGACTCTGGCGAACAGTTCGTCCAACGAGAATGGCTTGGTCAAATAATCATCTGCACCGAGATTCAATCCCTGCACTTTATCCGCACCATTGCTCCTTGCTGTCAGCATAATAACGGGCACACTCGAATAGGTGCGTAGTCTTCGCAATACTTCGAAGCCATCCATTCCCGGCATCATTAGATCCAGCAAAATTAGATCTGGATCAGCGGCTTCCACTTTTTCCAAAGCCTCCGCCCCGCTTTGACAGGCCACCGTCTCGAAGCCTAACGATTTCAGATTCGCTGCGATGAAACGAATGATTTTGGGCTCATCGTCAACGATCATGATTTTCTTTGCGCTCATGTTAGCTCATCTCCCCCATTAAACCGCGGAATCATCAGTGTGAATCGGCTTCCCTCACCCAGCTGGCTTTCAACCTGAATGGTTCCACCATGGGCATCCATAATCCCTTTGCAAATGGCCAGACCAAGTCCTGTTCCCCCCGTTTGGCGGCTGGATGACACATCTACACGATAGAAGCGATCAAACAGTTTAGCCAAATGTTCCTCTGCAATACCGATGCCATTATCCTGCACGTGAACGTATACATACTGATCATCCGCATGGGTGGTTACCCTGATGATCGGCTGCCGCTCATTATAGCGAACCGCATTGATAAACAAGTTCAAGAAAACCTGCTCCATACGGAGCTTATCTGCAAACACAAGAGGTGTATGCGAAGGCAGCTCAACCTCGAACTGGGGCCGAGCAGCGCTGATATCTTCAGGCAGTCTATGTCTAGCACTTTCGATCACGGCGGCTAGCTTCAACGGTTGCGGATGAATCCCCATCGCCCCTGATTCTATTTTGGATATATCCAGCCACTCGTCGATTAGATCTTGAATACGGCCTATATCTTCATGAATGCCTTCAAGCAGCTCGAGCTTAAAGTCCTCCTCCCAATGAGCATCCCTGCGCAGTAATGTTTCCACACCGCCGCGAATACTCGTAATGGGCGTTTTGAATTCATGAGAAGCTAATGAGATGAGATCATTTTTGAGCGCGTCAATTTCATGCTCTTTCGTTCTGTCACGCCACACGTAACCGCGGCCAAAAACCCGCCCCTCGCGCGCAACTTGAAACGCAGATACCATCATAAAGCGAGACTTGCCTTGCTCTGTTTTTACGGTCAAAGCACTCTGTACCCTAGGCTCAGCAGTCAGCTTGCTCAACTGTAATTTATCCTGGTCTTCCGTCAAAAGCTCAGCGATTCGCTCGAATAGGTCAGCCTCAGGCATATGGGCTAAGTCGCCCATTGGAATCGCGAAGCTTTCCGCCATCTGGTGATTGGCATACAGCACATTATGCTGTACATCAATGAGCACAATCGCATCGGACATGCTTTCCAAGACGGCATTCAGCGTCGCATGCTCGTCCTGCAATCGCTGTGTTCGCTCCTCCACGCGATGCTCAAGCTCGCTATTCAGCTGCAGCAAGGCGCGCTGGTTCTCTTTGACCTGCGCTGCCATGCGAAAGAAATGCTCTGCGAGCTGATGCAGCTCCGAGGGCGCTCCGCGCGGCACAACCTTCTGGTCAGGCTGTGCGAACGAGCCTCCAGCTAATCGCTGTGTATAGCCGACTAAGGCGTGGATCGTGCCGTTTAATCGTTTGGCCAACAGACTGCCTAGCAGCACAGTTAAGATGAGCGTGAACACGAGTAAAAGCAGCGTGATCCGTAAAGATTCCGTGAAGGCTGCGTTGACAGCCGCTGTCGACCTGCTTACCCAAACGATAAGATTCAAGTCTGGGATCAGCTTGTAGGTAATGAGCTCTTTATGCGATGACGTACTTAGCGTGTAGGTGCCTTCGCCTTGTTTTAACATTTTGGCATCAGCTACGACCGGCTCTTTCGCTAAATCGGCCATGGATTCTGTCAGTGCCGCATTCGGATGATAAATCGGCTTGCCTGCATGATCCAGCACGACAGGATACGCCTCTGTCCCATAATCGTATTTGGTAACGAGCGTCTTGATTGGCGCTAATTCTAGCACAGCCAGCACGAAGCCATCCACCTGCTTGCTGCCCTTGTAAATAGGTACAGCAATGGCTATAGCTGGTTGATTCAAGCTTTCGGGACCCTTGAATAACGAAGAAATAATAGCTTTCTGACCAGCCTTTACACGTGCTGTATAGTCCTGGTTATTGACATCCGTGCCAATTAGGTCCGTGGACATCTGATGTGCGGCTTTAATGGTTCCCTTATCATCCACCACATAAATGCCTGCGAACCCCTCCAAATTCTCTTGGAGTGATTGCAGCTTCAAAGTCAGACTCTCCCGATTTCGAAAAGCCGCATCCGAAGCCGAGATCGTTGCCGCTAAGGTTTCTACGGCATTACGATGATAAGACATATATGCTTCTACTGCGTCTCCGAGTCGATACGTCGTCTGGCGCTGGTTTTGGTTCGTTTCCTGTGTGATATGCTTAATTTGAGAAACCTGGAAGCCGCCTAGAATCAGGATCGGAATCAAGGCCATTAGGGCAAATGTAATCGTTAAATGTGACCTCATGGAATAATGCTTCAATAGGAAAATACCCCGCTCTCCATCACAAGCTTTTGCTTAGCTTTCCAACTTATTTTACCACTGTAAAATTTGTAATGAAAATGAAATCTAACTTTCATGTTGTTTTAATGTAACTTGCCTATAATAAAGACCAACCCCCCTTTAAAATATATAAACTTAGACCCACAGCCCGTTGCTGTGGGTCATTTTTTTTGGCATACTGGTTTAGACTATAAACCATAAAGGGCGGCTTTGTATGACACCTGAACATGAATGGATGACGACCAAATTTCGCGAGATCAAGAATGTCATTTCCTCCTACTTAACGCAGGTGCTGCCTCAATTTCAGATATCACCGATCATGATGTATGTCTTAGAGTACCTGCGTAAGCATCCCGATTGCATCGCCGTGGATATTGCCAACGAATTCGGGCTAACCCGTGGAGCGATTACTCAACTGTTGGATAAAATGGAGGAACAGGGACTCCTCGTCCGCAAACCCCATCCGACCAGTCGCCGCAGTCATCTTCTACAGATGACGGATAAAGGGAACGAGCTCATAGTTAGCATTCTCGCTGCGTATAATACGAAAATCGAGCAACTCTTTACTTCCTACTCGAAAGAAGAGCTAGCCACTTTGCAACAGCTGATAACGAAAATGCCTGTCTAAAATCCCAACTAGCTTGGGATTTTTCATTTTCCAGTTGACGAATTTGTCCCCAATGTATATTGTTTAGTTTCTAAACAGTTGATCAAATAAACACAAAAGGAGTGTTTGCTATGCATAAAATTATGGCGATTACCGGTGCTTCATCTGGTATCGGACTTGCAACAGCTTTGAAATTTGCCGAACTTGGATGGACAGTCTATGCGGGTACACGTCATGTCGCTCGTGATCAAGAGCAGTATGCAGACGTTGCAAATCTTCATTTTATGGAAATGGAAGTAACTGATTCTGCTTCTATGGAAAAAGCCTTCGGCGAGATTGAAGCCAAGCATGGTCATCTGGATGTGCTATTCTGTAATGCCGGATTTGGCTTCCTTCGAGCGCTTGGCCAAGCGACTTTCGAGGAAATTCAAGCTGTTTTCGATACGAATGTGTACGGAGTGATGCATACGATTCGGGCTGGACTTCCCCTGCTACGCAAATCGGATTCCGCTCATCTCATCGCAACAACGAGTGTTGGCGGCTTGGTTGGTCAACCCTTCAATGAAATCTACTGCGCAGCGAAATTCGCTGTTGAGGGTTTGCTTGAAAGCTTAGCCACTTACTATAAACCTGCCTTTGGTATCGACGTTACATTGCTAGAGCCTGGAGCGATCGCGACCAATTTTAACGCTACGGTGATGAGCCACGTTCAGAAAACCGGCGGCATTCTCGAAGATGACTATAAACCAATTCTTACGCAATATATGGATACCTTCGCTAAACGTAATTCAGTCCCACAAACCTCCGAGTCTGTTGCTGACGTTGTCGTGAAGCTTGTGACTGAGATGGAGCCTAAACCGCTCCGCCTACGTACTTCTGAGAAAGCGGAAGCTTTTGTGCAGTATAAAGTAAGCCAAGATCCAACAGGTCTTGCGGGTATGCTGAACACGCGTAAGCTGCATTTGAATATGTAAAATCGGAGCACCGGGCGATCCCAATTGCTGCGAATGCCGACACCACCTAAGAGGTCAATCCTCTAGGTGGTGTTTTTGCATCAAACACATAATTTCCCACAATGTTGCGATAGGATGTCCATAATGTTTCGGTACAGTAAGGGTGTAAGGGAAATCAACATCCCTAACTGCAACACAAATCGAAAGGAGTTTTCTCACGATGAAAACAACATGGAAAAAACGCGCCGTTCAAACGAGCATGCTAGCTATTATGACAACCATTGCATTCGGTGCTGTAAGTGCATCTGCGGCAGATACGACAAGCGAAGCGAAGACTACTAAATCTATTCAAATGGTTAAAGCTGTTGGAGCAGCACCAGCCTTTCACATCAGGTCCTCGAGTGCAGGCTTGATTAACCAACCTACTCATGAACGCAACTATTTGAAGCTGCTTGCCACTACATACGCTCCAGATACGCTAACTGACTGGAAGAAAGCACTCGACGATCGGAAGCAAGCAGAAGCGGAACTGCCAAAACCTACTTTCGCTCAAACATTAACCATTTCCAAAGATGCCGTGGAAGGTAAAGCGCAAGTATTCCCATCTTCGGATGCTACTTTCATTACGAAATTTGAACGCGGGGAAGCTATCGAAGCTCTACCTTCATTGCCTGCTCTAACACCTGAGGAGATCAAAAACCTCCCACAAGGGGCAGACGCACCGAAACAAGTCTTCATCACACGTGCTACGCAGGCCGATGGAACGACGCCAGAGCAGATTACCCGTCTTCTTCCAGTTGAGGCTGGTGTTGCGAGTGATATAATGGTAGCTAAGCCTGTGGAGTCTGAAACTATCAACCTTCAACAAAAGTTAACTGAGGCGGTAGAAGCGGATGACGCAGAAGCGATCCGTGCTATCCTGCCAGATTTATTGAAGGATTTTGTAAAGCAAACAGAAAACATGCGCGACATCACTAAAAAAATCAAAGATCAGCAAGCAACTGAAGCTGAGAAAAAATAGGTTAACGGCTTGAATAAGGTGGAACCGATCGCAACAAAGCGATTCGGCTCCACTTTTCCCCATTTTGTTAGGCATGGAAGGTAGGGTATTCGATGTACAGCATCTATTTAGTAGAAGATGAAGAGCATTTACGAGGCGTGCTAGCTGCCTATTTGGAGAAAGAGGGGTGGCAAGTGCGTTCGTTCCCCGATGGAACCTCAGCCAGAGATGCAATCTCGGAGCGGCCGGACTTGTGGGTCCTCGATATTATGCTGCCTGGCGTAGACGGCTTCCAGCTCATGCGAGAAATTAAAGCGGATCAGCCGACGCAGCCGGTCATCTTTATCTCGGCCCGCGATGCCGATATCGATCGCATTATTGGCCTTGAGCTTGGGAGCGATGATTACTTGGCGAAGCCGTTTCTGCCGCGCGAACTCGTGATTCGTTGTCGCAAGCTGCTGGAACGCGTCTACGCCAGACAAGCGAACGGCGTGCTAAGTGCTTCGATGGAGCGCCGCGGGCAACTTACCACGTTAGGTGCCTATACGATCGACGAGCCCGCGCGTACGGTAACTGATAGTGGTGGCACGACTCTCGACTTGACCTCGAAGGAATATGAGCTGCTGCTCTACTTCGTTCAGCATCAAGGGCAAGTGCTAGAACGCGAACAAGTCTTGCGCTCTGTATGGGGCATCGACTACTTCGGCACCGATCGTGTCGTCGACGATTTAGTACGCAGACTGCGCCGCAAGCTGCCTGATATGCGTTTAGAAACCGTATACGGATACGGGTATAGGATGGTGAAAGCATGAGACTTCGACTAGGCCAGTGGCCGCTCGCCATGAAATTATGGGGAGCCTTCGCCGCATTAACTCTATTTATTTTCACCCTGCTCGCGGTGCTGCTCCCTTGGACGCTGAAAGGATTTTTCACCGAGCAGTTGTATGATATTTTGATGGATACCCAAAGCGGGCTGCAGGTAGAGGCAACGACGACGGTCGCGAGCCCTGTATTTGCTATCCCGTTGTCCCCTCAGCCCCTGGAATTGAAACCTTCGCTTGAAAGCCGTGTGATCGTCGCACAGAAAGGACAAGAATTCACCAGTACTACTATTGGTAGTGGTCAAGCTGTACCAACTAAGGCTCTTACGGAAGCTGGCGTAGCGTTAGATCCCTCTATGTTGGCCACACAGCTCACCTTGCCTGTTCAAGCCACAATAACCGGCCCATCCATACGTCATTTTATGATTAACGGTGCACAAGCTGCTCAAGCTATCTCGGCAACAACTTCGAGCACTGAACCATTCATCGCAGCCATGGAGAAAGATGCGCTATCCCAGATGCAGCCCGTGGCAAAGTATACCCGAAGTATCGATAATAACAGTATCTTTTATGTGATTCGCAAAGAAGTCGTCCAAGGAGCACCTAATTTCATCGTTTCCTATGCGTGGGGTAACTACCGCAATGATTTGATCATGTCGATGTTCTTCCGACTAATCCTATTGATGGTTGGCCTAATTGTCGTCAGTTGGCTGCCCTGCTTATTACTGGCGCGCTATTTCACACGCCCGCTCGTCCAGATGGAACAGCATGTGGGACGGATGGCTGAGCGCGATTGGCATGAGCCCATCGATACGGGTCGCCGCAAAGATGAGATCGGCCGCCTAGGCAAAGCCATCGAATTGATGCGCCAACGGCTTGTGAAGCAAGATCGCGCGCAGCAATTCTTTCTGCAGCACACCTCGCACGAACTAAAAACACCTGTCATGGTGATTCGCAGTTATGCGCAATCCATTCAAGACGGTGTTTTTCCGAAAGGCACGTTGAGCGCGAGTATCGGCGTCATAATGAAAGAAGGCGAACGCCTGGAGAAGCGCATTCGCGATCTGTTACTGTTGAACAAATTGAATTATTTCACGGCCAAGGAGAAGCCTTTCCATCCTTTTGATATCAAAGCCGTCATCGAAGATGTCGTTGAACGACTCCGCTATCGGCGTCCCGAGATAGACTGGGAGCTGCAGCTTACTCCACACACCCTTATCGGTGACCAAGAACAGTGGAAAATCGCTTTGGAAAACATGCTCGATAATCAGCTTCGCTATGCCGAGAGCTGCATTCGTATCAGCGTTAAGCCCGCTCCTCATTTTGAAATTCAGATGAGTAACGATGGGCCGCTGCTAGATCAAGACATCGCGGATAATCTGTTCGAACCATTCCGCACCGGTGGCAAAGGGCAATTCGGTCTCGGTCTGGCCATCGTGAAACAAATTATGGATCATCACGGGATGAGCGTTCGTGCTGTGAATGAAAGTGATGGTGTCGCGTTTACCATATTACCTGCTGACAATACGGTTAGAGGCTCCAAGACATAACACAAAATAGCAGAAATACATGGCTGCGTAAATGATCGTTGTAGAAAGAATCGGAATGAGAAGATTTCCGGTAATCAACTGGATTGTCGCTAGCGCCTTGAGAACCATGATGCTGTGTACAACGCCTAGCAAAAGAGGCAGCATGAACACAAACAGCGTCTGCTTGGCGATGGTCGTCCGGATTTCCTTCCGGCTAACACCGATTTTGCGCAGCATCGTATACCGTTCTTTATCTTCATTAGCATCCGTAAGCTGTTTGAAGTAAATCATACAACCCGTGGCGGCTAGGAAGACAAGTCCAAGGAACCCTAATGTGAAAATATCCAAGCCTGCTGACTCCATGTTTTGGCGATATTGAAAATAGTACGAAGACATCCCGTTCTGTTCCGTTTTCAGCTTCATCAAAGTATCGGAAGTTAGCTTCGTTGAGCCCTGGTCTTCCACGACATAGCCTTTATAGGTTACTTCTTGTGATCCTGGGAGCAGTTTGGCATACAAGCTGTCACTGACAATGAAAACTAGATCTGGGAACCCCCAAGGCAGAATTCTTCCTACAATAAGCTGCTGGACAGTTAACGTTTGCTTGCCTGCCTGAGCGTCAAAGGAAATCGTGTCTCCCTTCACTTCATCCAAAGTGAACGTTGAATATCTCGGCTGAATGACCGCGATATCGTTATCTTTGAGATCAACCTGACCCTCTCTGTCTAACACTTCGGAGGTACGATTGTACATGGCTGCTGACACAAGCTTGATTGGAACTGAACTCGGCGAATGACTCGACGGATGATAGAAGAAATTCGTCACGTCCGCCGTAACTCGGATAATAGGTACATCCAGCTTTTCCGAGATCGGATGCTCTTTATCCTGCTCCAACATGGCGCTAACCTGCCCGTCAAAGCTAGCTCCTTGCGAAATGTGCATGTAGCTAAAAGGTGCTTCATCCTTAGCGTCGTTGGTGACTGTTAAATAGGCGCTTGAGCCTACCGTAACCGCGCAGAGCGTTAGCGCACTGAGCAGCGCAATCATCGTGAACATCCGCGTATTCCCGCGAATGCGATAAATCAATTGAGCTGTGGAGATCATGTTCATGCCTTTATAGTAGCGTGACTTCGTCTTCTGGGCGATTTTCAAGATATAAATGAGTGCATACCGAAATAACAGATAGGTGCCGGCGATCAAGCTGCCGAAGATAATAAGGAAATTCCTACCCATTTGCGCCCCTGTCGTCATCGGTTGGAATACCGCCCAATAGCCAATGACTAATAGGATGATGGCCAGCACTGCTGAGAACGCAGACGGCTTCGGTACCTGCTCCCCTTCCTGCTCCGCTTTGAACAATTCCACAAGCTGAAATCGGTAGATCAAGCGGTAACTATGGATCGAAGTCACTACGATGATAATCGCAAACACAATGAGTGTGTTCACAATCGCCTCGGACGAAATGCTGAAACTGACTTCAACCGTCGAATCCAACAGCTTGAGGAACATCATCGCAAACAGCTTCGACAATAACGTGCCCAGTACGATCCCCACCGTAACAGCGCCAATTCCCATCATCATATTTTCATAAAATAACATCGTACCAATCTTACGCTTCCTAACACCGAGCAAGGCGTATAAGCCCACTTCCTTCTTCCGCTTTTTGGTGAAAAAAGAGTTGGAATACCAGATAAACACCGCTACGAACAAGATAAGAATAATGGAGGCTTGCGTAAAGACGGACTTCATGCCCTCCCACTTCTGTACATTCGCTGCAATCTCCTGGCTGTAACGTAAGGATACGAACGTATAGTAGATCACGACACTGAAAATCATCGAGATGAAATAGATCAAATAATTTTTCAGATTACCTAGTACATTCCTTTTGGCCAGACTAAATAAGGTCACTTGCCCCACCCCCTAGCACCGAGAGCACATCCATAACTTTATTGAAAAATTCCTTGCGTGATGACGTCCCTTTATTTAACTCCGTAAATAATTTACCATCTTTAATAAAAACGACACGTGTACAGTAACTTGCTGCAAAAGCATCATGTGTCACAATGAGGATCGTTGACTGATCCTGCACATTCAAGCTCTGCAAGCTCTCTAGCAGCTCTGTCGCCGACTTGGAATCCAGTGCCCCCGTTGGCTCATCGGCAAGTACGAGGCTGGGATTCGATACGATAGCCCTGCACGCAGCTGTACGCTGCTTTTGCCCACCCGAAATTTGGTATGGGTACTTGTCAAGCAGTGGATCGATGCCGAATTTCTTGCTGATCACAGCAACGCGGCGCTCCAGTTCAGCCACATTCGTTCTTGCAAGGGCGAGCGGCAGCAGGATGTTCTCTTTCACAGTCAATGTATCCAGCAGATTGTAATCCTGAAAAATGAAACCCAGCTTCTCGCGGCGAAACGTTGCTAGCTCTGCCTCCTTCATCTTCAACAGACTCATTCCGTCGACGATGATTTCCCCTGAGGTTGGCTGGTCGATCGTGGCCAACATATTGAGCAAGGTCGTTTTGCCTGAACCCGATGGCCCCATTATGCCCACAAATTCCCCCTGGGTGATGGTTAAATCGATATCCTGCAACGCCGTAAATACATTTCCTTTGGACCCATATACCTTCTTCAGCTGTTTCGCTTCAACAATGGTTTTCATATCGGTTATTCCTCCAATAAGCATCGATTGATTCTTGATAACACTATCTTACAACCTCCTCGATTGCTCAACCATCGAAGTAACTTACAAGTCCTTTGCGTACCTTACAATTTTGTCATGATTGTGCTACCATTTCTGGTAATGCAACAATTGTCAGGACTTAGGAGGCGCCGCTTGTGAAAATTATGATCGTGGAAGATGATAAAACCATACGGGATACGGTGGCTGAAGCACTAGGCCGCTGGGGATTTGAAACGGTGATCGCCGAGCAATTCGACGCCGTACTCACGGTTTATGTCAACGAGAATCCCCATCTCGTGTTGATGGACATCAATTTACCGGCGTTCGATGGTTTCTACTGGTGCCGCCAAATCAGAGAAATATCGAATGTGCCTATTCTTTTCATCTCTTCCCGTAATACGCCGATGGATATGGTCATGTCTATGAATATGGGGGGCGATGATTTTATCCAGAAGCCTTTCTACACAGATGTCCTAGTGGCCAAAATCAATGCCCTGCTGCGCAGAACCTACTCTTACATGGAGACATCGGCCAATGTGATGACGCATAATGGTGTCGTCCTGAATTTGAAGGATGGAGACATTGCTTGCGGAGATCAGAAGGCTGAGCTTACGCGCAATGAGTTCAAAATTCTCACCATTCTCATGCAGCATCAAGGCGCCATTGTCAGTCGTGAGCAGATGATGCGAGGCCTCTGGGAAGATGAAAGCTTTGTCGATGACAATACATTAACCGTTAATATTACCCGCCTGCGCAAAAAGCTTGCAGAGCTTGGACGCGATGATTTCATCACAACCAAGAAGGGGCAAGGGTACATGATCCCATGAGCTTTCTCTCCTATTTGAAGGATAAACGTTATTTCATGGGGATGTACGCGGTGACGATGGTATTCGTTTCGCTGATTATGCTTGTCAGTGTAAAAGGCCAAGATGCCCTTAATAATATCACTTATACGAATGCCGGTTGCTTCCTATTTGCTGCCTCCTATGTAACAGTTGGCTACTTCTATCGGAAGTCCTACTACAAGGAGTTACATGAGTTTCAAAGCAAAAGCGAACAACAAGATTGGGTCGCCGCAGCAATGCCTGAACCTCAAAACAACGAGCAAGAGCTCCATCTCCAAATGTTGATTCAGCTTGCTAAGAACCAAGCCAACGAAACGAATCTCCTGCATACGGAGATCCGCAATCATCAGGAATTCATCCTCTCATGGATTCATGAAGTCAAGCTGCCCATCGCGGCAAGCCGCCTAATCATGGAGAACCGCGCTGGCAAGACCGCTGAATATCTCGTAGACAAGCTCGAAGATGAGCTGAGCAAGATCGATAGCTATGTCGAGCAAGCGCTCTACTATTCCCGTATTGACTCCTTCTCACGAGATTATTTCATTTCCGAATTATCGCTTAACACTCTTGTGAAGGAGAGTGTCAAGAAGGTTGCCAAGCTGTTTATTACCAAACGGATACGTCCCGACATCGAGGAACTTACCCACTACGTAAATAGTGACAGCAAGTGGCTTGGCTATATCGTGAACCAGATCGTAGCGAATGCCGTGACCTACACGGACAATGGTGGCAGCATCAGCTTCCGCTCTGAGGAAACCGATTCCGAGAAGCGGCTGATTATTCAAGATACAGGGATAGGGATTGATCCTGCTGACCTGAGTCGGGTTTTCGATAAAGGATTCACGGGGAAAAATGGCCGAACGCATAGCCGCTCTACGGGGATGGGGCTTTACTTAGCCAAGCAAATGGCGATCAAGCTGGGACATGATCTCTCCATCACCAGCTCCGAGGGGAAAGGGACTGCGGTTACCATTCACTTTATGAAGATGCAGCATTATAATGATTTGCGTTGATGTTAAAAGCGGAAAAGCCTCCAACCTATCGTCAGGTTGGAGGCTTTTTGTAATTGGGGGAGCTGTTACATAGAACGAGAAGCCTCTACCTTAGCTGCTGGTTGCTCGTGCTTTTTCAACAGGGATAAGAACATAACCACAATGGCTACTGCGCCAATAGCACCTAATGTCCACATCGGACTGCTCAGATTCAAATTCTGACCGAAGTAGAACAAGTCACGAAGTCCTTCTGCTGAGAAGCGAAGTGGCAGCCACGCATAGAGCCAGTCATGACTGAACGATGGCAGTAGTTCTGGAGGCAGCGAAAGCACGGGTGCGCCGAAGAAGAACACGAGCACGAACAGTGGCACTCCTTTTAGCCCAAGCCAGCTGACAACAGCCGTTTGCAACAAGAAGAAGATGAATCCTACGAAAGTGAGGAACAAACCCATTTCCCAATAGTTCGGGATCGATAAACCCAACCATTTACCTGCTACGAGTAATATACTAACAGCCGAAGCCGCGGTGATCACGACACCACTAAGGATTTGAGAAACTTGAATGCCGAAACGATGCAAGCGGGAACCCGTTTGGGTTGCTTTGCCCGCCGCCATGAAAAGGAGTAACGTCGTCACCATGGCTCCAAACCAAGCCAGCTGTGTCAACACAACGGGTGCATTACCATTTGCACTATGCGTGCCAACGGCATTTATGTTTTTGCTCGTGATGACGATCGGTGATGCGAATGCTTTGGTTTGATCAACGGTAAGTGTTCCGCCTTTTTGACTGACTTGCGCCAGCAATTGCTCTCTTACTTGACCATTAATGCCATTAAGGATCTGACCTAATACCTGATTCGCCATCGTAGCCGCTGTGTTATTCATCCCTTGATTCACATAAAGCGTTAAGGAAGAAGCCTGCGGCGCAGGTGACAATAAGCTTGCTAGCTTATGGCTGAAGTCTGCTGGAATGATGATTGCTGCATAAGCTTGCTCGCGATCCATCGCATCGATGGCTTCTTGTTCACTGGCTAAAGTCGTCCACTGGAGTGGAGATACTGTATCGGCTTGAGCTGGCGCAGCGGTTATTTTCTCCTGAATCAGCTTGCCGAAATTCATTTCTTGGCCGGTTGGAAGCTTCTCACCTGCATCCATTTGAACGAGCAGCACTGGAAGATTCTTTGGCGTTGGATTTACCGTCGAACCGAGTTGAGCAAGCCCTAATAGAAGGATAACAAGGAAAACGACAATGATAGCTAAATACGGGTGTTTCTGTTTAAAAAAATGATTCATTGTATTGCCTCCTTAGATTCATCTAATTGATGTAATTCTTATGTTTCATTCAACGTTGTGTGAACGAAATTGCTAAAAAAGAATCACTTTCTCCAAAGTGATACGGTGAAAGCGACCATTCTTTTTAAATAACTATCGACATCGGTCTCTATCATATTCACTGCTGTGAATTGTCCGAGAACCGCCATCATACCGACGGAAATAACTTGTTTGGCTGCTAAGCCGAAGTCCATCTCTCTGATTTCCCCAGCCTCAGCTCTTCTCGCCAATGCCTCCGTTAATGCTTGGTGCCGCTGCAAAATCAATTGGGTCATAAAATTCTTATCCTCAGATAAGATATTATCCGAATCGCGCAGCATAATTTTCATAAAATCCGGATCCCCAATGAGGGTACCCACCAATCGTGAGATAAAAAGATATAACGCTTCTTCCAACGGCTGACCTGGATGAATTCCTTTAATTAACTGATCCATGAGCTCCATGCGAGCTTGCTGAGCCTCATGGAAAATGGTCTCCAATATCTCCTGCTTACCCCCAGGAAAATAGTGATACAACAAACCATCGGTAATCCCAATATGCTTATTCATGGCGCGGATCGACGTCCCGTGATAGCCATGCAGCGCAAACATTTGCTTCGCGCCAAGTAAAATCTGCTCTCTACGCTCGACCGCTTGCAGATCGCGGCTTGTTTTCGGCACTCTTTTCATACATGGAATCTCGCTCTCATTATTTCGTTCAACGATCGTGTAATGAATTATAGACCACTTTTTTTGTAAAAGCAAGTGGCTGAAGGCAGCAGCAGGAAAGAACAGGAATTGCTGCTATATACAAAGAGCATGCCCCCAATGAATGGGGAGCATGCTCGATAGGACGCTATGCAATTATGCTTTAACCTTCGCTTTAATCTCTTCCAACGGCTTGTGGTTGCCGTATTTCGGATACTCACGCGTCGATGGTGCAGCCCACTGAACCGCATTGCTGATCACGCGGCGGATTTGCTCATTGTAATATGTGCGGTAAGTTTCGTGACCTGGGCGGAAGTAGAAAATCTTCCCGTTCCCACGGTGGAATGTGCAACCGCTGCGGAATACTTCGCCGCCTTCGAACCAGGAAACCATGATGAGCTCATCCGGTTGTGGGATATCAAAATGCTCACCGTACATTTCCTCTGCCTCAAGGTCAATGTACTCGCCAATGCCTTCCACGATTGGATGGCCTGGAGCAACGACCCATAGGCGTTCTTTCTCATCAGCTTCGCGCCATTTGAGATCGCAGGATGTGCCCATAAGCGTTTTAAACACTTTCGAGAAGTGACCCGAGTGAAGAACGATTAAGCCCATGCCAGCCCATACACGCTTTTGAACACGCGCTACGATTTCATCTTGCACTTCACCGTGTGCTTTGTGCCCCCACCAGATGAGGACATCCGTATTATTCAAGACTTCTTCTGACAAACCATGCTCGGGATCGTCTAATGTTGCATACGTGACTTGGACGGAACCAGTCAGGCCCTCACCAATTGCTGTGTGAATCCCTTGTGGGTAGGCAGCGCGGACGATCTCACTTTCTTTTTCATGACGATATTCGTTCCAAACGGTTACATTTAATGGTTTACTCATCATTCCATGCCTCCAAGATAACGTATTCATTCTTACTTCTGAGTATAGGTTTTCCCAATCATCGAGGAAAGGCAGAATTGTGCCTATTTCTTATTCAATAGTGTCATCTGCTGTCCCGCAATGTTATACTTAATAGGATTAACTCTTATAATCCTTATCGATTCGTTTATCCAAAAATGTCTCGTCCTAGTGAGGTATTCTTACCTATGATCCCTACTCTTAGTCCTACAAACTTAACTGAAATTAGAAATGAAGAAGTCGTGTATCAGAACCCGCTTCTTTTCTTAAAAATATGGGAAATCAAACATGACTACCCCCAATGCGACTTACCCGACCCTTGGACATGGCATTGGCATAAGCAAGTTGAGTTTCTGGTCGTAACTCAGGGTCATCTCGCCATCCAAACCAAGGATGCCTATACGATCATGGAGGCAGGGGATGTCATGCTGCTCGGCTCCTCACAGCCTCATCGCACACATAAATACTCAGAAGAGCCCCTGCATCAAATTGTATTTCAAATTGATCTTACGCAGCACTTTGATCTGAGTACACTTGCTTATTTGCATTTATTTTCAGAGCTAACACATTCGCTTGAGCCTTTTAATGCGCTTTTTCGTTCAAATGCGACCGTTAGAGCAAGCGCTTTTCAGCTCATCAAGCAAATTTATGAGGAATCACAATCTCGCCAAATCGGCTATGAGCTAGCCATTGTTGCTGCCATTAAGCACCTCCTGCTTCTTCTACTTCGCAATGATAAACGTGATCTTACTGGGCTGACTGAGGACTCAGGCATCTCACGCCTGCGGCCAGCGCTTACTTATATAGACGAGCATTTGACAGAGCGAATAACCGTCGAAGATGTGTGCCGTATACTGAATTTGAGCTATCATTACTTTATTAAGTATTTTAAAAAAGTGATGGGACTATCCTTTATTGACTATGTGAATTACAAACGTATCAAAAAAGCCGAGCGCCTCCTACTCACAGGGGATCTCAGCATTATGGAAATCAGCTACGAGGCCGGTATTCAGAACATGGCCCAGTTCTATAAACTGTTCAAGCGATATAATCAATGCTCGCCGAAGGAGTTTAAGCAGCGGCTCAGGGATCAGATTGAGCTGCAGGATGAACAGCCAGGTAAGCCCGAAGTCAAGTGAGGCATTCAGGGGAGGAACCCCTTCTGGCTGATGAAGACACGCTCCTGCGGAAAATGCCGCAGGAGCTGTTCGTGCACGCGCCGATACGCATCCCGACTGTACCAGTCGGACAGCTCCAGCGCGTCATAGATCGCACGCACGCCAATGCGTTCCGTGCGCTTGCCTCCACCACCATCGCCCATGTAATAATCGTCGATGCACACCCGATCCACGATGCCCGCCAACCGCTCGGCGAAGCCGTCCGAGCTTGGCAGCGCTGGCGCTATCGTGGCCTGCACCGGGATTCCGCGAGCCGTGAGCTCGCGCAGTGCTTCTAGCCGCGCCGCAATCGGTGGCGCAGACGGGGTGAACGCGCGGCGGATGTCCTCGCGGTCCGTCTCCACCGTCATGCTGACTCGGACGCGATCGCCGAGCAGCTGAAGCAGGTCCGCATCCCGCGTCACGAGCGGGCTGCGGGTTTGCACGAACAAAAAGTCCGGCTGCTGCACGGACATCACCTCGAGGAGCGCGCGGGTGAGCCGCTCCTTATATTCGATCGGCTGATACGGATCCGTCGCCGAGGAGAAGAAGATCGTGACCGGCCCTTTGCTCTTAGCCCTCGCCAGCTCCTTGGCGAGAAGCGCGGGCGCGTTCTCCTTCACGTCGACCCAGCTCCCCCAGGCTTCGTTGCGAAATAAGGCCACGGGCATTTGCCGCACGTAGCAATAGGAGCAGGCGAAGGCGCAGCCCGTATACGGATTTAACGTATGCGAGTAGCCCTCGAGAAAGCCGCTCGCCTTGGTCAGCAGGGACTTCGATTGCTTGCGCTGCACTTTGGCCATGTGTGTACCTCCTTTTATTTCCAGAACCACTTCTCATACACCATATAGCCAAAGAACGAAAGAACTCCTAAAGAGATATTGAACCATCCTACAATTAAAGCTCCTTTTCTTTCTTTTAGCATGTTGGCCTTAGCATATATTTTTACATCGAAAACTAAAACGAGCAACCCAGAGATCAACAGAAGCAAAACCGTGTAATTGTTAAAAGTAATCATTAGCCGAATCCTTCCTAGTTGGTTTTCGCCCCAATTCGTCTAATCCTAACCTGCACCGTAATATCGACGGTCATCTCTTTATATTTATCTTCCCAGCCTTCCTTGGTTTTAATTTTCTTGTTCCAGTAGGCGGACTGTGTCGCTCGCACATATTCCCCGAATCCGAAAATGTCACTGCCATCCTTTTGAGTCTGTTGAATGTATTTTTCAAAACCGATATTAGCGTCTTTTTGAATTTTCTCCTCAAGTTTCTTCAAACTTTCCTTAGTAATGAGCACCTTCTCATTCGATTTCTCCGTTAAATCCCCTTCGACTTGGCATTTTATAATGGTATGTACCTTTCCATTTCTAATTGTTGTCGTTATTCTCGACTTCCGATGCGTGGTTTTGAACATAACCGCCGTTTTCACACCTGGCAGTTCCTGAAGGACACTATACCCCCCTGGGTTGATTTCTTTGATCGCCATATAATGACCAATTTGCAAAGCTGTTGAGGTGCCAACCATTTTATCCTTTTTAAAATAGGCCATCCCGGCAATTTCAATGTTCGATTCCTTCTTTAATTCCAAATAGGGAAGAATCCCTTCCTGCCCCTTGGCAGAACTGGCACTGAAAAAGACACCCGAGAATATATTCGGCAGCTTGCCCATTTCTCTGGCATGTTCCAAGGTGGCGAGCAAATATAAAGTCGGAACACGCTCCAATTGCGGTGTGGCGTTCATGATGTCAGCCGCATTTCCTTTGGATACGACCATCCAAACGGTTCTTCTGACTTGAGGTTGACGCCGAAAGAAGTCGTTTTCATTCTCGATTCCATTTTTGGCTACGGCTTCCGAAAGCACAATGACCCGCAAATGGCCAAAAAACAACCGGTCTGCGAGTTGCTGCTGAAGATTCATTAAAGCATCCTCAACGGTATAGCCAACGCTGCTCAGCACCCAGACCGGTTTCTCCCCTAAAGTGCTGCTGGATCCGCCCCCTGTACCTAACGGAATGCGGCCGGGAACAGCAATTTGGACCGTGATACGAATGAGTCCTTTATTGGTCTCTGCATCCTGTTTGAGAATATGCGTAGCATTGCTGTTTTCTTTCTCATCACCCGGTTTCGCCTTATCAATCCCAATAGCTAGGATGACGGCTCGATCTTCGATTTCTAGGCGATCCCAGCAGCCAGTAAGCAAAGGGGCAACCAACACGAAAACAAGAATCTGTTTAATCAGACTTTGCCACAAGTTGATCACCCCGGTTTTTTTTCTTTCGAATCATGGCCACTACCAATAAGACAAATGGATACGCAACTGTGAATACGAGTCCCAAGCGGCCGACAATTTGAATAATCTCATACATCTGCATCAGATTTTGCGAGAACATCGCGATGACATAGATAAAGGGAACAAGAAAGAAGGCGAACATTTTATGATCTCGGAGGCGCAACAGCTGGCTTAAAAAATTTATGGCTAAATAATAGCTAGACAACAGTGTCGTAAACACTGCAGTAACCCATACCGCAAGAAATGCGCCATCTAAACGCTCCAGGATGTTGGCAGGCAGTGAAGTCGTCTTGGCTAATTCCAGCGTTGGCCAAACTAGTTTTTTAATTTCCTCTGCTCCAAATACGCCTACTGTAGCAATCACGATAAGAATATATAACGCCCCGGATGTTACCATGCCAACATACCCCGCAACCATGGCTTTCTCTGGCCTGCGCATCGCAGGTATGACGATGGTCATGACAAAGGAGCCTTGAAATAAGGCTGCCATCGTAATAATTCCCCCTGACATGCCGGTTGGTTCATTCCCCCACAGGGGTAGAAGGTTAATTAATTGTGCATTTTTTAGCGAGAGCACGACAATCAATAGTCCCGGAAATACGATAATCGGGAAATAAAAGTGGTGAAAATACGTAAATGTCGTTATATCTGCGCGAGAGGAAACCGCTGCTAGAAGCAGCATGACGATCACCGTCACCTCTAGCGGTGTTTTGGTTAAGACGGAAGTGACAACAACCTCCCCAAATTCACGTGATGCCAGTGCGGTAAGCAAGCAAAAAAAAACGATAATCACAACGCTGCATCCGCGCGCGGCCCATTTACCTATCAAATCCTCACTATATTGAATAATGGATTGCGTAGGAAAACGCATACCAAGCTTCGTCAAAAGCCATAGTCCGAATAAACCAACCAAAAAACCTAACAGTGTTACAAGCGGCGCCCCGGAATCGGCAGCTCTGACAGCAAATAGCGAGAGGGCTAATACGCCCACCCCGATGATTGTGCTAATCAGTATGATCGCTGCTTGAATGACTGTAATCTGGCGAGGATGCTCCATCGGTTACGTTCCTCCTTGTATCTCTTACTTCAAAGGGTCTAATGTGTTGTTTGGCGCTTCTTCACTCATATCTTTCGTTATTTTCCCTAGACGGGTGTCATTCGGTGTGTGTAAAAGTGCGGGTCTCTTGGGCATGCTCCACAGCGGCAGCCGTGCCAGCGTATCCTTCATCCCTTGAAAATTACCTGGGACTAGCGGGCTCAAGTAAGGAACACCGAACGATCTTAAAGAAAGCATATGGTTGGCGATCAGAATCAACCCGATCATTACCCCATATAAGCCGAATATGCCAGATAAAATCACAAGTGGAAACCGAAGCAGTCTCAGGGCCAAGGCCGCATTGTAAGCCGGTGTTGCAAAGGAACCGATCGTTGTCAAAGCGATGATAACAACCGTGATCGGAGAGATAAATCCTGCCGCAACCGCTGCCTGCCCAACGACAAGCACACCAACAATGGAGAGTGCTCCACCAACCTGCTGCGGCAGACGAAGTGTTGCTTCCCTCAATACTTCCATGGATATCTCCATGATCAACACTTCTATGACAGAAGGGAAAGGCACTCCCGCTCTTCCCCCCGCTACCGCTACCGCAAACTCAGTAGGGATCAGCTCCGGATTGAACGAAATTAACGCCACATATAACGATGGGAAAATCAGTGAGAAAATCAGGGCTACCAAACGTGACAGTCGTATGAAACTGACGAGGAGATACCTTTCTGAATAGTCTTCGACTGTTTGATAAAATTGACTGAATACGGTAGGCAATATGAGGGCAAACGGAGATCCATCTACAAGGAGGATAACTCTGCCTTCCAAGAGATTTGCGACTGCTTTATCCGGTCGTTCGGTGTTTTGAATTTGCGGGAACGGGGATACATGGTTATCTTCGATAAACTGTTCCAGATACCCAGCGTCCAAGATGCCATCGATATCAATCAACGATAAACGTCTGAACACCTCTTCTACAAGTGCAGGACTCACAATGCCATCAATGTAGCAAATCGCCACTTTGGATTTGGTGATACGTCCTATTCGAATCGTTTTTATCCGTAAATCCGGCGTCGGGAGACGGTAGCGAAGCAGGGCCAGATTCGTACCCAACATTTCGATAAAACCTTCCCGTGCGCCTCGGATCACCTGTTCAGTCTCTGGTTGCGTGATCGATCGCTTGTCAACATGGCGTGTACTGAAAATAAACGCATCCGTTACTCCATCAACTAGAAGAACCGTTTTCCCTTCTACGATGGCTTGGATAATTTCATTCAGCTGTGTTTCCGTTCTTCCTTCACACGCATAAAGGGTATCGTTTAAAAGAAACTCTTTCATAGGGCGGCTTACTGCTTTGGCATAATCTTGAGAGGATGTTAACATCAAAGGCTTTAAAATGTGATCGTTCAGATACTGTTTATCAATTAAATCAGGGAAATACATCACAACAGCTGGTTGATCGTTAAATATGCAAAACCTGCGTATGATGAAATCGTCATTTTCACCGAGTAACTTTTGAACGAATGTAATCGTCGCTTCAAGTTGCGTGCTGATACTCGCCTCTTTATTGGCTTCCATAACCTGATGAGCAGGTGAGTTCTTCAGCGGAATCATCCGAGGCTGCTGACTTGGAGATGTTTGTCTTGTCCGTAGCTTATTCCAACTCCACATGGTCACGCTATTCGCCCCCAGTAAATACGCTCATGATGATTCCAGCTTCCTATTCCCATTCATTTCCTTCCCCGTATTTTTATCCATATCTGAGATTCTATGCATAGAAGAATAAATGAGAGTGAATTTACTAAAATTCATTGTCCTACTTTCCTTGCCGCTCCAACTGCAAAAGCTTCTCCTTATTCTCCAACCCGCCACGATAGCCTGTCAGTGCTCCATTTTTCCCTACCACCCGATGGCAAGGCACAACGATGAGCACGGGATTTGCCCCAATGGCTGTACCTACCGCACGTACGGCGCTGGATCTATCCAGCGTATTGGCTACCTGTGAATAACTCACCGTTTCTCCATGAGAAATGTCATGCAGTGCTTTCCATACCGCCTGTTGAAACGCTGTACCACGTAAGTCCAATTGCAGCGTAAAGCTTTTTCGCTCCCCACTCAAGTACTCGTCCAGCTGCTGAATATAGGGTCTCAACCTATCTACATCGTATAACCAACTGCTCGCTTGACCGCTCCTAATAGCCCATTGGGTGAATGACAGATACGCCTGCTCATCCATCCCTTCTTGCCCATTGCCCTCCTGAAATTGCAAGTAACACAATCCCCTATCTGTCACGGCCATCACAAAGTTACTCCCATGTAGAGCGAACGCTCCCCAGTAGATCTCCATTCCCACACCATTCCTATTTCCAATCTCGCTTTTCTGCTGCATTCGCATCTATCTTGCCCCCCTCCAATTCTTCATGCTAGTTAGCACAACCAGCTCTTCTTGCATCAACGAACCCCTGTCGGTTATGGTTAATGAACGAACTTTTGACGGAATTCCGTCGGCGTAAGCCCGGTTCTCTTCTGGAACAACGTCGCAAAATGGGCAGCATTCACCATCCCCACCTGCGCTCCGATCACATGTACGGCTGTATCCGAGGTGATCAAAAGCTTTTTAGCCGCCTCCAACCTGACCTGTTGTATATACATAAGCGGCGTCACGCCAGCTATTCGTTTAAAAGTCCTTTGCAGATGATACGTACTCGCATAAAAATGTTCCGAAAGCGTCGCTAACGACAGCGGTTCGGCGAAGTGTTCTTCGATATGCGCCTTCATTTCCGCAACCCATGCTTCATCGGGAAGCCTGTTGCCGTCAGGCCGACACCTTTTACAAGGACGAAAACTTTCCGCAATAGCTGCTTGACTATGAGGAAAAATACGCACATGCTCCCGCTTCGGAAGCCTCGATTTGCAGGAAGGCCGGCAGAAAATCCCTGTCGTCGCCACCGCATAATAAAACGTCCCATCATACGCCGCATCATTCGCTACGATGGCTTGCCAAAACCGCTCCTGCATACCGGATGCCCCTCTCCTTGTGTTGCTTTTAATAAGCTCAGTATACCCAAACAGACCTGTGGTTGTAAGGGTTCCAAGATGAGAAAGCAAGATTACAAAAGCCGCTCTCGGCGATAATGCATATAACGACCTACCGATAAGGAGAATGACGATGCCACACTTGCAAGCTTTTGACCCGTCCAGCCTACAATGGCACGAACAATCGAGCACGCTCTCGCTAGCTCTGCCTGAGCCTTTTCGATACGAGCAAAATATCGGCTATTTAAGCCGCTCAACCAATGAGTGCCTATTCGTTGTGGATAACTCCAGCATCTATAAGCTGCTGCCGGTTGGGGATAACCTAGCACTTATCGCTGTCCACAGTGAGGATGACGAGGTGCTTCATATCCAAATTGTCCACTATAGTGGCGCTAGTTTAACCTCTGAGGTCCGCGAAAATATCGCTCGCTATGTGTGGGAGTGGTTTGATTTAGGGACGGATTTGATGCCATTTTATGAGATGGAGGATTCGATCCTGCGGCAAGTGACGGAGGAATTCCGAGGGCTGCGCTTGATGGGGATTCCCGATTTGTTTGAGGCGATGAGCTGGGGGATTATCGGTCAGCAGATTAACTTGGCTTTTGCCTATACGCTCAAAAGACGGCTAGTCGAGCACTTCGGTACCTCACTGCATTGGGAGGGACGGACCTATTGGGCGTTCCCGACGCCAGAGCGAGTCGCTGCGCTCACGACTGAGGATTTAACCGCTTTACAATTCACGGGTAAAAAAGCGGAGTACCTTATTGGCGTTGCCAATCTCATGGCGGATGGATCGTTGTCCAAGGCTGGGCTGCTTGCGATGAGCGATTTCCTTGCCATGGAAAAAGATCTGCTGCGCATTCGCGGCATTGGCCCCTGGACGGCCAACTATGTGCTGATGCGCTGCCTGCGCAACCCCGCAGCGTTCCCGTTGGCCGATGTCGGCCTGCATAACGCGTTGAAGCATGTGCTTAGGCTTGAGGCCAAGCCCTCGCTTGAAGAGATCCGCCAGCTAGCCGAGGGCTGGCGGGGTTGGGAAGCCTACGCCACGTTTTACTTGTGGCGGGTCTTGTATTAGCGGCGGCGGGTTGGCGCCACGCTGCGTGAGGGCGGTGCGGCGCGACCGCCGATTCCGCTTGCCGGAGCGCAGAGCGGTCCGCGGTGCGGTTGACGCGGCGCTGGGTGCGGTCCGCGGTGCGGACACGCTCTGCCGCCTTACGTGCGGCCATTGCGTACGGAAGGCGGCAGCAGGTCGCGCTACCCGAGGCGCGACCGCTGGGCGTCCCCGAGTACGTCCCCCAAGGGGATGAGCGTCACCAAGTGCGTTCCCCTTAGCATCGCCCACCCCGTCGCCGGCGAAATAACTGGATTTTATACAGCTAAATTCGGTGAATTGCTGTTTTTGAATCAATTAACTGGATTTCATGTAGCTAATTTCGCGGTGTATGACCCTTTTGAGCTAAAGTGATTAAATTACCTGTACCTTATCCAGTTAAATGTTAATATCAGTGAAATTGAGAAGAATTAACTGTACGTTTTCCATCTATTGTGGTCAGGGGAGCGTAAAGGTGGCTGGATTCAACTAACTTCAGTCGGAGAACGGCGGTTTGCAACAAACTAATTTATTATTAGCTAGGAACGCGGGTTCCGTGCATGCTAGCTGCTTTAGACTTGGATCGAGGGTTCCGTGCACGCTAAGTTGCTTCAAACGTAGATCGGGAGTAGTGCGCATGCTAATTTGTTACTGCCGGGGATCCACTCTTTCGATTATGCCACCTAACGTCCCCCTTTACTTCTACGGTTTCATAACCACTTGCTCCTCGTGCTCCTCACCCGAGCATTCAAAACATACTAAGGATTTATCCGCTTGCACGACGCCATCTAGAAACCCCATTTTACAATAAATCGGCTTCTCACATGTACGACAATGTCCAATGAGCTCTTCCATTCAGCTACTCCTCCTTCAGTACTTCTCTTCTCAGATCTAATTTACTCTTCCCAATGCGCGCGTTGTGGCACCGACGCATGGTGCCGTTCAACTCTACCCAACATGATGTTCCTGCGAGAAACTTCTACGCCACCTTGCCACTTCCCTCCATCTCCCCCATACGCAACAAAAAAGATTGCCCTCGCTCGATGTGCTCGAAAGGGCAACCTTCTGCTATCCCTAAAGGATCGCTCATTATTTATCCAAAAATGAATTACGTAGCCGAAGGCGTCGCTGGCACTGCTGCTGGAGCTGGTCTATGCTCCCCGCCGCGACCAGGCTTACCTTTGAACGAACCGCCGTCGCCACGTGGCTGCGGCGCTGGGTGCGGAACTCCGCCTTTGCGCTCGACGAAGTTTTTCAGCTCATCCGTCATATTGTCTTTGAGCTTGGCGATTAACTGATCTTCCGTGATGCCTTTCGCCTCCGCGATCTCGGCAAGCGATTTGCCTGCTTTGCGTTCAGCAGCCAACTCATCCTCAGTGATGCCGAGAATCGCTGCGATTTCGTGAGGAGCGCCCCATACACCGCCAGGCATAGGCATGTTTGGCATGTTTCCGCCGCGAGGCATTGGCTTTTTATCAAAATTCATCGCGTGCGGCTTGGCTTCCACGATTTTTTTCAACCGATCAGTAAGCCCCGCTTTGAGCTTATCTGCCTGCTCTTGCTTGATTTTCCCCGCGCTAAGCGCTGTATCGATTTTCTTCGTTTCCGCCTCTGTCAGTTTGGCAAGCAGCGCTTCTTCACTTAGATTGGCTTTCTCCTGCGCGATTTGTACGAGTGTTTTACCCGCATCAATTTCCGTTTTAAGGACGCCCTTATCTATACCAAGGATGGAAGAAAAATCGATTACGCCGCCAATACCGCCATGACCGAAATCAAAGCCGCC
This sequence comes from Paenibacillus sp. J22P169, assembly GCF_059691995.1. Classification (NCBI taxonomy): domain Bacteria; kingdom Bacillati; phylum Bacillota; class Bacilli; order Caryophanales; family Paenibacillaceae; genus Paenibacillus; species Paenibacillus sp. J22P169. Next base: position 75,457 of record NZ_JCAUAO010000004.1, on the reverse strand, counting down.
CCTTGGTGACGCTGGTTGCTTCTCAAATCTATGTTTATCCTGAAACTTCTTAGGTGCAGGTGTCGCCGTGTCTGTGTCGTTAGCAAATGCTTGATTATACTGAAGTACGAAGCCGCCACTGATTAATAATCCAGCTGCCAGTGTGCCGATAAGCCACGTTTTATGAATGCGCTTCATGCGTATTACCCACCTTTTTCAAAAATTGGTCGATTCTTCTTCATTATAAATGTTAATTGTGAAAAATCTTTGAATTTTCTAAAAAAAGTGATGGCCGATCACGCTTTTTCTCGCGTCAGGAAAACGAAGCAAAGCACGCCGCCAAGCTCCATAACGGCGATGATAATGCCTAGAGGTACGGCTGTCTGGCTGCCGCCAATACCGACAAGCGGCGCCACTAAGCCGCCGATGACGAAAGTCATAAGACCTAGCAAGGCTGCGGCGCTGCCGGCTGTTTTGCCTTGATTTTGCAGCGCCAAGGAAGAGGTCGACACCGATACTGGACCAATACAAGAGACGATGAGGAAGAACGCCGGCAATATCAAAATGAGCCCAGCCCCGCTCAGCGTTGCAACGAGCAGCAGCAGTCCTCCTAGAACAGCTATCGCCAAGCCTCCTGCTAACAGACGGTGATTGCTGACTTTGCCAGCTAGTCGCCCCGTTATTTGGCCAGCAAGGATCACGCCAGCCCCATTAACCGCGAAGATAACACTGAACATTTGTGGAGAAACATCAAATATCTCCTGCAAAACAAACGGCGATCCCGAAATGTAAGCGAACATGCCGGCAAAAACGAGCCCCTGCGTTAACGCATAGCCCATGAACAAACGGTCTGTGAGCAATCCGCGGAAAATACGCAGCGTATTCGTAAGCCCACCCTTGGAGCGGCGTTCAGGTGGATGTGTTTCTTTTAGCCCAAGTACTACAATGATTAGCATCACGACACCGATCAAGCTGAGCACAAGGAACACGCCGCGCCATGAAGTGAATTGCAGCAGCTGGCCCCCGATAATTGGAGCTAGGATAGGTGCTGAACCATTAACGAGCATCAGCAGCGCAAAAAACTTCGTCAACGCCACACCTTCATACATATCACGGACGATAGCCCGGGAAATGACGATCCCTGCTGCTCCCGCCATCCCCTGCACAAAGCGCAAAATGAGGAACGCCCAGATGGAAGGAGCGACCATGCAAAGTGCGGAGGCGACACCATAAATCAAAAGTCCGACCAACAGAGGCATGCGTCTTCCGCGCACATCACTCACCGATCCAGCTATGAGCTGACCTAGCGAGAGACCGAGCATACAAGCCGTTAAACTCATCTGGGCAAGTGAAGTTGTTGTATGGAGGTCACCCGCAATGACAGGCAGCGCCGGTAAGTACATATCGAGAGAAAGCGGTCCGAAAGATGCGAGTAAACCGAGCACCAGTACCATCCATAATCGGCTGCCGCTTGTTGTTTCTTTGGCTTGCGAAGCAATGGACATATGAGATCACTTACTTTCCTAAGTATCCATTTAACCTACCATCGGGATATGTTTTTGTCTAGCTGGTTCATCACCAAGGGAAAACCTGCCATTTTTGAGCCCTGAGGGGATGCGAAGGGGAACCTAGGTGCGCTATTGTGGGGCCAAAACAAAAAGCAGCCCCTCTGGTCTAAGACCAGAAGGGCTGTTTTTCATGCTCTATACCTTCGATGCCTCCGCTTACTTCGTAACCGTAACACTCAACACATCGCTGGATGTTACGCCAGCTGCATTGAACAGCTCGACGCGATACTGATAGACGCCGATTGCGCGACCAGCGATTGCTGTAACTGCGCTTTGTGCACTAGGTGAAGCAGCTTGCAGGCTTTTCGTATCGATGAGTACATCATTTTCGAAGAGGCGATAACCTGTTGCATTGGTGCCCCACCACATGTTCATGCTCACATTGTAGCTGCCATCCCCATCCCAATTATTCTGCGATAAGACGGGCTTACCTGGAGATGCGTCTGTGATTGTGACTACAAGAGGCTGACTAGTTGTCGTTCCGAATAAATTAATAAGTTCACTTGTGTATGTGTACGTGCCATTTGGTTTACCAGATACATCCACTTTGGCGATTTGAGCCGCTGGAGACGCATCCGAGAGTGTTTTTGTACTGATGAGAACACCATTTTCGTACAGTTTGAAAATCGTACCATTATTCCCCCACCACATGTTCATCGTGATCGTGTAGTTGCCATCTTTTAAACCAGAATAGCCGTTATTGGAGGATAAAACAGGCTGGCCAGGAGCGCCGATGGATAATGGCTTAACCACATTAAATGTCTGTGACGCACTCGTCGTGTTCCCTGCAACATCCGCTACAAGATAGGCCACTGTGTGTGCACCTACAGCTAGGGTTCCTGCGGCAATCGTTTGACCGCTTGTAATACTGATGCCATCCAAGGTCAGGGATTGCTCCGCAACACCGGAAAGTGCATCACTGCTAGCCAAGACGAATGTCACTGAAGCCGTGTTCGTCACATCCTTAACTATATGGCCCGATTCGGTGAGGGTCGCTGAAGGTGCTGTTTTGTCCAGCTTCACTTGCAAAGACTGTGCTGTCTCAACATTGCCCGCAGCATCCGTAGAGGAATAGCTCACGGTTGTTGTGCCCTCAGTTCCAAGCGCGATTGGCGCTGTGTAAGCCGCTGAAGTTCCGCCATTGATAGCATATTGAGTGACCATTGCACCCGCTTGATCATCTACAGCAGTTAACGTTGCGGTAACGTCTTCCTTGAACCAACCTGCCCCATTCGGAGTACTGGATAAGGTTGCAGTTGTTACTGGTGCTACCGTGTCCGCCGTCATGCTGAAATCGCTCAAGCCCCTTGGCTTCAATTGGAATACACCTTTGAAAATCGCGCCAACACCTTGAATCGTCACCTTTTGCCCAGCTGTGTAGGGGAAGGTGCTTAAGGATAAGCCAGTTCGTGTATCCACACGTATGTGGTTGCTTACACCGTCTTTGACAGCATCGAATTCAAAAGAACCCGTCGGTGTTGCCGTAATGATGTTGTTGATTGTCACATCATTAAGCGTGAGCAGCTGCCCTTGGTTGTCCGCTGTCACAGCGGATACTGGGGTTGGTGTTGGCAGCGCAGCGACGCCTGTTTTGGTAATTTCCACAGGGTCAGCAAGCTCAAACTCCGTGTTGAATAGCGCGGTTGAGGCTGTTACTTTTACTGTATCGCCTTGATGGAAGCCACTCAAGCTTTGGAACACATACAAGCCGCCTGTCGCATCTTGCAAGTAGAAGGCTTGTCCGCCAAAAGCACCCGGCTCCGTCGTAACAACACCCTCAACAGTCACCAAAGTCCCTGCTGCCTTCGCACGTGCTTCAGAGATGGCGATCTTGGCTGGGATCGGATTTTCCTCTTCCGGCAAGTTTTCTGCAGGTACATTCCCTAGCGTTACGGCTTCGGTTTTCAGATTCGTGCCATTCAGGCGCAATCTGAGATTCGCTGGTGCGGTCGTTCCTGGAAGAACGCGTACATTCAGATCCTTCGTCGCATGTCCGTTGATATCTGCAGTTACGCTAAATGCGGAGCTATACGCGTAAGCCGTGGGCCAGGTACCATCTGCATTTTGTACTTTGGCGATTTGTGAACCACCACTGACCAGATAGATCCCTAGGGAGAAGCCCGTTACAGTTGTCGAAGGCGGTAAGTTATCCACAACGACTCTGATCGGGAAGTCCGCCGCATTCGGCAATACCGCTTGTTTCACGAAGCTGTACGTCGTATTCGCTGTGGCTGCAGGTCCGCCATACGAGCCAGCTTTGAACGTGCTGCGGTCGTACCATTTGTAGCCGGCATTCGGAGCTGCCCAAGGCTCTGGCTGCGGTTCCGTCGATGCCGCTGGCGCTTCAAAAGGCAGCAAAGCCGTCGGCTGGTCTAGCTGCAAGCCGCTTACTTCAGATAGGCTGGTATAGCTTTCTTTGGTCGAAAGCCAGTTCACCATGTTTACGAGCAGCGTTCCGTCGTCCACTTCTTTAAAACCGTCATACGTCGTCTTCTTCGCGCCTGTATCCTCGCGCACATATTTCGGCGTTGCATCCTCGACTGGTGAGGAGTCACCGATGAAGGCTGCCTTCCCTGCGCCCGCTTTCGAGATGGCCACATACGGACCTTCCGCAACGCCGCCACCATTATAGACACCTTGATCAACCGCACTCGCCCAAGCTTCATTCGTTTGCGGCAAGTACACAATGCCCTTCGCCTTCGTCGGATCAATAATGGCCAGCGTCGATCCTGCGTGCATCGCTACACTGGAGACACCCGTCGTAATGCCAAAAGCTTGCGCAGGTGCTACGATGTTATTCGCATTAATGTCGCCGAGCGCGTTATAGCGAAAACGCAGACCAAACTGTGTCGCCAGCCAGTCCGAGCTTGCTACATCTTGCATCGCGGAGGAGGCTGCCTCTTCCGTGCTCATCCCTGCTGCTGGGTTCGTCCAGGCACCTCGGCGATAGCCGTTGAACACCTCGGAGCCATCCCAGCGGTTTTTGTTCCGATCGGCATTGTAATGATCGCCGATGAAGAATATACTGCCGCCTCCGGCCACGTATTGGGCTAAGGCGTTTTGCTCACTTGTTTTGTACGGAACATTAGACTCCGCTACCACGAACACATCATAACCGCTCAAATCGGCCAACGTAATTGGCGTCGTTTTGCGCAGTTCTTTTACATAATACCCATTATTCGCTAACGCATTGCCGAAATCCGAAAAAGCCCCATCAATGACCCAATCCGCTGCTCCAGCTGTCTGCTCGTGTGTATTGTCAAAAAGCACTTTCTTCCCTGCATTTCCGTTCACGACTTTGGCTTCAATGAACGGCGCTGGATCCGTCGGTCCTTCCGCCATCACCGTCTGCCAGCTGCTCGTAGCTAGCACTTGGAACGGTATAGCTACTGTCAACGCCAACGTAGTCTTCCATAATCTCGTCTTCCATCCCTTGAGCTTGCTCATTACAATTCCTCCTTAGCTTATTGGCTGAGTCAAAATCTTTTCAACATAAGCGCTTGCTTATCGGACAGACAAGCCATTTGAGAACCATCTTATTTTACCATAGGATAATTGCGAAATTTGCTATTTTATTGTAAAGACATGGAAATTTGTGCAGGATACCAAATAACTAGATGGTTTTCCAAAAGAGCTTGGTATCTATCTATTTTCAGGGACTTTTTAGGGATGGAGCTGGGGTTCGCCTGCGTGTTGAGCAGTATCGACTTGAAAATTTCAAGAAGCGTTGCCGGGACTGATCTGAGAAGTATCTTGTCTGTGAACATGGCTATCTATAGGTATAACAACGTACCGAGCCTGAATCTGCACATGCGCCTCCCCCAAGCCCCATAATTAGATGGAAAATCTACAGTTAATTCGGGAGATCCTCTCCGCCAAGTGGATTTAGATGGAAATTATACAGCTAATTCCGTCTGATTCGGCGAAAAGAGAGAGATTGGCTGCAATTAACTACATATTTTCCAGTTATTTCATATAAAACTATGGAAACCGCAAAATTAGATGTAGTTTTTCCAGTTAATCGTTGCTGCGTGGGGAGGGCGGCCGGTATGGCTGACTATTGAGTTATTCGTGTCCGTGGGGTGCGCGGATTGGCTGATTTCTGAATTTTTCGTGTCCGTGGGGTGCATGGGTTGGCTGACTATTGAGTTACTTGTGTCCGTGGGGTGCATGGTTTGGCTACTATTGAGTTATTCATGTCCCTGGGGGCAGGTATGGCCGACTATTGAGTTACTTGTGTCCGTGGGGTGCATGGTCTGGCTGACTACTGAGTTATTCGTGTCCGTGGGGTGCATGGTTTGGCTGACTATTGAATTATTCATGTCCGTGGGGTGCATGGTTTGGCTGACTATTGAGCCATTCGTGTCCATGGGGTGCATGGGTTTGGCTGACTATTGAATTATTCGTGTCCGTGGGGTGCATGGGTTGGCTGACTATTAAGTCATTCGTGGCTGGGGGGATGACAACAAATCAGTTATTTATAGTTTCCTGCACAATCTTTCACTCGCCGCTGAGCAACATTGTTCATGAATATCACCTTCTTTCAGTTGTAAACGCTTACATATGGCCGTACGATGAAGTGGAGACCCCAGCTCAGAGATTTCTGAGTCACGGTCATCCCATCCATTAAAGGAGGAAATTAACGAATGAATATCTACACAAGACGAACGCTCACCGCACTGATGTATGCACTGTTGGCTGCCTTGTTTTTTGCCCTTGTCCCGCATCAGGCAAGTGCTGCAAGTGTCACCATCTCGAATGGCTCAAACTGGACCGATACGGCAGGCAACGAGATTCAGGCTAGAAGCGGCAATATTTTAAAAGTAGGATCGACGTATTACTGGTACGGCGAGCATGCGGTGAGCGGAACGTTTGATAGTGTAAATGTGTATACCTCAACGGATCTCAAGAACTGGACCTTCAGCAACGCCATCCTCACAAAAAATTCATCGACCGAGCTGAACTCCAGCAAAATCGAGCGTCCTAAAGTCATCTACAATGCCTCTACCGGCATGTATGTCCTATGGGCACATTACGAAAATGGCACCGATTATAGCTTAGGCCGCGTAGCTGTTGCTACGAGTTCCACACCAAACGGAAACTTCACCTACCAAGGCAGCTTCCGTCCGCTTAACTATGAATCCCGTGATATGACGGTATTCGCTGATACCAACGGTTCCGCCTACCTCGTGACGGCTTCCCGCAAAAATGGCGGCGCCAACGACACGATGGCGATCTTCCAGCTTAACTCCAGCTACACGAACGTGTCTTCCTTCGTTGGCTGGATTTTCGAGAACGGCTATCGCGAAGCGCCTGCTGTCGTGAAAAAGAATAATACCTACTACCTGTTCACCTCACAGGCTTCCGGTTGGTATCCGAATCAAGGCGCGTATGCGACGGCGACTTCGATGACAGGCACTTGGTCTGCGCTTTCGCCGTTCGGAGACCCTGCGGCTTACGCTACGCAAATCGAGAACATTATGACTGTCTCCGGCAGCTCTACGACCAGCTACATTTATATGGCTGACCGTTGGAATCCGCTCAATTTGAGTGATCATAAATACATTTGGCTGCCACTGACACTAAATGATACGAGCGCTTCAGCCACGTTGAACTGGTACAGTTCTTGGAACATTGATGCCGTAACCGGCACCGTCACACTGCCAACGCACGTGAACCACGCCACAGGCAAAACTGCTACAGCAAGCTCAACCGCAGCCAGCTCTTCTGCTGCTAATGCGTTGGATGGTAATGCCCAAAGCTCGTGGGCCGCTTCCAGCAGTACATGGCCAGCTTGGTGGCAGGTCGATTTCGGAGCGCCGAAGACGATTACCGAGGTCGATATCTCCTGGTTTTTATACAAAGGCTCAGAAGGCTATCACAAGTATAAAATCGAAATCAGCAACGATGGCGTCAACTACGCCGCGATTGATCGCACAACGAATACGGCTTATGGTTTTACAACAGATAAGGTACACTTCACGGCGCGATATGTACGGATTAACCTCGTGAATGCTGTGCTGTTCAACAATCCGAGCAACTGGTATACGCCGACCTTGTACGAGGTTCGTCTCTTCGGGCCTTCGACTGCCGATGCCACTGGCTATAGTAAATTTGCGTCGTACAATTTCCCTACTTACTTCATACGTCATTCTAACTATACGCTTCGCATAGATCCTAACGTTTCCCCTGCTCTGGATTCACAATTTCGCGTGGTGCCCGGTTTAGCTAACGCATCTAGCGTTTCACTCGAATCCATCAATTTCCCAGGCTATTTTATCCGAAAAAATGCGAGCAATCAGATCGTCCTTGCCCAATATGATGGGACGACAGCTTTTAATCAGGATGCCACATTCAACCTCGTAGCCGGTTGGGCCGACAGCAGCAAGGTCTCTTTCCAATCCTACAGCGCCCCTACCTATTACATCCGTCACTACAATTACGTACTGAGAGTCGAAGTGATCAACGCTTCTAGCACTGCAACCGTGAAAAGTGATGCGACGTTTACGCGCACGAATTACTGAGCAGCCGTTAGCGGTAAAAAGAAAAACAAGGCAGCCGGTTCGTCCGGTTGCCTTGTTTCGTTGTTGCCAGACAGCAAATTCATCAAGTCTGACGGCTTAATATAAACGTTTTAAAGCATCAACAGTGAATGGAAGTAATTCCGTGAATCGACCGTCTCGCACTTTTTCCACCCAAGCAGGGTCAACCAACAGCGCGCGTCCAATGGCAACGAGATCGAACTCGTTCTGCTCTAGACGAACAAGTAACTCGTTGATGTCAGCCGTGCCAGCGCTTTTTCCTCTGAAGGATCCCAAGAATTCATCATCTAAACCGACTGATCCAACTGTGATCGTAGGTTTACCCGATAACTGCTTCACCCAGCCTGCGAAATTGAGGCTAGATCCTTCGAACTCTGGTTCCCAGAACCTGCGCGTCGAGCAATGGAATATATCTACGCCTGCTTCTACGAGCGGTGCAAGCAATTGACCGAGCTGTTCCGGTGTAGCGGCGAGTTTGGCCGTATATTCGCTGGATTTCCACTGTGACAACCGAATCATAATTGGAAAGTCAGGACCAACCGCGCGGCGGCAAGCCTCGATAACCTCGACAGCAAACCGTGTGCGTGCCAGTAGGCTGCCACCGTACTTATCCGTACGTTGATTCGTTTTCTCCCATAGGAATTGGTCGATCAAGTAACCGTGGGCGCCATGGAGCTCGATGCCGTCGAAGCCAATTCGTTTCGCATCAGCTGCCGCTTGTGCGTAGGCTTGCACGACTTGCTCGATTTCCGCCTGTGTCATCGGCTCATTCACTTGTTCGCCAGCTAAATTGCGGCCTGATGGTCCAATCGATGGTGCTTCCGGATGTGGAAGTGAACCATTTGGGCGAGTCATCCCAATATGCCAGAGCTGAGGCATGATACGTCCTCCCGCTTCGTGCACAGCATCAGCTACACGTTTCCAGCCCTCTAGCGCAGCTTCTCCATGGAAGTTAGGGACTCGTGGATCGTTGGTAGCCGCTGGATGATTGATTAGTGTGCCTTCGGTAATAATAAGACCAACGCCATTCTCAGCCCGGCGGCGGTAGTAATCCACCACATCTGGTCCTGGCACGCCCCCTGGTGAGAAGCTTCGCGTCATCGGGGCCATGACGACCCTGTTCGCTAGATTGAGATTGCCTAGTGTAAATGGTTTGAACAACGCCTCAACAGAATGAGACTTTGTCGATGGGTTGGAATTTGTAGTAGACATGGTCGTTCCTCCACTTCATTTATTTATTTTGTTTGCTTATGACATGCAGTTATCGCACTTGTTTCCTTTAATTCGATTGTTATCGAACAATAGAAATATATCACGCAATGTGGTAAAATGCAATCACTACGCTTTAACGAGGAGGAAGCATCTTGAAAGTACTATTTCACCCAGACAAAGAGGCTATGCATCTCTCGTCCGTCCTCTATGCGCTAAGCGATCCCGTCCGTTTATCCATTGTCTCAGAAATTCACAAACAAGGGGAAATCACATGCGGCGGCATTGATGTGACCGTCGTTAAATCGACCTTGTCTCATCATGTACGAACCATGCGTGAAGCAGGTGTCGTTCATGTCCGCGTGCAAGGCACCCAGCGATTTTTGTCATTACGAAAAGATGATTTAGAAGAAAGATTCCCTGGTCTGCTAGGTGCGATCCTCAATGCTTACGAAAGCTCCAACGAACATATCCCAGAATAAATCCCAATATGGATACATGAATGAACAAGGAGTTAAGCAGATATGTGCTTAGCTCCTTTGTTTTGGTATCCACTTTTGTTTTCTTTAGCTGCGATTGGGCCGACAAAAACTCATATGTAGTTATTCGTCCATTCGTAGGCAGAGGTACCTGAATATACTAAGTTGGATTACAGGAATGGCCATGTAACCAATTTGTGATATTGTAGATCGTTCCAACCATTACCGCGAAGGAGGTGCTCAATGAAAAAAGTTCTCCGGCAGGTAGCTAGAAAGGCGGCCAAAACGAACCGGAAACAAAAGCTGCTTAAAAGAAGCCGCAGTAAAAATGGGATCAAAATGAAACGAATTCGGAGAACAATACAATTACGCAAGCGTCCTTTACGAACCATAAAACTTCGCAAGCGTCTACTGCGAAAAGTTAAAAAACGCCTGCGAACAAGCAAATCTTTGCGATCGACTCCCCAGGCAAAGCGGCCTCCTCCTCCTTTAATAAACGTTCCTTTCGCTTATGAACCGCTGAATGTTCCACACGCTCCGCTATTGGAGCCGAAGCCCAAGCTTTCGGTCATTGTGCCGATCTTGAATGAGGAAAAGTTCCTCCCGTTGTTTCTAGAAAGTGTCGCTTCCTATGCGGATGAAATTCTTATTGTGGACGGAGGAAGCACCGACGACAGTGTAAGCATCATCAATCAGTGGAAAAACCGCGCGAATATTCGGCTATTCCATATTAAGCAGACGGGCTTACCCTACTCCGATGATTGGAACGAGTCCATCGTAAGGAATTTCCTAGTCGACCAGGCTATTGGAGATTGGATTATGGCGATCGATGCAGATGAGATCATGGATGATAGCTTCCGTGATGCCTTACCTGGGCTTATGTCCCAGAAAGAGGCGGATGCCATCTCATTCCCGTGGGTGCAATTCTGGATGAATCCCCAGACATTACGATTAAGTGCACCGAACGACGAACACTGGTCTGTAAATAAATGGTTCATGTGGCGCAATCATATTGGCATACGGTACGACGATGCCAAGAATCACTGCAAAGTGCATCTATTCGGACGTTTCATGTGGGAAATTCCCAATAAGGCTGAGCCGATTTCAGCCTTCCATTACCATTATGCTTTCGGTTCCCAAGTTAAAGCGAACGATAACCGCCGCCGTGATGTCGATCAATACTTAGGGAAACCGGCTGATCGTATCGAATATGACATCGTGACGACGCCTTTTACTGGGAATCATCCAGCTGTTATGGAACGTTATTTTGCTAAAAGGGTGTGAAAAACAAAAAAGTGACTGAAAGTCGAAACTTTCAGTCACTTTTTATCGTTTTCCTATATTTTTATCCTGCACTATAAAGCTGATTTCATACTCTCTAAGGCTCTTGCTCTGGAGAAGTACGTTTCCACGTACACCTTACTTTGTTCGGCCTTATGCGCTAATAGACCGTCATTGTGATATAACTGGATGATTTCCTCGGCGAATACATGAGGGTTGTCCTTAGGTTCAATCATCTGCCTAATATTCTGCAGCCCTTCAATCCCCGTGCTTGTCGTAACTACCGGCATCTGATGGCGCATGGCTTCCACTGTTTTACCTTTCACGCCTGCGCCGTACCGAAGAGGAATGACGGCAATTCTAGTGTTTCCATACAGCTCTTTAAGCACATGGTCTGGTATAAATCCGGTGACAGTAATCCGATCCGACTGTAATCCGATTACATCGGGCGTTGGGTTGGAACCAGCGATGAACAAGTGGATATGAGGTATGGCTTGTCGCACAATAGGCAGGATGTCCCGACAAAACCACAAAATACCGTCGGTGTTAGGACTATGGCTGAAGCCGCCAACAAACAGCAGACCGTTGCGTTCACTCCACTGCCTTGTTGTCGGTATCGTATGGTCAAAGTAGTAGGCCGGAAGCAATACAGCATTTTTATTCGGAAAATTCCCTTCGATAATTCGTTTTTCTGAGTCGCTGCAGGTCAAAACGGTATCCGCTTTGCTGAACATGTCGAACTCCAGCCTTTTGTAGAACTCGGATGCTAGAAGCAGTTCGCGGTTGTTCTCCAATCCGAATCGCTTCAGCTCACGAATATAATGCATATCATGGCCATAATAAAGAATTTTCGCACGGGTATGGGCTTTAATTAGATCGATATACTGATTTGAAATGTTAGGCCGGTTCAACAGGACATAATCAATATAGTTCTTGTGCTTGACTATCCAATGCTCATAGTACCTGCGGTCCTGTGGTCCATAAAGAACCTCAATGCCTAGCTGTTCGAGTTCAGAACCATAAGGTTCCAGTTTGGTGAAGTTGTCAGGTATGAACTTTACATTAAGGCCCATATCAACAAATAGTTTCAGATACATAAACGTCGTTCGGCTGCCCGCATCTTTGTCGAAACTTGGAACGCCGTAGTCAATGACCAGAATGGTCTTTTTATTTCTTGAGCGTTCCCTTGCCCAAAAGAGGTGCTCACCATTAGCAAGTTGATCCCGCTGCAATACGCCTGCCCATTTTTCTATAAATTTCTGCTGGTTAATCACCTGATATTTCTTTATTCCGGAGTTAAGGTCTGTGCCGTGTGATACTCCCTCGTAGTGCACGACAACGGATTTGGGTTGGTAGATAACTTTGTAGCCTTGTTGTCTTGCTTTGAATGCAATGTCCACATCTTCTGAGTAAGCAGGTGCAAAATGCTGGTCAAAACCACCTATTCTATTCCATACGTCTTTACGAATCATGATCGATGCCCCTGAGATATAATCTACTTCCTTGACATAGTTGTATTCATGTTTATCCGGGTTATCTAATCGACCGTAATTCCATGCATACCCGTTACTAAAGACAATACCGCCGGCCTCCTGAAGTCTTCCGTCCGGATAAATCAACTTGGAGCCTATAATTCCGATGGTTGGATCTTTCTCGGGTAAAGACAGCAGATGCGCCAACCAGCCGGGAGTCACTACAGTATCGTTATTTAAAAATAATACATACTTTCCTCTGGAAATCGCTGCCCCATGATTGCAATTATAAACAAAGCCCCTCTTCACCTTATTGCGGACGACAGTGACATGTTTGACGAAATGTCCTAATCGGGCTGTTAAGTCGTTTGAATGATCGTCCATCACGATGATCTCATAAGGAATTCCATGTGTGTTCTTAACGATGGACACCAAGCATTTGTAAGTGAAATCCCATTTGTTGTAAACCGGAATAATAATACTGACCAGTGGATGAGAAGAGCTCGGTACCACCAGCTTATTCACGAGTCGTAATCCTTTATGGATCCGCCGACGTTTCAAACGACCGATCCTGTTGCGTTTATAAAGTTTCATAACTGACCGTCTTCTCCGATTCTTCCATCGAGCACGTACGGATTTTCCACGTTTGAGCACAAATCGCCGGCCTGCTTTATATCTACGAAGCTTACGCACGCGTGTAGACCCCAATATCTTTCTTTTCTGTCTCCTAGCCTTTAGCTTCATCACAATACCTCCCGGCGCACATCATTATCACATAGCTATACTATTCCCTCTGTAAAAGGTGTGAATGGGACAAACGTTTATTTTCAACTAACACGGAGGGTGGAAAATATTTGACTCTGCACCATCCGTCCATACAAGTTGTCTTATTCGAACATATGCTGAATTGGTTAAGAAGTATATTGGACAACAATGAACGGAGGAAGCACATGATCATTAGATCTAAAGCCCCTTTAAGATTGGGACTAGCCGGAGGCGGAACGGATGTGTCGCCCTACTGCGACTTATTCGGAGGATGCGTACTCAATGCGACGATTGATTTGTACGCCTATTGTACGATTGAGGTCATCGATGACGGTAACCTTACTTTTGTCGCTGCGGATCTCAATGAAGAATTCCATTCTGTCGCTCTCCCAAGGTTGGAGTTGGATGGCTGTCTAAGCTTGCATAAAGGCGTGTATAACCGGATTGTCAAACAGTTTAAGCAGGACGAGCCGCTTTCTTTTCGGATGACCACCTATTCTGACGCTCCCGCAGGATCCGGTCTCGGCTCATCATCCACGATGGTAGTCGCTATGCTGAAAGCTTACGTAGAATGGCTTAATCTGCCGCTCGGGGAATATGAAATTGCCCAACTTGCCTATGAAATCGAGCGTATCGATGTTGGATGGGGTGGCGGAAGACAGGATCAATATGCAGCCACCTTTGGTGGATTCAACTTTATTGAGTTTTACGAAAATAATCGGGTCATTGTGAACCCGCTGCGGGTAAAAAACTGGATTATCAGTGAATTGGAGAGCTCTATGATTTTATATTACACAGGAGCATCAAGGGAATCTGCCAAGATCATTGACGAACAAGTCCGCAATACACGGGATAAAAAACAGTCAGCCCTAAAAGCGACCCATATATTGAAAGCGGAGGCTTATGCGATTAAGGAATGTATTTTAAAGGGAGAAATCAACAAGTTTGCTGAGCATTTGGGGAAATCCTGGAGCGCAAAAAAAAAGATGGCCGCCTCTATAACGAACGAACGAATTGACTTCATATACAATACGGCGATGAATGCCGGTGCATTAGCAGGCAAAGTATCCGGGGCAGGAGGCGGCGGATTTATGATGTTTATCGTGGACCCCGTCAAACGCATACAGGTCGTACAGCGATTGAACGAATTAGGAGGTAAAGTGTTTCAATTCCATTTTACCAAGAGCGGAACGCAAGGATGGAGGGTATAAGTTTGAAGACGTATATTAGCAGTGAAATTTTACGGGCGATGGAGATTAAACGAGCGATTGCTAAGGATAGCGTTATGCTTAGTTTAATCGAGCAGGCAGCAAGAAAAATGATTGAGGTTTACCGAAAAGGTAATAAAATAATGCTCGGCGGCAATGGAGGAAGTGCAGCCGATGCCCAGCATATTGCTGGCGAATTCGTCAGCCGTTTTTATTTCGACCGTCCCGGCCTGCCGTGCATCGCGCTTACGACGGATACCTCCATTCTTACTGCAATCGGAAACGACTACGGTTATGAACAGCTGTTTGCACGGCAAATTCAAGCTAACGGCCAAAGTGGAGACTTATTTGTTGGCATTTCCACATCCGGTAACTCTCCCAATGTGATCAAAGGTTTAGAAATGTGCCGTGCTATGGGCATCACGACAATTGGTTTGACCGGTGAATTGGGAGGCCGTATGGCTGCCCTATGCGATATATGCATACGTATACCATCCCAAGAAACCCCGAGAATTCAAGAAGCGCATATTATGATTGGCCATATTTTGTGCGCGATTGTAGAAGAATCTATATTTGGTAAGGGATTCTAACCCTATGGAAGCAATCATTTTAGCTGGCGGACTGGGGACACGTTTGCGGGAGGTTATATGGGACTTACCCAAACCGATGGCTCCTGTAGGGGGCAAACCATTCCTTCGTTATATTCTTGAGCGATTGGAGATGCAAGGGGTTCGCAGGGTTGTACTTGCGGTAGGATACAAACATGAAACCATTAGCTCTTATTTCGGCCACCGCTTCGGAGAAATAAGTATCGCCTATTCGGTGGAAGAAGAACCGCTAGGAACTGGAGGGGCTCTTAAGAAGGCGATGAGTCAAATTTCCGGCGATCAGGTGCTGTTATTAAATGGAGACACGATGTTCCACGTCGATATCCCGCAGCTCGTACTGGTTCATCAAGACCGCGCTGCGGACTTGACGCTTTCACTTAAACCGATGAGACAGTTTGACCGATATGGTGCCGTTATCGTAAGCTCGGACTGTCGCGTGTTGAGCTTTCAGGAGAAACGGATGTGTGAATCCGGGTTGATTAATGGTGGTGTCTACGTAGCTCGTACCGATTTGTGGGATCCCTTCGAGCTGCCTGCCAAATTTTCGTTTGAGCAATTTCTACAAAATCCCGGCGTACAGAAGCTGAACATGTATGGCTTCCCTAGTGAAGGTTATTTTATCGATATGGGTATTCCGGAAGACTATGCGCGTGCGAAGTCCGAGCTTGGCACCGGAGGTGAGGACGGATGAGACCGAAGGCACTTTTGCTCGATAGAGATGGTGTCATTAACCTTGATAAATCGTATGTTTACAAAGTGGAGGATTTCGAGTTTAACGAAGGCATATTCGAGACTCTCTTACATTTTCAGCAAGCGGGCTTTTTACTCATCATCGTGACTAACCAAGCCGGTATTGGACGGGGATATTACACGGAGGACGATTTTTGGGCGCTAACGACGTGGATGGCCGGGCAATTCGAAGATCACGGCATCCGGATAGCCAAAGTATATTTTTGTCCCTATCACCCGGTTCATGGCATCGGCGAATACAAGTTGGATGCATGTTGCCGCAAGCCGAATCCGGGTATGATTATGCAAGCCATCCAGGAGTTCCAGCTGGATCCAGCCTCATCCGTGATCATAGGTGATAAAGAGAGTGACATCGAAGCAGGTTTGCGGGCTGGAATCGGAACCACGATCTTGATCCGCAACTGTGAGGCAAGCTCTACTACGGCTGCTACGTTTACTGTGCAGCATGTAGGCGAGGCGGCTGAGCGTTTTTTCGGAACAGGTAAATAAGCTATCACTTGAAAAAAGCACAAAATCCTGCATTTGGCAGGATTTTGTGCTTTCACAGCGGGGATTGCTAGCTTCCCTTCGTCTGCCCCCGATACGCATTCGGCACGAAGCCGGTATGCGCCTTGAAGAGCTTGCCGAAGTAGTTCTTATTCTCATAGCCGAGCATGTCGGAGATTTGTTCCACGCTTTTATCCGTGATTTCTAATAGCTCTTTCGCTTTCTCCATCTTCATCCGCGTCACGTATTCGATGAAGTTCTCGCCAGTCTCCCGCTTGAACAAGCGGCTCAAGTAGCTCGGGTGCAAATGCAGATGCGCCGCGGCATCCTCCAGTGATATTTTCGTATCAAGATGGTTATACACGAAACGCTGACACTCCAGGATTTCACGATTATGCGACTCCCGGTACACCTGTCCCGCCCACTGAATAGCCTGCTGCAAATAATCCTTGAGCCATAGCTCCATTTCGCGGATGGAGGACAGCTCGTGGACATCGTGGTGCAGCAGCTCCGAAGAAAACGTCGATTGATAGTGCTGCAGCGACTTGAGGCGCATACGCACATCGAGAATCATTTTGAGCAGCCAGTCCTTCACCTCTAAGGGACGGAATCGATTGTACTGGATAAAATCGACCCACTTCGAGACGAACGAATCAATCATTTCTACACGCTCATCGAACACCACATTGCGGAATTCATCCAACGCCTGAGCATACTGTGCGAGCAGCTCTCCCCCGTCCCCGAATCCCTCCCGCAAATGTTCAAGCTTGCTGATCGAGGACTCTGGCATATAGAATCGTATAGTCTTGGCCTCTACCATGCGGATCAATTGATCCTTCAACGCCCGAACATCCTTCACCGGAGTCCCGGTGATGAACGAAAAGGAGATTTTCGCGTACTTTTGCAAGCAGGACTGCAACTGTCGAAGCGTCTGCTCCATCTTCTGGCTATTGTTCACATGCAGCTCAGAGAAATGCGGGAATAGCAGCACGATTTCTCCCGTATCGTAGGTGAATAGGGTCACTTCCTTTTGATCCACGAGCAGCTCTTCCACGATATTCTGAATCGTATACTCGAACAAGTCGGTCGATTGAAACCGGCTATTCGCCTCTTTCACCCGGTTGGCATAGCCGAATACAGGTAGTACTGCATGCTTGTTCAGATGAATGCCGAAGTCACCTGCTTTGGCACTCCATTCAACAGCATCAAATAGCGGCTCATTCACCGTGCTTCGGATGAACTGGCGCTTAGACGCGCCGCGTTGCTGCGACACCTCTTTCTCGAGCTTGCGGCTCTTCGATTGCTGCCGACCCTCGGCATCCAGCTGCTCTTTGAGCCTGACTAACACTTCGGTAATATTAGTTACGTTCATCGTTTCCTTCAAAATATATTCACTCACCGAAAGCTTAACCGCCGCCTGCGCGTAGTGGAATTCGTCGTGGCAGGAAAGAATGACGGCCTTCACGTTCGGATCCTCCTCACGGAGGGACTTGATCAACTCCAGCCCATTGATCTCCGGCATCCCGATATCGCTGATCAGCACATCTGTCTTGGCTTGCTGCCCGGCTTTCAAGGCTTCCAACGGATTGGCATAAACGCCAGTCAAATGATAGCCGAGCTCCTCCCATTTTATCGTCGTTTTCAAAAATTCAAGAACCGGGATATCATCATCTACTATCATAACCGTATACAAGGTCACACCTCCTTCTCTGGTTGCTGTGGAAAGCGCAAAGTAATTTGAGTGCCGTGTCCTAGACTGCTTTCAATATCGTAATCGAATCGATATCCATAAATCATCCGAAGTCGTTCAAATACATTATGTAAACCAATCCCCGATAGGGCAGGACTGCTTGCTTCTTCCTCTACGGCTATTGTCGGTGTAACCTCTAAGTGATCTCGAAGCGCCAACAATTGCTCGGGCGTCATACCAACACCGGAATCCTTGATCTCCACCTGTAATCTGCCATCCTCAGCAATTATTCGGGAGGCAATCGTTATTTCGCCTGCTTTACTTTTGAGGCCATGAATATACGCATTCTCAATAAGTGGCTGCAAAAGGAATCGCGGAATTTGAATAAGAAGGGTATCAGAAGGCGCGGATACTCGCAGGACAACCCGATCGCCATGCCTCGAATTCAAAAGACGCACATAGTGTTCGTTGATCCCGATCTCTTCATGTAGCGAAATGTAGGCGTTATTCCGATTAATGGTCATGCGCAAAAGAGCGGACAATGAGCTGATCAATTCAGCGTTCTCCTCGTCGCCTTTCATCATGATTTTCAACCGAATCGAGTTCAATACGTTAAATAGAAAATGTGGATTAATCTGTGCCTGCAACATCGCCAGTTCAGCCTTCCGCTTGAGCTCCTGCTCTCGCTTATTCTCGAAGAGTGTCAGCTCGATGCGATCAATCATGCGGTCAAATACATACCCCAGTCGACCGACTTCATCCCCGCCACTAATGTTAGATCGTTCACTCAACTGACCCGATTCAATCCGGACAACCGTTTGTACAAGCTTCGCGATAGGCTTAGTCAGCGTTCCTACCACATAAAGGAGCACAACAGCAAACAAAATCAAAAAGAAGAGTTGAATAATAAAGTCCGTTTTCCGAAATGACTGGATTTGTTGGGCAGCATTCTTATACGGGGTCAAATTTACCAGTTTCCATTCGGTCGTTACCTGAGAGCTGAGTAAGATGTAATCTTCCCCATTTACCTTCACGAAAGCCGAACCATCCTGATCAGGCAATTGGTCGTAATAGGGAAATGCTTGACCTATCGTCGAGTTGTCTCGATCTACCAGGATTCGTCCCTGTTCATCAATGATCGCCATGGATTCCGTCTTCTCATATTGATTGAAAAGCTGCTGCAGCGTATTCATCTCTAGACCAACAATCACATACCCCTTTGTCAATCCATTCAACGTCAGCTTCTTCGCTGCAGACAATAAGTAAGGCTGATTCGACCCGTTACTGTAGTTAGGTTCTGCGCCAATCCATTTCACATTATAACCAGATATCTCTTCGACTTCTGGAAACCAACTTTTGTCCATAAAGGTTCTGGGATCGAAATTAATGGTTGTGTACGTAGCCACATACTGCCCATTTGGGAGTAGTAACGTGACATACATATTTCCTAGCGGACTCATGACTGTTCCGAGTCTTTTAATAATTGTATTTTTAGCTACAAAAATGTCCCCAATCGAGGTGCTAGCATCCACATGACTTAAATTCAGAATGGGTTCCTGTAGATCCTCGTCAAATTGCATGAAATTCATGATATAAAGCATGTCCTTCATTTGCTTGGAAACAATCTGATTCACAATCCGCATGGATTCTCGTGAGCTGTCTGTCACTTGGGTGCGCACAGCATCTCTAGTAAAAAAAATCGATACATTCATTGAAACAATCGACGGTAGAACTAGACAAGTCAGAATCGTAAGCATTAATTTGTTGCGAAGGGATAACGTGCGAAGCCAGTTCAGCACCAAGGTGTCCCGCCTTTCCCGTTGAAAATGGGAAAAAGAGGGGCCCATAGGCCTCCTCTTGCTTCCTCAACTCATTATAACAGTAAAGCTATGGAAATCGTTACCGATTACTTCGCATTGCTCTTTCTGATGTCTTCAAGCTTTGTTTTTGCTGTAGAAATTGTTTTCTCCAGATCTTGCTTGCCAGTCAAGAACAACTCAACTTGCGTTAAGTATTCTTTCTCTTGTTGCAAAGCGTAAGTCGGAGGAACAACCAATTTTGTAGATTTGTTCACTTTCAAAGTAGATAGCAAGGACGTTTTGTCGATGAACTTAACTTGATCTGGCTTGCCGCTTGCAAGGATTGCTTCTACGTTTTTGTTAATATCTGCTTTTTTCCAACCGGAGAAGAACAGACCTTGTGTTTGGATACCTTCAGTTGTGTACCATTTAACGAAGTCATAAGCCGCTTGTTTGTTCTTGGAGTTTGCTGCTACACCCATGAAGTCAGCGCCTACTTCAGTTAGACCGTTTGTATCTTTTGCATCATATTTCGGATATGGAGCAAATACCGTGTTGAACTTCGCGTTTTGCGCTAGCTCACCAACCATCCAGTTACCCGTTGCTAGCATCGCTGTTTTACCTGCGTAGAATACGTCACGGTAAGCCATTTTTTGCGAAACAACTTCGAAGTAAGGTACGGATGTTTTATCGATGTTTTCCATTTGGTTACGCAGGTTCAAGGAGAAACGAACTTGTGGGTTATCAATGTTTTCTGTACCATCAGATTTCACAAGGTAAGGGTTATCCATGTTGTTGTTCAAACCAAGAAGCGCATAGTCTTTCCAGTTATGGAAGTAAGAACCATATTGTTTCGCAGCGCCTTCGCCTGAAGTTAATTTTTTCGCGTATTCCGCATAGTCATTCCAAGTCCATTCTGTTGGAACTGGAAGCTTAGCAGCATCTAATTTATCTTTGTTCAAAAGAACGAACCACTCGATCATTTTACCAGGCAAAGCATAGTATTTACCGTTAACAACCGGATCAAGTTTATACTCATCTTTAACTACAATGTTATCTTTTTTCAAGTAAGCATCAAGCGGCTCAAGAATGCCTGCTCCTACACGTTGTGCGAAATCGGAAGCACTGGAGTACATAACAACGTCCATTTGCTCGCCGGAAGCAGCTAGTAGATCAAGCTTTTTCATCCCTTCTTGGGAATCACCTTTCTCGGACATGCTCTCATAAACAACTTTAACGTTCGGGTGAGTTGCATTGTAGGCTTCAACAGTTTTGTTCCAGTTACCTTGCGCTTCTGTATACCATGCTTGTACTTTAATTGTAACAGGTGCTTTCGTTGAAGAAGTTGCTGCACCGCCAGCTGTTTCAGCTGGTTTATCTTCACTTTTACTGCCACAGCCTGCAAGCGCAGTACTGATTGCTAGAACACCGCTTAATACGAGTAAACTCTTTTTCATATAAACCCCTCCAAGAAGATATTTGTATATGCTGCGATAACTGAAAACCTTTACATGACGAATCGTAACAAACTTAGTTTGAGCACACGAGGCAATATTTTAACCTCATGCACTCTTATTTTGACATCTTGCTTATAAACCGGAGATTAACCCTTAACGCCACCCATGGATATACCTTCGATAACTTGCTTCTGACCAATGATGAAAATGATAAGCAAAGGTAAGATAGCAGAAACGGAAGCCGCCATGATCAGGGAGTAGAATTCACCATTTAAATCGGCAAAGGAGTGAATCCCCAACGGAAGTGTGAATAACGATTTTGTTCTCAAGAAAATCAATGGATTCTGGTAATCATTCCAGGTCCAGATAAAGCGCAGGATCGCATACGTTGCAATCCCAGGGCGCACAAGCGGTGTACAAATCGACCAGAATATTCGGCCATGACCAGCCCCGTCGATCCTAGCAGATTCCATATACTCATCATGGATACCTAGATAGAACTGACGCAGCATGAACGTCCCCAGTACGCTGAAAGATCCTAGAAGAATAAGTCCTAGATGCGTATCGTACAGATGCATCGAACGGAGCAAAAGAAATTGTGGTACGAGAATCGCCTGACTTGGAACCATATACATAACAAGAACGAGAATAAAGAGTACATTCGAGCCGCGGAACTTAATTTTGGAGAAGGCGTAAGCAGCCATGGATGAGAAAAGAACAGACAAGGCCGTTGTGATGACAGAAACCTTAATCGAGTTCCAGTAGTATAAAGGGAATTTCGTCGTCCATACCGTTTTATAATTTTCAATCAGGTTAAAATGTTTAGGAATCCACTGTATCGGGAAGATGAATACGTCGGCTTCTGGCTTCATGGATGCTGATATCATCCACAGAAATGGAGTCATGAACAGGATGCCGAAGAGGGCCATCACAATCGTTACGATAATCTTTTTGAGACTTTTATTGTTATCCATGTGTTAACCTCCATTCTAGTTTAATAGTTGACCCATTTACGTTGGCCGAACCATTGAATTAACGTAATTAAGAGAACGAGAATCAGCAGCACAATCGCCATAGCAGAAGCATAGCCAGATTGCAGATTCACGAAAGCTGTTTCGTATAAGCGGTACACGACAACACTCGTTGAGTTAGCCGGTCCACCATTGGTCAGTACGGAAATGACATCGAATACTTTGAACGTTCCAATAATGCCCGATACGAGCAAGAAGAACGTAGTTGGTGATAATAAAGGCACAGTAATGCTGTAGAACTGCTTCCATTTCGATGCACCGTCAATATCAGCTGCTTCGTACAGATCTTTCGGAATGGATTGAAGTCCTGCCATGAAAATAATCATGTTGTACCCAATATTGATCCAAACCATGAGTCCCATTACACAGTACAATGCATAATCAGGATCAGCTAGCCATTTCGGCGGATTCGCAATTCCCCAATCGATTAATGTTTGGTTAATAGGTCCGTACGTTGGGTGAAAGAGAACTTGGAATACGATCGCTACAGCAACTACGCTGGAGATATATGGAATGAAGTAAATAACTTTGAAAACACCTTTGAAATACACTTGTTTATCAATCAGCACCGCTAAAACCAGTGAAACGATGAGTGTTAGCGGAACAACGACCAACAGAATCATGTTGTTTTTGAGTGAAAGTAGAAATACACTATCGTGAATTAGTTTAGTAAAGTTGTCCAACCCGAGAAATTTCACCTTCGAAAACCCGGCAACAAAGTTCCAATCCGTGAAGGCTAAGAAGAATGAAGCGATAATTGGAAATAACGTGAAAACGAATAAGCCGATGACCATGGGACTAACGAAAATATATCCGGCCAAATTCTCTCGAATTTGCTGCTTTGACTGCTTCGGCTTCACTTTAGTTGTTGGGATACTACCTGCTTGCGATTGTATATGGTTAGCCATGAAATTCACCCCATGTCGTGTTTTCTATAGTCTACCTTGTGAGCGTTTCATGGATAAGTCACAGAATTGACCCTTTCGAGTAATATTTTAACCTTAGGCAGGGATTCCTATGTCGAGGTGGGCGTGAAAAACAACGTAACAGCTCACAACAAAAAACCAGAAAGCTATGAGGCCTTCTGGTTCACATCCCTACTTATTCGCTTCATGCACCTTCAGCAGTTTCCCCTTGATGGTTGTGTTCTTCATGATCTTGAGCACCATCGGCCCTTTGCCATTCAAAATGTCGACGTACGACACATTATCCTGAATCGTGATGATGCCGATATCTTCTGCGGTGACACCTTCAATCTTAGCGAGGGTGCCGACAAAGTCGACAGCGCGAATCTTTTTCTTTTTGCCCCCGTTAAAATAGAGCTTCATGATGCCCTTGTTCAATTGGTCGCTGCGGTCCCGCTTGATGACAGGCGTCGCCTGCATCTTCTGATCGAAAGCAGCTTGCTTCGCGGCAACCTCCTCGGAATCCGGTGCATCCTTCCTTGGAATTTCGAAGCCAAGATAGCCCTCGATATCCGCCAGGAACTTGTCCTCATGCGGCGTTACGAACGTAATCGCCTTGCCCGTCTTGCCTGCCCGCCCTGTCCTTCCGATGCGGTGGACATAGCTCTCTTTCTCCATCGGAAGATCATAGTTGATGACATGCGTGATGTCCTCCACATCGATCCCACGCGCCGCGACATCCGTGGCCACGAGGAATCGGAACTCGCCGCGCTTGAATGCATTCATAACGAGGAAACGATCATCCTGAACCATGCCGCCATGGATTTTATCACACGGGAAATCCAACTGATCTAGCTGAGTGTAGAGTTTATCGACATGCTCTTGTGTCCGGCAGAAGATAATGCAGTTCTCTGGATTCTCCATCACGAGCACATTCTGAAGCAATGGCCACTTTTCGTTCTCCCGGACAGTGATAAGAGAGTGCTCAATCTGAACCTTCGCCGCTTCCGGCGTTTCGATCTCAATATCGATGGGCCCCCGCAGGTACTGATGGCACAGCTGCTCCACATCCTTGGGCAAAGTTGCCGAGAAGAGCATCGTCATCCGATCCGTCGGCAGCTCATCAATGATCGCTCCTACCTGCTCAATGAAGCCCATTCGCAGCATTTCATCCGCCTCATCAATAACTAGATATTTCAGGCGCTCTACGTCCAGCGTCCCTTTTTGGATATGGTCCAACACGCGGCCTGGTGTACCAACAACCACGTGGCACTTCTGGTGAAGCTCAATCTTCTGTTTGGCAAATGGCTGCTTCCCATACAAGGCCACCGCCTTAATTCGCTTAAAGCGCCCGATGTTCGTCATATCCTGCTTCACTTGATCGGCGAGCTCCCGGGTTGGCGTCAGGATGAGTGCCTGCGGCCTATTCTCTTCCCACTCCACCAGCTCGCAGATCGGTATGCCGAAAGCCGCGGTTTTCCCGCTTCCCGTGCGGGATTTGACCGTCAGGTCCCGCTCCTGAAGCGCAATCGGAATCACCTTATGCTGTACATCTGTCGGCTGCGTGTAACCTAATGTGGTTAGCGCACGCGTGATATCCTCACTTAATTGATAATCGTTAAAGCTTCTTGTCGTCACGATTTGACTCCCCTTCTTGTTGCTGTGGCTCTATTCTACTACATCTGGAGGCGGAAAAGAAAAAAGGCATGAGTGAAATACCCAAGATTCGGTAATAGTAACAAAAACAAATCAGGGTGGTTCGCTCATGAAGAACTCCATCTTTACCTTCATGCAAAAATTACTGAAACAAAAGCATCATCCAGATACAGCAACGAATAGCGCAGTAAATATGATTCACTCTATACCTGATAAGCTTGAAGAGAGCCTGCTCACGATAAGTGAAGGTTTGGGGCATAGCACGGATCTTGTTATTCGAAGAATGATGATTCCATCCACCCCTTCTTGCAAGGCTGCCATTATTTACATGAATGGACTAGCGAATGTCAGAGATATATTGGATTCTCTTTTGGGTGATTACAAGTCAGGAGATATTGTTCTTCCTTTGCTAGACGACATTCTCCCGTTGCCTCTAATCAAAGAGTACTTATTAAAAATAGGTGAAATCACGAGTACTTCCGACTTCAAAACGCTCTATCATATGATTTTATCAGGCGATACGGTCATTTTAGTGGATGGCTATAACGAAGGGATCTGCGCGAGTACACGTGACTGGAAAGATCGCGGGGTCACCGAGCCCTCCTCTCAAACCGTTGTAAGAGGACCTCGCGAGGGATTCTCTGAGACCTTGCGCACGAACACCGCATTGGTTCGAAGGAAAATTAAAGATCCTCATCTATGGATGGAAACCAGGCAGATTGGCCGTGTGACCCAGACCGATGTTGCTATCATGTACATCAAGGGAATCGTGGAGGACACGATTGTCGAGGAAGTACGTACCCGCCTAGCTAGAATCGATATTGATGGAATCCTGGAGAGCGGCTACATCGAAGAGCTTATCCAGGATGAAGCCTACAGCCCATTCCCGACTATTTTCAATACAGAGCGGCCTGATGTGGTTGCAGCTGCACTACTCGAGGGGCGAGTCGCCATTCTGGTTGATGGTACACCATTTGTCCTCCTTGTACCTGCTGTATTTACACACTTTTTCCAAGCAGCAGAGGATTATTACCAACGGGCAGATATTAGTTCCTTGCTCCGCATTCTCCGGTATTTCTCCCTATTGATTGCTTTACTGGCTCCTGCCGCCTATATTGCGGTAACGACCTTTCACCAAGAGATGATTCCGACAACGCTGCTAATAAACATCGCCGCTCATCGAGAGGGGATCCCTTTTCCTGCGTTTGTAGAAGCACTACTCATGGAGGTTACGTTCGAAATATTACGCGAAGCAGGAATAAGAATGCCTCGAGCGATTGGGCAGGCGATTTCCATTGTTGGTGCGCTTGTCATTGGACAAGCTGCAGTCGAAGCTGGATTAGTAGGTCCTGCGATGGTCATTATTGTTGCCATTACAGCTATCTCCACCTTCGTTATCCCTTCCTTCAACTTGGGGATTTCCATTCGTATGATCCGTTTTGCACTTATGATGCTTGCTGCTTCTTTAGGCTTATTCGGGATCCTGATTGGCGTCATTGCCTTGGTCCTGCATTTATGCAGCTTGCGTTCTTTTGGCGTTCCCTATCTGGCTCCATTCGCTCCCTACAACTTAGAGGATCAGAAGGATAATGTCATTCGTCTCCCGCAATGGGCCTTATTGAAGCGTCCTAATTTCATTAGTCCAAACAATAGGCAGAAACAGAGCTACAATCCCCCACAGAAACCAGAATCCTAAGTGAGAACAGCCAAATCTGGGGAAGGTGATCGATACGAATGTGTAAACGAGCTGTACTTATTATCCTCATCATGCTGATCGTAACGGGGTGTTGGAATCGCAAGGAACTTGACCAGATTTCCATAGCAACAGCCCTTGGTATTGATAAAAAGGGGGATAATTATAGTATTTCCGTCCAATTACTTAACTCCGAAGAAATCGCGTCAAATAGAGGCGCCGGGCAACGAATGCCTGTTGTGACACTTCAGATGAGTAGCGGAAATACGATATTCGAGTCATTTCGTAAGCTGACAATGAGCTCACCGCGCAAAATCCTTTCTTCCCATCTGCGCATACTTGTCCTAGGAGAAGAAATGGCTGAAGAAGGTATCTCCAAGGTGCTGGATATCTTATCAAGAGATCATGAGCTGCGCTCGGACTTCAATATTTTACTAGCTAGAAATGCTACAGCCAATGATATCTTACAAGTGTTGACACCGCTTGAGAAAATTCCAGCTAACAAGCTCTATTCTTCTCTCATCTCTTCCGAGAGAAATTGGGGAGTTACCACAAATGTTGACTTGCATCAACTTATTTTCGATTTAGTGGATCAAGGGAAAGATCCCGTCCTTTCTAGTATTCATATCAAAGGGGACCCGCAATTAGCAAAGTCTCGCGAAAATTTAAATTCTGTTCTCCCATCTGCAACATTGGAGTATAAAAGCCTAGGTGTATTCCATAAAGATCAGTTTGTTGGATGGTTAACGGACAGAGAAAGCAAAGGCTTAAACTATGCCCTGAGTAACCTTCAAAGTACGATTGTTGCTCTTCCGTGTCAATCTGGAGGCCGAATGTCCATAGAACTGATGAGCACGAGGTCAAAACTCAGAGCAAGCTTTCTAAATAATCAACCTCAGGGCTTCGTCAATGTTCAAGTCGAGGCGAATATCGGAGAGGTAGCCTGTAAAATGAACTTAAATTCCACCTATACGATACAAGCCATCGAAGAACAGCTAAATGAAGAAATTAAGCAGACGATCCTTGACTCGGTTGCCAAAGCGAAGTCTTATAAATCAGATATTTTCGGATTCGGAAACGCCCTCCATCGTGCCAATTATAAGCAATGGAATCTCATCAAAGATAACTGGGATCAAGCCTTTGTGGATCTACCCGTGCAAGTGACTGTACACAGCAGAATTCGTCGTACTGGCTCGATTGTTGAATCCTTTCTTAATCAAATGGAGTGATAACGCATGATATGGAGTCTGATTATTTTGCTTGTTTCGCTGTGGGCTTTGAAGGTTGAAGTCCCTCGTTTAAGAAAAAAGAAACAGCATAAAGAGCTCTGGATCTTTCTTGTATCCATCAGTGCCTCTGCCCTATTCAGCATGGCAGTGAATCTACAATTGCCCGTACTCAATCCATTAGATGTTATCACCTACCTATTCAGACCCATGGGCAAAATGATCACAGCTTTATTAACGTAGTTGTTAGTCAAAGGAGTCAGCGATGTTCGATAATGAGAAAATTAGTCTGCGTCAATTTAAAATATTAGTATTGCTTTTTAGCTTGGGAAGTACGATCCTAATCGTGCCGTCTGTACTTACGGCTTATGCCCATCAAGATGGGTGGATGTCTGCCATTCTAGGTATTGTTAGTGGATGTGGGGTGATGTGCCTGTACATGGTCTTAGCTAATCGGTATCCGAATCATTCCATCATGGAGTACAGTAAGCTCATTCTTGGAAAATGGTTGGGTACTTGTGTCGGGATCATCTTCTATTTCTATTTCATCATCATAGCCTCATTGGTTCTTCGCAATGTCGGTGACTTTATTACGACTATCATCATGCCAGAGACACCGATCCAAGTCATTCACTTTGTATTCCTGTTGATTATTATGTTGGGGGCAGGGCTGGGCTTAGAGGTGTTTGCACGCGCTGGGGAAGTGTTTCTTCCATGGGTACTGCTGTTTATCGGTGTGCTTATTTGCTTTCTGATTCCACAAATTAAAATTGAGCGCTTGCCACCTCTATTTGAAGCCAGCGCCAAAGCCATTATTCATGGAAGCTTGTCCGTTCTTTCTATTCCCTATTTGGAAATGGTCGTCTTTCTTGTCATCTATCCAGCTATTCATACCAAATTGAAGACTAGCAAAGGATTTATCCAAGCAGGACTTATGGGTGGACTTTTCATACTTATCATTACTACTTTATGCATCGCCGTACTTGGTTGGGATTTCACATCACGTCATACGTTTCCCAGTTACACATTAGCGAAAAAAATACATGTCGGAGGATTCATCCAACGAATCGAAGTATTGGTCGCCGTCATCTGGTTTGTCACCATCTATTTCAAGCTCGTTATGTGCTTCTACAGTTCACTGATTGGACTTTCGCAGATTCTAAACTTGCGTACCTATCGCCCTTTCATTGTGCCGAGTGCACTTATGATGTTTGCGCTCGCGTTCCTCGTTTACCCTAACATCGTCTATTTCCGGGATTTCGCATCAAACATATGGCCTCCGTTTGCCCTAACCATCGGGCTGTTCTTACCTGTAGGTTTGTTAATCGTTTCTTATTTTAGGCCTATGACCCGATTCAACAAATGATACTGCTCTGCAGAACGTCTTCCTGCAATATGACAAAATTGTCACCTTAGAGATTGGTAGTTCGATGGATAGCAAGTAAATGAATCGGTATAGTAAGTGGTGAAGGAGGGCGAAACCATGACTACGATCATTCAAACTAAGAACTTATCCAAAGCATATGGAAAAACACAAGTTTTAAAAAATATTGATTTAACGATTGAACAAGGGGAATTCACCGCAATAATGGGGCCATCTGGCTCTGGGAAAACAACATTAATGAATATGCTCTCCACGATTGACGCCTTTACCGGCGGGGAAGTTTGGATCGAGGGAAAATCACTGTTAGATTTGAAAAAGAAAGACCTCAGACAATTCCGTCAAAAACGAATGGGATTCCTTTTTCAAGATTACAACTTACTGGATACCTTAACGGTCAAAGAAAATATCCTGCTGCCCCTCTCGTTGCAAAAAACACCTGTCGCGGAAATGGAGCAGCGATTAGCGAAATTGATGGAAGCGTTAAATATTGAATCGATTTTACAGCAATACCCGTCTGAAATTTCCGGTGGACAAAAGCAGCGCACGGCTGCCGCACGCGCAATCATAACCAATCCAGCGATTGTGTTTGCCGATGAGCCTACGGGTGCGCTGGATTCCCGGTCCGCTACCCAGCTGCTGGAACAAATCCAATTGCTCAATCAAACCTTTAAGGCAACGGTTCTGATGATTACGCACGATCCGTATGCAGCGAGCTATTGCCGGCGCGTCATTTTTCTCCGTGACGGCAAAGTCGTCAATGAAATGTTCAAAGGAGAACAATCAGAAAAAGAATTCTTCGACCGAATCCTGACGATTCAAAGCGCCATAGGGGGCGACCGGCGATGAGTTTAATTCAACTGTCATGGCGCAACATTAAACGTGATTTCCGACTGTATGCGATCTATTTTATTTCCATGCTAATCGGGGTTATTATTCACTTTACGTTCTCATCCTTAATGTTCAACGACGATATTCTAGCAGCCATTAACCATAAACAAAATTTCCAACTTGGCGCGTCCATTGCATCTTTTGTCGTATTCCTGTTTATTATTTTCTTTATCCTTTATGCGAACTCGTTTTTTATGAAACAGCGCAAAAAGGAATTTGGGATGTATTTGCTTTACGGTATGAGTGAAGGGCAAATTGCCTCGATGGTCTTTCTAGAGACTTTATTTCTAAGCGCGATTTCACTCGTCAGCGGGATTTTGATCGGGGGATTGCTGTCCAAATTCTTTGGCATGCTGCTTATGAATCTGATGCAATACGATGAGGTCATTTCCTTTTCCTTCCCCATTGAGGCCGTAGGATCGATTATTCTTTTATTCGTAATCCTTATTGGCATTATTAGTGTCCAAAGCTACGTAAGTGTGCGTCGGGTCCAACTGGTGGAATTATTTCATGCCAAAGCAAAGATGGAGAAGCCGCTAAAGTTTTCCGCATGGCTTGCCATATTATCCATCCTGTTGTTAGGAACAGCCTTCTTTCTCATTACTCGGAAGGGAGATTCAGTTTTCTGGATGGATTACACCTTGATGAGTATGATTGCCGTAACCGTGGGATTGATCGGGGGGACGTATTTATTTTTCCGCCAATTTTTCGGTTGGGTGCTGGAGAAGATTAGCCTCAGGAAAAAATATGTTGAAGGCAATAAGATG
Source organism: Paenibacillus sp. J22P169 (assembly GCF_059691995.1). Classification (NCBI taxonomy): domain Bacteria; kingdom Bacillati; phylum Bacillota; class Bacilli; order Caryophanales; family Paenibacillaceae; genus Paenibacillus; species Paenibacillus sp. J22P169. Next base: position 44,614 of record NZ_JCAUAO010000004.1, on the reverse strand, counting down.
CTATGGATTTCCTCGCTGCGTTTTTCAGTTCGTGGAAATACGTTGAATCTTACCTTCATTTCATTATTTAGTGCATTGCTCATTTTCTTGGTTGGGTTCGTTTCGATTAACTATACAGCTCATTTTTACTCGGCGGAGAGAGAATTTCCGAACCACCTTGCGTTTACATCGCAGGATGAACAAACCCAGAAGCAAATTGAACAACTCATCGAGGAAGCTCATCCTATCATCCATCATGAACGGATCGAAGGGCTGTCTGCAAGCCCGATTACAGACAGGGGAATCGCCTATGATCGCAGATATTTAAATAATTTCTCAGAACAAATTCTTCTGGTCCCAGAGTCACAATTTAATAACGTCGTCAGCCTGCGCGGCGATAATAGCCAAGTGAATTTACAGGATCAAGAAGCGGTTGTCCTATCACAAGGCGTACCTAATCCGATCAAGTATACCGAAGGCAACCAACCCAAATTCACTGTAAAACTCAAGCAAGAAACGACTTTTAATCTCGTTGAATTGAAAGACTATGCTTTACTAAGCAAGGCTACGGACGCAGACAGCGATGTAGGCAAGAAACCTGCGATGATGATTATTTCCGATGAAGCATTCGCAAGACTGAAGTTAGGGGAAGTCCTCGCCTCGTTCGACATCTATCAAATCAAAGATGCCAGAAATTCGATGGCTTTATCCGATAAAGTGTATGCCCTTGTTTCAAAAATGCCTGGATCTTACTACGCAGCGTTTGTCGTTATGTATTCAATTGATATTGAAAGTTCATCCTTGCTGCTATTTTCAATTGCATTTCTTGCGGTTATCGCTTTATTCGCTTTAGGAAGCATCATCTATTTCAAGCAATTGCGAGAAGCGACTGAAGAACAAAGGCAATATGCCATTTTACGAAAAATGGGCGTCGATGACAGTGAAATAAAAGGGATCATTCGCAAGCAGCTGTTATTTGTGTTCTTGCCTCCGGTACTCCTCGGTATGCTGCACAGTTGGTTTCTTTTAGTTTATCCCAGCATGGCGGAAGTCAAAGATATGCCGCAAATCACATCGATTATTGCAGCGGTCCTGATCCTGTATTTCGCCATCTATACGTTGTTTTATTTATCCTCTACGAGTATTTACTACAAAATTGTAAGTTCAACAACGCAATGACCTAGTCATTGCGTTGTTTGCTGCAGCGATAAGTACGGATCGTCATCTTTCGGAAAATGAACAATAAATTGGGTATATACAGAGGCCTCCGACGTGCAGTCAATATAATGGCCGAGCTTGTTCGATAATTGCTGAGCCAAATATAAACCCATTCCGGTCGACTTTGGATGCGATCGTCCTGTTTCTCCCGTAAACCCGCGATTGAAGATTCGCGGAAGGTCTTTTTGGCTAATGCCAATCCCGCTGTCCCGAATCAGCAGCTGTTTTTCTTGCGGCGTTTCAAATACGGATATCGTAATCTCACCGCCGTGTTCGGTGTATTTCAGACTATTCGTCAAAAGCTGATTAATGATAAACTGCAGCCATTTCGGATCACTTTGAACCACAAGCGTTTCTGCTTGTAGGCCAATGCGAATTTTTTTGGAGAAAAAGGTTTTCGAATGTGACTTCACGATCTCTTTCGATATCTGGATGACATCACAATTTTGAATCGCGTAATCCTGGTTAAAACTATCCAGCTTGGCGTAATAGAGCGCTTGATCGACGTAATTCTCGATCTTTGCGATCTCTTCCCTTAAACTTGAAGCGTCCATATCGGTTTGCTGCAATAAACGAAGTACCGCAATCGGTGTTTTGATCTCATGGAACCAGGAAACGATAAAATCATAATGCTCATGCTGCCTCTCCTGAATCCGATTCAACTCATGGATGTGCTGTGTTTTCATCTCCTCGATGTGTTGCCGGGCGAATTCTCCATCCAACGACAAGCTTTCGTAATCCTCATTTTTCATTTGTCGGATCACACGCACATGCTGTTGGTAGCGAAATAATAAAAATCCCAGCAAAACAATTGAGGACAAAGCGAAGGCATAGAAGAAGGTCCCCCATGCCCATTCACCATGACTACCGGTATAAAATACAGCAGCTGGGATTAGGAACCCAGCTAGATAGAGATACAGATAAGACTTTTCATAGGCAAGATAGCGCAGAAAGGTCATTCGATCAAATACCCCATTCCTTTCCGGGTGACGATGAAGTCCTCCAGTCCGAGTGCAGCGATTTTCCTACGCATCCGGTTTACGTTCACAGTCAGTGTGTTATCATCAACGAACTGCTCTTCATTCCATAGTGCCTGCATGAGGTCCTCACGTGAAACAATTTTCCCAATATTCCGCATGATCAACTGTAAAAGAATGAATTCATTCCGGCTTAATTCCGTCACTTGTCCTTTATATTCCATGGTGGAATTGGTGACATTTAATTTCAAACCCCGATGGACGAATCGCAGGCTCTCCTCTTCCTGATAGGTATATTTCCGGCGGATCAGCGCACTGACTTTGGCGACTAGGATATCCAAATCAAAGGGCTTCTGGATAAAATCATCCCCACCCATGTTGATCGCCATAATAATGTCCATATTCTGATTTCTGGATGACAGGAAAATAATCGGCACCTTTGAGACCGCACGTATTTGCTGACACCAGTAGTATCCATCAAACACCGGAAGATTAATATCTAAAAGGATGAGATGCGGATCCGTTTGCTGAAAATCCTTTAGAACCTGGTCAAATTGAGTGACTTCCACCACATCATATTGCCACTTTTTCAACGTATCCGCGACAATCCGTCTAATTTTATCATCGTCCTCAACCATCATGATTCGATACATGAAATCCCTCTTCATTCTAAAATAAGATCCACCTTATTTTAGCATAAACTTAGCAGTCATTTACCTTTATAGCTTTTTGCGCATGACATACCAACTATCTGTCCGATCCGGATAAAATTTGTGCTCGATGACTTCGTAATGCAACCGCTCGTACACCCTAATATTCTCTGGGATGGATAGTCGCACTCCGACACGAGTTTCCATAAGTCCCTGATCTCGCGCTTTGTTTTCCACGAATGTTAATAGCGCCTTGCAGATGCCCCTTCCCCGAAATTCAGGAAGTACGGACACCCTGCCAATATACATATAACCGGCTGCTGGTTCATACCTAGCTGACCCGACTAGCTTATCGCCTTCGCATGCAAGTACGGCTCCACCACCGATGTTAAACGTATGGACTGTACGGTCTACCGTTTCCATAAGCGCACCCGAGGGTGGATTAAGCTTACCGTCGTATTCTTTGAAAGATGCTATCATGAGCTGATATATGAGTTCGGATTCATCAATGGTTGCTTCTCTGATGGGTAGGGTCATCGCTGCTCAGCTCCTTCTATAGAGAAATGAATGATTCAATCTGCTTAGTCGGTCGTTGGCGCTTCCTGATAATGACTTACATCTGCATGCAGCATAATCTGGGGACCCTTTGCGGTAATGACAATTTTGCTCAAACAAGTGGGATGTATATACGGTGGATGCCAGATCTCATTCATCAACCGTTGCTCATAAAATGCCATAATCAATTTCACAACTACCGTATGGGTCACAATGGCAACTGATTTCCCCGCGTGAGCTTCTTGGATTCGTTGCAGCATGGCAATTGCCCGTTCAGACACTTCGGCGAAAGTTTCACTATGAGGGACATAGAACCGATCTGGTTGATTCCAAAAATGATCAAATTGCTCCGGGTATCCTTCCTTCACGTCCGATTGCAGTTTACCTTCCCAGTCGCCAAGGTTAATTTCTTTCAACGCTTCACTCTCGATAATCGCAATCTTACGATGACCACGAACGATTTCTGCTGTTTTGATCGCTCTGGGACTTGAACTTGCATACATCATATCGATCTCTTCATTCTGCAGAGAATCACTTAACCACTGAGCCTGCTTCATGCCTAACTCCGTTAGTGGAGAATCTTGATGACCTTGCAAGCGACGCTCAACGTTCCACGTTGTTTGGCCATGTCTAATCATATAAATAGTGGTCGTTTCACTCATGCCGCTTCATGTTCCTCACATAATCAGGCATCCTTCGCATATATCGCTCCGTATCGTGCTCAAAATCAAACTGCTTATACAATTCGTGCGCATCCTTTGTCCCCAACAAGCCTACAAGATCTTTATAGTCATCGGAAGTAGTCAAGCTATCAACTAGCTTCTTGCCGATCCCCATTCCCCTGTAGTCTTCATCAATAAATACATCGCATAAATAATACATCGTCGCGTTGTCAGTTATGACTCTAGCGAAGCCAACTTGCTTACGGCCCTCATACACGCCATAACATACAGAGTTCTCGATCGCGCGCAACGTCCTCTCCTCCGGTCGTTTATTCGCCCAATAGCTTCGTGAGAGGAAACCTTTGATTACATCTAAATCTAGCAGTTCTTTATTATCGCTGATGACAAATTGCTTCCACGTAATCTCCATCGTATCTGCTCCTCTACTTCATAGGGTGAATTAAGTTTTATCTATGATATACCAGTATTTCCTTTTCGTCACCCCTGAAAGTCCTGCATACTTGTGCACGAAATGTCGGATACTCTCCTGCGATTACTGCTATTCTATGGATATAGGAGGTCAGAACGATGGATTTGCTTAAAAACATGAACAGTGCGATCAAGTACATTGAAGAAAACCTGACGAATACGATTGACACAAAAGAAGTAGCGCGGCTAGCCTTATGCTCGGAATATCATTTCAAACGAATGTTTTCCTTTCTCACAGGCATTCCCCTTTCGGAGTATATCCGCCGCAGGCGTCTAAGCCTTGCCGCTTTTGAGCTGAGAGACAGCAACGTTAAGGTCATTGATATTGCGATCAAATATGGGTATAACTCGCCCGACTCATTTACGCGGTCTTTTCACAATTTACATGGGGTTACACCGTCAGAGGCCAGAAATAATGGGCAATCGTTGAAAGCCTATCCACCTATGACCTTCCAAATTACCATCCAAGGGGGAAATGAAATGAATTATCGGATTGAGGAAAAAGAAGCGTTTCATATTGTCGGTATTCACAAACGAGTGCCAATTATCTTTAATGGCGTTAATCCTGAAATTGCCGCGATGTGGCAAAGCTTAAATATGGACTTAATTAACACCCTTAAACAACTTTCTAATGTCGAGCCCATTGGACTCCTCAGTGCCTCTACCAACTTCTCAGAAGGCCGCATGGAGGAAAAAGGAGAGCTTGATCACTATATTGGCGTTGCCACAACGAACCCGTGTCCTGAAAATCTCACACAACTCGACGTACCTGCTTCAACGTGGGCGGTTTTCGAAGCCATCGGACCTTTCCCTGAAACACTCCAAAATGTATGGGGACGAATCTACTCCGAATGGTTCCCCTCCTCCGGGTATGAACAAGTCGCGGGGCCGGAGATGCTGTGGAATGCCGATAAGGATACGACCTCTCCTACGTTTAGAAGTGAGATTTGGATACCGGTATTGAGGAAGTAGCTGAAAAACCTCTCCTTCCTTCGTGCCCAACTCTCAACCCGTACACACCATGCCCCAACCTCCCCCCAGGGACTGAAGGGGGACTGACACCACTGAGTAGAATTGCTGCACCTGTGAATAGCTCAAAAAGCTCCTGAATTCCTGCAACTACGTAGGAATTCAGGAGCTTTTTGTGTAGAGAGGCGTGGGTGGTGACGCATAAGGACAAGCTCGCAGCTGTAACGCATGCGGGGCAATGCTAGACGCTGACCGTTTGTTTCTCTTTGCCAGTGCTACTCACCGCGGGCTTCTTGTACTGCACGCCCGCGGTGTCCTGCTCCCGTAGCGTGAGGGAGAATCCCCACGCTACCAAAAGGAACCCGGCCGCGCGACTCGTGCGCCCTGCTCCGAGAAGGCTTGGGCGACTGCCGCTCCGGTTATGAGCACGATTTTGCACTTAAATTCGTTCGGATTCATGAGCAATCTCACCCCCTTCGCAGGAAGCGAACTGCCCGACTGACCAGTGCCGGTAGCACAGAAACGTGCCCCTCGCCTTCAAACTCATAGAAGTCAGCATCCAACCTCTCACTTGGTAAAAGCGCTAAGCGCTCATACAGCTCTTTGGCATTCTCGCTCATATTGCTCGGGTGATTCCTTTCGAGTTCACCGATAGTGATGAGCAGCTTATGATGACTTTGCCCCTGCTGGGGATCAGCCTTATACTGATCTTCCTGCTCGCGTAGCATCGATTTGTTCCAGTGGACGGAAGGACTGCCCGCGATATAGGTTTGAAAAGTGTGCGGCTGTGTGAACAAGGTTTGCAGCACGAAAAGTCCACCCAGCGAATGACCGAAAATTGCCTGCTGCTTCGTATTAATCGAATAATCGCGTTCGATGCGCGGTTTAAGCTCCTGTTCAATGAAAGCTCGGAAGGCATCTGCGCCTCCCACTTGCGGCCTAACGTTGTCTTTGTTGCGCACCGGTAAAGCATCGAGCACCTCTTTAGGCGTCGGCATCGTAAAATCATAAAACCGCGAAGAATCGAACGGCTCCTCCGTCGGATAGCCGATACCAACAACGATTGCCGGATAGACACCCGTCTTCTCGGGAACGCGGGATTGTACGCGCAGCGCTTCTACCATCGTGGCAAAGAGGGCATTCGCATCCAGTAAATAAATGACTGGAAATCCTTCCGGCGGCGCCTCCTTCGAAGGCTTGGAAACGTAAATTTGATAAGGCTGCTCTCTAGCTGGGCTATGCAGGAGATATTGCTCCGTGTTCGGTAAGGTAAAAGCTTGTCGGACTACTTCCCTCGAAGGCGTAGTAGTCTCGATGGATGAGTGGGGTAAACGGGTCATTTGGTTTCCTCTCTTCTCCTTTCGTCACGTAGTCAACGATAAGGCTGGATCTAGGGTGGTTATTGATGGATGACGGATCATAGAAAATAGATAATCGATAATTCAATTGATAATAATTCTCATCATTGATTATAGGGTAAGGTAAACACATCGACCATGAACGATATCCACATATTGAAATGGAGAATGTTCAGATCGAAGAAGTGGCTGGCGTTAGGATTGCTATGTTGGTGGAGACGAGGGGGTTAAGTAGCTAGTTTGTGGGGGGCAGCCGAGAATGGGGTCCGTTAGGATGCTATGTTGGTGGAAACGAGGGGGTTAAGTAGCTAGTTTGTGGTGGGCAGCGAGAATGGGGTGCGTTAGGATGCTATGTTGGTGGAAACGAGGGGTTAAGTAGCTAGTTTGTGGTGGGTAGCGAGAATGGGGTGCGTTAGGATGCTATATTGGTGGAAACAAGGGGGTTAAGTAGCTAGTTTGTGGGGGGCAGCCGAGAATGGGGGGCGTTAGGATTGCTATGTTGGTGGAGACGAGGGGGTTATGTAACTAATTTGTGTTTGATTACCCCTCCCCCCTTCCGTCGGCGAATTAACTGTAAAATCTCCAGTTAATTTCTCTCGAATCACTCGATATTCATGTTTAACTGGATTTCCTACAGCTATTTCAGCCGATTTCACTGATATCCGTGATTCCAACCGAAATTAGCCACATGAAATCCATCTATTTGCTCGGAAGCGCGATTTTCCGCCAAATTAACTGTAGGAAATCCATCTAATCCGCTCAGAGGTGGGTGCGAGAGACAATTCGCACAGCATCTAGGCTTGCCCAGCACCGCCCAGCCTTGCTTTGCTCTGACCGCATCTGACTTGCCTTGCTCTACTCTCTCTACTCTGCCCCACCACGCCTCACCTAACCTCGCCATGCCCCACCTCACCGCGCCTCACCTCACCTCATGCCTAACCTCGCCATGCCTTGCCCTCACATCCCCAAACAACTCAAAAACCTCCCCCTCCCAGGGACGGCTTCACTCCATTATCGGCGATGCTTATTCCGATAGAGCAGCCAAACGAAGTACGGCACGCCGATAATGGCGATGACAACGCCGACAGGCATCTCCACCGGCGCGAACGCCATCTTGGCGATGAAATCGGAGATCATCACCAACAGCGCGCCTACCATCGCGCTAACGGGCAGCAGCCGGCGATGCGTTATGCCGACGAGTCGGCGAGCGATATGCGGCGCCATGAGGCCGATAAAGCCGATGCCGCCCGAGACGGACACGCAGGCACTAACAATACCGATGCTGCTCAGCAGTAGTATCGCTTTCTCTTTGTCCACGGCTGCGCCAAGCCCGCGGACGCTCTCCTCACCCAACTGGAACACGTCCAGCACAAGGGATCGCCAGATAAGAACTGGCGTCAGTACAATCAACCATGGCAGCATGGAGATGATGTACTTCCAGTTCGCATTATAGATGCTGCCGGATACCCAGACGGCGGCCATCTCGAAATCTTTGGCATTCATTTTGAGCGTAATGAACACCGTCACTGCGGATAAGCCTGATGCAATCGCGATACCCGTGAGTAGCAGCCGTTGCGAATCTAACCTCCCGTCCTTTTGGGAGAAGATATAGATCAGCAGCGCTGCGCCCAGCCCCCCGACCAAACCCACGACCGGCATCGCCAGAATCGCCGCCCAACCCGTTCCCTTCACCTTCCCTTGAAAGAAAAACAGGAAGATAACCATCGCCATCCCCGCTCCCGCGTTGATGCCCAAAATGCCAGGATCGGCCAAATTGTTCCTTGTCAGGCTCTGCACAACTGTTCCAGCCATCCCTAACCCCATCCCTACCAACATAGCGATGACGATACGTGGGAGCCGGAACTCTAAGATAACCAGATCATAATCATGCTGCGGATCAATCCTCAATAGGGTTTTAAACACATCCTTCAACGTGATGTCGAAGGCTCCATTTGTCAACGAGATATAGGCCGTCAAGAGCAGGAGTCCTATCCCTAACAATACCTGTAACACATAGTATCGATCACTTCTTTTATCGATGGGACTCCCCTCCTCGCGTACGTATGAGATAGAGGAAGAACGGAACGCCGAGTATAGCGGTGACAACACCAATTGGCATCTCAAACGGATAGTTGAGGAATCGACTCAGCACATCGCACAGCCCCAAGAATACGGCACCGATGACAGCCGAGCATGGGATAATCCATTTGTAATCGAGCCCCGTTAGAAAACGAGTAATGTGGGGTACCAGTAAGCCTACAAATCCAATTTTACCGGCAATAGCCACAGCAATCCCCGTCAGCAAAACGACACTTAATGTCGTTAATAGTTTGACTTGCGTTGTTTTCTGCCCTAATGATACGGCGATTTCATCCCCTAATGAGAAGATCGTCACCGACTTGGACATCCATATGGCAAGCCCCAAGCCAACAACAGCAAAAGGAACCGCCAGCATAATCAGCTGCGGGTCCAATTGATGCAGACGTGCGTTATACCAGAAGCTAATATTTTGGGAAACTTGAAAATACATCGCAATCGCCGCAGACACACTGCTCAGAAACGTTCCAATCAGCGTCCCCAGAATCGCTAATCTTACGGGTGACAATCCCCCCGGCAATAGCGAAGCTAGCCCGAATACAATGACGATGCTAAGCGCCGAGCCTGCAAAAGAAGCCAGTATCATGGCCATCATAGAGGAATAGGGTGCAATTACCATACACACAGTTACTGCGAATGCCGAGCCATCAGATATGCCCATGATTGAAGGGGATGCCAGATAATTCCTGGTCATCCCCTGCATGAGAGCGCCCGGCACCGCCAGGAAAGCACCGACAAGCAGCGCCCCAATAACCCTGGGTAGTCTAGCATGCATAATAATTTGATGATCGACATTATCCGGATCAAAATGAACAAAAGCCTCGATAATTCGGCTAATATCAATGCTTTTTGCCCCATACGTAATGGACAGCACGATCGTGAAAAACACCGCGAAAGGAGCTGCCAATAAGATGAGGGTTGGTGCGGGTACTCTCCATTTCATAGCTCTACACTCACTTTGCTCCAACTAATTTAGAGCCATTAATCGCTTCTAGGAATTTAATTTTGCTATAAGCTGTACCACCTTGTAAAAGTGGATCTACTAAATTCGTATACAATTGGCCATTCTTAACGGCATTAATGTTTTTGAAAATAGGGTTGTTCTTCAGATCTTCAAACACTTTCGGTGTATCCTTATTCTCTTCCTCAGAGAATTCCACGATCAAGTAATCCGGGTTCATCTCAGAGAGCTTCTCAAGTGATATATTGGCCTGTGCTTTCGCTGCTTTTACTTCCGCTGGAACCGTTGCACCTAATTCGGCATAGATGGATGGATTAAAGAATACATCCTCCGGATAGATGAATAAGCTGCCTGAACGTACGCGAAGTGCCAATACTTTTTTGTCTTTAAAAATAGGACCGATTTTCGCTTTCAACGCTGCTGAATCCGTTTTGTATTTATCCAGTACTTGCTTCGCTTTATCTTGCTTACCAGTCAGCTCTGCAAGCAAATTCAAGTTATTTTCCCAGTCTGTTGCAATATGAGATACCGGAATCGTTGGGCCTACTTTCGTCATTTTCTCAATGGTTTCTGCAGGGAATTTCGTGCTCATGAGAATAACATCCGGCTTCAGCTTCAAAATCGTTTCGAGGTTCGGCTGTGTTTTCTCGCCTACGCCCTCTGCTTTATCCGTGATTGGCGCAAAGACAGCTGGGAATTTGCCACCAACCGTTAGTGCACCAACTGGCTTCACATCTAGAAGCAAAGCATCTTCCAAGGACTCAAGCGCACCCGTAATAACGAGTTTATCCGTTTTCGCAGGAACCGTGTACTCTTTGCCAACGTATTTAATGACTCTTGGTCCTGGAGGTGTTGCTGCGGGAGCAGCCGTAGGTGCAACTGTGGCAGTTGGAGCTGTTGTACCTGCTGCTGCAGGAGCCGTTTCTGTTTTCCCTCCACCACATGCCGTCAACCCTAATAGAACCAATGTCGTAATACCGATTGTTGCTAACTTTTTCATTTTTCTTAAATCCCCTCTCTATCCGCTACGAATGATAATCATTCTCATCAAATTATAAAAGAAGATGCCCATGCCGAACATGGACAATATACGGAAGTTCTCATGTACGATTGTCACATAAGAGCTCATGAATATCTTGGACCATGCGCTCCATGGCATAAGCTGAGTACTCTCTCCACGGATCCGATGAGATTAAATGTACGCAATTTCTACGGACAACCTTCAAGTCCTGCCATAGCATAGAGGTTCTGATTCGTTCCCAATGCTGCAAGGTCTCGGATTCCTGCCGAATATTGAGTAGCAAGTGATCCGTATCGAGCTGAGCCAGCTCTTCGAGCGTCAAGCTTTGATTAGCCTCATATTGCTCTAGTCCGGCTGGTGACTGCAAGGCCAGATCTTCAAACACATCTCTCATTCCGCGTGTCGGAAATAAGAAGAAGCTATCGCTTAATAGGCTGACAAATAATACGGTATCATCCTGCAGCTCATCTTCCAGTCGCTCTCGCACGAGCTTTACTTTGCGATTGTAGCCATCTATCCAGACGATGGCTTCATCTAAAGCACCTACAATCTGCGCTGTTGCGTGCAGCTGTTCCTGCCAGCTTTTATCATACAGAGGGACGATATGAACGGGGGCAATTTGCGACAAGCGCTCCTTCTCCTGTACTTCCAGTTGATCCGTACTAATGATGTAATCCACTTGACTATTCGCCAGAGCGTCCACATTCGTCTCCCAATCTTCATTAAAACGATACCCACTCAAGTGCAATGGGATATCTGTGCGATAGTTGTTGTAATAGTAAGAACTCCATTTCGGGTGTAAAGGGGCTGCGAAGGGCATGATTTTGAGCGCGAGTAGTTGTCCAAGCACCGCCACAGAGTAAGCAACGATTCGTTGTCTTCGGTTTTTCAAATAAACAGTCGGCGAGACACCAACCTCTTTCTTAAACATGCGGCTAAAATAAAACTCATCATTGTAACCCACTTGGTAGGCGACATCCTTTAAACGCACATCGGTTTGCAGCATAAGCTGCTTCGCCATGTTGACCCTTACTTGCGTCAAATAGTCGATGGCGGTTTTGCCGTACGTTTTTTTGAATAAACTCACGTAATATTTCGGACTAATCTCCGCCATGCGCGCGAGCTGTTCAATCGTCATACTTTCCCGAAAATGGCTTTCTATATAGCTCTTGGTACGGTCCATAGCGGCGCGTGAATCCGATTTGGGATTCTGACGAATATGCGTCATCACCCAATATATCAGTTCTAGAAAAACGGCCTGTCCTCGAAATCGTTCTACGGCACTTTCACTTCGGCTGCAAAGACAGAGCTGCTCACAGAACTGATTTAGCGTACTCTCCATATGGACGGGGAGCTCACCCAAAAGTGGAAAATTGACCTCATCCTGAGAAGTATCACCCTGAATATCAAACGCAATTAAATACAACTCTGACTTCTGGCCATCACAAAAGCCTATGGTTTGTCCAGGCTCCACGACATGTACCGTATCAGGTTGCATTCGATAGGTTTCCAAATCTATTCTCAAATGGCCTTCACCTTGCTTGACAACCATCATGCAATAGGAAGACATAAACTGCTGCGTCAATTTCCCCTCTTGTACGAGCTGGGCTGTACGGAATTTAAGCCATGTATGATCAAGGCAAAGGAACGTGTCTCCATCTTTAGTAAATACTTCAGACAAGATAGCAGGCCCCTCTCTTATATGAAAATGAGAATCATTATCAATACAAATTTAGCACACAAAGTGAAAACCTGTCAACGATTGGCAGACCTTATACTTGTTAAAATATGGTTTGCATCTGCACATACTGGCTCATTTACACCAGCGGACCGTTTGCAGCAGGTCGTTATGAAGTAGGTGGTCTCGTTCAAGCCTGAGTGCGAGCTCAATTCAAAGGATTTCATCTGCCACGCTTCACCGCCTATCCACTTATGCCCCTCCACCCCTTCTGCGGTCATGACCGAGAAGTCGGTTATCGGCAGTGACAGCCCTCGGCCAACAGCTTTAATATAGCTGTCTTTGGCTGTCCAAATCTGATAGAAACGCTGCTGCTCCCTGCCTTGAGCGGCCTCCATCACGTAGCGGTACTCATCCTCTGTAAAAAAGGATCGGGCAATCCCCCCTTCGTATGACTGCACGCGTTCTACATCGACGCCAACGGGTTCACTGTCTACGAGACAAACCACCCAATTCCCGGCATGTGACACGTTAAAATGGTAGTTGCTCACCCCGCTGAGCCGCGGTTTGCCATAGGCATTTAACTCGAATTGGATGCGAGCATTGTCCATGTGAAGATCCTCTATGCTCCTGCTGCGCAGGAGCATATCCGCCCATAATCCTCCCTCGGATCAGGTCCTCTCGGTGACGAAAGCGATGCAGACGTGCCCGCTTCTCTTCTGAAATTTAGCCTAGTCCTTCAGCGACGGCTTCTGGGGGAATCGTTGAAGTCGGTAGTATATAGATGTGCGATGGTGATCACCTCAATCAGCAAACATATCATCCATTTTTAAGCATACTCATTTCGTTCCAAAACCAGTAAATCTTCTTTTTGCAAATGAACATAAGGAAAGCTGCGTATCACGTGATACGCAGCTTTCCTCTATTATACTATGTTTATATCTGTGGTGTTGCTTCGAATAGTTGAATTGCTTGCTGCAATTGCGCAAAGGCTAATGGGTTCTCACTAAGCTGTTTGCTCGATCGTACAGCCTGTACCACATGTTGCAACAGACTTTCTGGCATATCCACATCACCCGTATTCGCTGTCAATGCAACAATCAGATTCAAATCTGGAATGCCGAAGATGCGTCTACCCCCTGAACCAGATGCATAGAAGATATCCAATTCCTTGCGACTTCCTCTATTTAAACCTTTTGCAAGGGATTTGGACCACCAATAATAGCCAAAAGAACCTTGGGTGCCATTACTATAATTTAAAGTAATTCGCTTCATTAATGATGTATGAATCCAAGATGGGGGAATAATTGACTTCCCTTCCCATTGTCCTTCATTCAGATAAAGCAATCCTAGCTTCGCCATGTCCTCCAGTGTTAAAGCCAATGCCCACGCACCAATTGTAATGCCTTGGTGATCATCATTCCAGTTCACATTCGTAATACCAAGCGGTTCGAATAACCGAGACTTCGCATACTCAAACATGGACATACCTGTTACTTTCCCTATAATTGCCGAGAGTAAATGAGCGTCGCCGTTGGAATAGTTAAACACTTCACCAGGTTCATGTTGGGCTGGGCGATTTAGAATATACGCTACCCAATCCGATGCATGCATCATTTCGGTGGATGATTGTTCCTCATCGTTATCCCATGAAAGCCCTGAAGTCATGCTAAGCAAGTGCTTCAAACGAATCTTGGATTTTAAGGGATCTTTTTCTAATTCTGGAAAAAAAGCAGCCAGTCGCTGCTCAATTGTCTTCAGTTTTCCTTCTGCTAAAGCAATTCCGATTACTGCTGATGTCACGCTTTTGGTAACAGATTTCATATCTTGCGGGATTCCAGGTTGAATCCCTTCTTTACAAGCATCTGCCACCCATACACCGTTCCGAATAACCGCTATACTGTGCACGCCTTGATTATGGAAAACGTCAAAAGTCTTAGCTAATGTAGCTGAGTATAATCCTTGTGCCTCAGGCGTTGATATGGGCCAGCCATGCGTCCCCCATTGAGCCGATGAAAGGGATCTTGCTCTAATACTACTTCGAAGTTGACTAATCACATTTGTTAACACAAAATCGATCCTTCCAGTTTGGTTTTTCCCTCTTTTTCTGTAATATACAGAAAAAGTGTGAAGCAAATGTGGTAGGAATCTTAAAGAAAGCTTAAACTAGCTGAAAGTTTCCTGAAAATCTGAGTTGTAACCGCTCTTATGTTACAATCTTATGAACGTCATATATATAGTATTTAATCGGAGGTTACCTATGCGTAAATTAATCTTTTTTATCGGTCCTGCAGGTGCAGGCAAAACAACCCTAGCGAAGGCTTGGGTGCGCCGACACGGCGGGGCTTTCTTGGATATGGACACCTTGCTGCGTCCGGCCGCAGAAGCTATCATGACCCTAGCCGGGCAAGATCCGAGCGATCGGGATTCGCCATTTTACAAGGCACACTGCCGCGATTTGGGATATCGCATCACGATGGATGCGGCGCTTGAACAGCTCACACTTGATCAGGATGCCATCGTGATTGGACCTTTTACTAAGGAGCAGGGGGATCCGCTGTGGCTGGAAGGGGAGTTGGCTCGTATCGGCGCTACGATACAGGATGTCAGCGTTAAGGTGATTTATGTGTATTTACCGAGTGAGGACGCTTACCAGGAGCGAATTCGCGTAAGAGGATCGGCTTTGGATGTTTGGAAGCTGGACAATTGGCAGCAATTTCGCCCATCGCTGCAGCGCAGAGAGGTTTCTTGGCAGATGGCGCCGTCATCTCTCCGCTATTGGGATAATTCGGAGCCGTTATCGGATGCAAAGGAAGCGGAGTTAGCGAGTTTTATTTTGGCTTGATAGAGATGAAGGTCATTCATTGTGGCTTCAGCGGGGGCAAAGATGCTAAAATACACTCGTTTTCAAGGAAAACGGCTACACATAGATAAATTAGTGCGAAAGTGCAACCTTTATGACCCACAAGGTGCCAAAATGATGAGTGCCGGCAGAAATAGTTGCTTATTTGCACGCATTTCGGATTAAGAGGTTAATTCGATAAAAAAGGATGCATTTTTGCATGCTTCACAGCTGTATTAACGATTCTCGTGGTAATAACAAGTCTCACTATTAGATGGTGGGTCGCAACACCATGTTACCAAGGAACAGTTTAACTACTTTACACCCTCCTCCTTCTCCAACAATAAGTACATTCCACCTCAAATAATCTCAATTTTCCCAACTAGCTAGTGGGTTGTTGACTCGTGCAACCCTCAAGCTCCAACCTGTCTCCCCAAAACTCACAAACAAGTTGTTTAAATAACCTACAGGTTATACAATAAAGAAAATATGCAAGCAAAGTCGAGGTCCCCCTATGCAAATTGAGGTTTCATCCAAAAATATGCCCTTCCTGGAATGCTTCTCCTCGGAGACTCGCGTGAAGATGATTGAACTACTAGGCGAAGCGCCGTTAAATATTAAACAGCTGTCCCAGCGACTGGAGATTTCGTCGGCGATCGTGACGAAACATATTCAGAAGCTGGAGCAAGCTGGCATCGTACGTTCGGAGAACGTGACCGGTGTGCGCGGCACCCAAAAGATCTGCTACCTGCAGCTTGAACAAGCCACGCTTCAGTTCAAATCGAAGAAGCCTTACGAGCATCCGACGACGACGGTTGCGATCCCCATCGGCCAATACTCGGCCTTCGATGTGAAACCGACGTGTGGCTTGGCTTCCCCTACCCAACTGATTGGGGTGCTGGATGATCCGCGGTATTTTGCGGACCCGCAGCATGTACAAGCTGGCATTCTCTGGTTCGGTAGCGGCTATGTCGAGTACCGTATCCCGAATTTTTTCCACAGCAACCAGAAGCTTCGTACGCTGGAGATTTCGTTTGAAATCTGCTCGGAAGCTCCTGGTTATAACGAGAATTGGCCTTCGGATATTTCCTTTTCCATCAACGACAAGCTACTTGGCCAGTGGACCTGCCCTGGTGATTTCGGCAAGCACAGAGGTGTGCTGTCCCCCGATTGGTGGGGAAATAGTAACACGCAGTACGGTCTTCTGAAAATAATTACGGTGAATCCGCAGGGTTCTTTTCTGGATGGCACGCTAATATCGACGACCACGATTCACGATCTGAACATCTCTTTTTCGCAAGATATTCATTTTCGTCTTGCCTCCTTAGAAACGGCAACGAATTGCGGCGGCGTCACGCTGTTCGGCAAACAATTCGGCAACTATGCACAGGATATCATTGTGACGATGCAAGAGGATAAGTAGCAGCAGCTGCTACTCCCTCTTTCAGTAAATCGAATCAGGTTGAGTGGCGACAAAAAAAATACCCTTATTCCACGCCAAAAAGAGGGAGGAGTAAGGGTCGAGCTTTTTTCTAAACATTCGCATAAGAAAATTGCATGCCATCCTGAACAGGAAGGTAATGATGCTCTGTTTCCAAAATCGCATCCAACGTGCGCAGCACATCTGGCTGGCGATGACTTTGCTGTACATTTTTTTTCAGCTTGAGCAACACAGACTGATTCGCGATGACCTCGAGCAGTTGTTTTTTCATCTCAGCGGCGTTCTTGACTTCAACAGCTGCGCCAATCCCCACGAGGTAAGCGGCGTTTGCCTGCTCTTGGCCAGGAATCGGCTTGTACAGCATCATGGGCAGTTCCAGCGCAAGCGCTTCGGATACGGTGAGCCCACCTGGCTTCGTCACGATCAAATCGGACAGCGCCATCAGCTCATGAACATGATCAACGAACCCTGTCACCATAACATGATGATGCGTATTCGAGCCGCCCAGCTCCTCTTCCAGATGCTGCTTCAGCTTCTCGTTGCGACCACAGACGAAAACAAATTGCACGGGCACCGCCAGTTCATCCGATTGCAGCACGGATTTGAACGACTTTCCGATCAGGCCATGCCCCCCGCCCATCACAAGGACTGTAGGCATGTCACGGTGCAAGCCATATTTATCACGAAGCTCGGCTCGATTGTACGTTTGTGTGAAGGGCATCCGAATCGGAATCCCCGTCACGACGATACGCTGCTCAGGGATCGCATACTTCAGAAGCGCCTGCTTCACATGCTCCGCCCCTACCAGATACTTATCCGTCCCCGGATGAATCCAGTAGCTGTGATCGGTATAGTCGGTGATGACCGTCACGGTCGGCACGATCGTAAGGCCGTTACATTTTAGATAAGACATTGCTGCCGCAGCACCTGGGAACGTGCACACGACTTCCGTAGGCGCTTCCTCTTCTAACAAATCCAGCATCCGGTCGGTGCTGAAGGACTTCATTCTTTTGAACAAATGGGATAACGCGGTATCATGTCTGGTCTTGTGATATAGAAAGCCATAGACGGAGGGCAAGCTTTTTACCCATTGCATATAACAGTATTTCCCGAAACCATGCAGATAGGGATGCGTCCACGCCAAATAATCGACCACTTTCACTTCCATATCCGGCCTATACATGCGCACGGCTTCAAGTATCGCTTGTGCTGCTTTATTGTGCCCATCGCCCAAACTGCCCGTCAGTATCAAAAGCTTTCCTTTTCGTCTCATTGCTTTAGTCCCCTTTCGAGCTTATCTTGCCGTGCACCAGCAGCCATCGATCCTGTCAACCACGTTCTTCTACTTCTACTAACTACATAGACGACGCCTTCAGCCACTACTACTGCACCCACAATATCCATTAGCACATGCTGTTTAACGAACAGTGTCGACACAATAATCAAAATGGCCATACCCGCCGCTATGATTTTAAAGCTTATCGCAATTGGTACCGATCGGAGATAGGCTCTCATCATCAAATAGGCCGTTAGCACGTGTGTGCTGGGAAAACAGTTAAACGGTTGATCTGATCTGTACACCCACTGCACCGTCTGCAGCAGCCAATCATTGCCTACGATGTCCGGCCGCGGAACTGTCGTCTGATATACAGCATAGACGCCATAACACAAAAGCAAACCTATGATAAATTCCACGAGTGTTTGGAGATAGTTCGAGCGATCTCGATACGCTAAGTACAGGAATCCTACAGCAAGAAAACCATACCAGGCTAAATACGGGACCACAAAGCCTTTGATAAAAGGTATCTGTCGATCGAGATCTGTCATTAAGCTGTACGCTGTTCCTGTATCTTGATTTAAATGTATATAAATGAGCCCTACTAACGGGATCAAAAGTAGTCCGCTGCACGCTAGCAAATAGGACATCCAAGCTTTTGTTCTCATGCCAAATCCTCGCTCTCCTCTACGTTACCTCTATCATAAAGGAGTACGGCCATTTACTGAACGCACCAAGGTACTGTCTTTCGTTAGCCAAAGGTCGTGACAAAACCTAGACCAAAGGCGGAGTTGTCCACATCCTTAGGTGCATATAGAGCTGAAGCTAATGTTTAGTTTCATTATTACAATATTATTACGAAAATGTTACAACATAATACAGCATACCAAATCACACGCGGAAAAGCACATCCTTTGAACTCACGGAGGATAATATCCCTCCTACCACCCTGCGCAGCAATTAGCGATACAAGTTGGCATCTTGGCCAAGTGGCACACCACTCTCCACTTGTGGATAAGTTCATCTGTGGATATGTGTATAAGAATGTTAGAATCTTATGCACAGTCTGATTTGTGGACATGTTGATACTGTGGGTAACTTTGGGGATAAGTATGCTTTTGGGGATTTTTGATGGCGAAAAGAGGGCCAAAAAGAGGGAGAGAGCCTGGGTAGATAGATGGGATTGGTTGGCATGGTGATTCAAGTAGAGAGGAGAGGTGGGTGAAAGGGGGATTGGTAATTCGTGTAGAGGAAGAATGGATGCTAGGACTGATAAGGAGGTTAGGGATTTCCCCCGGTTCCGTGCCATGTCAATCCAACTAACTGGATTTTCTCCCGCTAATTTCGATTGATTTCAAAGAAATACCGCATTAGATGGAAAAACTCCAGTTAAATTTAGCTGTTTTCGGCTAAAAAGGAGGATAGATACCAATTAGCTGTAGCTTATACATCTAAAGTGAGATTCGGGCTATTAGCGGCAAAAATATACGGAGGAAATCCATCTATTCTGTAGCTCCTAATCAGCAGTCTTTACACAGCCAGAAGCATCAGCATCAACTGATGCATCCCACAGCCGCTAACGCGCCTTATTTTAAAAACTGATCCGTCGAACCCGTCGCTACAAAATCACTCAGCCTCAGCAGCTTCTTCTTCCCTATGTTGCCGGTTATCGTATGCGAAGTAGGCTTCTCGGCCTTTGGATCGTCGACGATTCGTTTGACATAATCACCTGTAAGCAGGTTATAGTTCTCTTCGTCACCCGTCTTTTCTGTCATTGTCCCAGAAAAATAGGATCCAACGGTAGCACCTATCAGGTACCAGTCCTCATTTTGAAATCTGAATCGGTAATTCCCGTACCATCTGAAGTTACTTCCCCCATAGAAACTGACGATAATAGAGCCTCTATCGATATAAATACCGGCGAGTGGATCGCCCCATATCCCGCCTTCGTCGGCTTTTAGAATCGCCTTATCTGCGATAATTGAGCGTGTAAAGGTATTGTCTATATGCCCAAAAGCAATCAGAAGTGCCCTCTCAGGTGCTTGATCTTTATTGGCTTCAATCTTTTCGATGACCATGGCGACGTCTTGAATACCGTCTTTGTTCAAGTCACCCTCTACCTTCTCAGGGCCACTCTGTCGAACTAGCAACTGCCACCCTTGAGGAATAAGCGATGTTGCCTCTTTTACACCTTTTACATCTTTAACCTCGTTAAGCTTTGGGGCTGCATTATCCTTTTTCACGACGATTGAAGCCAATGTCTCATCTGCCTTCACACTCGGCACAACGGTTGTAGGCTCTATTGTTTGGCACACAGACAAAACTACCGTGAAGGTAAATACCATGAAATAATACATGAACTTCAAGCACATATGCTCCTTTCGACCGCCTATTTCAGCATTCGTATCACTTGGTGCTATTATGCTATACCTCTGGATATACCAATCTCCTTATTGCCGATAGGTGCGAAATCCGATTACTAGCCCGACGACAACGAATAGAAGCCCTAACAAGACCGTGCCGAACGGGTACGCTAGCGGGAAAATGAGGGATGGCCAGCCGAGCAGAATGTCACTATGATATCCCACGGCAGAAGGTGAAGTTGACGTCAGATTAATCATATTCACCCTGTACGGAACCTCTCCCAGCTCATCATATGTGAATCGATCCTCTTGAACCTGACCGCGGCTATCGACAGTTAGTATGCGCCATGACAGGTTTTTATCCGGGGTGAACGCAGTTCCAGAGGTTCTTTGAATGATTACGAACTTTTCTATCCCTTTCTCCTCAACTGTCATAACGCCAAAGTACCCATGATACCGATTATCATCCAAAAAATTAGGCCTAACTAGGACCGGCCCCTCCATAGTCCAATCCTTCTGATTGATCGTCATTTGTAAATTCGATTGCTCGCGAGTGGATTCGGTAAATTCGCCTGATTGGAATTGATCTGCAATTTCAATGATCTGACCTGCCCATTTATATGTTCTCGTGTACGTTAGTCGATTTGGATTGGCTTGCTGATTCATGTTCACGTAGTCTGCCATTGTTTGAATGGCTTTCTTCGTTTCGTTACCGTCCGATAATTCGTTTTCCACCGATATACGATCGACTGGGATAGGTGCACCTCTTCCGAGAATCTCCACCTTACCTAACTCCATGAAGTTCACATAAATATGATCAAATTTATAATCATGGTTTACACGACTCCCAATCATCATCTCCTTCCCCGCTGTATACAAAGGGCTTGCCGAGAGTATTAGGAGTATTGTTCCTATCAAAAGCGGAATTAACCTAATAAGTTTCATGTGTTCGCCTCCAAACTTCAAAAACGTAATCATTTCCCCTTTCCTCCTATGTTACACCTATTCCAGAAGCTTTCGCCTCCTAGTTTACGTCAATTAATTGAAGTATTTACCACAGTTGATGATCATTTTTTATGAGTTTTAGCCAAATAAGCCCGTCTGAACAATACCTAATACAAATCCATCGTAGCCTTTACTACCGACAGTCTGAATTGCCGTTGCAGTAATTCTGCTCTCCTCCGCTAACAAGTCATAAAACTTCCTGACTCCCTGTACACGAGCATCTTGACTATTCTCGTTCATGACCTCGCCTTCGCGAATGACATTATCTCCAATTATAACGGTTCCTGGGCGCGAGAAATGTAATGCCCATCTCAGATAGTTTGGATTATTCGGTTTGTCAGCATCAATGAATATGAAGTCAAAAGGTTCTGTACCCTCCTCATCCATCTGAGCCAATTGTTCAAGCGCATCGCCAACTCGAAGTTCTACAAGTCCCTCCATCTGAGCAAGCGAAAGGTTCGCCTGTGCTACCTGTGCATGAATCGGGTCAAGTTCCAATGTGACTAATTGCCCGTCAGACGGCAGCGCTCTTGCCAACCAGATTGTACTGTATCCACCTAATGTGCCGATTTCCAAGACGCGTTTTGCACCATGCATTTGAACCAACAGGTTCAATAACTTCCCTTGCGTTGGACTCACATCATAGGGTGGCAATCCTGCCTTCTGGTTGGCGGACAACACGCTATCCAGGATAGGATCGTGTGGAATCAATTTCTCCGTAATATACTGATCGACCATTTCCCAAGTATTCGTTTTGCTCATCATAATCACGGCTCCTCTTCGTTACTTCCTTATAGCCTGAGTATAAATGAGTTATAATGATAAATATAATATATTGTTTTTACCTATCCATACTTTAAATATATGAATTGAACAAAGGAGGATATCCGTGAATTTACATGCCTTGCGTTTATTTCATGTGGTCGCATCGACGAGGAGTGTCACACGTGCATCTGAGTTGTTACTTATAAGCCAACCAGCTATCACGGCTCAGATTAAAAAATTCGAAAAAGAGTTGCAGCTCACCCTATTTAAGCCACAAGGAAGAGGAATTACGCTGACTGATGCAGGTGAGGAACTTGTTGTACTTGCGAAGCGGCTCTTCGCAGTGGAACAACAAATCGAACAATTCGCTCACAATTATCGGAATGGTACGAACGGGAACATCCGATTGGCCGCTACCTATTTACCTTCACATTTCCTAATCCCCGCATGGATCGCTAAGTTCAAACAACAGTATGAACAAGTTGAAATGAAAATTACGACAACCAACTCGACTGATGCTTTGAAGCTGCTTTTAGATGTGGAAGTAGATATCGCTATATATGGCGGGATCGCCGAAGAATATCCGGATACGATTATGACGGAAGAGTTGTTTCAGGATGAACTCTGGTTCGTCGTAGCCCCTCATCACCGCTATGCGAACCAACACGTGGCGTTGTCTGAAATGATGAAAGAACCATTCGTCATGCGTGAGGAAGGCAGCTCTACGCGGGAGCGACTATTATCGTTATGTCGCACCTTTAATTCATCTGTGCCTATGATCTCTCTGCAATTTAACGGGCTACACGAAGCGATCACAGCCGTAATTGCCGGCTACGGCGCCAACTTCGTCTCCTCCTTAGTTGTACGTGAGCATGTCGAACGTGGAGAGTTGTGCCGCGTTTATGTCGAGGGGGTCCATTTAAACAATACGATTGCCATCTGTACAAGGAAAAACGAACCTTTATCTGCTGCCGCGGCGAACCTGATTCAAATGATACGGCAAACTCCTTTCGTGAAGTAGAGTGGTTTATTCTAGGAACAAACAAAAAAGAAGAAGCCCCGAGAGAGGCTTCTTCTTCTGGATAAACCGCCATTATCATATCAATTGGTGACTTCATCTAATCGACTTTCGAAGGATTCCACGGCTCGCTCTTCCCCATACAACTCATTCAAATGATTGACATGAGCCATTCCCCAATCATTCATTGCCTGTAAGACAGTAGCCATTCCTTTACCGTATTCTGTGATTGAATATTCGACTTTAGGCGGGATTTGATGATAAATCTCCCGATGAACAATATCGTGATATTCTAATTCCCTTAATTGTTGGGTAAGCATTTTTTTCGTTATATCTGGAATCGTTCTTTGAAGTTCGCTAAATCGCATCGTGCCATTTGAAAAAAGGTGGAACAAAACGACAGGCTTCCATTTGCCAACAAGGATTTCTAACACAGTTTCTAATTTACAATGCGGTGCCTCCATTTGAATCCACTCCCCGAGTTTATTAAGGTATCTTTTTGTATACTAGGTTTATTTTGAGTAACTACTTCTCAGTATCGATCCTAGGGATTATTATACGTCTATACACTTACTTATTTCAAGGAGGTAATTTATTTTATGAATATCGCACTGTGGATCGCGCAAGGAGTTCTAGCTTTGGCATTTATTATGGCTGGTTCTATGAAATCTTTTCAGTATGAGAAAGCAAAAGCTAGTATGCCTTGGGTGAAAGATTCGTCAAAAGGCTCGGTAACTTTCATCGGGGTATCCGAACTGCTTGGAGGACTAGGTTTGATTGTGCCTTATGCTACAGGAATTGCACCTATATTGACGCCAATAGCCGCTATTGCACTAGGTTTAATCATGGTGCTTGCTGTTGTATTACACGCTAAGAGGAAAGAAAACCAAGCCATTGGGATGAACATCATTTTCTTGGCGATATTACTATTTGTAGCTATTGGACGTTGGTAAGTGAAGTACTTAAGCAATACGGAATTAGGATAGGAGGACTTACTTTGCTAGCACCCGTCTTTTTGCCCCACGGCTCACCCTATACCATTTTCGAAAAATCTGAATTCACTGCGTTTCTTAATCGCTTCGGCAAGGAAAATCGACCAAAAGCTATTGTCATCTTCTCTGCGCACTTTGAAAGTGAAGTAACAACCATTGCCGCGACAGACGATGTTCATGAAATGGTTTATGATTACTATGGATTTCCTTCATCGTATTATCAGGTTCAATATCCCGCAAGAGGCTCAGCCATCGTTGCTTCTATGGTGGAAGAACGTCTCCGCCGAAATAATATCCCCGTTAGGCTAATGTATCGCGGCCTTGATCATGGCGTATTCCCTATCATGATGCACGCTTATCCGGAAGCCGATATTCCTATCGTTCCCGTTTCCGTCAATCCCTTCTTGCCGGCTAGGCAGCAGATTGCCATCGGCGAAGCGTTGCAGGGACTTGAACAAGATGGCATTCTCATCATCGGGAGCGGTTTCTTAACTCACAATTTCAACGAAATTGACCGTGATAAGGAAGCTCTGCCTCGCGAATGGGCTGTGCAATTCAGAGATTGGATGCGAGACAAAGTACTCGCCCGAGATATTGAATCCTTAAGCCGCTACGAAACGCTAGCTCCGCATGCAGCATTGGGAGTTCCACGCGCCGAGCACTTCGTGCCTTTGCTCATTGCTCTTGGAAGCGGAACCCCTGGTCGAGAAATCCGTGTACTGCACGACACCATCGAGCATGGTTCGTTAAGCACGCTGAGCTTTAAATTTTAAAATGCTCATAAAAAAAATGACACTTCTATTAGAAGTGTCATTTTCATTGCAAGATTCATATGATTATTGAGCTTGTACGATCTCTCTACCCTTATATGAACCGCAGTTTTTGCAAACATGATGTGCTTTTTTAAGTTCAGCACATTGTTCACACTTCACCATTCCTGGCACAGCCAGTTTAAAGTGAGTACGGCGCTTATCGCGACGTGTTTTGGACGTTCTCCGTTGAGGAACTGCCATAGTCAAAACACCTCCAGTTACATTTATAAATCAACAAGAGATATCATAGCCTTATCAAGGTACTTTGTCAATGCTGCTACCCATGTTAACTTCGCAAATACGCCAATTCACGATTTTCTTTTCACTCTGATCACCAGCAACCCTACTCCCGCTGCTATCAGTATCAGCACAATCAACTCTGTTAAATGATAGGAAATCAACCTATGATACGCAGCTTGGAGATAGGCCAGCTTATTCGTATACGCCATCTTGTCCATCGTTGCTTCCAAACTCACATGCTCAGTCGGCTTGACACCTGGCCCAATTTTACTCAGCTCCGCAGTTGCATTTGAAAGCTTCTTTGTTAATGAACAAGTGCTCGTTTGCAGCATATTCTCCTTATGATCATAGTCATAAGCAAAAACAAGATAGGATTCACCGACTTTAAAATCATAGCCACATGCGGGTTCACCCAAGGTTGTGAGGACAATGACTTGCGTCTGAGTAACCCCTTTCCAAGTCTCCCCTACATCGAAATGAACAGCAATTTTATAATCGAGAATGCCATTGATATCTAGAACCTGGGATTTGATTTCTAAAACCTTACCCGAAAATACCGCTTTTGCTTGTTCTACTGCCTTGATGGGATCCGGTTGCAGCACGCAGCTACAAGCATAGCTTTTACTTGGCAGGATGAGGCTCATACAGCTAAGCAGCATTACAAATGAAAGAGCCATTACAAACTTCCTCATAATTTCACCCTTTCATTGAAACATCTCCTACCTATCAGACGATAATTTCCAAATAATGTTTCACGAATGCTTAACCGCTGAAATCAATAGAAAGATTGGACGACGCGTTTCGTCTTTCATTTCGGGGAACTTCTCCAAAGCCTCTTGCGTTGGTTGGGGCTCGGCGAGCTTCGTAATAAGGAATCCCGCATCAATTAATGCATTCATATAGGAAGCGATCGTTCGATGATATTTGACCACATCATGATCAAGAAATCTCGCTACCCGCTGTCCCTCCTTCTGATAGTCATCGACAGGCCAGTGCATACGCTCGCCTCCAGGGCCATAATGCCAGTCTTGTGCAGCACGTGCAGTAAAGACCGGATGCTCAACAGAGAGAACGAAGGTGCCTCCAGCGGCTAGACAGTGCTGCACCTTACGACAAATCGCATCAAATTGCTCAACGTAGTGAAGGGCTAATGAGCTGATGACAACGTCAAACTCGCCCGCTGCGAAGTCGATGTCCTCAATCGCCACTCTCTGATACGTGATCCCCGAATCGCTATGATTCGCGCTGGCATACGCCAGCATTTTCTCTGAGAGATCTACACCAACTACGGACGCAGCCCCTTGCTCGCGTGCATACTTGCAATGCCAACCGTAACCGCATCCAAGGTCAAGAACACGTTTGCCTTCCAGCGTGGGCAGCATCGTACGTAGTACTGGCCATTCCCCTGCGGCGTTGAGGCCGCCAATGGAACGAGGCATCTCGCTATACTTTTCAAAAAATCCAAGCTCATCGTATTTATTCTGTTTCATGGCATCCATGACTCCTTATTTGAATTTATGTTATGATTTGCTAAAATGGACGAACGAAAGGGGATTACCTGATGAAGCTCCGCTTTCCGATATATTTCACTATAAGCTCGGTCATCAGCTATCTATCCGATGCCTATATCATCAAGTGGGTACATGATCTGACGATCAAATCCATTATCTATGGATTGCTGATTGGATTGTCTCTCTTCCTTCTCGAAAAAAGTAAAATAACCGTTAAACAAATCCCCGTCCCTGTCGGCATTGGTATCATCGTTTTGGGACTAGCCGTCATTATATTTCAGAATCATTTTAGCTCTGTTAACCAGTTTACAATACAATAAGTTTAAAACTCAAAGAATGACCAGAAGTGGGTGATTTCCCTTGTTTAAGATCTTGCTTATTGAAGATGATGCAACCTTGTTCGCAGAGATCAAAGAGCGTTTGGCCCAATGGTCCTACGAGGTTCATGGCATCGCTGATTTCAATAAAGTACTTGAGTCATTTATTCTATTAAAGCCTGATTTAGTCATTATTGATATTCAACTGCCTAAATTCGATGGGTTTCATTGGTGCCGCATGATTCGGACGCATTCCAATGTGCCGATTGTATTTCTCTCTTCGCGGGATCATCCTACAGATATGGTGATGTCTATGCAGCTTGGGGCGGATGACTTCATCCAAAAGCCTTTTCATTTTGACGTGCTGATCGCCAAAATCCATGCCATTCTCCGCCGCGTCTACAATTACAATACGGAGCAAATGAAGTTGAAAACATGGTGCGGGGCGACGGTTGATTTTGAAAAAAACATAGTTCATCATGCTTCTGGTTCCGTTGAACTGACTAAGAATGAAATCTATATATTGAAGCTCCTCATCGAGCATAAAAATACGATTGTCAGCCGAGAAGACATCATCAATAGCTTATGGAATGATCAGCGTTTTGTAAGTGATAATACCTTGACGGTGAACGTGAATCGGCTCAGAAAGAAGCTGGACGAGCTTGATTTAGGCCGTTTCATTGAAACGAAAGTCGGGCAAGGTTACATCGCAACAGAAGAGATCGCACATTATGATTAAGGCGTATCTCAGAGAGCGAATAAGCTGGATCCTCATGTTCCTCTGCAGTCAAGCCCTCCTGCTGCTAATTGCTTATCTCGACCACTCGATTCCATTCCGATCCGTTCTGTATATTGTTTTCTTATCCACGATGCTATTCGTGATCTTCTTGGTCTTTCGCTATCACAAAGAAACAGCTTTTATCAAGCGATTGAATGACTGGGAAACCAGTCTTGATGTATCCGGTGTCGCTGATGCGGCAAGTCCTTTTGAGAAAGTCATGGAAGCAGCTTTGGTCAATCAAACTGAACAGCTCCATCAGAAGGCCTCGCGGCAGCAAATCGCTCTGGAACAGGAGAAAGATGAGCAATTATCCTGGATCCATGAAGTGAAGACACCTCTCACCGCCATGCATTTGATGATTGGCCGATTGGATAACGATCCGATGAAAGCGTCCCTAACCTTTGAATGGCTGCGTATTCATCATCTTCTTGACCAGCAACTTCACCAACTGCGACTTCCCTTGATTGAAAATGATCTCTACATTGAAAAAATAAAGATCGAAGATCTCCTCTATATGGAGATTAAATCACTGCAATCTTGGTGCATTCAAAAAGGCATGGGGTTTGACGTTCTTTTGGACGCCCCCCAAGTCCTAAGTGATGCCAAATGGCTCGCTTTCATCTTGCGCCAGCTCTTGACGAATGCTGTGAAATACAGCGACAGCTTCTCGTCCGATATTATTGTCAGGAGCTTCTTAGCACAGGAGCGTACCTTCCTAGAAGTCACGGATTTTGGACGCGGCATAGATGCCAAGGATCTTCCCCGTATCTTCGATAAGGGCTTTACCTCCACGACCTGGCATCAGGACAGCGCCGCGACGGGTATGGGCTTATATCTAGCCCGCAAAGCAGCTGACACGCTGCACATCCAGGTCACTGTGCATTCGGAGGTTGGCGTTGGAACTACGTTCACGCTCGCTTTTCCACAGCCCAATGAATTCGCGCGGATTACAGGCATGTGACAATAATGTCACATGCTTTTCTTCTTTGTTCGTCCAATCGAAGGATAAATGCGGTCCAGCTTTTTATAATAAAGCTAATCGTATAAAGGAGTGTGTGATTCATGTCTATCTTACAAGCCGTTAAAATTCATAAAAGCTTCGGCAATAAACATAACAAACAAGAAGTGCTTAGAGGTCTAGATATATCTATCGAAAAAGGGGAATTCGTCAGCATCATGGGCCCTTCCGGCTCTGGGAAAACGACGCTGCTCAACGTGCTCTCTTCCATCGACAAAGTGAGTCATGGTTCCATTCAGATTAACAAGGCAGAAACGACGAGCATGAAGGAAAAGCAATTGGCTGAGTTTCGGAAGCATCATCTAGGGTTTATTTTTCAGGATTATAATTTGTTGGATACACTGACTGTGAAAGAAAATATCCTGCTTCCATTATCGATTACGAAAATGTCCAAGATAGAAGCTAATCAGAGGTTTCATGATCTTGCGACAGAGCTCGGCATTTATGAGTTGAAGGATAAATATCCGAATGAAATATCCGGTGGGCAGAAACAGCGAACGTCCGCTGCTCGAGCGTTTATTCATGATCCTGATATTATTTTCGCGGATGAACCAACGGGTGCACTCGATTCCAAATCTGCATCTGATTTGCTTAATAAGCTCAGTGAAATGAATGTTAGTCGCCAAGCGAGCATTGTGATGGTCACGCATGACCCGGTTGCCGCCAGCTACAGCAGTAGAGTAATCTTCATCAAAGACGGACAGATTTACTCCCAAATCTATAAAGGGCAAGAAACGAGACAAGCCTTCTTTCAAGACATTATGAAGACCCAAGGCGTCCTTGGCGGTGTGCAATATGAGTATTAATCAGCTCATCCTCCAAAACCTGAAGGCCAATATCAAACACTACTACTTGTATGTGTTTGCCTTAATGTTTAGTGTTGCGCTCTATTTCGCTTTTGTCACGTTACAGTTTGATCCCGCTTTAGACGCGACCAAGGGGACTATTAAAGGGGCCGCTGCGCTGAAGTCTGCATCGATCCTGCTTATCGCCATTGTTGCTATCTTCAATTTATATGCGAATAACATTTTCGTGAAAAGACGCAGTAAAGAAATCGGTCTTCTGCAACTCATCGGCATGACGAAGGGGAAAATCTTTCGCATCCTGAGTACCGAAAATTTCATCCTATACTTCGGTTCGCTAGTCGTTGGGACGTTTATCGGATTCTCCGTGTCTAAGCTCATTCTCATGGTCTTATTGCAAATTACAGGGGTTAAGGCTAATGCAACGCTCCACTTTTCGGTACAAGCGTTTATCCAAACTATTGTTGTTTTCAGTGCCGTCTACTTATTAATCCTACTGGTCAATTATTTGTTTATTCAAAGGCAGACGATTCTTTCATTGTTCCATGTCGCAACCTCCACTGAAGCCAAAGTGAAGCAAATGTCGAAGACGGAAGCGACCCTTGGATTTATTGGGCTTTGTCTCGTTTTATTAGGCTACTATGTATCCTCTAGGTTGTTTTCAGGCAGCATTTCGACAGCACCTGAATTATTGAGCGGCATGCTTTTCATTCTTACTTCTGTGATCTTAGGTACTTATCTGTTCTATAAAGGGTCTGTCCGCTTAATTTTAAATGTGATCCGAAAGAGGAAAAATGGCTATTTAAAAGTACAAGAGGTACTTTCCCTCGCTTCCATCATGTATCGGATGAAATCCAACGCCTTGCTTTTGATGGTGATCACGACGGTATCCGCCTTAGCCATTGGATTGCTTTCCTTGAGCTATATAACGTACTATTCGGTTGAAAAGACAGCCGAAAGGAACTTGCCTGCACACTTCTCAGTGACAGAACGTCACTATGCGGAGAGTTTTACGCAAGCCTTAGATAAGGATGGCATTAAACACCGTGATACAACTATTGAGGTTATTCAAATCAAGGCTGATCTTAGCCAAGTCATGGAAACGAAAAATGAACTATATATAGGACAAGATGTCAATCGGATGGCCGCTATTAGCGATACCGCTGCAGGCATCGATTTAACTGAGGACCAAACCTTTTTTACCGGAGCTAACGATGAAATGCAAAAATTTCTACAGTTCAAAACGAACAGCCAAGCCGGGCTAATCACCCTAAATAACACCTTCCCGCTAACGTATACCGGCATCGAGGAACGATCCCTCATTTCTCGGCGCTTCTCGATGAGCAGCCTGCCTGTGGCCGTCGTAGACGAGTCGGTCTTTCAGCGTTTAAAGCAAGATCTCGATCCTCGTATTCAAGGAACATCATCGCTATATTTCGGTATTGATATCGTGGATGGGAAGGAACTCGAGAAAGCCAATCAACTTTTTCACGAAATCCAATGGGATGAGCGCGCTTCCCGTGATTCTCGCCAAGATATGGCTAGTGAAGCAAAAAATCGCATGGGATTGACGATGTTCATCGTCGGGTTCCTAGGACTCACCTTCCTGATCACTTCAGGCTGCATTCTGTATTTCAAGCAAATGGATGAGAGCGAAGATGAGAAATCATCGTATACCATTCTACGAAAACTCGGTTTTACCCAAAGTGATCTAATAAAGGGAATTCAGGTTAAACAGCTTTTTAATTTCGGTATCCCCTTAATTGTCGGGTTGTCTCACAGCTACTTCGCAATCCAGTCAGGATGGTTCTTCTTCGGAACCGAGCTGTGGACTCCGATGATGATCGTTATGGGGCTGTACACGGCACTCTACTCCGTGTTCGGGGTGCTGTCCGTTCAGCATTATCGGAAGGTGATTAAGCGGGCATTGTAAGCATCTATCCAAAATGAAGTGAGCCTCAAGGCTGTCCCAAGTAGATTCGTCTGCTTAAGGGCAGCCTTTTCCCTATTTCGTCCTATTTCGTCCTATTTCGTCCTATTTCCCCCTCATCCCCCAATGTAAACAAAAAAGAAGCCCACAGCACCGCTGCAGACTTCTCTTCAAATCTCTCTATGTAAATCAATTACTTACGTCACTTTACTCACAATTTTCAGAACCGCATCTCGCGTCAGCTTGTTGCCGCCAGCAGCTAGTAGATTAACCGTAGCATGCGCTAGAGCTAATGGGACCTTGCAAAATTTCAACGCTGGACCCTGCTTCAGATCTGCGATATATGCATCCGCCAGTTGCAAATTGCGACGCGTGTATTGCTGCATCTCCTTGAATCCCCAACCATCCGGGAAGAAATTCACGCCGCGATTCGCATCCTCCAATTTATTGCGGAGAATATTAACCGCCTGAAGTCCTCTTCCAAAGGCAATGGCCTTATCGCGATCAGACTGCGTCCCATCATGCCATAGCCACAGCTCGGACAGCATCTCGCCAACCATCCCAGCCACGCTATACGTATAGCGGTCCAAATCTTCTTCTGTATGAATGTTCCAACCATTTTGGACCCATTCGGACATCTCCAGTGACATTTTGGCAATGTACTGCTTAATGATTGGCGTTGCCGATGGCGGACACAGAAGCAACCACTCATCCAGCCGCAGCGAAACTTCCGGCAAAACCTCCTTATGAGGCGCTAGCAAATTCTGTAGGGATCCAATAATATCTGAGGTTTGAAAAGCTTCATATACCCCAGACAAAAGCTCTATTTTCAATGGATCAGCGAGTTCCTCATGATCCTCGATTTCATCGATGGCCCGCATACATAAGTAGGCAGATGTTACAGCCTCTTTTAATCCGAAGTCCAAGTTGCTGATCGGTATATAAAAGGTTCGGCTCGTTTGCTTCAACATCGTCATTGCATCATTCAGAGTATCGGTATTAATGGTAATTACCTCCAAGTATATACTTACCTTTTCGCATTTTCTTCTTGTAGTCTCATGATAACATACTTTATGAAAGTTAATCCAAATCTAACAACCAATAGTTGTCCTAACTGCGCTTCATTACACAAAAGTGTCAAATTTTCAAATGACAATTCGTCGAACACGACTCTTTCTCACCGAAGTAAATAATAACACCCTTTTCTGGATATTATGTCCAAATTGTGAAGGAAATAAAATATGTATGCAATATTCATCCTTGCTTTTAGATAAAAAAGGCTGCCGATTCCATTGTATCGGCAGCCTACTTTTACTTATTATCGCTCGTACGAGCATCCAAGATATAATCAATCCGATCCTCACAAGACGAAATGAACTCTGGTGCCCCCTCCTCCGACATGCCGCATACAGATAACCAATACCCTTCAACGGGAAGCTGTGCGTCAGAGATTTCTTGAATCTGATCCTTGTCTATGCGGTATTTCTTCGTGTCTTTCATAGCATAATTAACACGAGTTCCACTCACATGAACCCTCATTTGGCGTATCGGATCGTTATTGTTAGGTCTTATTACCAGCAAATCTATTTCGTCCAATCGCTCAAAAAAATACTTTACTGCAATCGAACGGTCATACTGCAACCATGACGTCCCAATCTTTTGCTTTTTGACAATCGCTTTACTAGCTGCAAGGTCATAATCAACATAATAATAAATGAAATCATCCTTGCTACGCCCGACAACTTCGTACGATAGCTTTTGAACTTCCCCCTGCTGATTATAAAACAGATGCAAATCTTCCAGCTTCGCTTGTGCATCTATTTCCAGCTTGGTTGCAATCTCTTGCCAGTGCTCGCCATAGTCGTGCTCGTTCAACTGGGAGATATTCACCCGAATTCCGCGTTCTCTCTCGAAAATAAAGGATTCCACTATCAGATACATAATAAAGGTGAGTCCGCTCATGATGATGATGCCTAACAGCGTACGATACAGTCGATTAAACAGTGACGATTCCCCCTCGTTCATTGTTTCACGATTGGTTCCACACTGGCGCGGTACAATCCATCTTTACCTCGAACAGGCTCAGCAGTTTTCTCCCCATGTGGCGCCTGCCATGTTACCCATTTATTGCGTGGAAGATCATAGATCACATACCTATCACCCTGCCTTGAAAATAAATCCATTCCGCTAGCAAAGATAAAGCTGTCCTCTGGTAGCGAAGCGATACCTTTGGCGGTTTGGCCAGGTTGCCATAATGTCCACCCTGAGGCTTGCAGCTGAAATTCCCCTTTTTCAAACTGCTGTAAGTAGACGCCTTGCTTCGTGACGAGCCGAGCAATCCCTTTGGCGGTAAAATTTGCTCCTGAATTGCTTACAAAATCCGTGTAGGGAACGTCATCTTGTATTCGTGTCCAATACGTCCCATCCGGCGTTGGGGTAATCGTCATATCCAATGCGGAGTATTTGGCTACCTGAACAGTTGTTGTGTAACCTTGTGTTCTTTGGGGTACGGGGTCTCCTGATGAGTAAGTGAGTCTTTCCAATACACTCGTCTCATGTCGGTTCTCATAGGTTAAAAGATGAAGCAATCCTCTCGTCGTATCATACGAAGCGTAATTGATATTATGAGCTTCTTGAGGATCAGCCTCATGAAGAATGCGCTTCTCACATTTCTCAATATCATAGGCATAAACGCCATAGTAAGACGCATATATGAGGGTTTTGTCATCCATC
The DNA here is from genome assembly GCF_059691995.1 of Paenibacillus sp. J22P169. Lineage (NCBI taxonomy): Bacteria > Bacillati > Bacillota > Bacilli > Caryophanales > Paenibacillaceae > Paenibacillus > Paenibacillus sp. J22P169. Next base: position 10,153 of record NZ_JCAUAO010000004.1, on the reverse strand, counting down.
CATTGGATGGGCTGTTGATCTGGCTCTATCGTGGAATAGAACACATCCTCAATGACAACAGGGACCTTCCCTTTTTGCTCCAAAATAAAAGCGTAGCTGGTTCCGTCCCCATCCCCCATGGCCCCGCCAAGGCGAACAATCCCGATATAGCTTTGTTTATCGTCAGATAAAACCAATTGGTCGTAGAAGTGATCCCTCAGACCGTCCCCAGCCAACTCGCCTGAATGGACATAGCGCCATGCCTGTTTGGGTACTAATTGAACCAACAGACTCTCACGACCCTCTCCCAAACGATTACCGCTTACGTCCCTTAAGTTATCCATTCGCACATACAGCTCTTTCGTCCCATGTTCTCCTGCCCGCATATTGTCCAGCTGGATCAACAGATGTTTAGCGTCGATCCATTGGGCTGCTAAAGGCACACCCTCATTCGTTGTCGGCAAGTTCTTCAGCATCTCTTCCGTAAATACTAACTCCACCGAACTTTCCCCCTCCGGGAGGAGCAATCGAGATGCATACTCCCGTGCCCATACTAAAACATGCGGAACATCGCGACCTGCGCTTGGGCTGAATGCATAGCTCACAGGTGTGACGGAGGCAGCAGGGGCCGTCGTTATCCATGGTGAAGCCTCTGGGGAGCCTTGTGGTGGTGATACAGATACGGCAGAATCCTGGGTATTATCTTCACACGCGTTCAGTAGCAGCATGACGGATAAAAGAAATCCAAAACCAACTATTCTGACCATCGCATACACCAATCCTTGTTCAATTTTATAATATTTCCCATATCCATTTGACGTAGAGCACTGACGGAAAGTTGCCATCGGAAACGATGCTGGGGAAAGAAAATGCAAAAAAGCTACTTTCAAGTAGCTCCTGAACCATCTATACTTTTATAAATATAATTAATTTTAGATCTATACAAAAGTTTAAGTAGGAGGCATCTCATTTGATACTAGCTACCTTAATTTTCATCACTGCAGGACTCGCCGAAATCGGCAGAGGCTACTTGGATTGAAAAAGCTCGCTAATTTCCTTCGCCAATTCCTCCGAGTACACATAATAATTTCCTGCAATCTCATTAGGGAGAAATCGCAGTTTCTTTTCTTGACCTTCAAATAGATCAACATAGAATAAATAACCTACTCTACCTTCTTGATTCGGGTCTGGCGTAAGCTTCATGCGACGAACTTTAGCGAGCCAATTTTGCGCTACTTGTTTATCATTAATTATTTTTAGCGCTCCCGTTGAACCGCTTCTAATCTCAATATGATCAACGTTTGACATGTCGCCTGGATAAAATTCTTCTAATTGCTTTGCTGAAAGCTTAGGTTTGCCTGAAGCCTCGCCTTTTCCACACCCTACACCTATTAGAATGATGACCATGATGATCACAAAAAGAAACCACTGTATTCTCACTGGCCGCCCCTCCCTATCCGTTCCATCCCGCACGTTGCAGTATCCCTGTTACAAACTCTCGTTTGCCATCGGAATAAGCTGACCGATCATCTTGGAATCGCCGAGCAAGCTCTAGCTTTAAATTCCCATATTGTTTAGCATCCTCTGGATGGCTTTTCAAATAATCACGAAAAAGGATATGCCGTTTTAATTCCAAGTTATCCACAGCTACTATGTAAAGATGATGCCAAATCATGCTTTTGGGAGGAATAAAAGCCTCTCGCCCCCTAATTCCTAAATCACCTTCATGTACGTATCCTAACGCAGTGAGCCTTTGAACAGCTATTCGCACATCCTCTTGGTTAGCAACCACCACGTCCACATCGACAATCGGCTTCGCTGCTAAACCCGGAACAGAGGTACTTCCGACATGTTCAATTCCGATCACTAGATCGCTTAAAGCGGGAAGTACGAAGTCTCTTATATTCTCGAAAATCAGAACCCATTCCGGATCGTACGCAACGACTACAATTGGGGAAGCCATGAGAATACCTCCGATCAATTTGAATCACTCTTAATTGGCTTCAAATCACTGAACTTAAGCAATACTTCTCTACTCGTATCGAGATAGATAACCCTAATGTCTAGTTCCTCGTTGTTAAGCTCGAAAGAAAGAATCATACATTTTCGACCACGATTCTTAGTCTTTCTAGGGTTGTCTGGTGCCACAACGTACGAACCTCCAAGACTCAAACTTACCGTTTCACTCATATTAATCTGCTACCCTCTCATGTTGTTTTTAAGATACTTGTATCAACCCAATTTCCTAACCTTTTCCTCAATTATACATTGATTACTCTCATCCCACACAACCGAAATCTCAAAAGTTCCCGACTCAAAGAATAAAGGAAACCTACGTTTAAACCATTCTTGCATGGGCAACTGCAAAGCCTCGTCTATATCAACCCAAGCTAATTCTCCTTCAGGTGGATTGGACAACAGCTCCCCGGAAAATGTCCGAGTAAGATAATTAAATACCATATATCTATAATTCTTTTCGGGAACTAAATATTCATCGACCCCCTTATAGATCAGGTCTTCGGGTTTCACTAAGAGTCCCGTTTCTTCCCACACTTCTCGGACGGTTCCCTCCGTGAAACTCTCCGCCAAATCCACCTTACCGCCTGGACCTAGGAATCCTGGAAACCCTTTAGTCGCTGGACGGTTTATTAGAAGCACCTTGTTCCCATCTTGGACTAAACACATTGTGTAGATGCCACATTCAACTTTACTCACTTATGAAAATCCTCCTACTTTTCAATCATTCAAAAGGACTCTCCAACAAAATAACGTCATTCGTCCTCGGATTTAACTCCACTCGCCCACCGAGAGGCAGGATCAATTTCGGATCCGTATGCCCAAAGTCAAAGTCAACAACAATCGGCACATGACCAGCCCCAAACTCTTTTGCAATAATATTCACCAGGATCTCTCTAAGCTCTTGATTCTCAGCTGCGCTATAATCCTTCGCCCTACCTAATATGACGCCTCTAACACGTGAAAAGATACCCTGCATCCCATAATTCCGCAGCATGTATCCCACTTGCATAGGGGAGGGTTTCTCTTCCGATGTTTCGAAAAATAAGATCTTATCCTGCCAGAAATCATCCTTCGGCCAATAGATCGTCGATTTCATAAACTCTAGAACTTCAATACATCCGCCCCACAAATACCCCTGTTCAATCGCTTCGCCCTGTATAAACGTCCATCCATTCTCGTTCGCCATAAACGGCTGACACTCGCCTAGGGTCTCTAACTGGCTCCAGTCTTTATAGCCATTCGTCCATGCTTGATATGGCGCATAGCGATAAGGGAACTGCTCTTCAAACAATATCGCTTTGAGATGCTCCGTATAGGCTTCAGGTAGATTTCTTAACTGCGCGATTCCTGCCATAACAGAGGGCCCATAGAACGTTACCATCCCCAAATTATTTAAGTACGTTAAGAATGTCGTCGCATCCGAAAAGCCCATAATAAATTTAGGGTTATTAATCATCACTTCCTTATTCAAAAAAGGTAGAATCCTCACCGATTCATAGCCACCAATTGAAGTGATGATCCCAGCTATCTCTTCATTTTCGAAACAATGGTTAATGTCCTGAGCACGCAGTTGCGGATACTTATACAACTCTTCCGGTGACATCCTAGCTGTTGGCATTTCAACAACTTCCCAACCAAATACCTCTTTAAGCTGCTTCAGGCCTAGCTCGTAAATATCCGGGAACAAATACGGTAATCCACTGGAAGGTGAGATAATGGCTACTTTGGATCCCGACTTTAATCGTTTGGGTTTGATCATGTTAACCCCCCTAGCAATAACTGCCATACACTCTCGAAGTCCTCATCACTCCGCATTCCCCATTCCCCGGCATGCGATGGATGATGGAAACGTGAGGTAGCTATGAAAATGGCTCTAGCAAGCGATTCCGAGTCACCTTGCTTCAACTCTTTGCTCGCCATCCCCTGCTTAAGGATCTGTACTAGCTGCTTTATTAAGCGATACATATGGGTGCTAATCATTTCAACTTCAATAACCGTAACATTGGCATACATAGAGAACATTTCAGTATCCTCGGCGGCGAATTTTCGTTTGGTTTGAATCAATGTCTCTAACCACAATCGCAACCGCTCAACGGCGCTACCGCCCGTCTCACTCGCAATAGCCTCCAAAGGAACAGCGATGCTCATATGCAACCAACGCGATGTCACGGCCTCCCTTAGCGCGGCTTTGCTTTCAAAATGCCGATACAATGTCCCATGACTCACTTGCAGCACCTTGGCAATGTCCACAACAGATGTTTTGTCAGGTCCATACCGCCGCAGTACTTGCTCAGCTGCGTCCAAAATCTCATCTTTCGATAGTGGCAACTCATTCTTCGTCATTTTACACAAAACCGCCATTCACTCGAAGTGTTTGTCCCGTTACCCACTGTGATTCCTCACTCGCTAAGAAAAGTACAACCCGCGAAATATCCTCCGCTTCACCCAAACGGCCGAACGAATTCATATTTGCAACGGCTTTGATTTGTTCCTCTGATTTCCCCACTGTGAACAATTCGGTATTCACCGGTCCCGGTGCAACGGCATTAATCGTAATGCCCTTGTGTCCTAATTCTTTGGCTAGCTGACGTGTGAACTGCTCAACAGCGCCTTTCGTACCTGCATATGAGCTGTATCCAGGGAACATTTGCCCATTAACCGAAGTAGAGAAATTGATGATCCGACCATTCTCCTTCATATGCAGCGCCGCTTGTTGAATCGCAAAGAACGTCCCTTTCACATTAATATTGAACTGCTTATCGAAATCCTCTTCTGTAATGGAGAGTATCGGTTTCGTAATCATGATTCCCGCATTATTGACCAAAATATCAACCTGCCCATACGCCTCCAACGTCTTCTGGAACAAAAGCTCAACTTGCGCCACTTGGCTAATATCCGCTTGAATCGCGACAGCTTCCCCGCCTTGTTGCTTAATACCGTTAACGACCTCCTCCGCCTTGCCCGGACTGCTTGCGTAATTCACAACAACCTTAGCCCCGTGCAGCGCCAACTCTTCCGCGATCTTCTGACCGATGCCTCTGGATGCACCCGTTACCAAAGCTACTTTACCTTCTAATTTACGTTCCATTTCCTAGTCCACCTTTCGAGTGAGTTGAATTAACCGGCTGTTTTGTCCGCCGCCTACCTTTTAACTTTATTATAATACATAAATGACAAATATCAAATGACATTTTTTAATTTTTGTCACTCTCTATTAAAATAAAACTATATAGAGCTCCCTTCAAGGGGTCCTATACAAACTTCCGTCACTCACTCATGCAACTTATATGAAAAACTTTCCGTCAGTCTTGTCATACAGAATCTATTGGATAAGGTGGTCGACGGATGAAAATAACGCACTACGCCTTACTTGGTGCACTAAGCGCTGCGCTGCTCCTAACTGGATGCTCAAAGACCGAGGTTGTACCAGAAAGCTCAACAAAGTCAGTGGTTTCATCTCCAAAAGAAGAAATCGTCACAGCGATGCTTGGCTCTGCGACGGTAGGCAACGGAGACAAGGAGACAAAAGTAACCTATACGTTCACAAATCAGTCTAAAGAAATGATCACTGTCATTGGCGGAGCAAAGTATACCCTTTTGAAAGACCATACGGTATTCGAACAAGGCGCCGTTGCGATCAAGGATTATTTGGACTTGGAGCCGGGGCAATCTTATACGGATTCGAAGACTTTTATGAATTTGCCTGTAGGGGATTATCTCATCGAAGTCATGTGGAACAAAACGAAAGTGACAGCGGCATTTACTCGCAGCTAAATGTACCCTATCAAACACATAGAGGTGCTTAATTTCTGGATCCCATCCAAGAAATCAAGCACCTCTATTTCACACTCTATTCCTCTGTCCGCTCCGCTATCAAGGTTTCCCCGTGCTTCAACAAACGCAGCAGGCTTCGATCAAGCCCTCTCCGCTGCCAATCCGCCAGCAAACGGTCTAACGCCTCTTTCGGCGTATCATCGGCAAGTCGGAATGCTCCATAATGCATCGGAATGAACTGCTTCGCTCCGACATCCAGGAAAGCCTGCACCGCTTCCTCCGGGGAAACGTGCTGCATCCCCATAAACCACTCCGGCTCGTAGGCGCCAATCGGCATCAACGCGTAGCGAATGCCAGGAAATCTCGCTCCGATCTCTCGGAAACCCTCGAAATAACCACTATCGCCAGCGAAGTAAATCGTATCGTTTTCCTTTTCTCCTACTGGGTTAGACGCTGCAGCCTGCTTAATCACCCATCCGCCCCATAGCGAGGTATTCGTATCGGTTAGCGTACGTCTTGTCCAATGCTGTGCAGGAACGAAATGAAACTCTAGCTGGCCGATGGTTTGACTTCCCCACCATGGCAATTCATAAACAGTGCTGAACCCCAGCTTCCGCACCTTGGAGGCAAGTCCTTCGGGAACAAGCACGAATGGCGTACCTCTCAGCTTTTTCAACGAACCCACATGCAAGTGATCATAATGTGCATGTGACAGCAAGATAACATCGACTGGCGGGAGCTCTTCTATTGATAAACCTGGTGCTTCGAGCCTCTGAGTGAAGCCCATTCGAGTGGCCCAGACGGGGTCAGTCACAATCGTCATACCACCTATTTGCAGCAAAAAGGTTGCATGCCCGATCCAAGTGATCGTAACTTCATGCTGATTATTTCTCAGCAACTCCTGCTGCTTGTGCTCCGCTTGTCCGATCCGGTAGGATACATCTTTTACCTTACCTTTCCGCTCCTTCTGCCAGCGGCGTACTTCTTTCCACGTTTTCGTTTTCGCATTTGGATCCAAATTGCTATATCGCTGCCGCGCCATTCCTTCATCCCCATTCATCTTTCTTTCAGCTCATGCAAACTTCTTTTAGATACAGGGAAAGACTCTCAATATTCATACGAATGTGTCGATTGTCGCCTTCCAGCTTGCTCATCATAATGCCGCCTTCCATGATAGAAAGCGTAAAGGTTGCTAAAGCATCCACATCGAGATCAGCTTTGAATTCGCCATTTTGAACACCTTCGGAAATAATCGCTTTCATGTTGTGCAACGTCCCCTTCATCCCACGCTGAGCTCGTTCTCGTAAGATAGGATGACTATCATCGCTCTCGGTAGCTAAGTTAAGCAGCGGGCATCCCCCGATAAATGGCGGCGTATCAACCACATTTTCATACACATGTAAAAAAGCTAGCAGCTTGCCAATAGCGGTCTCTTGCTCACCAATGGCATCGTTAATTTTCCCGCCCACTACGCTGCCTGCATAGTCATAAGCTTCCAGAGCAATTTCGTCCTTACTGGCAAAATGGCGATAAATACCGCCTTTCTTAATGCCTGTTAGCTCCGTAATATCAGACAAGGATGAACCTGCATACCCTTTCTGGTTAAAAAGCTCCGCTGCTTGAGCGATGATATGCTTTCGAGTTCTTTCTCCTTTTTGCATGATATCCCTCCGTTACACGCCGTACCTACTAATTATTAGTATAACAAATGAAATCAAGGTATTGAAATGTTTGCCCTCTACATACAACGATAAAAAAAGACCACCCGAAGGTGGTCCTTTTTTTTGTAAGCGGGCGGCGGGAATCCTCCAAATTCGGATTTTAAGGCTTCCTACGGAAGCAACTAGTGGTATATTTGGACGCTCGTCCTAACCAGCCTATTCATCGAAGTGTTCACGGACGGTCGAACCCCTCTGCGGGCTCTCTTCCCTACCTATACAAAGAAAAAGACCACCCGAAGGTGGTCCTTTTTTTGTAAGCGGGCGGCGGGAATCGAACCCGCGCGATCAGCTTGGAAGGCTGAAGTTCTACCATTAAACTACGCCCGCGCAATTGAAATAATGATGGCGCGCCCTGAGAGATTCGAACTCCCGACCTTTTGATTCGTAGTCAAATACTCTATCCAGCTGAGCTAAGGGCGCATACTGCTAATTAAAACATGCCGAAGACCAGACTTGAACTGGTACGGTAGTCACCTACCGCAGGATTTTAAGTCCTGTGCGTCTGCCGATTCCGCCACTCCGGCTTATATATAAAGGCGCTACCCAGATTCGAACTGGGGGTAAAGCTTTTGCAGAGCTCTGCCTTACCACTTGGCTATAGCGCCGAAATCTCTTTCCCTACCCATAAAATGGTGGAGGCTGACGGGATCGAACCGCCGACCCTCTGCTTGTAAGGCAGATGCTCTCCCAGCTGAGCTAAGCCTCCATGGGATTTGAAAATTGGTGGTGACCCGTAGGGGACTCGAACCCCTGTTACCTCCGTGAAAGGGAGGTGTCTTAACCACTTGACCAACGGGCCTAGAAAACAATGGCTCCCCGAACAGGACTCGAACCTGTGACAACTCGATTAACAGTCGAGTGCTCTACCAACTGAGCTATCAGGGAACAATGGTGGAGCCAAGCGGGATCGAACCGCTGACCTCCTGCTTGCAAGGCAGGCGCTCTCCCAGCTGAGCTATGGCCCCAAAGTGTTCTTTAAAACCGGCAAAAAAAAGTACCCACAAGTGGGTACTGCTTGGCAACGTTCTACTCTCCCAGAACCCTGCGGTTCAAGTACCATCGACGCTGGAAGGCTTAACGGTCGTGTTCGAGATGGGAACGCGTGGATCCCTTCCGCCATCATCACCAAACAGTCAAAGCGTTTTGTTTGCGCCTTGAAAACTAGATACGAAACTTCACGTAAAGTTAGAATTGCTTAGGTTTTCTGGGCCCCAATCAAGTATTCGGAATTCGCTACAAAGCTTATCTTCACTTGGTTGGGATTATTTTGGTTAAGCCCTCGACCGATTAGTATTCGTCAGCTGCATACGTTACCGCACTTCCACCTCGAACCTATCAACCTCGTCGTCTACAAGGGGTCTTACATACTGGGAAATCTCATCTTGAGGGGGGCTTCGCGCTTAGATGCTTTCAGCGCTTATCCCCTCCGTACATAGCTACCCAGCGATGCCTCTGGCGAGACAACTGGTACACCAGCGGTACGTCCATCCCGGTCCTCTCGTACTAAGGACAGCTCCTCTCAAATTTCCTACGCCCGCGACAGATAGGGACCGAACTGTCTCACGACGTTCTGAACCCAGCTCGCGTACCGCTTTAATGGGCGAACAGCCCAACCCTTGGGACCTACTTCAGCCCCAGGATGCGATGAGCCGACATCGAGGTGCCAAACCTCCCCGTCGATGTGGACTCTTGGGGGAGATAAGCCTGTTATCCCCAGGGTAGCTTTTATCCGTTGAGCGATGGCCCTTCCATTCGGTACCACCGGATCACTAAGTCCGACTTTCGTCCCTGCTCGACTTGTAGGTCTCGCAGTCAAGCTCCCTTATGCCTTTGCACTCTGCGAATGATTTCCAACCATTCTGAGGGAACCTTTAAACGCCTCCGTTACATTTTAGGAGGCGACCGCCCCAGTCAAACTGCCCACCTGACACTGTCCCCATACCGGATCACGGTACCAGGTTAGAACTCCGATACGATCAGGGTGGTATCCCAACGATGCCTCCACCCAAGCTGGCGCTCAGGCTTCAAAGGCTCCCACCTATCCTGTACAGATCGTACCAAAGTCCAATATCAAGCTGCAGTAAAGCTCCATGGGGTCTTTCCGTCTTGTCGCGGGTAACCTGCATCTTCACAGGTATTAAAATTTCACCGGATCTCTCGTTGAGACAGCGCCCAAGTCGTTACGCCATTCGTGCGGGTCAGAATTTACCTGACAAGGAATTTCGCTACCTTAGGACCGTTATAGTTACGGCCGCCGTTTACTGGGGCTTCAATTCATAGCTTCGGGTTGCCCCTAACCACTCCTCTTAACCTTCCAGCACCGGGCAGGCGTCAGCCCGTATACTTCGCCTTGCGGCTTCGCACAGACCTGTGTTTTTGCTAAACAGTCGCTTGGGCCTTTTCACTGCGGCCCCCTCGGGCTATTCACCCTACCGAGGCACCCCTTCTCCCGAAGTTACGGGGTCATTTTGCCGAGTTCCTTAACGAGAGTTCTTCCGCGCGCCTTAGAATTCTCTTCTCACCCACCTGTGTCGGTTTGCGGTACGGGCACCTTCGCCTGGCTAGAAGCTTTTCTTGGCAGTGTGAACTCATGACCTTCGGTACTTAAATTTCCCTCCCCATCACAGCCCAGCCTTACGATGTGCGGATTTGCCTACACA